>NZ_JBIVKH010000001.1:0-257251 GCF_044750685.1 Streptomyces sp. NPDC088785
CCGACCTGATGGCCGGAGACGGGGTATCAACATATCTGGCGTTGATTTTTGGCACGCTGTTGAGTTCTCAAGGAACGGACGCTTCCTTTGTACTCACCCTCTCGGGCTTTCCTCCGGGCGCTTCCCTTCGGTCTTTCTTGCTTCCGACTCTATCAGACCGTTTAACCGGTCGATTTCCTCGGGGTCCTGCTTCGCTTTCCGGCCTTTCGGCTTTCCGGCGAGTCCGACTCTATCAGATCCTTTCGGGCCTGATTCCCAGTCAGCGGGCTTTGCCTTTGCGGCTGTTGGGCCGTTCCGACGTCCCAGACTTTAGCGGATTCCCTCTTCGATGACTAATCGAGGTGGAATGTGAATTCGGGCGTGCCGAAATCAATCCCGAGGGAGATCGTGCTGGTGGTGGGGTGCCGCGTCAGCGGCGGAGGTGCTGTCCGCGGCCGTGCTGGCCCGGACAACTCGCGAGACTCTACGCCACCGAGGCCGGTAGGACAAAAGCGGGGCCCGTGCGCTGGCGCGCACGGGCCCCGCCGCAGGTCAGAGCGGTGCCTGGAGGGGCGTTCAGGCTCCGACGGGCTCCTTGGCGCCGCCCTCGCGCGGGGCGGGGACGTCCTCGCGGGGTTCGTCCGGTCCCGAGTCGAGGAGCGTGCGCTCGTCGAAGGGGAGGTCGCCGGCGAGGACCCGCCGGACCCGGTCCCGGTCCACTTCTCCGGTCCAGGTGCCGATCAGCAGCGTGGCCACCGCGTTGCCCGCGAAGTTCGTCAGGGCGCGGGCCTCGCTCATGAAGCGGTCGATGCCGATGATGAGGCCGACCCCGTCGACCAGGCCCGGCTTGTGCGACTGGAGGCCGCTCGCCAGGACCGCGATGCCGGAACCGGAGACACCGGCCGCGCCCTTCGACGCGATCATCATGAAGAGGAGCAGGCCGATCTGCTGGCCGATGCTCATCGGCTGGTCCATGGCGTCGGCGATGAAGAGGGACGCCATGGTCAGGTAGATCATGGTGCCGTCGAGGTTGAAGGAGTAGCCGGTCGGCACGGTGATGCCGACGACCGGGCGGGAGACGCCGAGGTGCTCCATCTTCGCGATCAGGCGCGGCAGCGCCGACTCCGAGGAGGAGGTCGAGAGGATGAGCAGGAACTCGCGGCCCAGGTACTTCAGCAGGGCGAAGATGTTGAAGCCCGTCGCCATCCGCAGGATCGCGGCCAGCACGATGCCGACGAACAGCGCGCAGGTGACGTAGAAGCCGATCATGATGGTGGCCAGGGCCTTGAGGGCGTCGACGCCCGTCTCGCCGATGACGGCGGCCATGGCGCCGAACGCGCCGACGGGGGCGGCCCACATGATCATGCCGAGGACGCGGAAGACGAGCTTCTGGATGTGCTCGATGCCGCGCAGCACCGGCTCGCCGGCGCGGCCCATCGCCTGGAGGGCGAACCCTACGAGGAGGGCGACCAGGAGCGTCTGGAGGACCTCGCCCTCGGTGAAGGCGGACACGAGGGTCGTCGGGATGATGCCCAGGACGAAGTCGACCGGGCCCTCGCTCGCGTCCTTGGCCGCCGCCTGGCCGACGTCCTTCGTGGCGTCGGTCAGGTGCATGCCGCTGCCGGGGTCGAGGATGTTGCCGACGATCAGGCCGATGGCGAGCGCCACCATCGACATGACGATGAAGTAGCCGAGGGCGAGACCGCCGACCTTGCCGATCTTGGCGGCCTTGCGGACCGAGCCGACGCCCAGCACGATCGTGCAGAAGATGATGGGCGAGATCATCATCTTGATCAGGTTCACGAAGCCCGTGCCGACGGGCTTGAGCTCCGTGGCGAAGTCGGGCCAGATGAAGCCGACGGCGACGCCGAGGAGGACCGCCACGATGACGGCGATGTACAGGTAGTGCGTGCGGTCCCGCTTCGCGGTGGGCTCGGCGGGCTGCGGGGCTTGGTCGGTGGTCGCGGTCCCGTTCTCGGCCACGGTTCCCTCCTGGCTGCTGACGACGGTGTCGGCGTACTGGGGCTTGTCCCGGACGCGGCAGTGCGTGCGGCTCACGTCCTGCGGCTGCGGATCCCGGTGACTATCTCCCAGGCCGTGAGCACCGTCACCCTTCCGTTCATTTAGTTCCCGCTCGAAGCGCCGGGCAGACTGACCCGCATGCGCTCCCTGCGTCTTCCCCGCCCCCGCAGCCTGGCCGGACAGCTCTTCGCCATGCAGGTCGTGCTGGTCGCCGCCGTGGTCGCGGGGTGCGCGCTGTTCACGTACCTCAGTGACCGCAAGCAGGCGGAGACGTCGGCCAGGCGGCAGGCGACGGCCGCGGCGACGGCGGTCGCCGACGCCGGTTCGGTGCGGGACGCGGTCACCGGGGACGCGGATCCGACGGTGCGGCTCCAGCCGTACGCGCTCGCCGTGCAGCGGCACACCGGCGTCGACTTCGTGACGATCATGGACACGCACGGGATCCGGTGGACTCACCCCACGGCCCGTTACATCGGGCAGCGGTTCCTCGGGCACATCGGGCCGGCGCTGAAGGGCCGGACGTTCTCGGAGACGTACACCGGGACGCTCGGGCCGTCCGTGCGGGTGGTGACGCCGGTGTACGACCGTCAGCACCGGGTCGTCGCCCTGGTCAGCGCCGGCATAACGATCGACGAGATCACCGCGCAGGCGCGCGGGCAGGTGCTGGCGGTGGCCGGGGTCGCGGGGGCCGCGCTGGTGGTCGGCGGCATCGGGACGTACGTCGTCAACGCGCGGCTGCGGCGGCACACGCACGGCATGAACGCCGGGGAGCTGAGCCGGATGCACGCCTATCACCAGGCCGCCCTGCACGCCGTGCGCGAGGGACTGCTGATGCTCGACGGGCAGCGGCGGGTCGCACTGATGAACGACGGGGCGCGGGTGCTGCTCGGGGTGGGCGACGGGGACGAGGTCGTCGGGCGGTCCGTCGCCGAGCTGGGGCTGCCCGCGCCGCTGACCGGGGCGCTGCTGGCCACCGAGCCGCGGGTCGACGAGCTGCACCTGACCGCCGACCGGGTGGTGGTCGTCAACACCTCCCCGGTCACCAGCGAGGAGCGGCGCGGCACCGTCGTGACCCTGCGCGATCACACCGAACTCCAGGCGGTGATGGGTGAGCTGGACTCCGAGCGGGGGTTCACGCAGGCGTTGCGGTCGCAGGCGCACGAGGCGGCGAACCGGCTGCACACCGTGGTGTCGCTGATCGAGCTGGGGCGCGCGGACGAGGCGGTGGAGTTCGCGACGGCCGAGCTGGAGCTGGCGCAGGCGCTGACCGACCAGGTGGTGGGCGCGGTGAGCGAGCCGGTGCTCGCCGCGCTGCTGCTCGGCAAGGCCGCGCAGGCCAACGAGCGCGGTGTCGAGCTGGTCGTCTCCGGTGACACCCGGGTCGTGGAGGTCGAGGAGGGGGCGGCCGGGGCGCTGGCGCGGGTGCTGTCCGGGCGGGACCTCGTCACCGTGCTCGGCAATCTCATCGACAACGCCGTGGACGCGGCGCAGGGTTCGCCGCGGGCCCGGGTCACGGTGACGGCGCGTACGGAGGCGGGCGGGCTGCTGCTGCGGGTGGCGGACTCCGGGCCGGGGGTCGATCCGGAGCATGCCGACGCGGTGTTCGAGCGCGGCTGGTCGACGAAGCCGGCCGGGCCCGGGGGGCGGGGGCTCGGGCTGGCCCTCGTACGGCAGGCTGTGGCACGCGGGCACGGGACGCTCGCGCTGGACCGGGATGCGGGTGGGGGTGCCGCGTTCACCGTGCGGATGCCGTTCGCCGGCGGTGCGGGGGGCGACGGGGTGCCGGGGGCGCGCGGGGCCGGGGCCGGGGGTACGGGGATGACGGCTTCCGAGGAGAGAGGCAGCAGCTCATGAGTGACGACGGTGCCGGGTCCGGGTCGGGGCGGGTGCGGGTCCTGGTCGTCGAGGACGATCCGGTGGCGGCCGACGCCCACACCCTCTACGTCGACCGGGTGCCGGGGTTCACGACCGTGGCGAAGGCGCACACCGCCGCCGAGGCGCGGCGGGCGCTGGACCGGGTCGCCGTCGATCTGATCCTGCTGGACCTGCACCTGCCCGACGGGCACGGGCTGGCGCTCGCGCGTTCGTTGCGGGCCGCCGGGCATCGGGCGGATGTGATCGCGGTGACGTCGGCGCGGGATCTGGCGGTGGTGCGGGAGGGGGTGTCGTTGGGGGTGGTGCAGTACGTGCTGAAGCCGTTCACCTTCGCTACGTTGCGGGATCGGCTGGTGCGGTATGCGGAGTACCGGACCAGTAGTGGGGAGGCGGCCGGGCAGGACGAGGTGGACCGGGCGCTGGCCAATCTGCGGTCGCCCGCGCCTGCCGCGCTGCCCAAGGGGTTGAGCGGGCCGACGCTGGAGCGGGTGACCCGGACGTTGCGGGAGGCCGCGCCTGCGGGGGTGACCGCGGCGGTGGCGGCCGAGGTCGTGGGGATTTCGCGGATCACTGCGCGGCGGTATCTGGAGCATCTGGTGGATTCGGGGCGGGCTGGGCGCAGTCCGCAGTACGGGCAGGTGGGGCGGCCCGAGCTGGTGTACTCCTGGAAGTAGCGGTGGGCCGGGCCGCTGTGTCTCTTCGCGTCGCGCGCCGCGTCACCGAGTCCGCCCTGGCGACCGCATCTCGGGCAGTTCGTCATCTGCGGCCCGGCGGGGGCTGGTCGCGCAGTTCCCCGCGCCCCTAGGTCGTCGGTCGTCCGCGGGCCGGTGGCCGCTTCTCGCGCAGTTCCCCGCGCCCCTGGGCCGTCTGTCACGCGCGCCACCGTCGTGGCTGGCCGCGCAGTTCCCCGCGCCCCTGAGGCATGCGCTGCCGCGCAGCCTCCCCTTGAGGCTGCGCTCCGCGCGCCTTCACTGAGAGGCGGGACGGGGGCGCGCCTCCCGGGGAAGCGGGACGGGGGCTCACCTCCGGAGAGGCGGGACGGTGGCGCGCCACTACCGGGAGGCAGGCCGGTCGGGCGCCACTTCTGAGAGACAGAACGGTGGCGCGCCCCTCCTGGGAAGCGGGACGGTAGCGCGCCACTCCAGGTGCGACGGTGGCGCGCCTCTCCTGCGGCTCGGGACGGTGGTGCGCCTCTCTGATGAGATGGCGCACGCAGTGCGCATCTCAGGGGCGCGGGGAACTGCGCGAGACGCGGCCACCGGGCCGCAGACGACGAACCACCCAGGGGCGCGGCCAGCCACCACCGTGGCGCGCCCGAAAGACCACCCAGGGGTGCGGGGCACTGTGCGATCAGCCACCCGGGAAATCGCCCAGGGTGTGGCGTGCCGTGTGCCGTCCGAGGGGACTGTACGTTCCTACGACATGTCACGGAGTGCGAACGCACCGTAGCCAAGCGCGTCTCGGGCCCCTACTTTGTGGCCGTGCAGCACAAGGCTCCGGCGAACCAGCCGACCCCGCCGTTCAACGCCCCCGCCGCCCGCCGCCTCCGTGAGGCGCTGGGGATGGCCCCGGGCCATGTCGCGTACGGGATGCGCGCCTCCTACGGGCTGGCGTACATCACCCCTGAGCTCGTCATCGCCTGGGAGCACGGTGACACGACGCCGACCGCCGGTGAACTGACCGCGCTGGCCGGGGCGTTGTGGTGTTCGCCGGGTGAACTCATCGGCGCGCCCCGCACGCTGCGGGAGCACCGGCTCGCGCTCGGCCTTGCGCCGGAGGACATCGCCCGCTTCGTGGGGCTGGAGATCCAGTCGTATCTGCGGATGGAGGAGACCGGCGACTGGCGGGGCACCGAGCGGCAGTCGTCGGCCCTGGCGGAGGTGCTGCGGCTGGCTCCGCGCGCCTTCGCGACCGTCACCGGGCGGGACGGGCAGCTGGCGGAGCTGTTGCGCCGGGCGGCGACGACGCGCTGGCAGGCGTACACCAAGCCGCTGAGCCGGCTGATCCCCGTACCCCGGCGGGAGCTGGAGGACGTGCTGCACGAGATGCACCTGGAGTACCAGGCGGTGATGTCGGCGACGCTGACCTGGGGCGGCACCGCGTCCGGGTCGGGGAACGCCGGGCGGGACTTCATGGAGCGGATCCTGGACGAGTTCTGGTCCAGGATCCGCTTCCCGTGAGCGGGAGGGCTCGGGCGGACGGCCCCGGTGGTCTAGAAGACCGACTCGGCCTCGTCCATCCGGTTCTTCGGCACCGTCTTCAGCTCGGTGACGGCCTCGGCGAGCGGCACCATGGTGATGTCGGTGCCCCGCAGCGCGGTCATCCTGCCGTAGTCGGCGCGGTGCGCGGCCTCCACGGCGTGCCAGCCGAAGCGGGTGGCGAGGACGCGGTCGTACGCGGTCGGGGTGCCGCCGCGCTGCACGTGGCCGAGGATCACGGGGCGGGCCTCCTTGCCGAGGCGCGACTCCAGTTCGTAGGCGAGCGCGGTGCCGATGCCCTGGAAGCGCTCGTGGCCGAACTGGTCGATGGCGCCCTTGCCGTAGTCCATGGTGCCGTCGGTGGGGTGCGCGCCCTCGGCGACGCAGATGACGGCGAACTTCTTGCCGCGCGAGAACCGCTCCTCGACCATCTTGACCAGGTCGGCCGGGTCGAAGGGGCGCTCGGGCAGGCAGATGCCGTGGGCGCCGCCGGCCATGCCGGACTCCAGCGCGATCCAGCCCGCGTGCCGGCCCATGACCTCGACGACCATGACCCGCTGGTGGGACTCGGCGGTGGTCTTGAGGCGGTCCATCGCCTCCGTGGCGACACCGACGGCCGTGTCGAAGCCGAAGGTGCGGTCGGTGGACGAGATGTCGTTGTCGATCGTCTTCGGGACGCCGATGACCGGGACGCCCGCGTCGGACAGCATGCGGGCGGCGGTCAGGGTGCCCTCGCCGCCGATGGGGATGAGCGCGTCGAGGCTGCTCTTGTCCATCAGCTCCTTGGCGTTGTCGCACGCCGCGCGGAAGCGGTCGCGCTCCAGCCGGGAGGAGCCGAGGATGGTGCCGCCGCGGGCCAGGATGCCGCTGACCGCGTTCAGATCCAGCGGGCGGAAGCGGCCGTCGAGCAGGCCGGCGTAGCCGTCCTCGAAGCCGATGACCTCGTCCCCGTAGTGCGTGACGGCGCGGTGCACGACCGACCGGATCACTGCGTTGAGACCAGGACAGTCGCCGCCTGCGGTGAGAACTCCGATGCGCATCGTGCTGTGTCTCCTGCTCGCTTCTGGTTCGTCTGAGCCATGGCGATTCTTCCACGCCCGGCGCGACCACGCGTTCGCGCGACCGTGGGAGAGGCGGTTCGGCACGGTCGGGACGGGCACTGAGACCCTGGTGTTCGGGCCCTTTGTCCGGCGGGCGACCTAGCCATCCCCGGAGGTATTGTCAAGAGGGCAGAGCTATCGATACGGCCATGTTTGGCTCCCGGCGTGGACCCTCCGGTCCTGCTCAGGGGCCCTATGGAGGAAACGGAGTGCCCACGTGACGCGCAGCGTGTACGTGACCGGGATCGACCGGGGAGACGGCCGGCAGGTCGTGGAGCTGGGAGTCATGGAGCTGCTGACCCGGCAGGTCGACCGGGTGGGTGTCTTCCGTCCGCTCGTCCACGACGGTCCCGACCGGCTCTTCGATCTGCTGCGGGCGCGCTACCGGCTCTCCCAGGACCCGGCGACCGTGTACGGGATGGAGTACGGCGAGGCGTCCACGATCCAGGCCGAGCAGGGCACGGACGAGCTGGTGTCGCTGCTGGTCGACCGGTTCCACGCGGTGACCCGGGAGTACGACGTCGTGCTGGTGCTCGGCACCGACTTCGCCGACACCCAGCTCCCCGATGAGCTGGCCCTCAACGCGCGACTGGCGAACGAGTTCGGCGCGTCGGTGATCCCGGTGGTCGGCGGCAGGAAGCAGACCGCCGAGTCGGTGCGCGCCGAGGTCCGCAACGCGTTCCGCGCCTACGACGGGCTGGGCTGCGACGTCCTCGCGATGGTGGTCAACCGGGTGCGCCCCGAGGACCGCGACGAGATCGACGAGCGGCTGGGCAACCGGCTGCCGGTGCCCTGCTACGTGCTGCCCGACGAGGCCGCGCTCTCCGCGCCGACCGTCGCCCAGATCACCCACGCGCTGGGCGGCACGGTGCTGCTCGGCGACTACTCGGGCCTGGCCAGGGACGCCCTGGACTTCGTGTTCGGCGGCGCGATGCTGCCGAACTTCCTCAACGCGCTGACGCCGGGCTGCATGGTCGTCACCCCCGGGGACCGGGCGGACCTGGTGGTCGGCGCGCTGGCCGCGCACAGCGCGGGCACCCCGCCGATCGCCGGGGTGCTGCTGACCCTGGACGAGCGGCCGGGCCCGGAGATCCTCAAGCTGGCCGACCGGCTGGCGCCCGGCACCCCCGTGGTCGCCGTGACCGGCGGCTCCTTCCCCACCGCGGCGGAACTCTTCGCGCTGGAGGGGAAGATGAACGCGGCGACGCCGCGCAAGGCGGAGACCGCGCTCGGCCTGTTCGAACGCCACGCCGACACGGCCGCGCTGCTGCGCACCATCCAGGCCCCCTCCTCGGACCGGCTGACGCCGATGATGTTCGAGCACAAGCTGCTGGAGCAGGCCCGCTCGGACAAGCGGCGCGTCGTGCTGCCCGAGGGCACCGAGGAGCGCGTGCTGCGCGCGGCGGACGTGCTGCTGCGCCGCGGCGTGTGCGACCTGACGCTGCTCGGCCCGGTCGAGCAGATCCGCAAGCGCGCCGCCGACCTCGGGGTGGACCTCGCCGACAGCGAGCTGATCGACCCGGTCACCTCGGAACTGCGGGACCGTTTCGCCCAGGAGTACGCGCAGCTGCGGGCCCACAAGGGCGTCACCGTCGAGCTGGCGCACGACGTCGTCGCGGACGTGAACTACTTCGGCACGCTGATGGTGCAGGAGGGGCTGGCCGACGGGATGGTGTCGGGCTCGGTGCACTCCACGGCGGCCACCATCCGCCCGGCGTTCGAGATCATCAAGACCAAGCCGGACGCCGCGATCGTGTCGTCCGTCTTCTTCATGTGCCTGGCCGACAAGGTCCTCGTCTACGGCGACTGCGCGGTGAACCCGGACCCGAACGCGCGCCAGCTCGCCGACATCGCCGCCCAGTCCGCCGCGACGGCCGCCCAGTTCGGTGTCGACCCGCGGATCGCGATGCTGTCCTACTCGACCGGCACCTCGGGCTCCGGCGCCGACGTGGACAAGGTCCGCGAGGCCACCGGGCTCGTCAAGGAGCAGCACCCCGAGCTGCGGATCGAGGGGCCGATCCAGTACGACGCGGCCGTCGAGCCGTCGGTCGCGGCGACCAAGCTGCCCGGGTCCGAGGTGGCCGGGCAGGCGAGCGTGCTGATCTTCCCCGACCTCAACACCGGCAACAACACCTACAAGGCCGTGCAGCGCTCGGCCGGCGCGATCGCCGTCGGCCCGGTCCTCCAGGGGCTGCGCAAGCCGGTCAACGACCTGTCCCGCGGCGCGCTCGTGCAGGACATCGTCAACACGGTCGTCATCACGGCGATCCAGGCCCAGACCCCCACCGAAAGGGCTTCCGCCCAGTGAGTGCGACCCGCGTCCTCGTCCTGAACTCCGGCTCCTCGTCGGTCAAGTACCAGCTCCTCGACATGGCGGACCGGCGGCGGCTCGCGGTCGGCCTGGTCGAGCGGATCGGTGAGGAGACGTCCCGTCTGAAGCACACGCCGCTGGCCACCGGCGGCGAGGCCCGCGAGCGCGACCGGCGGATCGCCGACCACGCCGAGGCGCTGAACGCGGTGGCCGAGGAGCTGGCGGCGGACGGCCTCGGCCTGGACTCCCCCGAGCTGGCCGCGATCGGGCACCGGGTGGTGCACGGCGGCCTGAAGTTCACCGAGCCGACGGTCGTCGACGACGCGGTGCTCGCCGAGATCGAGCGGCTGATCCCGGTCGCGCCGCTGCACAATCCGGCGAACCTGACCGGGATCCGGACGGCCGCCGGGCTGCGCCCCGACCTGCCGCAGGTGGCCGTCTTCGACACGGCGTTCCACACGACGATGCCGGAGTCGGCGGCGCGCTACGCGATCGACAGGGAGACCGCCGACGCGCACCGGGTGCGCCGCTACGGCTTCCACGGCACGTCGCACGCGTACGTCTCCCGCAGGACGGCCGAGCTGCTCGGCAAGGACCCCGCCGAGGTCAACCTGATCGTGCTGCACCTGGGCAACGGCGCCTCGGCGTCGGCCGTGCGCGGCGGGGAGTGCGTGGACACCTCCATGGGGCTCACGCCGCTGGAGGGCCTGGTGATGGGGACCCGTTCGGGAGACGTCGACCCGGCGGTCATCTTCCATCTGATGCGGGTGGGCAGGATGTCGCCGGACGAGATCGACATCCTGCTGAACCAGCGGTCGGGCCTGATCGGGCTGTGCGGCGACAACGACATGCGGGAGATCCGCCGCAGGATCGACGAGGGCGACGAGGCCGCGCGGCTCGCCTTCGACATCTACATCCACCGTCTGAAGAAGTACATCGGCGCGTACTACGCGGTGCTCGGCCGGGTGGACGCGATCGCCTTCACGGCCGGGGTCGGGGAGAACGCGGCGCCGGTGCGCGAGGCCGCCGTGGCGGGCCTGGAGGAGCTGGGCCTCGCGGTCGACGGCGAGCTGAATTCCGTACGTTCCGACGAGGCGCGGATCATCTCGCCGGAGTACGCCCGGGTCGCTGTCGCCGTGGTGCCGACGGACGAGGAGCTGGAGATCGCGCAGCAGACCTACGCGCTCGTCGGGGACGCCGGTGACCGCAACGCCTGAGCGCCACTCCGCCCATTTGTAGATTCCGCCAGACGGAATATTCCGTAGCGAAACAAACCGATAGGATCGCCCCCATGCGCCGTTCCAAAATCGTCTGCACGCTGGGCCCCGCCGTCGACTCCGAAGAGCAGCTCGTCTCGCTGATCGAGGCCGGCATGAGCGTGGCCCGCTTCAACTTCAGCCACGGCACGCACGCCGAACACCAGGGTCGCTACGACCGGGTGCGCGCCGCCGCCGCGAAGACCGGCCGCGCGGTGGGTGTGCTCGCCGACCTCCAGGGCCCCAAGATCCGACTGGAGACCTTCGCCGAGGGACCCGTCGAGCTGGTGCGCGGTGACGAGTTCACCATCACCACCGAGGACGTCCCGGGCGACAAGTCGATCTGCGGCACGACGTACAAGGGGCTGCCGGGCGACGTCTCGCGCGGTGACCAGGTCCTGATCAACGACGGCAACGTCGAGCTCAAGGTGATGGACGTCGAGGGCCCGCGGGTCCGGACCATCGTCATCGAGGGCGGTGTCGTCTCCGACCACAAGGGCATCAACCTGCCCGGCGCGGCCGTCAACGTGCCGGCGCTGTCCGAGAAGGACGTCGAGGACCTGCGGTTCGCCCTGAAGATGGGCTGCGACATGGTCGCCCTGTCCTTCGTGCGCGACGCCAGCGACGTCAAGGACGTCCACAAGGTGATGGACGAGGAGGGCCGCCGGGTCCCCGTCATCGCCAAGGTGGAGAAGCCGCAGGCCGTCGCCAACATGGAGGGCGTCGTCGCGGCGTTCGACGCCGTCATGGTCGCCCGTGGCGACCTGGCCGTCGAGTACCCGCTGGAGAAGGTCCCGATGGTGCAGAAGCGCCTCGTGGAGATGTGCCGCCGCAACGCCAAGCCGGTGATCGTCGCGACCCAGATGATGGAGTCGATGATCACCAACTCGCGTCCGACGCGCGCCGAGGCCTCCGACGTCGCGAACGCGATCCTGGACGGCGCCGACGCGGTCATGCTGTCCGCCGAGTCGAGCGTGGGCGCCTACCCGATCGAGACCGTCAAGACGATGTCGAAGATCGTCCAGGCGGCCGAGGAGGAGCTGCTCTCCAAGGGGCTCCAGCCGCTCGTCCCGGGCAAGAAGCCGCGCACCCAGGGCGGTTCGGTCGCCCGCGCCGCGTGCGAGATCGCGGACTTCCTGGACGGCGAGGCGCTGGTCGCCTTCACCCAGTCCGGCGACACCGCGCGCCGCCTGTCCCGCTACCGCGCCTGCCAGCCGATCCTCGCCTTCACCACGGACGAGGCGACCCGCAACCAGCTCGCGCTGACCTGGGGCGTGGAGACCTACGTCGTCCCGCACGTGGACTCCACCGACGCGATGGTCGACCTGGTCGACGCCGAGCTGCGCAAGCTCTCCCGCTTCAACGACGGCGACACCGTGGTCATCACCGCCGGTTCGCCCCCCGGCGTGCCCGGCACCACGAACATGGTCCGGGTGCACCAGCTGGGTGGCGCCAACTAGCCGGTCCCGCACCGCAATGCGCCGAGGGCGCTCCCTGTACGGAACAGGGGGCGCCCTCGGCGTCTGTGCGGCTCCCGGAGGGGTTCGCGGCCCGGGTGCGGTCAGCTGTCCTCGACCGTGGTGTGCAGCCCGGGGACGTGCAGCGTGCCGCCGAACTGCGCGGCCTGCGTGACCTTCACATTGGTGAAGTACAGGATCGGCAGGTTGATCGGCGGCGGGTTGTCGGCGTTGAACGTCATGGGGATGAGGCCGAGCAGATTGCCCGACAGCTCCTCCGTGTACATGACCGTCTTGCCGTCGCGGATGGTGGACGTGGAGCCCTTGTCCGCGCGGATGTGGAAGAACTTGCCGTTCGGCCCCGAGGAGATCTGGTGCAGATCGCCGATGTCGGTGCCGTTGGAGATGACGTACTTCATGACGCGCTTGGTGCTGCCGTCGGCCATCCGGACGTCGACCAGGCCCTGGTAGTCCGCGCCCTTGAGCAGGAGCGAGCTGGCCTGGAGCTTCCAGGTGGAGTTCGGGAGCTGGGCGGGGGTGTCCTCGTTCGCGCCCGCCGCGTCGGTCGCCGCCTCGCAGTCGTCCGGCAGCTCGGTGGAGCTCGGCGACGGGGTGGCCGATGACGCGTCCTCCAGGGCCTTGGCGGCCTTGTCGGTCGCCTTGTCGGCGTCGCTCTCGGTGGCCTTGCCGGCCTTGTCGGGCTTATCGGCCTTATCGGCCTTATCGGCCGTGTCGGGCGTGCCCTCGGCCGTGTCGCCCGACGTGCCGGCCGTGTCCTTCGCCGCGTCGTCGGCGCCCTCGGGAGCCTTGGTCGCCGAGGCGGAGGGGCTCGGGGTCGGGGTGGCCGACTCCTTGTCCTTCGGGGTGAAGAGGTCCTTGAGCGCCTCGCCGACCCCCAGCGGGTCGAGCGGGTTCTTCGTCTCCGACGCGGAGGGCGACGGCGTGGCCGCCTCCTTGGCGGCGGAGCCGGAGGCCTCCTTCGACGCGGAGGCCGAGGGCGACGGCGTCGGTCGCGCCGTGCCGTCCCCGGAACCGCCGGAGCCCTTGTCGCTGGAACCCTTGTCGTCGGAGCCCTTGTCGTCCGTGGACGCGTCGGCGTCCGCGGACCGCGAGGCCGACGGGGACGGCGTGGGAGTGTCCTGCGCGGTGTCCTTGCCGTCCTTCGCGTCCTGCTGGGCCTCCACCGCGTCCGCGCACGCCTTGTAGTCGTCCGCGGATATCCCGGTGGGGTTGTCCTTGGCCGCGGCGAGCGTGGGCGTCAGGCCGAGGCCCATGAGTACGGCCGTGGGCATGGCCGCGATGGCTATCGCCTTGCCCGCGGGCATGTGCAGCCTGGTGAACAGATGCTTTCTCGGTGCTGCATGCCGCGGCCCGGTTCTCGCACGGGACTCCCCGAAGGAGTCCTCGTGGTGCACCTCGTCAGCCGGCACGGTGCCTCCCGTTCGTCCCGTTGTCCGGGCTCGTCCCTGACCCGTCGTCGTTTGCGCCCGAGACCTGGTAGGTGGCGTGCGGGGCCGGAGGCGCGACGGGGGCTCCCAGATCGGGCTCCGTCGCGTGCTCACCGCCCGCCGCGGCCGTCGTCCCGGTCCCCTCGCCAGGCCGTCCCGGCGCCCAGGAGATGCCGAGGGCACCGCCGATCAGGGAGAGCAGGAAGCCGATGACGAAGCCACCGAAGTTGGAGACCACCAGGGAGACAAGGGCGAGAAGAATCGCCGCGACACCCGCGAACACCCGGGAGTGCGGCTGGAACCACATCGTCAGACCGAGCACGACCAGCAGTACGCCGATGATGAGCGATCCCGCGCCCGCCGTCGTCGCCATGCGGATCGTCATGGAGCCGAGGGTCAGGTTCGCGTACGGGAAGTACATGATCGGGATGCCGCCGAGGATGGCCAGCAGACCACCCCAGAACGGGCGCTGACCGCGCCACCCTCGGAACGATTGGCGCGTGTGATCAAGCTTGCTGCCCGATCCTGCGTGCGCGTCGGCGCTCATGTCGTACAGCTCCTCGGGAATGGCGTTGTTCTGTGGTGATGAGCGCTGTCCGGTGACGGGCGCGGGGGTGTCCGGAGCGATCCCGTGCGTCCCCGCGCCCGGCCGTTCAGCGCATCAAGTGCCGGCCCTCGGACCCACGTTCGGGTCCAGGTGGCCTAGTAGCACTCGTGCTGGCCCTTCTGGACGCTCATCTTGAGGCCCGAGAGCTTGAAGGTGCCGGCCGTCGTGGCCCACGCGCGCTGCTGGACGTTCTCGAAGTGCACCGAGTCGGCCTGCTGGGCGAACGCGTTCGGGTCGGCCTTGTCGCCCTGGTGGATACCGGGGCCCTTGGCCGCGTCACCCGCCGCCACACCGATGTCGATGTTCTTGAAGGTCGCGTCGGCCTTCAGGTCATCGGCGTCGATGTAGAGGGTCTTGGCCTCGACCGGGTTGTTCTTGTCGGAGCCGGCCGACAGCTTCATCGAGACGTCGCCGAAGACCGGGACGGGGACAACCACCGACTGGCAGAGGTTGTTGATCGTCGCGGACTTCATGCCGACGACGGCGACGGGGTGGGCACCCGTCTTGCCGGCGTCAATGGCTCCGTACTGGACGAAACCCTTGCCGTCGAGAGAGTCCGCCGTCACCTTGAACGACTGACCCGACACACTGAACGATGCCGCGAGCGCACCCTGGGACAGGGCGACGCCTATCGCGGCAGTCGCCGCGACGCTCGGCACCATGACTACGGCGAACCGCTTCCATCTGGTTCCGCCACGAGTCACGGACTTCATGACTGTTCCTCCTTCTCGGACGTACATCTCCGGCCCTGACTGCCCCTTACGGCGGCTCAGCCGGGCAGGGATGGGAGAAGTGCTACGTCCTCGGGAAGGAGAGCGCCCGCATCGGGAACGGATCGAGTCCACCGCACCTGATCACCGGCGATCACCCCCGAGCGACAACCACTGGTCGCACCTGAGCCATCACGCGCAACCTGCCGGACAGGCTCAGCCGGAACCGGCTGAGACCCCCCTGTCCCAGACCGACGGCGCTCCCCTGGTTCACCGTCGACCTGCCCGGTGGGGACCCCTGAGCCCCGCGGTCCGAGTGGCTGTCGGACGAGTGGGGAGTGGACCGAGCGTGCCCGATCGTGGTGCATTCCCGGCGCTGGCACAAGGGGGTTCGTTACTCACGGGTAACGGACGGATAACCGAACCACGACCGGCTGGACTCGGCCGACGACGCAGGGTGCCCCTGTTCGCCCATCCAAACCGGTTGAATCCGGTACACAATCGGATGGAACGAAGGGTTCGACTTACTCCAAGTAACAGCGGCCGCGATTACCAAGTTTTGGTAAAGCGCGGCCGCTGTGTGCCCCTCGGGGCGGAACTTTCACCCCGGCGGCACATGCCGTGGCGTTGAGGAACGGCTCACCGACGGCTCAGAAGAGGACCCGCGCCAAGGCCGTTCGCCCGGCGGTCACCCGGGGGTCGTCGCCCCCTACGACCTCGAACAGTTCGAGCAGACGGACGCGTGCCGTCTCCCGGTCGTCGCCCGCCGAGCGGGCCACCGTGTCGACAAGACGGCCGAAAGCATCCTCGACATGACCGCCGACGAGGTCGAGGTCGGCGGCCGCGATCTGGGCGCGCACGTCACCGGGGTGCTGCGCGGCGTCCGCGCGCACCTTCTGCGGGTCGAGGTCCTGGACGCGCTGGAGCAGTTCGGCCTGGCCGAGGCCGAGCTTGGCCTCCGTGTTGCCGGGGTCGTCCGACAGCACGTTCTTGTACGCCTGGACGGCGCCCGCCATGTCACCGGCGTCGAGGGCCTGCACGGCGGCTTCGAGGAGCGCGTCGTACGGGCCGGCCGGGACCTCCGCGACGGGGGCGGGGCCCTCCGCGCCGGGGTCGACCGCGATGCCGGTGAGTCCGAAGCGCTCCTCGCCGACCTGGATCAGCTGGTCGAGGGTGCCCCGGATCTGGGACTCGGGAGCGGCTCCCTGGAAGAGGGGCAGGGCCTGCCCGGCGACGACGGCGAAGACGGCCGGGATCCCCTGGACCCCGAACTGCTGCATCAGCATCTGGTTGGCGTCGACGTCGATCTTGGCGAGCACGAAGCGGCCGTTGTACTCCGTGGCGAGGCGCTCCAGGAGCGGGCTCAGCTGCTTGCAGGGCTCGCACCACTCGGCCCAGAAGTCGATGACGACGGGCACTTCTGTGGAGCGCTGAAGGACATCGCGCTCGAAGTCCGCCTCACTGACGTCGATGACGAGGCTGGACGGCGACACCGCACCGCCCCCGCCGTTCCGGGCCGCTTCGGCGCGGGCCTGCTCGGCCTTCGCCTTGGCCTCCTGGGCCGCCTTCACCGCGGCGAGGTCGACGACTCCGCTCATGGACATGTTCCGTGGCTGCATGCGTACAGTCTCCCCCTTCCGCGGACGGTTGTGGGCCGGGTCCGGCTCCGATCGTCCCCCGCCGGATTGCGGGGCGTGACCGGAGGCTCGACGCGGACTCGGGCCGGGTGCTTCCTCGGTGCCGGGTCCCCACCCGGCGAGCGTGGTTGTCGCTCGTCGCGCCGGCCGGGACGCGGGTCCGGGCAGCCGTACGCGGATGAGCTTTCGCTACGAGTCGTAGCGTAACTGCCACGGGTGGCGCGCGGGGTGGACTCTCCGGTGATCTGGCTCACCCGGAACGGTCGATCCGGTACCGGCCTACCGGCCGGTATGGTCGCGTTCATGCAGAGCCGCATCCCTCCTCGCACGGGCCGACCCGGCCGGCCCCGGTCCGCCGCGGCGGACGAGGCGATCCTGGAGGCGACGCGGGCGGCGCTGGTGGAGCTGGGGTGGTCCAAGCTGACGCTGGGGGACGTGGCGACGCGGGCCGGTGTCGCCAAGACCACGCTGTACCGGCGGTGGGCAGGCAAGAACGAGCTGGTGGTCGACGCGGTCGCCGTTCTCTTCGACGAACTCGAACTGCCCGACCTGGGGTCCCTGGCCGCCGACATCGGGGGTGTGGTGCTCCAGTTCGCGGCGATCCTCGACCGGCCCGAGACGAAGACGGCGCTGATGGCGGTGGTCGCCGAGTCGACGCGGGACGCTCCGCTGCGGGAGCGGATCCGGACCTCCATCGTGGAGCGGCAGAAGCGGTTGGTGCTGGAGGGGCGGGCGCGGGCCGAGTTGCGGGGGGAGTTGCCCGTCGCGGACGATCCGGCGGTGGCGGCCGCCACCGCCGATCTCATCTTCGACGTCGCGGCCGGGGCCGTGGTGCACCGGACGCTCGTCAGCGCCGAGCCGGTGGATCCCGACTGGGTCCGGCGCTTCACGGCTCTGCTGCTCGGGGGTTTGTCCGCCACCGCCTCCGGCTGAGCTCCGGGCCACGCACCGGGCGCCCCTTTCCCGGGGCCCTGGATCTTTTCCCGCCCGCGCGCCGGTGACCGCTTCTCGCGCAGTTCCCCGCGCCTCTGGGTCCGTTCTTGTCCGCGGGCCGGTGGGGGCTGGTCGCGCAGTTCCCCGCGCCCCTGGGGGGTTCTTCACGCGCGGGCCGGTGGGGCTGGCCGCGCCCCTGGGTCCGTTCTCGTCCGCGGGCCGGTGGCCGCTTCTCGCGCAGTTCCCCGCGCCCCTGAGGCATGCGCTGCGCGCAGCCTCCCCCAGAGGCTGCGCTTCGCGCGCCTCTCCGGAGAGGCGGGACGGTGGCGCGCCTCTCCTGGGAGGCGGGGCGGTGGCGCGCCTCTCCGGAGAGGCGGGGCGGTGGCGCGCCTCTCCTGAGGGGCACGACGGTGCGCCTCTCCTGGGAGGCGGGGCGGTGGCGCGCCTCTCTGATGAGATGGCGCACGCAGTGCGCATCTCAGGGGCGCGGGGAACTGCGCGAGACGCGGCCACCGGGCCGCAGACGACGAACCACCCAGGGGCGCGGGGAACTGCGCGAGACGCGGCCACCGGGCCGCAGATGACGAACCACCCAGGGGCGCGGCCAGCCACCACCGTGGCGCACCCCGAAAAACCAGCCAGGGGCGCGGGGAACTGCGCGATCGGGCACGGCGGTGGTGCGCTCGGAAGGGTGGCCAGGGGCGTGGGGAACCGTCAGTGGGCCCGGGGGGGTCAGGTTTGGTAGCGGGTGGGGGCGAAGTGGTGGAGGTTTTCGGAGATCCAGGACGACGTCTGCTTGAGGCCCTCGGCGAGGGAGACCTCGGGATGCCAGCCGGCCCACTCACGGGCCCGGCGATTGTCGGACAGGAGCCGCTGGACCTCACTGCCGGCAGGCCGCAGCCGGGCCGGGTCCGAGACGATGCGCGCGTCACTGCCCGCCGCGACGACCAGCGCCCGCGCCAGCTCCCCGATCGAGATCTCGCGCCCGGTACCGAGGTTGACCACCTGCCCCAGCGCCCGCTCGCACCCGGCGACCGCGAGGAACCCGCGCGCGGTGTCCGTGACGTACGTGAAGTCGCGGGTCGGCGTCAGCGACCCGAGCCTGATCTCCCGCGCCCCGGCGTGCAGTTGGGCCAGGATGGTGGGGATCACGGCCCGCGCGGACTGGCGCGGCCCGTAGGTGTTGAAGGGCCGCACCACGGTCACCGGCAGCTCGAACGCGTGCCAGTGCGCGAGCGCCGTCATGTCCGCGCCGATCTTCGACGCGGAGTACGGGGACTGCGGCTGGAGCGGGTGGTCCTCGGAGATGGGGACGGTCAGGGCGGTGCCGTAGACCTCGCTGGTGGAGGTGTGGACGAGGCGGCGCACGGAGTGCCGGCGGCAGGCCTCGGCGATGTTCTCGGTCCCGACGACGTTGGTCTGGACGTAGGCGCCGGGCGAGTCGTACGAGTACGGGATGCCGATCAGCGCGGCCAGATGGAAGACGGTGTCGCAGCCCGCGACGGCGTCGGACACCCGCCCCGGGTCGCGGACGTCGCCCGCGAGCAGCTCCACGCGCGGGTCGTCGAGCAGGTGCGCCAGGTGCCCCTTCTCGGCGTACGGCTTGTAGTGGACGAAGGCGCGGACGTGCGCGCCGCGCTCCAGCAGCAGGTCCACCAGCGTGGAGCCGATGAAGCCCTCGGCGCCGGTGACGAGGACGGTGCGTCCGGTCCAGGTGTGCGTGGTCATATGTGCTGCAACTCCTTGTGCTGGTCCGCGAGTTCGATGACGTGGTCGGCCAGGAGGCCGGCCGCCCCGGCGTGCGGGCCGCCGGGCGCGGCCGCCGCCATCGCGGCCAGCCGGGCGGGGTCGGCGAGCAGCGGTTCGACGAGGGCCGCGAGCGCTTCGGGGGTGGCCCGCCCGTCGGGGAGCAGCAGGCCCGCGCCGGCGTCGGAGAGGACGCGCGCGTTGTGGGTCTGGTGGTCGCCCGGCGCGTGCGGGTAGGGGACGAGGACGGCGGGGACGCGGGTGGTGGCGAGTTCGGCGACCGTCGCCGATCCGGCCCGGCAGACGACCAGGTCGGCGGCGGCGTAGGCGAGGTCCATGCGGTCGAGGTAGGGGACGGCGGCGGCGGGGGTGCCGAGGAGGCGGCGGCGGGTGTCGTCCAGGGCGGCCGGTCCGGTCTTGATCAGCAGGTGGACGTCGTCGCGGGTGCGCCAGCGCGCGGCGAGGCCGACCGCGGCGTCCGTCAGGCGGGCCGCGCCCAGGCTGCCGCCGTTGACGAGGACGAGCCGGGCGCCGTCGGGGACGCCGAGCGCGCGGCGCGCGGGGTCCCGCAGGGCGGCCCGGTCGAGTCCGGCGAGGGCCGCGGCGATCGGCATGCCGGTGGTCAGTGCCCGGGTGCCGCCCGGCAGGTGGGCGCGGCTGCGGTCGAAGGCGACGGCGATGTGCGGGGTGAGGCGGGCGGCGAAGCGGTTGGCGCGGCCGGGGACCGCGTTCGACTCGTGGATGAGGCTGGGCAGGCCCGTCATCCGGGCGCCGACGATCACGGGTGCGCTGGGGTAGCCGCCCATGCCGACCGCGATGTGGGCGCCCTGTGCGCGCAGGATGGTCCGGCACTGGGCGCCGGATTTCATCAGGGCGGCGGGCAGCAGGTAGCGGCGGGCCCCGAGCGCCGGGTCGAAGGGGATCATGTCGACGGTGTGCAGCCGGTACCCGGCGTCCGGGACGAGCCGGGTCTCCAGGCCGCGTTCCGTGCCGACGAACGAGATCGCCGCGCCCGGGACGGCCCGGCGCAGGGCGTCGGCGAGGGCGAGTCCCGGGTAGATGTGGCCCCCGGTGCCGCCCGCGCCGATGACGACGGAGAGAGGTGTTCGCATGACGGCAGAGCGTCGCGGAGCGGTCTAAGAGGGTTTTAAGAGCCGGATTTGGCACCTTTGTGCCATGACGACAGCGAACACACCCGCGCCGGCCCGGATCCTGGTCGTGGACGACGACCCCGAGGTCCGCTCGGCCGTCGCGGACGCGCTGGCCGTGGAGGGCTATCGGGTCACGGCCGCGGCCGACGGGCAGCGGGCGCTGACCGCGCTGGCCCGTTCCGAGCCGGACGCGGTCGTCCTCGACGTGCGGATGCCGGTGCTCGACGGGCTCGCGGTGTGCCGCCGGATGCGCGCCCTGGGGGACCGCACCCCGGTCCTGGTCCTCACGGCGCTCGACTCGGTGAGCGAGCGGGTGGACGGTCTGGACGCGGGCGCCGACGACTATCTGGTCAAGCCGTTCGCGCTGGACGAACTGACGGCGCGCGTACGGGCGTTGCTGCGGCGCGCCGCGCCCGGACCGGAGCCGGACGACCCGCTGGCCTACGGCGACCTGGTGCTCGACCCGGCGACGCGCACCGGCCGGCGCGGCGGGCGGACCATCGACTTCAGCCGCACCGAGTTCGCGCTCCTGGAGGTCCTGGTGCGCAACGCCGGGCAGGTGCTGCCGCGCGAGGTGGTCCAGGAGGCGGTGTGGGGGCGGGACTTCGGTCCGGACTCCAACTCGCTCGCCGTGTACGTGGGGTATCTGCGCCGCAAGCTGGAGACGGCCGGGGAGGACCGGCTCCTGCACACGGTGCACGGCGTCGGCTACCGGCTGGGCACCCCGTGACCCGGCTGCCGCTGCGCACCCGGCTCGCGCTCCTGGCGACCGTCACGGTCGCGCTGATCACGGTGGGCGTGTGCACGGCCGCGTATGCCGTCATCCGCTACGAGCTGGGGCACCAGCTCGATCTCCAGCTCGCGCAGTCGGCGACCCTGGCCGCCCGGCAGAGCCGGGGCGAGCCGCCCGGGGTGCTGTCCGGCGAGTGCCGCTATCTGGCCGCTCCGGCCTGCGCCCAGCTGGTCCCGGCCGACCCGGCGGACGACCCGGCCGGGCGGCCCTACCTGCTGCCCGTCGCGGACGCCGCCCGGGCGGTCGCGGCCGGCGCGCACGCCCCGTACTACACGAACCTCACGCTCCAGGGGCATCCGGTGCGGATGCTGACGACGCCGTACCCGGCGGGCCGGGGGAAGGCGCTCCAGGTGGCGCTGCGGTCGGACACGACGGCGAAGGGGGTGCGGCAGGCGACCGCGCTGTTCGCGGCGATCAGCGTGGCCGGGGTCGGTCTGGCGGCGCTCGGCGGGTACGGCGTCGCGCGGCGCGGGCTCGCGCCGGTGGCCCGGCTGACGGCGACGGCGGAGCGGATCGCGGCGACGCGCGACGCGCGGACCCGGATCGACGTGCCGGCGGGGCGGCGCAGGGACGAGCTGGCGCGGCTCGCCGCGTCGTTCAACACGATGCTGGGTGAGCTGGAGGACTCGGTGACGGCCCGTCGGCGGCTCGTCGCCGACGCGTCCCACGAGTTGCGTACGCCGTTGACGGCGCTGCGCACCAACGCCGAGCTGCTCGCCCGGTCGGAGCGGTTGACGCCCGCTCAGCGGGATCGGGCGTCGGCGGCGCTCGGCCGCCAGATCCATGAGGTGACCTCGCTGGTCAACGATCTGATCGAGCTGGCCCGTGACGAGGAGCCGACGGCGCTCGTCGAGGAGGTGGCGCTGGTGCCGCTCGTCGCGCACGCGGTGGAGGCGGCGCGGGCGCACTGGCCCGGGGTGCGGTTCGGTCTGGAGGTGGCGCCGGGGGCGGCGGGGGTCACGCTGCCCGGGGTGCCCGCGCGGTTGTCGCGGCTCGTGGCGAATCTGCTCGGCAACGCGGCGAAGTTCAGTCCGGCGGGGGCGCGGGTGGAGGTCGTGGTGTCGGCGGGCGGGGTGACGGTGCGCGATCACGGGCCGGGGATCGCGGCCGAGGATCTCCCCCATGTCTTCGACCGCTTCTACCGCGCCGAGGGGGCTCGGGCGCTGCCCGGGTCCGGGCTGGGGCTGGCGATGGCCCGGCAGATCGCCGAGGCGCACGGGGCGCGGCTCTCCGCCGAGCGGGCTCCCGGTGGCGGGGCGCTGTTCCGTCTCGCCTTCACCGCGGCGGCCCCGCCCGTCTAGCGCCCGCGGCCCGGTGGCCGCTTCCCGCGCAGTTCCCCGCACCCCTGAAGCATGCGCTACGCGCAGCTCCCCCATGAGATGGCGCACGAAGTGCGCATCTCAGGGGCGCGGGGAACGGCGCGAGAAGCCCCACCGGGCCCGCGGACGACGTACGCCCAGGGGCGCGGGGAACGGCGCGAGACGCGGCCACCGGGCCCGCGCGCGGCGAACGAACCGGCCGCGCGCGGAACAACCGCCGGGGATCAGAACCCGGGCGGCTCCGTGTACACGCCCCATTCGTCCCGCAGCACGTCACAGATCTCCCCGAGCGTGGCCTCGGCCCGCACGGCGTCGAGCATCGGGACGATCATGTTGGACCCGTCGCGGGCCGCGCCCAGCATCCGGCCCAGCGCCTCCCGTACGGCGGCGTCGTCGCGGGCGGCGCGCCGCTCCCCCAGGACCCGTACCTGATCGCGCTCCACCTCGTGGCTGACCCGCAGGATCTCCAGGTCACCGGTGACGGACCCGTGGTGGGCGTTCACCCCGACGACCCGCTTGTCGCCCTTCTCCAGCGACTGCTGGTACCGGAACGCCGACTCGGCGATCTCGCCCGTGAACCAGCCGTCCTCGATGCCGCGCAGGATGCCGGAGGTGACCGGGCCGATGGGGTGCTGCCCGTCGGGGTGCGCCCGCAGCCCGCGCTCCTTGATCTGCTCGAAGATCTTCTCGGCGTCGGCCTCGATGCGGTCGGTGAGCTGCTCGACGTACCAGGAACCGCCGAGCGGGTCGGCGACATTGGCGACGCCGGTCTCCTCCATCAGGACCTGCTGGGTGCGCAGCGCGATCTCGGCGGCCTGCTCGGAGGGCAGGGCCAGGGTCTCGTCCAGCGCGTTGGTGTGCAGCGAGTTCGTCCCGCCGAGGACCGCGGCGAGCGCCTCGACGGCGGTGCGGACGACGTTGTTGTAGGGCTGCTGGGCGGTCAGCGAGACACCGGCGGTCTGGGTGTGGAAGCGCAGCCACTGCGCCTTGTCGGTTTGGGCCCCGTACACGTCGCGCAGCCAGCGCGCCCAGATCCTGCGGGCCGCGCGGAACTTGGCGATCTCCTCGAAGAAGTCGACGTGCGCGTCGAAGAAGAAGGACAGGCCGGGCGCGAAGACGTCGACGTCCATGCCGCGGCTGAGGCCCAGTTCGACGTAGCCGAAGCCGTCCGCCAGCGTGTACGCCAGCTCCTGCGCGGCCGTCGCCCCCGCCTCGCGGATGTGGTAGCCGGAGACCGACAGGGGCTTGTACGCGGGGATGGACCGCGCGCAGTGCTCCATCAGGTCGCCGATCAGGCGCAGGTGCGGCTCGGGCGGGAAGAGCCACTCCTTCTGGGCGATGTACTCCTTGAAGATGTCCGTCTGGAGCGTGCCGTTGAGCACGCCCGGGTCGACGCCCTGCCGCTCGGCGGCGACCAGGTACATGCAGAAGACGGGGACGGCCGGGCCGCTGATGGTCATGGAGGTGGTGACGTCGCCGAGCGGGATGTCCCGGAACAGGACCTCCATGTCGGCGGCGGAGTCGATGGCGACGCCGCAGTGCCCGACCTCGCCGAGCGAGCGCGGGTCGTCGGAGTCGCGGCCCATGAGCGTCGGCATGTCGAAGGCGACGGAGAGGCCGCCGCCGCCCGCGGCCAGGATCATCTTGTAGCGCTCGTTCGTCTGCTCGGCGTTGCCGAACCCGGCGAACTGGCGGATCGTCCATGTGCGCCCCCGGTACCCGGTGGGGTACAGGCCGCGCGTGAACGGGTACTCCCCCGGCCAGCCGATCCGCTCGAACCCCTCGTAGGTGTCCCCGGGCCGCGGCCCGTAGACCGGGTCGACCGGGTCGCCGGAGAGCGTGGTGAAGTCGGCGTCCCGCTTGCGGGCGGTGTCGTACCGGGCCTGCCAGCGACGGCGGCCCTCCTCGATGGCGGCGGCCGTGGCGTCAGCGTCCCTGGTTCCCATGCTTCAAATTTACTAGGACGTCCTAGTAAATGTCGATGGCGAAACCGCCCGCACCTCGTGCGAGCGGTGGGATCACGCCTTGGCGAGGTTCCTGCCGTCGTCGGCGACCTTCGCGTCGAGCTCCGCGGAGATCTTGCGCTCCACGAAGAACGCGGCGGTCGGGATGGTGCCGGCGATCAGCACCCAGAGCTGCTTGCCGACCGGCCACTTCGCCTTGGAGCCCAGGTCGAAGGCGACCACCAGGTACACCACGTAGAGCCAGCCGTGGGCGATGGCGACGACCCGCGTGAAGTCCGCGGCACCGTCGATACCCAGCACATACTTGGCGATCATGCCGAGGCAGAGGACGACCAGGAGGACACCGGTCACATAGGCCATGATCCGGTAGCGAGTCAGGACGCTCTTCTTCATGAGTCGAGCCTAACCGCCCGTTTTGCGCGATCTTCAGGCGGGCCCGGCGTGCCCGGCCCTCGCCGGCCCCCGTCGGCCCCCGTCAGCTTTCGTCGGCGAAATCGTGCGCCGCCACCCGCAGCGGGCGCAGCATCGCGAAGATCTCGCCGCACTCGTCGGCGTCGTACACCCCGAGCCCGAAGTCCATCGCCATCAGGTCGCGGGTGGCCGCGTCGACGGCCTCGCGGCCCTTGGCGGTGATGGAGGCGAGGGTGCCGCGGCCGTCGTTCGGGTTGGGCCGCTTGTCGACGAGGCCGGACCTGACCAGCCGGTCGACGGTGTTGGTCACCGAGGTCGGGTGGACCATCAGCCGCTCGCCGATCTTCGACATCGGCAGCTCGCCCTCCTTGGAGAAGGTGAGCAGGACCAGGGCCTCGTAGCGCGCGAAGGTGAGCCCGTACGGCTTGACGACGGCGTCGACCTCGGCGAGCAGGATCTGGTGCGCGCGCATGATCGAGGTGATCGCGGCCATGGACGGCACGGATCCCCAGCGCTGCTTCCAGAGTTCATCGGCGCGCGCGATCGGATCGAAGGCAAGACTGAGCGGCTTCGGCACCCCTCGACCTTACCGGCCGGTCATATGGTGGTCAGCCCCGTCTCGCCCTTTGGCCGTTCCGCCCCCGCGGCCGGGGCGGGGCCCGCGCGGCGCAGGCCGGGACGGCTGCCGCCGGGCGCGCGACAGGGCGGGCCGCGGCGGCGCCGGGTACCCGGCGACAAGCCTCCCTTATGCAACGATTGCCGGAATTGCCCGCGTCCCGACCCAGGGGGCAGGATGCCCGTCCCGTCCGTCCGTCCTTCGGCCCGCACGCTCACCCGCGCCGCGGCCGCCGCCCTTCTCCTGTCCGCGCTCACCACCGGCTGCTCCGGCGGCGGTGGCGACGGCGGCTCCGCACGCGAGGCCGAGCAGCCCGGGCGGACCGCGCCGTCGGCCGCCGCCGCCGACACCTCGCCGTTCTGGGTCGACCCCGGCTCCGCCGCCGCGGCCCAGGCCGCGCGGTGGCAGCGGCAGGGCCGCACCTCCGACGCCGCCGCGGTGCGGCGCATCGCCGAGCACCCGCAGGGCATGTGGGCGCCGGGCGACTATCCGCGCCCGGCGATCGCCGAGGCCGGGGAGCAGGCCAGGAAGGCCGACAAGACGCTGGTCCTGGTCGCGTACAACATCCCGCACCGCGACTGCGGGCAGCACTCGGCGGGCGGCGCGCACAGCGCGGACTTCTACCACCAGTGGGTCGACGCGTTCGCGACCGGCATCGGTGACACCAAGGCCCTCGTCGTCCTCGAACCGGACGCGCTGGGCCACATCGTCGACGGCTGCACCCCGGAGGAGTACCGGGAGGAGCGCTACCAGCTGATCGGCTCGGCGATCGACCGGCTGAAGCGGCAGCCGAACACGAAGGTGTACGTGGACGCCGGCAACCCCGCCTGGATCCCCGACGCCGCCAAACTCGTCGAGCCGCTGCGCAGGGCGGGCGTCGAGCGGGCCGACGGCTTCGCCCTGAACGTCTCGAACTTCCAGACGGAACGGGCCAGCTCGGCCTACGGCAAGCGGCTCTCGGGGCTGCTCGGCGGCGCCCACTTCGTCGTGGACACCAGCCGCAACGGCGCGGGCCCCTACCCGGCGGCCGGCGCCGACGCCTGGTGCAACCCGCCGGGCCGCGCCCTCGGCACCGCCCCGACCACCAGGACCGGCGACCCGCTGGCCGACGCGTACCTGTGGGTCAAGCGGCCCGGGGAGTCGGACGGTACCTGCCGGGGCGGGCCCGCGGCAGGCACCTGGTGGGCGGAGTACGCGCTGGGCCTGGCCCGCGCCGCCCACACCTGACGCGGGCCGGCGCGGGCCGCGCGGCTCAGTCGTCGCCGACCTTGACCCAGGTGGCCTCGGACGACACCCCGTCCTTGTCCGTCACGAACAGCATGTACCAGCCCGGCGGGACCAGGGCCCGGTCGGTCGGCACGTCCACCGTGACCGCGCCCTTCGACCGGGTCAGGCCCAGTTCGACCGAGCGCTGCTCCACGTCCGTCGTGTGGGTCACGGCGGACGGCCGCATCAGGCGCGCCTTGACGATCCGGTCGGCGGCGTCCGTCCGGTACGTCGCTTTGTGGTCGCCGGGCAGGGTCCGCGGGCCGGCGCCGAGGACGGGCCGCCGGTCGCCGCCCTTGTGCAGCGCGGGCGGGGTGAAGATCTCCATGCGCTGCTCGAAGTGGCCGAGCTTGGTGTTCTGCTGGTCGTCGAAGAGCGGGTCGGAACCGAAGGTCACCACCCGCCCGTCGGGCAGCAGCAGCGCCTCCGAGTGGTAGTTGCGGCCGACCTTGGGCGAGGCCGCCTCGCGGAAGGCGTTCCGCGCGGGGTCGTAGAACTGCGCCGCGAGGATGTTGCTGGCGCCGCGCCCGCGGTAGTCGGAGGAGCCGTTCGACGTGAAGACCGAGTCGTCCGGCATGATCACGCTGTTCAGGTACCGGGTGCCCTGCGGCAGCCGCGGCCCCTCCTTGAACCGCGGGTTGTCCTCCTTGAGGTCCACGACCGCGGTGCGCGAGGTGGCCCGCTCCGACTCGCCGACGCCACCGCCGCCCAGGATCATCACCTTCTGGTCCTGGGCCGGGGGCAGCAGCAGGGACGCCGACGTCTCCGTCTCGTCCTCGTCGGTGAGCCCCGGAACCTTCTCGAACGTGTTGGTCCGCACGTCCCACAGGCCCGGCGCCCGGCCCTTCTCGGCGGGCCCGTACCCGGCGTTGGACGCCGGGTAGAAGAGCTTGCCGCCCTTGGTCAGGAACAGCGCCGGGTAGGTCGGGAAGTACCGCTTGGGGCCCATCGACCACTTCTTGGTCCGCGGGTCGTAGATCTCGTTGTCCCCGGGGTCGATGACGCCGACGTCGTCGAGCCCGGACACGGCGAGCACCTTGCCGTCCGCCAGGCCCACCAGCGTGGGGTACCAGCGCGCCTTCTGCATGGGGTCGACGGGCACGTACTTCTCGGCGACCGGGTCGAACTCGTACGCGGCCCTGATCCCCTGGAAGTCCTGCTTGTCCATGGTGATCTTCTCGGAGAGCCCGTACGCGTTGTCGGCGTCCTCACCCTTGAGGCCCTCGATCTCGTACTGGGCCTGCTCGGCCGTCTCGTACTGCTTGCCGTCGGCCGCCGCCTCGACGAAGACGCGGGCCTCGCTCGCCTTGATCTTCGTCTTCCACGGCTGCATGACACCGGCCGCGTTGTAGCTGATGTCGTAGGAGCGCTTGGCCTTGGGCACGGTCACGTCGAACCGGGACACGTACTCGACCCCGTCCGGGGAGCGGAACCTGGTCCCCTTCTTCAGGACCACCGGCCGGTCGGGGCTCTCGTTCTTGACCCGCATCCCGCCGCCGGCCCGCTTCACCTCGCCGTCGAGGAGTTCGTAGCGGGCGGTGCCGCCCGCCACCAGCATCCGGCCGTCGGGGAGCGCGGCGTGCCCCGAGCAGAAGAAGTCCTCCGGGGTGGCGATCTTCTTGAAGGTGTTCGCCTCGGGGTCCCACAGGACGGTGTCGAACGAGCCGGCGTCGAACTTCTTCTGCTCGTTGCCGGAGCCCGCCACGATCAGCACCTTGCCGGTGTGCAGCAGCGCCGCGTGGATGGCGTTGGTGCGGAACCGCTCGGGGATGTCGACCGCCGTCCACGAGCCGTACTTGGCCTGGTATTCGGGCTGGGCGATCTTCCATGCCTCGTACTTCTCGGAGGCGAGGTTCCAGGCGGCCGGCGCGTTGAGGCCGACCAGGAGGGCGATGCCGCCCGCGCCCAGGACCGTCTTCTTCGTCCGCTGGGAAGGCCGGTAACCGTTGAAGGCCATGGGTCAGTTCCCTCCTGTGCTGGTGCTGGAGACGCGCGGCCCGGCGAGGGCGGGCTCCGGCTTCTCGGACATCGCGGGCTCGGCGGCCGCGGCCGCCGCACGGCGCTGCGCCACGCTCCACACCACCGGGGGCGCGAGGGCGATGCACAGGGCGAGCACCGCCCAGGTCCGCATCGCCACGTGCGTGTGGTCGAGGACGACGGACGCGGCGAGCGACAGGGCGAGCACGCCCGCCCAGAAGAGGTGGACGCGGAAGGTCAGCATCCGGTCGGCCGTGGCGTCGCCGCCCTTCGGCGTGACGACGAACCGGGACGGGCGGCGCAGCAGCGCGGCGCCCAGCGACTTCAGGTAGATCGGCGCGGAGATCGCCGACATGCCCATGCCCGCGAGTCCGCCGGACCCCTCCGGCTCGTGCGGCGAGACGTTGTGCCGCCGGTTCCACAGGTAGAGGCCGATCTGGAGGGCGGCTGCGTCGCTGTAGAGCATCAGCCACACGGAGGCGGAGACCTGGGTGCCGGACGCGCCGAACCAGAGGAACAGCACGCAGCTCACCACGCCGAGCAGCCAGTTGACGGCCGTCATCGGGTAGTAGACGAGCATCATCGTGTACGAGAAGAGCCGGCCGGCCGGCATGCTGAACGGCGCCTTCCAGTACTGCTTGAACAGCGTCTCGTACGTCCCGCGCGACCAGCGCAGCTGCTGGGTGAAGAAGTCCGTCCAGGAGGCGGGCCCCTCGCCGACGGCGAGCACGTCGGGGGTGTAGACCGAGCGCCACTTGACGCCGGTGGCCGGGTTGGCGTGCCGGTGGATCTCGAACCCGGTCGCCATGTCCTCGGTGATCGAGTCGGCGAAGCCGCCGATCTGCTTCAGGGCGCTGATCCGCACGACGTTGTTGGTGCCGACGAACATGGGGGCGCGGTAGCGGTTGCCCGCCCGCTGGATCAGCGCGTGGAAGAGGAACTGCTGGGACTCGGCGGCCTTGGTGACCGGTGAGTCGTAGTTGCCGTAGACCTGCGGCCCGACGACGAACGCGACGTCCGGGTCGCGGAAGTAGCCCAGCATCCGCTCCAGGAACTCCGGCACCGGTACGTGGTCAGTGTCGACGGACGCGAAGAAGTCGTAGTCGGCGTGGTGCGCGGCGAGCCAGGCGTTGTAGTTGCCGTGCTTGGTACGGGTCTTGTGGGCGCCCTTCGCGCGGTTCCACTCCTCGACGCCGTGGCGCGTGAAGTGCCGGACGCCCAGCTCGGCGCAGAGGGCACGGGCGCGGGGGTCGTCCCCCTCGTCGAGCAGCCACACGTCGAGCGGGCCGTCGTGGCTGATGCGGACGGCGCCCTCCAGGGTGGCGCGGACCATCGACAGGGGTTCCTTGCCGGGGACGTACGTCGTCAGGAACGCGACCCGGGTGCCCGGTTCGGGCCGGACCGGGACGGGGTCCCGCGCCACCAGTGTCGCGTGGGCGATGGAGACGACGTTGACGACCATGAACAGCTCGATGAGGCCGATCGACACGAGCATCACGATGTCGAGCTGGACGAGCCAGCGGGCGCCGCCCTCGCGTTCCACCCAGTGGCTGGGCCACACCAGGTAGACGAGCAGGATCCCGGTGAGCACCGGGGCCAGCGTCATCAGGAGGACCGCGCGTATTCGGTGGGGCTCGCGGGAGAGGAGTGAGGTGTACTGCACCCGGTAGCCCTCGGCGGGCGGCTCGGTGAGCGGTCCGGCGAGTCTGCTGTAGGTGTCGTAGTCATAGCCCTCAGGCCGCACAGCGCCCTCCAGGTTCCCGTCGTCGCCCGGCCGCTGGTGACCGAGCGTATCGATACCCTCACAAAAGGTGACTTTCGTGGGCGTGTCGAACCGGAAGGGGCGTACGAGTGAGGTAGGGCGTGTCGATTCACGGGGGCGGGTGAATCGGGCACTGGCGCGGGGTTCCCCGCGCTGCCGGGTAGTTGTTCGTCCGCGGGCCGGTGGGGCTTCTCGCGCAGTTCCCCGCGCCCCTGAGGCATGCGCTACGCGCAGCCTCCCCCCGAGGCTGCGCTCCGCGCGCCTCTCCGGAGAGGCGGGACGATGGCGCGCCTCTCCCGGGAGGCGACACGGCGGCGCGCCTCTCCTGAAGGGCACGACGGTGCGCCTCTCCCGGGAGGCGACACGATGGCGCGCCTCTCCTGAAGGGCACGACGGTGCGCCTCTCCCGGGAGGCGACACGATGGCGCGCCTCTGCTGAAGGGCACGACGGTGCGCCTCTGCCGGGAGGCGGGACGGGGGCGCGCCTCTCTGATGAGATGGCGCACGCAGTGCGCATCTCAGGGGCGCGGGGAACTGCGCGACCAGCCCCCACCGGGCCGCAGACGACGAACCACCCAGGGGCGCGGGGAACTGCGCGAGACGCGGCCACCGGCCCGCAGGCGACGAACCACCCAGGGGCGCGGGGAACTGCGCGACCAGCCCCCACCGGACCGCGGGCCGGGGTGGGTCAGGTGGTGAGGTGGCGCTCCACGGTGGCGACCTTCGAGGTCAGCCCGTCGGTGACCCCGGGACGGATGTCGGCCTTCATGACCACGGAGACCCGGGGCGCCCGCGCCTCCACCACGGCGACGGCCCGCTTCACGACGTCCATCACCTCGTCCCACTCCCCCTCGATCGACGTGAACATGGCGTCGGTGCGATGGGGCAGCCCGGACGCACGGACGACGCGCACGGCGTCGGCGACGTACTCCCCCACGTCCTCACCGACCCCGAGCGGCGTCACGGAGAAAGCGATGATCATGCGTTGACGATCCCTTCCTGACGGGCGCGGGCCGCGATCGCCGCGTCCACGGCGCTCTCCGACTCCCGCTTCAGCTTCCGCTCGGCGAAGAACCCGCCGGTGGGCAGGACCGAGAGGACGAAGTAGAGCGCGGCCCGGCCGAAGCCCCACTTGGCCCGGTTCCAGGCGTCCAGCCAGAAGAGGACGTACAGCACGAACAGCACGCCGTGCACCATGCCCATGACGGGCACGGCGTTGAAGTCGGACGTCCGCTTCAGCACCGAGCAGACCAGCAGCAGGATGAAGGAGACGGCCTCGGGCGCGGAGACCAGACGGAGGCGGCGGATGGCGGAGGCGGTCTTGATGTCCACGGGGCACCTTTGACTGGAGTGGTCGACGGGGCGGGCAGTGATCTTGTGAAAGCGCGCACAAGCGTTCCCCATTGTGGCACCGTCCGCCCACCGCCCTGTCGGCGGGCTGCCCGCCCCCGCTACCGTCGACCCCGTGGCAACGTTCCGGCTCCAGGGCAGCAAGGTGCTCGCCGTCGACATGACGGGCGACGGCGTGAAGGCGAAGAACGGGTCGATGGTCGCTTACGACGGCCGGATGGCGTTCAAGAAGCTGAGCGGGGGTGGCGAGGGGATACGCGGGATGGTGACCCGCCGCATCACGGGTGAGCAGATGACCGTGATGGAGGTGAAGGGCGAGGGGACCTGCTGGTTCGCGGACCGGGCGGCGGAGATCAACCTGGTCGGGCTGCGGGGCGACCGGCTCTGGGTCGAGGCGAGCAATCTGCTGTGCACGGACGCGGGCCTGCGCACCGGCACCAGTTTCACGGGGATGCGCGGCGCCTCGCAGGGCAACGGGCTGTTCACGACGACCGTCGAGGGCCACGGCCAGGCGGCGATCATGAGCGACGGCCCGGCGGTGGTGCTGCGGGTCAGCCGCGACCACCCGCTGACCGTCGACCCCGGCGCGTACGTGGCGCACCAGGGCGACCTGCGGCAGTCGTTCCAGTCGGGCGTCACCTTCCGCACCTTCCTGGGGGAAGGCGGCGGCGAGGCGTTCCAGATCCTCTTCGAGGGCGACGGGCTGGTCTACGTACAGCCGAGCGAGCGCAACACGATCGCGGGGGATGTGTGATGCCGGCGGACTTCCGCGAGATCAACTCGAAGATGGTCGAGGCGACCGTCGTGCCGGGGCAGCGGCTCTACAGCCAGCGCGGCGCGATGCTCGCCTACAAGGGGGACGTCTCCTTCACGCCCGACGTGCGGGGCGGGCAGGGCGGACTGATGTCGATGGTCGGACGGCGGGTGGCGAACGAGGCGACGCCGCTGATGACGGTCGAGGGCAGCGGCACGGTGCTGTTCGGGCACGGCGGCCACCACGTGCAGGTGATCCGGCTGTCCGGCGACACCCTCTATGTGGAGGCCGACCGGCTGCTCGCCTTCGACGGGGCGCTGCGGCAGGGGACCATGTTCATGGGCTCGCAGGGCGGGGTGATGGGGATGGTGCGCGGGCAGGTGACCGGACAGGGACTGTTCACGACGACACTCAAGGGGCACGGCGCGGTCGCGGTGATGGCGCACGGCGGTGTCATCGAGGTGCCGATCACCCCGCAGCGGCCGGTGCACGTCGACCCGCAGGCGTACGTCGCCCATCACGGCGACGTCCGCAACAGGCTGTCGACGGCGCTCGGCTGGCGGGACATGGTGGGCCGCGGCAGCGGCGAGGCGTTCCAGCTGGAGCTGAGCGGGAGCGGCGCGGTGTACGTCCAGGCGTCGGAGGAGAAGCTGTGACCGGTCCGGTGATCTTCGACCCCAGGACGCTGCCGGTCGACGACAACGTCAACGCGTACACCTTCTGCGTGGAACTGAAGAGCAGTCAGTGGTTCCTCCAGAAGGGCAAGATGATCGCCTACTACGGGCGGATGGAGTTCAACGGCATCGGGCACGGCCGGCTGGACCGGCTGGTGCGCACCTCGTTCCACTCGCCGCTGCACGCGAGCGACTGGGTGGTGGCGGAGGGCAGCGGCAAGATGCTGCTCGCGGACCGGGCCTTCGATGTCAACTCCTACGACCTGGACGACGGCAACCTGACCATCCGGGCGGGCAATCTGCTCGCTTTTCAGCCAACTCTCTCGCTGAAGCAGTCCATCGTGCCGGGGTTCCTCACACTCATTGGCACCGGCAAATTCGTCGCGGCTTCAAACGGTCCGGTGGTCTTCATGGAACCGCCCATCCGCGTAGATCCACAGGCCCTCGTCGGGTGGGCGGACTGCCCGTCCCCGTGCCACCACTACGACCACGGCTATCTGACCGGCGTCATCGGCGGTCTACGTGCGATGACGGGGATCGGCGGGGTCAGCGGCGAGGAGCACCAGTTCGAGTTCGTGGGCGCGGGCACGGTGCTGTTGCAGTCGAGCGAGGCGCTGATGCCGGAGACGGCCACGGGTGACGTGCCTCACCAGGCGGGCGTACCGGGCGGCGGTCCGGGACCCGGCGCAGGTCAGTCACCGGCACCGAGGCTTCCCGGACAGCTCGGGGACCTCCAGCGTCGCTTCGGGCTGTGAGCGGTAGTCTGCGGAGTGTGACGTCGAACGCGTGACCCTTTTCCGTACCGCCAGGTCACCGGCGCGATCGATGTCACCATCCTCACATTCGTTCGCCTTTCAACTTCTTAGGTAGAATCGATTCCATGGAGACCGATACGGCCACGCGGTGGCTGACCGACGAGGAACAGTGCGCCTGGCGCACCCACCTGGAGGTCAACAGACTGCTGAACTACCAGTTGGAGAAAGACCTCCAGCCCTTCGGCCTGACGATGAACGACTACGAGATCCTGGTGAACCTCTCCGAGGCGGATGAGCACCGGATGCGGATGAGCGACCTGGCCGCGGCGACCCTTCAGTCCAAGAGCCGGCTCTCGCACCAGATCACCCGGATGGAGAACGCGGGGCTGGTCCGCCGCGAGAACTGCGAGTCGGACCGGCGCGGCCTGTACACGGTCCTCACCGACCTCGGCCTGGAGACCATGCGGAAGGTCGCCCCCTTCCACGTCGCGTCCGTGCGGCAGAACTTCGTGGACCTCGTCTCGCCGCAGGAGCTGGCCGACCTCCGCACGGCGCTCGCGCCCATCGCGGAACACCTGCGTTCGCAACGCGGCAAACCGTGACGTCCGCGAACGGCTGAGGCGGCCGCCCGCGGAGGACCGCCGACCTCCCCCGTGGACACCCGCGCTCAGTCCGCGGGCAACCGCAGTTCGAACAGTGCCCCGCCGCGCGGCGCGGCGCGCACCGTCAGGGTGCCGCCGTGCCGCGCGGCCACGTCCCGCGCGATGGCCAGGCCGAGCCCCGCCCCGCCGCCGTCCCGGGACCGCGCGTCGTCGAGCCGGACGAACCGCTCGAAGATCCGCTCCCGCTCTCCCGGCGGCACGCCCGCGCCGTCGTCGGCGACGGTGAGGACCGCCGTCCCCGCGTCGAGCCCCACCCGCACCTCCACGGCGCCGGCCGCGTGCCGCTGCGCGTTGTCCACGAGATTGCCGAGCACCCGGGCCAGCTGCCCGTGCGAGCCGGTGACCGGGGCCGGGCGCCCGGCGTCCACGGTGACGGGCACCCGGTCGCCGGTGCGCTGCGACAGCTCCTCGCGCGCCAGGGCCGCCAGGTCCACGTCGCCGCCGCCCGGCCGCTCCCCCGCGTCGAGCCGGGCGAGCAGCAGCAGGTCCGCGGCGAGCTCCTGGAGCCGCACCGTGTCCTCCACGGCGCCGGCCACGTCGAGGAGGTCCGGGTGGGCGGCGCCGACCTCCAGCTGGGTGCGCAGCGAGGCGATGGGGCTGCGCAGTTCGTGCGAGGCGTCGGCGACGAACCGCCGCTGCCGCTCGACCGACTCCTGGAGCGCGGCCAGCGTCTCGTTGGTGGTCGCGGCCAGCCGGGCCACCTCGTCGTGGGTGTCCGGTTGCGGCACCCGGCGCCCGAGGTCCTGCGAGGCGGTGATGGCGGCCATCTCGGCGCGGATGCCCTCGACGGGCCGCAGCGCGCGCCGCGTCACCAGGTACGTGACGGCGCCGACGACGACGAGCAGCAGCGGGAAGCCGGTCAGCAGCGCGGTGGACGTCGTCGTCACCGCGCTCTGTTCGGCGGCCCGCGAGGCGCCCGCGTAGACCTTCAGGTCGCCGTACGGGGTGTCGTCGACCTCCACCTCGGCGAACCGGTAGTCGGCGGCGTCGCCGTCCACGGTGGCGCTGCCGTCGTGGTAGTCGGTCGAGCCGGACACCGTGCCACCGGCGTCGTCGTCACCACCGCCGCCACCGCCACCGCCGCCACCGCCGTGCCGGTCGCCGTCCCCGTCGTCGTCGCGCCGGGCGGCGACGGGCTCGACGGCGGTGGTGCCGGTCCCGGCGATCCGCTCCAGGTCCTCGGTGGCGGCGATCAGCCGGCCGTCGTCGTCCACGACCTGCACCGGGTGGTCCTCGTCGTCGAGGTCGAGCCGGTCCGGTGCGACCCTGCCGACCAGGGACGTGGCGACGCGGCGCGCGGCGGAGTCGGCGGCCGCGTCGGTCTGCCCGCCGAGGTTGCCGCGCAGCGCGAGCAGGACGGCGGCCCCGGCCGCGACCAGGGCGACGGCGACGACGAGGGTGGCGGCGAGCGCGGCACGCGCGCGTACGGAGCCGAGGAGGCGCCGCCTCACCGCGGGGCCTCCAGCCGGTAGCCGGCGCCGCGCACGGTCCGGATGAGGGACGCGCCGAGCTTGCGGCGCAGGGCGCTGACGTACACCTCGACGATGTTCGGGTCGCCGTCGTAGGCGAAGTCCCACACGTGGTCGAGGATGTCGGCCTTGGAGACCACCTCACCGGCGCGCGCGACGAGCTGTTCGAGCACCGCGAACTCCTTCGCGGTGAGCGGCACCTCGCCGTCCTCGGCGTGCGTGACACGGCGCGCGGCCGTGTCGACGGCGTACGGGCCGACGGTGTGCACCGGGTTGGCCCGGCCCGCGGCGCCGCGCCGCCGCAGCAGCGCCTTCACGCGCGCGACGAGCACGACGTACGAGAACGGCTTGGTGAGGTAGTCGTCGGCGCCCGTGTCCAGGCCCTCGGCCTCGTCGTACTCGCCGTCCTTGGCCGTGAGCATCAGGATCGGCACGTCGTTCCCGGCGGCGCGCAGGGCGGCGCAGACCCGGTAGCCGTTCAGGCCCGGCAGCATGATGTCCAGGACGACCAGGTCGTACGGCGACCCGCTCGCGCGGTGCAGTCCTTCGAGGCCGTCGTGGACCACGTCGACGGCGTACCCCTCGGCGGTCAGCCCCTTCGCGAGCGTCACGGCGAGCCGCTTCTCGTCCTCCACGATCAACAGGCGCATGGGGTTCAGGGTCGCAGGTGGTTCCTGAAGGCTTCTTCAGGTTCCTTCAGCGGGGCTTCAGGGTCGTTCGGGCAGGTTGGTCCCCGTCGCACTCCACGCGACGCACTCCACGAAGGGACGGACCCCATGAAGCGCCGTACGACCGTCATCTCCGCCATCGCCGCCGTCGCGCTGATCGGCGGGGGGACCGCCACGGCGGTCGCCCTCTCCGACGACTCGGGCCGGGACACCGCCGCCTCCCGGTCGAGCGTGGCCGTCAGGGACGACGGCGCCGGTGACGCGCGGGAGAACGCCGCCGAGGCCCGGAGCGCCAGGATCACGGCCGGGGAGGCGATCGCCGCCGCCCTCAAGCACACCCCGGGGGTCGCGGCCGAGGCGGACCTCGACTCCGACGACGGCCGGCTCGTCTGGGACGTCGACGTGCTCGGCTCCGCGCGGCACCACGTCGAGATCGACCCCGGCACGGGCGAGGTGCTCGGCTCGCACGTCGAGAAGAAGGAGGACGACGACGATCCGGCGCGGGCCGCCGCCGCCCTGAAGAAGGCGCCGACCTCGGCCTCGGACGCGGCGCGGGCCGGTGCCGCGAAGGGGACGGTGACCTCGGTGGAGGCCGACGACGACGGCCCGGTGACGTTCTGGGAGGTCGAGACGGCGTCGGCGGACGGCACGGAGCACGAGTGGCACGTGGACCTGCGGTCGGGGGCCGTCACCGCGGACCACCGGGGTGGCGACGACGACCACGGTGACGACGACTGACCCCCGTCCCCCGGTCAGCCCCGGGTGAGGCCCTCGACGAGTTCGTCGGCGGCCCGGTAGGGGTCCAGGTCGCCGGAGACGATGCGGTCGGCCAGGGCGTCCAGGCGGCGGTCGCCGCGCAGGTCCCCGATCCGCTCGCGCAGGGCGGTGACCGCGATCGTCTCGACCTCGCGGGACGCGCGCGCCACCCGCCGCCCGGAGAGCACCCCGTGCTCCTCCATCCACGCCCGGTGCTTCTCCAGCGCCTCGACGACCTCGTCGATGCCCTCGCCCCGCGCCGCGACGGTCTTCACGATGGGCGGGCGCCAGTCACCGGGCGCCCGGGACTCCCCGAGCCCCAGCATGTGGTTCAGCTCGCGGGCGGTGGCGTCCGCGCCGTCCCGGTCCGCCTTGTTGACGACGTACACGTCGCCGATCTCCAGGATCCCGGCCTTGGCCGCCTGGATCCCGTCGCCCATCCCGGGCGCGAGCAGCACCACGCTCGTATCGGCCTGCGAGGCGATCTCCACCTCGGACTGGCCGACGCCCACGGTCTCGACCAGGACGACGTCGCACCCGGCGGCGTCCAGCACCCGGATCGCCTGGGGCGCGGCCCACGCGAGCCCGCCCAGGTGCCCGCGGGTGGCCATGGAGCGGATGTACACCCCGGGGTCGGAGGCGTGCTCGGACATCCGCACCCGGTCGCCGAGCAGCGCGCCGCCGCTGAACGGCGACGACGGGTCGACGGCCAGCACCCCGACCCGCTTCCCGGCCCGCCGGTACGCGCCGACCAGCGCCGACGTGGAGGTCGACTTGCCGACCCCGGGCGATCCGGTGAGCCCGACCACGTACGCGTTCCCGGTCAGCGGGGCGAGCGCGGCCATGACCTCGCGCAGCTGCGGGGACGCCCCCTCCACCAGCGAGATCAGCCGGGCGACGGCCCGCGGCCTGCCCTCTCTCGCCTGGGCGACCAGCGTGGGGACGTCCTGCATCACAGCTCCGTTCCGTCAGACCCGTACCTCGAACCGGTCACGCCTTGGGTACCCGCACCACGAGCGCGTCACCCTGGCCGCCGCCGCCGCAGAGCGCGGCCGCGCCGACCCCGCCGCCGCGCCGCTTCAGTTCCAGGGCGAGGTGCAGCACGATGCGCGCGCCGGACATCCCGATCGGGTGACCCAGGGCGATGGCACCACCGTTGACGTTCACCCTTTCCGAGGACACGCCGAGGTCCTTCATGGACTGCACGGCGACGGCCGCGAACGCCTCGTTGATCTCGATCAGGTCAAGATCCTCGACGCCGATGCCCTCCTTCTTCAGGGCGTGCCGGATCGCGTTCGAGGGCTGCGACTGGAGCGAGTTGTCCGGGCCCGCCACATTGCCGTGCGCGCCGATCTCCGCGATCCACTCCAGGCCCAGCTCCTCGGCCTTGGCGCGGCTCATGACGACGACGGCGGCGGCGCCGTCCGAGATCTGCGAGGACGTGCCGGCCGTGATCGTGCCGTCCTTGGCGAACGCCGGACGCAGCTTGCCCAGCGACTCCGTGGTGGTCTCGGCGCGGATGCCCTCGTCCGTGCCGAACAGCACCGGGTCGCCCTTGCGCTGCGGGATCTCCACCGGCGCGATCTCGGCCTCGAACAGGCCGTTCTTCTGCGCCGCGGCGGCCCGCTGGTGCGAGAGCGCGGCCACCTCGTCCTGCTCGGGGCGGGCGATGCCGAGCCGGGTGTTGTGCTTCTCCGTCGAGGCGCCCATGGGGATGTTCTCGAAGGAGTCGGTCAGGCCGTCGTGCGCCATCGCGTCGAGCATCTCGACCGCGCCGTACTTGTAGCCCTCGCGGGACTTCGGCAGCAGGTGCGGGGCGTTCGTCATGGACTCCTGGCCGCCCGCGACCACGACGTCGAACTCACCCGCACGGATCAGCTGGTCGGCGAGCGCGATGGCGTCGAGGCCGGACAGGCACACCTTGTTGATGGTGAGCGCCGGGACGTCCATGGGGATGCCCGCCTTGACGGCGGCCTGGCGCGCCGGGATCTGCCCCGCCCCGGCCTGGAGCACCTGGCCCATGATCACGTACTGCACCTGGTCGCCACCGATTCCCGCACGGTCGAGGGCGGCCTTGATCGCGAAGCCGCCCAGATCGGCTCCGGAGAAGGACTTGAGGGACCCCAGCAGACGGCCCATGGGCGTCCGGGCGCCCGCGACGATCACTGAGGTGGTACCGGTCGTTCCAGACATGAGGCACGGCCCCTTGGGAGATGAGGAGTGAACGAGGGTTTACTCGAATGTACTGAGCGGTACGCCGCCCGTCACCGGCCAGTGAATGTGATCGCGCGCACGTTGCGTAACCACGGCGGACCGCGCTGCACTTGACCCATGCTGACGCGAATCGACCACATCGGGATCGCCTGTCACGACCTCGACGCGACCGTCGAGTTCTACCGGGCCACGTACGGCTTCGAGGTGTTCCACACCGAGGTCAACGAGGAACAGGGCGTGCGCGAGGCCATGCTCAAGATCAATGAGACCGGCGACGGCGGCGCCTCCTACCTCCAGCTCCTGGAACCGACCCGGGAGGACTCCGCGGTGGGCAAGTGGCTGGCCAAGAACGGCGAGGGCGTGCACCACATCGCCTTCGGTACGGCGGACGTCGACGCCGACGCCGACGCCGTCAGGGACAAGGGCGTACGCGTCCTGTACGACGAGCCCCGGCGGGGTTCCATGGGGTCGCGCATCACGTTCCTGCACCCCAAGGACTGCCACGGCGTACTGACCGAACTGGTCACCTCCGCACCCCAGGAGTCGGCCGACCACTGACCTCCGCATACTCGGGCCGGTAGGGTTGGGGAGCGACTGCCGTCACCGGCGGACAGTCGCGGGCCGGGGTCCGGGTATCGGGGGACGAGGGTCGGAGCGGCAGGGCCGGAGCGTGTGGGCCCCCAGCGCCGACTGCGTACTCCTTGTCGATCTGACACCATTCCCCGGGGGCCCCGTCCGGCGGACGGACGGAGCTCGTCAGGAAGAACTTGCGACCAGGGGACGGATGGGACCGCGCAGTGCGGGGCTACGAGAGCCAGGACGGCCGGCGGCCGGCTGAGACCGACCATCTCTCGCGGTTCGAAGCCGAGATGGAGCGGCTGAAGACCGAGCGGGAGAAGGCCGTCCAGCACGCCGAGGACCTGGGCTACCAGGTGGAGGTGTTGCGCGCCAAGCTGCACGAGGCGCGCCGCAGCCTCGCGTCCCGGCCTGCCTATGACGGGGCGGACATCGGCTATCAGGCCGAACAGCTGCTCCGCAATGCCCAGATCCAGGCCGAGCAGCTGCGCGCCGACGCCGAGCGCGAGCTGCGCGAGGCCCGGGCGCAGACCCAGCGCATCCTCCAGGAGCACGCCGAGCAGCAGTCCCGGCTCCAGTCCGAGCTGCACACCGAGGCGGTCAACCGCAGGCAGCAGCTCGACCAGGAGCTGGCCGAGCGCCGCCGCACGGTCGAGACCCACGTCAACGAGAACGTGCAGTGGGCCGAGCAGCTGCGCGCCCGCACCGAGCAGCAGGCCCGCCGGCTGCTCGACGAGTCCCGCGCCGAGGCCGACCAGTCGCTGGCCGCCGCCCGCGCCGAGGCCGAGCGGGTCGCCGCCGAGGCCAGCCGCCGGCTGACCGGCGAGGCGGAGACCGCGCGCGCCGAGGCCCAGGCGCTGCTCGCCCGCGCCCGCCAGGACGCGGAGCGCCTGCTCAACGCGGCGTCGGCGCAGGCCCAGGAGGCCACCGACCACGCCGAGCAGCTGCGCACCAGCACCACCGCCGAGTCGGACGCCGCCCGCCGCCAGGCCGGCGAGCTGAGCCGGGCCGCCGAGCAGAAGATCGCCGAGGCGGACAGCGCCCTGCGCGAGGCCCGCGCCGAGGCCGACAAGGTCCTGACGGAGGCCAAGGACGCCGCAGCCAAGCAGCTCGCGAGCGCCGAGTCGGCCAACGAGCAGCGCACCCGCACCGCGAAGGAGCAGGTCGCCCGGCTCGTCCAGGAGGCCACCAAGGAGGCCGAGACCACCCGGTCCGAGGCCGAGCAGATCGTCGCCGACGCCAAGGCCGAGGCCGAGCAGCTGATCGCGCAGGCCACGGAGAAGGCCCGTACGGTCACCGCGGAGGAGACCGCGGGCGAGCTGGCGAAGGCCGCCCGCACCGCCGAGGACGTGCTGAACAAGGCCTCCGAGGAGGCCAAGTCGACGACGCGGGCCGCCACCGAGGAGGCCGAGCGGATCCGCTCCGAGGCCGAGGCGGAGGCGGACCGGCTGCGCGCCGAGGCGCACGACATCTCCGAGCAGCTCAAGGGCGCGGCCAAGGACGACACCAAGGAGTACCGGGCCAAGACGGTCGAGCTCCAGGAGGAGGCGCGCCGGCTGCGCGGCGAGGCCGAGCAGCTGCGCGCCGAGGCCGTCGAGGAGGGCGAGCGGATCCGGGCCGAGGCCCGCCGCGAGGCCGTCCAGCAGATCGAGGAGGCGGCGCGGACCGCCGAGCAGCTGCTCGCCAAGGCGAAGGCCGACGCGGACGAGTTGCGCGCCGGGGCCACGGCCGAGGCCGAGCGGGTCCGCACCGAGGCCATCGAGCGCGCCACCGGCCTGCGCAAGCAGGCCGAGGAGACCCTGGAGCGCACCCGCGCCGAGGCCGAGCGGCTGCGCGCCGAGGCCGACGAGCGGGCCGAGGCCACCCGCGCCGAGGCGGAGCGCGCCGCGCAGACCCTCAAGGACGAGGCCGAGGAGGCCATAAGGAACCGGCAGGACGAGGCCGCCCGCGAGCTGACCCGGCTGCACACCGAGGCCGAGGAGCGCCTCACGGCGTCGGAGACGACGCTCACCGACGCCCGGGCGGAGGCCGAGCGGCTGCGCCGGGAGGCGGGCGACGAGGGCGACCGGCTGCGCGCCGAGGCCGCCGAGCGCGCCCGCACGCTCCAGACGCAGGCCGAGACGGAGGCCGAGCGGCTGCGCACCGAGGCCGCCGCCGACGCCTCGACGACCCGTTCCGAGGCCGAGAACATCGCCGTACGGCTGCGGTCCGAGGCCGCGGCCGAGGCCGAGCGGCTGAAGACCGAGGCGCAGGAGTCCGCCGACCGGCTGCGCGCCGAGGCCCAGACGGCCGCCGAGCGGATCTCCGCCGAGGCCGCCGAGACGCTGGCCGCCGCGACCGAGGAGGCCGCCCGCCGGCGCCGCGAGGCCGAGGAGACGCTCGGCAGCGCCCGCCAGGAGGCCGACCAGGAGCGCGAGCGGGCCCGCGAGCGGAGCGAGGAGCTGCTGGCCGTCGCCCGCGCCCGGGTCGAGGAGGCGCAGACCGAGGCCACCCGGCTGGTCGAGGAGGCGGACCGGCGGGCCACCGAGCTGGTCTCCGCCGCGGAACAGACCGCGCAGCAGGTGCGCGACTCCGTGTCCGGGATGCAGGAGCAGGCCCAGGAGGAGATCGCGGGGCTGCGCTCGGCCGCCGAGCACGCGGCGGACCGCACCCGGCAGGAGGCGCAGGAGGAGGCCGACCGGGTCCGCTCCGACGCGTACGCGGAGCGCGAGCGGGCCGCCGAGGACGCGAACCGGCTGCGGTCCGAGGCGTCCACCGAGACGGAGGCCGCGAAGTCCCTGGCGGAGCACACGGTCTCGGAGGCGATCGCCGAGTCCGAGCGGCTGCGCGGCGAGGCCGCCGAGCACGCCCAGCGGGTCCGCACCGAGGTCTCCGACCTGCGTTCGGCGGCCGACCAGGACGCCTCGCGCACCCGCGCCGAGGCCCGCGAGGACGCCAACCGCATCCGGTCGGACGCCGCCACCCAGGCCGACACCCTGATCGGCGAGGCCCGCACCGAGGCCGAGCGGCTGACGGCGGAGACGAACGCCGAGGCCGAGCGGCTCACGGCGGAGACGAACGCCGAGGCGGAGCGGGTCCGCGCGGAGTCCGCCGCAGCGGCCGAGCAGCGCGTCACCGACGCCACCACCGAGGCCGAGCGGCTGCGCACCGAGTCGGCCGCGCAGGCGGAGAAGCTGGTCGCGGACGCGTCGGGCGAGGCGGAGCGGCTGCGGGCCGAGGCCGCCGAGACGGTCGGTTCGGCGCAGCAGCACGCGGAGCGGATCCGTACCGACTCCGAGCGGGTCAAGGCCGCGGCCGCCGAGGAGGCGGAGCGGGTCACCGCCGCCGCGCGCGACGAGGCCGAGCGCACCCTGGACGAGGCCCGCAAGGACGCGAACAAGCGCCGCACGGAGGCCGCCGAGCAGGTCGACACGCTCATCACGGAGTCCGCCGCCGAGGCCGACAAGCTGACGCGCGAGGCGCAGGAGGCGGCGCAGAAGACGACCGCCGACGCCGAGGCGCAGGCGGACACGATGGTCGGCGCCGCCCGCACCGAGGCCGACCGGCTGATCGCGGAGGCGACCGTCGAGGGCAATACGACGGTGGAGCGGGCCCGCACGGACGCGGACGAGCTGCTGGTCGGGGCCCGCCGGGACGCCACGCAGATAAGGGAGCGGGCCGAGGAGCTGCGCGACCGGATCACGGGCGAGATCGAGGAGCTGCACGAGCGGGCGCGCCGCGAGTCCGCGGAGACGATGAAGAACGCGGGCGAGCGCTGCGACGCCCTGGTCAAGGCCGCCGAGGAGCAGCTGGCCGAGGCCACCGCCAAGTCCAAGGACATCCTCAACGACGCCAACTCGGAGGCCGGGAAGGTCCGGATCGCCGCCGTCAAGAAGGCCGAGGGTCTGCTCAAGGAGGCCGAGCAGAAGAAGGCCGTGCTGACGCGCGAGGCGGAGAAGATCAGGGCCGACGCCGAGGAGGAGTCCGCCGCCATGATCGAGAAGGGGCAGCGGGACCTGGACGTGCTGGTCAGACGCCGCGAGGACATCAACGCCGAAATCTCCCGTGTCCAGGACGTGTTGGAAGCGTTGGAGTCTTTTGAGGCTCCGTCCGGACCGGGCAAGGACGGCGGCGTCAAGGCCGGCGCTGCGGCAGGGGCTACCCGATCGGGTGGCAAGGGGGCAGAGGGCTAGCCAGGAGACCAAGTAACGTGCTTGAAAAGGTCGTTCGGCCCTACTCCTGGCAAGTGCTCAGCAGCTACGCCACTCAAAAGGGGTGTCATTCTCCAGATCAAACAGGCATCTGCTCGATGACACGCCGCTTTGGCCCCTAGGATTCCCTCTATCACCTCACCCGGTCTCATTCGACAGGAACCCCATGAGCGACACTTCCCCCTACGGCTTCGAGCTTGTGCGGCGTGGGTACGACCGCGCTCAGGTGGACGAACGAATCTCCAAGCTCGTCTCCGACCGTGACAGCGCTCTCGCTCGCATCACTGCTCTGGAAAAGCGCATCGAGGAACTCCACCTCGAGACGCAGAACGCCCAGGCCCAGGTGAACGACGCGGAGCCGTCGTACGCCGGTCTCGGCGCCCGCGTCGAGAAGATCCTCCGCCTCGCCGAGGAGGAGGCCAAGGACCTGCGCGAGGAGGCCCGCCGGGCCGCCGAGCAGCACCGCGAGCTCGCCGAGTCGGCGGCGCAGCAGGTGCGCAACGACGCGGAGTCGTTCGCCGCCGAGCGCAAGGCCAAGGCGGAGGACGAGGGCGTCCGGATCGTCGAGAAGGCCAAGGGCGAGGCGTCCACGCTGCGCTCCGAGGCGCAGAAGGACGCGCAGTCCAAGCGTGAGGAGGCGGACGCCCTCTTCGAGGAGACCCGCGCCAAGGCCGCCCAGGCCGCCGCGGACTTCGAGACGAACCTGGCCAAGCGCCGCGAGCAGTCCGAGCGCGACCTGGCCTCGCGTCAGGCCAAGGCGGAGAAGCGCCTCGCGGAGATCGAGCACCGTGCGGAGCAGCTCCGGCTGGAGGCCGAGAAGCTGCGCACGGACGCCGAGCGCCGCGCCCGGCAGACGGTGGAGACGGCCCAGCGCCAGGCCGAGGACATCGTGGCCGACGCGAACGCCAAGGCGGACCGCATCCGCTCGGAGTCCGAGCGCGAGCTGGCGGCGCTCACCAACCGCCGCGACTCGATCAACGCGCAGCTCACGAACGTGCGCGAGATGCTGGCCACGCTCACCGGTGCGGCGGTCGCCGCCGCCGGCGCGCCCGTCGAGGACGAGCCCATCTCGCGTGGGGTCCCGGCGCAGCAGTCCCGCTGAGTCCGCGCCCCTTGCGCAGCTCTGTCAGCCCCCTGCCCCAAACAAGTGGCAGGGGGCTTGTCCGCGCTCTAGCGTGGCCTCCATGATTGAGCTCGAGGGGCTGACGAAGCGGTACGGCGACAAGACCGCCGTCGACAACCTCACCTTCAGCGTCCGGCCGGGCATCGTCACCGGTTTCCTCGGTCCGAACGGCGCGGGCAAGTCGACGACCATGCGCATGATGCTCGGGCTCGACAACCCCACCGCGGGGACGGTCCGGATCGACGGGTCGCAGTACGCCCGGCTCAGGGATCCCCTCAAGTTCATCGGCGCGCTCCTCGACGCGAAGGCGATGCACGGCGGCCGCAGCGCGTACAACCACCTGCTCTGTCTCGCCCAGTCCAACGGCATCCCGAGCAGCCGGGTCTCCGAGGTGCTGGACACCGTCGGCCTGACCGCGGTGGCGAAGAAGAAGTCGAAGGGCTTCTCGCTCGGCATGGGGCAGCGGCTCGGCATCGCCGGCGCGCTCCTGGGCGACCCGCAGATCCTGATGTTCGACGAGCCGGTGAACGGGCTCGACCCCGAGGGCATCCACTGGATCCGCAATCTGATGAAGTCCCTCGCGGCCGCGGGCCGTACGGTCTTCGTCTCCTCGCACCTGATGAGCGAGATGGCGCTCACCGCCGACCACCTCGTGGTCATCGGGCAGGGCCGGCTGCTCGCCGACACCTCCATGGCGGACTTCATCCGGGAGAACTCGCGGTCGTTCGTGCGGCTGCGCTCGCCGCAGCGCGAGCGTCTGCTGGACGTCCTGCACGAGAACGGCATCACGGTCGTGGAGTCCGGGAACGGCACGCTGGAGGTCGACGGCGGCTCCGCCGAGCAGCTGGGCGAGCTGGCCGCGAGCCACCAACTGGTGCTGCACGAGCTGAGCCCGCAGCAGGCGTCCCTCGAAGAGGCCTTCATGCAGCTGACCGCCGGCTCCGTCGAGTACCACGCGCACTCGGGCGAGACGGCGCCGCCACCGCCCCCGCTCGACCAGCAGCAGGGCCCGCAGCAGGGCTGGGGCGCGTCCTGGAACCGCGACAAGAACCAAGGGAAGGGCGCCTGAGATGGCCGTGGCACAGGTCCTCCGCTCCGAGTGGACCAAGATCAGGTCGGTCAGCTCGACGGCCCTCACCCTCAGCCTCGCCGTCGTCGTCTCGGCCGGGCTCGGCATGCTCGTCAGCGCGCTGTCCGCAAACGACTTCAAGAACCTCTCCACTCAGAGCAAGCTGACCTTCGACCCGACGTTCATCTCCTTCTCCGGGCTCTCGCTGGGGCAGCTGGCGATGGTGGTGTTCGGGGTGCTGGTCGTGGCCGGCGAGTACAGCACGGGCATGATCCGCACCTCGCTGGCGGCGGTCCCGCAGCGCGGCACGTTCCTGTTCGGCAAGATCGCGGTGGCCTCGCTGCTGGTCCTGGCCGTCGCCCTGGTGACCAGCTTCGCGTCGTTCTTCCTCGGCCAGCTGATGCTCGGCGACCACAGCACGGACCTGGGCGCGCCGAACGTGCTGCGCGCCGTGCTCGGCGCCGCCGTCTACATGACGCTGGTGGCGATGTTCTCCATGGGCATCGCCGCGATGCTCCGCTCGCCGATGCTGTCGCTGGGCATCCTCATGCCGTTCTTCTTCCTGATCTCGCCGATCCTCGGCAGCGTCTCGGCGACGAAGAAGGTCGCCCAGTACTTCCCCGACCAGGCGGGCTCCCGGATCATGCAGGTGATCACCCCGGCCGACGACGACACGGCGTACGGCCCGTGGGGCGGCCTGGCGATCCTGCTGGTGTGGGTGGCCGTGGCCCTGATCGTGGCCTACGCGCTGCTGAAGAAGCGGGACGCGTAGACCTCCGCGCGACCGCCGCTACCAGGCGCCCCACCAGCCCCTGCCCGCTCTTTGCTCACTCTTGGCCGGAACCGTCAGCGCTCGGATACGCTCCTAACCCTTACGGGGGCGTCCGCCCCGACGTCCTGAACCGTTCAGAACCGTTCAGACCTTCCGATGGGTGCGGAGAATGATCGAGGCAGTCGGCCTGACGAAGCGCTATGGCGCGAAGACGGCCGTGTACAACCTTTCCTTCCGGGTCCGGCCGGGCACCGTCACCGGCTTCCTGGGACCGAACGGCTCGGGCAAGTCGACGACGATGCGGATGATCCTCGGCCTCGACAAGCCCTCGCAGGGCCGGGTGACCATCGGCGGACACCCGTACAACGAGCTGCCGAACGCGCCGCGCCAGGTCGGCGCGCTGCTCGACGCGAAGGCCGTGCACGGCGGCCGGACCGCCCGCAGCCACCTGCTCAGCCTGGCCCAGCTCTCCGGCATCCCGGCCCGCCGGGTCGACGAGGTGCTCGGTGTCGTCGGCCTCCAGGAGGTCGCGAAGCGGCGGTCGAACGGGTTCTCGCTCGGCATGGGCCAGCGGCTCGGCATCGCGGCGGCGCTGCTCGGCGACCCCCAGGTGCTGCTCTTCGACGAGCCGGTCAACGGCCTGGACCCGGAGGGCATCCTCTGGGTGAGGAACCTGATGAAGTCGCTGGCCGCCGAGGGCCGGACGGTCTTCGTCTCCTCGCACCTGATGAGCGAGATGGCGCTGACCGCCGAGCACCTCATCGTGATCGGCCGCGGACAGCTGCTGGCCGACATGAGCGTGCGGGACTTCATCGCCCACAACTCGGCCGGTTTCGCCCGGGTGCGCACCCCCGACACCGAGCCCGCGCAGCGCGAGAAGCTGAGCGCGGCGCTGACCGGGGCGGGCGGCCAGGTGCTGCCCGAGCCGGACGGCGCGCTGCGGGTGACCGGCCTGCCGCTGCCGCGGATCAGCGACCTCGCGCACGAGACCGACGTCCGGCTGTGGGAGCTGTCCCCGCACCAGGCCTCGCTGGAGGAGGCGTACATGCGGATGACGCAGGGCGCCGTCGACTACCGCTCCACGGTCGACCAGCGTGCGGGCCTCCAGCAGCAGCCGGCGCCCGGCATGCTGCCGCCGCAGGCACCGCCGATGCCCGCTCCCGGCCAGGACCAGCCCGGCTGGTACGCCCCGCCGCCGCCCCAGGGCGCACCGCAGCAGCAGCCGGCTCCCGGCGCGAACCCGTACGCCACCCCGCAGGCCCCGGCGGCACCGCCCGCCGCTCCCCCGGCGGCACCGCCCGCCGAGCCCCTCCCGGTGAACGCGACGGCCGTCCTGCGGAAGCCGAGCACGCCGAGCCCGGCGAACACGGCGAACACGGTGAACACGACGAACACGACGGACGAGACGCAGAAGGACGACGCCCGATGAGCACGCCGCCCCCGCCCTACGCCCCGCCCGGCGCCTCGTACCACTCCCCCATCCCCGTGCGCCGTGCCCATCTCGGCGACGCGCTCGCGTCGGAGTGGACGAAGATCAGATCGGTGCGCTCCACGATGTGGACGCTCGGCGTGATGATCGTGCTCATGGTCGGCATCGGCATCGCGTCGGCCGCCGTGGTCGCCTCCGCGGACACCCCGTCGACGGACGGCGACGCGACGCTGGGCCTCGGTTTCTTCGGGGTGCTGCTCGGTGTCATCTGCGTGATCACGCTGGGTGTGCTGACCATCGCGTCCGAGTACGGCACCGGCATGATCCGCACGACGATGACGGCCTGCTCCAGCCGGAACCGGGTGCTCGCCGCCAAGGCGATCGTGTTCTTCGCGCTGGTCTTCGTGCTGACCACGGTGGTCGCCGCGCTGGTCGGCGCGATCCAGGTGGGGATCGTGGGCGGCGAGTCGCCGACCGGCGCCATGTGGTTCAAGTCGACCGTCGGCGTCGGCCTGTTCGTGGCGCTGCTCGGCCTGCTCGGACTGGCGCTCGGCACCCTCGTGCGGCACTCGGCGGGCGCGATCACCATCATGATCGGCGTGGTGCTGCTGCCCCTGGTCCTCGCGCTGTTCATGTTCGCGGAGTCGCTGAAGGACCTCCAGCAGGCCCTGCTGGAGTACTCGATCCCGAGCCAGCTCGCCGTGCTCTACGACAACTCGGTGGCCGGCGGCTCGGGACCGTCCGGCTGGGACCCGCTGTGGATCATCCTCGGTGTCACCGGCGTGGCGCTGGCCGCCGCGTTCGCGAGCCTCAACAGCCGTGACGTGTAGGGCCCGGGGCCCTCAGTAGCGCGGCGCGTTCCGGGACCGCTGCACCTTCGTGGTGCGGCGGTCCTTCGCGTTCCAGCACGCCTTGTGCCAGTGGCGCCGGTCGTCCACGCCGCCGTACTCCGGCCAGGCCACCACATGGGCGACCCCGGAGGCGATCTCCTGGTCGCATCCGGGGCAGCGGTAGGTCTTGCCGACCGCGCTCGCGCCCGCGACGTGGCGCACGCTCCACGCCTCGCCCCGCCACGTCTCGGTGGACTGGAACCCGCCGTAGCGCCGCCCCTCGTCCTCGCCGCCGAAGCTGCTGCCGAACGATCCGCCGGTCTTCGGGCGGTTGCGACGCGGGGACACGGATCACCTCGTGGGGTGCTGGTTCGGGAAATTCAGGAAAAGGGAACCCGACCAGCGTACGCCGACGGAGCTGGGGCGATCGGCCCTCACCACGGCCCGCGCCGGCCTCCTCGGCACCGGGCTCCGGAGAAAATCTGCCAATCTTCCTGCGGAGCCGTGTCCTTGGCACTTGCCAATCGTTCATGCCTGTATGGGGAGTGCCCGCGTCGGCGCCAAGGAGGCAAAAACGCGATGCGCGTAGGAACGTTTGTACTGGCGGCACAGTTTCCGGGTCAGGGGCAGGGGGAGGCGCTGCACCGGGCGGTGCGGTCGGCCGAGGTCGCCGAGGAGGCCGGCCTGGACACGGCCTGGCTCGCCGAACATCACTTCGTGCCGTACGGGACCTGCCCGTCGGCCGTCACCCTGGCCGGGCTGCTGCTCGGCCGCACCCGCACCCTGCGGGTCGGCACGGCCGTCAGCGTGCTGCCGACGGCGCACCCGGTGGCCCTCGGCGAGCAGGCGGCGCTGCTGCACCTGACCTCGGGGGGCCGGTTCTCGCTCGGCGTCGGACGCGGCGGGCCGTGGGTGGACCTGGAGGTCTTCGGCGCCGGTCTGGAGGCGTACGAGTCGGGGTTCCCGGACGCGCTGGACCTGCTGCTGCGCTGGCTGCGCGAGTCACGGGTGGCGGGCGGGAGCGACCGGTTCCCGTTCCGCGAGGTGCCCGTGGTGCCGCGTCCGGCCGAGGCGATAGGCGACACGGACCCGGCGGGCCCCGAGGTCGTCGTCGCGTGCACGTCCCCGAAGAGCGTGCGCACCGCCGCCGAGCGCGGCCTGCCGATGCTGCTCGGGATGCACTGCGGGGACGAGGAGAAGGCGGAGATGGTCGCGCTGTGGCGGCGCTACGCGCGCGAGGCCGGACGCGCGCCCGACGAGATCCTCTCCGCGCCCCATGTCTCCGCCGGCGTCGCCCAGATCGGGGACAGCACCGCGGACGCCACCGAGACGCTCCTGAAGGCGATGCCGGGCTGGCTGAAACAGGGGCTGGACGCCCATGTGACGGTGGACGGCCGGGTCCGCTCGATGCGGGACGCGCGCGCCTACACGGAGCTGCTGTGCGGTCTGCACCCGGTCGGGACACCGCAGTTGGCCGCGGACCGGCTCGCCGCCACGGCGGAGCGCACCGGCATCGGGCGTTACGCACTGCTCGTCGAGGGCTCCGGGGATCTCGCGGCCACGGAGGAGAACGTGCGGCGGCTGGGAGCCGAGGTCCTCCCGCAACTCGGCTGATCCCGCCCGTCGGTCACCCTCGGGGTCCGGTGCCTGCCGCCCGTACAGAAGCACCTCCCGCGCACGGGACGGCAGGCAGGCCGGAGCCACGGCGTGAGCCGTCAGCAGTCACGCAACTCCGGTGACTGGTTGAGCAGCTGGTTGCGGGCCGAGGTGAAGCGGGTCAGCGTGTCGTCCACCTCCGGAGTCAGCGGGAACACCGCGACCCGGTGGCAGTTCTGGAACGCGAGCCGCACACCGAAGTGCCGTTGCAGAGCGCCGCGTATCGCGTCGCTCGCGAGCGCGCGCAACAGCTGTCCACGTGCCTGCTCGTCCGGCGGCGGCGTCTGGTTGTCGGCGAAGTCTCCGCCGTCGACCTTCAGCTGGGCCACCAGCGAGCTGACCATCTCCCATGCGTAAGGCAGGGAGGTCCGGACGCAATCGACGAAGTCCGCTTCGTCGACCTCGCCTCGCTCGGCCTGTTCCAACAGTGCCGGTGAGACGTCGAGCGACATGGGTTCTCCTCTCGCACCCCCGGGGAGCGGGGGTTGACGGACAGGCCGGGAGTCCCCGGTACACGCGGTTCCTCGAACACTCAGCGTGCGCGCACCGCGACCTCCTGCTTCTACGGTATGCAACGCGTCCGGAGCGCAACAGGGCGTACAAGGCGGCGGTCGCACACAACCAGCCAATAACGAACGGGGTTCTTCTTAATAAAAGGGGCACCCGAAAGGGCCCGGACAGGGTGGTGCCGCGCGACGGGCGGGCGAAGTGCGGGGAGCGGCGGCAGTCGAGTAGCGTTGCCCACCATGCGTCTCGTCATCGCCCGCTGCTCCGTGGACTACGCGGGCAGGCTCACCGCCCATCTTCCGTCGGCCCCCCGCCTCATCCTCGTGAAGGCGGACGGCAGCGTCTCCATCCACGCGGACGACCGGGCCTACAAGCCCCTCAACTGGATGTCGCCGCCCTGCACCTTGAAGGAGGGCACGGGTGACGACGAAGGCACCTGGACCGTCATCAACAAAGCGGGCGAGAAACTGATCATCACGATGGAGGAGATCCTCCACGACTCCTCGCACGAACTCGGCGTGGACCCGGGGCTCATCAAGGACGGCGTGGAAGCGCACCTCCAGGAGCTGCTCGCCGACCGCATCGACACCCTCGGCGAGGGCTACACGCTGATCCGCCGCGAGTACATGACGGCGATCGGTCCGGTCGACATCCTGTGCCGGGACGCCGAGGGAGGGACCGTCGCCGTGGAGATCAAGCGGCGCGGCGAGATCGACGGCGTGGAGCAGCTCACCCGCTATCTGGAGCTGCTGAACCGCGATCCGCACCTCGCGCCGGTCCGGGGCGTCTTCGCGGCGCAGGAGATCAAGCCGCAGGCCCGGGTCCTCGCGACGGACCGCGGCATCGGGTGCGCGGTGCTCGACTACGACGCGATGCGGGGCATCGAGGACGACAAGCTGCGGCTGTTCTAGCCCCGCCCGTCCGGACGACGGCCCGCCCGGACGGGCGGGCCGTCGCGCTACACGACGGTGCGGGAGACGCTCGGGGCGACCGGGTCGCCCGCCGTGGTGGTCGACTCCGTGTCCGTCGGCGACGGCTCCGTCGGGTCCGGCGAGGGCGATGTGGAGGTCGGGTCGTCGCTCGGCGTCGGCGGCTTCGTGGACGGCTTGGTCGGCGTCTTCGAGGGCGTCCTGCTCGGCGACTTCGACGGCTCGTCGGACGGCGACCCCGTCGGGCCGTCCGGCGACGTGCTGCCGCTCGGGCCGTCCGACGGCGAGCCGGTGGCCGACGGCGACGGATCGTCCGCCGTCCCCGGGATGCCGTCCGCGCCGGGGTCGCCCGGCAGCGCGGAGGAGCCCGGCCCGGCACCGCCCGCGGCGCCGCCCTCGGCCTCGCCCGCGCCCAGCTCCCCGCCGCTCTCCCCCGCCGTGGCCGACGGGTTGGTGTCGACCCGGTCGGAGGACGGCCGGTCGTTGTCCGACGTGAGGCCGAGGGTGACGACCGTGCCCAGCACCGCGACGAGCAGGGCGCCCGCACCGGCCGCGGCCACATTGCGCCGGGTGCCCCTGACGAGCGACGCGCGCGAGGGCGCCCGGCCGCCGCCGATCACCGTCGGGGCGGGGGCGGGCGGCGCCGGGGGCCGGCTCACCAGCGTCTCGGCCCCGCGCGCCGCTTCGAGCTGCGGGAAGGCGGTCGGCACGCCGCGGGGCGGCGACTGCGACTCCTCGTACGTGGCGTCGGGGACTTCCTCACCGGCCGTCGTGCGGTCGCCCGGCAGGGCGCCGCCGGAACGGTCCGCCACCAGCGCGAGCGCGCGCCGGCCGGCGATCGTGCCGCGCTTGTCGGCGAGGGCGCCGCGCAGGCCGATGGAGGCCTCCAGCTCGGCGCGGGCCCGGTCGAGCTGCCCCTCCAGCAGGGCGAGGATCCCCAGCTCGTGGTGGAAGTAGGCCTCGTCGGAGACCAGTCCGGCGAGCCGGGCCGCCTCCTGCCCGGAGCGCAGCGCGCGCTCCCAGGCGCTCCAGGCGAGCCCGGCGGCGAACGCGGGGGCGGCGGCGCGGGCCAGCTCCACGGAGGCGGGCGTCTCCCCGTCGTCGGCCGTCACCGGTACGAGGACGGCGAGCGCGGCCAGCAGGGCGTCGCTCTCGGCGGCGACCCGCCCGGGCCCGACCGACGGGTGGCCGGCCCACCAGGCGTAGTGCCGGGCCGCGGCGCGGGCCCGCTCGACGCTCTCGTCGCCGAACCCGACGGCCTCCAGCTGGACCTGGACCCCGGCCGCGAGGCGGTAGCGGGCGCCGACCGCGGTGACCAGCGCGCTGGAGACCAGCTCGGCCAGGGCCGCGTCGGCGTGCTGGTCGCCCACGAGCGCGGGCAGGTGCGCCTGGTGCGGGATCTCGCCGCCGAGCGCGACGGCGAACCGCAGGGTGGCGCGGGCCGAGGCGCTGAGCCGGGAGGCGAGCAGCGCGGCGGGCGCGGCTCCCTCGGCGAGCGAGGGCAGCGGGACGTCGTCGCCGTCGGCGGAGTCGGCCGGCGCGTCGGCGGGCGTCTCGGAGAAGTAGTCGTAGTCCTCGAAGACGTCGGGGTCCGCGCGCAGTTGGTCGCGCTGCCGCAGCAGGGCGCCGGCCTGGGCGAAGCGCAGCGGCAGGCCCTCCGACTCGAACCACAGGTCGCCGGCCCACTGGGCCTCGTCGTCGGTCAGCACCCGGCCGACGACGCGCTCCAGGAGTTCCAGGCCGGCGCCGCGGCCGAGACCGCCGAGGACGACCTGCTCGACGTGGGCGCCGGCCGACGGAGCCGGGACGTCGGGCGTCGAGGCGAGCAGGTAGGCGCACTCGGGGGTGGCGTCGAGGAGTTCGTCGAGCTGGGCGCCGCCGAACTCCAGGTCGTCGAGGACGACGACGGCGCCGACCTCGTGGACGAGGGCGCGCATCAGGGCGCGGTCGGGGCGGTGCAGCGGCGCGTCGAAGACCGCGCCGAACAGGTCGTGCAGGAGGTCGTCGGCGGAGCGGCGGTGTCCGGAGAGCCGGACGACGCCGTCGGGCGCGAGGCCGAGGCAGTCCTCGGCCACCTGGTCGAGGAGGGCGGTGCGACCGGATCCGGACGGTCCGGTGAGCCGCACGGAGCGGCCGCGGGCCAGGAGGCGCACCAGGCTCTCGCGGTCGTCCTGGCGCTCCAGGAGCGGCAGCCGGGGCAGTGCGGGCCCGGGCGGCAGCGGCGGGCGGGCGGCGCGCGCGAGCTCGGCGCGGGTGGCGTCGTCGTACTTGGCGGGCGTGCCCCGGCGCTCGCCCGGCGGGCAGGGTTCGATCTCGCTGCCGTCGACGGGGTTGACGGTCAGCAGGTGGTCGCCGGACACGAGCCGCACGGTGCGTGCGAGGGCGGGGGCCGGCTGGCCGAAGTCCTGGGTGAGCGGATCGCGGGGCGGGCGCTGGCGGGCGCCCTGCGCGGGTGTGGCGTCGGCGCGCCGGTCCTGGCCGAAGTCTTCGGGTCCCCGGGTCGTCGGGTCCATGGTCAAAGCCCCCCAAAAGCGTGGTGTGCCGCTTGCCCCTCCCGGCCTGTGCACACTGCGCTGTCGCTTCTGGTCCGGTGCCCGCGAGGCGGGTACGTCATACCGCGGGCGACCGAACCCTAGACCTTGTCGCAGTATCTCCGAACAGCCGGGGTGCCGCGCCGCCCGAGACGTCACAGTCTCGTGAGGATTGTGGGCGCTTCCGCGGGAACGGGGGATTCACCCGGTGGCGCAGGGAACGTGCCTCACACGCGGGGCAGGGACTCGACCCCGATGCCGCCCTCGATGGCCAGGATGCGGTGCAGCCGGGTCGCGACCAGCAGGCGCTGCATGCGGTCCGGGACCCCGCGCAGCACGAGCCGGCGGCCGCAGCGGCCGGCCCGCCGGTGGGCGCCCATGATGACACCGAGTCCGGTCGCGTCCCACGAGTCCAGTTCGGACAGGTCGAGGACCAGGTCTCCGAGGCCGTCGTCGACGGCGGTGTGCAGGACCGTACGGGCGTCCGCCGCGCTCCGGACGTCGAGGCGGCCCCCGACGACCAGCTCGGCGTGGTCGCCCCTGATGTGCATATGCGCTCCCCGTGCGATCAGTAGTGACGAGAGGTTTCCAGGTGATCTGGGTATGTCACTGCAACTGACTGGCCGAAGGCGCCAGAAGTTGCCGTCTGTAAGCGAACCGATATCGAATTCACCCTGAGGGGTGATGTCGCGTCAGGCGGGCCCGGTCCAGGCCCGCTTGCCGGTTCAGCCGTGCTTGTAGAAGCCCTGCCCGCTCTTGCGGCCGATGTCACCGGCGTCCACCATCCGGCGCATCAGCTCCGGCGGGGCGAACTTCTCGTCCTGCGACTCGGTGTAGATGTTGCTGGTGGCGTGCAGCAGGATGTCGACGCCGGTGAGGTCGGCGGTGGCGAGCGGGCCCATCGCGTGGCCGAAGCCGAGCTTGCAGGCGATGTCGATGTCCTCGGCGGTGGCGACGCCCGACTCGTACAGCTTCGCCGCCTCGACGACGAGGGCCGAGATGAGCCGGGTGGTGACGAAGCCGGCCACGTCCCGGTTGACGACGATGCAGGTCTTGCCGACGGACTCGGCGAACTCCCGCGCGACGGCGAGCGTTTCGTCGCTCGTCTTGTAGCCGCGGACCAGCTCGCACAGCTGCATCATCGGCACCGGCGAGAAGAAGTGGGCGCCGACGACGCGCTCCGGACGGTCCGTCACGGCCGCGATCTTGGTGATCGGGATGGCGGAGGTGTTCGACGCGAGCACCGTGTCGTCGCGCACGATCTTGTCGAGCGCGCGGAAGATCTCGTGCTTGATCTCCAGCTTCTCGAAGACCGCCTCGACGACGAGATCGGCGTCCGCGACCGCGTCCAGATCGGTGGTCGGGGTGATGCGGGCGAGGGCCGCCTCGGCGTCCCCGGCCGCGAGCCGGCCCTTGCTCACGAACTTGTCGTACGACGCCTTGATGCCGTCCGTGCCGCGCGTGAGGGCGTCGTCGGTGACGTCGCGCAGCACGACGTCCCAGCCCGCCTGGGCGGAGACCTGGGCGATGCCGGACCCCATGAGACCGGCCCCGATGACGGCGAGCTTCCGTGCCACGTGCGACTCCCCTTAACCGCGTACCCGCGTACCGCTTAACCACTGTTTACGTTGCTCTGTGGCGGACGATAGCGCCCGTGAGGGGGCATGGGGCGGTTAAGAGATGCGCGTCACGTCTCGAATGACGGACATCACACCGAGTTGGATCACCGGGGGTTCACCGGGCGTCCCGCAAGGCGTAGTTGAGTACCTTTCCGCTCAGGAGTTCGCTCAGGAGTTCGCTCAGGAGTTCCTCGATGTCGCCGAGGAGTTCGAGGGTCTCCCCGCGGTCGTCGACACCCGCTGGCCGACACCCGCCGTACGGGGTCCCGGCCGCCACCGGACGCGCCGCCGGGACTCACTACGCTGGTCGCATGGTCAATCTGACGCGCATCTACACCCGCACCGGGGACAAGGGCAGCACCGCCCTCGGCGACATGAGCCGCACCGCCAAGACCGATCTGCGGATCTCGGCCTACGCGGACGCCAACGAGGCCAACGCCGTCCTCGGCACGGCGATCGCCCTCGGCGGCCTGCACGAGGAGGTCGTGGCGGTGCTCACCCGCGTCCAGAACGACCTGTTCGACGTCGGCGCCGACCTGTCCACGCCGGTCGCGGAGAACCCCGCGTACCCGCCGCTGCGCGTCGAGCAGTTCTACATCGACAGGCTGGAGGCGGACTGCGACCGGTTCAACGCGGAGCTGGAGAAGCTGCGCTCGTTCATCCTGCCCGGCGGAACCGCGGGCGCGGCCCTCCTGCACCAGGCGTGCACCGTGGTGCGGCGGGCCGAGCGCTCGACGTGGGCGGCCATGGAGGCCCACGGCGAGACGATGAACCCGCTGACGGCGACCTACCTGAACCGCCTCTCGGACCTGCTCTTCATCCTCGCCCGCACCGCCAACAAGGAGGTCGGGGACGTGCTGTGGGTGCCCGGCGGCGAACGCTAGGACCGCGGGACCCGCACGGCGTCCCGCTCCGGCGCCTTCTTCGGGAACAGCGTGTAGCTCAGCGCGATGACCACGTTGATCCCGATGAGGAACAGCATCCGCTGCTGCCACTGGACCAGGGACCCGGTGGACCCGTCGTCGCCCACGTACCGGATCGCGCCCTCCAGCAGGGCGAGCGCGACGACCGAGGCGAGCACCCACCGCGCGGCGACCTTCCACTCGTGCGCCGCGCGCGCCGCGCCGTACCGGGGCGTGGCCGGCGGCGGACCGCCCGCGAAGCGGTGGGCGACGCGGACGTCCACCCACCGGACGGTGGAGCGCCCGAGCCCCACCGAAAACCCGATGTAGACGGCGGCCAGGCCGTGCTTCCAGTCCGGTTCGGCGCCGTTCCGCAGGTCGACGGCGGTGACGACCAGCAGCAGCATTTCGAGGAGCGGCTCGCACAGCAGGACGGCGAGTCCCGCGCGCGGCATCCCCGCCCAGTGGCGCAGGGCGAGTCCGACGGCGAGCAGCACCCAGAAGGCGATCTCGCAGCCGACGACGAGCGTGACGATCACGGCGGGCTCCTCTCGTTCCCTGCCTCCATCCTGGCCGCCCGGCGGGCCGCAGGCGTCGTCGCCGGTGACGAGGGCGCACTGCATCCTTCGATGTACCGGCGGCCCGCCCGACCTCGTCCCCGGGCACCGTGCCCGGCGGCCGCCGGGCGTGTTGGATGGGGACATGCAGCTGCCGCTCCCCCGCCCGCACCGCGACGACGTCCGCATCGCCGTGGCGGGCCTGCTGGGCGGGCTGCTGCTGTGGGCCATCGGCCTGCGCATGAACCTGGACCGGCCGTTCGGCGGCGCGTGGCCGCTGCTGCCGCTCGTCGCGATGTCCGCCCTGGAACTGGTGCGCCGCACGCTGCCGTGGTGCGCGGTCGCGGCGGGCACCCTCGTGCTGGTCGCCGACCAGTGCACCCCGGGCAGCCTGGCGACCGTCCTGATGTACACCGACCTGGTCTACGCGTCCGTGCTGTACGGGAGTCCGGCGGCGGCCCGGCGCATCCCCGTGGCCGGCGGTCTGCTCACGGTCGCGGTGTCGCTGGGCGCCCTCGCGCTGCTGCGGCGGCCCGAGGCGCTGCTGCTCGGGGTGGCCGTGGGCCTGCTGGCGTTCGCCCCGGCCGCCACCGGGGTCCTGGTGCGCAACCACCGCGACACGGCGGCGGCCGAGCGGCTGCGGGCCGAACAGACCGCGCTGCTCGCCGAGATGGACCGGGCGCAGGCGGTGACGGCGGAGCGTGCCCGGATGGCCCGCGAGCTGCACGACATGGTCGCCAACCACCTGTCGGCCATCGCGATCCACTCCACGGCCGCCCTGTCCCTCGACGACGCGGCCACCACCCGTACGGCGTTGGAGACCATCCGCGAGAACAGCGTCGACGGGCTGGCCGAGATGCGGCGGCTGATCGGCCTGCTGCGCGACGCGGGCGCCTCCGCGGAGCCGGCCGCGGCGCCGACCCTGGACGGTCTGGGCGCCCTCGTCGAGCAGGCCCGCGCGAACGGGCTCGACGTACGGCTGACCGTCTCCGGCGCCACCGCGGGCCTGCCCGCCCCGGTCGGCCTGGCCGCGTACCGCATCGTCCAGGAGTCCCTCACCAACGCCCTCAAGCACGCCGCCCCCGGCCGCGTCGCGGTCGAGGTCACGCGCGCGCCCGACCGGGTCGAGGTGCGGGTGGTCAGCCCGTACGGTGACCGGGACGGGCCGCGCGCGCCCGGCTCCGGCGCCGGTCTCGTCGGCATGCGGGAGCGCACCGACCTGCTCGCCGGAACCTTCGAGGCGGGGGCGTGCCCCGGCTCCGGGCGGACCGTCTGGCGGGTCCGGGCGACCCTGCCCCTGCAACTGCCCGCCCCCGAAGGAGAACCCGCGTGATCCGCGTAGTCGTCGCCGAGGACCAGTCCGCCGTACGGGCCGGGCTCGTCCTCATCCTGAACAGCGCGCCGGACATCGAGGTGGCGGGCGAGGCCGAGGACGGCGAGCGGGCGGTGGCGCTGGCCCGCGAGCTGCGGCCCGACCTGGTCCTGATGGATGTGCAGATGCCGCGCCTCGACGGGGTTTCGGCCACGCGCGAGATCGTCGCGGAGGCGCTCGCGGACGTGCTGGTGCTGACCACCTTCGACCTCGACGCGTACGTCTTCGGGGCGCTGCGGGCGGGCGCCAGCGGCTTCCTGCTCAAGACCGCCGACGCCAGGGACCTGATCGAGGGGGTCAGGACGGTGGCGCGCGGGGAGGGCATGATCGCGCCCGCGGTGACCCGCCGGCTGATCGCCGAGTTCGCGTCGGCGCCGCAACGCGCGGGCGCACCGCCCGAGTTGGCGACGCTCACCCGACGCGAGCGCGAGGTCCTCGGCTGCCTCGGCGCGGGGCTGTCCAACGCGGGCATCGCGGACCGCCTCGACATGGCGGAGGCCACGGTGAAGACGCACGTCAGCCGCCTGCTGGGCAAGCTCGGCCTGCGCAGCCGGGTGCAAGCCGCGGTGCTGGCCCAGGAGTTGGGTCTGTAGCCCGCTGTCACAGGTTGGCCGAAAGCCGTGATTGGTTTAGACCTTGACCGCTGGTCCAGACCTTTCTATATTCACCGCACTGCGGTGAGCACATCCTTACTTCCGGTGCTCATGGGCGACGCAGGGATCCAACCCCGTTCACGGACCCCCGGAATCCCGAGGAGCACCCCATGCGCTCGACCGACGTACCCAGAAAGCGACTGCGGCACAGATTCACCGCCGTTCTCGCCACGTTCGTCCTCCCCGCCGCCGGCCTCACCGCCGTCACGGCCCTCGCGTCCCCCTCGCAGGCGGCGGCCGCGGCCAGCGCCGTCACCGCGACCTACGCCAAGACCCAGGACTGGGGCTCCGGCTTCGAGGGCAAGTGGACGATCAAGAACTCCGGTACCACCGCCATCAGTTCGTGGGCCGTCGAATGGGACTTCCCCAGCGGCACCAAGGTGACCTCGGCCTGGGACGCCACCGTCACCAACTCCGCCGACCACTGGACCGGCAAGAACCTCTCCTGGAACGGGTCGCTCGCCCCCGGCGCCTCGATCTCCTTCGGCTTCAACGGCTCCGGCACCGGCGCCCCCTCCGGCTGCAAGATCAACGGCGCCTCCTGTGACGGCGGCGACGTGCCCGGCGACGCGGCCCCCTCCGCGCCCGGCACCCCGACCGCCTCGGCCGTCACCGACACCTCGGCGAAGCTCTCCTGGGCCGCGGCCACCGACGACAAGGGCGTCAAGAACTACGACGTGCTGCGCGACGGCGCCAAGATCGCCACGGTCACCGGGACCACGTACTCCGACAGCGGCCTGACCGCCGGCACGGACTACTCGTACACGGTCCAGGCCCGCGACACCGCCGACCAGACCGGCCCCGCCTCCGGCGCGGTCAAGGTCCACACCACTGGCGGCGGCGGCACCGACCCGGGCACCCCGGGCCCCGGCGGCAAGGTCAACCTGGGCTACTTCACGGACTGGGGCGTCTACGGCCGCCAGTACTACCCGAAGAACCTGGAGACCTCCGGCTCGGCCGCGAAGATCACCCACATCAACTACGCCTTCGGCAACGTGCAGAACGGCCAGTGCACGATGGGTGACTCCTACGCCGACACGGACATGGCCTACACCGCGGCCAACTCCGTCTCCGGTGTCGCCGACACCTGGGACCAGCCGCTGCGCGGCGCCTTCAACCAGCTGCGCCAGCTCAAGGCCAAGCACCCGAACCTGAAGATCCTGTGGTCCTTCGGCGGCTGGACCTGGTCCGGCGGCTTCGGCCAGGCCGCGCAGAACCCGGCCGCGTTCGCCGACTCCTGCTACAAGCTGGTCGAGGACCCGCGCTGGGCCGATGTCTTCGACGGCATCGACATCGACTGGGAGTACCCCAACGCCTGCGGCCTGTCCTGCGACACCTCGGGCCAGGACGCCCTGAAGAAGCTGTCCACGGCGCTGCGCGCCAAGTTCGGCGCCAACAACCTGGTCACCGCCGCGATCACCGCGGACGGCTCGGCCGGCGGCAAGATCGAGAAGAACGACTACGCGGGCGCGTCCCAGTCCTTCGACTGGTACAACGTCATGACCTACGACTTCTTCGGCGCGTTCAACGCCAAGGGCCCGACGGCTCCGCACTCCCCGCTCACCTCGTACGCCGGTATCCCGCAGCAGGGCTTCACCTCGGCGGACGCCATCGCCAAGCTCAAGGCGCAGGGGGTCCCGGCCGCCAAGCTGCTGCTCGGCATCGGCTTCTACGGACGCGGCTGGACCGGCGTCACCCAGAAGGAGCCGGGCGGCACGGCCACCGGCCCGGCGGCCGGCACCTACGAGCAGGGTATCGAGGACTACAAGGTCCTGAAGACCAAGTGCCCCGCGAACGGCACCGTGGCCGGCACCGCGTACGCCTACTGCGGTTCCGACTGGTGGTCCTACGACACCCCGGCGACCATCGCCTCCAAGCTGACCTGGGCCAAGTCGCAGGGTCTGGGCGGCGCGTTCTTCTGGGAGTTCTCGGGAGACACCACCAACGGTGAACTGGTCACCGCGGTCGCCAACGGCCTGAAGTAACACCCGAAAGACGAAGCCGGGCCCACGGGAACGCCCCCCGTGCGCCCGGCTTCTCCATGCCGTCGGCCGGCCGTCAGGCCACGTTCACCCGCTGCCCGGGGGGCGCCGCCTCCAGCCACGCCAGGAAGCCGGTCAGCGCGTCCTCGCTCAGGGCCAGCTCCAGCCGGGTGCCGCGATGCGTGCAGGCCAGCACGATGGCGTCGGAGAGGAGCGCCAGCTCCTCCTCGCCCTCGGGGGCCCGCCGCCCGACGACCTCGATGGCCGCCCGCTCCAGGATCCGCCGCGGCCGCGGCGCGTACGAGAACACCCGGAACCACTCGATCCGGTCGCCGTTGTAGCGCGCGATCCCGTATCCCCAGCCCTTGCCGGAGGTGTCCACGGCGTCCGGCGCGGGAGCGTCCCACCGCAGCGAACAGTCGAAGGTGCCGCCCGAGCGCTGGATCAGCCGGCGCCGCAGGCCGAAGACGAACAATCCCAGCAGTACGAGTACGACGACCGCGACTACGCACAGCACGAGAACGAGGACCATCTGCACCGACCTCCTCGTCTCTCAAGGAACTTCTCGACCGATCAAACGCCTGATAACGGAACAGCAAAAACGGGTGGAGATGGCCTCAGCCGCGACCCGGTCCGGAGGGCTACTCCGGCCTGGGCCGCGGCTGAGATGCGTCTATGGGCTCGCTGTGATCAGCGGGTCGCCACCGCACGCAGTCGGACGTCGGCACGACGCTCGGCGGACGCGTCGGCGTCCGACTTCGCGCGCTCCAGCGCCCGCTCCGCCCGCTGGACGTCGATCTCGTCCGACAGCTCGACGATCTCGGCCAGCAGCGACAGCTTGTTGTCCGCGAACGAGATGAAGCCGCCGTGGACAGCGGCCACGACCGTTCCACCGTCGCTCGTGCGGATGGTCACCGGGCCCGACTCCAGCACACCGAGCAGCGGCTGGTGACCGGGCATGACGCCGATGTCGCCGGACGCGGTACGCGCGACGACCAGGGTGGCCTCGCCGGACCAGACATTGCGGTCCGCGGCGACGAGCTCGACGTGCAGCTCAGCAGCCAAGGTGGGCTCCTCGGGTCACCACCCGGCGGCATCCGCTGCCGGGTGTTGGGTCAAAGTCTAGTGGGCGTTGCGGGAGGGCCGGGACACACCCCGGCCCTCCCATGAGCTACGGGGCTCAGGAGACGCCGAGCTCCTTGGCGTTGGCCTTGAGGTCCTCAATGCCACCGCAGAGGAAGAACGCCTGCTCCGGGAAGTGGTCGTACTCGCCGTCGATGATCGCGTTGAAGGCCGTGATCGACTCGTCCAGCGGGACGTCCGACCCGTCGACGCCGGTGAACTGCTTGGCGACGTGGGTGTTCTGCGACAGGAAGCGCTCCACGCGACGGGCACGGTGGACGGTGAGCTTGTCCTCCTCGCCCAGCTCGTCGATACCGAGGATCGCGATGATGTCCTGGAGGTCCTTGTACTTCTGGAGGACCGTCTTCACACGCATGGCCGTGTTGTAGTGGTCCGCCGCGATGTAGCGCGGGTCCAGGATGCGGGACGTGGAGTCCAGCGGGTCCACGGCCGGGTAGATGCCCTTCTCCGAGATCGGACGGGAGAGCACCGTCGTCGCGTCGAGGTGGGCGAACGTGGTGGCCGGGGCCGGGTCGGTCAGGTCGTCCGCGGGGACGTAGATCGCCTGCATCGAGGTGATCGAGTGACCACGGGTCGACGTGATGCGCTCCTGGAGGAGACCCATCTCGTCGGCCAGGTTCGGCTGGTAACCCACGGCGGACGGCATGCGGCCGAGCAGCGTGGAGACCTCGGAACCGGCCTGCGTGAAGCGGAAGATGTTGTCGATGAAGAACAGCACGTCCTGCTTCTGCACATCGCGGAAGTACTCCGCCATGGTCAGACCCGCGAGGGCCACGCGCAGACGGGTGCCCGGCGGCTCGTCCATCTGACCGAAGACCAGGGCGGTCTTGTCGATGACGCCGGACTCGGCCATCTCCTCGATGAGGTCGTTGCCCTCACGGGTGCGCTCACCGACACCGGCGAACACGGAGACACCGTCGTGGTTGTTGGCGACGCGGTAGATCATCTCCTGGATGAGCACCGTCTTGCCGACGCCGGCACCGCCGAACAGGCCGATCTTTCCACCCTTGACGTACGGGGTGAGGAGGTCGATGACCTTGACGCCGGTCTCGAACATCTCGGTCTTCGACTCGAGCTCGTCGAAGTTCGGGGCCTTGCGGTGGATGCCCCAGCGCTCGCCCGTGTACGTCTCGTCGGTGTTCAGGACCTCGCCGAGGGTGTTGAACACCTTGCCCTTGGTGAAGTCACCGACGGGAACGGTGATCGAGGCACCGGTGTCGCTCACCGCGGCCTGGCGGACCAGACCGTCGGTGGGCTGCATGGAGATCGCGCGGACCAGGCCGTCACCGAGGTGCTGGGCGACCTCGAGCGTCAGGGTCTTCTTCTCGCCGTCCTTGGCCGGGTCGGCCACCTCGACGTGAAGCGCGTTGTAGATGTCCGGCATCGCGTCGACGGGGAACTCCACGTCGACGACCGGGCCGATGACCCGGGCGACGCGGCCCGTGGCAGCGGCCGTCTCAACAGTGGTCGTCATTACTTGTCACTCCCCGCGGTCGCGTCGGCCAGGGCGCTGGCGCCACCGACGATCTCGCTGATTTCCTGGGTGATTTCGGCCTGGCGGGCCGCGTTGGCAAGACGGGAGAGCGTGTTGATCAGCTCGCCCGCGTTGTCGGTCGCCGACTTCATCGCGCGGCGCGTGGCGGCGTGCTTGGAGGCAGCCGACTGGAGCATCGCGTTGTAGATACGGCTCTCGACGTAGCGCGGCAGCAGGGCGTCGAGGACGTCCTCCGCCGACGGCTCGAAGTCGTACAGCGGAAGGATCTCGTCCTTGGACGAGGACTCCACCGCCACCTCTTCGAGGCTGAGCGGCAGCAGGCGGCCGTCGACCGCCGTCTGCGTCATCATCGAGACGAACTCGGTGTAGACGATGTGGAGTTCATCCACGCCGCCGTCCGCCGTCTCCTTCTCGATGGCCTCGATCAACGGGCCCGCGACCTTCTTGGCGTCCGCGTACGTGGGCTCGTCGGTGAAGCCCGACCACGACTCCGCGACCTTGCGCTCGCGGAAGTTGTAGTGGGCCAGACCGCGGCGGCCGACGATGTACGTGTCGACCTCCTTGCCCTCGGCCACGAGCCGCTCGGTGAGCTGCTCCGCGGCCTTGATCGCGTTCGAGTTGAAGGCACCGGCCAGACCGCGGTCGCTCGTGAGGAGCAGGACCGCGGAGCGGGTCGGCGTCTCGGCCTCCGTCGTCAGCGGGTGCTTGGTGTTCGACCCGGTCCCCACCGCCGTGACCGCGCGCGTCAGCTCGGTCGCGTACGGCGTGGAGGCCGCCACCTTGCGCTGCGCCTTGACGACGCGCGAGGCGGCGATCATCTCCATCGCCTTGGTGATCTTCTTGGTCGCGGTGACGGACCGGATGCGACGCTTGTAGACCCGGAGCTGGGCTCCCATGAGTCAGGTCCCTTCCGTCGTCACTTACCGGCGGCGGCCGGAGCGTCCTCGCCGAGAAGCTTCCCGTCCGAGGTCTCGAACTGCTTCTTGAAGTCGACGATGGCGTCGGCAACAGCGGTGAGGGTGTCGTCCGACATCTTGCCGCCCTCCTTGATGGAGGTCATGAGGCCCTGCTCCTTGCGGTGCAGGTGCTCCAGGAGCTCCTTCTCGAAGCGGCGGATGTCGGCGACGGGGACGTCGTCCATCTTGCCGGTGGTACCGGCCCAGACGGAGACGACCTGGTCCTCGGTCGGCATCGGCTGGTACTGAGCCTGCTTGAGCAGCTCGACCAGACGCTGGCCGCGCTCCAGCTGCGACTTCGACGCGGCGTCCAGGTCGGAACCGAAGGCGGCGAACGCCTCCAGCTCGCGGTACTGGGCCAGGTCGAGGCGCAGTCGGCCGGAGACCTGCTTCATCGCCTTGTGCTGCGCGGAACCACCGACGCGGGAGACGGAGATACCGACGTTCAGCGCGGGGCGCTGACCGGCGTTGAAGAGGTCCGACTCCAGGAAGCACTGGCCGTCGGTGATGGAGATGACGTTGGTCGGGATGAACGCCGAGACGTCGTTGGCCTTCGTCTCGACGATCGGCAGACCCGTCATCGAACCGGCACCGAGGTCGTCCGAGAGCTTCGCGCAGCGCTCGAGCAGACGCGAGTGCAGGTAGAAGACGTCACCCGGGTAGGCCTCGCGCCCCGGCGGGCGGCGCAGCAGCAGGGACACGGCGCGGTAGGCGTCGGCCTGCTTCGAGAGGTCGTCGAAGATGATGAGGACGTGCTTGCCCTCGTACATCCACTGCTGGCCGATGGCCGAACCGGTGTACGGCGCCAGGTACTTGAAGCCGGCCGGGTCGGACGCCGGGGCGGCGACGATGGTCGTGTACTCCAGCGCGCCGGCCTCTTCCAGGGCACCCCGCACGGAGGCGATGGTGGAACCCTTCTGACCGATGGCGACGTAGACGCAGCGGACCTGCTTCGACGGGTCGCCGGTGCGCCAGTTGTCACGCTGGTTGATGATCGTGTCGACGGCCAGGGCGGTCTTGCCGGTCTGGCGGTCACCGATGATCAGCTGTCGCTGGCCACGGCCGATCGGGGTCATGGCGTCGACGGCCTTGTAGCCGGTCTCCATCGGCTCGTGCACCGACTTGCGCTGCATGACCGTGGGGGCCTGCAACTCAAGGGCGCGGCGGCCGACGGTGTCGATGTCGCCGAGGCCGTCGATCGGGTTGCCGAGCGGGTCGACGACGCGACCCAGGTAGCCCTCGCCGACGCCGACGGACAGGACCTCGCCGGTACGCGTGACCGGCTGACCCTCCTCGATGCCGCTGAACTCACCGAGGACGATGGCGCCGATCTCGCGCTCTTCCAGGTTGAGCGCGAGGCCGAGGGTGCCGTCCTCGAACTTCAGCAGTTCGTTGGCCATGGCCGAGGGGAGACCCTCGACCTTCGCGATGCCGTCGCCGGCAAGGGTGACCGTACCGACCTCCTCGCGCGAGGCCGCGTCCGGCTTGTACGCCTGGACAAAGTTCTCCAGCGCGTCCCGGATCTCCTCCGGCCGGATCGTGAGCTCCGCCATCTGGGTTCCCTGCTCTCCTTGTTGGGCCCGAAGTGTTCTTGGGGTCTGGGGTCAGCCCCCAGGAATCCTCTGCACGGCCCAACTAGGGCCGTAGTTCGTACGTGGGTGAGGTGTCAGCCGGCCATGCGGCGGCTGGCGTCCTCGATGCGGTCCGCGATGGAGCCGTTGATGACCTCGTCGCCGACCTGCACCTTGATCCCGCCGAGGACCCCGGGGTCCACGTCCAGGTTCAGGTGCATCTGACGGCCGTAGAGCTTCGCGAGGGCCTGACCCAGGCGCTGCTTCTGCTGGTCGGTCAGCGGCACCGCCGTCGTGACGACGGCCACCATGCGCTCCCGGCGCTCTGCGGCGAGCTTGGAGAGGGACTCGAGTCCCCCTTCAAGGCTACGTCCACGCGGCGCGGTCACAAGACGCTCGACGAGACGCTCGGTGGTGGGCTTGGCCCGGCCGCCGAGCAGCTCCTTGACGAGGCTGCCGCGCAGTGCGCCCGAGGCGCCCTTGTCGGTCAGGGCGGCTCGCAGCTGCGTGTTGGACGCGACGATCCGGCCGAACCGGAACAGCTCGTCCTCGACGTCGTCGAGCCGGCCGCTCTGCTGCGCCGCGGTGAGGTCCGCGGTCGTGGCCAGCTCCTCCAGGGAGTCGACCAGATCGCGCGACGCCGACCACCGGGAGCGGACCAGACCGGACACCAGGTCGACGGCCGCGCCGCTGACCTGGCCGCCGAGCAGCCGGCCCGCGAGCTCGGCCTTGGCCTCGGCGGCCTGGGCCGGGTCGGTGAGGACGCGGCGCAGCGAGACCTCGCGGTCCAGCAGCGCCGTCACCGCGGCCAGGTCACCGGCGAGCGCCTCGGCGTCGACCGACGTGGAGTCGGTCAGCGCGTCCAGGCGCCCACGCGCGTCGACGAGGGCCTCGCGGCTCGCTCCGTGGACGGTCATCGAGCAGCCTCTGCCTTCTCCTCGAGCTCGCCGAGGAAACGGTCGATCGTGCGCGACTGCCGGGCGTAGTCGTCGAGCGACTCGCCGACCAGCTTGCCGGCCAGGTCGGTGGCCAGCTGGCCGACGTCCTGACGCAGCGACTGAGCGGCGGCCTTGCGGTCGGCCTCGATCTGGGCGTGACCGGCGGCGATGATCTCCTCACGCTGCCGCTGGCCTTCCGCACGCATCTCGGCGATGAGCGTGGCGCCCTGCTCCTGCGCCTCCTGGCGCAGCCGCGCGGCCTCGTGCCGGGCTTCGGCGAGCTGAGCCTTGTACTGCTCAAGAACGCTCTGTGCCTCGGTCTGAGCGGCCTCGGCCTTCTCGATACCGCCTTCGATGGCCTCGCGGCGCTCCTCCAGAACCTTGTTGATGTTCGGGAGCAGCTTCTTGGCGAGGAAGCCGAAGACGATGACGAAGGCGATAAAGCCGATCACGAGCTCGGGGATCGGCGGGATGAGGGGGTTCTCTGCCTCCTCAGCCGCCAGCTGAACCAGGAAGCTCATTTCAATGCCTTTCGTCGAAAGGAACGGTCCGACGGACGGATCAGGCGCTCGGGTAAACGAACGGCATGACCAGACCGATCAGAGCCAGCGCCTCACAGAAGGCGAAGCCGAGGATCTGGTTGGCGCGGATCAGGCCGGCAGCCTCGGGCTGACGGGCGAGAGCCTGGGTACCGTTACCGAAGATGATGCCGACGCCGACGCCCGGGCCGATGGCCGCGAGGCCGTAACCGATCGAGCCGAGGTTGCCCTTGATTTCGACGCCAGCGGCGAGGGTCTGCGCGAGAGCGGACATGCCGGTTCTTCCTTCTCTTTCAAGTACCGGTGGGGGTTGGCCACCGGATGTCTATGGAATGTGGTGCAGAAGTCGGACTCAGTGGCTTTCGGCCATTGCGCCCTGGAGGAAGCTGCACGCGAGGAGCACGAACACGTAGGCCTGCACGGCCTGGATGAAGAGCTCGAACGCGGTCATGACGAGGACCATCACGAACGAGACGGCCGAGTACGCGATGCCGATGCCGTTGAGCATGTACCAGCTGGCGATCGTGAAGAGCAGCAGCAGGGTGTGGCCGGCGAACATGTTCGCGAAGAGCCGGACGGTGTGCGTGAACGGCCGGACGATCAGGTTCGAGAAGAACTCGATCGTCATCGACAGCGGCAGCACCGCGCCGAGCGACTTGTCGTAGCCCGTGAAGTTCTTGAAGGCGCCGACGAAGCCGTGGCGCTTGAAGGTGAGCGCGACCCACATCACGTACACGATGGCCGCGATGGCCGCCGGGTAGGAAATGATCGCCGTCACCGGGAACTGGGCGATCGGGATGATCGACCAGAGGTTCATCATCCACACGAAGAAGAACAGCGAGACCATGAAGGGCACGTACTTCTCGCCCTCGCGCTTGCCGATCGTCTCGTAGACGATGCCGCGCCGGACGAAGTCGTAACCGGCCTCGGCGACCATCTGCAACTTGCCGGGAACCATCTTCGGCTTGGCGAAGGCGGCCCAGAAGAAGCCGATGATGACAACCGACCCGAGCAGCGCCAGGAGCATCGTCTTGTTGAAGTACAGGTTGCTGTCCGCGTCGCCCCAGAGGGGCTCGAACAGGAACGAGTGCAGGCCGGGGGCCGGGAAGCCACACCCATCAAAAAGGTGGCAGTCGGTCTCGAAGGCGAGCACCTGCGTCGGGTCAGCACTCACCGCGGGCTCCTTCAGCGTGGCGCATAGGTACGGCAACCTCGTTGTGTCGGCGCGGCGAGCAGCCGCGGTTCGGCACGGGACTGGTGTTACGGATGTGGGGGCGGCAGGTGGGCATCAAGCCTCGCGCTACAGCAGGCGTCAGCTCAGATGCCCGCGCCCGCGATGCCGCAGTTGGCACCGGACGATAGCAGGGTCCCGTAGCTCCGCTTATCCCGCCCCTACGCTTCACGACGTCGGCCCCGTCTTCTCGGCCTTCTCGCCCTTCTGGGAGGCGGAGTCCGGATCGACGTAAAGGATCTTCGCCTTCATGTGGGCGCGCGTCTGCGCGGCGATCCACGCGAGGGTCGAGACGACCAGTGCGATCGCGAAGGACCGCGGGTTGAAGAGCGTCGTGTCCTTGAAGAGAGCCATGAAGACGACCATCAGCAGCAGCTGCACCGCGTAGAGCATCAGGCCCATCATCTGGAACAGGTGCGGAAGCGATTTGGCAGTGCGCTCCAGGACCAGCAGGCCGAGCCCCATGAAGAACATCGCCACGACCGTGCCCACGAGCGCACCGAGAGCCCCCTTGCCGCCCGCGACGGCGGCGCTGATCGCGATCGTGATCGCGCCAACTGCCGCTGTGGGTACGGCGATTTTGAGAAGGGTCCGTGCGTCGTTGGACGGCATGGCGGCAGCTCCGCTTAGTGATGGGGGCAGGGTGTCGTCATGGACGAGCGTAGTCCGGGGCCGAGAGTGAATTTCGGGCCAAGGGACCGTCGCACTCCGGTCTTTCGGCTCTATCCCCGGGTTTCGTGAACGGTATCACAAACTATTTGATGCGGTCTTTACCTAGATGGTGTGCTTGCTGTCACACATGAGAGTGACAGTGCGCGTCTGCGCGCCTACTTCAGCAACTTGTCTGCTATTGGGGCCTTTTGCCACCCCGCGTCAGCGCGACGAACCGGCCTTCCGCCGATCGGTGAAGCGCGAACGGGCGCCAATTGCCGTCGCTCCGTTGACTCCTGCGGGAATCGGCGTTCGTTCGCCTTCGTCGCCTTCGTCGCTTTCGCCTTCTTCGCCCTTTTCCGCACGCGTGTCCGCAGTGGCGGCATCCGCCGGCTCACCGTCCGGCGTCCGCCCGGCGGCCCGGCGGCGCCGGTAGCGCGGAGGCACCAGGTGCTCGGCCCAGCGCGGGGTGTGCGGCGTGAAGCGCGGCAGCAACAGCAGCAGCAGCCCGACGAAGCTCAGGGCCACGACGCTGAGCATCACCCACGTCCCGGACGCGGAGTGCACCGAGTAGGCGACCGCGCCGAAGGCGATGAGCGCCGACCAGAAGTACATGATCAGCACCGCGCGGGAGTGCGAGTGGCCGATCTCCAGGAGCCGGTGGTGCAGGTGGCCGCGGTCGGCGGCGAACGGCGACTGCCCGTTCCAGGTCCGGCGCACGATCGCGAGGACCAGGTCCGCGAACGGGATCGCGATGATCGTCAGCGGCATCAGCAGCGGGATGAAGACCGGGAGCATCGCGTGCGTGGTGTCCCGGGTGGAGCCGCCGAGGTTGAGCTTCAGGGCGTCCGGGTCGACCTGCCCGGTGATGGAGATGGCGCCCGCGGCCAGCACGAGCCCGATCAGCATCGACCCCGAGTCGCCCATGAAGATCCGCGCCGGATGCATGTTGTGCGGCAGGAAGCCCAGGCACATGCCCATCAGGATCGCCGCGAACAGCGTGGCCGGAGCCGCCGACTCGATGCCGTAGCCGTACCAGATCCGGTACGCGTACAGGAAGAACGCCGCCGCCGCGATGCACACCATGCCGGCCGCGAGCCCGTCCAGGCCGTCGACGAAGTTCACCGCGTTGATCGTGATGACCACGAGCGCGACGGTCAGCAGCGTGCCCTGCCACTGGGTCAGGGAGACCGTGCCGACGCCGGGGATCGGCAGCCACAGGATCGTCAGACCCTGCATGACCATGACGCCCGCGGCGATCATCTGGCCGCCCAGCTTGATCAGGGCGTCGATCTCGAACTTGTCGTCCAGGACGCCGATCAGCCAGATCAGCGCGGCGCCCGACAGCAGGGCTCTCGGCTCGTTCGAGGACTCGAAGACCTGGTCCAGGTTGGTCAGGTGGTCGGCGACCAGCAGGCCCGCGCACAGGCCGAAGAACATGGCGATCCCACCGAGCCGCGGCGTGGGCTCCCGGTGCACGTCGCGTGCCCGGATTTCCGGCATGGCGCCGGCCACGATCGCGAACTTCCGCACCGGGCCGGTCAGCAGGTACGTCACCGCGGCCGTGATGCAGAGCGTCAGCAGGTATTCACGCACGGGCTTCCCCACAGGTATCGCTGGCCATCTCAGCCCCACACCCTAGCTTCGAGTGCTTGGGGTCGAGGACTTACGGGTAGCGACGATGGTTGCACGAGTGACGGTTCCGGTCCGCACCGCCGCTGCTCCGCACGGTGGGTCCGTCCCTCATCCGCCCGGATACGGGGGAAATCTCCCGGCCAGTTCACGGACCTCCTCGCGCACCTCCCGCACGTCGAAGGCGTCGCGCACGACACCCGAGAGGAGCACCGCGATGCGGGCCATCTCCACCTCGCCCATGCCCTGGGTGGTCACGGCGGCGGTGCCCAGCCGCAGCCCGCGGCCGTCCCCGTACGGCAGGGCGCAGGTGTCCAGGACCATGCCCGCCGAGGCCAGCCGGCCGCGGGCCGCCCGGCCGTCGGCGCCGAGCGGGGCGGGGTCCACGGTGACCAGATGGGTGTCGGTGCCGCCCGTGGTGACGGCGAAGCCCTCCGCCGCCAGCGCCCCGGCCAGCACCCGGGCGTTGGCGACGACCTGGTGCGCGTACCCCGTGAAGGCCGGCGTCGAGGCCTCGCCGAACGCGACGGCCTTGGCGGCGATGGTGTGCATCTGGGCGCCGCCCTGCGTGAACGGGAAGACCGCCCGGTCCACCCGGTCCGCCAGCTCGGCGCCGCACAGCAGCATGCCGCCGCGCGGGCCGCGCAGCACCTTGTGGGTGGTCGCGCAGACGATGTCGGCATACGGCACCGGGTTCGGGGCCGCTCCCCCGGCGACGAGCCCGATGGGGTGCGCGGCGTCCACGACGAGGTGGGCGCCGACGTCGTCGGCGATCTCCCGGAAGGCCGCGTAGTCGAGGTGCCGGGGGTAGGAGATCGAGCCGCAGACGAGCGCCTTGGGGCGGTGCGCACGGGCCAGCGCGCGGACCTCGTCGAGGTCGACCAGCCCGGTCGCGGGATCGACGCCGTAGGGCACGAAGTCGAACCAGCGGCCCGAGAAGTTCGCCGGTGAGCCGTGGGTGAGGTGGCCGCCCGAGGGCAGCCCCATGGCCAGGACGGTGTCCCCGGGGCGCAGCAGGACCGCGTAGGCGGCCAGCACGGCGGAGGAGCCGGAGTGCGCCTGCACGTTGACGTGGGCGGCCCCGAAGAGGGCCTGGGCGCGCTCCACGGCGATCCGCTCGGCGACGTCGACGATCTCGCAGCCGCCGTGGTGGCGGGCGCCGGGATAGCCCTCCGCGTACTTGTTGGCCAGCGGGGAGCCGAGCGCGGCGAGCACCGCGGGCGAGCTGAAGTTCTCGGCGGCGATCAGCTGGAGGCCGTCGGCCTGCCGGGCGCTCTCGCCGAGGACGACCTCGGCCAGCTCGGGGTCCTGCCGGCGCAGCGCTTCGAGTGCGACGGGTTCGCTCATCACCGGCATGTTCGGCTCCGGGCCTCGCGGAGGGGCTGGGTGCTCTCCAGCCTAGATCCGGGGCCCGTCGGCGGCGCGGGGAACGGCGCGGCCTACTTGGGCACGCCCGTCAGCGCCGACACCACCGGGTCCAGCGCCTCGCTGATCTCGGAGCCCACCGACCGGAAGAACGGCAGCGGGGCGCCGTACGGGTCGTACACCTCGTCGGCCTCGACGCTGGGCGCGAGGAGCCACCCGCGCAGCGCGGCCGCGGCCCGCACCAGGGACCGCGCGCGCTCGACCACGCCGGCCTCCACCGGATCGGGCAGGGTCGCCGGGTCTATGGCGCGCACGAGCCGGGTGAACTCCTTGAGGGTGAACGTGCGCAGGCCCGCGCTGTGCCCCATGGAGATGACCTGGGCGCGGTGGTCGCGGGTCGCGGTCAGCACCAGGTCGGCCCTTATGACGTGGTCGTCCAGCAGCTCGCGCCCGACGAAGCCGGAGGCGTCCGCGCCGAAGTCCGCCAGGACCGTCTCGGCGTTGGCCTCCATGGGGGCGCCCTCGTGGCCCCAGGTGCCCGCGCTCTCCACGATGAGGCCGCCGGCCACCCGCGCGCCGAGCCGGTCGGCGAGGGCGTGCCGGGTCAGCCGCTCGGTGATGGGCGAGCGGCAGACGTTGCCGGTGCTGACGTGGAGGATGCGGAAGGAGTCGCCGGGGAGCACCAGGGGCTCCCCGTACGGGATGGACTCGGTGCCTATGCCACGCCCCGTCTCAGGGGCTGTCAATTCGCCACCTCGAGGTCGGGTACCACCTTGCGCAGCTCGTCGGCGCTGAGCGCGCCCGCGCGCAGCAGGACCGGGACGGGACCGGTCACGTCGACGATGGAGGAGGGGATGTTGCCGGGGGTGGGGCCGCCGTCGAGGTAGACGGAGACGGAGTCGCCGAGCATCTCCTGCGCGGCGTCGCAGGTCTCGGGCGAGGGGTGTCCGGTCAGGTTGGCCGACGACAGGGCCAGCGGGCCGACCTCGGTGAGCAGCTCGATGGCGACGGGGTGCAGGGGCATGCGCACCGCGACGGTGCCGCCGGTCTCGCCGAGGTCCCACTGGAGCGACGGCTGGTGCTTGGCGACGAGGGTGAGGCCGCCCGGCCAGAAGGCGTCGACCAGTTCCCAGGCCAGCTCGGAGAAGTCCGTGACGAGCCCGTGCAGCGTGTTCGGCGACGGGATGACGACCGGGGTCGGCATGTTGCGGCCGCGGCCCTTGGCCTCCAGCAGGTCGCCGACGGCCTCGGGGACGAACGCGTCGGCACCGATGCCGTAGACGGTGTCGGTGGGGAGTACGACCAGCTCGCCGCGGCGGACGGCGGACGCGGCTTCGCGCAGACCGGTGATGCGGTCGGTCGCGTCGTTGGTGTCGTAGCGCCGTGCCATCTAGCGGGCCTCCTGCTCAGGTACGAAACGGGGAACGGTCACGGCATCGCCTTGCGTGCGGTCGCGAACCGGGGCCGGTTGTTGAGGTCCGGGTGGTCGGCGGCATCCGCCCAGCCCCGCTCCTCGGTGAAGATCCACGGCACCTGGCCGCCCTGGGTGTCCGCGTGCTCGATGACGACGACGCCGCCGGGGCGCAGCAGCCGGTGGGCGGTGCGCTCGATGCCGCGGATCAGGTCGAGGCCGTCCTCGCCGGAGAACAGGGCGAGGTCGGGGTCGTAGTCGCGGGCCTCGGGCGCCACGTACTCCCACTCGGTGAGCGGGATGTAGGGCGGGTTGGAGACGACGAGGTCGACCTGGCCGTCGAGGTCGGGGAAGGCCGCCAGAGCGTCTCCTTGGCGCAGGTCGACCCTGGACCCCTCGACGTTCTTCCGCGTCCATTTGAGGGCGTCCTCGGACAGCTCCACGGCGTGCACGCGCGAGCGCGGCACCTCCTGGGCGAGCGCGAGGGCGATGGCGCCGGAGCCGGTGCACAGATCGACGATCAGCGGCTCGACGACGTCCATGGCGCGCACGGCGTCTATGGCCCACCCGACGACGGACTCGGTCTCCGGGCGCGGCACGAAGACGCCGGGGCCGACCTGGAGCTCCAGGTAGCGGAAGTAGGCGAGCCCGGTGATGTGCTGGAGCGGTTCGCGCGCCTCGCGGCGGGAGATGGCCTCCCAGTAGCGGGCGTCGAAGTCACGGTCCTTGACGGTGTGCAGCTCGCCCCGCTTCACGCCGTGCACCCACGCGGCGAGCTCCTCGGCGTCGTTGCGCGGCGAGGGCACGCCGGCGTCGGCGAGGCGCTGGGTGGCCTGGGCCACTTCCGCGAGCAGCACGCTGCGGGGGTTCGGGGGCCGCCCCCCAAGATGTGGCTGCACGCTGGTCCTCCGGGACTGAGCTGTTGTACGGGATTACGCCGCGGCGAGCTTGGCGGCCGAGTCCGCGTCGACGCACGCCTGGATGACGGCGTCGAGGTCGCCGTCGAGCACCTGGTCCAGGTTGTAGGCCTTGAAGCCGACGCGGTGGTCGGAGATGCGGTTCTCCGGGAAGTTGTAGGTGCGGATCTTCTCGGAGCGGTCGACGGTGCGGACCTGGCTGCGGCGGGCGTCGGCGGCCTCGGCCTCGGCCTTCTCCTGTGCCGCGGCGAGGAGCCTGGAGCGCAGGATACGCATCGCCTGCTCCTTGTTCTGGAGCTGGCTCTTCTCGTTCTGGCAGGACGCGACGACGCCGGTGGGCAGGTGCGTGATGCGCACGGCGGAGTCGGTCGTGTTGACGGACTGGCCGCCGGGGCCCGAGGAGCGGTAGACGTCGATGCGCAGGTCGTTGGCGTGGATCTCGACGTCGACCTCCTCGGCCTCGGGCGTGACGAGCACGCCGGCGGCGGAGGTGTGGATGCGGCCCTGCGACTCGGTGGAGGGCACGCGCTGCACGCGGTGCACGCCGCCCTCGTACTTGAGGCGGGCCCACACGCCCTGGCCGGGCTCGGTCGCGCCGTTGCCGCCCTTGGTCTTCACGGCGACCTGGACGTCCTTGTAGCCGCCCAGCTCGGACTCGGTGGCGTCGATGATCTCGGTCTTCCAGCCGACGCGCTCGGCGTAGCGCAGGTACATGCGCAGCAGGTCGCCGGCGAACAGGGCGGACTCGTCGCCGCCCGCGCCCGCCTTGACCTCCAGGATGACGTCCTTGTCGTCGGAGGGGTCGCGGGGCACCAGCAGGAGCCGCAGCTTCTCGGTGATCTCCTCGCGCGACTTCTCCAGCTCCTTGACCTCGGCGGCGAAGTCCGGGTCGTCGGCGGCGAACTCCTTGGCCGTCTCGATGTCGTCCCCGGTCTGCTTCCAGGAGCGGTACGTCGTGACGATCGGGGTCAGCTCTGCGTAGCGCTTGTTCAGCTTGCGCGCGTTGGCCTGGTCGGCGTGGACCGACGGGTCAGCGAGCTTCTTCTCCAGATCGGCGTGCTCACCGATCAGGTCCTCGACGGCCTCGAACATCTCCGGCTCCTGCTGGTACGGGGGGTCAAAAGGGGGCTGCACCGCAAAGCGCCGGTCCCGGTGCCCCCGCGGTAGACAGGGGCACCGGAGACCGGCGCTGGAGCCTCGCTACTTCTGAGCAGCGGCAGCCTTGCCGAAGCGGGCCTCGAAGCGGGCCACGCGGCCACCGGTGTCGAGGATCTTCTGCTTGCCCGTGTAGAACGGGTGGCACTCGGAGCAGACCTCGGCACGGATGGTGCCGGAGTCGATGGTGCTGCGAGTGGTGAACGACGCGCCACAGGTGCAGCTGACCTGCGTCTCGACGTACTCGGGGTGGATGTCGCGCTTCAAGGTGTCTCCTAGGTTCGGGAGGGCGCCGGGTCGCAGCCGCGGATTGCGGGAGCGTGAACCGGAGCCGACGGACCAGTCTGCCAGGACCGGCCGCATCTCCCAAAACCGGGGTGGGTGCGGAACTATTCCCGGGCCCGCCGGTCCTACTCGACCACGCCGTCGGCCTGGCCGGTGGCGGTGCCCTTCTTGGCGGCGGCCGGGATGGCCCGGTCGGCCTTGAGGGCCTTCCAGACCTGGTCGGCCTTGGTCCGGTCGACGAGGACGCGGTTGGCGTCGGCGGAGTCGTACTGCACCGGCAGCGTCACCATGTCCATGTCTCCGGAGCCGATGCCCTTGAGCCCGTTCGCGAACGAGGCCAGGTCCTTCACGGAGGCCAGCTCCGAGTCGGTGGTCACGGACTTGGTGGCGGTGTTCGCGAGGGCGTAGAGCTTGGAGGGGCTGGTGAAGACGCCGACGTCCTTCAGCTGGTCCATCAGGGCCTTCATGAACGCCTGCTGGAGCTGGATGCGGCCCAGGTCGCTGCCGTCGCCGACGCCGTGCCGGGTGCGGACGAGACCGAGGGCCTGCTTGCCGCTCAGGGTGTGGGTGCCCGCGTCGAGTTCGAGGTGGCTGTCGGGGTCGTCGATCGCCTTGGTGGTGGTGACGTCGACGCCGCCGAGGTCGTCGATGAGCTGCTCGAAGCCGCTGAAGTCGACCTCGACGTAGTGGTCCATGCGGATGCCGGTCACGGACTCGGCGGTCTTCACCGCGCAGGCCGCCCCGCCCGTGGAGTAGGCGGAGTTGAACATGACGCCCCGGGAGGCCGGGTGCTCGGTGCCGTCGCCGTCCGTGCACTCCGGCCGGTCTATGAGGGTGTCCCGGGGTATGGAGACGACACTGGCCTTCTTGTGGCCCTTGTAGATGTGGACGATCATCGCGGTGTCGGAGCGGGCCGAGCCGTCGTCCGTGCCGCCGCCGGCCTTCTTGTTGGCCCCGGCGCGGCTGTCGGAGCCGAGGACCAGGATGTCCTGCGAGCCGTTGTCCACGTCGTCCGGGCGGTCGGTGCCCAGCGCCGCGTTGATGTCGACGCTCTTGATGTTGCCGTCGAGCTTGAAATAGACGTACCCGATCCCGGTACCGCCGAGGACGACGACGCCCGCCGCGCTCCACGCCGCGATGCGCAGCGCCCTACTGCGCCCGCTGCGCGGCTTGCGGCGGCGGCCCTTGGCGCGTCGGCGCCCGGGCTGGCTGTCACGGTCCGGCATGTGTCCCTCGCTGGGTCTGTCAGCTCCACTGTGGCCCTCACCTGGTGTGACGGCGAATCGCCATGAAGGGTTGCACAGCGAATCGTTTCCGCAGCGGGCACCACCCCTCACGCAGTGTCACGGGACCAAGGTCCCTTACCGCTCTCACCTGCGCTTTTGTAGAGGTGTCCGCCATGCTTCACAAAGGGCCCGAATTCTTATGCATGTGGTGAAGGTCTCCGGGTGCCCGGGCGCGAAAAGGGCTGAGCCCCGCCGCGGGTGCGGCGGGGCTCAGCCCTGAAGGACGTACGACGGTCAGTCGTTGCCGTTGCCCGGCGTCGGCGTCGTCTTCTGGATCTGGAGCAGGAACTCCGCGTTGGACTTCGTCTGCTTCATCTTGTCGAGGAGCAGCTCGATCGCCTGCTGCTGGTCGAGCGCGTGCAGCACGCGGCGCAGCTTCCAGGTGATGGCGAGCTCGTCGCTGCCGAGCAGGATCTCTTCCTTGCGGGTGCCGGACGCGTCGACGTCCACCGCCGGGAAGATGCGCTTGTCGGCGAGCTTGCGGTCGAGCTTGAGCTCGGCGTTGCCGGTGCCCTTGAACTCCTCGAAGATCACCTCGTCCATGCGGGAGCCGGTGTCGACGAGCGCGGTGGCGAGGATGGTCAGCGAGCCGCCGTCCTCGATGTTGCGCGCGGCACCGAAGAAGCGCTTGGGCGGGTACAGCGCGGTCGAGTCGACACCACCGGACAGGATGCGGCCGGAGGCCGGCGCCGCCAGGTTGTAGGCGCGGCCCAGACGGGTGATCGAGTCGAGCAGCACGACGACGTCGTGACCCAGCTCCACGAGACGCTTGGCGCGCTCGATGGCCAGCTCGGCGACGGTCGTGTGGTCCTCGGCCGGCCGGTCGAAGGTCGAGGAGATGACCTCGCCCTTGACCGACCGCTGCATGTCGGTGACCTCTTCCGGACGCTCGTCGACCAGGACGACCATCAGGTGGCACTCGGGGTTGTTGTGCGTGATCGCGTTGGCGATCGCCTGCATGATCATGGTCTTGCCGGTCTTCGGCGGGGCCACGATCAGACCGCGCTGGCCCTTGCCGATCGGCGCGACGAGGTCGATGATCCGGGTCGTCAGCACGCCCGGGTCGGTCTCCAGGCGGAGCCGGTCCTGCGGGTAGAGCGGCGTGAGCTTGTTGAACTCCGGGCGTCCGCGGCCGGAGTCGGCGGCCATGCCGTTCGCCGAGTCGAGGCGGACCAGCGCGTTGAACTTCTCGCGGCGCTCGCCCTCCTTGGGCTGGCGCACGGCACCGGTGACGTGGTCGCCCTTGCGCAGGCCGTTCTTGCGGACCTGGGCGAGGGAGACGTAGACGTCGTTGGGACCGGGGAGGTAGCCCGACGTACGGATGAAGGCGTAGTTGTCGAGGATGTCGAGGATGCCGGCGACCGGGATCAGCACGTCGTCGTCGGACACCTGCGGCTCGTTGCCGAAGCCCTCGTCGCGGCCGCGGCGGCCACGGCGGTCGCGGTAGCGCCCGCGCCGGCCGCGACGGCCGCCCGCCTCGTCGTCGAAGTCGTCCTGCGGGCCGTTGTTCCGGTCCTGCCGGTCCTGGCGGTCCTGCCGGTCCTGACGGCCGCCCTGCTGCTGACGGTCCTGGCGGTCCTGACGGCCGCCCTGGCCCTGGCCCTGGTCCTTGTTGCCGCCGCCGTCCTGGCCGCCCTCGCCCTTGCCGCCGCGGCGGTCACGGTCGCGGCCACCGCGGTCCCGACGGTCGCGGCGCTCGCGCCGGCCCTCGTTGCCGCCGTTGTCCTGGCCGCCGTCGCCCTGGCCCTGGCCCTGGGCGTCCTGCTTGGACTCGCCCTTGGCCTCGGCGGTGACGGTCTCCGGGGCGCCCGCCTCGGCGGTCGCGCGCCGGCGCCGGCGCTCACCGGCGGGCTGCTCGTCCCCGGCGCCCTGGCCCGGGATGTCGATCTGCTGCTGCGCGACGGCCTTCTTCGCCTTCACGGCGCCGGCCTCGGCCTTCTCGGCCTTGCCGGCCCCGGAGTCGGTCCGGTCGGCCTTGACGTCGGCCGCGGACTCGTCGTCGGTACGGGCCTTCGAGGTGGCCCGGCGCTTCGGCTTGGCCTCGGCGGTGTCGGCGCTCTTCGCCGGGGCACCGCCACCGGCCTGCGCCTCCTTGATGACCTCGATCAGCTGGCTCTTGCGCATCCGCGCAGTCCCCCTGATACCGAGGCCCGATGCGACCTGCTGCAGCTCGGCCAGCACCATGCCGTCGAGGCCGGTACCGCGGCGCCGCCGGGCAGGCGCAGCAGAGGCATCCCCTGCGGACGCTGCGGGCGCGGCAGCGGAGCTGTCGGCAGTCACGCCCATCAGATCGGTGGTGTCGCTCACGAAGGGTCCTTCCCTGGAGCGGACGTCGGCCTGTCTGGCTCGGCGACCGGTCGTGCTGTCCGGCGGTGGTCCTCTCGGTACGGACCGTGCCGGGGCGGTTGTCCGCCGAAGAGGCGGAAGAATTCATTGGTGGCAGCGATTCCGGATTCCGCGGGTGCACTGAATTTCCGTGTCACGCGGAACGGGTCACGCCGGTTCCGGAGCAAGCTCGACAACATTCAGCGCGAGCTGTCGACGGGCGACGGCATCGCGATGAATTGCTGGGGAGGCTCCCGGAAGAATGGTTGTCCCGGACGGGGACACACTGCACCTCGCCATGGTGGGGTCGGGTGCAGGTTTGAGGTTAACACTACCGGATCCAACAAACATTCCCCCTCTCTCATCCGGCAACCGTGTGTCAGGAGCCAAGCGGCAGCACGCTCGCTCCCTCGACGTCGAGGGCGAGGCGATTGGCCGCCCATCCCTCTCCGGCCAGCCGGGCGACCTTGTCGGCCGCGCCGTCCTCCACGAGGGCGAGGACCGTCGGGCCCGCCCCGGAGATCATTGCGGGGACGCCGTCGGCCCGCAGCCGCTCCACGAGGGCCGCGCTCTCCGGCATGGCCGGGGCGCGGTATTCCTGGTGGAGGCGGTCTTCCGTGGCCGGCAGCAGCAGCTCGGGGCGCCGGGTGAGGGCCTCGACGAGCAGGGCCGCACGGCCCGCGTTGGCCGCCGCGTCCACATGGGGGACGCTGCGCGGCAGGAGTCCTCGCGCCATCTCGGTGAGGACGGGCTTTCCGGGGACGAAAACCACCGGAACGATGGAATCCGCGGCGGCCAGGCGGACGGCCCGGCCCGCGCCGCTCTCCATCCAGGCGATGGTGAAGCCGCCGAGCAGGCACGGTGCCACGTTGTCCGGGTGGCCCTCGATCTCGGTGGCGAGTTCGAGCAGCGCGGCGTCGTCGAGCCGGGCGTCGCCGCCTATCGTCACGGCGCGCGAGGCGACGACGGCCGCGACGATGGCGGCGGAGGAGGAGCCGAGGCCGCGGCCGTGCGGGATGCGGTTGGCGCAGACGATCTCCAGGCCGCGCGGCTGCCCGCCGAGCGCGTCGAAGGCGGTGCGCAGGGCCCGTACGAGGAGGTGGGACTCGTCGCGCGGCAGGGTCTCGGAGCCCTCGCCCGCGATGTCGATGTTCAGCCCGGAGTCGGCGACCCTGACGACCACGTCGTCGTAGAGCCCCAGCGACAGGCCGAGGCTGTCGAAGCCCGGGCCGAGATTGGCGCTGGTGGCGGGGACGCGCACCCTGACGGCGGCGGCGCGGAACGCGGGACCGGCCATCGCTCGATGACTCTCCTTGAACTGCGGGATGTTTCGAGAACTTCCGAGACTTCCGATGTCTGATGAGGCACCCGGGCCGCGAACGACGGAATCAGAAGAGAAAACGACGGAACGACGGCGGCACCGCTGCACAGGCGGTGGGCGGGTTCGGTACAGACTATCGAAGGAAGGTTCTGTGGCGACATAGGGCGCACAGGAGGCGCACGATGCGTGTCGTAAGCCCCCTGTGCACCCGGGGTGCGGACGGGCCCGGTTGACGGGGTGTCAGCGCGGGCCGGGGGGTCAGGCGAGGCCGAGCCGCTCGGCCGCGGCGGCCGCGTCGACCGGCACGGTGACCGGCTGCGGAGCGCCCGCGACGGCCCAGTCCGGGTCCTTGAGGCCGTTGCCCGTCACGGTGCAGACGATCTTCTGGCCCTTGTCGACCTTGCCCTGCTCGGCGGCCTTCAGCAGACCGGCGACGGACGCGGCGGACGCCGGCTCGACGAAGACCCCCTCCTGGGACGCCAACAGCTTGTAGGCGCGCAGGATCTCACGGTCCGTCACCTCGTCGATGAGGCCGCCCGACTCGTCGCGCGCGGCGAGCGCGTGCTGCCACGACGCCGGGTTCCCGATGCGGATTGCGGTCGCGATCGTCGAGGGGTCCTTGACGATCTCGCCGCGCACGATCGGCGCGGAGCCGGAGGCCTGGAAGCCCCACATGCGCGGGGTGCGCGAGGAGACGCCGTCGGCGGCGTACTCCTTGTAGCCCTTCCAGTAGGCCGTGATGTTGCCCGCGTTGCCCACCGGCAGGACGTGGAGGTCGGGCGCGTCGCCGAGCGCGTCCACGATCTCGAACGAGGCGGTCTTCTGGCCCTCGATGCGGAACGGGTTGACGGAGTTGACCAGCGCCACCGGGTAGTTCTCGGAGAGGCTGCGCGCGAGGTTCAGGCAGTCGTCGAAGTTGCCGTCGACCTGGAGGATCTTCGAGCCGTAGACCAGCGCCTGGCCCATCTTGCCGAGCGCGATCTTGCCGCGGGGCACGAGCACGGCGCAGACCATCCCGGCCCGCACGGCGTACGCGGCGGCGCTCGCCGAGGTGTTGCCGGTGGAGGCGCAGATGACGGCCTGCGCGCCCTCCTCCTTCGCCTTGGTGATCGCCATGGTCATGCCGCGGTCCTTGAAGGAGCCGGTGGGGTTGGCGCCCTCGACCTTCAGGTGGACCTCGCAGCCGAGGCGCTCGGAGAGGACCTGCGCGGGCACGAGCGGCGTGCCGCCCTCGCGCAGCGTCACGACCGGCGTGGTGCCGGTCACCGGGAGCCGGTCCCGGTACTCCTCGATGATGCCGCGCCACTGGTGGGTCATTCCGGTCATCCCTGCTACTCCCCTTCAACACGCATGATGCTGGCGACACCGCGCACGGTGTCGAGCTGGCGCAGCGCGTCCACGACCCCGGTGAGGGCCGCGTCCGCCGCGCGATGGGTGACGACGACGAGGGAGGCCTCGCCGTCCTTCCCCGACTGGCGCACGGTGTCGATGGAGACGCCGTGCTCGGCGAAGACCGTCGCCACCTGCGCGAGGACGCCGGGCTTGTCGGCCACGTCGAGGCTGATGTGGTACCGCGTCACGACGTCGCCCATCGGGGAGACGGGCAGCTGCGTGTACGCGGAGTCGCCGGGCCCGGTCGCGCCGCCCAGCCGGTTGCGGCAGACGGCGACGAGGTCGCCCAGGACGGCGGACGCGGTCGGCGAGCCGCCGGCGCCGGGCCCGTAGAACATCAGCTGGCCCGCGGCGTCGGCCTCGACGAACACGGCGTTGTACGCGCCGCGCACGGAGGCCAGCGGGTGGGTCAGCGGGATCATCGCGGGGTGCACGCGGGCGGTGACGGACCGGCCGTCGGCGGCCCGCTCGCAGATGGCGAGCAGCTTGATGGTGCAGCCCATCTCCTTCGCGGACGCGAAGTCGGCGGCGGTCACCTCGGTCATTCCCTCGCGGTACACGTCGTCGAGGCGTACGCGCGTGTGGAAGGCGATCCCGGCGAGGATGGCGGCCTTCGCGGCGGCGTCGAAGCCCTCGACGTCGGCGGTCGGGTCGGCCTCGGCGTAGCCCAGGGCGGTGGCCTCGTCCAGGGCCTCCTGGTAGCCGGCGCCCGTGGAGTCCATCTTGTCGAGGATGAAGTTCGTGGTGCCGTTGACGATCCCCAGCACGCGGTTGACCTTGTCGCCCGCGAGGGACTCGCGCAGCGGCCGGATCAGCGGGATGGCGCCCGCGACGGCGGCTTCGTAGTACAGGTCGCGCCCCTGTGCGGCGGCGGCCGCGTGCAGGGCCTCGCCGTCCTGGGCGAGCAGCGCCTTGTTGGCCGAGACGACCGACGCGCCGTGCTCGAAGGCGGTGGTGATGAGGGTGCGGGCGGGCTCGATCCCTCCGATGACTTCGACGACCACGTCGATGTCGCCGCGTTTGACGAGCGCGGTGGCGTCCGTGGTCACGAGGGCCGGGTCGATCCCCTCGCGCACCTTGGAGGGGCGGCGGACGGCGACGCCGGCGAGCTCGACGGGGGCGCCGATGCGGGCGGCGAGGTCGTCGGCGTGCGTCGTCATGATGCGCGCCACCTCTGAGCCGACGACCCCACAGCCCAGCAGCGCCACCTTCAGCGGACGCGTACGCATCATCCGACCTCGTTTCCTCTCCTACTGCGACATGGCACTACGCACCACATCCCTACGGTGGGTCCAGTCTCACTTACCGGACCGGGGATTCTGCCCCCGGTCCGGATAATGAGACAGATATTTCATTTATCCGACGTCGAGACGCAGGAGATCTTCCTCCGTCTCGCGCCGCACGATCACCCGGGCCTCACCGTCGCGCACGGCGACGACGGGCGGGCGGAGCGCGTGGTTGTAGTTGCTGGCCATGGAGCGGCAGTACGCGCCCGTGGCGGGCACCGCGATGAGGTCGCCGGGGGCGATGTCGGCCGGCAGGAAAGCGTCCTTCACGACGATGTCGCCGCTCTCGCAGTGCTTGCCGACGACGCGCACCAGCAGCGGCTCGGCGTCGGAGCGGCGCGAGACGAGGGCGACGGTGTACTCGGCGTCGTAGAGCGCGGTGCGGATGTTGTCGGACATCCCGCCGTCGACGGACACGTACGTCCGCAGGCCGTCCAGCGGCTTGACGGTGCCGACGGTGTAGAGGGTGAAGGCGGTCGGCCCGACGATGGCCCGGCCGGGCTCGACGGAGATCCGGGGCGTGCGCAGGGCGGCGGCCTCGCACTCGCGGGTGACGATCTCGTGCAGCGCCCTGGCGATCTCGTGCGGCTCGCGGGGGTCGTCGTCGCTGGTGTACGCGATGCCGAGGCCGCCGCCGAGGTCGATCTCGGGCAGTTCGACGCCGTGCTCGTCGCGCACCTCGGCGAGCAGTCCGACGACGCGGCGGGCGGCGACCTCGAAGCCGGCCATGTCGAAGATCTGCGAGCCGATGTGGCTGTGGATGCCGATGAGTTCGAGCCCGTCGAGCTTGAGGGCGCGCCGCACGGCCTCGGCGGCCTGTCCCCCGGCGAGCGCGATGCCGAACTTCTGGTCCTCGTGCGCGGTGGCGATGAACTCGTGCGTGTGCGCCTCGACGCCGACGGTCACCCGGATCTGCACGCGCTGGCGCCTGCCGAGTCCGTCGGCGATGTGGGCGACGCGGACGATCTCCTGGAAGGAGTCGAGGACGATGCGCCCGACGCCCGCGGCGACGGCGCGCTCGATCTCCTCCTCCGTCTTGTTGTTGCCGTGGAAGGCGATGCGCTCGGCGGGCATGCCGGCGGCGAGCGCGGTGGCGAGTTCGCCGCCGGAGCAGACGTCGAGGTTGAGCCCCTCCTCATGCAGCCAGCGCACGACGGCGCGGCTCAGGAACGCCTTGCCGGCGTAGAACACGTCGGCGTCCGGCCCGAAGGCGTCGCGCCAGGCGGCGCACCGGGCGCGGAAGTCGGACTCGTCGAGGAAGTAGGCCGGGGTGCCGAACTCCTCGGCGAGCCGGGCGACCTCGATGCCGCCGACCGTGGTGCCGCCGTCCTCGGTACGGGCGACGGTCCGCGACCAGACCTTGGGGTCGAGGACGTTGAGGTCGGTCGGCGGGGCGGCGTAGTGCCCCTCGGGCAGGACGTCGGCGTGCCGGGGGCCTGCGGGGTGTGCGGAACGGCTCATGGCTGCGGTTGCGCTCTCTTCGTGATGCTCATACGTGTACGGGGGCGTCGATGCCGAGCAGGGTCAGGCCGCCGGCCAGCACCGTCCCGGCGGCTTCGGCGAGCGCGAGCCGGGCGCGGTGGGCGGCCGAGGGTTTCTCTCCGCCCAGGGGCAGGACGTCGCCGAGGGCGGGCAGCAGCGCGTCGGCGACGCCGACGAGGTGCCGGGCGAGCCGGTCGGGGGCGTGGTGCGTGGCGGCGGAGAGCAGCAGGCGCGGGTGCTCGCCGAGCGCGGCGACGAGCCGGTCGTGGCCCGGGGTGGGCCCGGGCTCGCCGGCGTAGCCGAGGTCCGCGGCGTTGCGGGTGAGGGCGCGGGTGCGGGCGTGCGCGTACCGGACGCGGAAGAGGGGGTTCGTCTCGCGCTGGGCGAGCAGGACGGCGCGGTCCTCGGCGGTGGCGGTGCGCGGGTGGTCGTGCGCGGCGGGGTGGAGCAGGGCCCAGCGGGCGGCGTCGCGGCCGAGGCGGGCGTACAGCCGGTCGGGGTCGGTGACGGGGACCGGTCGGACGGAGACGGGTTGGATGGTGGCGGGCTGGGGGGCGCCGGGTTGGATGGCGCCGGGCCGGATGGTGGCGGGCCGGATGGTGGCGGGCCGGATGGTGGCGGGCCGGTCGGTGACGGGCTGGATGGCGCCGGGCTGGATGGCGCCGGGCTGGACGGTGACGGGCCGGACGGTGGCGGGGGCGCCGGTGCCGCTGTGGTCACCGCCGTCGGCCGGGACGGGGGCCTTTATGTCGCGCACCTCGGCGCCCTGGCTGCGGGCGATCCGGGTGAGGGCGTCGGCGACGACCTCGGCGCGCAGCTCGGGGGCGACGCGCAGGTCGAGGCGGTGCCCGCGCAGGGCGTCCCCGTGCCCGTAGCCGCTCCCCTGCCGGAGGATGTCGCCGACGAGCTCGCGGCCGGGGTCGGCGGCAACGAGGGTGAGGTTGAGGAACCCCGGCCCGCTGATCTCGACGGCCGCGATCCCCGGGCTGCCGGCGAGCCGCCGGGAGAGCACCTCGGCGATCTGGCGCGGGGGGCGGCCGGTGGGCCGGGCGATCTGGAGCGCGGCGTTCGTGGCGTAGTCCCCGTGTCCGCCGGGCCGGGGCCGCTCGACGACGACGCGCGCGACGGCCCGCTCCACGTCCCCCGCGGCAACCACACCGAACTCACCGTCGTCGACCGCGCGGCGGACGGCGCGCAGGACGGTGCGGGAGAGGTCGGCGGGCGTCACAGGGCAAGCGTAGGGGAGGAGGGGGGTGGGGAGGCGAGTCGGTTACGCGGATGGTCCGCGATGCGGACGGGTCGGAGCGGTGGGACCGGGATCGCCTCGGCGCCCGTGCCGGCCCGTGCCGGCCCTCCGGGGTGCCGTCCCCCTCGCCGTCCGGGGTGTTGTCGGGGGCGCCGTCCGGGGTGCCGTCGGCCTCAGGCGTCGGCGGTGCGGGTGGCCCGCCCTGCGGTCCCGTCGCCCTCGCCGTCCGGGGCGGCACTGTCAGGGCCGCCGTCGCGTGCCCCGCCGTCGTCGCCCGCGCCGCCACGCTCCGCGGCGCCGCTCCGACGGGCACGCCCGCGCTCCCTCAACTGGCCGACGACGCGCACGAGTTCACCGGGCTCGAAGGGCTTGGCGAGGAAGGCGTCGACCCCGACGTCGAGCCCGCTCTCCACCTCGTACTGGGTGCAGGCGCTGACGATGACGATGGGCAGGTCACTGGTCCGGTCGTCGGCGCGGAGCCGGGCGGCGGTCCGCAGGCCGTCGAGGCGCGGCATGACCACGTCGAGGGTGACGATGTCGGGCTGCACCTGGTGCACGACTTCCAGACATTCGGCACCATCAGCCGCGGTCACGACCTCGAAGCCCTCCAGCTCGAGATTGACCCTGATCAACTGCCGGATGACCTTGTTGTCGTCCACGACAAGGACCCGGCCCGACGCGCCTGGCACAACTCGAGAGTAGGTCCGCACCGGCCACCGCGTCCGGGTTTTCCCCACTTCCGCCCCGTACAGGGGACCCGACCCCGCTCCGCCCCCTCCCCGCCACCTCGGAATACCTGTTCATGAGGACCCCGACCAAGCTGGTACTGTTCTACCCGTCGCCCCGCACAGCGCGGCGCACGCCCCCGTAGCTCAGGGGATAGAGCAACGGCCTCCGGAGCCGTGTGCGCAGGTTCGAATCCTGCCGGGGGCACTCGCCTATCACCTAGGAACGTTCCTGGGTGGTCAGCGCGGATGCCTGATCGAAGAGGGCGGGAGTCAGTTTCACTGACTCCCGCCCTCTCTCTTTGTCTCCCCGTGTTCGCGACCTCTTTGTCTCCCCGTGTTCGCGACACACCTCCGACGCAGTTTCTAGACTGTGCCGGCGTCGTCTTCTGACCACCTCATGGTTCTTTCGATCTCCTTGTAGTCCTTCACTTCGCCCTTGTCGATGCAGCCCGTGGTGTGCCGGTCGATGACCTCCGGGGACGTGCCTGCGCGGGGAGACCGGAGCTGAGCCGGTCCGTGATGCATGTGGTGGGCCGCGCCGTATCGAGCCCGTCAGGTGATCACGGAACAGCCGGATGGGGGGGTGCGGGAGATGCAGGGCGCCCCGTCGACAACAGGTGCTGCGTGCTACTTCGCACCACTCCGTCCACCCGCCTAGCCCCCTCTGCGAGCCCAGTCTCAAGCTCCCAGGGGTCCGCCGGGACTTGGACAGTCGGGCTCACGCCTCTCCAACCCCACATTTCGGTACAGCGCTTCAGCGATCAGGGACCCAACCGGCCGCAGCGCGGTCCATACTGATGCAGTACAGGGCGATAGGGGAGGGGGCCCGCATGTCAAAACAGCTGGCATTCAAGGAGGAGCAAGTGGGGCTACAGGAAGAAATCGTCCAACGCTCTCGGGAGATTCATACCGACCGTTACAGCATGGCGATCAATGAAGCGCTTTCCATGTACGAAAACTCTGATCTCGAAATTCACCCAGAGTTTCAAAGAATCTTTCGCTGGGGAATTCAACAACAGTCTCGACTCATCGAGAGCGTATTTCTCGGAATCCCGATCCCACCTATTTTTGTGGCCGCACGGAAAGATGGTGTGTGGGATGTTGTAGACGGGGTCCAACGCCTGTCAACTCTTTTCCGCTTCATGGGCTCCCTACGAAAGGACGACGGGAAACTTGATGCTCCCGAACCACTGACATCTGGAGACTATCTGAAGAGTCTTGAGGGTGTTGTGTGGAGTGAATCAGTCGCACCTGAAGGAGGCCTCTCCACGGCACTCTCGGAAGCCCAACAACGATTCTTCAAGCGGGCTCGACTTGACTTTCAAATCGTAGAGCACACAAGCGACGAGCAAGCGAAGTTCGACCTGTTCCAGCGTCTTAATAGCGGGGCTCATCTTTCCGAACAAGAGGCGCGCAACTGTCTCGCCGTGATGTTGGATCCAACATTCTTTAGATGGCTCCAACAGCTGGCGAAAGCTCCGGCCTTCACGCAGACCGTCAGCCTAAGCGAGCGGCAGGAGGAGGAGGCCTACGGTGTCGAACTCGCACTCCGGTATCTTTCCATTGTCACCGCTCAGCGATCCGACCTCTCCGGCCTTGCTGACGTAGGCGAATTCCTGACCTCCCGGATGCGCGATTTCATCGACTCCCCAGCCTTCGATCGAGATTTCGAGTACGAGCGCTTCACGGATATTTTCTCGTGGCTCGACGCAGCATTGGGAGAATCGTCCTTCAAGCGCTACGATTCCGCAAAATCTAGGTACAGTGGTCGATTTACAGTTTCCGCCTTCGAAGCGGTGACAACTGGCCTGGGGCTCAACTACGATCAGTGGAAGCAGCTCGAAGACGGCGTTCGACCTAAGATTCTCCGCCAGCGAGTGCAAGCTGTCTGGAAGGACGCAACATTCCAGAGTCGGACAGGTGCAGGAAAGTCCGCAGACCTGCGTATCCCGTATATGTTCGAGGTTGGTCAAAAGGTTTTTTCCCTGGGGGAATAGGTGCGGACACTCTCTGAACTCCAGGACGCGCTGGATGAGGATTTGGCTTGGCGTCGCAGCGAGCTTCATAGCTATCTCAGCTCAATTCGCAGAGCGAAAACTGAAAGCCCGGCTCAACGCGCTCTTTGCCGTGCCGGCGTGCCTCTTCTCTATGCGCACTGGGAGGGTTACGCGAAGCATTGCCTCTCGATTTACCTCCAGTACATCGGGCGTCGTCGTCTGACCTATGGTGAACTCCACCCTGCGTTGGTGGCACTTGGACACGAGTCGGCGCTTGATTCCCAAGAGGGGCTGTCCGCGACTCGCCGAATCACTCGGAGGGCTCACGCTCTGCTGTCAGGAGATGCCACACGAGCACAAATCCCCTGGCGCCGCGGGGTGGACACTCAGTCCAACTTGAACAGTGCCAGGTGCTTCGACCTCTTCGAATCCCTCGGCCTCGACGCTTCTCCCATCCAAACCAAGACGAGATTGATCGATTACGAACTCCTAAGAGTGCGTAACGAAATAGCTCACGGTCAATACCTGAGCGTCGATGCCGACTCCTATGAAGAACTCTATATAGAAGTTCTAGGAATCATGGATTTCGTGCGCAATACAGTGAGTGCGGCGGCAGAAAACCAGACCTACCGGAGGTCTAAGCTAATCTAATCGATAATTACAGACGGCATTTCCTGGGCTGGCCATCTTCGACGCGGGAACAGTTGGCGTCGCAGTATGGCGAGGTGTGCACGCGATCCACTAAGCGAGCATCCCCCACGCAACCCCACTACGCGGTCAGATGGCCTATCGCCTTCGCAGGGTCGAGTGACTAAACCGTGGGGTTTGCCGTCAGGACGACAGGGATTCCAGCATGCTGCGGATCTCCTCCGTGCGCGAGTGCCCCAGGGGTCCCATGACTCTCAGGGCCTCGGTCAGGGCCTCGCGGGCCGTGTCCGGGTTCGTGTCCACGCAGAGTTGGCCCAGTTCGACGAGGGAGTCCGCGAGGCCGGGGAGGTCGTCGCTCTCGCGGCGGAGGGAGACCGCCTGGGCGAACCAGTCGGTGGCCGCCTCGCGGTCTCCCAGGCGGAGGGTCGTCGTGCCCAACTGGTGCAGGATCGCCGCGCGTTGGAGTGTGTCGTCGGCCGCCAGGGACAGCGGGAGGGCGGCCAGCAGGTGTTCGAGGGCGCGTTCGGGCTGATCGAGGATGAGGCTCAGGGTGGCCAGCTCGTTCAGACTGATGGCCTGGCTGCGCTGGTCCTGCTCGCCGGTGTGCCGGTCCAGTGCTTCTTTCCGCCGGGCGTAGGCCTCTTCGTGGCGGCCCGCCAGGCGCAGCGTCCAGTTGAGGTTGTCCTGCGCGATGTCCTCCCACTCGCGTTCGCGGGTCTGCCGGCTCAGGTCCAGTGCCGCTGAGAAGTATTCGGCCGCCTCGGTGTGCCTGCCGACCTCGCCGGTCGCGCCGCCCAGGCAGATGTTGGCCCAGATCTCGGCCGACGTGTCGTGACAGAGCCGCGCGGCCCGCAGCGCGACCACGGAGAGGTCGTGGCGGTAGGTGTGGTGGTGGCGGACCACGAAGTAGTAGATGAGCGAGATGGGGATCTTCCACGCCAGGTCGTTCATGCCGCCCCGCCGTGCCTGGTCCACGGCGGCGGCGATGCTGACAACCTCCGCGTCGCACCAGGCGAGGGCGCCCGCCGGGTGGGAGAGGTCGGGCAGCGGGAGGGCGAAGCTGTTCTCGTCCACGGGTACGTGCCGGCGCTGCGGGGCGATGAGGCGGTCCACGGCGTCGCAGCAGCGCAGGTAGTACTCCAGCTCGCGGCGGACCGCGGCGACGCGCTCCGCCTCCGACTCTTTTTCGAGGACCCGTGTCCTGGCGTAGTCCCGTACGAGGTCGTGGAACCGGTAGCGGCGGTCCGACATCTCCTCGAGCAGGTTGTCCGACTTCAGGGAGCGCAGCAGCCGCTGCGCCGACTCCAGTGTCTCGTTCAGCAGCGCCGCGGCCGACGCGGGCGAGAAGTCGGGTCCCGCGTGCAGGGCGAGCAGCCGGAACGCGCGGGCCTTGGGGTCGCTCAGGCCCTCGTAGGACCAGGACAGAGCCATGGGGACTCCCGTCTCCTCGTCGTCGCTGACAAAGACGTCCATGCGTTGGGCGGGGTCTTCCAGCGTTTGGATGAGATCCGTGATGTCGGCGGCGGTCTGGCTGCGTTCGGCCACGATCCGCACGGCCAGCGGAAGGCGGCCGCACTGTTCGGCCAGGCGGGCCATCTGCTGCGTGCGGCCCTGCCGGGAGACCAGGGAGAACAGGTGCACCGCGTCGTCCTGCGGCAGCGGGCGCACCGGTACGCGGTCCGCTCCGTGGGTCGCCGCGAGCGAACTCAGTTCGCTGCGGCTGGTCACCACGACACAGCATCCGGACGATCCCGGCAGCAGGGGGATCACCTGCTCGGCGTTGCGCACGTTGTCGATCACCATCAGCACGCGCCGGCCGTGCAGCACGGTGCGGAATCTGGACTCCATCGCCTCGAGGTGTCCGCTCAGGTTCTCCATCGGCGCGTTGAACGCGAGCAGGAAGGAGTGCAGTGCCTCCTCGGGCCGCTGCGCCGGGAGGCTGTGGTACCCGCGCAGATCGGTGTAGAGCTGGCCGTCGGGGAAGCGGTCCGCCGCCTGTCGCGCCCACTGCACCGCCAGAGCGCTCTTTCCGACCCCTGCCGGTCCCGACACCACGACGAGACCGTCGGCCCTGCCGGCCGCCTCGTCCAGCAGGGCCAGCTCCGCGACCCGGTCCGTGAAGTGCGTCGCCGCGCGAGGCAGCTGGCGGGGGATGTCCACGGGCCCCAGGGGCACCCCCGCCCCGTCGGCACGCGCTTCCGCCACCGGCGAGGCTTCCGTGTCGTTCTCCCTCGACCCGCCCGACTCGATTGACCCGCCCGTCTCGATCGACTCGTCCGTCTCGATTGACCCGTCCGACCCGTTCGACCCGTGGTCGATCTCCGGTGGCTCGTCCACCGTCGGTTCGGGCTCCGTCCGGCCCTCTTCCGCCTTTTCGTCTTCCGGGGTCACCCCGTGTGCGCCGGTCATCGCGCTTCTCCCCCTGTCCACGCCCCGTCCCGCCCCAACTCCGTTGCGTCCCTACGGATATAGCCCTCTGGCCGTCCGTGAAACGGTTCCGCGCCCGTGTACGTCAGCGGGGGCCCCGGGCCTGGTTCGCAGTCCTGGTGCGGGAGTCGGGTGTCACCACGTCGGCGGGACGATGAGGCCCGCCGGCGCGGTGCCGCGCGCGGAGCCCGACGGCATCAGTGCTCCTGGCGGCGCGCCGCGCGCGCCGGTGAAGTCGAGGGTGCCGCCGACGAGGGACCGCTGGGCGAAGTCCACCGCGGCTCCGACGAACACCGCGTCGCGGAACGTCACCGCGCCCGCCGAGAACTCCGCCGCGGTGAAGCGGACCGCGCCGGCCGAGAACACGCCTTCGGCGAGATCGACGCCGCTGCCCTCGAAGCGGGCGTGCTCGAAGCTCACGTCGGCGCCGGAGAACTCCGCGCGCCGGAACGAGACGCTTCCCTTCGAGAATCTCGCCCCGCCGAACGTGACCCGTCCACCGGCGAACACGGCCCGGTCGAAGTCGACCGTGCCCCCGGAGAAGTGCACGCCCGTCGCGGCCGGGAGGGGACGGTCTCCGCTGAAGGACACCGTGCCGCCCGTGAACCGGGCACCGCGGAAGAGGACGCGGCCCGCGCTGAACCCGCAGCCCCTGAAGTCGACGGTCCCGCTCCGGAACAGCGCCTCGGTGAAGTCCGCCGAGCCGCCCTTGAACGCGCATCGCGCGAAGTCGACCCGCGCGCCCGCGAAGACGGCGCGCGTGAAGTCCAACGTGGCGTCGGGCAGTACCTGCACACCGGCGAAGGACATCGCCGTCCCCGCGAACACCGCGCCGGTGAACCTGGCCGTGCCCCCGCCGAAGACCGCGCCGGAGAAGTCGCCGCCGTCGAAGACCACGCCGGTGAAGTCGAAGTCGTGCCCGCGCCACGCGTGCCGGTGCCCCTCCTCCAGCCGCAAATGGTCCCGGACCAGTCGGATGACGGTGTGCCGGACCTCGCGCAGGCCCCGGTACTCGTGCTCGGCCCGCACGTCACCGGCGGGCAGCGCGCTCTCGGCGATGTAGGGCAGCCGGAGGTAGGCGCAGAGCACGTCGATGCAGGTCTGACGCAGCGCGGTGGTGGGGGCGTCGTCGGCCAGGCCGGCCAGGGCGTGCACGCCGCCGAGCCGGACCGCGGCGGACTCCTGGCCGACCTGGGACACGGCGGCCGTGAAGCGTTCCGTGTGGAGCCGGGTGGCCTCGCGCAGCGCGGCGTCCTCGTCGACGCGCTGGCGCCGGTAGGCGACGACCAGCGCGACCAGCGCCCCGGCGCCGGCCACGACACCGAACGCCAGTTTGACGAGGTCGAAGAGGGTCTTGGCGTCGATGCGGCGTTCCGGCTTGAGCCCCTGGACGTCCAGCAGGTCCCAGCCGGTGAAGAAGACGAAGCCGGCGACCGCCACCGCGACGGCGAACGTCACGCCGAGAGCAAGGCCGACCGGTATCAGTTTCAGGCCGCGCTGCTCACCGCGGCGCCCGGACATACGCGTCGTCACATCCGTCAGGACAGCTCCCGCACGCGGATGGTTGCGGAGGGCGGCAGCGGTGGGGTGAGGGGGCGGCGGTGGGGAGCCGCAGGGCGGAAATCCTTTGACAGCGGGATCCTGTGGCGGTTCAGTGTGAGGGTCCTCGGGTGCCGGCAACCCCGGGTGACTGGCCGATGGTTGCGCCCGCCTAGCTCCTGCACGGAGCGGGGCACGTCTCATGACGGGCACCATCGGCCGTTTCGCGTCTGCGTGGGATCATTCGGGTGTGGGCAATTTGGATGATCTTGTGCGGTTGCGGCGGGCCCGCGACCGGATGGACCGGGAGTATGCCGAGCCCCTGGACGTCACCGCTCTGGCCCGGACGGCGTTGATGTCGCCGGGCCATTTCTCGCGGAGCTTCCGTGCCGCTTTCGGGGAGACTCCGTACAGCTATCTCATGACCCGGCGGATCGAGCGGGCCAAGATGCTGCTGCGCCGGGGGGACCTTTCGGTGACCGAGGTGTGCTTCGAAGTGGGGTGTACGTCGCTGGGGTCCTTCAGCTCGCGATTCACCGAGCTGGTGGGGGAAACGCCCAGTGCGTACCGGGCCAGGGGACGGGTCGAGGGGGGCGATCTGCCGGCCTGTCTGTCCCGGATCCACACCCGGCCCGTGAAGGGGCGGCAGGGGCCTTCCAGCGCCGTGTGACGGACACCACCCGTGTACGACACAGGTTTACGTGCGCCGCAATCGGTGACTACGGTGCCTGAGATGTCTCGCCGCCACATGAATCCCGTAAACCAGAGAAGACGCGTTGACGAGGGTCGAGGTTCCATCTGGGAGGGATCATGAGCGAACCGATTCAGCTCGCGGCGCAGCGGGCCCCACTGCCGGACCAGCGCACCGCCGCCCCCACCTCCTCCCCCGCCTCCGGCGCCACGGCTCCGGCGTCCGCCGCCGCGGCCGGGACCGCGGCCGGGACCACGGCCGGGAAGAAGCCCGGCAAGGCGCGGGACGCGTTCTTCGACAACGCGAAGTATCTGGCGATCGTGCTGGTCGCGATGGGGCACTCCTGGGAGCCGCTGCGCGGTGACAGCCGGGCCGCGTCCGCGCTGTACATGACGGTCTACTCGTTCCACATGCCGGCGTTCATCGTGATCTCCGGCTACTTCTCGCGGTCCTTCGACGCGAGCCCGGGCCGGCTGAAGCGGCTGATCACCGGGGTGGCCGTGCCGTACGTCGTCTTCGAGGTGGCGTACACGTTCTTCAAGCGGACCGCCGGCGGCGACCCCGACTACCCGATCAGTCTGCTCGACCCCTGGTACCTGACCTGGTTCCTGATCGCGCTGTTCGTGTGGCGGCTGTCCACGCCGTTCTGGAAGGTCGTCCGGTGGCCGCTGCCGCTGTCGCTCGCGATCGCGGTCCTCGCCTCGGTCTCCCCCGACATCGGTGACGACCTGGACCTCCAGCGCGTCCTCCAGTTCCTGCCGTTCTTCGTCCTCGGCCTGTGCCTGAAGCCCGAGCACTTCCAGCTCGTGCGGCGCAAGGAGGCGCGGCTCCTGGCCGTGCCGGTGTTCGCCGGTGCGCTGCTCTTCGCCTACTGGGCGGCGCCGCGGATGAACGCCGCCTGGTTCTACCGCCGGGACAGCGCCCAGGAGCTGGCGGCGCCGGGCTGGTCCGGCGCGGTCATGACGCTCGCCATGTTCGGCTGCTCGGTGGTCCTCGCCGCCTGCTTCTTCGCCTGGGTGCCGGGGCGCAGGCTCTGGTTCACCGCGCTCGGCGCCGGGACGCTGTACGGGTATCTGCTGCACGGGTTCATCGCCAAGGGCTCCCGCTTCTGGGACTGGTACGACGCCGACTGGGTGCACACGCCGGGGGGCGAGGTCGTCGCCACCCTGTTCGCCGCCTCCCTCATCACCGTGCTGTGCACACCACCCGTGCAACGCGCCTTCCGGTTCGTCATGGAGCCGAAGATGGAGTGGGCCTTCAAGAAGGACGCCGGTGAGGTGGCCAGGCGGAGGTAGCGGGAGCGCGGGCGCGGGCGCGAGCGCGCTCCGCCGCGTGTCGGTTTGAGGCGTGGGGCGCCGGGAGCGGTGGCCCGTCCGGTTCGTCGGTTCGTCGGACGGAGCACCGCTCCCGGCGCCCCTTCGCGTGCTCCTCCAGGTGGGGGTGGTGGGGGGAGGTGGGGGTGGTGTTCGGCGGGGTGTGCGTCAGGCGGACGCCTTCTTGGTCGCGGCCGTCTTCTTTCCCGCCGTGGTCTTCTTCGCCGCGGTCGTCTTCTTCTTCGCCGCGGCCGTCGTCCTCTTCCTGGCGGCGGGCTTGGCCGCAGGCGTCGACTTCGACGTCTTCGCCGCCCTCGTCGGCTGCGTGGTCTTCGTCGCCTTCGTAGCCTTCGTAGCCTTCGTCGCCTTCGTCGCCTTGTCGGCCTCGGTCTTCTTCGCCGGCGTGGTCTTCTTTCCCCGCGCGCGGTCCGCCAGGTGGGTCACCTCGGCCACCTCGTCGTCCGATGCACCCGAGGCGCGTGCCTCCTTCGCGGCCTTCACGCTGCCCTCCAGCGCGGCCATCAGGTCGATCACCCGGCCGCCGCCGTCGCCGGACGCCGCGGGGGTCTCCTGGTGCTCGTCGCCGGACGCCTTCGCCTCGATCATGTTCTCGACGGCTTCCCGGTAGTCGTCGTGGAGGTCGGCGAGGTCGACCTCGCCGAGGGTGTCCATCAGGGCGTCGGCCAGGTCGAGTTCGGCGTCGCGCACCGTGACCTGGGTGTCCGGCGCGACGTCGTCGGGGGTGCGGATCTCGTCCGGCCAGAGCAGGCCGTGCATGGCGATGACGTCGTCGACGACGCGCAGCATGCCCAGCCGCTCCCGGCCGCGCAGCGCGAACTTGGCGATGGCGACCTTCTGGCTGCGCTTCAGGGCCTCGCGGAGCAGCGTGTACGGCTTGGCGGCGGGGACGCCGTTCGCTGAGAGGTAGTAGGCCGTGTCCATCTGGAGGGGGTCGATGCGGTCGGCCGGGACGAAGGCGACGATCTCGATCGTCCTGGCCGTCGGGATGGGGAGGGACGCCAGGTCGTCCTCGGTGATCGGGATGATCGACCCGTCGGCGTCCTCGTAGCCCTTGCCGATCTCGGCGGCGGTGACCTCCTTCTCCTCCAGCTCGCACACCTTGCGGTAGCGGATGCGACCGCCGTCCTCCAGGTGGATCTGGCGGAAGGAGATCGAATGGTTCTCGGTGGCGTTGACCAGCTTGATGGGGATGCTGACCAGGCCGAACGAGATCGCGCCGTTCCATATGGAGCGCACGGTGTACCTCCCGTTTCGCCCAGACGTCCAAGAAGAGTGCGGATAGTCAGATTGTCACAGTATGAGCGTATGACGCCCCTCACCGAAGTGGACGGGCGGCGGCTCGCGCTCAGCAATCTGGACAAGGTGCTGTATCCGGCGTCCGGGTTCACCAAGGGCGAGCTGCTGCACTACTACGCGACCACCGCCGGTGCGCTGCTGCCGCACCTGTACGACCGTCCGGTCTCCTTCCTGCGCTTCCCGGACGGTCCCGGGGGCCAGCGCTTCTTCGCCAAGAACGTGCCGCCGGGCACACCCGCATGGGTGAAGACGGCCTCCGTGCCGCGTTCGGAGGGGGACGGCGCGCGGCAGATCCTCGTCCAGGACCTGGCGACGCTGATGTGGGCGGCGAACCTCGTCACCGAGTTCCACACCCCGCAGTGGCGGGCGGACGCGCCGGGGGTCGCCGACCGGCTGGTCCTCGACCTCGATCCGGGGGCGCCGGCCGATGTCGTGCAGTGCTGCGAGGTGGCGCTGTGGCTGCGGGAGCGGCTCGCCGCGGACGGGCTGCTCGCGTACGCGAAGACATCGGGCTCCAAGGGGCTGCACCTGCTGGTGCCGCTGGTGCCGACGCCGTCCGAGCGGGTCAGCGCCTACGCGAAGGCGCTCGCGCAGGAGGCCGAGGGCGCGCTGGCGCATCTCGTCGTGCACCGGATGGCGCGCAGCCTGCGGCCCGGGAAGGTGTTCGTCGACCACAGCCAGAACTCCGCCGCGAAGACGACGGCGGCGCCGTACACCCTGCGCGCCCGGCCCGAACCGACCGTGTCCGCGCCGGTGACCTGGGACGAGGTCGCGGGCTGTGCGCGCGCCGACGAGCTGGTGTTCCGCGCCGACGACATCGCGCCTCGGCTGCGCCGGTACGGGGATCTGCTCGGGCCGCTGATCAACCCCGCCCGGGCCGGACGGATCCCGGGATGAGGCGGCCGGTGGAGGTGGCGCTGGCGGAGCCGGTCGACGATCTGCCGGTGGACGGTACGGGGGCGGCCTGGTCGTTCGAGCCGAAGTTCGACGGGCATCGGATGGTGGTGTTCCGGGACGCGGACGGGGTGGTGCTCCAGGCGCGTTCCGGGCGGTCGGTGACGCGGGCCTTCCCCGATCTCGTCGCCGCCGCGACGGCGCTGCCGGCCGGGACCGTGCTCGACGGGGAGGTCGTCGTGTGGCGGGACGGGCGGACCGACTTCGCCGCCGTGCAGCGGCGGGCCGCCGCCGCGAGTGCCGGGCGGGCGCGGGGGCTCGCGCGGGAGTTTCCCGCGTCGTACGCCGCGTTCGACCTGCTGGGGGACGCCGGCGGGGATCTGCGCGGGCTGCCCTACCGGGAGCGGCGGTCGCGGCTGGTCGGGGTGCTGGGGCCGTTGGGGCCGCCGCTCCAGGCGGTGCCGGCGACGACGGACCGGGCGACGGCGCTCGACTGGTACGAGGCGTTGGTCGCCACCGGGGTGGAGGGGCTGGTCGCCAAGCGGGTCGACGGGCCGTACCGCGGGGGGCGGCGGTCGTGGCTGAAGCTGCGGCACAGCGACACCAAGGATGCCGTGGTGGTGGGGTTCACCGGGGTCGTGGGGGCTCCGCGGGCGCTGGTGGTGGCGGTCGCCGGGGACGGGGAGCCGGTGTTGTCGGTGCCGTTGGGGGGTGGGGTGCGGCGGGAGGTGGGGGCCGTGTTGGTCGCCGCGCCGGGGGTGGTGGGGGTTGTGGTGGGGGTGGGGGTCGGGGAGGTGGTCTATCAGGGGGTGGAGAGGGTGCCGGAGGTGGTGGTGGAGGTTCGGCAGCGGAGTACTCGGCATGGGGCGTTCTCGGCCGAGGTGGTTCGGGTTCGGGGTGCTTGACGGTGTCGGTGCCGGTGTTGGTGCCGGTGCCGGTGTCGGTGTCGGTGTCGGTGTTGGTGTCGGTGTCGGTGTTGGGGCTCGTGCTCGAGCTGGGGATGGTGCCGGAGCTGGTGTGCGGGTTCTTTGGCGGGCGCTGCGCGCCTCGCCGGCCTCGTCGTCGGGTGGCGCGTCCGTGGGGGTTCTCGCGCCGTTCCCCGCGCCCCTCCAGTGGGCGCTGCGCGCCACCCCGGCCCGTCGACACGTGACCGGACGGTGGCCGCTTCTCGCGCCGTTCCCCGCGCCCCTCCAGTGGGCGCTGCGCGCCACCCCGGCCCATCGCCACGTGACCCGACGGTGGCCGCTTCTCGCGCCGTTCCCCGCGCCCCTCCAGTGGGCGCTGCGCGCCGCCCCGGCCCGGCCGTCGCCGCTTCTCGCGCCCCACCGGCAAGCCCTGCCCGCCAGCACGCGGCCGGGCGGGGCGCGAGGGGTGGGGTCAGACGTGGGACCAGGTGGATCGGTCTCGGGACATGGCGTGGAGGGCCTCCACGTCGGCCGGTTTGAGGAGGGCGGCCGGGTGGGTCAGGGCCGGGAGGTCCGTGAACGGGAGGACGCGGACGTGCCGGGGCGGCGGTGGCGGCAGTTCGAGGGAGGCCGGGTCCATCAGGATCAGGGCGGCCCGGACCTCGGCCGTCAGCGCGAAGGAGGCGCGGGACGCGTCCGTGCGGGCGCGGCGCAGCAGCGGGTCGGGGTCGCTGAGCCGGACGCGCTGCCTGCGGGCCGGCAGGACGTGGACGGCGAACAGGCCCCCGGGCCCGATCAGCAGGTGGTGGATGCGGTCGCCGCCGGGCAGCGGCACCGAGTGCAGGACCCGCCAGCCCGCCGGTTCGAGGGCGTCGAGCGCCTCGCCGACCCGCTGCTGCGCGGCGAGGTCCTTGCGGCGCGGGTCGGTGCGCAGCCTGCGCGGGGCCGCGGGTTCCCGGTCGAGGGCGATCAGCAGGGCCTCCCCCGGCCGGTTCGGCGCGAGGTCGTCGTCCGGGTGGAGACTCAGCCGGGCCAGCTCCACCGGCGTGGGCACCGGCGGCGGGCCGACGGTGAACTCGCCGGTGACGAACGGGCCGAGCGCCGCGAGCACGGCCTCCCTGCTCGACTCCCTGAGCAGATTCACCCGGCTCGCCTCACGGTCGTACCAGGCGATGTTCGTGCCGTCCTCCCCGTAGACGTAGAGCCGCTCCTGACCGTGCCGCCAGGCCGGAATGACACGCAGTCCGCTCATGCCCCATCACCACCCCTCCGACCATGGGAGCAGCAAGAACGGCCGCAGGCAAGGAGTCCGCGGGCCCCTCCCGGCGGTGCGGGGCGCGGGTGCGGCGGGGGCCGCGGGCCGGGCGCGTACGGCCGCCGGGCGGGGTGTGCGGCGGGCTTCTCCTGCTCAGCGCGCCGGACCGGCCGGAGTACCACCCCGCGCCACCCCACCGGGTGCGCGCGGCTCCGCGGGCCCATAGAAAGGATCTCCCGGAGAAAAAGAACTTCCCCGCCCATAGGGTGTACGCGGCGCCGCAGGGGCGCACGAGGACCGTGACCGGGCGGGTGCCGTCGGAGACAGGAGCGTGGAGCGCAGTGAAGCCCTGGCGCGCCGGCCGTCGTCCGGCGGCGGTGTGCGCGCTCGCCGTGCCCGCCGCCGCGCTGCTGCTCTCGGCGTGCGGCGGTTCGGGCGGCCTGGAGAGCGCGGGGCCCACCCCGACGGCGGTCGGCCCGCGCGAGCTGTGGCCGTCGCTGACGCCCGCCTCGGCGGCGGTCGACGACTACGGCTCGGGCGAGACCGACGTGGTCGAGGGGGTCGCGGTGCCGGGCGGCGACCTGCGCCGGGTGGATCCGGTCCGGGTGCTGCGGGCCCAGCAGGCCGCGGACCCGGAGACGTACAAGGACATTGCGGCGGGCCTCGCCGACTGCGGCGATCCGGGCAGGCGCGGGCCCGACTGCCCCGTCCTGCACGCCTACTTCGCCGATCTGACCGGTGACGGCGAGGACGACATGGTCGTCGGGGTCGAGGCGCCGAAGCAGCAGCTCGTGGTGCGCGTGTACACGTACGGGGGCGGCACGCTGACGCAGATCATGAACGACGAGGACGCCGTGATCAGCGTCGAGCTGGCCGGTGACACCGTCGTCGTGCGGGCCGTCGCGGACCTGTCGGGGTACGAGTACCGGACCTCGTGGTCGTACGACGTCCATCAGAAGGCGATGCTGCCGACGCGTGACGAGATCGTGCGGACCGGGCCGCCGCGGACGCCGTCGGCGAGCCCGTCCGTGACACCGCCCGCCACCCCGTCCGGGAGCCCGTCGCGGACCCCGTCGGCCGGTCCCTCGCCGAGCGCGTCATGAGGTTCCCCGCGCACCGGCCGTGGCTGCCCGCGCGGGCCGCGTCGCTCACCTGGAAGGCGGCGGCGTTCATCACGGTGATGTGTTGCGCGCTGACCGCGCTGCTCGGGGTGCTCGTGCACGTCTCGGTGACCCGGCAGACGGTGGGCGAGGCCCGGGACCGGGCGCTGTCGCGGCTGGAGGAGGCGGCGGGGGCGCTCGCGGCCGGGGACCGGCTCGGGCCGGACGCCGCGGTCGACCCGCCCGGACTGCCCGCGCCGCTGCGCGACCTCGCGGCGCGCGGTGAGCACGGGACGATGCTCGGCCGGTCGGGCACGCGGCCGGTGATGTGGGCGGCGGGCCCGGCCTCCGGCAGCGCCGGCACCTCATTCGGCAGCACCCCGGGCCCGGGGTGCTGCCGGTCCGACGGAACGCCCGGGGCGGCGCCCGGGGCGGCGCCCGGAACAGCTCCCCGAACGGCTCCCGGAGCCGCGCCCGGCGCAGCGTCCCGCGGCGGTCGTGCCCTCGCCGTGCAGGTCGACTACGAGCAGAGCGCCCGCACCATCGACGGCCTCGACAACGCCATCTTCGGCTCCTCGGTGCTGGCCATCGGCGCGACCCTGCTCGTCGGGGCGTTCGCGGTGACCCGGGTGACCCGGCGGCTGCACACCACGGCCCGGGTGGCCCGCAAGATCAGTGCGGGCGACCTGGACGCGCGGGTCAACGACCCGCGCACCAAGGACCCGCAGCGCCACCAGGACGAGGTCGCCGCCGTCGCCGGCGCGCTCGACTCGATGGCGTCCTCGCTCCAGGCCCGCATCCTCACGGAGCAGCGCTTCACCGCCGACGTCGCCCACGAGCTGCGCACCCCGCTGACCGGGCTGCACGCGGCGGCCGAGCTGCTGCCGCCGGGCCGCCCCACCGAGCTGGTCCGCGACCGGGTCGCCGCGCTGCGCACGCTCACCGAGGACCTGCTGGAGATCTCCCGGCTGGACGCGCGCAGCGAGCGGGTGGAGCTGGACGCGGCCTGGCTGGGGCCGGTCGCCGAGCGGGTGGTGCGTGCCTCGCCGGGGGCGCCGGCCGAGGTCGTCGTGGTACGGGACGTGTGCGTGGAGACCGACCGGCGGCGCCTGGAGCGGGTGCTCGGCAACCTCGTCGGCAACGCGCACCGGCACGGCGCCCCGCCGGTGGTGCTGACCGTCGACGGGCCGGTGATCACCGTGCGGGACCACGGCGAGGGCTACCCGGACTACCTGGTGGAGCACGGGCCGCAGCGGTTCCGCACCGAGGGCGGGGCGCGCGGGCACGGGCTCGGGCTGACCATCGCGTTCGGCCAGGCCGAAGTCCTGGGCGCGCGGCTGGAGTTCACGAACGCGGTGGACGGCGGCGCGCTGGCCACGCTGACGCTGCCGTACGACGAGCCCGAGCGGCCGTAGGGGCGCGCCCCGGACGCAACCCGGGCGGCGCAGTACACCCGGTGACCTTTTGCGCCCGTTCCGTGACGCTTTTACTGTGAAGCGCGGCTTTACACCCATTTCCCGGGTACCCGCCGCCCTTCCTCCCCAAGGAGGCTCCATGAGCACTCGGACCGCAGCCACCCGCCTGGGCATAGCCGTCGCCGCCGTCACGGCCCTCGCCGGCCTGACGGCCACGGTGTCGCCCGCCGTCGCCGCCGACTCCGCCGGGAGCGGCAGGCCGCCCGTCTACAAGGGCCGGGTCACGGCCAAGAGCGGTCTGAACCTGCGCGACTCGCCCACCCGCGGCAGCCGCATCGTGCGCACCGAGCCGTACAACAAGATCGTCCCGATCTTCTGCAAGACGGGCGGCGACCGGGTCGAGGGCAACAACCTCTGGTACCTGCTGACCGACGGCACCTGGGCCTGGGGGTCGGCGAAGTACATCGCCAACATCGGCGCGGCGCCCCGTTGGTGCTGACATATCCAGATATCACCGGTGAACTTGCTAGGTTCCGGGCATGACCGGATCAACGGGTTCATCGGGACCGGTGGCCGCCACGGCCTCCGCCGCGGTGCCGGCCGTGCGCGTCCCGCGGCGCCGGGGCACCGAACTCGTCCTGATCCTGCTCGCCGTGCTGCTCAGCGTCTACGGCTACTGCGACGTGGGGCTCGCGAAGAACGGCACGGTGCCGCCCGGCGCCGCCGGTTACGGCGCCGGGCTCGGGGTGCTCGCGCTCCTCGCGCACGGCGCGGTCCGCTTCCGTGCCCCGTACGCCGATCCGCTGCTGCTGCCGATCGCCGTGCTCCTCAACGGGCTGGGCCTGGTCCTCATCTACCGGCTCGACCTGGAGACCCCGGACTCGGACGCGGCCCCCACCCAGCTGGTCTGGTCGACGCTCGGCGTCGCCCTGTTCATCGTCTTCGTGGTCTTCCTGCGCGACCACCGCGTCCTCCAGCGGTACGCGTACCTGTCGGTGGTCGCCGCGCTGGTCCTGATGATCCTGCCGATCTTCTTCCCGGCCGTGAACGGCGCCCGGATCTGGATCCAGATCGGCGGCTTCTCCATCCAGCCCGGCGAGTTCGCCAAGATCCTGCTGGCGGTGTTCTTCGCCAGCTACCTCGCGGCCAACCGCAACGCCCTGCGCTACACCGGCAAGAAGGTGTGGCGCTTCCAGTTCCCGACCATGCGGGTGTTCGCGCCGATCCTCGTGATCTGGCTGCTGAGCGTCGGCGTGCTGGTCCTGGAGACCGACCTCGGTACGTCCCTGCTCTTCTTCGGGCTGTTCGTCGTGATGCTCTACGTGGCGACCGGCCGCGGGAGCTGGATCGCCATCGGGCTGGTGCTCGCCGCCGTCGGCGCGGTCCTCGTCGGGTCCTTCGAGCCGCACGTGCACACCCGCGTCCAGGACTGGCTGAGCCCCTTCGCCTCCATCGACGCGGGCCGGGGCGCCGGCCAGCTCGCCCAGTCGCTGTTCGCGTTCGCCTGGGGCGGGATGCTCGGCACCGGGCTCGGCATGGGCCACTCCATCCTCATCGGCTTCGCCGCCAAGTCGGACTTCATCCTGGCGACGGCGGGCGAGGAGCTGGGCCTGGCCGGGCTGACCGCCATCTTCCTGCTGTACGCGCTGCTGGTGGAGCGGGGCTACCGGGCCGGGCTCGCGCTGCGCGACCCGTTCGGCCGACTCCTCGCGATCGGTCTCGCCTCGATCGTCGCGCTCCAGGTGTTCGTCATCGCGGGCGGCGTGATGGGACTGATCCCGCTGACCGGCATGGCCATGCCGTTCCTGGCGCAGGGCGGCTCGTCGCTCGTCACCAACTGGGTCATCGTCGCGATCCTCGTACGGATCAGTGACTCGGCGCGTGGCTCGCTGCTCCCCGAGAGCGCCCCGGAGGCCGCCCCGTGACGAAGTACATCCGCCGCGCGTCCGTCTTCTGTTTCGTGCTGCTGGTCGCGCTGCTGGTGAACGCGGCCCGCGTCCAGGTCTTCGAGTCCCCGTCGCTGGACGCCAATCCGGCGAACCGGCGCGAGACCATCCAGCGCTACGACCAGCCGCGCGGCGACATCCTGGTGGGGGGCAGGCCGGTCACCGGCTCGCGGAACACGGGTGAGACGTACAGGTACCAGCGGACGTACCGCGACGGCCCGCTGTACGCGCCCGTCACCGGGTACGCCTCGCAGACGTACGGCACCACGTTCGTGGAGAGCGCCGAGGACGACGTCCTGTCCGGCACCGACGCGATGCTGTCGACGGTCCCCTTCTGGAACGAGATCTCGCGGTTCCAGAACCCCGGCGGCGACGTGCGGACGACGATCAACGCGGCCGCGCAGCGGGCCGCCTACGAAGGGCTCGGCGGCAAGAAGGGCGCCGTCGCGGCGCTCGACCCGTCGACCGGGAAGATCCTCGCGCTGGTCTCCACGCCGTCGTACGACCCGGGGAACATCGCCGGGACCAGCAGGTCCGACGTCGACAACTGGAACCGGCTGAACAGCGCGCCCAGCCGGCCGATGCTCAACCGGGCGATCCGCGAGACCTATCCCCCGGGCTCGACGTTCAAGGTGGTCACGGCCGCGGCGGTGCTGGAGAACAACATCGTCGCCGGGACCGGCACGGCGACCGACACCCCGTCCCCGTACACCCTGCCGGGCACGACCACGCAGCTGACCAACGAGTCCTCGTCCGACGCCTGCGAGAACGCCACGCTGGAGTACGCGATGGCCGCCTCCTGCAACACCGTGTTCGCCAACCTCGGGGTGAAGGTCGGGCTCGACGGCATGGTGAAGATGGCGCGGAACTTCGGGTTCAACGACGCCCGCATGCGGATCCCGATGACAGCCGCCGCGTCGAACTTCGACACCGACATGGACAAGGCGCAGCTCGCGCTCTCCTCCATCGGCCAGTTCGACACGTCGGCCACCCCGTTGCAGATGGCGATGGTCTCGGCGGCCGTCGCCAACGGCGGGACACTGATGCAGCCGCACCTGGTGGACAGCACGACGCGGAAGAACGGCACGACGGTGTCGACCACCGACGACAAGAGCTACGCGCAGGTCATGTCGGCCTACACGGCGACCCAGCTCCAGCAGCTCATGGTCGACGTCGTCACCAAGGGCACCGGCGCCAACGCGCGGATCCCGGGGGTGACGGTGGGCGGCAAGACGGGCACCGCGCAGAACGGCGTGAACAACGAGGGCGTGCCGTACGCCTGGTTCATCTCCTACGCGCAGGGGCCGGACGCCTCCACGCCGCAGGTGGCGGTCGCCGTCGTCGTCGAGGACGCGGCGGCGGACCGGGCGGACATCAGCGGCGGCGGCAGCGCGGCCCCCATCGCCCGGTCGGTGATGGAGGCCGTGCTCGACACGTCCGGCGGCTGAGCGCGGCCGGTCAGCCCAGCGGGGTGCGGATCTCGTCGCGGATCCGCGCGGCCGACGCGGCGGCGGCGGCCAGGTCGATGTCCTGCGGGTCCCGGGCGGCGGACGCCGCGGTGAACTCACCGACGGAGGCGCCCGTGTTGCCGTCGACCCAGGCGCACATCGGCATGGTGATCTTGGTGACGCCGCTGCTCTGGGTCAGCACCTCGCAGGTGATGGTGACGTCGGTGCCGGCGGGGTGGAAGTCCTTCGGGGGCACGGCGACCGAGGCGTTGTCGGACTCGGCGGCGCCCTTCATCATGTTGCCGCGCGCCGAGTCGGTGTTCTTGAACCGGCCGTACATGCCGGAGATGACGAGCACGCCCTTGGTCTGGTCGCCGCCGAGCGCGTACTGGCCGATGGCGGCCTTGGTGTCGCGGGCGTCCCACGCGCCGTCGGCCTCGCCCTCCAGCGCCTGCCCCTTGGACGCGGACAGGTCCTGGGCCAGCTCGTACTTCCCGTCGAGGACCTTCTGGGGCAGCGTCAGCCGGTATTTCGCCTCGGGGAAGCCGCTGTCGGACTTCAGCCCGACGTAGGCCAGCGCGCCCAGGCCGAGCGCGACCACGACGACGACACCGGCGACGATGCCGACGATCAGCCCGACCCGGCGCTTCGGGGGCGGCGGGGGCGCGCCCCACTGGGGGCCCGCGCCCGGGTACTGCTGCTGCGGGAAGCCCGGGTGGGCGGGGGGCTGGCCGTAGGGCTGCTGCGGCTGCCCGGGGTACGCGGGCTGCGGCGGGCCGTAGGGGCCGGGCTGCTGGCCGTACGGGTTCTGGTTCGGCTGCGGGGGCTGGGGCGGTGGTGGCGTGGACACGACCGAGACGCTACTCCATCCGGGTCAGGGCCGGAGCAGGGAGCCGGGCGGCGTCCCGGGTCGGTCCGGGGCGGTCGGGGGTCAGTCGGGGGTCAGTCGGGGGTCACGTCCGGGGTCAGTCGGCGGTGCCCGCGCGGATGGCCTCCTGGACCTCCGTCACCCGGGCCTGCTCCTCCGCCGCGAAGCGTTCCGCGTCGAGTTCCTCCGCGATCTCCTCGTCCTGGGCCATCAGCAGATCCAGGTTGGAGTCGCCCATCTCGAAGACGCCCATGTCCACGTACGCCTGCTGGAGGCGCTTGCCCCACAGGCCGATGTCCTTGACGCACGGCACGATCCGGGAGAACAGCAGCCGGCGGAACAGGGCGAGGAACTCGGACTCCTCGCTGTACTGTTCGGCCTGCGCCTTGGGGATGCCGAAGTTCTCCAGGACCTCCACCCCGCGCAGCCGGTCGCGCATCAGGTAGCAGCCCTCGATGACGAACTCCTCGCGCTCGCGCAGTTCGGCGTCGGTGAGCTGGCGGTAGTAGTCGCGCAGCGCCATCCGTCCGAAGGCGACGTGCCGGGCCTCGTCCTGCATCACGTAGGCGAGGATCTGCTTGGGCAGCGGCTTGTCCGTGGTGTCGCGGATCATGCCGAAGGCGGCCAGCGCGAGACCCTCGATGAGGACCTGCATGCCGAGGTAGGGCATGTCCCAGCGGGAGTCGCGCAGGGTGTCGCCGAGCAGCGCCTGGAGGTTGTCGTTGATCGGGTAGAGCATCCCGATCTTCTCGTGCAGGAAGCGGCCGTAGATCTCGGCGTGCCGGGCCTCGTCCATGGTCTGCGTCGCCGAGTAGAACTTGGCGTCGAGGTCGGGGACGGACTCGACGATGCGCGCCGCGCACACCATCGCGCCCTGCTCGCCGTGCAGGAACTGGCTGAACTGCCACGCGGTGTAGTGCTTGCGCAGTTCGCCCTTGTCCTTGTCGGTCATCTTCGCCCAGTAGGGCGTGCCGTAGAGGGACATCGACTCGTCGGGGGTGCCCAGCGGATCGCAGGGATCGACCTCCAGGCTCCAGTCGATGCGGCGGGCGCCGTCCCACTGCTTGTCCTTGCCCTTCTGGTACAGGGCGAGCAGACGGTCGCGTCCATCGTCGTATTCCCAGCTGAGACGGGCCGAACTGGCCGATGGAACCTGCCAGTTGGGCTCGCCCACGGTCTCGGTGTACAGCTCGTGGGTCGACATACCGGCAGGCTCACACGGTGGTAGACGCGGGGTCAACAAGTCGTGCGCGAGGGATTGACGGCCTTGCTGACAAGCAGTCTCATAAGAGGGGCGGACCGATGCGCCCGCCGGCCCCACGGGTACCCCGGACCCGTCAACCCACTTACAGCGATGGGGAGTCAGCGATGACCACCATGACGGACGCCGACGCGGTCGAGGGGCTGCGGGACGCGCTCGGTCTGCTCAAGGACCGGGAGCAGGTGGCCGAGCGACTGCTCGACTCCTCCGCCAAGCACTCCTTCGACCCGGACAAGGAGCTGGACTGGGACGCGCCGTTCGAGGACGGCAAGTGGTTCTGGCCGCCGGAGCTGGTCTCCCTCTACGGCACCCCGCTGTGGGAGCGGATGAGCGAGGAGCAGCGGATCGACCTGTCCCGGCACGAGGCGGCGGCGCTCGCCTCGCTGGGCATCTGGTTCGAGCTGATCCTGATGCAGCTGCTGGTGCGGCACGTCTACGACAAGGCGGCGACGAGCGCCCACGTCCGGTACGCGCTCACCGAGATCGAGGACGAGTGCCGGCACTCGAAGATGTTCGCGCGGCTCATCACGCGCGGCGGGACCCCGCACTATCCGGTGGCCCGCGTCCACCACAACCTCGGCCGGCTGTTCAAGACCATCTCGACGACGCCGGGATCGTTCACGGCGACGCTGCTCGGCGAGGAGATCCTCGACTGGATGCAGCGGCTCACGTTCCCGGACGAGCGGGTGCAGCCGCTGGTGCGCGGGGTGACCCGGATCCACGTCGTCGAGGAGGCACGGCACGTGCGGTACGCGCGCGAGGAGCTGCGGCGCCAGATGGTGACCGCGCCGAAGTGGTCGCAGGAGTTCACCCGGCTCACGTCCGGCGAGTTCGCGCGCGTCTTCTCGGTCGCCTTCGTCAACCCCGACGTGTACGCGAACGTGGGACTCGACAAGAAGGAGGCCATGGCGCAGGTCAAGGCGTCGGGCCACCGCCGCGAGATCATGCAGACCGGCGCGAGGCGGCTCACCGACTTCCTGGACGACATCGGCGTCCTGCGCGGCCCCGGCCGCCGGCTGTGGCGCGCCTCCGGACTGCTGGCCTGAACCCCGGTGCGCACCGTCCCCGCCGGCGGCCCCGCGCGGTTACGCTGCCGGACATGACCTCGGCCACCGGCACGCCCGCCTACCGACGGCTCAGCGTCGAGGAGCGACGGGCCCAACTCCTCGAAGCCGCCCTGTCGTTGTTCGCGCACCGGGCCCCCGAGGAGGTCTCCCTCGACGACGTGGCGGAGGCCGCCGGCGTCTCCCGTCCGCTGGTCTACCGCTACTTCCCGGGCGGCAAGCAGCAGCTCTACGAGGCCGCGCTGCGCTCCGCGGCGGACGAGCTGAAGCAGTGCTTCGCGGAGCCGGCCGAGGGGCCGCTCACGACCCGGCTCGCGCGGGCGCTCGACCGCTATCTCGCCTTCGTCGACCTGCACGACACGGGGTTCGCGGCGCTGCTCCAGGGCGGCAGCGTCGTGGAGACCTCCCGGACCACGGCGATCGTCGACGGGGTGCGGCGCGCCGCCGCCGAGAACATCCTCAGCCACCTCGCGGTGACCGTGCCCGGCACCCGGCTGCGGATGACGGTCCGCATGTGGATCACGGCGGTCGAGGCGGCCTCCCTGATCTGGCTCGACGAGGAGAAGCAGCCGCCGCTGGACGAGCTGCGCGACGGGCTCGTCGACCAGTTCCTCGCGGTCCTCACGGCGACCGCGGGCCGCGACCCGCAGACCGCCGACGTGGTCCGCCGCGCCCTGGCGCTGGAGACCCCGGCCGGGCCGGTCGGCACGCTGGCCCGGCGGGTGCTGTCGGTGGTCCGTGACGCGGGCCACCTGCTGTGACCGGCCGGGGCGTGCGTTACTGGTAGGCGTGAAGAGCGAAGACATCCCCTTTGCCGGCGGCCCCCTCGACGGGCGCACCCTGCCGGTGCTGGTCACCGCCACCGGCAATCCGCCGAAGGTGTACCGGGTGCCGGTGCCCGACCCGGACGGCGGGCCCGACACCGTCCTGGTCTACGTGCGCGAGCCCGTGCCCGACGGGCGGGCGGTGCGGCTGGTGCAGAAGTGGCGCTACGCGTTCGCGCCGGACGGCAAGGTGGAGCGCTCGGTGAAGTGGCCCTGGTCGAAGAAGTCGCCGGGCGGGCCGGACGGCGGCCCCCGCGGGTAAAGGCGCCGCGCCGCGCACCCCCTCAAGGGATGGCGAGGTTGGGCCGAACCGCGCAGCCCTCCGGGCGGCCGGGCCGGTCGTCTGTTGATGTTCACGGTGCGGGCCCGCGCCGGGGCGGCCCGCTCCGGAGGTGACGTGGTGTCAGGCAGTGTGATGCGGTGGGTGTGCACGGCGGCCGTGACGGGGGCGCTGCTGTCCCCCACGGCGGCGGGCGCGGCGCCCGCCCCCGACGGGGGCCGCTCGGTGGCGGACCTCCTGACCGACCTCCAGGGCCTGTACCAGCAGGCCGAGGAGGCCACCGAGACGTACAACGCGACGGCCGAGAAGCTCAAGGAGCGCCGCGCGACCGCCGAGGAGCTGTCCGGGAAGCTGGCGTCGGCGCGCGGGGAGCTGTACAGCAGCCGGGTCGCGGCCGGGCGCCTGGCCCGCCAGCAGTACCAGGGCAGCAGCGAGATCTCCCCCTACGTACGGCTGCTGCTGGCCCGCGATCCGCAGCACGCCGTCGACCAGGGACACGTGCTGCGGCGGGCCGCGCGCGAGCAGGAGGCGACCGTCGACCGGCTCGTCGGCAGCGAGAGGAAGGCCGACGAGGTGGCGACGAGGGCGCGGGCCGCGCTCGATGAGCAGTTGGGGCTCGCCGCCCGGCAGAAGAAGGAACAGGACGCGGTGCGGGCCCGGCTCAAGGAGGTCGAGGAGCTGCTGGCGTCGCTGACCGCCGACCAGCTCGGCGAGCTGGCCCGGCTGGAGGACGCCGGGATGGCGGACGCGCAGCGGACGTTCATGGCGTCGGGTGCGCTCAGCTCGACGGGCGGCCCGCCGTCGCGGGCCGGGGACACGGCGCTCGCGTACGCGGTCCGGCAGATCGGCAAGCCGTACGTGTGGGGCGCCGAGGGCCCGGCCGCCTACGACTGCTCGGGGCTCACCTCGCAGGCGTGGGCGCACGCGGGCCGGCCGGTCCCCCGCACCTCGCAGGAACAGTGGGCGACGCTGCCGAAGGTGCCGCTGTCGCGGCTGCGCCCCGGGGACCTCGTCGTGTACTTCCCCAGGGCGACGCACGTGGCGATGTACCTCGGCGACGGGATGGTGGTGCAGGCGCCGCGGCCCGGCGCCCGCGTCAAGGTCTCCCCCATCGCCGCGAACCCCCTGCTGGGCGCGGTGCGCCCGGACCCGGGGGCCGGCGCGATGACCGGATACCGGGCGCCCGAGCTGCCGCCGGACGCGATGACCGGCGGCGACGCGGGGTACGCCGCCGCGGGCGCCCCCGCGGCGGGCCGCTGACGGTCCCGGACGCGCGACCGCCCGCGCCGGACGTCGGTCGACGTCCGGCGCGGGCGGTCCGGTGCGCCGGTCAGGCTCCGGTGACCGACGCCAGGTAGGCGGCGGTCCTGTCGGGCTCGTAGAAGAAGTTCTCGAAGTCCGCCGGGTTGTCGAAGCCGTTCGCGAAGCGGTCGGCGACGGGCGGGAGCGCGCCGGCCGCGCCGATCAGGTCGAGGACGTGCTCCGGCGGGGCCTGGAGCATGGTGTTCGTCCACTTGGTGACGTGCTGGGCGGTGTCCCAGTAGCGGTCGAAGGTGGCCTGCATCCACTCCTCGTCGAACGGCTTGTCGCCGTGCTCGACGATGGAGTCGAGGTAGGCGGCCGCGCACTTGGACGCCGAGTTGGAGCCCTGGCCGGTGATCGGGTCGTTGGCGACGACCACGTCGGCGACGCCGAGGACCGCGCCGCCGGAGGGGAGGCGGCCGATCGGGTTGCGCACGGTCGGGGCGTAGCGGCCGGCCAGCGTGCCGTTGGCGTCGGTCAGTTCGACCTTGGTGGCGCGCGCGTACTCCCAGGGCGTGAACTTCTCCATCAGCTCCAGGGTGAGCGCCAGGTGCTCGGAGGGGTCCTTGACGCCCTTGAACACGTCGAGCGGGCCGCCGGGGACGCCCTCCCAGAAGAGGATGTCGGCGCGGCCCGACGTGGTGAGCGTCGGCATGACGAACAGCTCGCCGACGCCGGGGACCAGGTTGCAGCGGACCGCGTCGAAGTCCGGGTGCTCGGGGCGCGGGCCCATGCCGTGGACGTAGGCGACGGCGAGCGCGCGCTGCGGCTCGGTGTACGGGGAGCGCGCGGCGTCGCGGCCGAACATGGAGACCAGCTCGCCCTTGCCGGCCGAGACCAGCACCAGGTCGTAGGTGCGGGAGAAGTAGTCCAGGTCGGAGACGGCCGCGCCGTGGATGACGAGCTGGCCGCCGCGCTGGGCGAACGTCTCCATCCAGCCCGCCATCTTCACGCGCTGGTCGACGGACTGGGCGTGGCCGTCGAGCCTGCCGACCCAGTCGATGGCGCGCTGGGTGGGGCCGGGGTCGTGCGAGCCGGGGGCGGCGACGGAGACGCCGAGGCCCTCGATCCGCGGGGCCTGGGACTCCCAGAAGTTGAGCTGGAGGTCGCGCTCGTGCTGGAGCGCGGTGTGGAACATGCACTGCGTCGACATGACCCGGCCGGAGCGGATCTCGTCGGCGGTGCGGTTGGACATCAGCGTGACCTCGTAGCCCTTGGTCTGGAGGCCGAGGGCGAGCTGGAGACCGGACTGGCCGGCTCCGACGACGAGTATCTTCCGTGACATGTGGTGCCTCTAACTGATCGGATGAGGGGTTACGCGGGGGTGGCGTCGAGGGCGTGGCCGACCAGGGACAGCAGCGTCTCGATCACCGAGATCCGGCGGCGCGCGTCCATGATCCGGACGGGTACGTGCGGCGGCACGGACAGCGCCTCACGGACGTCGGCCTCCTCGAACTCCTCCGACCCCTCGAAGTGGTTGACGGCGACGACGTACGGCAGGCCGCAGCTCTCGAAGTAGTCGAGGGCCGGGAAGCAGTCCGACAGCCGGCGGGTGTCGGCCAGGACGACCGCGCCGATCGCGCCGCGCACCAGGTCGTCCCACATGAACCAGAACCGCTGCTGGCCCGGTGTGCCGAACAGGTACAGCACCAGGTCGTCGTCGAGCGTGATGCGGCCGAAGTCCATCGCGACGGTGGTGGTCGTCTTGTCGGGCGTCGCGGTGAGGTCGTCGGTCTCCTCGCTCGCCTGGGTCATCAGCGCCTCCGTCTGGAGGGGCTGGATCTCCGAGACGGCGGTCACCATCGTCGTCTTGCCGACCCCGAAGCCGCCCGCGACCACGATCTTCGTGGCGATGGGGGCCCGGGTCCGGTCCGTCTGCCAAGCCTGCACCTGCTCCTCGTCGTCGAGGAGTTCAGAGACGGCGGAGTCCACTCAGCACCCTTTCGAGCAGCGCACGGTCCGGCTGTCCCGGGCCGTGACCTGTTCCGTACACACGGATCTTTCCCTGGTCGGCGAGGTCGCTCAGCAGGACGCGGACCACGCCGAGGGGCATCTTGAGGAGCGCGGCGATCTCGGCGACCGTGCGCATGCGGCGGCACAGTTCGACGATGGCGCGCATCTCCGGCATCACTCCCGCGAGCGTGCCCTTGCCCAGTTCGAGCCGCTCGTCGGGGGCCTCCAGCGCGGCCACGAAGGTCTCCACGAGGAGGACGTGACCGAAGCGGGTGCGGCCGCCGGTGAGCGAGTAGGGCCGGACGCGGGCGGGTCTGCGGTCGCCGCCGCGCCGGGGGAGCCTGTTCGGGGTGGAGCCGGTACTGCCGGGGGTCATCGGGTGCTCTCCATCGACTGGCGCAGCTCGCTGCGGAGTTCGGGCGTCAGGACGTGCCCGGCACGTCCGACGAAGAGCGCCATGTGGTACGCGATGACGCTCATGTCGCAGTCCGGGGTGGCGTGCACGCCCAGCAGCGAACCGTCGCTGATGGACATGACGAAGAGGCTGCCCTCCTCCATGGCGACCATGGTCTGCTTGACGCCTCCGCCGTCCATCAGCTTGGCGGCGCCGATGGTGAGGCTGCCGACGCCGGACACGATGGTGGCCAGGTCGGCGCTGGAGCCCTTGGGGCCGCCGCTGTGGTCGCTGGGCGTCTCGGCGCTCCTCCCCGGGTCGGACGAGAGCAGGAGCAGTCCGTCGGACGAGACCACCGCGACGGAGAGCAGCCCTGGCACCTCCTCGACCAGGTTCGTCAGGAGCCAGTGCAGATTGCGGGCTTCGGTACTCAGTGCAGGGTTGTTGAGTGCAGGGGTGGGCGCAGTCAACTGCTTGCCTCCTCGGCTGTGTCCCCCTTGGCTTCTCCAATACGTTCTGGGGCGTCGCCCATCTCCACCGCCACGTCGCGCCGGCCTTCCTCGGCGCCCCGGTGGAAGCCGCCCAGCCTGCGGCGCAGCGCGGCCGCGTCGACGGAGCCGGTGCGCGGCTTCGGAGCGGCGGCGGGGGCGGCGATCTTCGGCGTCCGCTTGGGCAGGCCCTTGTCCGTGAGGCGCTCACGGGTCTCGGTGCGCTGCGCGGGGATCTCCTCGCCCCGGGCGCCCGCGTCGGGCGTGCGCTCGTGGGCGTCGGGCTCCGGCGCGGGCACCGTACGCGAACGCACGGGCAGGGCGGGTTCGGCGGCGGGCGGCGCGGGGTCGGCGGCGCCCGGTGCGGGTTCGGCGGCGGGCGGTGCGGGTTCGGCGGCGGGCCGTGCGGGGCGCGGGTCCGGCTCTGGCTCCGGGTGCGGCGCGGGTCCGGCGGCGGGCCCGGGCTCCGGGTGCGGCGTGGGCTCCTCGTCGGCCGGCGGGACCGGCGCGATCAGCTCCATCGTGGTCTCGGCGACGGACTCGGCCGGGGGCTGCCCGGTCTCCGCCACCCGTACCGCCTCCTCGGCGGCCTCGATCAGCGGGTCGCCGCCGGCCGTGGCGGCGCCGTCGGCGTCGGTCGCGGCGAGCGAACGGCCGGACAGGACGTTGGAGTTGGCCTCCGCCTCGGATCCCGGCAGGTGCACAGCGGGCGCGCCGCCGGGCACCAGCGCGGGCGGCGGCGCCGACACGGCGGGGGCGGCGGCGAGCAGCGTGGTGGGCAGGACGGCGACCGCCGCGATGCCGCCCTGCTTCTGCTCGCGCAGCCGGACCCGCACCCCGTGCCGCGCGGCGAGCCGCGCGACGACGTACAGGCCGAGGCCGAGGCCGTCGGTGTCCTCCGGGTCGTGGCCCTGCTCGGGCGTGAAGGCGGAGAGGCGGGCGTTCAGCTCGGTCATCCGCTCCTCGGCCATGCCGATGCCCTCGTCCTGGACGGAGAGCATGACCTCGCCGTTCTCCAGGAGCCAGCCGGAGACCTCGACGGAGGCGTCGGGCGGCGAGAACGACGTCGCGTTCTCCAGGAGTTCGGCGAGTAGGTGGCTGAGGTCGTCGGCGGCGAACCCGGCGATGTGCGCGTGCGGGGGCAGCGCGGCGATGCGGACGCGCTCGTAGCGCTCGATCTCGGAGACGGCGGCGCGGGCGACGTCGACGAGGGGCACGCTGCCCGCGTGGCTCTGGCCGTGGTCGGCGCCGGCCAGGACCAGCAGGTTCTCGCTGTGCCGGCGCATGACCGTGGCGAAGTGGTCCAGCTTGAACAGGGTGCCGAGCCGCTCGGGGTCCTGCTCGCGCTCCTCCAGGCCCTCGATGACCCCGAGCTGGCGCTCCACCAGGCCGAGGGTGCGCAGGGCGAGGTTGACGAACGTGCCGTGGATGGCGCCCTTGGCGCGCTCCACCTGCACGGCGGCGTCGGAGAGCCGGGCGCGCAGCGCGTCCCGGTCGTCGGCCATCCGCTGCCGCTCGCCGATCAGGTGCCGACGGTCGGACTCCAGGGTGGTGAGCCGCTCGTGGAGGGCGACGGCGTGGGCGTGCAGCGCGTTGACCGAGCGGACGACCTGGGCGAACTCGTCGTTGCGCCCGGTGAACTTCACGGGCTCCTCGGTCGCGGGCGCCCCGGCGACCCGGCCGGAGCCGATGCGCAGCGCGGCGAGCGGCCGGGTGAGCGAGCGGGCCGTGCCCATGCCGACGCCGACGGCCACCAGCAGCAGGACGCCGACCACGGCGATCCGCACCTCGAGGGCGGTCACGTCGTCGTCGCGCAGCTGCTCCAGGCGCTTGAGCCGCTGGTCGCCGAGGGCGGACTCGGCGCCGCGCATCAGGTCGACGCGGGAGGTGAGCGCGGCGTCGACGTTCTTCCTGTTGTAGCCGGCCTCGCTGTCGGACAGCGTCGGGGCGTCGGTCAGCTGCTCCAGGTACTTCTCGGCGCGGCTCGCGTCGGGCCCGGTGACCGTGGAGTCGTACGCGTCCACGGTGGCGCCCGGCGCGGACTCGCGGAAGGCGTCGAGGGCGGCCTGCTCGGCGACCCGGGCCTGCATCGCGGCGGCGGTGAGGGCGTCGCGCTGCTTGCTGTCGGAGGACACCTGGCCGACGACGGTCTTCGGCACCCCGGTGACGGGGTCGATGGTCGTCGACGTGGTGGGGGTGCTCGGCACGGAGTACGCGGCGAGGAGCAGCCCGCGGGCGGCGGACGCCTGCTCGACGGCGCGGTCCAGGTCGGCGAGGGCGCGGGCGCCGTGGCCGGCCCGCACCGGGATCCGCTCGGCCAGCTCCTCGGCCTGCCGGTGCAGTTCCATGATGGCGTCGGAGTACGCGGTGTGGGCCTGGAGCGCGGTGTCCTTGCCGGTGAGCGCGGCGCGGCGGACGGCGGCGACGTCGCCGAGCGCGGCCCGCAGGGAGCCGGGGGCGTCGTCGGCGCGCAGCTCCTCGGCCTGGCGGTCGACGCGGGCGCTGCGGCCTTCGCTGAGGCCCTTGCCCTTGGGGCGGCCGGCGGCGATGTAGGCGGTGACCTCGTCGCGCTCGTCGGCCAGGGCGTGCGACAGGGCGAGGGCGCGCTGGGTGCGCGCGGCGTCGTCGACGAGTTCCTGGGTCTGTCCGACCTGGGAGGAGGCGGCGAGCACGGCGGGCGCGCCCGCTCCGACGACGGCCGCGGCGACGACGGCGACCGCGATGATCAGCCGATTGCGCACCCGCTTGCGCTTGCCGGTGGGGCCCACGGGCGGCGTGCCGCCCGCCGCGGGCACGGGGTGCGCGGGCCCGGGTGCGGGGGTCGCGGAGTGCGGTGCGGGGGCCGACGCGGGGTTCGGCGCGGGGGCCGAAGCGGGGGCCGCGGCCGGGCTTGCGGCGGCGGAGGATCCGGGAGCCGCGGAGGACCTGGGGGCGGCGGAAGACCCGGGGGCCGCGCTAGATCCGGGCGCGGTGGACGGTCCGGGAGTCGCGGTGGCCTCGGGGCCGGCAGGGGCTCCGGGGGCCTCGGGGGGCGTCGGTGCCGTCGGGGACGTCCGGGGGGACGGTCCGCTTCCGGACACTCCCGTACCGTCCGGCTGCGCCGGCCCCTGGGACCCGATACCGCCGGAGGTGTTCCGCACTGATGCTCGCATTCCTGACTCGTCCGACCCGTGGGCCCGGGTGACGATTCGTCACCACTTGGACCCTTCTGGCATGGCTCCCGACCATTCCAGCGCCGGTGGGCAAGGGGCGCACATCACCTTGCCCGCCACCCGAAGGAGTGAACCCCGAACGGAAGTTGGCGAGCAAGTTCCTCCGGCACAGTCACCACCTTTTCACAGCGGGCCGGTTGGACGTCCTTCACGGGCTTTGGCAAGATGCCCCGCCGATGGCCCGCGGACTTGCTGAATCCGGCCCAAAACAGGCAGCTGACCTGCTACGACAAGCCCGGCGGGCGCGGTTCGAAGGCCTGGTGAAGAGGTCGTGCAGACTGACCGGATGCGCATCGAACTGGCCAGCGAGCCCGGCGACCCGGCCCGACCGAACGAGGACTACGCCGCGGTGGGGCTTCCGGCCTCCGGACAGGGCGGATCTCTCGTCGTCCTGGACGGCGTCACTCCCCCGGCCACCGACGACGGCTGTCTGCATTCCGTCCCCTGGTTCACCGCCCGGCTCGGCGGCGCCCTGCATGAACTGTCCGGTTCGCGGCGGGATATGACGTTGCGTGACATCCTCGCGACCGCGATCGCCCGGACCGCCGCAGCGCACCGTACGACCTGTGACCTTTCTCACCCAAGGACGCCTCAGGCAACCGTCGTCCTGGCGCGTTGGGACGCGGAGCGGGTCGAGTATCTGGTGCTGTCGGACGCGGTGTTGCTCGTCGGGGGGCGGGACGGGGCGGTCACGGCACTGGTCGACGACCGGCTGGACCGGGTGCCGCGCGCCCTGCTGGTCTCGCACGCGGTGACGGACGCGGAGGCCCGGAACAAGGAGGGCGGCTTCTTCACGGCGGCGGCCGATCCGGCAGTGGCGGACCGCGCGGTGACCGGCACCCTCGCGCGCGACGGCGTCCGGGCCCTGGCCGCGATGACCGACGGGGTCACGCGCTGGACCGAGAAGTTCCGCGAGGGCGACTGGGCCGACCTGTTCACCCTCGTCCGCAAGGAGGGCGCCGAGGGGACGGTCGCCCGGGTCCGCTCCCTGGAACACGCGGACGCCCGGACCCGCACCCACCTCGGCCGCAGCAAGACCCACGACGACGCGACCCTGGTCTACGCGGAACTCCACCCGCGGGCACTGCGCGAGAGGCGGCCGGCGGCCCGCGACGAACCCGGACCGGAACGCCCGGCCCCAACGCCTGGCCCCACCGCTCGCCGCCCCTACTCGTGCTCGGCCCCCGCGTTCAACTGGTGCAGCAGCCGCGCCAGTTCGGCGACCTCCACCCGGTCCCACCCCGCGAGCTGCCGCACATAGCGCGCCCGCCGGGCATCGCGCACCTGCCGGAAGTTCTCCCGGCCGAGCGCGGTGAGCGAGACGAGCCAGGCCCGGCCGTCCGCCGGATCGGGCTCGCGGGAGACGAACCCCAGCTCCTCCAGGGCCCGCAGCTGACGGCTCATGGTGGCCTTGCCGACCCCGATGTACCCGGCGAGTTCGGTGGCCCGCTGCGCCCCGGACTCCTCCAGGCGCACCAGCAACCCGTACGCGGCCGGCTCCAGGTCGGGGTGGACCTCGCGGGCCATCTCCCCGGACGAGGCCCGGGCGCGCCGCAGGAAGACGGTCAACTCCCGCTCCAGCGCCAGGAATTCGTGGTCCACACCAGTTGGCGCGATATCGGAATTCGCGGCATGTTCCGTACTTCGCCGCCTGCCGTTCCCGCCTTCGTGCACGTCAGCGCCCATGGCCACAGTGTCCCCGGGTTTCGAGATTCTGAAAGTTTTCGCCAATCGCCGCCATTGCCGCAGCTCCGCCAGTATTTCGCAGGAGTAGACCAACGGCAGCACCCGGACCCTCTTCCCACCCCCGGGTCCACCTGCGTAGCGTCCTGCATGGCATGTCCATTCCAGTACCCGCACGGTGGCATGCCGACAGGTCGTCAGCACGTCCAGCACAGGTCCCTGATCAGCACCACTGATCCCCCACGAGGCCTACGGAGGCACACCCATGCCCGTGCACAGACCCGGAACGACCCGCCGCACCCGCTTCGGCGTGGCCGGGACGCTCCTCGCGGCACTCTCCCTGTTCTTCACCCTGCCGAGTGCGGCGCAGGCCGCCGACGTCCCCGTCCGCGGCCAGGCCCACCTGGGCATGGGCGTCGCGGCGCACGACGGCGACACCGGCTCCGCCCCGTCCGGCAGCGCCACCCAGACGGAGGGCGTCGACGTCTCCGGCCACCAGGGCAACGTCGCCTGGGCCACGCTCTGGGGCTCCGGCGTGAAGTGGGCCTACACCAAGGCCACCGAGGGCACGTACTACACCAACCCGTACTTCGCCCAGCAGTACAACGGCGCCTACAACGTCGGCATGATCCGCGGCGCGTACCACTTCGCGACGCCCGACACGACGAGCGGCGCCACCCAGGCCAACTACTTCGTGGACCACGGAGGCGGCTGGTCCAGGGACGGCAAGACCCTGCCGGGCGTGCTCGACATCGAGTGGAATCCCTACGGCGCGTCCTGCTACGGCCTGTCGCAGAGCGCGATGGTGAACTGGATCGCGAGCTTCCTGAACCAGTACCGGGCGCGCACCGGCCGGGACGCCGTCATCTACACGGCGACGAGCTGGTGGACCGAGTGCACCGGCAACTACGGGGGCTTCGCGGCCAGCACCCCGCTGTGGATCGCCCGCTACGCGGCCTCCGTGGGCACGCTCCCGGCCGGCTGGGGCTTCTACACCATGTGGCAGTACACCTCGTCCGGCCCGACGGTCGGCGACCACGACAAGTTCAACGGCGCGCTCGACCGCGTCCAGGCGCTCGCCAACGGCTGAGCCCGCCCCGCGGCGGACAGCGGGCCCGGACCCCCGTACAGGGGTCCGGGCCCGCTCGTCCGGCCGCGCCCGTCACGCCGCGACCGGAACCTCCAACCCGGCCGGGGCCAGGGCCAGTTCGAGGACCTGGCGGACGTCCGTCACCGGGTGGACGTCCAGCTTCTCCAGGACCTCGGCCGGGACGTCGTCCAGGTCCGCCTCGTTGCGCTTGGGGATGATGACGGTGGTGACGCCCGCCCGGTGCGCGGCGAGCAGCTTCTGCTTCACCCCGCCGATGGGCAGCACCCGGCCGGTCAGCGACACCTCACCGGTCATCGCCACGTCCGTACGGACCAGGCGCCCGCTGAGCAGCGACGCCAGCGCCGTCGTCATCGTCACGCCCGCGCTCGGGCCGTCCTTGGGGACCGCGCCCGCCGGGAAGTGGATGTGCACGCCGCGCTCCTTGAGGTCGGCGACGGGCAGCTCCAGCTCGGCGCCGTGCGAGCGCAGGAAGGAGAGCGCGATCTGCGCGGACTCCTTCATGACGTCACCGAGCTGGCCGGTGAGGGTCAGGCCCGCCGCGCCGGTCTCCGGGTCGGCCAGCGACGCCTCGACGTAGAGGACGTCACCGCCCGCGCCGGTCACCGCGAGCCCGGTCGCGACGCCCGGCACCGCCGTGCGCCGCTCGGCCGGGTCCTGCGCCGACTCGGGCACGTGGTGCGGCCGTCCGATCAGCGCGCGCAGATCGTCCTCGCCGACGGTGAACGGCAGCTCGCGGTCGCCGAGTTCGTGCTGGGCCGCGACCTTGCGCAGGACGCGGGTGACGGCCCGCTCCAGGTTGCGCACGCCGGCCTCGCGGGTGTACTCGCCGGCCAGCCTGCGCAGCGCGTCCTCGCCGATGACGACCTCGCCGTCGGCCAGTCCGGCCCGCTCCAGCTGGCGCGGGAGCAGGTGGTCGCGGGCGATGACGACCTTCTCGTCCTCCGTGTAGCCGTCGAGCCGGACCAGCTCCATGCGGTCGAGCAGCGCCTCCGGGATGGCTTCGAGCACATTGGCCGTGGCCAGGAAGACGACGTCGCTCAGGTCGAGTTCGACCTCCAGGTAGTGGTCGCGGAAGGTGTGGTTCTGCGCCGGGTCGAGGACTTCGAGCAGGGCCGCGGCCGGGTCGCCGCGGAAGTCGGAGCCGACCTTGTCGATCTCGTCGAGGAGCACCACCGGGTTCATCGACCCGGCCTCCTTGACGGCGCGGACGATGCGGCCGGGCAGCGCGCCGACGTAGGTGCGCCGGTGGCCGCGGATCTCCGCCTCGTCCCGCACGCCGCCGAGCGCGACCCGGACGAACTTGCGGCCCATGGCGTGCGCGACGGACTCGCCGAGCGAGGTCTTGCCGACGCCGGGCGGGCCGACGAGGGCGAGCACCGCGCCGCCGCGCCGTCCGCCGACGACGCCGAGGCCGCGGTCGGACCGCCGCTTGCGCACGGCCAGGTACTCGGTGATGCGCTCCTTGACGTCGTCCAGGCCGAAGTGCTCGGCGTCCAGGACGTCCCGGGCGCCCTTGATGTCGTAGGCGTCCTCCGTCCGCTCGTTCCACGGGAGTTCGAGGACGGTGTCGAGCCAGGTGCGGATCCAGGAGCCCTCGGGCGACTGGTCGCTGGAGCGCTCCAGCTTGTCGACCTCCTTGAGAGCGGCCTCGCGGACGTTCCCGGGCAGGTCGGCGGCCTCGACGCGGGCGCGGTAGTCGTCGGACTCCTCGCCCTCCTGCTCGCCGTTGAGGTCGCGCAGTTCCTTGCGGACGGCCTCCAGCTGGCGGCGCAGCAGGAACTCGCGCTGCTGCTTGTCGACGCCTTCCTGGACGTCCTTGGCGATGGTCTCGGCGACGTCCTGCTCGGCGAGGTGCTCGCGCAGCTGGCCGGTCGCGAGCCGCAGCCGCTCCACCGGGTCGGCGGTCTCCAGGAGCTCGACCTTCTGCGTCGTGGTCAGGAAGGGCGAGTAGCCGGCGTTGTCGGCGAGGGCGGAGACGCCCTCGATCTGCTGGACGCGGTCCACGACCTGCCAGGCGCCGCGCTTCTTCAGCCAGTCGGTGGCGAGCGCCTTGTACTCCTTGACGAGTTCGGCGACGGCGCCGGGCAGCGGGTCGGGGACCGTCTCCTCGACGGTCAGGCCCTCCACCCACAGGGCGGCGCCGGGACCGGTCGTGCCCGCGCCGATGCGCACCCGGCCGCGGCCCCGGACCAGCGCGCCCGGGTCGCCGTCGGCCAGGCGTCCCACCTGCTCGACGGTGCCGAGCACGCCGATGTTCGCGTACGCGCCGTCGATCCGCGGCACGAGCAGCACCCGGGGCTTGCCGGTCTCACCGCGCGCGGCGGCCTGCGCGGCCTCCACCGCGGCCCGCACGTCGGTGTCGTTCAGGTCCAGGGGCACCACCATGCCGGGCAGCACGACCTCGTCGTCGAGCGGCAGCACAGGCAAGGTGAGCGATGTGGACGTCGAAGCCATGATCTCCCCTTTGGCAGTCAAGTTGAGCTATGTCGACTCAATGCACGGGAGCCCGCGAATGTTCCCCGCCGCCCGTTCGCTCTGAGCGATCACCTCTGCCCGGGGCGGGCGGACGGTGCGTAAGGTTCACGCACCGAAAGCAACCATTACACCGGGGGTGCGCATGACCGGCGAGCGCCATGTACGCGACTGGGTCGACGGCTGGGCCGCCTCCCGGGGAGCCGCTCCCCCTCTGGTCGAACCATGGGGCTACACGATTTATGTCGGCCTGGCGGAACACGTCGGGCGGCACGTGCTCGGCGCCGCGAACGACGGCGTGCGCGAGGCCGACGTCCGCGAGGTCGCCGGGTCGGTCACCGGGCGCGGCACCCACCTGAAGGTCTTCGCCGAGCGGGAGCGGGTGCTGCCCTGGCTCGGCGAGGGCTGGGAGCCCTACGGCGCGGACGACTACCTGATGACGACCGCCCTGAGCGGCGCGCCCGCCCCCGCGGTCCCGGCCGGGTACCGGCTGCGCAGCTGGACCCGCGGGGGCGTCACCCGGGTTCTCGTGACCGACCGCGCCGGGGCGTTCGCCGCGCGGGGGCAGGTGGCGCCGACCGGCGCGAGCGCCGCCGTGGACCAGATCGAGACGGCGGCCGAGCACCGCCGCAGGGGGCTCGGGAGCGTGGTGATGCGCACCCTGCACGCGGCGGCCCACGAGCAGGGGGCCGTGCGGGGCGTCCTGGCGTGCACGCCCGCGGGGCGGCTGCTCTACGAGTCGCTGGGCTGGGAGGTGGTGGCCCCGCTCACCAACGCGACGTACGCGGGGAGCCCGGCCCCGCGGCCGGAGCGCGGCGCGCGGTGATCCGCGAGCGGCGCACCAGGGGCCAGGTGGCCACGCCGATCGCCAGCGCCAGCAGGTGGCCCCAGCTCGTCATCGGGTCGGTGGACCCGATCAGGTCCTCGATCAGGCTCGCCGCGAACACGGCGAGGATCAGCCGGCGCGGCCAGCGCGTGAGCAGCCCGGCGAGCGCGCCGATGCTCGCGGCGACACCGAAGCTGATGCCGTAGTCGAGGCGGTGCAGCGAGCTGTCCGGCAGCCGGCCCGCCGCCACCGAGAGACCCACCGGCACCTCGGTGGCCAGCGTCGCCAGGACATGGCCGAGCAGGAAGACGGCGGCCGTGCGCAGTCCCCCTATCCGCCGCTCCAGCGCGGTCAGCACGATCACGAAGGCGAGGCCGAACGGTGACGTGAGGCCGCCCGCGATCCACAGCGCGCTCGCCACCAGGACGAGCGCCGGCGACTGGGCCAGATGGGTGACGTCCGTGCTGGACGCGCGCAGGGCGGCGGACACCACGTCGGGCGCCGCGAACTCCATGAACAGCGAGGTGGCGACGAGCACGGCCGAGTAGCCGAAGGTGAACGGGGTCCCGGTCGGGGTGGGCAGCAGCAGCCACGGGCGCGGCCGGCGGGGGCCGGTGCGGGGCGCGGTCTCGCAGGCCGGGGCCCCGGCCTGCGCGGGAATGCCGTCGAGCGGCCGGCCGTCGGGGCCCGCCGGCCGTCCGGCACCGGTGATCACGCCGCCTGGTTCCACGAGGGCACCCCTTTCGCGCGCATCCGCCCCAGCCTTCGCCCCGGCGGCCGGTCCTGTCCATGACCGACGCCACACGGGACGCGATGCACAGCAACCTCACAGGCCCCGGCCGCGTCCGCAACCGAACGGCGACGCGGCAAACCCGTATCGGCCAAGATGGCCCGCATGAGCGTCGCGCACCCGGAAGAACCCCCGGTCGTCCTGGACCGCCGCGAGGGCCCGTACGGCGAGGTCGTGCTGCGCCGGCACGGGACCCTGCTCCAGATCATCGCCAACGGCACCTTCCTCATGGACACCTCCGACGGCCGCTCGGAGCGGCTGCTGGTCGACGCCGCGCTCGGCGCGCTGGACCCCGCGCGGGCCCGGCCCGCCGTGCTCATCGGCGGCCTCGGTGTCGGCTTCTCGCTCGCACACGCCGCCGCGGAGCCGCGCTGGGGCCGGATCACCGTCGTCGAGCGCGAGCCGGCCGTCATCGACTGGCACCTGCGCGGCCCGCTGTCCCGGCTGTCCGCCGCCGCGCTCGCGGACCCCCGCACGCGGATCGTCGAGGCCGGCCTCCTCGACCACCTGCGCGCCGGCGGCGCCCGCTACGACGCCCTCTGCCTCGACATCGACAACGGGCCGGACTGGACCGTCACCGAGGACAACGACAGCCTCTACGGGCCGGCCGGCCTCGCCGCCTGCGCCGCCCGCCTGCACCCCGGCGGCGTGCTCGCCGTCTGGTCCGCGCAGCCGTCCGCAAATTTCGAAGGAACCTTGCGGAATGCCGGATTCCGACGGGTCCGCACCGAAGAGATCCCGGTTGTCCGGGGCGTACCCGACGTGGTGCACCTCGCAGTACGGGGCGCGTAGCCGACCGGCGGTAACTCCCCGTACGCTGAGGGCCGAAACCCGATCATTCAAGCGTCAAGCGCGCCACGTAGGCGTGCATTCAGGGGCGGGGCGATGGAGCAGACACACACCTCCCACAACGGCAGCACGGCGACGACGGGGGCTCAACGACGGGTCCTCGTCGTCGAGGACGACCCCACGATCGTGGACGCCATCGCCGCCCGGCTGCGCGCGGAGGGATTCCTGGTGCAAACCGCACAGGACGGCCCGGCCGCCGTGGACACGGCCGAGGCCTGGCAGCCCGACCTGCTGATCCTCGACATCATGCTGCCGGGCTTCGACGGCCTCGAAGTGTGCCGCCGGGTGCAGGCCCAGCGGCCGGTGCCGGTGCTGATGCTGACCGCGCGCGACGACGAGACGGACATGCTCGTCGGCCTCGGCGTGGGCGCGGACGACTACATGACCAAGCCGTTCTCGATGCGGGAGCTGGCGGCCCGGGTGCACGTGCTGCTGCGCCGGGTGGAGCGCGCGGCCGTCGCCGCCTCGACTCCGCGCAGCGGCATCCTCCGGCTCGGCGAACTGGAGATCGACCACGCGCAGCGCCGGGTGCGGGTCAGGAACGACGACGTGCACCTCACGCCGACCGAGTTCGACCTCCTGGTGTGCCTGGCGAACACCCCGCGCGCGGTCCTCTCGCGCGAGCAGCTGCTCGCCGAGGTGTGGGACTGGGCGGACGCCTCGGGCACCCGCACCGTCGACAGCCACATCAAGGCCCTGCGACGGAAGATCGGCGCCGAGCGGATCCGCACCGTGCACGGTGTCGGCTACGCGCTGGAGACGCCGACCCCATGAGCGTCGGGGACCGGGCACAGCACAGCCGGCCGGACCGGCCCAGGACGCTCAAGCCCCCGCTGAACCCCTACTGGGCGACCGGCGGGCTGCGCCCCTTCTCCATCAAGGCGAAGCTCGGCACCCTCGTCGTCATCTCGGTGTTCATCACCACGGGCCTGCTCATGGTCGCGATGTACACGGCGACGGAGCTGCGCTTCATCACGGTGTTCTCGATCATCGCCACGCTGCTGATCACGCAGTTCGTCGCGCACTCCCTGACCGCGCCGCTGGACGAGATGAACACCGTGGCCCGCTCGATCTCCAACGGCGACTACACGCGGCGCGTGCGCGGCGCGGACCGCCGCGACGAGCTGGGCGACCTGGCCGTCACCATCAACCGCATGGCCGACGAGCTGGCCGCCCAGGACCACCAGCGCAAGGAACTCGTGGCGAACGTCTCGCACGAGCTGCGCACCCCCATCGCGGGCCTGCGCGCGGTGCTGGAGAACGTCGTGGACGGCGTCATGTCCGCCGACCCCGAGACCATGCGCACCGCGCTGAAGCAGACGGAGCGGCTGGGCCGGCTCGTGGAGACGCTGCTCGACCTGTCGCGGCTGGACAACGGTGTCGTGCCGCTCAAGGCCCGCCGCTTCGAGGTCTGGCCCTATCTGTCGGGCGTGCTCAAGGAGGCCAACATGGCCGTCTCGCAGCGCGCCGGCATCGCCTCCGGGTCCGGCACCCACACGCGGACGGACGTCCATCTCCACCTCGACGTCTCGCCGCCGGAGCTGACCGCGCACGCCGATCCCGAGCGCATCCACCAGGTAGTGGCGAATCTCATCGACAACGCCGTCAAGCACTCCCCGCCGCACGGCCGGGTCACGGTGCGGGCCCGGCGCGGGCTGTATCCGGAGTCGCTGGAGATCGAGGTGCAGGACGAGGGTCCCGGCATCCCGAAGTCCGAGTGGCACCGGGTCTTCGAGCGCTTCAACCGCGGGACGAAGGACCAGGGGTCGAGCGGCAAGGGCGACGGCGGCACGGGCCTCGGCCTGGCCATCGCGCGCTGGGCGGTGGACCTGCACGGCGGCCGGATCGGGGTGGCCGAATCCGAGCGGGGCTGCCGGATCAAGGTCACTCTTCCGGGAGAGCCCCGACCGCAAAGTTGACGTAGGGTTTCGGTCAGGCAGCGGTCAAGCCGCGCCCTGACGTACCCGGATGTGCCGGGCGCGCGATCCGCGCATGCGGAACCCCGGTTGTTTCCCGCCATTTCACGGCCCGAAACCCGACTTCCAGTGTGACTTACGCGACGGATCCCGGCCCGGCCTGCACGTTCCGCCGATGGAGGCGTAGCCTTTATTCCCGCTGTCCATCACCTTGTGAGAAGCGGAAGAGGGCGGTTCACGCCGTGTCGCCACAGTCCCCCAGTAACTCGACCACCGAGACCGACCAAGCCGGGCAGGGAAGAAACCCTGCGGCTGCCTTCGGTCCCAATGAGTGGCTCGTCGACGAGATCTATCAGCAGTACCTCCAGGACCCGAATTCGGTTGACCGAGCCTGGTGGGACTTCTTCGCCGACTACAAGCCCGGTGCCGCGGCCGCGGGGGCCGCGCCGACCGAGCCGGCCGCGCAGCCGGCCCAGCAGCCTCCGGTCAGCGCCCCGGCGCCCGCCGCCGAGGCGCCCGCTGCGCAGGCTCCCGCCGCGCCCGCCGCGAAGCCCGCAGCCGCAGCTCCCGCACAGTCTGCCGCCGCGCCCGCGAAGGCCGCCCCGGCAGCGCCCGCCGCAACGCCCGCACCTGCTCCCGCACCGAAGAAGGCTGAACCAGTGACGACCGAGGCCCCTGCCGGCCCCGAGTTCGTGACGCTGCGCGGTCCCGCCGCCGCCGTCGCGAAGAACATGAACGCTTCCGTCGAGGTCCCCACGGCCACGTCCGTGCGCGCCGTCCCGGTGAAGCTGCTGTTCGACAACCGCATCGTCATCAACAACCACCTCAAGCGCGCCCGCGGCGGGAAGATCTCCTTCACGCACCTCATCGGGTACGCGATGGTGCAGGCCATCAAGGCCATGCCGTCGATGAACCACTCCTTCACGGTCAAGGACGGCAAGCCGACCCTGGTCAAGCCGGAGCACATCAACTTCGGCCTCGCGATCGACCTCGTGAAGCCCAACGGCGACCGCCAGCTGGTCGTCGCGGGCATCAAGAAGGCCGAGACGCTGAACTTCTTCGAGTTCTGGCAGGCCTACGAGGACATCGTCCGCCGCGCCCGCGACGGCAAGCTCGGCATGGACGACTTCACCGGTGTCACGGTCTCCCTGACCAACCCCGGCGGCCTCGGCACCGTGCACTCCGTGCCGCGCCTGATGCCCGGGCAGTCGGTCATCATGGGCGTCGGCTCGATGGACTACCCGGCGGAGTTCCAGGGCACCTCCCAGGACACCCTGAACAAGCTCGGCATCTCGAAGGTCATGACGCTCACGTCGACCTACGACCACCGGGTCATCCAGGGCGCCGCCTCCGGCGAGTTCCTGCGCGTCGTCGCGAACCTCCTCCTCGGGGGGAGCGGCTTCTACGACGAGATCTTCAAGGCCCTGCGCATCCCCTACGAGCCGGTCCGCTGGCTCAAGGACATCGACGCCAGCCACGACGACGACGTCACCAAGGCCGCCCGCGTCTTCGAGCTGATCCACTCCTACCGGGTGCGCGGCCACGTCATGGCCGACACCGACCCGCTGGAGTACCAGCAGCGCAAGCACCCCGACCTCGACGTCACCGAGCACGGGCTGACGCTGTGGGACCTGGAGCGCGAGTTCGCCGTCGGCGGCTTCGCCGGCAAGTCGATGATGAAGCTCCGCGACATCCTCGGCGTGCTGCGCGACTCGTACTGCCGCACCACCGGCATCGAGTTCATGCACATCCAGGACCCGAAGCAGCGCAAGTGGATCCAGGACCGCATCGAGCGCCCGCACTCCAAGCCGGAGCGCGAGGAGCAGCTGCGCATCCTGCGCCGCCTGAACTCCGCCGAGGCGTTCGAGACGTTCCTCCAGACGAAGTTCGTCGGCCAGAAGCGCTTCTCCCTGGAGGGCGGCGAGTCCGTCGTCCCGCTGCTCGACGCCGTCATCGACTCCGCCGCCGAGGCCCGCCTCGACGAGGTCGTCATCGGCATGGCCCACCGCGGCCGGCTGAACGTGCTGGCGAACATCGTCGGCAAGTCCTACGCGCAGATCTTCCGCGAGTTCGAGGGCAACCTCGACCCGAAGTCGATGCACGGCTCCGGCGACGTCAAGTACCACCTGGGCGCCGAGGGCACCTTCACCGGCCTGGACGGCGAGCAGATCAAGGTCTCGCTGGCCGCCAACCCGTCCCACCTGGAGACGGTCGACCCGGTCATCGAGGGCATCGTCCGCGCCAAGCAGGACATCATCAACAAGGGCGGCACGGACTTCACCGTCCTGCCCGTCGCCCTGCACGGCGACGCGGCCTTCGCGGGCCAGGGCGTCGTGGCCGAGACGCTGAACATGTCGCAGCTGCGCGGCTACCGCACCGGCGGCACGGTCCACATCGTCATCAACAACCAGGTCGGCTTCACCGCCGCCCCGGAGTCGTCGCGCTCCTCCATGTACGCCACCGACGTGGCCCGCATGATCGAGGCGCCGATCTTCCACGTGAACGGCGACGACCCCGAGGCCGTCGTCCGCGTCGCGCGGCTCGCGTTCGAGTTCCGTCAGGCGTTCAACAAGGACGTCGTGATCGACCTCATCTGCTACCGCCGCCGCGGTCACAACGAGTCGGACAACCCGGCGTTCACCCAGCCGCTGATGTATGACCTGATCGACAAGAAGCGCTCGGTGCGCAAGCTGTACACCGAGTCCCTCATCGGTCGCGGCGACATCACCCTCGAAGAGGCGGAGCAGGCGCTCCAGGACTTCCAGGGACAGCTGGAGAAGGTCTTCACCGAGGTCCGCGAGGCCGTCGCGAGCGGGAGCGAGGAGACCTCCCCGCAGCCGCAGGCCGAGTTCCCGGTGCCGGTGCAGACCGCGATCTCCCAGGAGGTCGTCAAGCGCATCGCCGAGTCCCAGGTCAACATCCCGGACAACATCACGGTCCACCCGCGTCTGCTGCCGCAGCTCCAGCGCCGCGCGGCGATGATCGAGGACGGGACGATCGACTGGGGCATGGGCGAGACCCTCGCCCTCGGCTCCCTCCTCCTGGAGGGCACCCCGGTCCGGCTGTCCGGCCAGGACTCGCGCCGCGGCACCTTCGGCCAGCGCCACGCGGTGCTGATCGACCGGGAGACCGGCGAGGACTACACCCCGCTGCTCTACCTGTCGCCCGAGCAGGCCCGCTACAACGTCTACGACTCGCTGCTCTCCGAGTACGCGGTCATGGGCTTCGAGTACGGCTACTCGCTGGCGCGTCCCGAGTCGCTCGTGCTGTGGGAGGCCCAGTTCGGCGACTTCGTCAACGGTGCGCAGACCATCGTCGACGAGTACATCTCGGCCGCCGAGCAGAAGTGGGGCCAGACGTCCGGCGTCACCCTGCTGCTGCCGCACGGCTACGAGGGCCAGGGCCCGGACCACTCCTCGGCCCGTGTCGAGCGCTTCCTCCAGCTCTGCGCGCAGAACAACATGACGGTCGCGATGCCGACCCTCCCGTCGAACTACTTCCACCTCCTGCGGTGGCAGGTGCACAACCCGCACCACAAGCCGCTGGTGGTCTTCACGCCGAAGTCGATGCTGCGCCTCAAGGCCGCCGCGTCGAAGGCGGAGGAGTTCACGACGGGCGGCTTCCGCCCGGTCATCGGCGACGAGACGGTGGACGCGAACGCGGTCCGCAAGGTCGTCTTCGTCGCGGGCAAGCTGTACTACGACCTGGAGGCCGAGCGGAAGAAGAGCGGGAACACCGACACCGCGATCATCCGCGTCGAGCGGCTGTACCCGCTGCCGGGCGCCGAGCTCCAGGCGGAGATCAGCAAGTTCCCGAACGCCGAGAAGTACATCTGGGCGCAGGAGGAGCCGGCGAACCAGGGCGCGTGGCCGTTCATCGCGCTCAACCTGATCGACCACCTGGACCTGGCGGTCGGCGCCGACATCCCGCACGGCGAGCGCCTGCGCCGCATCTCGCGGCCGCACTCCTCGTCGCCGGCGGTCGGCTCGGCCAAGCGTCACCAGGCCGAGCAGGAGCAGCTGGTGCGTGAGGTGTTCGAGGCGTAGGGCCCCGGCATCCCGCACGGAAGGGCCCGGCACCCCGAGGGTGCCGGGCCCTTCCGCGTGCGGTCGGCCTATCCTGGCCGGGAATCACCGTCAGGCAGTCGTCTCGTCATCCGCACGGAGCACCCCTTGTACTTCACCGACCGTGGCATCGAAGAGCTGGAGAAGCGGCGCGGCGAGGAGGAGGTCACCTTCGAGTGGCTCGCCGAACAGCTGCGGACGTTCGTCGACCTGAATCCGGACTTCGAGGTCCCGGTGGAGCGCCTGGCCACCTGGCTCGCGCGGCTGGACGACGAGGACGACGAGGACGAGTAGGCCGTACGTCCGTCAGTCAGGTGCGGGAGGCGCGCACCCTGTCGTACGCGAAGCCCAGCGCGCCGTGGGCGAGCAGCACCGCCCCGGCGGTGATCCAGCCGGCGCTGCGGCGGCGCAGCCCGTGCAGGGCGAGCGGCGCTCCGGCGGCGAGCTGGACCGCGGCGAGGCAGCGGGCCCTGGGGCCGCGCAGCCAGGGTCCGATGCTGGTGTTGTTCTCCACGACGTCGAGTTCCGCGTGCACGGCGTCGCGCCAGCCCGGCCAGTCGACCCCTTCGGCGTCCGGCTGGACGCGGGCGACCTCGCGCAGCCGGTCGGCGGGCTCCCCGGGGCTCAGCCCGGCGGGCAGGGTGAGGCCGGCGCGGGTGAGGACCGCGAGCAGACCGCGCAGCCGGGCCCGGGCGTCCGCCCCGGAGTCGGGCACGGTGAGGGCCTCCAGCGACTGCATGTCGAGTACGGGGTCCAGGCCGAGCCGGGCCGCGAACGTGCGCAGGGCCTCGTGCTCACCGACCGGGGTGCCGTTGGCCAGCCAGACGTAGCCGACCGGGCGCCGGAAGCCGGCGGCGAGCGTGAAGCCGCCGCGGTCGGCGTCCCACCACAGCGCCAGCACCGGCCAGGGGGCGCCGACGGCGAGCGCACCGGCCCAGCCGCCGAGCACGCGCTCGACGGACTCCCCGCCGGTCAGCCAGGGCTTCGTCTCCGGCACCAGGACGCTCCACTCGCGCCCGGCCCGGGCCAGCAGCATCCGCTCGCGCAGGAGCTGCGCGGCGGGTCCGACGACGGCGGGCTCGGCGCGGCACAGAAGCAGGGCACCGGCGGGTTCGGGGGACGACATGACCCCACGCTAGGGCAATTTGCCCGCCTTGGACCACAAATGAGCACCTTGGGGGCAGACCCTCACCGGGTCGGGCGTTCCCGACAGTCTTGACTTTCCACATCCGCGATATATCGTGTTTACGAGGGAACGCGATATGGCGTGTCACACCGGCAGCGGTCCGCACCCGCCCCGCTCGTCCCACCCGTCCCGCCCGTCCCGAGGGAGGTCGCACCATGTCCGAGTGGTCCGTCGCGGAACCGCAGAAGCTCGTCTTCGACGATCCGGTCACGACCCTGCACGTCCGTGTGGTCGACGGCACGGTGAACGTCGTGGGCACCGACGAGGGTGCCGCCCGCCTGGAGGTCTCGGACCTGGAGGGGCCGCCGCTGCGCGTGAGCCAGTCGGACGGCGTGCTCTCGGTCGTGTACGACGACCTGCCCTGGAAGGGCTTCCTCAAGTGGCTGGACCGCAAGGGCTTCCGGCGCAGCGCGGTCGTCACGCTCGCGGTTCCCACGGGGACCCGGGTCGAGGTCGGCGTGGTGGGCGCGTCCGCGGTCGTCTCCGGCATGACGGGACGCACCGAGGTGAAGGGCGTCACCGGCGACACGACCCTGGTGGGCGTCACGGGCCCGGTGCGCACCAGCTCGGTGTCCGGCAGCGTCGAGGCGCAGGCGGTCACCGGCGACCTCCGGTTCAACTCGGTGTCGGGTGACCTCACCGTCGTCGAGGGCTCGGGGTCCTTCGTGAAGGCGGACACCGTGAGCGGTTCGATGATCGTGGACCTCGATCCGGCGGGCCCCACGGACGTGGCGCTGACCAGCGTCTCCGGCGAGATCGCCATCCGCATCCCGCACCCGGCGGACACCGAGGTCGAGGCGAACACGGCGAGCGGCGCGGTGTCGAACGCCTTCGACGGCCTCCGGGTCTCCGGCCAGTGGGGCGCGCACAAGATCACCGGCCGGCTCGGGGCGGGCTCGGGCAGGCTCCGGGCGACGACCGTGTCCGGTTCGATCGCGCTGCTGCGCAGGCCGCCGGGCGAGGACGACCCGTCGGACCCGCAGCCGCAGGCCGCCCCGCAGGACCGCCCCGCCGACAAGAAGGTGCTCTGACATGTCTCCCGTCTTCGCCCACGGACGCCTGCGGCTCTACCTCCTGAAGCTGCTCGACGAGGCCCCGCGCCACGGCTATGAGGTGATCCGGCTGCTGGAGGAGCGCTTCCAGGGGCTGTACGCACCGTCGGCGGGCACGGTCTATCCGCGCCTGGCGAAGCTGGAGAGCGAGGGCCTGGTCACCCACACCACCGAGGGCGGCCGCAAGGTGTACGCGATCACGGACGCGGGCCGCGCCGAGCTGGCGGACCGCAGCGGCGAGCTGGCCGATCTGGAGCTGGAGATCCGCGAGTCGGTCGCCGAGCTGGCGGCCGAGATCCGCGACGACGTGCGGGGCGCGGCGGGCGACCTGCGCCGCGAGGTGCGGGCCGCCGCGGCCGGCACCCGCGCCAAGGGACCCCGGAGCGGCCCCTTCGGCGGCCTGGGCGACCTCGGCGGCCTCAAGGACTTCGGCGATCTCACGGACAAGGACTCGTGGCGGGTCGCCAAGGAGGAGATGCGGCGGGCCAAGCAGGAGTGGAAGGAGCAGGCGCGGCGCGCGAAGGACGAGAGCCGCCGGGCCCGCGAGGAGGCGCAGCGGGCGCGCCGCCAGGCCAAGGAGACGCAGGAGGAGTTCCAGGACATGGCCCGGCGTGTCCAGGACCAGGTGCAGGACCACTTCGCGCGGGGCGACTGGCCGACGGGGGTCCGCGAGGGCCTGGCCGAGCTGGCGAAGGAGTTCGGCGAGTTCGGCAAGAACTTCGGCAAGGACACCCCGCCCCCGGCGCGGGCACCCGAGCCCGAGTTCCGCCCGGCGACGGACGCGGTCCCGGCCGAGTACGTCCCGTCCTGGGCCGCGGAGGACTTCACCGGCGACCCGTCCCGCGACCTGGACCGTCTCCTGGACCGCTTCCGCGACGACATCCGCGACACGGCCCGCGACCACGGCGTCACGGAGGACCAGCTCCGCCGGTCCCGCCAGCACCTGGCACAGGCGGCGGCCCACATCAGGACGACCCTGCGCTCGGCGACCCCGCCCACCGAGGACTCGCCGCCCGCCGACTGAACGACGCCCCCCCCCCCCGGGAGTTCCGCGCCAAACAGCCCCTCCGGCACGTGAGGAGCGGACTCCGAGCCGCAGCCCCACGCCCTGACACCGGGCCCACCAGACGGCGGGCCCGGACCATGCGCAGGGCGCTACAGCGGGCCCGGATCCCGGCGCAGGGCATCCCACCCACCGGCCCCGGACCACAGCACAGGGCACCCAGCGCCACCCAGACCCCGCCCCCCTACCCGGCAGCCCGCCCCGCGTCCCCGTACAGCACCCGCTCCACCGCCCCGGCCGTCACCCCGCGCTCCTCCAGCACCTCGGCGGAGATACCGTCCCGGGAGACCATCGCGAGCAGCAGGTGCTCGTCCCCGATGGACCGCTCCCCGTGCGACAGTGCCACCCGCAGGGAGCCTTCCAGCACCTTCTTGGCCTCGCGGGCGAAGGGCCGGCGCCCACCGAGGCGCCGGCCGCCGGCCAGCGCCCCGACCCCGTGGACCTCCTCGACGCGGGCGACGATCTCGTCCACGTCGATCCCGAACCCGGCGAGGGCTTCGGCGTCGGCGCGGGAGAGTCCGGCCCGGCGCCGGGCGACCGCGACGGCCCGCCCGATCTCGGCCCGCCGCCCCTCGTCGGCGAGCCCGAGCGCGTCGAGCGCGAAGGCGCCCCGGCTGCCGCGCCGCTCCAGGAGGGCGAGCAGCAGATGCCCCTCGTCGACCTGCTCGGCGCGCTCGCGCTCCGCGTGCAGGACCGCCTGCTTGACGACGGCCCTGGCCGCCTCGGTGAACCGTTCGAACATCATCGCCTCCCGTACTTCTTGTGCACGGCCTGTCGGCTGACTCCCAGCTCGGCCGCGATGTCCTGCCACGACCAGCCCTGATTGCGCGCACTGCGCACCTGTACCGCTTCCAGTTGTTCGAGCAGGCGCCGCAGCGCGGCGACCGCCCGCAACCCGACGCGCGGGTCGCGGGCACCCGCCTGCTCGGCGAGATCCGTTGCCTCCGTCATGCTGTCAATGTAAGTTGACGTGCCGACCGATGTCAACCTCGATTGACACAGTCGCCGAGAAGAAAGGGCGCCCCCGACCCCGGGAACGCCCTTCGACCTCGTACGACCAGCCGTCTCCGCTCGGATCAGACGCTGAGCACGACCTTCCCGAACAGCTCGCCGCCGTCCATCCTGGCGAACCCCTCGCGGGCCCGGTCCAGCGGCAGCACCTCGTCGACGACGGGCCGCACCCCGGTGGCCGCGCAGAAGGAGAGCAGGTCCTCCAGCTCGTCCTTGGACCCCATCGTCGAGCCGACGACCTTGAGTTCCAGGAAGAAGATGCGGTTCAGCTCGGCGGCCGGCGGGTTGGGGCCGCTGGTGGCGCCGGAGATCACCAGGGTGCCGCCCGGCTTCAGGGACTTGACGGAGTGCGACCAGGTCGCGGCGCCCACCGTCTCGATCACGGCGTCCACCCGCTGCGGCAGCCGCGCCCCGGACTCCACGGCCTCGACGGCGCCCAGTTCCAGCGCCCGCTTGCGCTTGGCCTCGTCCCGGCTGGTGGCGAAGACCCGCAGACCGGCGGCCTTGCCGAGGGCGATCGCGGCGGTCGCGACGCCGCCGCCCGCGCCCTGCACCAGCACCGAGTCACCCGGACGCACCCCGGCGTTGGTGAACAGCATCCGGTAGGCGGTCAGCCACGCGGTGGGCAGGCAGGCGGCCTCCTCGAAGGAGAGCTCCGGGGGCTTGGGCAGGACGTTCCACTCGGGCACCGTGACCCGCTCGGCGAACGTGCCCTGGTACTTCTCCGTGAGGATCGAGCGGCGCTCGCGCGGCCCGACCCCGTGACCGGTCTCGCCGATGACGGAGTGCAGGACGACCTCGTTGCCGTCCTGGTCGATCCCGGCGGCGTCGCAGCCGAGGATCATCGGCAGCGCCTCCTCGCCGAGTCCGACCCCGCGCAGGGACCACAGGTCGTGGTGGTTGAGGGAGGCGGCCCTGACGTTCACGGTGGTCCAGCCGGGCCGGTTCTCGGGGGCGGGCCGCTCCCCCAACTCCAGGCCGTTCAACGGCTGATCACGGTCGATGCGAGCTGCGTAGGCGGCGAACATGACCTTGACGATAGGCCCGCCGTCCCGCCCGGGGAACCACCCCGGCCTGTGACACACGTCCTCTGGCCAACGGGCCCGGACGGCCCATCGGCGGGCCCGCGCGACGGAGAAGGCCCCGCCGGAGCGGGGCCTCGACCGGACGGACGACGCGGCACTCAGCGCCGGGCGACACCCTCGGCACGCGCCGCGGCGGCGACGGCGGCGGTGACGGCCGGCGCCACCCGCTCGTCGAACGGCGACGGGATCACGTACTCGGCCGACAGCTCGTCCCCGACCACGGCGGCCAGCGCCTCCGCGGCGGCGATCTTCATCGTCTCGGTGATCCGGGAGGCCCGGACCTGGAGCGCGCCCGCGAAGATGCCGGGGAACGCCAGGACGTTGTTGATCTGGTTCGGGAAGTCCGAGCGGCCCGTCGCGACCACGGCCGCGTACTTGTGGGCGATGTCGGGGTGCACCTCGGGGGTGGGGTTGGCCATCGCGAAGACGAAGGCACCCGGCGCCATGGAGGCGACCGCGGGCTCGGGGACCGTACCGCCGGAGACGCCGATGTAGACGTCGGCGCCCGCGAGGGCGTCCTCCAGCGAACCGGACAGGCCCGCCTTGTTGGTGATCTCGGCCAGCTCACGCTTGACCGGCGTGAGGTCCTCGCGGTCCCGGCTGACGATGCCCTTGCGGTCGGTCACCGCGACGTCGCCGAGTCCCGCTTCGAGGAGGAACTTCGCGATGGCGACACCCGCCGCACCGGCGCCGCTGATCACCGCGCGCAGCTCGCCGAGCGTGCGCCCGCTGAGCCGGGCCGCGTTCTTCAGCGCGGCCAGCGTCACCACGGCGGTGCCGTGCTGGTCGTCGTGGAAGACCGGGATGTCGAGCCGCTCCTGGAGCTTGCGCTCGATCTCGAAGCACCGCGGGGCCGAGATGTCCTCCAGGTTCACCCCGCCGAAGGAGGGCGCGAGGCGCACCACGGTGTCCACGATCTCGTCGACGTCGGTCGTCGCGAGCGCGATCGGCACGGCGTCCACACCGCCGAACTGCTTGAAGAGAATGGCCTTGCCCTCCATCACCGGGAGGGACGCCTCGGGACCGATGTCCCCGAGTCCGAGCACGGCCGTACCGTCCGTCACGACGGCCACGACGCTCGACTTCCACGTGTAGTCGTGGACGAGCTCCGGCTGCTCGGCGATCGCGCTGCACACCTTCGCGACGCCGGGCGTGTACGCCAGGGACAGGTCGTCCTTGTCGCGGATCGGCACGGTGGCCTGCACGGCCATCTTGCCGCCACGGTGCAGTGCGAACGCCGGATCGAAGGGCTCGTCAGCGCCCTCGTTGCCGAAATTCGCGTCGCTGCGAGGATTGACGATCTCCGCTGCCACTTGTCTGACCCCTTAAGTCTTATTGCTTCAGTTGAGGGTGGGTCCGCCCCTGGTTGAGGAGCGGGCGGGCACCGCGTACGTCCCAGCCGGACCCGTTTGTGGCCGGCTGCGCGGGTACGTACACGACGGGCGCGCCGCACGCGCGCCCTGAGCCCCGGATGAGGGGTGTAAAGAACCTTCTTACCTGACGGACCGTGCCGCGGACGACCCCATTCGTGATCGATCACGTGGCGGTGACATGACTCATAGCCACATGTGTGGACACGTCATGGAGCCGCACCCCAGTGGGACCCGACCTTGTGACCGAATAATGAGACAGCGGCCGGTTCGCCGGAGATTCTCCGGCCGACGGGCGATACGTCCGCAGATGATGCGGGCCCCATGCACCGTGATGTGCGGCCCTGTTGACCATCTTGAGTCACCTGTTATCCGATTTTGACATCGGCGCGCCCCTGAACGACCTGGTCCGAATGGCAAGATGCGTCATCACGCAGGTCGCGACACTCGAAGGCGTGTGCCACAGCGACCCTGAAGGCCACTCCCCCATTCCTGCCGGAGGACCCCACCATGACCGCACGCACCACCCGTCGCTCGACCGCGAAGGCCGGGAAGTCCGTGAAGACCCGGATAGCCGCGGCCGGCGCGATCGCGGTCGCCGGCACGCTGCTGCTCACCGGCTGCGGCGACCAGACCAAGAAGGACGACGCGGGCTCCGACGCGTCCTCCGCCAAGTCCGCGCCGCTGGCCGCCAAGCTCCCCGCGAGCATCCGCGACAAGGGCGTCGTCCGCGTCGGCTCGGACATCGCGTACGCGCCGGTCGAGTTCAAGGACAAGTCCGGCAAGGCGGTCGGCATCGACCCCGACCTCGCCGCCGCCCTGGGCAAGCAGCTCGGCGTGACGTTCGAATTCCAGAACGGCACCTTCGACACGCTGGTCACGGGCCTGCGCTCGAACCGCTACGACATCGCCATGTCGGCCATGACGGACACCAAGGACCGTCAGGAGGGCGTCGACTCCGACACCGGCAAGAAGGTCGGCGAGGGCGTCGACTTCGTCGACTACTTCAGCGCCGGTGTCTCGATCTACACGCCGAAGGGCAAGACCCAGGGGATCTCCACCTGGGACGACCTGTGCGGCAAGAAGATCGTCGTCCAGCGCGGCACCGTCTCGCACGACCTCGCCAAGGCGCAGGCCAAGAAGTGCAAGGGCGGCAAGAAGCTCGGCATCCAGGCGTTCGACGACGACCAGCAGGCACAGACCCGGCTGCGCTCGGGCGGCGCGGACGCCGGCTCCTCCGACTACCCGGTCGCCGCGTACGCGGTGCAGACCTCGGGCGGCGGCAAGGACTTCGAGATCGTCGGCGACCAGGTCGAGGCCGCCCCGTACGGCATCGCGGTCGCCAAGGACCAGACGCAGCTGCGCGACGCGCTCAAGGCCGCGCTCGACGCCGTCATCAAGAACGGCGAGTACCACAAGATTCTCGCCAAGTGGAAGGTCGAGCAGGGCGCCGTCAAGGAAGCCACCGTCAACGGCGGCAAGTGACCGCACAGCGCGTTCAGTTGATGTCGTTGAAAGGCAAGATCCGTGTCTGTTGACATAGCCAAGACGGGCGGCGGCGAGGACACACCGCCGCCCGCGGCCGCGCCGGAAGCCATCCGGGCGGTCCCGGTCCGGCACTACGGGCGGTACGTCGCCGCCGTCGTCGCCCTCGCCGTCCTCGGCTCGATCGTCTACGCGTTCGGCCAGGGCAAGATCCGGTGGGGCACGGTCCCGGAGTACTTCTTCGACGACCGCATCCTCACGGGCGTCGGCAAGACCCTGCTGCTGACCGTCCTGTCGATGCTGATCGGTGTCGTCGGCGGTATCACGCTCGCCGTGATGCGCCTGTCGAAGAACCCCGTGACCAGCTCGATCGCCTGGTTCTACATCTGGTTCTTCCGCGGCACCCCGGTCCTGGTCCAGCTGTTCATCTGGTTCAACCTGGGCCTGGTCTTCGAGTACATCAACCTCGGGCCGATCTACAAGGACTACTGGTCGTCCTTCATGACGCCGCTGCTCACGGCCCTGCTGGGCCTGGGGCTGAACGAGGCGGCGTACATGGCGGAGATCTGCCGCGCGGGCCTCATGTCCGTCGACGAGGGCCAGACCGAGGCGTCCCACGCGCTCGGCATGAGCCACTCCAAGACGCTGCGCCGCATCGTGATCCCGCAGGCGATGCGGGTCATCGTGCCGCCGACCGGCAACGAGTTCATCAACATGCTGAAGACCACCTCGCTCGTCGCGGCGGTCCAGTTCAACGAGCTCTTCCGCTACGCCCAGGACATCGGCCAGCAGTCCGGCGCCCCGGTGGAGATGTACTTCACCGCCGCGGCCTGGTACCTGGTCATGACGTCGATCCTCAGCGTGGGCCAGTTCTACATCGAGCGCTACTACGCGCGCGGCACGACGCGGCAGCTGGCGGACACGCCGTGGCAGAAGGTCAAGGCCAACATGCTCTCGCTCTCCGCTTGGAGGCGGTGACCCATGAACGCGATGGTCAAGGCCGAGGGCGTGCACAAGTCCTTCGGCAGCGTCGAGGTCCTCAAGGGCATCGACCTGGAGGTCCGGCAGGGCGAGGTCTTCTGCCTGATCGGCCCGTCGGGCTCCGGCAAGTCGACGTTCCTGCGCTGCATCAACCACCTGGAGAAGGTCAACGCCGGCCGGCTCTACGTCGACGGCGACCTGGTCGGCTACCGGCAGCAGGGCGACAAGCTCTACGAACTCCGTGACCGCGAGGTGGCGCTCAAGCGCCGCGACATCGGCATGGTCTTCCAGCGCTTCAACCTGTTCCCGCACCTGACGGCGCTGGAGAACGTCATGGAGGCGCCGGTCCAGGTCAAGCGCCAGTCCAAGGCGCAGGCCCGCACCCGGGCGCAGGAACTCCTCGACCGGGTGGGCCTCGCCGACAAGGCGGCAAACTACCCCTCGCAGCTCTCCGGCGGTCAGCAGCAGCGCGTGGCGATCGCCCGCGCGCTCGCGATGGACCCGAAGCTGATGCTGTTCGACGAGCCCACGTCGGCACTCGACCCGGAGCTGGTCGGCGACGTCCTCGACGTCATGCGCGACCTCGCCGAGTCCGGCATGACGATGGTCGTCGTGACCCACGAGATGGGCTTCGCGCGCGAGGTCGGCGACAGCCTGGTCTTCATGGACGAGGGCGTGGTCGTGGAGTCGGGCCATCCCCGTGACGTCCTGACCAACCCGCGCCACGAACGCACCCAGTCGTTCCTGTCGAAGGTCCTCTAGCAGGTCGCGCACGTCCCCCGCGCCCCTGAAGGCGAGCCCCGCCCGCCCGGGGGCGCGGGCGGCTGTGCCCAGCCGACGTCCCGGGGCGCGGGGAACCGCACGGCCCGCCACGGCACACCGCCCCCGGCGACGGGCCCCGTCACTTCAGGGCCAGCACCAGCGCGTCCCCGGGCGACCGCCACACGGCGCGGGCCTCGCCGAACCCGGCCCCCCGCAACGCCTCCACGTGCCAGGCGACCGACGGAGTGTCCCCCTCGGCATGCTCCGCGTAGATCTCGAACCGCCGCGCGGTGGCCTCGCCGAGCACCGGATCGGCGGCGGCCAGCGCCCACCAGTCCGCCCAGTCCACGGCCCCGCCCGCCCTGGCCCCCGCCATCCGGGCGTGCCGGAGGGCCCGCTCGGCGTCGTTGATCCGCGGGGTCGACCCGTCGACCATGTGGTCCGCGTTCATGAACACGCCCCCGTCCCGCACCAGCTCCCCGACCTGCCCGTAGAGGACGCCGAGCGGGCCGGTGTGCAGCCAGTGCAGCGCGGTCGCGGTGAGCACGGCGTCGTAGGAGCCGTGCGGCAGCGCCCGGGTCCACGCCGGGTCCTTGAGATCCGCGGTGACGAAGGAGACCCGCTCGTCCCCCTCGAAGGTGCCGCGCGCGATGGCGAGCAGCGCCGGATCGAGGTCGACGCCCACACTCGTGGCGGACGGGAACCGCGCGAGCAGCCGGTCCGTGATACTTCCGGTACCGCACGCGAGGTCGAGCACCCGGGGCGCCGTCCCCACGCACGCCTCGACCATGTCGAGCATGACCCGGAACCGCTCCTCGCGGTCGGGCATGTACCACTCCTGCTGCCGGTCCCAGCTCTCCTGCCAGGAGCGCCAGTCGGTGGGGGTACGGGTCGTCATGGAAGGCCTCCTGTACGGGCACCGCTCCCCGCGGTGCGTAATACCCTGAAAGCAGAAGTGAGCATTACGCTCACGCTGGACGACGTTAGCCCGCCCCGGTAAGGACTACAAGTGGAACTGGCCTATTACTCGGATTACGCTGTGCGCCTCGTCAACACCGAGGAGCCGGGCCGCGGCAAGGACTCCCTGACCACGGTCGGCGCGGTGCGCGACCTGTTCGGCACCAACCAGGACGCGGGCCGCCGCGCCACGGACGCCGACCTCACCCGCTTCCGCGGCGTCCGGGCACGGCTGCGCGCGGTGTTCGAGGCGGCCGACGGCGGCGACGAGGAACTCGCGGTGAACCTGCTGAACTCGCTGCTCCTGGAGTTCCCGGTGAGCCCGCAGGTCTCCGGGCACAACCACCGGGACGACGACGGGCGCCCGCTGTGGCACCTGCACCTCGCCGATCACCCGTCGAACGCGACGGCGGGCTACGCGGCGATCGCCGCGATGGGCCTGGCCTTCCACCTGACCGAGTACGGCGTGGACCGGCTCGGCCTGTGCGAGGCGGCCCCGTGCCGCAACGCCTACCTGGACACGTCCACCAACCGCTCGCGCCGTTACTGCTCGGACCGCTGTGCGACCCGCGCCAACGTCGCCGCCTACCGCGCCCGCAAGCGCCTGGAGGCCGAGGAGCGCACGGAGCGCACGGACCGCGGCGCGCGCACCGGACGCACGGCGGAGAGCGCCCAGGACAGCACGGCGCCGACCGAGCGCTGACCCTCCCCCTCCGCCCACGGCCTGCGGCGCCGCAGCCGTCCGCGCACCCGGGCGAGCACCAGCTCATCGGGGACCACGCCGTAGACGGTGCTGTCGCCGCCCGCGCCGGCGTTGTCGCCGAGCACCCACCAGCCGCCCCCGCGCCGCTCGGCGATCCGCTTCACGACCAGCAGGTCCTGCTGGAACGGGTGGCGCAGGACGATGACGTCGCCGGGTCCCACCCGCGCGCCGTGCTGCACCAGCATCCAGTCCCCCGGATACAGGGTGGGCACCATGGAGGGCCCCTCGACCTCGATGAGCTGGAACGGCACCCTGCTCTCCCGCGCTTCCTCCGCCACCGTCTCGGGCATCAGACAACCTCCCCGGTCCCTTGCGGTCCCATCCTCCACCAGTCCCAGTCTCACCCTGGACTTTTGTCCTAAGCCCCCGGGGGCACCCGAGAAAACCCGTCCTGCACGGAGTAATGTCCCACCTGAGAAGACGATCACGAGGAAGGACAGCTACATGCTTTCCCGCCTGTTCGCCCCCAAGGTGAAGGCCAGTGCCCACTGCGACCTCCCCTGCGGCGTGTACGACCCGGCCCAGGCCCGCATCGAGGCCGAGTCGGTCAAGGCCGTCCAGGAGAAGATGGCCGGCAACGACGACGCGCACTTCCAGGCGCGCGCCACGGTCATCAAGGAGCAGCGAGCAGAGCTCGCCAAGCACCACGTCTCGGTGCTGTGGAGCGACTACTTCAAGCCCCCGCACTTCGAGAAGTACCCGGAGCTGCACCAGCTGGTCAACGACACCCTGAAGGCCCTCTCGGCCGCCAAGGGCTCGACCGACCCGGCCACGGGCCAGAAGGCGCTCGACTACATCGCCCAGATCGACAAGATCTTCTGGGAGACCAAGAAGGCTTGATCCCCGATCATGCCGTTTGACCTGCGTTTTCCTTGTCGCATGGTCTTCCGGTCCGCACCTGGTCCTTCGGTCTGCCGCTCGCGGCACCCCGATGGACCAGGTGCGGTCTTCTTTTTTCGGCGCCGGTCAGCTCTCCGGGAGGCCGCGCACGACGCGCGCCGGGTTGCCCACCGCGACCACGTCCGCGGGCAGGTCGCGGGTGACGACGGACCCCGCGCCGACGACCGTGTTCGCGCCGATGGTGACGCCGGGGCAGACGATGACGCCGCCGCCCAGCCAGACGTTGTCCCCGATGGTGATCGGACGGGCCGCCTCCCACTTGGCGCGGCGCGGCTCCGCCTCGATGGGGTGCGTGGGCGTGAGCAGTTGGACGTTCGGGCCGATCTGCACGTCCTCACCGATCCGGATGGGCGCGACGTCGAGCAGCACCGCCCCGGAGTTGATGAAGGTCCGCGCGCCGATACTGATGTACGTCCCGTAGTCGACGGCGAGCGGCGGCCGGACCACGACGCCCTCGCCCAGCTCGCCGACCAGGTCGCGCAGCAGGGCCTGGCGGGCGGGCAGGTCGGTGACGCTGCTCGCGTTGTACCGCTCGCCGAGTTCGGCGGCGCGCAGGGCGTCCGCCTCCAGCTCGGGGTCGTCGGCGAGATAGAGGTCGCCGGCGAGCATGCGTTCCTTCTGGCCGCGGTCCTGGGGGCGCGGCCAGTCACGCACCTCGGTCACCGCCGCCACCGGCAACGGCCCGTACAGGTGCGGGAACCGCTCCCCGCCCGGCGCGGCCTCCTCCACCCGCACCGGGACCCCGTCGAGGCGGGCCGGGTCCACGACGAGGACCACCAGCTCGCCCGGGGCCGGGTCGCTCCCGTACAGCAGTTCCGCGACCTGGCGCACCTGGTGCGGGAACGAGAAGTGGATGAAGCCGACCTCGGTGAGCGTCCGGCCACGGGTCGACATCTCGTACGTCCCCGCGGCCCGGGCGCTCTCCCACAGGCGGCGCTCGGTGATGTGCAGCAGCTCGATCATGCCCCCAACGTACGGGGCCCGCGCGGTCACCGGGTCCTGATGTACCAGCGCACGATCACGCCGTTGCCGAACGTGCGGTTCTCCGTCAGGTCGAACCGGTCGAGCGAGGAGCGGCGCCCGCCGAACATCGGCAGGCCGGCGCCGAGCACCACCGGGTAGGTCTTCAGGACGAGTTCGTCGATCTCGTCCGCGAGCAGCCCGGCGAGCTGTGCGCCGCCGCACAGCCAGATGTCCAGGTCGCCGTCCTCGGCCTTCAGCGCGCGGACCGCGCCGGCCACGTCGTCGTGGATCAGCCGCACGTTCGGGTGCGGGGACTCGCCGAGGCTGCGCGTGAGGACGTACTCGCGCAGGTGCCCGTACGGGCTGGTGAGTCCGGCGTCCAGACCCACCTGGTAGCTCCGGCGGCCCTGGATCACGGTGTCGAACTTCTTGTTCGCGACCCCGTCGAGCCCGAGGGCCTGCCGGCCGGGCGCCGCGATCGTCTCCGGCCAGGTGCCGGTCAGGTAGGCGAGGAACTCCTCGTCGACGAACTCCATGAACATGGCGCCGTCGCCGGTCTCGTCTCCGATGAAGCCGTCGACGGACACGGCCACGAAGTACGTGAGCTTGCGCAAACCGGTCTCTTTCCTTGGGGGACAGGGGAGTTGAGGCGCCGACCGCTTCAACCACGACAGTTATAGTGCTTCATGTGTAGTGGTTGCAAGGGTCCGGTGTCCGGTGAATCCGGTGTCCGGTGAATCCGGTGTCCGGTGAATCCGGTGTCCGGCGGGTCCGGCACACGGGCAGGTGAGGAGAGGTCGATGGTGAGGCGAGGTCGATGGTGAGGAATCCCGAACGCAGGGCGGCGCTGGTCGACGCGGCGGTCGAGGTGCTGGCGGCCGAGGGGGCGCGCGGGCTGACGTTCCGCGCGGTGGACGCGGCGGCGGGCGTGCCGACGGGCACGTCGTCGAACTACTTCGCCCACCGCGACGACCTGCTCCACCAGATCGACGCCCGGCTGCACCGCCGGCTCGCCGCCGATCCGGAGACGGTCGGGGAGCTGCTGACCCGCCCCCGGGACCGGGCGCTGGTCACCGCGTTCATGCTTGACCTGATGGGGCGGGTGCAGGGGGATCGCACCGGGTTCCTCGCGCTGCTGGAGATGCGCCTTGAGGCGAGTCGCCGCCCGGACCTGCGGGCCTCGCTGAAGAGCTCGCTCCGCGGCGACCTGGACGCGGGCATCGCCTTCCACACCGGGTCGGATCTGCCGGGCGGCGCGGAGGAGGTCACCCTGCTCTACCTGGGCATGCTCGGCCTCATCCTGGAGGAGCTGACGATGCCGGGCATGCTCGACGGGGCGATCCCGGGCGCCAGCGTGCCGGACGGCGTGGTGGCGCGCCTGGTCGAGCGGATCCTGCCCCCGGAGTGACCCGGCCGCCGGACCGGACGCACGGTCAGCCGGCCTGCGGCTCGCGCCACATGGGCCACATCGTCGGACCGTCCGGGAGTTCGATCGGGCGGTCCATGACGGCGAACCCGAGCCGCTCGTAGAGGGCGCGGCTGCGCACGCTGCTGGCCTCCAGGTACGCCGGACGCCCCGCACGGTCGCACCGGTCGAGCACCGGCGTCATCAGCGCGGTGCCGAGCCCCTCGCCCTGCCGCCCGGGCGCGACGCCGATCATCCAGAGGTACGTGTGTGCGCGCCCCCGCGGGTGCGCCTCGCCGGTGAGACGGGCGATCGTCTCGATCCGCGCGTTGTCCGGGTCGACGGCCTCCCGCACCTGGGTGGGACCGTCCTCGTCATCCTCGTCGTGCGGCTGGTCCGGCACGTCCATCCACAGCGCGACGGCCGAACCGTCCTCCAGCAGATCGACATACCCGCCGCCCCCCTCGGCGAGCGTCGCATCGGTGAACGCCCCCATGAGCCCGGCATGCCGCACCCGCCGGTACTCGGCACCGGGAAACACCCAGCTGCTCACCGGATCGTCCATGAACGCGCGATCGAGCAGCCCCACGATGTAGTCCCGATCCCGCTCCCCGGCCCGCCGAATCCCCACACCCACACCAACCGCCCCCACTCCAACTCAGGCCCCACTATTGTCTGTTGACACCTTAAATGGCCCCCACCGACCACCGAGAGCGAGCCCCCATCGGGAGGCGGGGCCCATCGGGGCGCGGGGTCCACCGGGGCGCGGGGCGACAACGGAGGCGCGGGGCCCCACTGGGGCACGGGGCCCACCGGAGGCGCGGGGAACTGCGCACCGCCTACTACGGCCCCGCAGGGGCGCGGGGGGAGGGCTGCGCACTGCCCACCACGGCCCCGCAGGGCCGCAGGGGAACTGCACACCGCCCACCACGAGCCCCGCAGGGGCGCGGGGAACTGCGCGCCCAGCCACCACGCACCGCCACCCGCCCCACCACACAAGACACCCCACTCCCCCCGCCCCACCGGGGCACGGGGCCAACCAGAGGCGCGGGGCCCCACCGGAAACGCGGGGAACTGCGCACTCCGCGCCACAGGCGACCGGCACCCCCTAGCCGAAGCCTCCCGCACCACGGCGAACGGCGGCCCACCCCACGGCAGGCCGCCGAAATCTCACCCCCTCCCCCTCCCAGCGGAGCGCTACCGTTCGCGCCGCGTGACGAACTCAGCCAGCGACAACAACCCTCCCGCCACCTCCGGCGCCGGAACCGCCCGCTGCAACTCGGCCACGGCCCGTGCCATCTGATCGGCGGCCTGGGCCTGCGCCCAGTCCCGCCCGCCGGCCCGCTCGACGGCGAGCGCGATCGCCTCGATGTCGGCCGGACTCTCCGGCCCGGGCCCCGGCGGCCCGTACCGCGCGGCCAGCTCCTCCGCGGCGGGCCCACCGGAGGCCAGCGCCGCGACGACCGGCAGGGACTTCTTGCGGACGACCAGATCGGCACCGGCGGGCTTCCCGGTACGGGCCGGGTCGCCCCAGATCCCGATGACGTCGTCGATCAACTGGAAGGCGAGTCCGGCCGCCCGCCCGAACGCGTCCAGCGCCGCGACCTCCTCCTCCCCCGCTCCCGCGTACAGCCCACCGAGCGCACAGGCGCAGCCGAGCAGCGCCCCGGTCTTGGCCTCCGCCATGGCCAGGGTCTCCGGCAGGCTGGTCTCCGCCGGGTCCCGCCGCTCCAGGGCGACATCGGCGGCCTGCCCCGCGCACAGCTCCACCACGCACGAGGCGAGCCGGCCCATCGCGGCGGTCGCCACCGGATGCCCGCCCTCGACGAGCAGCAGCTGCGCCTGGGCCTGCAACGCGTCACCCGTGAGGATCGCGTCCGCGTCGCCGAACACCGCCCACGCGGTGGGCCGATGTCTTCGGGTGGCGTCGCGGTCCATAACGTCGTCGTGCAGCAGCGAGAAGTTGTGCGTCAGCTCCACGGCGGCCGCGGCCGGCACCACCTGCTCGGTGCGCCCGCCGAGGGCCCGCGCCGCGGCGAGCACCAGGGCCGGGCGCACCGCCTTGCCCGCGTGCCCCACCGCCGGGGTGCCGTCGGCGTGCTCCCACCCGAAGTGGTAGCGGGCGACCCGGCGTATGGACCCCGGCAGGGCCTCGACGGCCCGCCGCAGCGCGGGGTCGACCGCCGCCCTGGCCTGCGCGAGGATCGTCGCCGCTTCCTGGCCCTCGGGCGGCTGCACCGTGTTCGTCGCCTCCGTCGTCTGGGTCACGGGCACCCCCGGAGGCCGGTCGCGAGGTCCCGCGGTGCACCCGCCCGGAGGGGCGGGGACACGGCGTACCGGATGCGGCTCGTCACCGCCACCGGCCGATCTCGACGTTCTCCAGGACCCCCAGCGCGTCGGGCACCAGGACCGCCGCCGAGTAGTACGTGGTCACCAGGTAGGAGATGATCGCCTGCTCGCTGATGCCCATGAACCGCACGGACAGGCTCGGCTCGATCTCGTCGGGGATGCCGGACTGCCGCAGCCCGATGACTCCCTGCTCCTCCACTCCGGTACGCATACAGATGATGGACGTGGTCCGCGCGTCACTGATCGGGATCTTTCCGCACGGGTAGATCGGCACCCCGCGCCAGGTCGGGATGCGGTGCCCGCCGACGTCGATGCTCTCCGGGACCAGCCCCCGCCTGTTGCACTCCCGGCCGAACGCGGCGATCGCCTTGGGATGCGCCAGGAGGACCTTGGAGCCGCGGCGCCTGCTGAGCAGCTCGTCCATGTCGTCCGGGGTGGGCGCGCCGTCGTGCGGCTGGAGCCGCTGGTCGTACTCGCAGTTGTTGAGGAGGCCGAACTCCCGGTTGTTGACCAGCTCGTACTCCTGGCGCTCCTTCAGTGCCTCGACGGTCAGGCGGAGCTGGTGCTCCGTCTGGTTCATGGGCTGGTTGTAGAGATCGGCCACGCGCGTGTGGATGCGCAGAACGGTCTGGGCGACGCTCAGTTCGTACTCGCGCGGCGCCGACTCGTAGTCGACGAACGTGCCCGGCAGGACGGCTTCGCCGACGTGGCCGGCTGAGAGGTCGATCTCCTTCTCTCCGTAGGTGTTGGCCCGCTGCTCCGGAAGGGAGCGCAGTTGCTGGAGATGGTCGCGCAGGGTGTCCGACCGCTCGGCGACCTGCTCCAGGTCGCGGCGCGGCAGGACGAGGACGGTGCACGCGGTGGCCGCGCGTGCCGTGTACTCCCAGATGCCCTCGTCGTCGAGCAGGGCCTGCTCGCCGAAGTAGGCGCCGTCGGCGAGGACGCCGAGCACCGCGTCGTCCCCGTACGGCCCCGTGCCGATCTTCTCCACCCGCCCGTGCGCGAGCAGGAACACCTCGTCCGCCTGGCTGCCGAACGAGGCGAGCACGTCGCCGGCCGCGAACTCCCGCTGTGCGCAGCGCTGGGCCAGCTCACCGAGGACGTCGGCGTCCTCGAAGTCGCGCAGCGCGGGCAGCTCTCCCAGCTCGGCGGGAATGACCCGGACGTCGTCCCCCGTCTTCACGAAGGTGATCCGCCCGTCACCCACCGAATAGCTCAACCTGCGGTTGACCCGGTACGTACCGCCCTGGACGTCCACCCACGGCAGTGTCCTCAGCAGCCAGCGGGAGCTGATCTCCTGCATCTGCGGGGCGGACTTGGTGGTGGTGGCCAGATTCCGCGCGGCGGATGTGCCGAGGCTCTTCTGTCCCCCCGAGCCCGCCTGGTCCGCACGGACCTCTTCGCCTACCGACATCGCTATGCCTCCCGATCAAGAACCGACCTGCGAGGGAGAGCCTTCCATCACGGTGAGTGGCGGCGCCATTACACGAATGAGGGGGAATGGACCGGCCCGACACGGGGCATGGGCGGTGTTTTTCGCACGCCGCGTTGCTCCGTACCGCCGATTTCCGGAACTCGAAGATCCCGGCGCGCGTTGTGCGGGGAACGGCTACCCAAAGAACTCCGACAGAAGAGGTGACCACCATGGCGGGCTTCCTGGACAAGGCCAAGGAGCAGGCGCAGCGCGGGCTGACGCAGGGCAAGCAGAAGCTGGACGAGGTGCAGGCACAGCGAGCGGGCGGCGATCTGCTGAAGAAGCTGGGTGCGGCGTACTACGCGGAGCGCTCGGGCACCGGCTCCCCCGAGTCCACGCAGGCGGCGCTGCGTGCGCTGGAGGCGCACATCGCGACGAACGGGGACGGGTTCCTGCACGGCTGACCGCGTGCCCCGAGCGGGGTGCCGCTGTCCGGATCGGCTCGCACGCGATACGAACGAGTAGGCCGCGTGCGGTTGTTGCGGGTACAAGCAGCGGTACGAGACGGCTCGCGGGAGGCGGCCGTCGTCCCCGCGAAGGAGTCGGCCATGTCCCCACCCATGTCGGCGGCCAGTTTCCTGGCCGCGCTGAAGGGCGAAGGCCTGACCGTGGTCGAAGTCGGCGACTGGCGGCATCACAACCGCAACCACAAGGGTGCCTGGGGCCCGGTGAACGGGGTGATGATCCACCACACCGTCACCCGGGGCAGCGCGGCGACGGTCCGGATCTGCCGCGACGGGCATCCGGACCTGCCGGGCCCGCTGTGCCACGGCGTGATCACCAAGGACGGCCACGTCCACCTGGTCGGCTACGGCCGGGCGAACCACGCGGGGCTCGGTGACGACGACGTGCTGCGCGCGGTGATCGCGGAGAAGGCCCTGCCGCACGACAACGAGGCGAACACCGACGGCAACAGCCGCTTCTACGGTTTCGAGTGCGAGAACCTCGGCGACGGCGAGGACCCGTGGCCGGCGGCCCAGCTGGCGGCCATCGAGAAGGCGGCCGCGGCCGTCTGCCGGCACCACGGCTGGACGGAGCGGTCCGTCATCGGCCACCTGGAGTGGCAGCCCGGGAAGATCGACCCGAAGGGCTTCACCATGTCCTGGCTGCGCGGGCGTGTCCGGGACCGACTGAAATAGCCGCGGCGGCAGGCACCCGGACACATGTCCGACAATGGCCGGGTGCCCCGCCCGCTCCCGGTCGATCCGAGTCCCCGTCTGCCGTCACCGCTGACGGAGATCGACGACGACCGTTTCACCGCTCACGGCGTGCGCGTCCTCCTCAAGCGCGACGACCTGATCCACCCGGATCTGATCGGCAACAAGTGGCGCAAACTCGATCCGAACCTGGCGGCGGCGGCCGGCCGCCCCCTGGTCACGTTCGGCGGCGCCTACTCGAACCACCTGCGGGCCACGGCCGCGGCGGGGCGCCTCCTCGGCGTCCGGACGACCGGCATCGTCCGCGGCGACGAGCTGGCCGGCCGCCCCCTCAACCCGTCGCTGGCCCGCTGCGCCGCGGACGGCATGCGACTGCATTTCGTCGACAGGTCGACATACCGGTGCAAGGCCGAGCCGGACACGCTCGCCGCGCTCCTCGGCGCGGCCGACGCGCGGGACGCCCATGTGGTCCCCGAGGGCGGCAGCAACACCCTCGCCGTCCGGGGCTGCGCGGACCTGGGCCGTGAACTGCGCGGCCTCGCGGACGTCGTCGCGCTCCCCTGCGGCACCGGCGGCACCCTGGCGGGCCTGGCCGCCGGCCTCGCCCCCGGCCAGCGCGCCCTCGGTGTCGCGGTCCTCAAGGGCGGCTTCCTGACCGCCGAGGTCCGCGCGCTGCAAGAGGCCGCGTTCGGCGGTGTGCGCGGTGACTGGCAGGTGGTGGACGACTTCCATTGCGGCGGCTACGCGCGCGTGCCCGACACCTTGCGGGTGTTCGCCGAGGACTTCGGCCAGCGGCACGGGCTCCCCGTGGAGCATCTGTACGTCGCCAAGATGCTGCACGCGCTCGTCACGCTCACCCGCCGGGGCGCGTTCGCCCCGGGCACGACGGTCGCGGCGGTCGTCACCGGCACGCCCGAGCCCTAGCCCGCTTCACTCGTCGACCTCCCGGTAGGCGGCGGCTTCCTCTAGGTCGAGCCTGCGCAGCAGCGTCCGCATCATCTCGTCGTCGATGCGCCGCTCGTCGCGCAGCCGTACGAACACCTCTCGCTCGGCCGCGATCGCCTCCCGCGCGATCCGCCGGTAGGTGTCGTCGGCGGACTCCCCGGTCACCGGGTCGGAATGGCCGAGCCGCTCCCAGACGGAGTTGCGGCGCCGCTCCAGGACGGTGCGCAGACGGTCCTGGAGGGCCTGTGGGAGCCGGTTGCGCTCGTCGCGCATCAGGTCGTCCACCCGCTCCTCCGCGGCCGTCGAGGCGGTGTTCTGCGCCTGCGCCTCGACCAGCGTCTCGGCCTGCACGTCCCGCCCGGGCAGTTTCAGCGCCTTGATGAGCGGGGGCAGCGAGAGCCCCTGTACGACCAGGGTGCCGATGACCGTCGTGAACGTCAGGAAGAGCACCAGGTTGCGCGCGGGGAACGCCTCCCCGCTCTCCGTCACGAGCGGGATCGAGAACGCGATGGCCAGCGACACCACGCCGCGCATCCCGGCCCAGCTCACGATCAGCGGTTTGCGCCAGTCCACGTCGCCCTCGCGCTCCCGCGCGCGCGGGAAGAGCCACCACGGCAGGTAGGTCGCGGGGTACGACCACACGAAGCGCACCACGACCACGAGGAGGAACACCCCGATCGCGTACCAGACGGCCTGCGCGACGCTGTACTCGCCGAGGCCGCCGAGGACCACGCGCAGTTGCAGGCCGATGAGCGCGAAGACCGACGACTCCAGGATGAAGGCGACGACCTTCCACACGGCCGCCTCCTGGAGCCGCGTCTCGAAGTCGACCTGCCAGGAGCGGTGCCCCAGATAGAGCGCGACGGTCACGACGGCGAGCACCCCGGACGCCCCGACCTGCTCGGCGGCGGCGTACGCCACGAAGGGGATGAGCAGGGAGAGCGTGTTCTGCAACACGGCTTCCTTCAGGTGCGTGCGCAGCCAGTGCAGCGGCACCATGAGCAGCAGCCCCACGCCCACACCGCCGACGGCCGCCACCAGGAACTCCCGGATGCCGCCCGCCCAGCTGGCCCCCTCGCCGACGGCGGCGGCGAGCGCCACCTTGTAGGCGGTGATCGCGGTCGCGTCGTTCACCAGGGACTCGCCCTGGAGGATCGTGGTGATCCGCGCGGGCAGCCCCACCCGCCGGGCGATGGCCGTGGCCGCCACGGCGTCGGGCGGTGCGATCACCGCTCCCAGGACGAGCGCGGCGGTCAGCGGCAGGTCGGGGATCAGCTCGTACGCGAGCCAGCCGACGGCCACCGTGGCGAACAGGACGTACCCCACGGACAGCAGCGCCACGGGCCTGATGTTGGCCCGCAGGTCGAGGTACGAGCTCTCCAGGGCCGCGGTGTGCAGCAGCGGCGGCAGGATCAGCGGCAGCACGATGTGCGGGTCGAGCGCGTAGGCGGGGACCCCCGGCACGTAGGAGGCCGCCAGTCCGACGGCGACCAGCAGGAGGGGCGCCGGAACCGGTGTCCTGCGCGCCGCCCCCGCGACCGCGGCGCTCACCGCGACCAGTCCTACCAGCGGCAATACGTCCATGCCCCGCCTTTCGCCGCACGTGATCACGCCACCCGTCGTAACCTGGCCATCATGAACGAGTGCTCGCATGTCGACACGCTGCCGCACCCCGAGCCGGCTCCTCTGAGCGACACCTGCCTGGAGTGTCTGGCCGTCGGCAGTCACCCTGTGCAACTGCGGCTGTGTCTGGTCTGCGGCCATGTCGGCTGCTGCGACTCCTCGCCCTACAAGCACGGCACGGAGCACTTCAAGGAGACCGGTCACCCGGTGATGCGCACCTTCGAGCCTGGTGAGAGCTGGCGCTGGTGCTTCGTGGACACCGCTCTCGTCTGATCCCCGGCGCCATCGGGATTCGATCGGCGGGCACCTGGGTACGTCAAACCGGCGCCCCCTCTTTCCAATTGGGCCCGCACACCCTCTAGCCACTGTCCGTACTCGTGTGCTTACTATGAGTGACAGCAATGGGCCGGGGGTCCCCGGGACAGGAAAGTCGGGCGCGCGGTAGCGTCACCGCAGATATATGTGGCGTGTCACCCGGGGGACGACACCTCCGGAGCCCGAAAGTGCTTGTACCACCTTGGAGGTGAGGGTGTCCCAGTTTGCAGGTGAGCCCGGGAATCAGGACTTCGTGGAAGTCCGGCTGCCGGCTGCGGGTGCCTACCTGTCGGTGCTGCGGACGGCCACGGCCGGCCTCGCGGCGCGTCTGGACTTCACTCTGGACGAGATCGAGGACCTGCGCATCGCGGTCGACGAGGCCTGCGCGATCCTGCTTCAGCAGGCCGTCGCCGGTTCCGTTCTGAGCTGTGTGTTCCGCCTCGTCGACGACTCCCTGGAGGTGACGGTCTCCGCGCCGACCACCGACGGCCGGGCCCCTGAGCGCGACACTTTCGCCTGGACGGTGCTCTCGGCCCTCGCCGGCCAGGTCGACTCCTCGGTGGCCGAGGACAACACCGTGTCGATCAGCCTCTACAAGAAGCGTGGCGCGGGCCCCGGCCCGGCGTGATGAACGGGGAAGGTCCGGTGCGGGACGACAAACGCGGCACACGGGATCTCCCGGCCGGCGGCTCGGGCGGGACGGGACGGCTGACCACCGCCATTCCCGAACAGCAGGCCAGGCCACATCCGGAAGACCGAGCGGACCCGGCGACGAAGGCGCCACAGCAGGCAGCACCGACCACCGGGGCCGACGTTCGCGGGGGCCCAGGGGGATCGGACGCGCGACGGGCGGGATTGATGAGCGACCACGAGCGACACGGCCAGCAGCACGGCCGGCGCGATCCGCAGGACCGCAGTGGTGCACGCGCGATGTTCATCGAGTTGCGCACCCTGAAGGACAGCAGTTCGGAATACGCCGAGCTGCGCAATCAGCTCGTGCGCATGCATCTGCCGCTGGTCGAGCACCTGGCGCGCCGTTTCCGCAACCGCGGGGAGCCGCTGGACGACCTCACGCAGGTCGCGACGATCGGCCTGATCAAGTCGGTGGACCGCTTCGACCCGGAGCGCGGCGTGGAGTTCTCCACGTACGCGACCCCGACCGTCGTCGGCGAGATCAAGCGGCACTTCCGTGACAAGGGCTGGGCGGTGCGCGTCCCGCGCCGCCTCCAGGAGCTGCGGCTGTCCCTGACGACGGCGACGGCCGAGCTGTCCCAGCTGCACGGCCGCTCCCCCACGGTCCATGAGCTGGCGGAGAAGCTGGCCATCTCCGAGGAGGAGGTCCTGGAGGGCCTGGAGTCGGCGAACGCGTACTCCACGCTGTCCCTGGACGTCCCCGACACGGACGACGAGTCGCCGGCCGTCGCCGACACCCTGGGCGCCGAGGACGAGGCGCTGGAGGGCGTCGAATACCGCGAATCCCTCAAGCCTCTTCTGGAGGACCTGCCGCCGCGGGAGAAGCGCATTCTGCTGCTGCGTTTCTTCGGGAACATGACGCAGTCGCAGATCGCCCAGGAGGTCGGCATCTCTCAGATGCACGTATCGCGTCTCCTCGCGCGAACGCTCGCACAACTGCGGGAGAAGCTCCTCGTGGAGGAGTGAGCGCGTTTCGCTCCGCATTGCTCTGAACACAGAGAGAGGCGCCCGGTGCGATGTCCGCACCGGGCGCCTCTCTGTGTGGAGCAAAAGAACTACTCGGATTCCCGGGTGCTGCCCGGCGTGCGGATGCCGAGCGCGCGGGTGGTGTCGCGGTGGACGAGCATCACCAGGGCCACGACGGCGACGACGCCGAGGACGATGCCGCCGGGGATCGCCGCACTGTCGGCCTGGAGCAGCGTGTAGGCGACGGGCAGGGCCATGATCTGCGTGATGATCGCGGGCCCGCGGCTCCAGCTCTTGCGGGCCAGCAGACCGCGCGCGGCGAGCAGCGGGAGCAGCGCGAGCACGAGCAGCGTGATACCGGCGGTGACCGCCTGCTCGGGGTTGTCGGGATGGCCGGCGAGCCCGGCGACCAGCAGGTAGCCACCGCCCGCGACGAGCGCGGCTCCTTCGAGTCCGGCCAGGGCGGCGGCGACGGTCAGCCGGCCGGGGCGGGGGCCTTCGTCCGCGGAGGTCTCGGGGGCGGGATTCTGCTCTGAGGTCACCTTTGCAGAGTAGCCCCCGCCCACGACGGCGTTCTTACCCGACTCCCACCTCGGTCTGGGCCCGATCAAGGGCGCTAGGTACCCTGCCTTGCATGCGTGCACTTCTCGTGGTCAACCCGGCGGCAACCACCACCAGCGCGCGCACGCGCGATGTGCTGATCCACGCCTTGGCGAGCGAGATGAAGCTGGAGGCCGTCACCACCGAGTACCGCGGCCACGCCCGCGACCTCGCCCGACAGGCCGCGGAGAGCAAGGACATCGAGCTGGTCGTCGCCCTCGGCGGCGACGGCACGGTCAACGAGGTGGTGAACGGGCTGCTGCACGAGGGCCCCGACCTCGACCGGCTGCCGGGCCTCGCGGTGGTGCCCGGCGGCTCCACGAACGTCTTCGCCCGCGCCCTGGGACTGCCGAACGAACCCGTGGAGGCCACCGGGCAGCTCCTGGACGCCCTGCGGGAGGGCCGGCGGCGCACGGTGGGCCTGGGGCTCGCCGAGGGCACGCCCGGCACGGAGGACGAAGCCGTGCCGTCGCGCTGGTTCACCTTCAGCGCGGGCCTCGGTTTCGACGCGGGCGTGGTCGGCCGGGTCGAGCAGCAGCGAGAACGGGGCAAGCGTTCGACACACGCCCTGTATGTGCGACAGGTGGTGCGTCAGTTCCTCGGCGAACAGGACCGGCGACACGGCACCATCACGCTCGAACAGCCGGGCGAGGACCCGGTCACCGATCTCGTCGTCTCCATAGTCAGCAACACCTCGCCATGGTCGTTCCTCGGCAACCGGCCGCTCTATCCGACGCCCAAGGCGTCCTTCGACACCGGCCTTGACGTGCTCGGACTCAAGAAGCTGTCGACCCCGGCGGTGACCCGCTACGGCACCCAGCTGCTGATGTCGACGCCCGAACGCGGCCCCCACGGGAAGAACGCGGTCACGCTTCACGACCTCACGGACTTCACCTTGCATTCGAAGGTGCCTCTGCCCCTTCAGATGGACGGCGACCACCTGGGGCTGCGGACGAGCGTGGCGTTCACAGGCGTACGCCGTGCACTGCGTGTGATTGTGTGAGTGGAAGGGCCCAAAGTCCTTTATCTCGAACGTTTGGGCTGGGATCCACCCCATGGAAGTACGGCTGTGACCTAGCCGACACCGAGGAATCAAAAAAAACTTTCCTGAAGGGGTTGTATCCGCCGCCGAGGTTTGCGAATCTCTACATGGCGCTCGGGACGGCCCGCAACATCGGCCCCACAGAGAGCCCGAATCCCCTCCTCAAAACAACGGACCACCGTCGCGTATGTGACGTTCGGCCCTTCACTTGTTGAGGGATTCGTGAAAGCGTTCACATTCACAAGCAACCTGCACGTAATACCAAGGAGAGGTAGCAGCCATGGACTGGCGTCACAACGCCGTTTGCCGCGAGGAAGACCCCGAGCTCTTCTTCCCCATCGGCAACACCGGTCCTGCGCTGCTGCAGATCGAGGAAGCCAAGGCCGTCTGCCGTCGCTGCCCCGTCATGGAGCAGTGCCTGCAGTGGGCGCTCGAGTCCGGCCAGGACTCCGGCGTCTGGGGTGGCCTCAGCGAGGACGAGCGCCGCGCGATGAAGCGCCGCGCCGCTCGCAACCGGGCCCGTCAGGCATCCGCCTGATTCCCCACCCCTCACGAGCCTGAGCCCGGCGGCGCGTACAGCGAGTACGCATCTCCCGCCCCCGAGCCGCAGCGCGCAGTACCCCCGATGCTCCCCCAGGCTCAGCCCGGGACATGACCCGAGCACGCGAGTATGGAGCCCCGGACCGTATCCCGGTCCGGGGCTCTCTGCTGTGTGCGACCGTGGTGCGTGCCGGTTATTTTGTGCGAGTTATTTGTGCGAGCGGACCGGGATGTCGAGGATGACCTGGGTGCCGCGCTCGGGCGCGGGCACCATGTCGAACGTCCCGCCCAACTCGCCCTCCACCAGGGTGCGCACGATCTGGAGACCCAGGTTGCCGGCCCGCTTCGGGTCGAAGTTCTCGGGCAGGCCGACGCCGTCGTCCTGGACGGTGATCAGGAGCCGGCTGTCCTTGCTGGTGCCGCCGCGCACCGCCGAGACCTCGACGGTGCCGGTGTCGCCCTGGCGGTAGCCGTGCTCCAGCGCGTTCTGGAGGATCTCGGTCAGGACCATGGACAGCGGCGTCGCGACCTCCGCGTCGAGGATGCCGAACCGGCCGGTGCGCCGGCCGGTCACCTGCCCCGGCGAGATCTCCGCGACCATCGCGAGCACCCGGTCGGCGATCTCGTCGAACTCCACACGCTCGTCCAGGTTCTGGGACAGCGTCTCGTGCACGATCGCGATGGAGCCCACGCGCCGGACCGCCTCTTCGAGCGCCTCGCGCCCCCGGTCCGACTCGATGCGCCGGGCCTGGAGGCGCAGCAGCGCGGCGACCGTCTGGAGATTGTTCTTCACCCGGTGGTGGATCTCCCGGATGGTGGCGTCCTTGGTGATCAACTCGCGTTCGCGGCGGCGCAGTTCGGTGACGTCGCGCAGGAGGACCAGCGAGCCGATGCGGGTGCCCTTGGGCTTGAGCGGGATCGCCCGCAGCTGGATCGAGCCCTCCTCCCCCTCGATCTCGAACTCGCGGGGCGCCCAGCCGCTGGCGACCTTGGCCAGCGCCTCGTCCACCGGGCCGCGGGACGGGGCGAGTTCGGCGGTCGTGCTGCCGAGGTGGTGGCCGACCAGATCGGCCTGGAAGCCCAACCGGTGGTACGCGGAGAGGGCGTTGGGCGAGGCGTACTGGACGACACCGTCGGCGTCGAGCCGGATCAGGCCGTCCCCGACGCGCGGGGACGCGTCCATGTCGACCTGCTGCCCCGGGAACGGAAACGATCCGGCAGCGATCATCTGGGCGAGGTCGGACGCCGACTGGAGATAGGTCAGCTCCAGCCGGGAGGGGGTGCGCACCGTCAGCAGGTTGGTGTTGCGGGCGATGACCCCGAGCACCCGCCCCTCCCGGCGCACCGGGATGGACTCGACCCGGACCGGGACCTCCTCGCGCCACTCGGGATCGCCCTCGCGCACGATGCGGCCCTCGTCGAGCGCGGCGTCCAGCATCGGCCGGCGGCCGCGCGGCACCAGGTGGCCGACCATGTCGTCCTGATAGGACGTGGGGCCGGTGTTGGGGCGCATCTGCGCGACGGAGACGTACCGGGTGCCGTCGTGGGTGGGCACCCACAGCACGAGGTCGGCGAAGGAGAGGTCGGAGAGCAGCTGCCACTCCGAGACCAGCAGGTGCAGCCACTCGAGGTCGGAGTCACCGAGGGCGGTGTGCTGGCGTACGAGATCGTTCATGGAGGGCACCAGGCGAGCGTACCCGCCGACCGCAGGGGCCCCGAACGGCCCGGAAAGACCGACGGGCCGCGGCGCCGGGGGTCGGGACCCTCAACCCTTTCCCTGGCACCGCAGCCCTTCAGGTGCATCGGCTTCCGGGTGTGCGGTTCCCGGTGCCGATCGAGGAGCCGACGCAGTCAGGGCAGAGAGCGGCGGGTCCTCTGTCCGTCCTCCTGTGCGGGGAGGGCGGAAGTCTCCGTACGCATTGTGGACTAGACCATTCTCCGATGTCCATGCATCGGCGGAGGATTGTTGTCGTCTCTTCCTACGACTTCTCCGGCGGCCCACCCCGGGCCCGCCCGGCCCGTCTGCGGTCCGCGCGTCCCCGATGACTCCAACGTACGTCCTTCACCACGGGTGCCGGAACGCTTGGGTTCAATTCCCGGGCCAGACGGCCATCGCCAGCGCGGCGACGGCCTCCAGCTCGGTCCGGCTCGCACCGTCGCGGGCCTGCTGGGACATGCCCTGGAAGACGGCGGCGACGCAGCGGGCGAGGGCGGTGGTGTCCGTGTCCCCGGGCAGCTCCCCCGCGGCCACGCCCTGGCGCAGCCGGTCGGCGAGCGCGCCGACACCGGCCTCCCGCCGTGCGCGCAGGGCGTGCTCCACCTCGGGGGTGGTGCAGTTCGTCGCGGCGTGGACGAGCAGGCAGCCGGGCGGGAGCGCGGGGTCGGTGAACGCCCCGGCCGCCTCGCGCAGCAGCCGCTCGACCGCGCCGCGGGCGGTCGGCTCCTCGGCGAGGGCGCGGCCGGGGCCGGCCCCGTGCGTGGTGCCGTAGACCCGCACGACCTCCTCGAACAAGGTGCGCTTGTCGCCGAACGCGGCATAGAGGCTCGGGGCTCCGATCCCCATCTCCCGGGTCAGGTCGGAGACGGAGGTCGCCTCGTAGCCGTGCTCCCAGAAGGCGTGCACGGCCTTCTCCAGAGCGGTCTCCCGGTCGAAGGAACGGGGCCGCCCGCGCTGCTTGGTCGCCATGAGGGTGAATTCTATAGCGCCCACTAGAAAAGGGACCAGGGGCTGCGCTACGGTCATTTCACGAGCGATCGATACAGAATCGCGGCAGGCGACCGATGACCGAGGCGGACGACAGACGGGGGAGGCCGGTGGTGTTGATGGGGGCTGAGATGTGGGTGGGGGCTGAGCTGTCGGTGGGTATGGAGGTGCGGGTGGGGGCGGAGGCTCGGGTGGGGACCGTCGGGCCGGACGGGGCCGGAGCCGGCTATCGGGTCTCGGTGACCTTGGCGAGGGCGCGCGGGGCGTCCGGGTCCTGGCCACGGGCGATCGTCACCTCGTACGCGAGCAGTTGCAGCGGCAGGATCTCCAGGACCGGCTGCACCTCCTCCGCCACCCCGGAGGTGGGCAGCACGAAACCGGCGGACGCCTGGGCGACCTGGGCCTCGGGGCCGACGACCATCAGATCGGCGCCGCGGCCGCGCAGCCGGTCGAGGACGGGCTGGAGGGCGAGCCCGCCCCTGCCGTCGGTGACCACGGCGATGACCGGGGAGATGTTGTCGACCATGGCGAGCGGGCCGTGCAGGAGATCGGCCCCGGAGTAGGAGAGGGCGGGGATGTAACTGGTCTCCATCAGCTTGAGGGCCGCTTCCTTGGCCGTCGGATAGCCGTAGCCACGCGAGGTGATCACCATGCGCTCGGCGAAGCGGTAGCGGGAGGCGAGGGTGCGGACCTCCTCCTGCCGGGTGAGCAGCTCGGCGGCGAGGTCGGGCAGGACGGCCGCCTCCGCCGAGCCGTCGGCGCCGCGCAGCCCCTCCACGAAGAGGTAGAGCGCCAGCAGGGACGCGGTGTACGTCTTCGTCGCCGGCAGCGCCTTCTCGGGACCGGCCATGACGTCGATGTGGTGCTCGGAGACGGCGGCGAGCGCGGAGTCCGGGTTGTTGGTCACGGCCAGGGTGATCGCACCGGCCTCGCGGGCCGCCTTCGTCGAGGCCACGAGGTCGGGTGAGCCGCCGGACTGGCTGACCGTGATGACGAGGACGTCGCGCAGATCGGGCCGGGCGCCGTAGGCCGTCGTGGTGGACATGGAGGCGAGACCGCAGGGCAGGCCGAGACGGATCTCCAGGAGGTATTTGGCGTAGAGAGCGGCGTTGTCCGACGAGCCGCGGGCCGTGAGGAGGACGAAGCGGGGAGCGCGGGCGGCGACCTGGCCGGCCACGTCCCGGATGCGCGCGGCTCCGGTGTCGAGGAGGCGGCGCAGGACGTCGGGCTGCTCGCGGATCTCCCGGTCCATGATCCGGCCGGGCCGTTCCTGCTCGGGCTCAGATGTGGCGGTCATGCGGGTCACCTCCGGTGGGGTCGACGCGGCCGGACCCTTCCACTGTGGCCGCCCGCGACCGGTGACGCCCAGTCGAGCCCCGCGACGGGTGCCGCCGCGCCATGCCCGGCTCCCGGGCCCCCGGTGCGCCCTGACTGAGGCCCCGCGACCGGCGCCGCCCCGCTGAGCCCCGCGACCGGCGCCGCCCCGCTGAGCCCCGCGGCCGGTGCCGCCCGGCTGAGCCCGCGGCAGGCGCCGCTCGGCCGAGCCCCGGCTCCCGACCCCGCCCGGCTACGTGGGACGCCCCACTGGACCCGGTGAGGCCCCGCTGAACCTGGCGCTGGACCCATGAGCCCTCGCCGAACCCGACGCCCCCCACTGACCCCAGAGAGCCCCCGCTGAACCCGGGACACCCAGCCGACCCCAGTACCCGGCCGACCCCAGCACCCAGCCACCCTCAGTGCCCCGCCGCCCCCAATACCCAGCCGACCCCAGAGAGCCCCCTCTGAACCCGGGACACCCAGCCGACCCCAGCACCCAGCCGCCCTCAGTGCCCCGCCGACCCCAGCACCCAGCCAACCCCCGTGCCGCCGAGACTCCCCCAATACCGCCAGGCCGAAAAGGCCGAAAAGGCCGAAAGTGAAGGCGGGACCTGCCGGGTAGTGCCGGTCGGCGAGGGCCCCGGGCGGGCGGGACGGACCTCTTCGAGGTGCCGAGCCCCGGCGCAGCGCCGAGCATGGGCAGTGGGTCCGTGGAGGGCCTGACCAGCGGGGCTCCACTCTGCTAGATTGGTCTATACCACATGAACTCCGGTTCTCCCAGTCTCCTCTGACCAGAACGGCAGGCCCTTCGTGGAAGTTGTGATCGTTCCGGACGCCAAGGCAGGTGGCGAGCTGATCGCCGAGGCCATGGCCCAGCTGCTGCGGCGCAAGCCCGACGCGTTGCTCGGTGTGGCCACCGGCTCGACCCCGCTGCCCATCTATCAGGCGCTGACGGCGAAGGTGAGCGGCGGCGAGGTCGACGCGTCCCGGGCGCGCATCGCCCAGCTCGACGAGTACGTGGGGCTGCCGACCGGGCACCCCGAGTCCTACCGGGCGACGGTGCTGCGCGAGGTCGTGCAGCCGCTCGGACTCGGCGAGAGCTCCTTCATCGGGCCCGACGGCAGCGCCGACGACGTGCAGGCGGCCTGCGAGGCGTACGACAAGGCGCTGGCCGAGGCCGGGGGTGTCGATCTGCAACTGCTGGGGATCGGGACCGACGGGCACATCGGGTTCAACGAGCCGTGTTCGTCGATCGCGTCGCGGACCCGGATCAAGACGCTGACCGAGCAGACCATCGCGGACAACGCGCGGTTCTTCGACGGCGACCTCGCGCAGGTGCCGAGGCACGTCATCACGCAGGGCATCGGGACCATCCTGGAGGCCCGTCACCTGGTGCTGCTCGCGACCGGTGAGGGCAAGGCCGACGCGGTCGCCGCCACCGTCGAGGGCCCGGTCGCCTCGGTGGTGCCCGCCTCGGCGCTCCAGCTGCACCCGCACGCGACCGTCGTCGTGGACGAGGCCGCCGCGTCCAAGCTGAAGCTCGCGGACTACTTCCGGCACACCTACGCCAACAAGCCGCAGTGGCAGGGCATCTAGGTTCCGCCTGGAACAGGAGAACGGTGCCGGTCCCCTGGCGGGGGCCGGCACCGTTCTCGCGTTTCGTCTCGTGGTCGAGTGACCGCCGGGGCGCTGAGTACCCGGCGCCCCCCGCCCAGCACCCAGCACCCAGCACCCAGCACCCAGCACCCAGCACCCAGCACCCAGCGTTCAACGCTCAGCGCGACGGCTGGGCTAATTGCTCACGATCGCCTCGGCGGCAGCCGTCCCGCAGACGCGGGCCGCGCCGTGCGTGGCGATGTGCAGGGCGCCGCGCGGGGTGGCCTGGGGCACGCCCATCTCGACGACGACCGTGTCGGGCCGCGCCGCGAGCAGCGCGTCGACGGCGGCGGCCATCCAGTCGTGCCGGTGCTCGTCGCGGACGACGGCGACGACGCGCCGTTCTCCCGCCTCGGCGAGCGCCTCGGCGCCCGCGTCGGCGCCGGTGTAGGAGCCGGTGGTGGTGCCGGGCAGCAGCCGTTCGAGGTCGGCGGCGACGCCCCAGGGGGTCTCGTCGCCGACGGCGATGTTGGCGACCGGGGAGAACGCCGCGACGTGGACGGGGGCCCCGGCGACCGGCGGCACGTACCGCTCGGACCGGGTCACCGTGAGGGCGCGCCGGGCCGCGACCAGGCCGATCTCGGGGTCGCCTGCCGCGTCCCGCGCGGTGCGCCCGGCGCCCGAGGTCCAGGAGGCGAGGGCGCGGACCCGGGCGGCGGCGTCGGCGAGCCGCTCCTCGGGCAGCTCGCCGGAGCGCACGGCCGCGACCAGCGCGTCGCTGAGCTGCACCACCGTCTCCTCGTCGGCGAGCCCGCCGCCCACGCAGATCGCGTCGGCGCCCGCGGCGATGGCGAGGACGCTGCCGCGCTCGATGCCGTAGGTGGCGGAGATGGCCTGCATCTCCATGCCGTCGGTGACGATGAGGCCGTCGTAGCCGAGTTCCTCGCGGAGCAGGCCGGTGAGGATGCGGCGGGACAACGTTGCCGGACGCTCGGGGTCGAGCGCCGGGACCAGGATGTGGGCGCTCATCACGGCGCGCGAGCCCGCCGCGATCGCCGCGCGGAACGGGGCGAGGTCGCGGGCGTGCAGCACGTCGAGGCCGACGTCGATGCGCGGCAGGTCGTGGTGCGAGTCCACCGCCGTGTCGCCGTGGCCGGGGAAGTGCTTGGTGCAGGCGGCGACGCCCGCGGACTGGAGGCCCGCCACGTACGCGGCGGTGTGCCGGGCGACGAGGTCGGTGCCGGCGCCGAAGGAGCGGACGCCGATGACCGGGTTGCCCGCGTTGGCGTTGACGTCGGCGGACGGCGCCCAGTTGAGGTTGACGCCGCATTCGGCGAGCCGGCGGCCGAGTTCGAGGGCGACGGCCCGGGTCAGCTCGACGTCGTCGACCGCGCCGAGGGCGTGGTTGCCGGGGAAGGACGAGCCGGTGTGCACCTCAAGGCGGGTGACGTCGCCGCCCTCCTCGTCGATGGCGACGAGGATGTCGTCCCGCTCGGACCGCAGTTGCGCGGTCAGGGCGGCCAGCTGTTCGGGAGAGTCGATGTTGCGGCCGAACAGGCCCACCGACGCCAGCCCCTCGCCGACCCGGCGCAGCAGCCAGTCGGGCGCGGTGGTGCCGGGGAAGCCGGGTTGCAGGACCGTCAGAGCGTCCCGCGTCAGGGTGTCCGTACCGTGTGCGAGTGTCGTCATCAGGTGGCGTTATCCCTTCACGGCGCCGGCGGTGAGACCCGCGGCCATCTTGCGCTGGACGAAGAGGAACAGAACCACGATCGGCACGGCCATCATCGTGGATCCGGCCATCATCGGGGCGTACTCCGTACCGTGCTTGGTGGTGAAGTTGCCGAGCCAGACCGTGGCCGTCTGGTGCTTCTGGCTCATCAGCATCAGGGCGTACAGGTACTCGTTCCACGCCTGGATGAAGGCGTAGACCGAGGTGGCGACCATGCCGGGGGCGAGCAGCGGGAAGACGACGCGGACGAAGGCGCCGGTGCGGGTGCACCCGTCGACCTGGGCGGCCTCCTCCAGCTCCTTGGGGATGTTGACGATGAAGCCGCGCAGGGTCCAGACCGTGAACGGCAGTACGAACGTCAGGTAGGTGATGACCAGACCGGAGAGCTTGTCGTACTGGTCGAGGTCGTTCAGGAGCAGGAAGACCGGGATGATCATGGCGACGAGCGGCACCATCTGCACCGCGAGGATGCCGACGATCACGATCTTGCGGCCGCGGAAGGCGAACCGGGAGATGGCGAGCGCCGCCAGCATGCCGATGACGATGCCGATGACGACCACGACGAGCGAGACGACGAGGCTGCGGCCGACCGGGCCCCAGAAGTCCGCGATGTCGAGCGCGCGCTTGAAGTTGTCGAGGGTGAACCCGGTCGGGAACAGGCTCGGGTCCGGGTCGATGGCGTCCTTGGCGGGCTTGAACGCCGTGTTGAGCATCCAGTAGACCGGGAAGCCGGCGACGAGGAAGACGAGCAGGCCGACGACGTTCCAGCCGGCCTTGGACTTGCGGCGGCCGCTGTCGGCGGTGATCGTCACCGGGGCTGCCTTCCCGGGCTTGCCCGGCCTGTCCGGCTTCCCCGGCTTCACAGGGGCGGTGGTGGTGCTCACTCGACCTCTCCGATCTTGAGCATCTGGCGCATGTAGACGGCGACGACGCCGAGCAGCAGGATCACCGTGATGAGGGCGATCGCGGAGCCCTGGGCGTAGTCGTTGACCTGGAACGCCCGGTCGTAGGAGTAGGTGGTGAGCAGCTGGAACTCGTCCTCGGGGTGGCCGTTGCGCATCACGAAGACCTGCGGGAAGACGCCCATGTCCCAGATCACCGAGAGGGTCGTGAGCATCACGATGATCGGCTTGAGGATCGGCAGGGTGACGAAGCGGAAGACGCCCCAGGCGCCGGCCCCGTCGAGGCGCGCGGCCTCCTCCATCTCCTTGGGCACCTGGGTGAGGCCCGCGCTGAGCGTGATGACCACGAAGGGCACGGCGCCCCAGACGACCAGGAGCATGATGACGGCGAGGCCCTGCGGGCCGCTGGCGAACCAGTTGTGGCCGACCATGTCGACGCCCGGCAGCTTGCTCAGCAGCGCGTTGAAGATGCCGTAGTCGGAGTCGAAGAGCCACTTGAAGACGGTGGTGGCGACGATGATGGGCATGCCCCAGCTCGCCACGAGCGCGATGTTGATGAGGGTCTTCACCCAGCCGGAGACGCGCTGCTGGAGCAGGGCGATCAGCATGCCGATGACCATCGTGAAGATGACGGATCCGCCGGCGAAGACGATGGTGCGGACGACGACCTGCCAGAACTGGCTGTCGCCGAGGATCGCGGTGAAGTTGTCGAAGCCGACCGACTCGGCGTCCTGGAAGCCCCAGAGCTGGGCCTGGCCGAACTTCTGGAAGGAGAGTGTGACCAGCCGGACCAGCGGGTAGCCGAGGACCAGGACGAGGATCAGCAGACAGGGGGCGAGCAGCGCCCACGGGGTGGCCGCGCCGCCCGAGCGCTTTCTGCGTGGCCCCTGCGGGGACGCGCCTCCCCCGCCCGGCGGCGGCGATTGCCGCGGCGGCGGCATCTTGGCAGTGGTCGTGTCTGCGGCACTCATCCGCGCGCTCCTCAGCGGTCCCTCAGGCGGTGCGATAGGTCGGGCTCAGCCGTGGGTACGCCCGGCGTGCGGGCGTACAGGGGTACGAGCGGCGGGGCCCCGTCGCCGACTGGCAGTCGACGGGGCCCCGCGTCAGGTCACTTGGTGTTGATGACCTTGTCGATCTTGGCGTCGGCGTCCTTCGCGGCCTGCGCGACGGACTTCTTGCCGGTGCCGATCTCCTGCAGCATCGTCTGCAGGACCTGGGCCTTCTCGACCGCACCCCAGCCCGGGGCCATCGGGACGAACCAGTTGGCCTCGGCCGCGGTGGCCGGGACCTCGGTCTTCGGATCGGCCTTCATGGTGGCCAGGTCCTTCTTGTTGTTGGGCAGGTTGCCCTTGGCCATCAGGCCGGCCTGGCCCTTGGCGCCGGTGAAGGCGTTGATCCACTCGCCGGCCACGGCCTGCGCGTCGGACTTCACCGGGACGGCGAGGTCCGAACCGCCGAGGAAGACGGGCATCGCCTTGCCGGACGGTCCCGGCATCACGAAGTTCTCGAGGTTGTCCTTGAGCTTGCCGGTCTTGTCGTTCTTCGGGTCGGCGGAGGTCGCGCCCTCCCAGGCCGCACCGAAGATCAGGTCCGACTTGCCCTGCCCGTACACGATGTAGCGGTCGGACTCGTCCTTGGTCTTGTCACCGTGCATGTACTTGTCGATGACGTTCTTGAACTCGGTGAGGCCCTTCTGGGACTCGGCCGAGGACAGGTTGGCGACCCACTTGCCGCCGTCCTCCTTGGCGATGGAGCCGCCGGCGTCGTAGACGAAGGACATGGCCGCGTACCAGTCACGGGTCGGCTGGTACCAGGCGTTGAACTTGTCGCCCTGCTTCTTCTGGACCTTGTCCAGGGCGGCGGTCAGCTCGTCGTACGTCTTCGGGGCGGTCTTGATGCCCGACGCCTTGGCGATGTCCTTGCGCCAGGTCGCCACGCGGCCACCGGCGTAGTAGGGGACACCGTAGGTCTTGCCGTCGTAGGTGACCGAGGCCTTGAGTCCGTCGAGCCACTGGTCCGAGTTCTCGAACTTGGTGGGGTCGACCGGGGCGAGCGCGCCCTTGACCATGTAGCTGAGCATCTCGGTGTTGCCCATCTCGACCACGTCCGGCACCTTGTCGGTGGCGAGGACGGCGTCGAGCTTGGCGGGCTTGTCCGGCCAGCCGTAGTACTCGTGGTTGATCTTGATGCCGGGGTGCTTCTTCTTGATCGCCGCGTCGGCGGCCTTGACCAGGTCCGGCCAGTTGTTCTGGGCGTCGACCGTCAGCCAGACGGTCAGCTCCTTGGCGTCGCCCCCCGCGTTGTCGGACTTCTTGTCACTGTCGCCACACGCAGCGACCGAGACCATGATGCCCGCGATACCGATCGCCGCTATCAGCTTGCGCTTCACGCCACCCTCCTCAGGGATGCCAGCAACCCCCCACCCACAGCGACGCATACGACGAGTAGTGCTCGTGGGACTGGGACCTGGTCGTTAATGGTGTAGACCAGTAAGCGGAGCTTGGCCCAGACCAATAGGCGTGTCAAGGGTGGCCGAGAAAGGTCCGTGCGTCCGTTATCGGAACGACACCGACCCGACATGGCAGGGGGGTTGAGCCCGCGGCGCACCACTTGCCCGGGAACGCTCCCACCAATCGGCGATGTGGACTAGACCAGGCGGTCAGCGAACGGTATAAGGAGGGATCACGGAGCGTGCGGGGCCTCACGGGGGGTCCCACCCCGCGAGCCGTGCCACGATGAGAATCGTGGGGCCGTGGCCGATGCGCGTGGACGTCGGTCGCATCGGCACCGGAGCCGGGAAGGCGGAGCAGCGGAGCATGAGCACCGACGTCAGCAGTGCGGAGAACGAGAGCGGGGCGCCTGTCCGTACCGCGCGCGTGCCCAAGTACTACCGTCTGAAGAAGCACCTGCTCGACATGACGGAGACGCTGCCGCCGGGCACCCCGGTACCGCCGGAGCGGACCCTCGCCGCCGAGTTCGACACCTCCCGCACGACCGTCCGCCAGGCGCTCCAGGAGCTGGTCGTCGAGGGCCGTCTGGAGCGCATCCAGGGCAAGGGCACCTTCGTCGCCAAGCCGAAGGTCTCGCAGGCGCTCCAACTCACCTCGTACACCGAGGACATGCGGGCCCAGGGCCTGGAGCCGACCTCGCAGCTGCTCGACATCGGCTACGTCACGGCCGACGACACCCTCGCCGGGCTCCTCGACATCACCGCCGGCGGCCGGGTGCTGCGCATCGAGCGGCTGCGCCTGGCCAGCGGCGAGCCGATGGCCATCGAGACCACGCACCTGTCGGCCAAGCGCTTCCCCGCGCTGCGCCGCAGCCTGGTCAAGTACACGTCCCTGTACACGGCGTTGGCCGAGGTCTACGACGTGCACCTGGCCCAGGCCGAGGAGACCATCGAGACCTCGCTGGCCACCCCGCGCGAGGCGGGCCTGCTCGGCACGGACGTCGGGCTGCCGATGCTGATGCTCTCCCGGCACTCGATCGACGGCTCGGGCCAGCCGGTGGAGTGGGTGCGCTCGGTGTACCGCGGCGACCGCTACAAGTTCGTGGCGCGCCTCCAGCGCCCGATGGACTGACCGCACCCCGACCCACGCATCCAGAAGCCGGATCCGCGCCGTAGCGCGGGTCCGGCTTTCTGCTCTACGGTCCTCCCGTCACCGCGGACCACGTCCGTTATGCGGACGGGGGTTCCGTGGAGCAGGTCTCTCGCCTAGATTTCCCGCACGTTAAGCATGAGATAAGTGGAACCAGCGAGGGGACGGAGCCGCGTCATGTCCGATGCGCCTGAAGTGAACGGACCGGTGGTCACACCGGTCCGCGTCGTCATTGCACTGTGTCTGATCGCACCGTTCGTGGCGATGCTGTGGGTCAGCTCCTACGCCAAGATCGACCCGACGTTCATCGGGATCCCGTTCTTCTACTGGTACCAGATGCTCTGGGTGCTGATCTCGACCGCGCTCACCATGACCGCGTACAAGCTGTGGCAGCGCGACCAGCGCGCCCGTCACTCCGACCGGTCCGCGGGGGGCAAGGCGTGAACAACGGGGTCAACGGTGTCGCGCTCACCGTCTTCATCATCTTCTTCCTGGCCGTCACGGTCATGGGCTTCCTCGCCGCGCGCTGGCGCCGCTCGGAGAACGACTCGCTCGACGAATGGGGCCTGGGCGGCCGGTCGTTCGGCACCTGGATCACCTGGTTCCTGCTCGGCGGCGACCTCTACACCGCGTACACCTTCGTCGCCGTCCCGGCGGCGATCTACGCGGCCGGCGCCTCCGGCTTCTTCGCGGTGCCCTACACGATCCTCGTATACCCGCTGATCTTCACGTTCCTGCCGCGCCTGTGGTCGGTCTCGCACAAGCACGGGTACGTGACGACCTCGGACTTCGTGCGCGGGCGGTTCGGCTCCAAGGGCCTGTCCCTCGCGGTCGCCGTCACCGGCATCCTCGCCACGATGCCGTACATCGCGCTCCAACTGGTCGGCATCCAGGCCGTGCTGGACGTCATGGGCGTCGGCGGCGGCGAGGACACCAACTGGTTCGTCAAGGACCTGCCGCTGCTGATCGCGTTCGGCGTGCTCGCCGCGTACACGTACTCCTCGGGCCTGCGCGCCCCGGCGCTGATCGCGTTCGTCAAGGACACGCTGATCTACATCGTCATCGCGGTCGCCATCATCTACATCCCCATCAAGCTGGGCGGCTTCGACGACATCTTCGCGGCGGCCGGCGAGAAGTTCTCGAAGATCAACCCCGCGACGGACAAACCCGTCGGGGCGCTCGCCCCCGGCTCGGCCGGCACCTGGACGTACGCGACGCTCGCGCTCGGCTCGGCCCTCGCGCTGTTCATGTACCCGCACTCGATCACGGCGACCCTGTCGTCCAAGAGCCGCGAGGTCATCCGCCGCAACACCACGATCCTGCCGCTGTACTCGCTCATGCTGGGCCTGCTCGCGCTGCTCGGATTCATGGCGATCGCGGCCGGGATCCAGGTGCAGAACGGCCAGTTGGCGATTCCGCAGCTCTTCGAGGACATGTTCCCCGACTGGTTCGCGGGCGTCGCCTTCGCCGCCATCGGCATCGGCGCGCTGGTCCCGGCGGCCATCATGTCGATCGCCGCGGCGAACCTGTTCACGCGCAACATCTACAAGGACTTCATCAGGCCGGACGCGACCCCGCAGCAGGAGACCAAGGTCTCCAAGCTGGTGTCGCTGCTGGTGAAGGTGGGCGCGCTGGCCTTCGTCCTGACGATGGACAAGACCGTCGCGATCAACTTCCAGCTGCTGGGCGGCATCTGGATCCTCCAGACCTTCCCGGCGCTCGTCGGCGGCCTGTTCACCCGCTGGTTCCACCGCTGGGCGCTGCTCGCCGGCTGGGCCGTCGGCATGGTCTACGGCACGGTCGCCGCGTGGAACGTCGAGTCGCCGGCGCAGAAGCACTTCGGCGGGTCGTCGGCGGAGATCCCCGGGATCGGCCAGATCGGCTACATCGGCATGACGGCGATCGTCCTGAACGTCCTCGTGACCGTCGTCCTCACCTTCGTCCTGCGCGCGCTGAAGGCACCCGACGGCGTCGACGAGACCGCCCCGGCGGACTACACCGCCGACGCGGGCGACCGGGGCGTCCGGACCGAGCTGCCGGCCGTGGGCACCGGCCACTAGGGCCCGCACCGCGTCCACCTGACGAGCCCCTCCCGAGCGGAGGGGCTCGTCCCGTTACGGTGACCCGGTACAGCCCCCGCACCACCCGCCCTGGAGGAAACGTGCCCGCCCCCATCGTTCTCGACAGCGATCCCGGCATCGACGACGCCGTCGCGCTGCAATACCTGCTCGGCACCGGCCTGTGGGACCTCAAGGCGTACACGACGGTCGGCGGCAACGTCCCCGCCGAGCAGACCTTCCGCAACGGCCGCGCCCTCGCCCGCGTCTTCGGCATCGACGGCGACGTCGGCGTGCACCGCGGCGCGGGCCGCCCGCTGACCCGGCTGCCCTACTCGGCGGCCGGCGAGTTCCACGGCGCGTCCGGGCTCGGCACCGAGACCCTGCCCGACTCCACCGCGCCCGAGCAGACCGAGTCCTCCGCGCAGGCGCTGCTGCGGCTCTCGCGCGCGTACGAGGGCGAGCTGACCGTGTGCGCGACGGGACCGCTCACCAATGTGGCCCTCGCGCTGACCGAGGACCCCGGCTTCGCGCGGCGCGTGAAGAAGCTCGTCTTCATGGGCGGCGCGGCCGACGTGCCCGGCAACATCACCCCGGTCGCCGAGTTCAACGCCTGGGCCGACCCGGACGCCGTGGACCTCGTCGTCTCCTCCGGCATCCCGTACACGATGGTCGGCCTCGACGCGACGCACGGCTGGCGGTTCACCACCGACGACCTGGACACGCTCCGGGCGGCCGGCGACGACCTGGGACTCACCACCCGCCTGATGGACTTCTATCTCGGCGCCTACCGCGAGACCGGCGGCTCCCCGCTGCACGACCCGCTGGCCGTGGGCGTGTGCGCCGACGAGTCGTTCGTGACCGCCGCCGAAGGCACCGTCGTGGTCGAGTGCGGGTCGGAACTCACCCGCGGCAAGACCGTCTTCATCCCCTACGACGCCGATTACCCGCGCGCCTACTACCAGGAGTCCCCGCTCGTCGCGGCCCGCACCGCGCGCCGCGGCCGGGTCGCCCTCGGCACCGGCCCCCGCAACTTCACCGAGGACTTCGTCGCCACCCTGCTCAAGCAGCCCAGCGGGGCCTGAGCGACACCCCCGACACAAGATGTGGGGGTGCGGCGAACACCCGGCACAACATGTATGCTCGCTCTCGCTGTCAGTGCAGGGGAATCCGGTGCAAATCCGGAACTGTCCCGCAACGGTGAACGTAAGCCTCGAAGCGCGTACGTGAGTCCGAAGACCTGCCGACGGCACACCCGTGCCACCCGGCCCGGGTGTCGACGACGTCCGGGCCTCGTGGAATGGGCCGGTGACGCGGGCCCCGCCGTGCGCGGGCCCGGGCCACTGTCTCCCCGCGGGCCCCGAGCCGAGCGAGGGAGAGCCCCACCGTGACCATCGCGCCCGCTGATCCTGCCTCAGCCGTGGCCGAGGCGGATGCCCCCGGTACCGCGCTGCTGCGCACCCTGACCGAGCTGACCGCCGATCTGCCCGCCGCGGACCCCGGCCGGGTCGCCGCCGCCGCGCTGCGGGGCCGCAGCGCGCGGGCCGACGAGGCCGAGCTGCGCGAACTCGCCACCGAGGGCGCGGCCGGGCTGATCTCCGAGGACCCCGTCTACTCCCGGCTCGCCGCGCGGCTGCTCACGCTCTCCATCGCCGCCGAGGCCGCCTCGCAGGGCGTGACCTCGTTCACCGGGTCGATCGCCGTCGGCCACCGCGAGGGGCTGATCGCGGACCGCACCGCCGACTTCGTCCGCGTGCACGCCGCGCGGCTCGACGCGCTGGTGGACCGCGCGGCCGACGACCGCTTCGGCTACTTCGGGCTGCGCACCGTCTTCAGCCGCTACCTGCTGCGCCACCCGATCACCCGCAAGGTGATCGAGACGCCCCAGCACTTCATGCTGCGGGTGGCGGCCGGGCTCGCCGAGGACGACTCGGCGCACGCGCTCGACGAGGTCGCCGCGCTGTACGGCCTGATGAGCCGGCTCGACTACCTCCCCTCCTCCCCCACGCTCTTCAACTCCGGCACCCGGCACCCGCAGATGTCGAGCTGCTACCTCCTCGACTCGCCGCTGGACGAGCTGGACTCGATCTACGACCGCTACCACCAGGTGGCCCGGCTCTCCAAGCACGCCGGCGGCATCGGCCTCTCCTACTCCCGCATCCGCTCGCGCGGCTCCCTGATCCGCGGCACGAACGGCCATTCCAACGGCATCGTGCCGTTCCTGAAGACCCTCGACGCGTCGGTGGCGGCGGTGAACCAGGGCGGGCGCCGCAAGGGCGCGGCCGCCGTCTACCTGGAGACCTGGCACTCCGACATCGAGGAGTTCCTGGAGCTGCGGGACAACACCGGTGAGGACGCCCGCCGCACCCACAACCTCAACCTGGCGCACTGGATCCCGGACGAGTTCATGCGCCGGGTGGACGCCGACCAGCCCTGGTCGCTGTTCTCGCCGGCCGACGTGCCCGAGCTGGTCGACCTGTGGGGCGAGGAGTTCGACGCCGCGTACCGCAGGGCCGAGGCCGAGGGGAAGGCGCGCAAGACCATCCCCGCCCGCGACCTGTACGGCCGCATGATGCGCACCCTCGCGCAGACCGGCAACGGCTGGATGACGTTCAAGGACGCGGCGAACCGCACCGCCAACCAGACGGCGGAGCCCGGCCACACCGTGCACTCCTCGAACCTGTGCACCGAGATCCTGGAGGTGACGGACGACGGGGAGACGGCCGTCTGCAACCTGGGGTCCGTGAACCTGGGCGCGTTCGTGGCGGACGGCGCCATCGACTGGGAGCGGCTGGACGAGACCGTCCGCACGGCCGTCACCTTCCTCGACCGCGTCGTCGACATCAACTTCTACCCGACCGAGCAGGCGGGCCGCTCCAACGCCCGCTGGCGTCCGGTGGGCCTGGGCGCGATGGGGTTGCAGGACGTCTTCTTCAAGCTGCGCCTGCCGTTCGACTCCGCCGAGGCCAGGGCGCTGTCCACCCGGCTCCAGGAACGGATCATGCTCGCCGCGTACGAGGCGTCGGCCGACCTCGCCGAGCGCCACGGCCCACTGCCCGCCTGGGAGAAGACCCGCACCGCGCGCGGCGTGCTGCACCCCGACCACTACGACGTCGCGTTCACCTGGCCGGAGCGCTGGGCCGCGCTGCGGGAACGTATCGCCACGACGGGCATGCGCAACTCGCTGCTCCTCGCGATCGCGCCGACGGCCACCATCGCCTCGATCGCCGGGGTCTACGAGTGCATCGAGCCGCAGGTCTCCAACCTGTTCAAGCGCGAGACGCTGTCGGGCGAGTTCCTCCAGGTCAACTCGTACCTGGTGGACGAGCTGAAGGCGCTCGGCGTGTGGGACGCGCAGACCCGGGAGGCGCTGCGCGAGTCCAACGGCTCGGTGCAGGGCTTCACCTGGGTGCCGGACGAGGTCCGCGCGCTGTACCGCACGGCGTGGGAGATCCCGCAGCGCGGGCTCATCGACATGGCGGCGGCGCGCACCGCCTTCCTCGACCAGGCCCAGTCGCTGAACCTGTTCCTGGAGACGCCGACCATCGGCAAGCTCTCCTCCATGTACGCGTACGCCTGGAAGTCGGGCCTGAAGACGACGTACTACCTGCGTTCGCGTCCCGCGACGCGCATCGCCCGGGCCGCCGGCCGCTCGACCGTGCCCGCGCAGAGCGCCGCCGAAGCCGACGCGGTCGCCTGCTCCCTGGAAAACCCCGAGTCCTGCGAGGCCTGCCAGTAATGACCGACACCACCCCTGAGAAGAACCTGCTCGACCCGGGCTTCGAACTGACCCTGCGCCCCATGCGCTACCCGGACTTCTACGAGCGCTACCGCGACGCGATCAAGAACACCTGGACCGTCGAGGAGGTCGACCTCCACTCGGACGTCGCCGACCTCGCGAAGCTCAGCGCGGGCGAGCAGCACATGATCGGCCGCCTGGTCGCGTTCTTCGCGACCGGCGACTCGATCGTGGCGAACAACCTGGTCCTGACGCTCTACAAGCACATCAACTCCCCCGAGGCGCGGCTCTACCTCTCGCGCCAGCTCTTCGAGGAGGCCGTGCACGTCCAGTTCTATCTGACGCTGCTCGACACCTACCTCCCCGATCCCGAGGACCGGACCGCGGCCTTCGCCGCGGTGGAGAACATCCCGTCCATCCGCGAGAAGGCCGAGTTCTGCTTCAAGTGGATGGACTCGGTGGAGAAGCTGGACCGGCTGGAGTCGCGGGCGGACCGCCGCCGCTTCCTGCTCAACCTGATCTGCTTCGCCGCGTGCATCGAGGGCCTGTTCTTCTACGGTGCCTTCGCGTACGTCTACTGGTTCCGCAGCCGCGGCCTGCTGCACGGGCTGGCCACCGGCACCAACTGGGTGTTCCGCGACGAGACGATGCACATGTCGTTCGCGTTCGACGTGGTCGACACCGTCCGCAAGGAGGAGCCGGACCTCTTCGACGACGCGCTGGAGCAGCAGGTCACCGACATGCTGCGGGAGGCGGTCGAGGCGGAGTTGCAGTTCGGCCGCGACCTGTGCGGTGAGGGCCTGCCCGGCATGAACACCGACTCGATGCGCCAGTATCTGGAGTGCGTCGCCGACCAGCGCCTCCAGCGCCTCGGGTTCGCGCCGGTCTACGGCTCGGAGAACCCGTTCTCCTTCATGGAGTTGCAGGGCGTCCAGGAACTGACCAACTTCTTCGAGCGCCGGCCGTCCGCGTACCAGGTCGCGGTCGAGGGTTCGGTCGGCTTCGACGAGGAGTTCTGAGCCGGTCCGCTCAGGCGGCGGCCGTGTAGCGGGCGCGCCGCTCCTCCGTCTCGCGGGCGGTGCGGGCGGCGCGGATCTCGCGGTCGATGCGCAGGTCGCGGGCGATCCCGTAGAGGGAGGGCGCGGCCAGGAGCAGCAGGACGAAGAGGACGGTCAGGTAGTTCATCGCTGTGTTCATGGCTCTACTGTGTCGCTGCCGCGCTCCCCGCGGCAGTGGCAGGACTGTCATCGGACCCTGAATTCCTGCCAACTCTGCGGCACACTGGGGACCATGCTGAAGAACGTGGCCGCAGTGCTGCTCGACGGTGTGCATCCCTTCGAACTCGGCGTCGTCTGCGAGGTGTTCGGCCTCGACCGGAGCGACGCCGGGCTGCCCGTGTACGACTTCGCGGTGGTCTCCGCGGAGAGCCCGTCCCTGACCACCCATGTCCCCGGCATGACGATATCCACCCCGCACGGCCTGGAGCGGCTCGCGGAGGCCGACCTCATCGCGATCCCGTCGGCGGGGCGGCGCTTCGGCGCCTACCCGCCGGAGCTGCTGGAGGCGCTGCGCCAGGCGGTCGACCGGGGCACGCGGGTGCTCAGCCTCTGCGCGGGCGTGTTCGTGCTCGGCGCCGCCGGACTCCTCGACGGCCGCCGCTGCGCGGTCCACTGGCGGTACGCGCGCCAGCTCGCCCGGGACTTCCCGCGCACCCGCGTCGACCAGGACGTGCTGTACGTGGACGAGGGGCCGGTGATCACCTCGGCGGGCACCGCCGCGGGCATCGACGCCTGTCTGCACATCGTGCGCACCGAGCACGGCGCCGAGGTGGCGAACACGATCGCGCGGCGCATGGTCGTCCCGCCGCACCGCGACGGCGGCCAGGCCCAGTACGTGGAGCGGCCGCTGCCCGCGACGCGCTGCGACACCGTCGGCGAGGTGCTCGCCTGGATGGAGCGGCACCTCGCCGAGCCGGTGACCGTGGAGGAGCTGGCGGCGCGGGCGCTGATGTCGCCGCGCACCTTCGCCCGCCGCTTCCTCCAGGAGACGGGCACCACGCCGTACCGCTGGCTGCTGCGCCAACGGGTGCTCTTCGCCCAGGAGTTGCTGGAGGGCACGGACGAGACGGTGGACGCCATCGCCGGGCGCGCCGGGTTCGGCAACGCGGCGGCGATGCGCCACCAGTTCATGAAGGTGCTCGGCACGACGCCGAACGCCTTCCGCCGGACCTTCCGGGTCCGGCTGGCGGGCTAGGCGTCCCCCCGGCGGGTCAGGCGTCCCTCGCCTCCACCCGCAGCAGCGCCTTCCTGGGCGACAGCGTGATGCCCAGCCGGGGGGTGGTGTCCGTCTCCGGCACCTGCGTGAAGCGCCACTTGGCGACCAACGCGGCGAGCGTCAGGGCCAGTTCGGTCATGCTGTAGTGGTCGCCGGGGCACTTGCGGTTGCCGGTGCCGAAGGGCTGGTGCGCGGTCTGTGCCGCCCGGGTCCGGCGCTCGGGCAGCCAGCGGTCGGGGTCGAAGTCCAGCGCGTCCTCGAAGGAGCGCGGGTCGCGCTGCATCGCGTAGGGGCTGTAGAAGATGTCGGTCCCGGCCGGAATCCGGTACCCGCCCAGCTCGGTGTCGACGGCGGCGACCCGGGTGAATATCCAGGCCGCCGGTCGAATCCGCATGGACTCGGTGATGACGTTCCGCATATATGCGAGCTGCTTCAGGTCGCCGAAAGCGACCGGCCGTCCGGCCGTGACGGATTCAACTTCCTCGTACAGCCTCCTTTCGACCTCCGGGTGTTCGGCGAGAAGTTGCAGGGTCCACGACAGGGTCTTCGCCACATTCTCGCCACCGGCGACGAGCAGCGCGATGACTTGGTCGTGCGCCTCTTGTTCGGGAACCAGTTCGCCGTTCTCGTCGCGAGCCCTGAGCAATGTGGTCAGGAGGTCGTCCACATTGCTTCCCGAGTCCAACGCCTCCCGCCGTTCGGCGATGATCTCGTCGACCAGCCGATGCAAATCGGCCAACGCCCGAGCGAATCGCCGATTGGCCGGAAGAGGCAGTCGGTACAGCGGTCCGACGGAGAGAATCATGCGCCGGTACATTCCGTCGAAAACGGTGCCGAGTGCCGTGCACAGCCGTTCGGCGCGGTCGTCGAGCGCCTCGATGCAGAGCAGCGAGCGGGCGGCCGTGCGGGTCGCGGTGCGGAACATCTCGGCCGCCATGTCGACGGTGTGCCCGGCGTGCAGCCCGTCGGCGGTGCGCTGCGCCTCCTGCGCCATCAGCACGCCGTACTCGGCTATCCGCTCCGCGCGGAACGCGGGCTGGAGGGTCCGGCGCTGGCGCCGGTGCCGCGGTCCGTTGCTGGTCGCCACGCCCTCGCCGAGCAGCACGCCGAGGGTGTCCCACAGCGCCCCGCCGACCAGGTAGTCCGGGCTGCGCAGGAGCCGCTCGACGAGCTCCGGGTCATTGACGGCGAGGGCCGACCCGGGCCCCAGCCTGATCCGCACCACGGCGCCGCCGTCGCGCAGCGAGGTGAGGAAGCCGAGCGGGTCGCGCAGCAGGTTCCAGGCGTGGCCGACGAGCGGCGCGCCGCCGGGGGCCGGCGGCGGCTCCCGCCGCTCGCCCTGCGGCGCCGGTGCCGGGTTCGGCAGAGTGGATTCGATGGTCATGCGCGGTCACCCACCTGATCGGTGCGGGGCGTGTCGGTGATGTACGGCGGGGTGGCCCGGTCGTCCCAGGTGTCGACCTGATAGCGCCCCGATTCGTGGTGGAACCAGTACACGGAACTGAACCAGTTCCGCATGTTCTCGACGCACGACCTGATGGCCGCGGCGAGTTCCCTTCCGTGCGGTCCTATCTGTTCCGCGGCGACCACGGTCAGCTCGATCTCCTGTTCCGCGGCGAGGAAATCGGCAATGGTTCCCTCGACCCTTCGGTGGACTTCCGCCGCGGCTTCCCGCACGGAAAGACCCTCGTGTTTGATGAGACTTATCCCGAGGTTGTGCAATTCTTGTCCCGCGAGTTCCTTGGGGAGCGAGCAGAGGTCGTTGTACCAGGCGGAGAAGTCCTGGGTCGCGAGGGCGGCCCGCATGAATGCGTCGTTCTTCCGCACCCACGTGGGGAGTTCGTACTGGGCGACCGGTTCGAGCAGGTCGATCCAGATCCAGTGGGCGAAAGTCCGGCGGCGCAGGGCGATGTATTCGCCGACCGTCGGAACGGTCCCCGTCATCCTGTTCCGGAATTCCTCGTCGTAGGCGTCGATCACCACGTGGAAGTGGCGCGCGAACCGGGCGTCCCAGGCCGGGCCGAGCCGGCCGTAGAAGCGGTCGAAGCAGTCGGCGAACCCCGCGACCAGTGGGTCCGGGTGCTCCAGGTGCAGTTGCGGGGCCTCGGTGGCCGCGTGCAACTGGACCGCCAGCCGGCGCCAGTTCGCCCCCCTGCCGTGGATCACGTCACGGTCGTGCCGGTCGTCCCAGGCGAAGAACCACGCACTGAAGTCGGCTATCGCCCCGAGCAGCTCGTCGGGTGCACCCATGTAGTAGCCAGCGACCAAGTCCGTGTAGCACAGGCCGTCGGCATATTTCTCCACCTTGTCGGCGGGCATGAGCCGCTTTTCGAGCAGCCAGGTACGCGTCTTCTCCTGGAGCTTTGGCCAATACGGATGCAGTGTGCGAGGAAACGCGTCCTCGATCACCGGTAGTGCGAGCGCCGGCGGTACTGCCGCATGTGGAGCATGTGGATAGGCAGGCACGAACAAACCCCTCTCTGTCGGCCGAAGGCGTACACCCCTCCCGCAGTGCCGGGCGCGCGCCGTTGCGTATCCCCGCGCTTTCTATTCAGCACCACAACTGACCGTTCTGGGAACGGATTTGCTCCCCTCACTACCCCTAGTAACCGGATTCGTCCCCTTAGATGACCGGATCTGAATCATGTTCGGCCTGTCCTGTTCGCACACGCGGGCGCACATCCGCTCGTGCGCTCGCCCGCCGGGTCGGTGGCGTGCGGGAACGCGCAACGGCGCCCGGCCGGATCACTCCGGGCCGGGCGCCGTTGCGCGACGCTGGGGGCGGGTCAGTCGTTGGCGACCACGGGGTAGCGCGGGGTGCCCTCGTCCATCTGCTTCAGGGCGTTCTTGCGCTCGCGCTTCGACAGCCGGTCGATGTACAGATACCCGTACAGGTGGTCCGTCTCGTGCTGGAGGCAGCGCGCGAAGTAGCCGGTGCCGCGCACGGTGATCGCGTTGCCCTTCTCGTCCTGCCCGGTGACCACGGCGTAGTCGGGGCGGGCGAGTTCGGCGTACGCGGTCGGGACGGACAGGCAGCCCTCGTTGGAGTCGTCGAGGCGGCGCTGGTCCGCGGGCAGCTCCCGCAGCACCGGGTTGCAGACCACGCCGGTGTGGCGCACGCCGTCGTCGTCCGGGCAGTCGTACACGAAGACCTTGCGGTCCACCCCGATCTGGTTCGCGGCGAGGCCGACGCCCTCGGCGGTGCGCTGGCTGGCGAACATGTCGTCGACCAGCCGGGCCAGCTCGTCGTCGAACTCGGTGACGTCGGCGCACTCCTTGTGCAGCACCGGGTTGCCCACCACGGTGATCGGGCGGGACGTCCCGCGCTCCCGGTACGCCGCCTCACGGGCCTCGCAGTCCTCGGTGTCGACGACGAACCCCTCGTCATCGACGGGGAGCACGCCCGCGTGCTGCTTCTCGATGTCCTGCTGAGCCATGACGGACGTGAGCCTTCCTAGGGAGACAGGGGTGACCCTCACAGGGTACGGGGAGCGAAGGCCCCCCAGGGGCGCGACCAGCTACGACGGGCGCCCGGCCGGCCGCGCGCCTCAGCACACCTCTTCGAGATCCCGCCAGTCCCGCGAATCCGGCGAATCGGCGACCCACCCGTCGAGCAGTCCCCGCACCAGGGAGGCCGGCGCGGCCACCCCGCACTCCCGCTCCGGCACCCACAGCTGCCCGTCGGTGCGGTGCCCCAGCGGCCCGGGGTGCCCGGGCTCGCTGTGGTCGTGCGGGTCCAGGTGCTCCTCGTCGCCGTCGTCGGACGGCATCCGGGACTCCGAGCACATCCGGCACAGCAGGCGCACCGACGAGGACCAGTCCTCGGCGGCGAACCCGGCGTCGGCGGCCAGCCGCTCCAGGGCGTCCCGGTCGGACTCGGTGGCGGCCTCCAGGAGCACGACCCAGGTCGGCACCGGCGAGGGCGCCCACAGCTCGATCTCGTCGAAGACCGGGAAGGAGTGTCCGGCGGCGGTGGTCCGCTCGCCGTGGGGCACGCCGTCGTGCAGCACGACCTCGCCCCAGCGCCGCCCCGACGAGGGCAGCGGGATCGACAGCACCTCGATGCGCGCGGGGTCCAGCCGCCGCCCCCACACCACCTCGGCCTCGCCCTCCGGGGAGAGCCGCACGGCCGCGCTGCCCAGGTCCATGCCGGTCGGCTCGCCGGCCGCCGCGGCGCCGCCGGGCACCCGCAGCCCGTACGCCTGCCAGGCCCGCCGGGCCAGCGGCCAGTCCTGGAGGGCGGTGGCGGCGATCCCGACGTTCCACCAGTCCGGGGCGCCGGTCTCGCGCTCCAGCAGGGCGACGGCGCGCAGCCCCGCGGTCCGCGCCTGCTCCCAGTCGTGGCGGAACTTGTGCAGCAGCGCGAGGTTGAACCAGGACTCGGAGAGCCACGGTTCCAGATCGGCAGCGCGGGTCAGCAGCGCTCCCGCGTCCTCGTACCGTCCGTCGCCGATGAGCGTGAACGCACGATCCGTGGCCTGCCGCCACGAGGCGGAGGGCCGGTGCCGTCCCTTGCCGAAGATCCTCACGATTCCCGCCTGCCGATACTCGGGGCCCGGGCCCTCGGACCCCCTCTTTGGTCGCTCTTTCGCATCCAACCACGGACGGTCGGAGCCTCGCTCATTACCCATGGGTTACCCAGCCGACCCTAGGCTCAGACCGGGGTGCGACACCACCCTGGCCAGCGCCTCGACGACCTCCGGCTGATACTCCCTGCCGGTGGCCAGCCGCAGCCCTTCCAGGGCGGCGAGCGGTCCCTGGGGTCCTGTTCCCCTGGCCATCTCGTCATAGGCGTTCGCTGTCCGCACAATCCGTGCGGTGAGCGGCTGTTCCCGGTACGGATCGGCCAGCCGCTCGACCACGACGGCCACCTGGGCGTCCACCCCGGTCTGCCGGACGACGGCGCCGCCGAGCAGGGCTATCCGGCGCTGCTGGGCGGCGGGCAGGGCCGCGGTGGCGCCGTCCCGCACCGGGTCGACCAGCGAGAGCTGCCCGATGTCGTGCATCAGGGCCGCGTACTCCAGAACGGTCAGGTCCGGCCCGGACAGCCCCATCTCGCGCCCTATGGCACGGCTGAGCGCCGCCACCCGGTGGGCGTGCCCGTGCGGGGTGTAGCCGGCGATCTCGGTGGCGCGGGCCAGTGAGGCGATGGTCTGGCGGTACGTGGCGCGGACCGCGGAGTAGCGCCTGAACGCCAGCTGGGTGAGGAGCAGCGGCAGGCTGATGACGGGCAGCGCCCACAGTCCGGCGACGGCGACGGCCAGGGCGAGCACGGCCCCGGTGGCGCCGACGGCGGTGCCGATGCCGAGCATGGCCCGCATCTCGTCGCGCAGCAGCGGCCCGAACGGCCAGCGGGTCCTGGCGTGCGCCATCGCGGCGGCGAGCACGGCGTCGCAGAGTCCGGTCAGCGCCAGCAGCCCGACGACGAACAGCGCGTAGTACGCGCCGTCGCCGAACCACTCCTCGGCCCGGCCCTGGTTGTACAGCGGCTGGAAGCAGGCGGCGGCGAACCAGACGGTCAGCACGCGGCGCGCGATGTGGTCGGGCGAGGGTCCGCGGCCCCGGGCCACGTGCGGGACGCAGCCGACGAGCGCGCCCGCGACGGCCACCGCGACGACCTGGAGCACGCCGTGGCCGGTGGGCTCCCCCGCGACCGATCCCAGCAGCGCGTACGCCAGCGCACCGGCGGCGGCGAGCGGCGCGGACTCCCGGTCCCCGCCGCCGCCCCAGCGGGCCAGCTCCCCCACGGCGACCAGCACGCCGAACGCGAGCGCGATCCCGCGCCCGTCGACCCCGCGCGCGACGGTGGCGGCGAACGCGACGAGGGTCAGCGCCCCGGCGACGGCGTACACCCCGGCGACCGTCCCGGACACCGCCCGGGACGCGCCCGCGCCCGCCCCGGGCGCTCCGGCCGGGGCGGCGGGGCGGCGTCCCGCGCCGGCCGCCGCGTCGCCCGCTCCGGTCCCCGTCATCGGGCCGACGCCCCGCGCAGCGGCGTCTCCCCGGCCGCCAGGGGCGCGGGCACGGCGGCGGCGCCCGGCTCCTCGTCGGCCGTCACCACCGGATGCCATCCCTCCCGGTCCAGGGCCCGCACCAGCGCCCCGACCATCTCCGGGTCGAACTGCGATCCCGCGCACCGCTCCAGCTCGGCGACGGCGACCGGCACGGGCCGCGCCCGCGAGTACGTGCGGGTGGAGGTCATCGCGTCGAAGGCGTCGGCGACCGCGACGACCCGGGCGAACTCCGGGATCTGCGTCCCCACGAGCCCGTACGGGTAGCCGCTCCCGTCCAGCCGCTCGTGGTGGTGCAGGATCGCGGCCCGCGCATCGCCGAGGAAGCCGATGCCGCGCACCATCTCGTGCCCGTACTCCGGGTGCAGCTCGATGACCTTGCGTTCTTCGGGGGTGAGCGGCCCGTCCTTGCGGAGCAGCCGCGTCGGCACCCCGAGCTTCCCGACGTCGTGCAGGATCCCGGCGAACCGCAGCACCTCGGCCCGCTCGTCGGGCATGCCCAGCTCGCGGGCGATCATCATGGACGCCTGGCCGACCCGCTCGCTGTGGCCTCGGGTGTACCCGTCCTTGATGTCGACGGCCTGCACGAGGGCGCGGATGGTGGCCTGGTGGGCGGAGCGTTCGCGCTGGTACTGGGCGAACACCCAGCAGGAGATGCACATGGGCAGCACGACGAGCAGCGCGGCCACGGGCCCGTACGAGCTGGTCCAGAGCACCGCCATCATCAGCCCGGCGAGCCCGTGCACGGCCACCGGCGCGAGGGAGCGCAGGAAGAGGCCGCGCCAGGCGGTGCGCGGCGGTACGCGCTCGGCGACGGCGAGGATCCCCCCGTCGAGCGCGGTGAGCACGGCGCAGAAGGCGAGGACGGCGGCGGCGCCGGGCAGCAGCGCGCCGGGGAAGCGGGGCCCGGCGATCGCGGCGGGCCCGCCGAGCGCGCCGAAGACCCGGGCGGAGGCGTGGACGGCGACGGCGAGCTGGGCCGCCCGCCAGACGCGGCGCAGCCCTTTCGGGCGCTGCTCGACCTGCCCGAGGAGGGCGCCGGGCACGGCGACGAGCGCCGCGGCCGACGGCGGCAGCAGAAACGCTCCTGCGAGCAGGACGGGATAGAACGTGCCCATCCCCCGCGGCCCGCGCCCCGCCAGGCCGCAGCCCACGTACACGCACGCGAGCAGCGCCACGGCGGTCCACGAGGTGCGGGCGGAGAGGGCGGGTGCCGCGCAGACGGCGCCCGCGCCCGCTGTCAGGAGCACATACGCACCGGCCATCGGCGGAACCGACCGCATGCCCAACTCCCTCCCCGTGACGTTCCGTTCACGGAGACCAGAGAGTAGGACGCGGGACGCGCCGCTCGGGCGTCATCATGGCGATTACCGGGGCAGAAGGCCCCGGATTAGCACGATCGGGTGAATCAGCCGATGATTCCCGCCCCAACTGCCACGCGAGAGGGGGCAGTTGGGCAGGGCGGGGACGGCAGGTGCGGCGGCGGGCGCCGGGCGGTCGGGGCCGGGGCCGGGGCCCGGCCCGGGGTCAGGCGAGCGGGGTGCCCTCGTCGGGCGCGCCCTGGCCGGAGCGGATCACGTCGATCCGCCCCATGACCTTGGCCCGCAGGTCGCTGGGCACGTCGTCCGAGCCGCAGCACCGCTTGACCAGCTTCTTCACGGCCTGCTCCAGGCCGTACTTCTCCAGGCACGGGGAGCACTCCTCGAAGTGCACCTCGAACTTGGTGCAGTCGGAGTCCGGCATCTCGTGATCGAGGAACTCGTAGAGATGGTCGAGGACCTCACTGCAGTCCGTCTCGTGCGGCTCTCCGCAGCTCATGAGCCCGAGCCTTTCGCTTCGTTCGACTCTCCGGCGCCGGCCGGGACGAGCCCGCGGTCACGGGCGTAGTCCTCCAGCATGCCGCGCAGCTGGCGGCGTCCACGGTGGAGCCGGGACATCACCGTCCCGATGGGTGTCCCCATGATGTCCGCGATCTCCTTGTACGCAAAGCCCTCTACGTCGGCCAGATAGACCGCGATGCGGAATTCCTCCGGGATCGCCTGCAACGCCGACTTCACGTCCGAGTCGGGCAGGTGGTCGAGCGCCTGCGACTCGGCGGAGCGCAGACCGGTCGACATGTGCGACTCGGCGCGCGCGAGCTGCCAGTCCTCGATCTCCTCGGCGGCACTGCGCTGGGGCTCGCGCTGCTTCTTGCGGTACGAGTTGATGAAGGTGTTCGTCAGGATGCGGTACAGCCACGCCTTGAGGTTGGTGCCCTCGCGGAACTGGTGGAACGACGCGTACGCCTTCGCGTAGGTCTCCTGCACCAGGTCCTCGGCGTCCGCCGGGTTGCGCGTCATCCGCAGCGCGGCCGAGTACATCTGGTCGAGGAACTCCAGCGCGTCCCGCTCGAAGCGCGCGCTGCGCTCGGAGGCGGTCTCCGCCGGCTCGGGCCGCTCGTCGGGCTGGCCGTGTTCGGTCCCTGCGTCGGTCCCTGTGACCGGACCCACCTCCTCAAGCGACGTCGTGGAACCCGGGAAGGCTCCACCCGAATCGGAGGATAGACGACGATCCGGTCCGCCCGCCGCCCGAATAGGAGCGGTCTTGGCAGCCGACAGCACGCTCCACTCCAGGTCAGGAGCGGTGCTGCGACTGGGGCAGATGGTCGAACCCATGCGGCGGACTTCCTCTCGTACGAATGGTGTGCACCGGTAGTGCGCACAACAGTCGTCCGGCGCTCGGCATTCCCGGGAACCGCCCGGGGATCAGCCGAGCGACCGGGTCCACGCCGCGACGGCTGCGGTGAGCGTCGCGAGGGCCTCGTCCTGGTCGAGCGGGGCGCGCTTGGGGACCGCGAAGCCGTGGTCGCCGTAGGGCACCTCGACGAGGGTGTAGCGGGTGGAGTCCGGGAACTCGGCGGGTCTGCCGAACGGGTCGTTGCCTCCCTGCACGACGAGGGTCGGCAGGCCGGAGCCGAGCAGTTCCGCGGCCCGGGACTTCTCCGGCCGGCCCGGCGGGTGCAGGGGGAAGCTCAGGGCGAGGACGGCGGCGGCGCCGAGGTCGGCGGCGGTGCGGCAGGCCACGCGGGCGCCCGCGCTGCGGCCCGCCGCGATCACCGGGAGGCCGGGGCGGGTCAGGGCGGGCCAGAGGTCGTGCCAGGCGGCGTCGAGGGTCTTCGGCGCCGGGGCCAGCTTCTTGCCGGCCACGCGCCAGGGCTGCTCCACCAGGGCGACCGTCACTCCGTGGGCGGGCAGGGTCGCGGCGAGGGCCTGGAGGTCGCGGGCCTCGATACCGCCGCCCGCGCCGTGGCTCGCCGCCAGGAGCAGGGTCGGGTGGGGGGCGGGGTGCCAGGTCACGCGCGCGTCGCCGCTCCGCGTACTCACGGTCTCCATCACTGAGGTCACCCACCCATGGTGCCCGCCCCCCCGACCCCGCCGTTCCTCCACGCCACGACGACCGGAGCCGTCTCCGTACACATCTGCGTCCCGGTGGCCTCGCCCCGAGTACGTCTGCGGCGTGGTGGTCTCGCCCTGTGCGCGTCCGCGGGCCGGTGGCCGCTTCTCGCGCAGTTCCCCGCGCCCCTGAGGCGTGCGCTGCGCGCAGCCTCCCCCAGAGGCAGCGCTCCGCGCGCCCTCGCCAGGAGGCTGCGGGCCCAGTGCGATCGCCCTCTGAGGCTGCGCCCGCGCGATCACTCGCTCCCTGAGGCCGTGCTCCGCACGGTCGCCTCCCAAGGCGGTGCTCGGCGCGGTCACCCGTCCCCCAGGCAGCACCCACCCACCTCCCCTGGGCGAGCGAAGCTCGCATCCAGGGGCGCGGGGAACTGCGCGAGAAGCGGCCACCGGCCCGCGCGGTAGCAGCGAACGCCCGTGGGGCAGACGCGGATCCGTCTCACGAGCGGGCGCGCGGAACAGCACGCCAGGTCACGACAACAAAACGCGCCGGCTAGAAGAGAGTCCCCTCCTCCGGGGCCTCCAGTTCGGTCAGGAGTTCGGGGCCGTTGTTGCGGACATTGCTCACGGCGGTGGACACGGGATAGGCCCGCATCAGACCCTCCGGCGGCGCCGCGAGCAGCCCCCGCACATCCTCGACATCGGTGCGGGCCGGATCGAGCCAGGCGTCCCACCGGTCCGGCGGCAGCATCAGCGGCATCCGGGGATGGATGTCGGACAGCGAGCGCGGCCCCTCGGCGGGCGCCACCCCGAGCGGAGCCGTCTCGGCCTCCAGGGTGATCACGGAGCACGTCACCCACCAGGCCAGCGGATGCTCGTCGGGAAGCGTCCGGTCCCGCCAGAACTCGTACAGCCCGGCCATGGCGAACACGGACCCGTCGGCCGGCGTCACGAAGTACGGCTGCTTGCGCGGCCGCTTCTTCCTGCCCTCGACCTCCAGATCGCGCTCGCCGGTCCCGGTCACCCACTCGTAGTAGCCGTCGGCCGGCACGACACAGCGCCGCGTGGCGAAGGCCCGCCGGTACGAGGGCTTCTCGTGGACGGTCTCGGCCCGCGCGTTGATCAGGCGGGCGCCGCCCTCGGGCGTCTTGGCCCAGGAGGGCACGAGCCCCCACTTCAGCTTGCGCAGCTGGCGAACCGGGCGCGGATCGCCGGCGTCTTTCACGGGGCGGTCGAGAACCGCGTAGACCTCCTTGGTGGGGGCCACGTTGAAGTCCGGCTCGAAGGTCTCCTCCGGCTCCCACTTCTCGATCTCGAAGATTCCTGCGAGATCCTCGGGCCTACGACTCGATGCATACCGTCCGCACATACGTGCCACAGTGCCAGAAGCAAGACCCCCACCGAACGGGAGCCGGGAAAGACCATGGACGCCAGCCTCTGGGACCGGATCTTCGGAACCCAGTCCGACCCCGACCTGTGGGTGGTGATCGCCACCGGCGTCGTCGCCCTCGCCGCGATCGTCCCGCACACCGTATGGCGGTTCTCCCGCAACGCCGTGACCATCGCCCACGAGGGCGGCCACGGCCTGGTCGCGCTGCTGATGGGCCGCCGCCTGGACGGGATCCGGCTGCACTCGGACACCAGCGGCCTGACCGTCAGCCGCGGCAAGCCGCACGGCCTCGGCATGATCCTGACCGCCGCGGCCGGGTACACGGCCCCGCCGCTGCTCGGCCTCGGCGGCGCCGCGCTGCTCGGCGCCGGGCACATCACGTTGCTGCTGTGGCTGGCCACGGCGCTGCTCATCGCGATGCTGGTGATGATCAGGAACGCGTACGGGGTGCTCACGGTCGTGGTGACGGGCGGCGCGTTCCTGCTGGTGTCCTGGCTGGCGGGGCCGCAGGTGCAAGCGGCGTTCGCGTACGCGGTGGTGTGGTTCCTGCTGCTGGGCGGGGTCCGCCCGGCGTTCGAGCTCCAGTCGAAGCGGCGCAGGGGCGGCGCGGGCGACTCGGACGCCGACCAGCTCGCCCGTCTCACGCACGCCCCCGCGGGAATGTGGCTGTTCTTCTTCCACGCCGTCTCGCTGTGCGCACTGCTGGGCGGTGGCCGCTGGCTGCTGGGACGGTGAGCGGGTGGCTCCGCGAGGGCCCACTAAAGTAAAGGGCATGACCACGAACCCCGCGCACACCGCACTCTGGCCCGCCCCTGTCGCGAGCGGCGCCATCGACGCGACCGTCCAGGTGCCGGGGTCCAAATCCGTCACCAACCGGGCGCTCGTCCTCGCCGCCCTCGCCGCCGAGCCGGGCTGGTTGCGCCGTCCGCTGCGCTCGCGCGACACCCTGCTGATGGCGGGCGCGCTGCGCGCGATGGGCGTCGGCATCGAGGAGGGCGTCGGCCCGGACGGCTCCGGCGAGGCGTGGCGGGTCATCCCGTCCGGGCTCCAGGGCCCGGCCACGGTCGACGTGGGCAACGCGGGCACGGTCATGCGCTTCCTGCCGCCCGTCGCGACGCTCGCCGACGGGCCGATCCGGTTCGACGGCGACCCCCGTTCGTACGAGCGTCCGCTGCACGGCGTGATCGACGCGCTGCGCGCGCTCGGCGCCCGGATCGACGACCAGAACCGGGGTGCGCTCCCGCTGACGGTGCACGGCGGCGGCGCGCTCGACGGCGGCCCGGTGGAGATCGACGCCTCGTCCTCGTCCCAGTTCGTGTCGGCGCTGCTGCTGTCGGCCCCCCGGTTCAACCAGGGCGTCGAGGTCCGCCACACCGGCTCCACGCTGCCCTCCCTGCCGCACATCCGGATGACGGTCGACATGCTGCGCGCGGTCGGCGCCCAGGTCGACACCCCGGAGTCGGGCGGCGAGGCGAACGTGTGGCGGGTCACGCCCGGCGCGCTGCTCGGCCGGGACATCACCATCGAGCCCGACCTCTCCAACGCGCAGCCGTTCCTGGCCGCCGCGCTGGTCGGCGGCGGCACGGTGACGATCCCCGACTGGCCGGCCCACACCACCCAGCCCGGCGACGCGCTGCGCGAGATCTTCACGCGGATGGGCGGCTCCTGCGAGCTGACCGAGCGGGGCCTGGAGTTCACCGGCACCGGCACCGTGCACGGCATCGACGTGGACCTGGGCGAGGTCGGCGAGCTGACCCCCGGCATCGCGGCCGTCGCCGCGCTGGCCGACGGCCCGTCCACCCTGCGCGGCGTCGCCCACCTCCGGCTGCACGAGACGGACCGGCTCGCGGCGCTCACCAAGGAGATCAACGAGCTGGGCGGCGACGTCACCGAGACGGCCGACGGGCTGCACATCCGCCCGCGCCGGCTGCACGGCGGCATCTTCCACACGTACGACGACCACCGCATGGCCACCGCGGGCGCGATCATCGGGCTGGCGGTGGAGGGCGTGCAGATCGAGAACGTGGCGACGACCGCGAAGACGCTGCCGGACTTCCCCGACATGTGGGCCGCGATGCTCGGGACCGACCGGTCGTAGGGAACATCGCGATGCGCCGTTACGGCAAGAACACCGACGAGGACGACATCCGCCAGCGCCCCAACCGCAAGGGGAACCGGCCGCGGACGAACATCCGGCCCAAGCACGACGACGCCGCGGAGGGCATGGTCCTCACCGTGGACCGGGGACGGCTGACCGTCCTCATCGACGACGTCCCGGTCACCGCGATGAAGGCCCGCGAGCTGGGCCGCAAGGCGGCGGTGGTCGGCGACCAGGTCTCCGTCGTCGGCGACCTGACCGGCAAGAAGGACACCCTGGCCCGCATCGTGCGCATCCAGCCGCGCACCTCGGTGCTGCGCCGCACGGCGGACGACGACGACCCCTACGAGCGGGTGGTGGTGGCCAACGCCGACCAGCTCGCCGTCGTCACCGCGCTCGCCGACCCCGAACCGCGCCCGCGCATGATCGACCGCTGCCTGGTCGCCGCGTTCGACGGCGGGCTCTCCCCGCTGCTGGTCCTCACCAAGTCGGACCTGGCGGACCCGGCCAAGATCCTCGACCTGTACGGGGACCTGGACATCCCGTACGTGGTGACCAGCCGCGAGGAGCTGGAGAACGGCACGGCCGTCGCCCGGGTGCGCGAGCAGCTCGACGGCAAGATCACCGCGTTCGTCGGCCATTCGGGCGTCGGCAAGACGACCCTGGTCAACGCCCTCGTCCCGGACGGCCGGCGGCGCTCCACCGGGCACGTCAACGCCGTCACGGGCCGCGGCCGGCACACCACCACCTCGGCGCTCGCCCTGCCCCTGTCGGGCGACGCCGGCTGGGTGGTCGACACGCCGGGCGTGCGCTCGTTCGGACTGCACCACGTGGATCCGTCGCGGGTCATCCACGCCTTCCCCGACCTGGAGCCCGGTACGGAGAACTGCCCGCGCGCGTGCAGCCACGACGAGCCGGACTGCGCCCTGGACGCCTGGGTCGCCGAGGGGCACGCGGATCCGGCGCGGCTGTACTCGCTGCGGCGGCTGCTGGCCACGCGGGAGCGGCGTGACGGCGACTGATCCGGGTGCTGTCCGCTGCCCCCGCGGCCGGGTGGGGGCATAATCACACCGAGCCGGACGCAAGATCACAGGGTTGACCGGGATCACGGGATCAGTGGAACGCGGGAGGCACATCACATGGCGTGGCTGCTGGTCATCGTCGCGGGAATTCTGGAGACCGGGTTCGCGGTCTGTCTGAAGCTCTCGCACGGCTTCACCCGCCTGTGGCCGACGATCGCGTTCGCCTGCTTCGCGCTGGGCAGCTTCGGCCTGCTGACCCTGTCCCTGAAGAAGCTGGACGTCGGTCCCGCGTACGCGGTCTGGACGGGCATCGGGGCCGCGGGCACCGCGATCTACGGCATGGTCTTCCTCGGCGACGTGGTCTCCACCCTGAAGATCGTCTCCATCAGCCTGGTCATCGCGGGCGTCATCGGCCTCCAGATCTCCGGCTCCGGCCACTGACCCCGGCCCCGGCCACCCCGCGCGAAGGCCCCCGGCACCGGCACCGGCCCCGGCACTGGCACCGGCCCCGTCAGGGAGTCCGTGCCCGCAGCGCCTCGCGGACGAGGCGTCCGGCGCCGTCCTCCCCACCCGGCCCCACCGGCCCCACCGGCGCGAGCACGCAGGACAGGGCGAGGCGGACCGCGAGTTCGCAGTCCCGGGCCAGCGCCTCGGACTCGGCCATGGGCGCGCCCGGCGTACCGAGCGCGGCCAGCGACCGGTCGCGCACCGCCGAGACGAAGTCGGCGGGGGCGGGCAGCGGCCCGTCCGCGCGGCGCTGCGCCGGCACGGCGGAGGACGAGGGCACCGCCGAGAGGGTCGGCGCGGGCAGCCGCTCGCTCCAGCAGCCGGTGAGCGCCGCCCGCACCAGCGGATTGCGCCGCGCCGCGGACACCGTCCACTCGGCGACGGTGTCCAGCCCGCCCTCCTTCAGGGCCCGGTCGACGCCCGCGAGGTAGGCGTCGGCCTCCCGGCGCACGAGCGCCCGCGCGAGCCCTTCCTTGCTGCCGAACTCGTTGTAGAGGGTCTGCCGGGACACCCCGGCGACCGCCGCCACGTCGACCATCCGCACGCCGCCCCAGGGGCGCCGGGCGAGCGCCGTGTAGGCCGCGTCCAACAGGGATTCCCGTGCTGCGGGCACCGTCGCCTCCCGGGCGCCGTCGTGGGGCCGTACGGCTCGTTTCGCCAGAGTTGACGGGCTTGTCCGCACTGTCAAGAGCCCGCACACGGCGGGCGGTCCGGGTTGTGGCCCCGGGCGCTGTGGCCCCCGACCGAGCACGGTCGCTACTGTGCAGTCATGCCCGATTACCACGATGATCTGCGTCTTGCCCACGTTCTCGCCGACACCGCCGACGCCGCGACCATGGCCCGCTTCAAGGCCCTCGACCTCAAGGTGGAGACGAAGCCGGACATGACACCGGTGAGCGAGGCCGACAAGGCCGCCGAGGAGCTGATCCGTGGCAACCTCCAGCGGGCCAGGCCGCGCGACGCGATCCTCGGCGAGGAGTACGGCGTCCAGGGCACCGGCCCGCGCCGCTGGGTGATCGACCCGATCGACGGCACGAAGAACTACGTCCGCGGGGTGCCGGTCTGGGCCACCCTGATCTCGCTGATGGAGGCGGGCGAGGACGGCTTCCAACCCGTGGTCGGCGTGGTGTCGGCCCCCGCGCTGGGCCGCCGCTGGTGGGCGGCGAAGGGCGCGGGCGCGTACACCGGCCGCAGCCTGACCTCGGCGAGCCGGCTGCACGTGTCCGAGGTGGGCCGCCTGGCCGACGCCTCCTTCGCCTACTCGTCGCTGAGCGGCTGGGAGGAGCAGGGGCGGCTGGACGGCTTCCTGGACCTGACCCGGAAGGTGTGGCGCACGCGCGGCTACGGCGACTTCTGGCCGTACATGATGGTGGCCGAGGGGTCGGTCGACCTCTGCGCGGAGCCCGAGCTCTCCCTGTGGGACATGGCGGCGACCGCCATCGTGGTGACGGAGGCCGGCGGCTCGTTCACCGGGCTCGACGGCCGTCCCGGCCCGCACAGCGGCAACGCGGCGGCGTCGAACGGGCTGCTCCACGACGAGATGCTGAGCCACCTCGCCGCCCGCTGACCGGATCCGCGGCGCGCGGCGGGCGCCCCCGAACTCACCCCACGCGCCCTCTTGTTGGTACTCCCTTTACCTGTAACTCTGAGAGTCCCCCCACTTGTGAACTTGTGAACCGCTTCACGGAGTCCCCGCACGGGGATCCCGGGAGCGGTGAGCGGGAACCTCACACAGGAAGGTGGCTCCATCCATGCTCGTCCGCGACGCCATGAGCACGATGGTCCTCACCATCGGACCGTCCCACACCCTGCGCCAGGCGGCCCGGCTGATGGCCAGCCGCCGGGTCGGCGCCGCCGTGGTCCTCGACCCCGACGGCTCCGGCATCGGCATCCTGACCGAGCGCGATGTCCTCAACGCCCTCGGCCGGGACCAGAACCCGGACGTCGAGACCGCCGACACCCACACCACCACCGATGTCGTGTTCGCCGCTCCCGCGTGGACCCTGGAGGACGCCGCGCAGGCGATGACGCACGGCGGGTTCCGGCACCTGATCGTGCTCGACGGGCAGGAGCCGGTCGGCATCGTCTCGGTGCGCGACATCATCCGCTGCTGGTCCCCGGACCGGCAGCCCGCACCGTCCCTGACCGGCTGAGACGCACGCGCGGAGGGCCGGCTCCCCACCCGGGGAACCGGCCCTCCTCACTCATGCCCGGCCGCTCAGCGCAGGTCGAACCGGTCCAGGTCCATGACCTTGGTCCAGGCCGCGGCGAAGTCCTTGACGAACTTCTCCTTGGCGTCGTCGCTCGCGTAGACCTCGGCGACCGCGCGCAGCTCGGAGTTGGAGCCGAAGACGAGGTCGGCACGGGTGCCGGTCCACTTCACGGCGCCGGTGGCGTCGCGGCCCTCGAACTCGTCCTGCGCGGACGAGGTGGACTTCCAGCTGTAGTCCATGTCGAGCAGGTTGACGAAGAAGTCGTTCGTCAGCGTGCCCGGACGCTCGGTGAGGACACCGTGCTTCGAGCCGCCCGCGTTGGCACCGAGGACGCGCAGGCCGCCGACGAGGACGGTCAGCTCGGGGGTGCTCAGGTCGAGCAGGTTGCCCTTGTCGATCAGCAGGAACTCGGCGGGGAGGCGGTTGCCCTTGCCCACGTAGTTGCGGAAGCCGTCGGCGGTCGGCTCCAGCGCGGCGAACGACTCGACGTCCGTCTGCTCCTGCGTGGCGTCGACCCGGCCCGGCGAGAACGCGACCTCGACCGGGACGCCGCCGTCCTTGGCCGCCTGCTCGACGGCCGCGGTGCCCGCGAGCACGATCAGGTCGGCGAGGGAGACCTTCTTGGCGCTCTGGGCGTTGAAGGACTCCTGGACGCCCTCCAGGGCACGCAGCACCGTGGCCAGCTCGTCCGGGTTGTTGACCTCCCAGCCGCGCTGCGGCTCCAGGCGGATCCGGGCGCCGTTGGCACCGCCGCGCTTGTCGCTGCCCCGGAAGGAGGAGGCGGCGGCCCAGGCGGCCGAGACCAGCTGCGGGACGGTCGGGCCGGCGCCGAGGATCCGCTCCTTGAGGGAGGCCACGTCGGCGGCGTCGATCAGCTCGCCCTCACGCGCGGGCAGCGGGTCCTGCCACAGCAGCTCCTCGCTCGGGACCTCCGGGCCGAGGTAGCGCACGACGGGGCCCATGTCGCGGTGGGTGAGCTTGTACCAGGCGCGGGCGAAGGCGTCCGCGAACTGGTCCGGGTTCTCGTAGAAGCGGCGCGAGATCTGCTCGTAGACCGGGTCGAAGCGCAGCGACAGGTCGGTGGTGAGCATGGTCGGCCGGTGCTTCTTCGTCGGGTCGAAGGCGTCGGGGATGATCTCCTCAGCGTCCTTGGCGACCCACTGGTTGGCGCCGGCCGGGCTCTTCGTGAGCTCGTACTCGTACTCGAAGAGGTTCTTGAAGAAGCCGTTGCCCCACTGGGTCGGCGTGCTGGTCCAGGTGACCTCGAGGCCGGACGTGATGGCGTCCTTGCCCACACCGGTGCCGTGGGTGGACCGCCAGCCGAGGCCCAGCTGCTCCATGGGAGCGGCCTCGGGGTCGGCCTCGACGTTGTCCGCCGGGCCCGCGCCGTGGGTCTTGCCGAAGGTGTGGCCACCGGCGATGAGGGCGACGGTCTCCTCGTCGTTCATCGCCATGCGGCGGAAGGTCTCGCGGATGTCGCGGGCCGCGGCGACCGGGTCCGGGTTCCCGTTGGGACCCTCGGGGTTGACGTAGATGAGGCCCATCTGGACGGCGCCGAGCGGGTTCTCCAGCTCGCGGTCGCCCGTGTAGCGCTTGTCGCCGAGCCACTCGGTCTCGGGGCCCCAGTAGACGTCCTCCTCGGCCTCCCAGACGTCGGCGCGGCCACCGGCGAACCCGAAGGTCTCGAAGCCCATGGTCTCCAGCGCGACGTTGCCCGTGAGGATCAGCAGGTCGGCCCACGAGATGTTCTTGCCGTACTTCTTCTTCACCGGCCACAGCAGGCGGCGGGCCTTGTCGAGCGAGGCGTTGTCCGGCCAGCTGTTGAGCGGCGCGAAGCGCTGCTGCCCGGCGCCGGCGCCGCCGCGGCCGTCACTGATGCGGTACGTGCCGGCCGAGTGCCAGGCCATCCGGATCATCAGCGGGCCGTAGTTGCCGAAGTCGGCCGGCCACCAGTCCTGCGAGGTGGTGAGCACCTCGGCGATGTCCCGCTTGACGGCGGCGAGGTCCAGCGCGCCGAACGCCTCGCGGTAGTCGAAGTCCTCGCCCATCGGGTTCGCCACCGCGGGGTTCTTCGCGAGGATCTTCAGGTTGAGCCGCTCCGGCCACCACTGACGGTTCCCCCCGCCCTGGGTCGGGTGCGCCGCACGCCCGTGCGCGACGGGACAGCCGCCCTCCCCCTCCGACTTCGGGTCAGTGACGATTGCTTCGTGATTCTCGGACATGGGGGCCCTTCCGGAGTTGTCCTGTCGCTTGGCCTGAGCCGTTTGCGATCCTACAATGGACAATGTCTAAGTCAAGCAATGCTCCAAAGTCACACCTGTTCGGGATTTGCCCCCCTGGCTGTTAGGCTGGTTTTCATGAGCGACCTGTTGGAACGACTGCGCGGACGCGGCTGGCGGATGACCGCGCAGCGCCGTGTCGTGGCCGAGGTCCTCGACGGCGACCACGTCCACCTGACGGCCGACGAGGTCCACGCCCGCGCTGTCGCGAAGCTGCCCGAGATCTCCCGGGCGACCGTCTACAACACCCTGGGCGAGATGGTGTCGCTGGGCGAGGTCATCGAGGTGGCCACGGACAAGCGGGCCAAGCGCTACGACCCGAACGCGCACCGCCCCCACCACCACCTGGTCTGCGCCCAGTGCGGCCAGATCCGCGACGTCCACCCGACGGGCAACCCGCTGACGAGCCTGCCCGACTCGGAGCGCTTCGGCTTCACGGTCTCCGCCGTGGAGGTCACCTACCGGGGCGTGTGCCCGGCCTGTAGCCACCCGTAGCCCGCGTACTCCACAGAAGCGGCCCGCGCCTTCCCGGCGCGGGCCGCTTCCGTCGTTCCCCGCCCGGCCCGGGCACCGGGACCGCGGCGAGGCCCCCACGGCCGACCCCCACCACCCCTTCCGGAATCTGACGGGCCGTCATATTCTCGCGGGCGCCCACCACACCCCCGCACCCCGGAGGGCCCATGCGTCCCAAGCTGCAAGCCCGCGACCTCACCCGCACCTTCGGCCCCACCCACGCCCTCGGCCCCCTGGACCTGACCGTCGCGCCCGGCGAGTTCGTCTGCGTGGTGGGCCCGTCGGGCTGCGGGAAGTCCACCCTCCTGCGCATCGCGGCGGGCCTGACCCGCCCCTCCGCCGGCTCTCTCACCATCCGCACCACGAGCCCGCGCCCGGCCGCCATGATCTTCCAGGACTACGGCATCCACGACTGGAAGACGGTCCTGGCCAACGTCCGCTTCGGCCTGGACGTCCAGCGGGTCCCGCGCAAGGAGGCCAACGCCCGGGCCCGCGACTGGCTCGACCGCATGGGCCTCGCCGACGTCGCCGACGCCCACCCCGCCGCGCTCTCCGGCGGCATGCGCCAACGCGTCGCGATCGCCCGGGCCCTCGCGGTGGAGCCCGAGATCCTGCTCATGGACGAGCCGTTCGCCGCGCTCGACGCCCAGCTCCGCACGATCCTCCAGGACGAACTCCTCGCCCTGACCCAGTCGACCCGCACCACGACCCTGTTCATCACGCACAGCCTGGAGGAGGCCATCGTCCTCGGCGACCGCGTCCTGGTGATGTCGGCACGGCCGGGCCGCACGATCGCCGAGCGCCGCCCGCCGTTCCCGCGGCCGCGCACCGGAGACATCCGCTCCACCCCGGAGTTCACCGCGCTCAAGGGCGAGTTGTGGGACCTGCTGCGCGGCGAGGTGCACCCGGAGGCGATCCCGGCATGACGACGACCACCCCCGCCGAGGCCCCGGACGACGGCACCGGCGTCCTGGTCCGCGCCCCCGGCCCGCACGAACTCCACCCGGCCCGCACCCGGCGCAGGCGCCGCGCCCTGGAGCTGTCCCTCGCCGTCGCCGTCCCGCTGCTGCTGGTCCTGCTCTGGCAACTGGCGGCCGGCCACGCCTGGATCGACGACCGCGTGTACCCGGCGCCCTCCACGATCCTCGCCGACGGCTGGGACCGGGCCACGGCGGGCGAGCTGTGGCCGGACGTCCGGGCCACCCTCCAGCGCGTCCTGGCCGGATACGCCGTCGGCACGGTGACCGGCTACGCCCTGGGCCTGCTGATGGGCTCGGTCTCCCTGGTCCGCGCGGCCCTCGAACCCCTGCTCGACGCGCTCTACGTGGTGCCGAAGCTGGCCCTGCTGCCCGTGTTCCTGAACATGTTCGGGCTCGGCGAGGGCCCGCAGGTCGCCCTCGTCGCGGCGACCGTCTTCTTCTTCGTCTGGATCTCGACCATGGCGGCCGTGCTCTCCGTGCCCGCCGGGCACCGCGACGCGGGCCAGGTCTTCGGCGCGTCCCCGTGGCAGATGTTCCGCCACGTCCTGCTGCCCGCCTCGCTGCCCGCGGTCCTGGTCGGCGCCCGGATCGCGGCGGGCGTGGCCGTGCTCGTCATCGTCGCCTCGGAGCAGATCGCCGCGACGAACGGCCTCGGCCACCTCATCTTCGACGCGCGGGCCCTGTTCCAGAACGACGTCATGTTCGTCGGCATCCTCTGCGTCGCCGTGCTCGGCGTCGTCCTCTCCGAGCTGGTCCGGCTCGCCGGCCGGCTCCTCACCCCCTGGGCGCCGCGCGACCGCGGCCGGGGCCGGACCTGACCCGAACCGGCACGGCACGGCACGGCACGGCACGGCTCAACACGTCCTTCGTACGGAGGTTCCATGCGCACCAGACATCCGGGGACGGCCCTGCTCGCGGCCTGCGTCCTGCTCCTCGCCGGCCCCGCCTGCGCCCGGCACGACGACGGCGCGCCGGGCGGCGCCGCGACCGCGCCGCGCACGATCGCGGCGGTCGCCGGCTGCGGCAAGGGCAGCTGGACCGACCCGTCCGACCTGGCGGCCGACCGCGAGCCCGCGCGCTGCGGGTCAGGGGCGCCCGCTCCCGTCGCCCCGGACCGCACCCGCAAGCTGACCGTCGCGACCGGCACCCTCGGCGCCGAGTACGTCGCGCCGCTCGTCCTGGCCGTCGCGAAGGGCGAGTTCGAGAAGGAGGGCCTGGCCGTCACCCTCAAGGTCCTGCCCACCCCCGACGCCCTGCCCCTGCTGGCCAAGGGCGACATCGACGCCCAGTGGGCGGCCCCCGAGGCGGCCGTCATGAACGGCGTGAGGGGCGGCTTCGACATCAAGTGGGTCGCGGGAAACTTCTCCCCCGACCCCGGGTCCAGGAGCGGCCTGTGGGTGCGCCTCAAGGACGGCGAGGACGCCTCCCGGGTCACCCTGGCCGGACGGACGATGGGCACGATGATCGGCAAGGGCTCGGTCATCTCGTACCCCATGGACACGACGCTGAAGAAGCACGGCGGCGGCCTCGACGAGGTCCGGTTCCAGCAGCTCGGCTCGGCGGACGTGCTGACCGCGCTCCAGAACGGCGGCGTCGACTCCGCATGGCTGCTCGACCCGGTCTGGCGCAAGGTCGACGGCGACCCGCACTACGCCTTCCTCGGCGGCCAGCCCCTGGGCGAACCGCTGGGCGGCCTGCTGTTCGGCCCGAACCTGCTCGGCAAGGACCCGGACGCGGGCGTCGCGTTCCTGCGCGCGTACATCCGTACGATCGACACGTATTTCGCGGGCGACTACAAGAAGGACCCCGCCTTCGTCGCCGAGCTGGCCACGCTCCTGAAGACCGACCGGAAGGTCCTGGAGTCGACGCCGTCGCTCCGCATGGACTGGGAGATCCGCGCCGGCACGACGGACCGGCTCCAGAAGGCGTACACGGCGGCGGGCGTCTCGCAGGGCGATCCCCTGCCGGAGTCCAGGACCGTGGACCGGAAGCTGTACGAGGAGGCGGTGGGCCACCGGCCCGGAAAGAGGCCCTGAACGCGCCACAGCCCGGAACCGTGATGGTTCCGGGCTGTGGTCTTCAGTAGCGGGGACAGGATTTGAACCTGCGACCTCTGGGTTATGAGCCCAGCGAGCTACCGAGCTGCTCCACCCCGCGTCGGTAAACACGACTCTACGCGACGCCCCCGACCAGCGCAAATCCCGTCCCGCCCGGCCGCTCGGGCCCCGGCCGCACACCACGTCCACGCATGTCTCGCGGCGGTCGGGGCCACCCGGCGGTCAGGCGGACAGCTCCTGCCCCAGGGCGTCCCGCAGCCGCCCGGCCCGCTCGGCGACCTCGGCGGGACCGAGCTCCACGGCCCGGCACGCCCACGTCTGCCCGGCGGCGAGCTCCCCGCGCCGCGCGCACAGCAGGGCGAGCCGCAGCGCGGCCCGCCCGTGCCCCGCGTCGGCCGCCCGCGTCCACCACAGGGCCGCCTCGGGCTGACTGCCCTCCCGCGCGAGCAGCAGGCCGAGGTTGAACGCCCCGTTGCGCGAACCGGTCTCCGCGGCCGCCCGGTACCACCGGGCCGCCTCGACGACGTCGCCGCGCGCGGCGGCCAGCATCCCGACCCGCACCTGCGCCCGCCGGTGGCCGTGCTCGGCGGCCCGCTCGTACCACTCCTCGCACTCGGTCTTCTCCGTGACCGGCTCCCCCAGCTCGTGCCGGGGCGCGGGCGGCGTCCGCGCGTCGAGCAGCGAGGCGAGCCGGTACGCGGCCTCGGGGCTGCCCCCGCCCGCCGCGCACCGCAGGTGCCGCTCGGCCCCGCGCTCGTCGCCGTCCCGCAGCCGCGCGATACCGGCCTGGAGCGCGGCCTCCGTGTGCCCGCCGGCCGCGGCCCGCTCGTACCACTGGACCGCCTTGAGAGCGGACTCCTCCTCCTCGCGCCCGGCGTAGAGGATCCCCAGGTTGAAGGCGGCGTCGACGCTGCCGGCCTCGGCGGCCTTGGAGAACCACGGCTCGGCCCCGACCGCGTCGTCGTTCTGGAGGAGCAGCACGGCCAGCGCGTTGGCCGCCTCCCGGTGCCCCGCGTACGCGGCGCGCCGGTACCAGTCCTCGGCCTGCGCGGTGCGCTTCTGCTCGGCGCACAGCAGCCCCAGGTTGTACGCGCCGTTGTTGTCGCCCGCGTCCATGGCGGCCCGGTACCAGCGCTCGGCGGTCTGCGTCTCACCGCGCCCGGCGTGCAGCGCACCCAGCGCGTTCGCGGCGTTGCCGTCGCCGTCCTGGGCGGCACGCAGCCACCACACGGCGGCGCTCTCCTCGTCGCCCGCGTCGCGCAGCAGGAAGGCGAGGGCGCACGCGGCGCGCGGCTCGCCGTCCTTCGCAGACGTCAGGTACCACCTGCCGGCCTCTTTCAGGTCGCCGCGCTTCTCCAGGATCGCGCCGAGGTGCAGGGCGCCCCTGCGGTGCCCGCGGGCGGCGGCCTGGCGGTACCACTGCTCGGCCTCCTCCGCGGGGTTCTTGGCGTCCCCGGCGACCAGCACGTCGGTGCCGCCCTTGCGGTCGAGCGCTCGGGCGAGGCGGTAGGCGGCCTCCCGATGCCCGCGCTCGGCGGCGACCCGCATCCAGCGCTCGGCGCCCACGTCGGAGCGGTGCTCCAGCAGGTCGGCGAGGGCGTACGCGGCGAGGGTGTGCCCCTGCTCGGCGGACTGGCGCAGCCAGTACTCGGCGGCGGGCTCGTCCCCGCGCTCGCGGTGGTGCCGGCCCAGGGCGTGGGCCGCGGCGGCGGAGCCGGCGACGGCGGCGATCCGCCACCATCCCGCGGCTTCGTCGGCGTAGCCCCGCTGGTGCAGCAGGACCCCCAGGTTGTTGGCCGCGGCCCGGTCGCCCACGCTCGTGGCGTTGCGCAGCAGCGGCTCGGCCCCGTCGAGGTCACCGCGGCGCAGCAGCATGGCGCCGAGGACGCTCATCGCCTCGACGTCACCGGCCTCCGCGGCCAGCCGGCGCCGTGCTTCTTCTACAGCTTCGCCGGGTTCGTCCCGATCTGTCGGCTGCACAAACCGCCCTGTCTCCCACAGAGTTGCCTTGTCCCCCATAACGTCCATCGTCGCACCACCTGCAACCTGGGTACATCGTGAATACCGCAGCCAGTGAGGTCACTTCAGCGTTTTGTCGACATGCCCACAGAGAGATAAGTGAAACACAGTTTCCCCAAGTCTCCCCGGGTGAAGCGCCCTTCGCACATACATGGGACGCACCTGAGACATCTCTGGTACGCCCCCTTGGCACGCGTACCCAGCTCACCCCGTACCGCACCTCCCACACCGCACATGCCAGCGACTCATGACATCCGGTGCCCCGACGCACCGAAGGCCCGGAAGCCTTAGCTTCCGAGCCTTCGATCATCAGTAGCGGGGACAGGATTTGAACCTGCGACCTCTGGGTTATGAGCCCAGCGAGCTACCGAGCTGCTCCACCCCGCGCCGTTGTGTTGCAACCGTACCACGGCGCGGGGTGGTGCCCGCTCACCCTCCGACCTGCACCTCAGCCACCGGCGCCCTGACCGTCGGACCCGCTCTTGTCCTTGTCGGCGGCCTTGCCGTCGCCGTTCTTGCCGGCGTCCTTCTCGGCCGCCGTCTGGGCCTTGTCGGCGCGCTCCAGGGCGTCCTGGAGGTCGTCCTGCGCCGTGCCGTACGCGGTCCAGTCGCCGCCCTTCAGCGCCTTCTGGCCGGCCTCGAAGGCCTTCTCGGCGTCCGCGAGGGCCGCCTTGACCGTCGAGTTCCCGGGGCTGGTGGTGTCGCCGCCGGGTTTCTCCGGTTCGGTCGACGACCCGCCGTCCACCTCGAAGGCGTCGTTCAACGCGTCCGAGAGCGAGTTGGCGAAGCCCATTCTGTCTCCGTAGGAGACGGCCACCTTGCGCATCAGCGGGTACTCGGAGTTCCGGCCCTGTGCGTAGATCGGCTCGACGTAGAGGAACCCGCTGTCGAGTGGCACGGTCAGCAGATTGCCGTACAGCACCGTCGAGTCGGCACCCTTCATGTCGCGCACCCAGTTCGCCACCGGGTCCCAGGAGTTGAGCTTGTTCTGTACCTGCTCGGGTCCCTGGACCTTGTCCTCGGTGACTCTCAGCAGCCTTATGGCGCCGTAGTCCTTACTGGTCGCGTCGGCGTCCACCGCCATGAAGGCCCGCAGGTTCGGCCGGCCGCTCGGGGTGAACGTCGTCGTCAGTGAGAACTGCTGACTGCTCTGGTCCGGCATCTTCATGGACAGGTAGTACGGCGGAACCGCGCTGTTGTCCTTCTTGGTGGGGTCGTTCGGCACCTGCCAGGCGTCGGACGCGTTGTAGAACTGGTCCGAGTCCGTCACGTGGTACAGGCTCAGCAGCTCCCGCTGGACCTTGAACATGTCCTGCGGGTAGCGCAGGTGCTCCTTCAGGTCGGCGGGGATGGCGCTCTTGGGCTGCACCGTGTCGGGGAAGGCCTTCTCCCAGGTCTTCAGGACCGGGTCGCTCTCGTCCCACGCGTAGAGCTTGACCTCGCCCGTGTACGCGTCGACGGTCGCCTTCACCGAGTTGCGGATGTAGTTGACCTGGTTCTGCTGCGCCACGACGGAACGCTGGCTGTCCGCCTCGTTGAGCGAGTCGGCCGTGGTGTCGCCGAGCGTCGTCCGGGACGCGTACGGGTAGCCGTTCGACGTCGTGTAGGCGTCGACCACCCACGTGACCTTGCCGTTGACGACGGTCGGGTACGCGTCGCCGTCGATCGTCAGCCAGGGCGCGACGGCCTCGACGCGCTCCTTGGGCGTGCGGTTGTACAGGATCCGCGAGCCCTCGCCGATGGCGCCGGAGTAGAGGATCTGCGGCTCGCTGAAGGCCACCGCGTACGCGGCGCGGTTCACCGGGTTGGACAGGTTGACGCCGCTGTCGCCCTTGTAGCTGGTGGTCTTCTGGGTGCCGTCCTCCTGCTCGTAGTCCAGCTCCTTCTGCGGCCCGCCGACGATGGAGTACTGCGTCGTCTTCTCGCCGTAGTAGATGCGCTGGTTGTAGTCCCCGAGGTCACCGCCGGTCGGCAGACCCGACTCGGTGAACTGCGGAGCCCCCTGCGAGGTGGAGGTGCCCTTCGCCGTCACGGCTCCGTAGCCGTGCGTGTAGACGAAGTGGTCGTTGATCCAGTTGCGCTTGTCGAGCTTGCCCAGGTTCAGCTCGCGCAGGCCCACGACGGTGTCCTGGCCCTTGTAGCGGTCCACGTCCAGCGTCGTCGGGAACTGGTAGTACTTCCGCTGCTGCTCCAGCTGCTGGAACGTCGGCGACACGATGTTCGGGTCGTTCAGGCGGTAGCTGGCCGCCGAGTCGGACTCGGTGCGCAGCTTCTTGGTGTCCTTGTCGGACCCCTCGCCGCTGTAGTCGCCGACCGTCGCCTTGTCGATGCCGTACGCCTTGCGCGTGGCGTCGATGTTCTTCTTGATGTACGGCGCTTCCTTGGACTGCTCGTTCGGCTGCACCTGGAACTTCTGCACGATGGCCGGATACAGGCCGCCGATCAGGATGGCCGAGAGCACCATCAGGCCGAAGCCGATGACCGGCAGCTGCCAGGTGCGCCGCCACAGCGTCGCGAAGAACAGCAGGGCGCAGATGACGGCGATGCAGAACAGGATCGTCTTCGCCGGCAGGTACGCCGTCGCGTCCACGTACCGCAGGCCCGTCCAGTTGTTCGTCGCCTTGAAGTCGCTCGACTTCACCGCCAACCCGTACCGGTCGAGCCAGTACGCGACCGCCTTGAGGGCCACGAACAGCCCCAGGAGGACGGACAGGTGCCCCGTCGCGGCCGCCGTGGCGCGCGCGCCCGGGCTGGTGATGCGCAGCCCGCCGTACAGGTAGTGCGTCAGCGCGGCGGCGACCAGGCCGATCACGGCGGCCGCGAAGCCGAAGCCGAGCAGGAACCGGTACCAGGGCAGGTCGAAGGCGTAGAACGACACGTCCAGGTGGAACTGCGAGTCCTTCTGGTGGAACGGCACGCCGTTCACGAACTGGAGCCACGTGCGCCACTGGCTGGCCGCCGAGGCGCCCGCGATCAGGCCGACGAGGGCGGTGATCCCGACGAGCAGCCACTTCTTGAAGGGCGCGATGCCCATGCGGTAGCGGTCGAGGCTCTGCTGTTCGCTCGACATCGCGCTCAGCGGCGGCCGCAGCCGGTGCGCCAGCCAGATGTTCACCCCGACGGCGAGCGCCATCAGCAGACCGAAGACGAAGAACAGTCCGATCTTCGTCTGCAACGTCGTCGTGAACACGGACGAGTAATTGACCGACCGGTACCAGAGCCAGTCCGTCCAGAACCCGGAGAACATGACGAAGGCCATGCCGAGCACGGCGAGGACGCCCAGCGTCAGCAGCAGCGTCCGGGCACGCCGGGAGGGGCGTCCCACTCTGATCCGCGGTCCCGTCGGACCCCCGCCCCGGTCCGGCATCTGGAAAGCCAAGGTGCGCACCTCGATAGTTCAGTAATCGATCTGTCAGGCCCCCGAGATCGCGGACCCCTCATCTATGCAACTTACTCAGGCTTTACTCAGTTCCCGCTTCGGGGGACGAACGAGGCAGGATTGTGACCATGTCCAACACCCCCATGGCAGCAAGCCCCCTCACCCGGGCCGTCCTCGAGATCGACGAGTACGCCTCCGGCATGGGCTGGGACCAGCCCGCCCGCCTCTTCGCCCTCGTCGACACCGGCGCCCTGCGCGCCCAGGAACCGGCCCTCGCGGCCCAGCTCGGCCTGGAGAGCGAGGGCGAGACCACCGGTTTCACCCCGATCCTCCAGGACGAGATCCCCGCCTCCAAGCCGCTGGACGACTTCCTCGGCACCATCGCGTGGCCCGACGCCGTCGCCGGCTGTGCGCTGACGGTGGAGCGCCTGATGCTGCCGCCGTCCGCCGAGGCGTCCGTCCCCGAGGGGCTCACCGGCAAGAAGCTCACCCGGTGGGTCGCCGAGCACCCGGACCGCCAAGAGGTCCGGATGACGGTCGCCGTACTGCGCGACGGGTCCCGGGACTCGGCGCTGCGGCTGCGCGAGAAGGACGCGCCGACCGAGGTCCTCACCGGTTCGGACCTGGTGCCGGGCCTCGCCGAGGCACTGGCGGCGACGTTCGCCGAGTGAGGACGGCCACCCCGGCGCGAGCGGGGCGCCGCGGGATCCTCCCCGCGGCGCCCCGCTGCGCAGAGCCGGGTGTCAGCTCTTGGCGGTGCACTTCGGCAGGGCGCCGGTGTTGCCACTGCGAATGTCCTTCAGGGCGCCCATCGCGTCGTCCAGGGTGCCCACCTTCACCAGGGTGAGCCCGCTGGGGGTGTCCTTGGCCGCGCTCGCGCAGTTGTCCTTCGGCGTCAGGAAGTACTGCGCTCCCTTTTCGCGCGCGCCGACGAGCTTCATGCCGATGCCGCCGATCGGGCCGACCTTGCCGTCGTCGTCGATGGTGCCGGTGCCCGCCACGAACTTGCCGCCGGTCAGGTCGGTGGGCGTGAGCTTGTCCACGATGCCCAGGGAGAACATCAGACCGGCGCTGGGGCCGCCGACGTCGGCGAGCTTGATGTCGATCTGGAACGGGAAGGTGTGGTCGGTCCCGGCCTGGATGCCGACGATCGCGCGGCCGTCGTCGGCCTTGTCGGTCCTGATCGTCACGTTCTCCGTGGCGGTGGCCTCCTTGCCCTCCTTCTCGGCGGCGGCGGCCTGCTTGACCGGCACCACCGTGAAGACGACGTCCTCGCCGGCCTTGTGCCGGGTGACGAGCTTGGCGACGTCGGAGGGCTTGGTGACCCGGGTGCCGTCGACGGCCTTGATCACGTCACCGGCGTGCAGCCGGCCCTCGGCCGGGCTGTCCTTCACGACAGAGGAAACGATCACCCAGGACTTCACGGGGATGTTCAGCTCCTCCAGGGCGGCCACCTTGGCGCTCTCCTGGGACTGGCTGAACTCCTCGGCGTTCTCCTGCGAGGACTGCTCCTCGGTCTGGCCGTCGGGGTACAGGGTGTCGTGCGGAACCACGATGCTGTCGTGGGCGAGCCACCCGTAGACCGCGGAGACCAGGTTCATGTTGAAGTCGGCGCTGGTGACCCGGACGGTCGTCATGTTGAGGTGTCCGGACGTCTCGTACGTCCTGTGTCCGGAGATCTGGAGGACGGGTTCGCCGTCGTGGTCCGCGAGCGTGTTCACCGTCGGACCCGGGGACATCTCCGCGTAGGGCACTTTGATGAGCACCCCCGCGCAGAGCAGCGCGATCAGCATCAGGGTCGAAGCGAGCATCGTCGCGGTGCGGCGTGGCATGGAACGACAGTACGGGACGGGCCCGCGCGTGCACCTGTGGGGCCGGTCCGTACGGGACCCGGCCCCGCGGCCTCAGGTCCCGGAGTGGGACTTCTCCATCGCCTCGCGAAAACGTTCGTAGCCGCTGAGCTCCGTGACGTCACCCGTCTTGTGCCGGCTCCGGCCGGCCCACGAGCCCCAGAGCGCGGCGCCGACCGCGGCGACCACCGGAATCAGCAGCCACAAGAGCACTGCCATGCCGACCTCCCGACCCCATGTGCGACCGCAACTGACTGATCAGCAGATTAACCATCCGCTCAGTCAACGCTCGCCGCAGGGTGGCGGTTACGCAACCGGAGCCTCAGCAGGCCCCGACCCACTCCTCCGTCCCGTCCGAGAACGTCTGGTGCTTCCAGATGGGCACCTCGTGCTTGAGGTCGTCGATGAGCATCCGGCACGCCTCGAAGGCCTCGCCGCGGTGCGGGCACGACACGGCGACGACCACGGCGAGGTCCCCGACCGCCAGATCGCCGACCCGGTGGACCGCCGCGAGCGCGCGCACCGGGAACTTGGCGGCGACCCGCTCGGCGACGCGCCGCATCTCCGCCTCCGCGGTCGGGTGGCACGAGTACCCGAGCCGGTCCACGTCGGACCCGCCGTCGTGGTTGCGCACGGTCCCCACGAAGAGCGCGGTACCGCCCGCCGCCGCGTCGCCGACCGCCTGGAACACCTCGTCGACGGAGAGCGGGGTCTCCCGGACGGCGAGCAGCCTGATGGGGTCCTGCGCCGCCTGCTCGCCGGGGTGGTCGTGCTGGGTGGATGCCATGCCTTCATCGTGCCGTACACCCCTGGCGGCGGTGAATTGGATCCTCCTACAGGCCACCCGGTCGGCGTCGGGCTTTCCGCACGGCGGGGCTTCCCGCGCGGCTCCGCGCCTCAGATGCGGCGGCGCGCCTTGCGCACCCGCCGCACCACGGCCGCCGTGCCCAGCAGGGCCACCGTCGCGCCCGCGGCGCCCGCGGCCGTCGCGTCCTTGCGCCCGAGCCGGCGTCCGGCCACGGTGCGCCGGCCGGCGACCTCCTCCAGCAGCTCCGCGAGGACCTCCTCGTTCGTCCATCGGGGTCGCCATCCGGCGTCGTGCAGCCTGCTGCCGCTGACGACCCAGGGGTACATCGTGTAGGCGAGGTCACCGGCGGGCGAGGGCGTCAGGCCGATGCGGTGCAGCCGGGCCGCGGCCCCCAGCGCGACGGTCGAGGGCAGCTCCATCCGGCGGATGCCGCTCAGCTCCTCCACCTCCTCCTGCTCCAGCCACCCGTCGCAGCCCACCGCGAGCTCTCCGTCGACCTTCTCCAGGACGGCGTACTCCAGGGCGCTGCACAGGTCCTCCACGTGGCAGAACTGCCAGGCGGGCCGCGAGCCGGCCACCACCAGGAGGCGCGGCGACTCGAAATAGCGGGTCAGGGCCGTGTCCGTGCCGCCGACGAGCACCGCGGGACGCACCACGGTGACGTTGAGGCCGGGGTGGGCGCGGGGCGCGCGGCGCGCCAGGCGCTCGATCTCCAGGAGGTCGCCGACGCCGGTCGCCTCCGCGGTGGCGCGCAGCTCGGCGTCCTCCGAGAGCGGCAGCTCGTTCTCGGGAAGGGCCCCGTAGACCATGGCCGAGGTGCACAGCACGACGCGGTGCACCCCGGCCGCCGCGGCGGCGGTGAGCACCGTCTGGGTGCCGCGCACGTTGTAGGCGGTGCGGGCCGCCGGGTCGGACTCGAGATCGAGGTCGAGCGCGAGGTGCACCACGACGTCGGCGCCGCGCAGCTTCTCCGCGATGGCCGGATCCCGTACGTCCAGGATGTGCCAGGTGGCGGAGGCGCACTCGCCCCGCCGCTCGTCGATGGCGAGCACCTGCTTGATCGCGTCGGAGGCGGCGAGCCGCTCGGTGAGCAGGGCTCCGATGCCGGACGCGGCACCGGTGACCGCGACGACGGGGCCGCGCGCGGCCGGACTGGTTGAAGGGTTTCGCGCTGCGCGAACCTGTGGATCTGGGGAACTCACCGGGCGTCTCCAGCGGTTGTCTTCGGTAAGTACGTGAATGACACGTACGTACCAGGAGGCATCCATCCTGCCGCAGGCCATGAGTCGGCGAAGCACCGAGGCCCGATCCCGTCGCGGTGTCTACGCTGGGTGTGTGTAAGTCGGGCAGTCGCCACCGGGCAGAACCGGTGGCCTTACCAGCCGAGGAATCCCGTGAGTGACACCCCATTCGGTTTCGGCCTTCCGCCGGAGGAGCCGGAAGACGGCGACGAGGGCAAGAAGAAGGACCAGCAGGGCGGTGGCGGTCAGGGACCGGCCAATCCGTTCGGATTCGGCGGCTTCCCGGGCCTTCCCGGCGCGGGCGGCCCCGGGGGCGCGGCCGGGGACAACCCGTTCGCGGCCATGTTCGGATCGATGGATCCGAACGATCTGGGGGCGGCGTTCCAGCAGCTCGGCCAGATGCTCTCCTACGAGGGCGGGCCGGTGAACTGGGACATGGCCAAGGACATCGCCCGCCAGACGGTCTCCCAGGGCACGCAGGACGGCGTGAAGGACGCCAGCGTGGGCCCCGCCGACCGCACCGCGGTGCAGGAGGCGGTGCGCCTGGCCGACCTGTGGCTGGACGACGCGACGTCGCTGCCGTCGGGTGCGCACTCCGCCGTGGCGTGGAGCCGCGCGGAGTGGGTGGAGGCGACCCTCCCGGTGTGGAAGGAGCTCGTCGACCCGGTCGCCGAGCGGGTCGGCATGGCCATGGGCGACGTCCTGCCCGAGGAGATGCAGGCGATGGCGGGCCCGCTGATCGGCATGATGCGCTCCATGGGCGGCGCCATGTTCGGCTCGCAGATCGGCCAGGCGCTCGGCGTGCTCGCGGGCGAGGTCGTCGGCTCCACCGACATCGGCCTGCCGCTGGCCCCGGCCGGCAAGGCGGCGCTGCTCCCGCTGAACGTGGAGGCGTTCGGCAAGGACCTCGGCGTCCCGCAGGAGGAGGTGCGGCTCTACCTGGCGCTGCGCGAGGCCGCCCACCAGCGGCTCTTCGCGCACGTGCCGTGGCTGCGCTCGCACCTGTTCGGCGCGGTCGAGGGCTACGCGCGCGGGATCAAGGTCGACACCTCCAAGCTGGAGGACGTGGTCGGCCAGTTCGACCCGCAGAACCCCGAGCAGATCCAGGAGGCGCTCCAGCAGGGCATGTTCCAGCCGGAGGACACCCCGGAGCAGAAGGCCGCCCTGGCGCGGCTGGAGACGGCGCTGGCGCTGGTGGAGGGCTGGGTCGACGCGGTGGTCCACGCGGCCGCGAAGCCCCGCCTGTCCTCCGCCGACGCGCTGCGCGAGACGCTGCGCCGCCGCCGGGCGACCGGCGGACCGGCCGAGCAGACGTTCGCGACGCTGATCGGTCTCGAACTGCGGCCGCGGCGGCTGCGTGACGCCTCGCGCCTGTGGGCCTCGCTCACGGACGCGCGCGGGGTCGACGGCCGCGACGACCTGTGGGAGCACCCGGACATGCTGCCGACGGCGTCCGACCTGGACGACCCGGACGGCTTCGTCCACCGCGAGCAGCTGGACTTCTCCGAGCTCGACAAGATGCTCGGCGAGGCGGCCGGCGGCAGCGGCGACCAGCCGAGGACGGCCAAGGACGACGACACCGGCGAGGACGACGACACCAAGTGAGTCTGTACGACGACGCGGTCCTCGTGCTCAAGGGCTACGAGGGCCAGCCCGAGCTGCGCCAGGCCTACCTGGACCACCTCTCCGCGCACGGTGAGGCCGGTCTGTGGAAGCCGTGCACGGCCGGCCATCTGACGGCGAGCGCCCTGGTCGTCGACCCCGCGCGCGGGCGCGTCCTGCTCACGCTGCACAAGAAGCTGCGGATGTGGTTGCAGATGGGGGGCCACTGCGAGTCCGGTGACCGCTCGGTGGCCGCCGCTGCGCTGCGCGAGGCGACGGAGGAGTCGGGCGTGCCGGGCCTGACGCTGCTGGCGGGCGGCCCGGTCCGGCTGGACCGGCACCCGATCCCCGGCCCGTGCACCCAGCACCTGGACGTGCAGTACGCGGCGCTCGCCCCGCCCGACGCCACGGAGGCCATCAGCGACGAGTCGCTCGACCTGCGCTGGTTCCCGTACGACGAGGTCGCTGACGTCGCCGACACGTCAGTGGTCCGCCTGGTGGAGGCCACCCGCGCCCGCCTGTAGGGACGGAGCCGCAAGGGGTGGGGCGAGCGCCATGGCGTTCGCCCCCACCCCTGTGTCCCGGCCGGTGCGGCCGTCAGCTCCAGGCGTTGCCCTGGTTCGCGCCGCGGGCGCCCTGCTGGCCCATGCCGTACTGGGCGGCGAGGCCGCCGCCGATCGCCGCGTTCTGCGGCGGCAGCAGCTCACTGGGCTGGACGAGCGCGTAACCGCTGCCCATGAAGCTCAGCTCCCAGCCCTCGCCGGTGTTGCCGCGGCGCCGCCAGACGCCCGAGGAGTGCGTCTGCGCCTGCATCTGGACCCGCAGGCTCGTCGACCAGGCGACGATGGCGTCCGCGTCGACGTTGACGTACTTGTCGGGCGTGACCTGCATCATCAGCGGCTGGCCCGACGTCATCAGGGCGACCTTGCCGTGGCCGGTGATGTTGAGCTGGTACTTGCCGGATCCGGAGATCCCGAACTGGCTGTCCACCGCGATGACCTCGTGGTGCAGGCTGGAGTCCATGGCCAGGACGTAGTTGCTGTCCACGGTCAGGCCGTCCTGCTCCACGTCCACCAGGTGGACGTACTGGGCGAGGTTCGCGAGGTAGACGATGCCCTGGCCGTGGCAGCGCATCAGGCTCAGGCCCTCGCCGGTGACCGCGCGGGCGCGCTGCCGGCCGTGGGCCTGGTACTCGCCGTCGAACTCGACGAGCCCCTGGTAGGCGACCATCGAGCCCTTGCGGGCGAGGAGGTCGTCGTGGCCCTCCAGGACGACCCGCAGCATCTGCGGGTTCTGCACCGTGTAGCGGTCCTGGGACTGCTGGTCGGCGTATGCGAAAAGCGGACTCTGCATGATGTGTGCGCTCCCCCTCAGCCCCGGACTCGGAGACGGTCGGTGCTGTCCTCGCTGGGCTGGACGACGACGATGCCCTCGCCGGAGAAGCCCATCTGGTAGGCCTCGCCGCTGCCGCGCCCGATGAGCGAGCCGGCCCGGAAGCTGCGCTTGCCCTTCACCTTCAGCTTCGGCGACCAGGCGATGAGCGCGTCCGGATCCACGTACGTCTCGTCCTCGCCGCGTCCGCAGTCGACGACGATCGGGGTGCCGCGCGAGGTCAGGGCGACGTACCCCTGGCCGCTGATGGTGATGTTCCACAGGCCCTGGCCGGTGAACTTGGCGAGGCCCTTCACCCGCTCGACGCCCCACTGGAGGTGGGCGTCGAGGGCGAGGAGGTTGGTGCCGTTGACCGAGATCGAGTCGCCGCCGAGGTTGATGACGACGACGTCCGCGCCGTAGTCGGCCAGGTAGAGCAGGCCGTCGCCGGACGCCTTCATCAGGGGGGCGCCCTCGCCGGTGATCCAGTCCCGGGCGATCTGGCGCACGGCGGGCGGGTTGGGCTCGTACTGGACGAAGCCTTCGTAGGCGACCATCGAGCCCACGCGCGCGAGGAGGTCGTTCCCGGTCTGCATGGCGACCTTCAGCATGTTGCTGCCGTGGTTCTCCATGCGGGCCGCTACGGGTGTCGGGGCGAAGCCCGCGAGTGGTTGGTTCATGACGGGCTCCCTCAGACCTCGTACGGCTGGACGACGATGAAGTTGCCGGGGGCTCCCCGGAACTGGAGGTTCACGCCTTCGCCGCTGTGGCCGGGGTAGGCGTTGCGGCGCATGCGGACCTGGCTGGAGACGATCGCCTGGGCGGCCGCGGACCAGGCCACCACCGCGTTGGAGTCGGCGAACGTGGTGGGGGTCACCGGCAGCACCACGGGGGTGCCGTGGGTCTTCACGACGACGGTGCCGGTGCCCTGGAACTGCATCACGAACAGGGCGCCGCCGGGGATGCCGTGGCCCTCGATCCTGCGCACCTCGTACTGAAGGCTCTCGTCGAAGGCCAGCACGTTCTCCGAGGAGACGCAGATCGCGTCGCCCTGGAGCTCGATGGGGTGCAGGTAGGTGGCCTCTTCGGCGAAGAAGACCTGGCCGCGGCCGGTGCAGCGCATCAGCTGCATCTCCTGGCCGGTGGCGTTGCCCACGATGCGGCCCGCGAAGCCCGCGCCCTTGTAGCTGAAGTCGACCTTGCCCTGGTAGAGCACCATGCTGCCCTGGCGGGCGAGGACCGGCTGGTCGCCGGCGGCGCCGAGGTCGACGCGGATCAGCTTCTTGTTCTGCGGCGTCCAGCGCTGGCCGGTGGGGGCCTCGCGGTACTTCTCCAGGGCGGCCGCGACGCCGGGCGCCGCGGCCTGCTGCGGAATTCCTTGCGGGGCGCCGTGCGGGGCTCCTTGCGGACCGCCGAAGGGGGCTCCTTGCGGGCCGCCGAACGGGGCGGGGGCGGCGGCCGGCTGCTGGTGGCCCGGCGGCATGGGCGGGGTCGGGGACTGCGGCCCGTAACCGGGCGGCAGCGTCGCCCCGCCCTGGCCCGGGACCTGCCCGAACTGCTGCGGCGGCTGCTGTCCGAACGGGTTCGGGGCGGCAGGGGGCGGCGGGACCGCGCCCGGGGGCGGGGCCAGCGGGGCGGCGATGGTGGGCGCCTGGTGGATCGACGGCGCGGTCGGCGCGGTCGGCGCGGTCGGCGCGGGCGGCGGGGGCGGCGCCTGCGCAGGCGTCTGGGGCGGCGCGAAACTCTGCGGCGCGGGGGCGGGCGGGGGTGTGGGGGCGGGAGCGGGAGCGGCCGGGGCGCCGAAGGCGGGCGGCGCGAACACGGGCGCCGCGGCCTGCTGGGGCGGCGGGGCGGGCGCGGCGGCGGGCTCCTCCTCGGCGACCTCGCCGCCGAAGTTCTTGAGCAGCGCCTCCAGCCCGCCGTCGAAGCCCTGTCCGACGGCGGCGAAGCGCCAGACGTCCTTCAGGTAGAAGTCGCCCAGCATGACGGCACGCTCGGTGGAGAATTCGGCGCCGGTGAACGCGTACCGGGCCACTTCCTCGCCGCCCGCGACGATCCGGATGTATCCGGGGCCCACCTGCGACATCTGGCCCGCGCCGTCGATGGTCGCGGTGAATGACAGCTTGTGGATCCGGGCCGGGATCCGGTCGAGCGTCACGCGGAAGGACTCGGTGTCGCCGGCCTGGGCGCCCAGCAGCTGGACGGACTCCTCGGGCGTCTTCGGCTGGTTGAAGAAGACGAAATAACGGTCGTCGGACAGGCGTTCCTCGGCGTCGAGGCCGAAGCAACTGATGTCGAAGGACAGGCCGGGACCGGCGATCTGTACGCCTACGTACAGATCGGTGCCCGCCGTGAGATCACTGATCTTGGCCTTGTGGCCGCGTTGGAATTCCCTGGCCATGCGTAACGACCGTCCCCCATCCCGATGGTGATTGCGTCGCGCCAGGCTAACTGCAAACACCGACAGCGGTAGAGGTCGGGACAGCCCTGGTACACAACCGTCTCCGCCGGACGACGGGCGTCCGCGGGCGGCGTGTCACTCGCCGCGCGCGCCCGGCGGATGGGGCAGCCGGTCCGCGGCGACCACCCCTTCGAGGTAGCCGCGCGCCCGCTCCGTCCGCGGGTAGGCCTCCAGGAGCCGCCAGAACCGCGGGCCGTGCCCGGGCACCAGCAGATGGGCGAGCTCGTGGATCAGGACGTAGTCGACGACGTACTCCGGCATGCCCTGGAGCCGGTGCGAGAGGCGGATGCTGCCCTCGGCGGGGGTGCACGATCCCCACCGGGTGTTCTGGTTCGTGACCCAGCGAACGGACGCCGGGCGGGCCCGCCCGCCGAGGTGCTGCTCGGACAGGCGCTCGGCGCGCTCGGCCAGCTCGGCGTCGCCGAGGACCCGCTTGCTCTCCTGCGCCGCGAGCTTGTCGAGCATGACGCCGACCCAGCGCTTCTCCTCGGCCTCCGACATGCGGGCCGGGATGAGGACCACGGTGCGGTCGCCCTCCCGGTAGGCGGAGACCGTCCGGCGTCGCCGCGCGCTCCTGCGGACTTCGACGGCGCTCGTCCCGAGGCCGCTCGGCGGCGGTTTCTCCGTGCTGCGCTGCGTGGTCGAGGCACGGTGCAGGGGGTCGACGGGCACGCCCCGACGTTACCCGCTGTACAGGGCGGAAGTCCCGCCTCCGGAAGTCTTCGGTGCGGCCCCGCGCCCCCGGCGAACGATTCGTACGACTATTACCCACCGCCTGTGGACAACTTTCCGCACCCGTCGGGCCCGGCGGCCATGCTGGCCGTCGATCGAGGGGAACGGCTCTCGGTCGAGGCGAACGGCTCGCGCCGCATCGGCGGGAGCACGGCACGGGGAACCACGGGGGACAGCCATGCATCCGATCCTCAAGCCCGCACTGCGGCGCGGCTGGCACGACCTGAACACGGTGCAGTGCGGGATGACACCGGCCCATGCGGTGGTGCTCGGCCCGGTGGACACGGCCACCGGGACGTTCCTGACCCTGCTCGACGGCACACGCGGCGTGCCGCTGCTGCGCGAGGAGGCCCGGCGGATGGGCCTGCCGGACGGTCACGTCGACGCCCTTCTCGAACGGCTGACGGGGGCGGGGCTGCTCGACGACGCGACGGGCGGCGGCCCGGACGCCGACGCGCTGCGCCGGCGGCCCGCGGTGCTGGACCGGCTCCGCCCCGACCACGCGGCCCTCACCGTGACCACCGCGGCGCCCGCCGAGGGCATGCGGAGACTGGCGGCGCGGCACTCGATGCGGGTCCAGGTGCGCGGGGCCGGCCGGGTGGGCGCGGTGCTCGCCTCGGTGCTCGCGGCGGCGGGAGTGGGCCATGTCGACGTGCGGGACGGCGGCTGCGTCGCACCGTGGGACGTGGCACCCGGCGGGCAGCCGGGGACGGCGGTGGGCGAGCGGCGCGAGGTGTCCGCGCAGCGCGTGGTGCGCGCGGCGGCGCCGGGCCGGCCTCCGCGCCCGGACCGGCGCACCGCCGCGCCCCGCCCCGCCGAGGGGGAGCAGGGCGAGCCCGCGCTGTCGCTGGTGATCGTCGCGCCCCGTGACGGCCTCGGTGTCCACTCCCCCGATCCGGTGGCCGTGGAGGATCTGATGGCGGCGGGGATCCCGCATCTGTACGCGGGCGTGGTCGAGGCCACGGGTGTGGTGGGGCCCCTGGTGCTGCCCGGGGGCACGGGATGCGCGCGCTGTCTGCTGCTGGGGCGCGCGGACCGCGATCCGGTCTGGCCGCGGTTGCTCGCGCAGTGGGGCTCGGGTCGCTCCTCGCGCCAGGTGCAGCCCTGTGACGTGGGGCTTTCCACCGCGGTTGCGGGTCTCGCGGCGGCGCACGGGCTGGCTTTCCTGGACGGTGAGCTGCCGTCGAGCACGGGGGCGCGGTGGGAGACGTCCGCACCCGGTCTCGACTGGCACGCGAGGCCGGTGTGGCCCCATCCGGAGTGCCCATGCGGTGCGGGTGAGGGAGGTTACGGGAAGGAGACCCCCGTGGAGGCCGAGCCGCAGGACACAATGGTGGGGTAGGCAATGGCCGACGGCGCCACGACACCGGACGCGCGCGGTACGGCTCGTCCGGCACTTGGAGGGGTGTATGTCTGATCTTCCCCGGAAGGCGGTGACCCGTACCGCCAAGCTGGCCGCTCTGCCCATCGGCTTCGCGGGCCGGGCGACCTGGGGCATCGGCAAGCGGATCGGCGGCAAGTCCGCCGAGATCGTCGGCCGGGAGCTCCAGCAGCGCACGGCGGAGCAGCTGTTCCGCGTCCTCGGTGAGCTGAAGGGCGGGGCGATGAAGTTCGGGCAGGCGCTGTCCGTCTTCGAGTCGGCGCTGCCCGAGGATGTCGCCGGGCCCTACCGCGCGGCGCTCACCAAGCTTCAGGAGGCCGCGCCTCCGATGCCGACCCGCACCGTGCACGCCGTGCTCGACGAGCGGCTCGGGGAGGAATGGCGGGAGCTGTTCCTGGAGTTCGAGGACAAGCCGGCCGCGGCGGCGTCGATCGGGCAGGTGCACCGCGCGGTGTGGCACGACGGCCGGGAGGTCGCCGTGAAGGTCCAGTACCCGGGCGCGGGCGAGGCCTTGCTGTCGGACCTGACCCAACTGGGCCGTTTCGCACGCCTGTTGGGTCCGCTGATTCCGGGGATGGACATCAAGCCGCTCATCACCGAGCTGCGCGACCGGGTGGCGGAGGAGCTGGACTACGGCCTGGAGGCACAGGCGCAGCAGGCGCACGCCGAGGAGTTCGACGGGGACCCCGATGTCGTGGTGCCGCAGGTGGTGCACCAGTGCGAGCAGGTGCTGGTCACGGAGTGGATCGACGGCATCCCGCTCGCCGAGATCATCAGCGGCGGCAGCACGGAACAGCGGGACCGCGCGGGCCAGTTGCTCGCGCGCTTCCTGTTCTCGGGACCGGCGCGCACCGGGCTGCTGCACGCGGACCCGCATCCGGGGAACTTCCGCCTGCTGCCCGACGAGAAGACCGGCTGGCGGCTGGGCGTCCTGGACTTCGGCACGGTCGACCGGCTGCCGGGCGGGCTGCCCTCACCGATCGGTGACTCGTTGCGGCTGACGCTGGAGGGAGACGCGGGCGCGATCTACGAGGTGCTGCGCGAGGAGGGCTTCGTCAAGGAGTCGATCCGGCTCGAACCGGAGGCGGTGCTCGACTATCTGCTGCCGATCATCGAGCCGGCGCGGGTCGAGGCGTTCACCTTCACCCGTTCGTGGATGCGCAACCAGGCGGCGCGGATCGCCGACCCGCGCTCTCCGGCTCACCAGCTGGGGAAGCAGCTCAATCTGCCTCCGGCGTATCTGCTCATCCACCGGGTGACGCTGAGCACGATCGGCGTGCTGTGCCAGCTGGGTGCGACGGTGCGCTTGCGGGATGAGCTGGAGGCGTGGGTGCCCGGATTCGTGGCCGAGGAGGCCGACGACGAGGGGGCCGAGGACGCGGCGGACGAGTCCGGGGCCGTGGAAGGCCGGGCCCGCGGCGCCGAAGCCGACGACGCCGACGCCGATGCCGATGCCGATGCCGACGGTGGGGAGGACGGACCGCCGGCCGCGGCCGAGGGCTGACCGGGTCACCACCGGTCGGAGTCGAGACGCCCCTCGATGGCCCTGATGTTCTCCCGGGAGCAGCTCGCGCAGAAGTGCCGCCGGACGCCGTCCTCGACGGAGTACGTCCAGGTCAGGGGTGTCGCCCGGGCGGTCGCGCCGCAGCGGGCACACACCAGGGTCCGCTGGTCGGGGCGGTGTGCGGGGCCCCCGCCAGGAGGAGATGTCACGCGGCGACGATAACGCCGCGCGGGGGTGTTCGCCCGGCGCAACGCACCGCGGGGGCCGGTCCGCTCCGGACCGACCCCCGCACGAACAGCCGGGTGCTGTTGTCGTTGATTACTGCATGACGGCCATGGCCAGCGCGCGACGGGCGCGCAGCGAGGCGCGCTCGGCGCGACGCTGCATCCGGCGGGCGATCACCAGGCGCATGGCCTGGCGGTCGAGGTCGGCCTCACGCAGGCGCTCGTGCATATGCGCACGGGCCAGGGCTTCTGGGGCGAGTTGCATCTGACGGGTCCTGTTCTGACGCGAGTCGTTCGCGTCCGACGTCGGAAAGTCTGGAGTCACGGAGCCGGCGGGCTCGCTCGTGGACGGCTTCATCGGGGCCTGCTTCTTGGGGTCGTGCGTCAGGGGGCGGTCGATCGTTCCTCGGGTGTTCATGCCGCGACCGGGTTCTTGCGCGGGCGGCCACGCGGCCGCTTGCGGGCCACGACGACTCCCTGGATGAACAGCTCGCCACCCCAGACGCCCCAGGGCTCGCGCCGCTCCTTGGCGCCGGCGAGGCAGGCCTCGACCAGCGGGCAGGTACGGCAGAGGGACTTGGCGTACTCGACGTCCGCCGGCGACTCCGCGAAGAAGACCTCGGGGTCGTAGGCACGGCAGGGGACGGGCACGCCGAGGTTCTCGATGGCGTCGTCGAGCGCGGTGAGCGCAGTCAGCGGGTTCAAGGCGGAGTCCTCCGTGGGGACGGGCGGGGGAAGAGGGTCTGAAGGCGGTACTGACGGGGCGTGCGCTTCGAGTTGCACGGTGTCGTCTTCCTCGTCTGGTCGTTCCGGCCGGTGGGCCGGGTGGCGGTGGTACCGGGTTCTTTTGTTGTCCCGAGGCCCCTTCGTTCTGGTCCCTCGGAAGACCGCTGGTTCTTCCGGGAAAACAGAAGGGCCGCGGATCCCGGGTGGGGTTCCGCGGCCCTGAAGGCGCCGGCCTGATCGAAGATCAGGCTGGATCACTCCAGGGTTCAGGCCCACGGAAGGCCCACATCGTGTGGTGCTGCGTCGTCTGCTTCCGGAATCCGGCACCGGCCGCGGCAAAGGCATAGGCGTGGGCCTGTGCCGTCGCTACTGCTTCCGGTGCCTTCGTCGGTCGCTCATTGCCCTCGCGAATCGGCAGGGAGGCGAGGGACATGCCGGGCTCCGGACGCATGGCGCTGACGCCAGACAGACCGGTGCCCAGGTTCGAGAAGCCGAGCAGGCAGGAAGCGACGACCGAGCGATCGGTCATTTTCACGGTGGAGCTGGCGTTGATGCTGATCACTGGAATCGCCTCCTCTCGGCGTCTTGGGGACCGGATGAACCGGTCCGACGGCTTTCAAGTACAACACGGAACCAGGGCCTTCGAGAAGGCCGCTGCTCTCGTGCTTAAGAACCTATGGGGATTGCTGGGGCATGCGCAAACTATTTTTTCGACGAGTTTGAATCAAGCGTCTCCGGCGCCCTCATCGTCCTCATCTCTCACCATCTGACCTGCGCAAAGGGCAAGAACATCGGAGCCGTAGCTCCGAAACTTCCGTCGGCCGACGCCCGGGATGCGGGACAGCTCGCGCTCGTCGTCGGGCGACGCCTCCGCGATGGCGATCAGCGTCTTGTCCGTGAAGACGCAGAACGCGGGCTGGCCGAGAACGGCCGCCGTCCGGGCGCGCCACTCGATGAGCCGGTCGTAGAGCCCCTCGTCCATGTCGGAGGGGCATTCCTCGCAGCGCATCAGCTTCATCTCGGCGGCGTCGAGCGTGTGCCCGCACACCCGGCAGCGCGCCACCTTCCGGTCGCCCCGGGCCCGCGCCCCGGCCGGCGGCTCCCACACGGCGTCGTCCGGGCGCGCTCCGTGCTCGACGCCGCCGGGTCCGCCGCCCGCGCCGCGGCCGGCCGGGCCGGTGGAGCCCGGCCGCAGTCCGTCGAGGAAGCGGCTCGGCCTGCGGTTGGGGCGGCCGCCCGGTGAGCGGGACAGCGCCCAGGAGATGCCCAGGTGCCGCCGTGCGCGGGTCACGCCGACGTAGAGGAGGCGGCGCTCCTCCTCGACCTGCTCGTCGGTCTTCGCGTACGAGATGGGCATCATGCCCTCGGCGACCCCGACCAGGAACACGGCGTCCCACTCCAGGCCCTTCGCCGCGTGCAGCGAGGCGAGCGTGACGCCGTCCACGGTGGGGGCGTGCTGCGCGGAGGCCCGCTCGTCGAGTTCGGTGACGAGGTCGGCCAGGGTCGCCGCGGGGCGGGCCCGGGCGAAGTCCTCAGCGAGCCGGGCGAGGGCCGCGAGGGACTCCCAGCGCTCGCGCACCGCGCCGGACCCGGCGGGCGGCTGGGTGGTCCAGCCCTCTCCGGAGAGCACGGCCCGCACCTGGGAGGGCAGGTCGACGGCCTCGTCGAGCCCCGCGTCATTGCCTCCGAAGCGGGCCGCCGCGCGCAGGGAGTGCCCGGCCTTGCGGACCTCGGGCCGCTCGAAGAAGCGCTCCGCCCCGCGCAGCTGGTAGGGCACACCGGCGTCGGCCAGGGCCTGCTCGTAGATCTCCGACTGGCTGTTGGTCCGGAACAGGATCGCGATCTCCCCCGCGCAGACGCCGGAGGAGATCAGCTCGCGGATGCGGCGGGCCGCGCCCTCGGCCTCGGTGGGCTCGTCCACGTACTCCGCGTAGACCGGCTCGGGTCCCCCCTCGCGCTGCGAGATCAGTTCGAGGCGGTGCTCGGCGGCGCGGCCACGGGCGCGGGCGAGCACGCCGTTGGCCAGGTGCACGACCTGAGGGGTGGAGCGGTAGTCGCGGACCAGCTTGACGACGGTGGCGCCGGGGTGGCGGGTGCGGAAGTTCAGCAGGTGGTCGGGGGTGGCGCCGGTGAAGGAGTAGATCGTCTGGCTGGCGTCACCGACGACGCACAGGCTGTCCCGGTCGCCGAGCCACAGGTCGAGCAGGCGCTGCTGGAGCGGGCTGACGTCCTGGTACTCGTCGACGACGAAGTGCTGGTACTGGGCGCGGACCTGCTCGGCGATGTCCTGCCGGTCCTGCAACACGCCGACCGTCAGCAGCAGCACGTCCTCGAAGTCGATGACGCCCCGGTCGCGCTTGAGGGTCTCGTAGTCGGAGTAGATCTGCGCGATCTCGGCCGGGTGGCGGGGGGTGTCGCGCCCCGTCTTGTGGGCCGCGGCCGCATAGTCGCCGGGGACGGTCTGGGTGACCTTGGACCACTCGATCTCCGCGGTGACGTCGCGCAGCTCGCCGCGGTCGAGGCGGAGCCGGGAGGCGGCCGCGGCGTCGGCGACGAGCTGGATCTTGCGGTCGACGAGCCGGGGCAGGTCTCCGCCGACCGCCTTCGGCCAGAAGAACTGGAGCTGGCGCAGGGCCGCCGAGTGGAAGGTGCGGGCCTGCACCCCTCCGGCGCCGAGCTGCCGGAGCCGGCCGCGCATCTCGCCCGCGGCGCGGTTGGTGAAGGTGACGGCGAGGACGGTGTTGGGCTGGAGGATCCCGGCGCGGACGCCGTACGCGATGCGATGGGTGATCGCGCGCGTCTTGCCCGTACCGGCGCCCGCGAGCACACACACCGGACCGTGCAGCGCCGTCGCGACGGCGCGCTGCTCGGGGTCGAGCCCGTCGAGCACCGCGTCGGCCGATTCCGGGACCTGTGGGAACAGGGTGGAGTGCGTTGCTGCTGTCACCCCGCCATGCTGCCAGGTCCGCGGGGGCGGATGCGTCGCGTTGTCCACAGGCACCGGGCGCCGGTCGTACTAATGCGCCCGACGTGTGGGAATGGTCGCCCGGTCGCGTACGTTCGACCCATTGCGAACACGCATCACCAGCCACGAAGGAGCGCGAGGACCATGTCGGGCACTGTGACGATGTACAGCACCACCTGGTGCGGCTACTGCCAGCGGTTGAAGAAGCAGATGGACCGCGAGGGCATCACGTACAGCGAGATCAACATCGAGCAGGACCCGGAGTCGGCGGCGTTCGTCGAGAAGGCGAACGGCGGGAACCAGACGGTCCCCACCGTCCTCTTCAGCGACGGTTCGACGCTCACCAACCCCTCGCTGGCGCAGGTCAAGCAGAAGATCGGCGCCTGAGGCCCCGACGCCGGGTCTACAGCGCGTCGCTGGGCTTCGGCAGGGGCTTGCCGTACCAGAGCTCGATCAGGCGGGCCGCAATCGAGATGCCGTAGGGAGGCATGACCTCCTCGGACTCGAAGGCGGCCCGCAGGTCGTCGCGGGAGAACCAGCGCGCCTCGTGGATCTCGTCGCCGTCCACGTTGATCTCCGTGGACGTCGCCTGGGCCATGAAGCCGAGCATCAGGCTGGACGGGAACGGCCAGGGCTGGCTGGCGACGTACTCGACGTCCCCGACCACGACACCGGCCTCCTCCCACACCTCGCGGCGCACGGACTGCTCGATGGACTCGCCGGGCTCGACGAACCCCGCGAGCGTCGAGAAGCGGCCCTCGGGCCAGTGCACCTGGCGTCCGAGCAGGATGCGGTCCTGCTCGTCGGTGACGGCCATGATCACGGCCGGGTCGGTGCGGGGGTAGTGCTCGGCCCCGCAGGCCTGGCAGCGGCGGATGTGGCCCGCCGCGGCGATGACGGTGCGCTCGCCGCAGCGTGAGCAGAAGCGGTGCAGCCGCTGCCAGTTCTCCAGGGCGACGGCGTGCGCCATGAGGCCCGCGTCGCGGTGGGAGAGCAGCAGACCGGCCTCGCGCAGGCCTGCCGGGCGGGCCGACTGGTCCATGCGGCCCGGAAGCGTGTCCTTCTGGAGCGCGAAGTAGCTGATGCCGTCGTCGTCGGTGCCCAGGAAGTAGCGGTGCGCCTCGGTGAGCGGTGCTTCGAAGGCCGGCGTCATGACCAGTTCCGTCGCGCCGTCCGGTGTCTCGTCGATCAGCGCCTGACCGCCGGAGACCACGAAGACCCGGGTCGTGGGGTGGCTCCAGGCGGCGGCGAGCCACGCCTCGTCGAGGCGGTGGTGCGCCGCGCGGTCGATGCCGCTCGGGGCGGCGAGCGAGAGCGGTCGGTCGGCGGTGCGGTCGGTCCAGGTGGTCACGGGTGCTTCCAACTCCCCCGGTGGAATGGGTGGTTCGGCGGGCGGTTCGGCAGGGGTCACGGCGCGGGGCGTCTCGGTCACGAAGCGGCCGTCCAGCTCTCGGCGAGGTCGCCCCACAAGTGGGCGGCCGTCTCCACGCCCTTCATCAGGAGGTCGAGTTCGACCTTCTCGTTCGGCGCGTGCCAGCCGTCCGAGGGGACCGAGATGCCGAGGAAGAGCACCGGGGCGTCGAGGACGTCCTGGAGGTCCGCGGCGGGGCCCGAGCCGCCCTCGCGCGTGAAGCGGATCTTCTGCTCGAAGGCCTTCCCCATGGCGCGGACGACGGATTGCAGGGCGGGGTGGTCGAGCGGGGTGAGGCAGGGCCTGGTGGCGGCCCCGAAGGTGATCTCGTGGCGGATTCCGGCGGGCAGCTGGTCGGCGACCCACGCGGTGACGGCCTTCTCCACGTGGTCGGGGTCCTGTCCCGCGACCAGCCGGAAGGAGAGCTTGAGCCGGGCGGACGACGGCACGATGGTCTTGCCGCCGGGGCCCTGGTAGCCGCCGCCGATGCCGTTGACCTCCGCGGTGGGGCGGGCCCAGATGCGCTCCAGCGTGGTGTGCCCGGCCTCCCCGTGCGTGGCGTGGGACTTCGCGGTGCGCAGCCACTGCTCCTCGTCGAAGGGCAGCTCGGCGAAGAGGGCGCGCTCGCGGTCGGTGAGCTCGACGATGCCGTCGTAGAAGCCGGGGACGGCCACGCGCGCGTGCTCGTCGTGGAGGGCGGCGACCAGGCGGGCGGCGGCGGTCGCCGGGTTCGGGACGGCGCCGCCGAACGAGCCGGAGTGGATGTCCTGGTCGGGTCCGCGCAGCTCGATCTCGCAGTCGGCGAGGCCCCGCATGCCGGTGCAGACCGTGGGGGTGTCCTCGGACCACATGCCGGTGTCGGAGACGATCACGGCGTCGGCGGTGAGCCGCTCCCTACGGGCCTCGATCAGCTCGCGGAAGTGGGGGGAGCCCGACTCCTCCTCGCCCTCGACGAGCAGCTTCAGGTTGACCGCGGGGGCGGTGCGGCCGGTGGCGGCGAGGTGCGCGCGCACGCCCAGTGTGTGGAAGAACACCTGCCCCTTGTCGTCGGCGGCCCCGCGCGCGTGGAGGCGGTCTCCCACCACGACGGGCTCGAAGGGGTCGGTGTCCCAGCCGTCCTCGCGGGCGGCGGGCTGCACGTCGTGGTGTCCGTAGACGAGGACGGTGGGGGCCGTGGGGTCTCCCGAGGGCCATTCGGCGAACACGGCGGGGGCTCCGGCCGTCGGCCACACCTCGGTCGTCGGGAAGCCGGTCCCGGCCAGCTTGGCGGCGAGCCAGTCGGCGCTGCGCCGCACGTCCGGGGCGTGGTCGGGCTGGGCGGACACGGAGGGGATCCGCAGCCACGCGGCCAGGTCGTCGAGGAACGCCTCACGGTGGTCCTCGATGTACGCACGGACGGTGCTGACGGCGTTGTCAACGGGCTTGCTCATGTCCACGAGCCTAGTCCCCCGCCGAGGGGTGCTCGTCCGGTGGCTCCTCGACGACCTGCGGATCCCGGGTGAGGAGTCGTTCGAGCTCCGCCCGGCCGGGCAGGCTGCGCGGCCGGACCGTCTCCCCGGTGCGGACGTACAGGAAGGCGGCGTCCACCGACTCCGGCGGCACGCCCTGGCGCTCGGCCCACGCGAGCCGGTAGATGGCGAGCTGCAACGGGTCGGCGTTCTGCCGGTGGCCGGTCTTCCAGTCGACGATCTCGTACGTCGTCCCGTCGCCGTCGTCCTTCGTGTAGACGGCGTCGATGCGGCCGCGGACGACGCGGCCCGCGATGGCCAGCTGGAAGGGGAGTTCCACCCGGTGCGGGGTGCGGTGGGCGTACGGCGTGCGTTCGAAGGCTTCCTTGAGTGCTTCCAGGTCGCGCTCGTCGGCGATCTCCGCGTCGCTCCCGGGCAGCTCGTCCGGGTCGATCATGGGCAGCCGCAGCTCCTCGAAGCGGGACTCGACCCAGGCGTGGAAGCGGGTGCCGCGGCGGGCCGCCGGCTGGGGCGGGCTGGGCATGGGCCGGACCAGCTCCTGGGCGAAGCCGTCGGGGTCGGCGGCGATCCGCATCAGCTGGTAGGCGGTGAGCGTCTGCGGCAGGGGTACCTCGCGCACCGACGCGCGGGCGCGCATCAGCTCCCCGGCAAGGGCGTCCAGGTCTCGGTCCCAGGAGGCGATGGCGCGGGCCTCCTCCGGGGTGAGCTCGGGCTCGGGGGCGTGCGCGGGGTGCGGGACCGCGAGGGTGTGCGGCTGGGGTACGCGCGCGTGCTGCGCTGTTTCCGGGTGCGGGTGCTCGGCTGCGTCCGGGGGTGGGGCCGGGTCCGGGTCCGGGGCGTGCGTCCGTGGGGTTGCGGGCCGGTGTGCTGCGGGGTGCGGGACCCGGGGGCGCTCGGTGGGCAGGCTCTCCCAGTCGTCCGGGAGGTCCTCGTCCGGGACCGGGGGTTCGTCCTCGCCGAGGGCGTCGTCGTCCGGCGGGGGCGGCCAGTCGGGGTCCTCGAAGGGGGGCTCGTCGGGGACGGCGGGGTGGCTGCGGGTGTGGGCGCGGGCCTGTTCGGGGTCCGTGGCCCGCGCCAGGTGGGCGAGGACGGTGTCGGCCGCCGCGCGGCGCCGGGCGAGGGAGACCTCGTCGAGCGGGAGCGGCCAGGCCTGCTCGGCGGCCGCTTCCTGGAGGGCCGGGTTCTCCTCGTCGTCGGCCGGTTCGTCCGCCCAGACCTCGATGTCGCCGTGGCCGGCCGCGCAGTGCTCGTACAGCGCCCGGAGGAAGTCGGAGGGGCCGCGCTTCTTCTTCTGGGTGGGGCCCCACCAGTGTCCGGAGCCGAGCAGCAGGCGGCGCGGGCGCGTGAAGGTGACGTAGCCGAGGCGCAGTTCCTCGGTGTGCTGGTGGTCCTTCATGTCGGCCTGAAAGGCCTTCATGCCGCGCGAGTCCCATGTCTCGATGTCGGGCAGCGTGGCGGCGTCGCCGCGCAGGGCGTGCGGCAGGACCTTGCCCTGGGCGGTCCACTTCTCCCGGCCCTGGGTGCTCGGGAAGGTGCCGGTCACGAGTCCGGGGACGGCGACGACGTCCCATTCGAGGCCCTTGGACTTGTGGGCGGTGAGCACCTTCACGGTGTTCTCGCCGCCCGGCAGCGCGTTGTCCAGGCCCTTCTCGTACTGGGCGGCGGTCCGCAGGAAGGCGAGGAAGGCCAGCAGGGTCGCCGTGCCGTCGTGGGCCGCGAAGGAGGCGGCGACGTCCAGGAAGTTGGACAGCGTCTCGCGGCGGCGGGCGGCCAGCGCGTGCGGGGACGCCGAGAGCTCGACCTCCAGGCCGGTGACCGCGAGTACCCGGTGCAGCACGTCCATGAGCGGATCGGACAGCGAGCGGCGAAGGTCGCGCAGTTCGGCGGCGAGGCGGGCGAAGCGCACGCGCGCGTCCGGTGAGAACGGCAGCCCGTCGTCGTCGCCGTCGGCCCCCGCGGAGGTCTCCAGGAACGTGTCGAGCGCGTCCGCCAGCGATATCACCTCGGACGGGTCGACGCCTTCGACGGCCTCGGCGAGGCGCCGGTCCGGATCGTCTCCGTCGCTCCCGCGCGCGTGGGAGACCAGCAGGCGGGCCCGGCGGCCGAGGAGCGCCAGGTCGCGGGCGCCGATGCGCCAGCGCGGCCCGGTCAGGACGCGCACCAGGGCGGCATTGGCGCCGGGGTCCTGGAGCACGTCGCACACGGAGACCAGGTCGGCGATCTCCGGGAGGTGCAGCAGGCCGGAGAGCCCGACCACTTCGACGGGGATGTCACGGGCGACAAGGGCGCCCTGGATCTCGGCGAAGTCGGTCGCGGTGCGGCACAGGACGGCGATCTCGCCGGGCGGCGTGCCGGTGCCGACGAGGTGGGCGAGGGAGTCCGCGAGCCAGTCGATCTCCTCGCCGTGGGTGCGCAGCAGGGCGCAGCGCACGAGCCCGTCGCGCTCGGCGCCGGGAGCGGGCCGCAGCGCCTCCACGCCCGCGTGCATCGCGCGCAGCGGCTCCGCCAGGCCGTTGGCGAGGTCGAGCAGCCGGCCGCCGCTGCGGCGGTTCTCACTGAGTGCGAAACGGGTGGCCGGGCGGCCGTCCGCGTACGCGAAGTGCTCGGGGAAGTCGTCGAGGTTGGCGACGGAGGCGCCGCGCCATCCGTAGATCGCCTGGCAGGGGTCGCCCACGGCGGTGACGGCGTGCCCGGTGCCGCCGCCGAACAGGCCCGCGAGCAGGATCCGCTGGGCGACGGAGGTGTCCTGGTACTCGTCGAGCAGGACGACCCGGAACTCGTCGCGGAGGATCTCGCCGACCTCGGCGCGGGTGTCGGCGAGGGTGGCGGACAGGGCGATCTGGTCGCCGAAGTCGAGGACGTCCCGGGTGCGCTTGGCGGCGCGGTAGTGGGCCACCAGCTCGGCCAGCTCCAGCCGGGCGGCGGCGGCCTCGGGCACCTTGCGCAGATCGGCGTTGGTGAGCTTGGCGCCTTCCAGGGTGTGCAGCAGCTCCTGGTCGTACGCGCGCAGCCTGCTCGGCGGGACGAGGTGTTCCGCCAGCTCGCCGTCGAGGGTGAGGAGGTCGCTGACCAGGTCGGCGAAGGAGCGGGTGAGCGCCGGATAGGGGCCCGGTGCCTCGCGCAGCACGCGCGCGGCGAGCTGGAAGCGGGTGGCGTCGGCCAGCAGCCGGGTCGTCGGTTCGAGGCCGATGCGCAGGCCGTGGTCGGTCAGCAGCCGGCCGGCGAAGGCGTGGTAGGTGGAGATCACGGGCTCGCCGGGAGGGTGGTCCGGGTCGATGGCGTCGGGGTCGGTGACGCCCGCCCTGACGAGGGCCTTGCGGACGCGCTCGGCCAGCTCGCCCGCCGCCTTGTTGGTGAACGTGAGGCCGAGCACCTGCTCGGGCGCGACCTGTCCGGTGCCCACCAGCCAGACCACGCGGGCGGCCATCACCGTCGTCTTGCCGGAGCCGGCTCCGGCCACGATCACCTGCGGGGCGGGCGGCGCGGTGATGCAGGCCATCTGCTCCGGGGTGAAGGGGATGCCCAGCAGCTCCTTGAGCCGCTCGGGGTCGGTGAGGCGTGTGGTCACCTCATCGAGGCTAACCGGCACCACTGACAGCACCGGCCCGTTCCGGCGCGGCGGAGGCGTACGTCACTCCACGACGTGCCGGCCCTCGGGTCGCGCGCTGCACGAGGCCCGGAAGGCACAGTGCGTGCAGTGCTGGCCGGTGGTCGGCGCGAACCGCTCGTCGAGGACCTTGCCGGCCGCGGTGGCGAGGAGGTCGCCGATCCACTCCCCCGGTCGGCCCGCCTCCCCCGGTTCAGCCGGTCCGTCTGATTCAGCGGATCCGCCCGGTTCGGCCGAGTCGTCCGGCCGGCCCGACCCGTCCTCGGTGCCCAGGGGGCCTTGCGCCTGCACCTTGGGAAGCGTCTCCCCGCCGTCCTTCTTGGCGGCGCCCTGGCGCAACTGCACCAGTTCGGCGCCGCCGGGGTGCGGGCGCGCCCCGAACTGCTCGTCGACGGCTCCCTCGGTGACCGCGAGCTGGTAGACGGCGAGCTGGGGGTGGCGGGCGACGTCGGCGGCGCTCGGGGCCTGCTTGCCGGTCTTGAAGTCGACCACGTACGCGCGGCCCTCGGCGTCCCGCTCGACGCGGTCCATGGAGCCGCGGATGCGCACTTCGTAGGAGCCCGCCTCCAGCGTCACGTCGAAGTCGTGCTCGCTGGCGACGGGGGTGCGCCCACCGCGGTCCATGACGTGCCACTGGAGGAAGCGCTCCAGCGCCACGCGCGCGTGCTCCTTCTCCTGCGCCGACTTCCAGGGCGCGTCGAAGGCGAGGGCGTCCCACACCGAGTCGAGGCGTTCCATGAGGACGGCCAGGTCGGCGGGGGTGCGGCCGGAGGCGACCTCGTCGGCCAGGACGTGCACGACGTTGCCGAACCCCTGGGCCGCGGTGGCGGGGGCGTCGGCCTTGACCTCGCGGCCCAGGAACCACTGCAACGCGCAGGTGTTGGCGAGCTGGTCGAGGGCGCTGCCGGAGAGCACGACGGGCTTGTCGCGGTCGCGCAGCGGGACCTTGCTCTCGGTCGGCTCGTACATGCCCCACCAGCGGTAGGGGTGGGCGGACGGCACCAGGGGCCTGCCGTCGTCGTCGCTGAGCGCGGCGAGCCGGGCCAGGCGGCGGGCGGCGGCCTCGCGCAGCGCATCGGACACGCGCGGGTCGACGGTCGTGGCGCGCAGCTCGGCGACCAGCGCGGCCACGGACAGGGGGCGGCGCGGGCGGCCCGCGACGTCCTGCGGCTCCACACCGAGTTCGGTGAGGAACCGCGAGGGCTGGTCCCCGTCGTCGGCGGGTGCCTTCACCGCGGTGACGACCAGCCGTTCCCGCGCGCGCGTGGCGGCCACGTAGAACAGTCGGCGCTCCTCGGCGAGCAGCGCGCCGGGAGTGAGCGGTTCGGCGAGTCCGTCGCGTCCGATGCGGTCGGCTTCGAGGAGGGAGCCGCGGCGGCGCAGGTCGGGCCACAGCCCTTCCTGGACGCCCGCGACGACCACGAGCCGCCATTCCAGGCCCTTGGAGCGGTGCGCGGTCATCAGCCGGACGGCATCGGGGCGCACGGTGCGGCCGGCGAGGGTGTCGGCGGCGATGTCCTGGGCCTCGATCTCCTCCAGGAAGTTGCGCGCGCCGCGGCCGCCCGTGCGCTCCTCCGCACGCGAGGCGACGGCGAACAGCGCGCACACGGCGTCCAGGTCACGGTCGGCGTTGCGGCCCGCCGCGCCGCCGCGGCGGGCCGACCGCTCCAGGCGCTGCGGCCAGGGCGTGCCGTTCCACAGCTCCCAGAGGGCCTCTTCCGCGGTGCCTCCGTCGGCGAGCTTCGCGCGGGCCCGCGCGAGCAGTGCACCCAGGCGCTGCGCACCGCGCGCGTACGCCGGATCGTGCGCGGCGAGCCGCTCGGGCTCCGCGAGCGCTCGCGCGAGCAGGTCGTCCGAGGGCGGCGGCAGGTGGTTGCCGCCGGCGCGCTCCTCCTCGCGCAGGGCGCGCCCGAGACGGCGCAGGTCGGCGGCGTCCATGCCGCCCAGCGGCGAACAGAGCAGGGTGAGCGCGGTCTCGGTGTCCAGCCGACGGACGCCCTCGCCCTCGCTCTCCCCGTCGCCGTCCCCGGCCGCGTCGCTGTCCCCGTCCGCGGCCTCCGTGGCCTCGACGGCCTCCGCAGCCTCCGCGGCCTGCTGCGCCCCGGTCGCCGCGGGGCTCTGTGCGATCGCCTTCAGGGCGGTCAGCAGCGGCATCACCGCGGGTTCGTGGCGCAGCGGCAGGTCGTCGCCGTCTATGTCCACCGGGACACCGGCCGCCGTGAGCGCGCGCCGGATGGCCGGGATGCCGCGCGCGCCCGCGCGCACCAGTACGGCCATGTCGCCCCACGGGACGCCGTCCTCCAGGTGCGCGCGGCGCAGGATGTCCGCGATGTTGTCCAGCTCGGCGCCGGACGTCGGGTAGGTGTAGACCTCGGCCCGGCCGCCGTCGCGCACGGGTGCGAGGTCGCGGTGGGCGCGCACCTTGTCCGCGGGCAGCCGGGTCAGCGGCATCCGCTGGGTGACGCGCCGGGTGGCGTCCAGGAGGCGGGCTCCCGAGCGGCGGGACGTGGTCAGGACCTCGACCGGCGCGGGGGCGCCGGTCGGCCGCGGAAAGGCGTCCGGGAAGTCCAGGATGCCGTTGACGTCCGCGCCGCGGAACGCGTAGATCGACTGGTCGGGGTCGCCGAACGCGACCAGGGTGCGGCCGCCCCCGGCGAGGGCCTGGAGCAGCCGGACCTGGGCCGGGTCGGTGTCCTGGTACTCGTCGACGAACACGGCGTCGTACTGGGCGGCGAGCTGTTCGGCGACCTCGGTGCGGTGGGCGAGCAGGACCGCGCGCTGCACCAGTTCCGCGTAGTCGAGCACGCCCTGCATGTCGAGGACGTCCAGGTACTCGGCCAGGAAGGTGGCGGCAGCGCCCCAGTCCGGGCGGCCGATGCGCCGGGCGAAGGAGTGCAGGGCCGCGGGTCCGAGGCCCAGCTCGCGGCTGCGGGCGAGCACCGCGCGCACCTCGTCGGCGAACCCGCGCGTGGTGAGACAGGCGCGCAGTTCGTCCGGCCAGCGCACGTGGCCGAGCCCGGCCCGCTCCAGGTCGATCTGGCCCGCGAGCAGCTCGCGCACGGTGACGTCCTGCTCGGGGCCGGACAGCAGGCGCAGGGGCTCGGCGAAGAGGTCGGCGTCCTGGTGGGCGCGGACCAGGGCGTAGCAGAACGAGTGGAACGTGGTCGCCTGCGGGGCGCGGGCCGCTCCGATGCGCAGGCCCATGCGGTCGCGCAGTTCGACGGCGGCCTTGCGGCTGAACGTGAGCACCAGGACCCGCGCCGGTTCGAGGCCCTGGGAGATGCGGGCCGCGACGCTCTCCACGAGCGTGGTGGTCTTGCCGGTGCCCGGTCCCGCCAGGACCAGCAACGGGCCTCGTGCGTGGTCAACCACCGCACGCTGACGTGCGTCCAGACGAGGGGGGTCCACGGGCGCCGGCGGGGTACGTACCAGTCGGTACGCGCCGGGCATCCCCTGTCGGGCCTGGTGGCGCGACAGGTGGCGGGTGGACGAAGAGGAGCTCACGTGGATCGCTGGTCCTGGTGGGTGTGCTGGTGGTCGGCGCGCCGTCCGCGCGAGGCGGTGGCGGCGGGGTGAGGGAGGTGTCTGCCATCGACGGTGCCGTCGACGCTACGCCGTCGAGTGTGGCGGAAGCCGGGCTTCCGACGCCTGTCCCGGAGCCCGTCCGGCGCGGGTGTGCGCAGTCTCACGAACGGACGCGGGTCCCCCGAAGTGCCCCGCGCGTCCCGTTTCCCCCGTACGGGCCACCGACACCCCGCCCGCGCGCGGGATGGCGGAAGCTGTCAATCGTGAGCTTCCGTACGGGTCTGCCCGTCCCACCGAGCGCGCTTCATGTCGACGCGCGGCAGGTGGCCCTCGGCGGCGCGGGACGCCTCACGCAGCGGGGTGCTCTCCTCCCGGTAGTGGTCGAACGCCCGCAGCTCGTGGCCGGGCAGCAGCGTCCCGTCGGCTCTGACCACGCGCCACCACGGCACGGCTCCTCCATAGAGGGCCATCACCCGCCCCACCTGCCGCGGCCCGCCCTCCTCCAGCCACTCGGCGACATCCCCGTACGTCATGACGCGCCCGGGCGGAATCAGCTCCGCCACTTCGAGCACCCGCTCCGCGTACGCGGGAAGTTCTCCTGCCGGCCCGCTCTCCTCGCTCATCCGGCCCATCCTGCCGTACGGCACCGACAACGCCCGGGGGACGCCGGGCGACGGCCCGGACGGATCCGCGGGAAGACGTCCGCCGGCGACTCCGCACCCCACGGATGCACCCTGATGCCCCCCTACGGCGATGGGACATGCCACCATCGTGCGGGCGGTGACTGGTGATACGAGATCAAGAAGAGACGACGGAGCAGAACGTGCACCCCGACAAGGCGGAGGGCACTTCTGTGGCATCGGCGCGCCCTGAGGAAACGGCCGAGAAGGCCGACGGGACCAAGCACGAGCAGCCGCTGCACGATCCGGACTGCGACAGCGCGGACGCGCACGCGGAGCGGGTCGAGGGCGACGAACCGTTGCTCCCCGCGCGCGTGCACCGTCCCTCCGACCTCATGCGCCTGCTCGCGGGGGTGCTCGCGGTGGTGGTCCTGCTGGCCATCGCCGCGTTCGCGCACGCCACGACGACGGGTTTCGCGCAGGACATCAACAAGGGCACCGAACAGGCGCCCGACCTGCTGACGAAGTTCGCCGGGTTCGCGTCGAGCATCGCGATCCTGCTGGTGCCGGTGGCGTTCGCCATCGAGCGGCTCATCAAGCGTGACGGGCTGCGGATCGCCGACGGCGTGCTCGCCGCGGTCCTCGCCCACGGGGTGACGCTCGCGACGGACCTGTGGGTGGCCAAGGCCGCGCCCCAGTCCATCCAGGACGCGCTGACGAAGGTGTCCCCGAGCGACATCCACGCGCTCACCGACCCCGTGCACGGCTATCTGGCGCCCGTCATCGCCTACATGACGGCCGTGGGCATGTCCCGAAGACCACGCTGGCGTGTCGTGCTGTGGGTGGTCCTGCTGCTCGACGCTTTCACGATGCTGGTCACCGGCTACACCACACCGTTCTCGATCATCCTGACCATCCTCATCGGCTGGACGGTCGCCTACGGCACGCTGTACGCGGTCGGCTCCCCCAACGTGCGTCCCACAGGGCAGACGCTCCTCGCGGGCCTGCGGCACGTCGGCTTCCACCCCGTCAGCGCCGCCCGCGAAGAGGCCCACGAGGGCACCACGGAGAACGGCGACCGGGGCCGGCGCTACTTCGTCACCCTGGAGGACGGCCCACCCCTCGACGTCACCGTGGTCGACCGGGAACAGCAGGCACAGGGCTTCTTCTACCGGGTGTGGCGGCGGCTGACGCTGCGCGGCATCACCCAGCGACGCAGCCTGCAATCGCTGCGCCAGGCCCTGGAGCAGGAGGCGCTGCTCGCCTACGCGGCGATCTCCGCGGGGGCGAACGCCCCGAAGCTGATCGCCACGTCCGAGCTGGGCCCCGACGCCGTGATGCTCGTCTACGAGCACATCGGCGGGCGCTCCCTCGACGCGATCCCGGACGAGGAGATCACCGACGACCTGCTGCGCGACACCTGGCACCAGGTCCAGTCGCTCCAGTCGCGGCGGATCGCGCACCGGCGGCTCGCCGGTGACGCCATTCTGGTGGATCGTTCCGGCACGGTGATCCTCACGGACCTGCGCGGCGGCGAGATCGCCGCCGGTGAACTGGTACTGCGCATGGACATCGCGCAGCTCGTCACCACGCTCGGCCTGCGCGTCGGCGCCGAACGGGCGGTCGCCTCCGCCGTGGGCGTCCTCGGCCCGGACCCCGTCGCCGACTGCCTGCCGCTGCTCCAGCCGATCGCGCTCACCCGGACCACCAGGGCGACCCTGCGCCGCCTCGGACGCGAGCGCGCCCAGCGCGAGCGCGAGGCCGTCCTGGAGGCGTCCGACCGGGCCAAGCAGGCCCGCCTCGACGCCTCCGCCGACCCGGACGAGGCCGACGCCAGGAAGTCCGTACGGGCCGAGAAGAAGTCCGAGAAGAAGTCCGAGAAGGCGGAGCGCCAGGCCGAGAAGCGGGCCATGGACGACGCCCTGGACGAGGCCCGCGAGGAGGACCTGCTCACCCAGATCCGCCATCAGGTGCTGCTCATCCGGCCGCAGGCGCCCGTCGAACCGGCCCGCCTGGAACGCATCCGGCCGCGCACCCTGATCAGCTTCATCGCCGGTGCCATCGGCGCGTACTTCCTGCTGTCGCAGCTCACGCACATCGACTTCGGCGCCATCGTCGGCGAGGCCGAGTGGGGCTGGGTCGGGCTCGCGGTGGTCTTCTCCGCGCTCAGCTACGTGGCCGCGGCGATGAGCCTGCTGGGCTTCGTGCCGGAGCGGGTGCCCTTCATGCGGACCGTCGCGGCGCAGGTCGCGGGGTCGTTCGTGAAGATCGTGGCTCCCGCGGCGGTCGGCGGTGTGGCGCTCAACACCCGCTTCCTCCAGCGGGCGGGCGTCCGGCCCGGACTGGCGGTCGCGAGTGTCGGCGCCTCGCAGCTGTTCGGCATGTGCAGCCACATCCTGCTGCTGCTGACGTTCGGCTATCTGACGGGGACGGAGAAGACGCCATCCCTGTCGCCTTCGCGGACCGTCATCGCCGGTCTGCTGACCGTCGCGGTGCTCGTCCTGGTCGTGACGTCGATCCCCTTCCTGCGGAAATTCGTCGTCACGCGCGTGAGGTCGCTGTTCGCCGGTGTGGTGCCGCGCATGCTCGACGTGCTCCAGCGACCGCGGAAGCTGGTGACCGGCATCGGCGGCATGCTGCTCCTGACGGCCTGCTTCGTGATGTGCCTGGACGCCTCGATCCGCGCCTTCGGCGACGAGAACACGAGCCTGAGCCTGGCCAGCGTGGCGGTCGTCTTCCTGGCGGGCAACGCGCTCGGTTCGGCGGCGCCGACGCCGGGCGGCGTCGGCGCCGTCGAGGCGACGCTGACGGTCGGTCTGATCGCGATCGGCCTCCCGAAGGAAGTGGCCGCCCCCGCGGTGCTCCTGTACCGGCTGCTCACCCTGTGGCTGCCGGTCCTGCCCGGGTGGCTGTTCTTCAACCACCTGACCCGCAAGGGCGCCCTGTAGGCCGCCCGGCGCCGGGCACCCGCTCCGGCGCCGGCACCGCGGCCCGCCCGCCCCGAGGGCTCTCACCCGCACAGCCCGCTGCAAGAGCGCCCCGCAGCGGTCCGCCGCAGGATGGACGCATGCCCATTCCGTCCCGGCCCCGCGCCGCAGCCCTGGCCGTCACCGCCGCTCTGCTCTCCGCCTCGCTGGCCGCGTGCGGCGGCGACTCGCAGGACGACGCGGATCTGCCGTCCCAGAAGCTGAGCTGGAAGGACTGTCCGGTACCCGCGAACTCCGAGGGCGGCGGCGCCTCCCCGTCCCCGCTGCCGGGCGGCACGGACTGGCAGTGCGCCACCATGAAGGCGCCGCTCGACTGGAGCGACCCCAAGGGCGACACCATCGACGTCGCGCTGATCCGCGCCAGGTCCAGCGGCTCCGACGCCCGACGGATCGGCTCTCTGATCTTCAACTTCGGCGGCCCCGGCGGCTCGGGCGTCACCACCCTGCCGGCCTTCGGCTCCGACTACGAGAAGCTGCGCAGGCGCTACGACCTGGTCAGTTTCGACCCGCGCGGAGTGGGCCGCAGCGCCGGCGTGACCTGTGAGAGCGCCGACCGGCTCGACACATACTTCGAGCAGGACTCGACGCCCGACGACGCCGGGGAGCAGAAGGAACTCGTCGACAACATCAAGGAGTTCAACAGCGCCTGCGACAAGAAGTCCGGCAAGGTCCTCCCCCACCTCCGCACCACCGACGCGGCCCGCGACATGGACCTGATGCGCCAGGTGCTCGGTGACGACAAGCTGCACTACTTCGGCATCTCGTACGGCACCGAACTGGGCGGCGTGTACGCCCATCTGTTCCCCAAGAACGTCGGCCGCGCCGTGTTCGACGGCGTCGTCGACCCGACGCAGGACCCCGAGCAGAGCTCCCTCGGGCAGACCAGGGGCTTCCAGCTCGCCCTGGACAACTACGCGAAGGACTGCACGTCCAAGGCCGAGGACTGCCCGGTCGGCGACACCCCGCAGGACGTCAAGGACAAGATCGCCAAGCTGCTCGGCGAACTCGACGAGAAGCCGATCCCCGGTGTCTTCCCCCGCGAGCTGACGCAGACGGCGGCCACCAACGGGATCGCCCAGTCCCTCTACTCGAAGGACTTCTGGGAGTACCTCACCGAGGGCCTCCAGCAGGCGTACGACGGCGACGGCAAGATCCTCATGGCGCTGTCCGACTCGATGAACGGGCGCAACGAGAACGGCACGTACAGCAACATGCAGGCCGCCAACGTGGCGATCAACTGCGGCGACTACAAGCCCCGTTACTCGGCGAAGGACGTGGAGGCGAAGCTGCCCGAGTTCCGCAAGGCCTCTCCGCTGTTCGGTGACTATCTGGCCTGGGGCATGCTCGGCTGCACCGACTGGGCCGTCGACGGCGCGGCCGACCATCCCGACGTGGGCGCGTCCGGCTCCGCCCCGATCCTCGTCGTCGGCAACACCGGCGACCCCGCCACTCCGTACGAGGGCGCGAAGAAGATGGTCGACGCGTTGGGCGGCTCGGTGGGGGTCGAGCTGACCTACAAGGGTCAGGGGCACGGCGCGTACGACAGCGGCAACTCCTGTGTGCGCAGCGCGGTCGACGGCTATCTCCTCGACGGGAAGACCCCGGACGAGGGAACCGTCTGCTCGTGAGCGCCAGGTTGTCCACAGGCTGAATCTCGAGTTGTCCACAGGCTCAAGCGGTGGTCGGCGGGGCCTCCTACGATGGCCTGACCGCTCCTCGACCGGGGGCGGTCGACGGGGGAGGTGCCGATGGCGCCAGAGGTTTCGCGTGCTCGCGTACGCACACACACATGTCCGCGGAGGTCGTGGACGCCACGTACACGTCGGCGCTCCGGCGCGGGGACTGCGGTCCGGGCGGCCGGGCTGGTCACGGCCGCCCTGCTGACGGCCGGGCTGATCACCGGGTGCAGCGGTGCGGGCGACGACGGCACCGCACCGAAGCCGGTGGCGTCCTCGCCGACCCGGGCCAGCACGCGGTCCCCCGTCGCCACGCCCCGCGCCGACCCGCTGCCCGCGCTGCCGCGGGCCCTCACCGGCCAGCACCTGCGGTGGGGGCGCTGCGCGGGCACGGCGAACACACCCGCCCCGGGCGCGGACTGGCGGTGCGCCGCGCTCGAAGTACCGCTCGACTACGCCCGGCCGGCGGGGCGCACCATCGACCTCGCTCTCATCCGGGCGAGGTCCAGGGGCGGCGGGAAGCGCATCGGCTCGCTGCTGTTCGACTTCGGCGGGCCGGGTGCCTCCGGCGTCGATCTGTTGCCCGCCTTCGCTCCCCAGTACGGAAAGCTGCGGTCGCGCTACGACCTGGTGGGCTTCGATCCGCGCGGGGTCGGGGCGAGCCACGGGGTGCGCTGCCGCGACGACCGGGCGGTGCGGGCCGCCGAGGCCGTCGACGCCACTCCGGACACCGCGGCGGAGCGGTCGGCGTACTTCGAGGACGCCGCGGACTTCGGCAAGGGCTGCGAGAAGCAGGTAGGAGGGCTGCTCCGCCATGTGTCGACCACCGAGGCGGCCCGCGACATGGACCTGATGCGCCGGGTCCTGGGCGACGACAAGCTGCACTACATGGGCGTCTCGTACGGCACCGAACTGGGCGGCGTGTACGCCCACCTGTTCCCCGGCAGGGTCGGCCGGCTCGCCCTGGACGCGGTCGTCGACCCGACGGTGGGCACGGTGGGGCACTCCGAGAACCAGGCGCGCGGATTCCAGCGGGCGCTGGACGCCTACTTCACCTCCCGCGGCGCCGATCCGGAAGCGGGCTCGCGCGATGTCGCGGCACTGCTCAGGCGGCTGGACGCGAAGCCGCTGCCCACGACGGGCGGCCGGGAGCTGAACGAGTCGCTGGCGACGACCGGCATTCTCGTCACCCTGTACAGCGAGACCAGCTGGCCCGCACTCACCCGGGGGCTGCGGGCGGCGGAGCGGGGTGACGGCACGGCGCTGCTCGCTCTGGCCGACTCCTACAACGACCGTGACGCGCAGGGGCATTACGGCACGACGACCCACGCCCAGCGGGCGATCTCCTGCCGGGACGACAAGGAGCGTCCGACGGCGGCGGAGGCCACGTCCCTGCTGGCGAGGTTCCGGGCGATCTCGCCGGTCTTCGGGGTGGCCATGGCCTGGGACACGGCGGGCTGGTGCCACGACTGGCCGGTGCCGGGCCGGTGGGACGACCCCGATGTGAGCGCGCCGGGCGCGGCACCGGTGCTCGTCGTCGGCAACACGGGAGACCCGGCCACGCCCTACGAGGGCGCGCGCCGGATGGCGGACGAACTGGGCGAGGGGGTCGGTGTGGAGCTGACGTGGAAGGGCCAGGGGCACGGCGCGTACGGCTCGGGCAGCACCTGCGTCGACGCGGCGGTGGACGCGTATCTCCTGGAGGGGCGAATACCGCGCGACGGCACGGTGTGCTCCTGACGCGTGGTGTGTACGGCCCCGGCACGCCGGACGGGCCCCGCGCGTGGTGCGCGGGGCCCGTCCGGGATGGTCGCCTGCGAGCCGTGGCCCGGTGGTCCGGCTAGTAGATCGGCTTGTCCGGCTCGATCTGGTTGACCCAGCCGATGACGCCGCCGCCGACGTGCACGGCGTCGGAGAAGCCCGCGGACTTCAGCACGGCGAGGACTTCCGCACTGCGGACACCCGTCTTGCAGTGCAGGACGATCTTCTTGTCCTGCGGCAGGCCCTCGAGCGCGGTGCCCATGAGGAACTCGTTCTTGGGGATCAGCTTGGCGCCGGGGATCGAGACGATCTCGTACTCGTTCGGCTCGCGGACGTCGATGATCTCGATGTTCTCGTCGTCGTCGATCCACTCCTTGAGCTGCTTGGGAGTGATCGTGGAGCCGGCGGCGGCCTCCTGGGCCTCCTCCGACACGACGCCGCAGAAGGCCTCGTAGTCGATGAGCTCGGTGACCGTCGGGTTCTCGCCGCAGACCGCGCAGTCGGGGTCCTTGCGGACCTTCACCTGGCGGTACTGCATCTCCAGGGCGTCGTAGATCATCAGGCGGCCGACGAGCGGGTCGCCGACTCCGGCCAGGACCTTGATCGCCTCGGTGACCTGGATGGAGCCGATGGACGCGCACAGCACGCCCAGGACGCCGCCCTCGGCGCAGGAGGGGACCATGCCGGGGGGCGGGGGCTCCGGGTACAGGCAGCGGTAGCACGGCCCGTGCTCGGACCAGAAGACCGAGGCCTGGCCGTCGAAGCGGTAGATGGAACCCCACACGTAGGGCTTGTTGAGCAGCACGCAGGCGTCGTTGACGAGGTAGCGCGTCGCGAAGTTGTCCGTGCCGTCGACGATCAAGTCGTACTGGCTGAAGATGTCCATCACGTTGTCGGCCTCGAGCCGCTCTTCGTGGAGGATCACGTTCACGTACGGGTTGATGCCGAGGACGGAGTCCTTCGCGGAGGCGGCCTTCGAGCGGCCGATGTCGGCCTGGCTGTGGATGATCTGGCGCTGCAGGTTCGACTCGTCGACCTCGTCGAACTCCACGATGCCGAGCGTGCCGACGCCCGCCGCGGCGAGGTACATCAGCGCCGGCGATCCGAGGCCGCCGGCGCCCACACAGAGCACCTTCGCGTTCTTCAGCCGCTTCTGCCCGTCCATCCCGACGTCGGGGATGATCAGGTGGCGGGAGTACCGGCGGACCTCGTCGACGGTGAGCTCAGCAGCTGGCTCGACCAGGGGTGGCAGCGACACGGAGACCTCATTAATGCAGCTGGTCGGTATCTACGTACGGATGTTCCGTCTGTAACACTGCCACGCCCGACTTCATTCCGAGACACCAGGTCCGATCCGCGAGACGATTTCGTCCCAGTAACCGGGCATCGCCTCCCAGGGGTGGGTCAGGCCCCCGCGATCCGTCCGGTCGGTGAAGTAGATGGTGCCCGCGCCCTGCCAGCGGGCGATGCGCAGCGCCTCCTCCAGGTGCCCGCCCGGCATGCCGTGGACGAAGTGGCAGAACTTCTCGGGCGGGTAGTCGGCGGTCCACTCGGCGACCTGGGACCAGCGGTAGTCGCTCCAGGGGCCGGTGAACGTCACCAACTGCTCGGCGGACTCGGCGTATCCGGGATACGGGTGGGTGCCGTGGCCGAGCACGATGTACGCGTCGTCGACGAGGGCGCGCAGGGTGGTGACCGTGCGGCGGATCTCGGGCAGGGCGATCCGTTCGGTGGGGCACCGGTCGAGCAGGAACCCGTCCACCTGGTACCAGTCGAGGAAGCGGTGGGCGTCGGAGACGATCTCGCCGAAGGTGCGGGCGCCGTGGGTGGCGTCCACGTGACCAAGGACACGCACCCCGGCGTTGCGCAGCCGGGCCGCCGCCGCCAGGCAGTGCGGGTCGGGGCGGCTGCCGGGACCACGTGCGACATTCAGGACGACCCAGTGCAAGGGGGTTGCCGGGCGGGTGAGTTCGGCCCATTCGGCGGGGGCGACGAGGGGGTGGGCGAAGCCCGGGATCCCGAAGCCGAGGCGTACGTCGGTGCTGGACTGGCCGAGGGCGGCGGGGGTCAGATACGGCATGCCGCCTCCATCCAGATGTCGGCGAGGGACTCTTCGAGGTTGATGCGGGGGCGCCAGCCGAGCCGGTCGCGGGCGGTACGGACGTCGGCCTGCTGCCAGCTTCCGCAGCCGTCGGGGTACGGGTACGCGGCGGGCGGGGTGTGCATGCCGTGGTCGGATTCGGAGCGCGGGTGGCCGACGGTGGTGCGGACGCCCACCGACGGCGTGTCCAGTTCGTGGAGGGCCCCGCCGAATCCGGCGACGCGGGCGAGCACGGAGGCCGCGTCGCGCAGCCGTACCGCGCGGCCCGAGCCGATGTTGATGACGCCCTGGGCCGCGGAGAGCGAGGCGGCGTGCACGGCGCGGGCGACGTCGCGGACGTCGATGAAGTCGCGCTGCGCGCCGAGGCCGCCGAGCTTCAGCTCGCCGTCGCCCGCCTGCATCGCGCGGCGCATCGCCTCGGCGAGCCGGCCGAGCGGGGAGCCCGCCGGGGTGCCCGGTCCCGCGGGGGAGAAGACGCGCAGGACGACGGCGTCGAGGCCGGAGCCGAGGACGAGTTCGGTGGCGGCGAGCTTGCTGACGCCGTACGGGCCGCCGGGCCGGGGCACCGCGTCCTCGGCGGTGGACGAGCCGGGCTGCGAGGGCCCGTACTCGGCGCCGCAGCCGATCTGCACCAGGCGGGCGCCGCAGCCGCTGCGGCGCAGGGCCTCGCAGACGGTGGCGACGGCGACGGTGTTGTGCCGGGTGAGGTCGCGGGCGCCGCCGCGGGTGGCGCCCGCGCAGTTGATGACCACTCCGGGGTGCACGGCGTCGAGGAAGCGGGTGAGCGCGCCCGGGCTGCCGGTGGCGAGGTCGAAGCGGACGTCGGCGTCGTCGCCCCGGCCGAGCGCGGTGAGCTGCACGGCGGGGTCGGCGAGGAGCCGGTCGGCGACGAAGCGGCCGATGTACCCGTTGGCTCCGATCAGCAGGACCCTCATCGGACGCCTCCCAGGGTTCGCGGCGACAGCACCGGGCGGGCCGGCGGCGCGGGGGGCACCGACGACGCCAGGGGTACCGGCGGCGCCGGAGGCACCGGGAGTACCGGGTGGACCGCGCGCGGCACGCGCTGCCCGTGGGTTCCGCGCTGCCCATGAGGTCCGGAGTATCCGGCGTATCCGGTGCCTCCGGGAGGAGGGGTGGTCATCTGGCGTTCTCCTTACGGATGTTGCTGAGAGTCGAAGGGAGGGCCCGCGGTGTCGGCCCCGCGGGAGGAAGGTGGGGCTCAGGCCAGGTGCGGGGTGCGCCGGGTCGGGGCGCGTCCGGCTGTGGCTCGGGTGGTGCGTGTGGCAGGCACTCGGGTGGTGCGTGTGGGGGTCATGGGGTGCTCGCCCGGTCGTCGGTGCGGGCGTGGGCGGAGGCGAGGGTGAGGGTCCGGTTGACGTGGACCAGCAGGAGGAGGGCGGCGACGGCGCACACCGTGCCGGGCACCACCCCCGCGCCGAGGGCGTCGACGGCGCTCTCCACGGGGACGCCGAGGACGGCGCAGCCCGGCAGTCGCGCGGCGAACACGGTGGCGACGGCGAGGATCTCGGCCCCGGCGGCCACGCCCAGCACCACGGCCGGCGCGTGGGTGCGGCCGTGTGCGCCGAGCAGTCGGGCGAGCAGCAGCAGGACGCCCAGGGCGCCCGCACCTGCGTAGTCCGTGCCGGGGGCGGCCCCGGTGACGACGGCTCCGGCCGCGGCGAGGAGCACGGCGAGGGCGACCGTGAAGAGCAGGACGCAGCCGAGCAGCAGGGGGCGCACGGAGGAGGTGAAGTCGGCGAGGCCGCGGCTGGCGGCGAGGCGGCGGCGGGCGCCGGCCGCGAAGAGCCGGGCGCACCAGGTCGCGGGCGCCACGGCGACGGCGAGGGCGAGGAGCGGGGCCGTGGCAGGGGCCCAGGTCTCGTCGGGGCCGCCGGCCAGTGCCGCGTTCAGGAGTCCGTCGCCGAAGACCGTGTAGAGGAGGAGCGACCAGACCCACAGCCGGGTGGCGGGCGCGGGGGGCCGGGCGCCGGCGCGCAGGGGGCCGTGGCGCAGGGTGGTGCGCAGGGCGACGGCGAGGGCCAGGGCGCCGGTGACCGCGACGGCCAGGTGTGCGGTGCCGGTGGTGAGACGCAGGGCGAGCAGGGCGAGGGCGCAGACGGCGCCGGGCAGCAGCGCGAGCCCGGCCCACGCGCCGTGTGCGCCGGTGGTGGGGGCCGGGGCGGTGGTGGCCGGTGCGCCCGGTTCGCCGTCCCTCGGCATGCGCGCGTACATCTCCTCGGCGAGCGAGAAGACGTCCTTGTGCCGGTAGTGGGCGGCGGCCCGGTCGGTCAGGCCGTGCGCCTCCAGGCCGGCCGCGATCTCCAGCGGGTCGACGGCGCGCTCGCACAGCTCGCGGTGGCGGTGCATCAGGACCTTGACGGGGTCCACTCCGGAACGGCGCTGCCCCGTGCGGGAGCCGGCGGCCCGGGACGCCCGCGCCCCGGTGCCGGGCACCTCGGTGCGCGTCGTCCCGGTGGCCGGCAGGTCGGTGCTCGGGGCGGTGCGCGGCGTCGCGGTGGCCGGCAGGTCGGTGCTGTGGGCGGGCCGTGGGCGGGTGGGGCGGGGCGCGTCACCGGTGCCGGTCGTCCTGCGCCACGCGGCGGACTCGTGCAGCAGGTCCGAGTCGAGAGTGTCGAGGGGGTCCGGGGACGTGTCGAGGGGGCCCGGGGAGTCGGCGGCGCCGGTGGCTTCCGGGGCGTCGACGGCGGTCTCGGGCGCGGTCGGCTGTTCGGTGACGGTCAGGGCCAGCGCCTCTTCCGAGCTGGTCCCCCAGGCCCCGGCGCCCACCGGCACCCGGGGCACGTCGGCGCGGCCACGGCCGCCGTCCGGGCCGTCGAGGTCGTCCCTCGCGCTCATGCGTCCCCCTCCCCGCCGCCGCGTGTCACGCCGGCCAGTTCCTCGCGCCCGCCGCCGAGCGCGGTCGCCCGGCGCGGCACAGCCGTACCGGTGGAGCGGCCGGCCGGCCAGGTGCCGCCGGTGGCCGGTGCCGTCCAGCGGCCCGGTACGTGGGCCTCGGGCGGATGGGCGAACGGGCGGGGCTCCCCGGCCGCGTCGACGGCCTCCCGGCGCACCGGGCAGTGCGAGACGATCTCCAGGTAAATGCCGTGAAATGCCGCGACGTTCTGCTCGACGGTGAAGAGTTCCAGGGCGCGGGCCCGGGCGGCCGCGCCGAGCCGTTCGCGGCGTTCGGAGTCGCGCAGCAGGGCCACGCACGCCTCGGCGAGGGCGCGCGGGTTGCGCGGGGGCACCACGAGACCGGTGCCGCCGATCACCTCGACGACGGCGCCCACGTCGGTCGACACCGTCGCGCGTCCGCAGAACATGGCCTCGACGAGGCTGATCGGGAAGCCTTCGACGACGCTGGAGAGGACGACGACGGCACCGGAGCCGTAGACCTCGGCGAGGCCGGGCGCCTCCGGGGCGCCGAGTTCTTCGAAGGAGACCGGGTTCTCACCTATGACGTGCAGGCCCGCCGCCTCGTCGGGGAAGAGCTGCGCGGCCAGAGCCTTGCAGTGCCCGAGGTACGCCTTGGCCCCCTGCTCGCTCCCGGTTCCGGTACCAGAACCGGAACCGGAGCCCGCGCCCGAGCCGAGCGCCGCGGCCGGGCCCGCGCTCACACCCGCACCGGATCCCGAGCCGGATCCCGAGCCCGAGCCGGAGCCGGAGCCCGGTCGAGAACCCGTCGGCATCGCCCCCACGATGCGCAGCCGCGCTCCCGGCTCCTCCTTGCGGACCTCCGCGAAGGCGTGCAGCAGCGAGATCAGGTCCTTGGACGGATCGATCCGCCCGACCCAGACCAGCGTGTCCGGCTCCCCCGGCTCCTCGCGCTCGCCGACCTCGGCGAAGCGGGAGGCCTCCATACCGGGGTGGACGGTGCGCAGTTTGGCGCGGTCGGCGCCGCACCGTTCCTGCCAGCGCCTGGCGTGGGCGTTGCCCGGGGTGATGACGGCGGCCTGCCGGTAGACCTCGGCGGCGAGCCGGCCGTGGAAGGCGGCGAGGAGCGCGCGCACCGGCGCGCTCAGCTCGGCGTCGCCCGCCGCGATGTAGCGGGCCCGCAGCTGCACCCCGTACTCGGTGACGAGCAGCGGGACGCCGTGGAACCGCTTGGCGATCAGTCCCGGCAGGGCCGCCGCCCCGCCCGAGGTGGCGTGGCAGAGGTCGACGGCGCCGAGACCGCCGCCACCGGAGCCGTCGGCCGCGTCGTCGTACCAGTCCAGGGAGAGCGGGCGCAGTACACACGCGACCTCGGCCGCGAAGGCGAGCAGGTCGGGCACCCGGGCCCCCCGGGCGGCGCGCAGGGCGCCGGGGGCGCGGCAGGCGCGCTCCAGGATGCGCACGGCGGTCTCGGAGCGCAGCGCGGACCCGAGGCCGCCTTCGTCGCGGGCGAGCTCGGCCAGCCCGTACAGCGCGTTGGCGAAACGGTCCGCCTCGCCGAGGGCGAAGGCGTCGGGGACGCCGGATCCGCTCCCGGCCGCGCTCCCGCTTCCGGACCCGTCATCCGTGCCGCTCCCGACCACGACCCCGTTTCCGGACCGGTTACCCGTTCCGCTCCCCGCCCGGTGACCGAGCCCGAGCCCGAGCCCGGACCCCGGGTCCGAGCCGATGCCGGCCCCGCTCCCGGTCCCGTTCCCCCTCCGGTTACCGGTTCCGCTGCCGGAGCCGTCGCCGGTTCCGCACACCACGGCCTCGGCCAGCTCGGCGTACAGGGTGGCAAAGCGGCGACGGGCGCGCCGTCCGAGTGCGCCGCGCACTCCGTCGCCAGCGGCACCCGCGCGCTCCGTCCAGAGCGGAGCGGTCCGCACCAGGGCCACCTGCGGGGGCAGTTCGAGCCAGCCCGCGGCCTCCTGCTCCTGGCTGCGGCTGAGCGCGTAGATGTCGAATTCGTGCTGCTCGAGCCCGCGCACGAGCCGGTCGCACCAGAGCCTGGCGTCACCGCTCACATACGGGTAGCCACCCTCGGTCAGCAGTCCGATACGCACGAGTACACCCCCGATCTCCCGTATGGGGAGCCGCCGTTGGGTCGGCGGCTCGCAGCGGGACGAACGTATGCGGACATGCCGGTGGCGCGATGGACGGTTGTCCATCGCGCCACCAAAAGGGGTGAACAGGCGTAACTTTCGCGCGCGCGTGACGTTCTGTCGCGCTAAGAGATCATCGCGCTACGGAACGCCACGAAGCGTCAACCGTTGGGGTACACCCAGGGGTTGGGCTTGCAGGTGATGCCCTGGAAGGTCAGGAACTTCGTCTGCTGCTGCATGACCGGGGCGAGCGCGCCGTCCTGGGTGCAGGTGACATGGTTGAAGCCCAGCCGGTGGCCGACCTCGTGGTTGATGAGCATCTGCCGGTAGGGGTGGATGGCGCTGTCGTGGAGCACGTGGTCGTACGTCTTGGAGCCCTGCGCCCACCGGTAGGCGTTGATCATCACGCGGTCGGTGGCGGCCGAGTCGCACGACACGTTGTCCTCGGTCGTGTCGAGTCCCGACTTCGCACACCAGTCCGCGGTGGTGCCCGGGCTGGCCAGAGTGATCACGAAGTCCGGCCGGCCGGAGGAGATCCGCTCGAAGGTGCGCGCGCTGTCGTGGGCCCAGCTCCGCTTGTCGTTCAGGGTCTTCTGCACGGCCTGCGCGAACAGCTTGCCGTCGAGTCCGAGCCCCTTCTCCACGTCGACGCGGTACCGGAACTTCTGCCCGTGCCCCGGCGCCTTGTCGGAGCCGCCGATCGCGTCGAACTTCCCCGACGCCTTCAGGTCGGCCGCGAGCGGGTACTTCTTCGCCATCTTCTGGTCGTACGTGGCCGGGGCGGCCTGCGCGGTCCTGGACGGGGTGGCCCGGTCGTCCGAGCGGGACGCCGAGTCGTCGTGGCCGCGTGCGCCGTCGGCGGACTTCGACGAGACGTCGCCGGATCCGCCGTGCCCGTCGGCCACCTGGCCCGCGACGACGACGGCGAGCACGGTGGTGACGGCCGCGGCGGCGATGCCGGTGAAGGTCAGGCCCTTGCCGCGCCTCTCCCGGCCGCCGTCGGCCTCGGCCGTCTCGACCACGACGGTGTTCCCGGAACCCGAGCCGCCGCCCGAGGCGTCCGTCCCGGGCGCCGCGTCGGTGCCCGTGGCAGCGCCCCGGCCGCCGCCGGAGGCCTGCGGGCCCTGGCGCGCTGACGGCGCGTCGAAGGCGTCGACGTACTCCTGGCGGGGCCGCGCGGACCGCGGGTGCGGCACGGTCGGCGTCCCGGCCGCCGGTGTCGCCGCACCCCGCGACGACGTCCGCGACTCGTCCCGCACACTCCCGGCCCCGGCACCTCCGGCCCGCTGCTCGGTGAGCGACCCGGCACCTCCGGCCCGCTTCCCGGTGAGCGACCCGGTACCGCCGGTCCGCTTCTCGGCGAGTGATCCCGCGCCCCAGCCGCCGCCCGGCTCCCGCTGCTCGGGGTGGCCGCCGCGGACGGACGGAGCGTCCGGCCGCGCGGGCGGGCGGGGTGCGGCCTGGACGGCACCCTCCGGTGCGACGTCCCTGCGCCGGCGCCCTGAGCCCGGGCCCTCCTGCTGCGGGCCGCTCGGCTCGGGTGGTGCGGGTATGTCGGCGGTGTCGCCGTTGTCCGCCGGCCCTCGGCGGCTGTGCCGTCCCACTCGCCGCCTCAGCTCCCCAACTTCGATCGGTGTGTCGTACTGTCCGGCGCGTCGTGCGCCTCATGTGTCTGGTGCGTTTGCGTCTGGTGCGTCTGTGTCTGGCGCGTCTCGCGTGTCTCGGATGACTCACGAGCCTCAAGGGACCCGCGCGCCTCGACCGACTCGCCCGCTTCGTCCTGTACCGCGCCGACCCCGGAACCGGAACCCGACGCGGAACCCGAACCGGACGCGGAACCCGAACCGGACGCGGAGCCGGACCGGGGCCCGCTCCGCTCCCGCGCCTCCCCCGGCACGGGCGTCCCGTTCAACGCCTCGCTGTCCGCGAGGAGTTCCCGGAACGCCGTCGCGACGGTCTCCGGGTATTCCATCATCGCCACATGCCCCGCGTCGGGGAGCGTGAGGAGACGCGACTCCGGGAAGGTGCGCGCCGCACGCGCCGCCATCCGGTAGGAGACGAGCTGGTCACGTCCACCGTAGACGAGGAGTGTCGGCGCGAGTACGCGGGCCGCCTGTCGCCACAGACCGTGCTGGCCACCGAGCGTGTACGCGTTCACGATCCCGCGCGCGGAGCGGGCCATCGCGTCCCAGAAGTACGGCAGTTGGAGCCGCCGTTCCATCTCCTCGACGGCCGCCCGGAAACCCTCCGGCGAGACGCTGCCCGGGTCTCCGTAACAGAGGGCCGTGACACCGCTCACACGCTGCTCGGCCGTCCACTCCTTGGTGAGCCGGGTGAAGAGCGAGGCCACCCCGGGCACGGCGAGCAGTCCGGTCGGCAGGGCGGTGCGCTGAACCCGGATCTCCGGCAGCGCGGGCGACACCAGCGTCAGCGTGCGGACGAGGTCGGGACGGACGGCGGCGACGCGGGTCGCGACGGCCCCGCCCAGCGAGTTCCCGAAGAGGTGCACGGGACCGCGCCGTTCGGCCTCCAGATAGCGGATGACGGCACGCGCGTGCCCGGTCACCGAGTAGTTGCCGTCGTCCGGCGGCGGCGAGTCGCCGAAGCCGGGCAGGTCGACGGCCTCGCCGTCGACGACGTCCTCCAGGTGCGGCATCAGCGCCGACCAGTTCTGCGAGGAACCGCCCAGACCGTGCACGTAGAGCGCGGGCGGCAGCCCCTCCCGGGTGCCCGGCCGCGAGCGGACCGTCAGGGTCACCCCCGGCAGACCGACCGAGCGCAGTCTCTCCCCCTCCGTGACCTGAACGGCGCCCGGCTTGGGCGCCACGGCGGCGACAGCGGGAGGCACACGCGGCGAATCGGTCGAAGGCATGCGGCATATGTTACGAGGTGATCACACTGAGGAGCGTGTGTTCGCCATCACAGATCGCGCACACCTCTCCCCAAAGCCTCCCCCCGCCCGCCGGGAGAGCCGGACCGGAACGGGGAAGGACGCCCACCAGGAGATCGCATAGCGCCCCGATCGGGTGTCTCCTACGCTCGATACAGGGCACCCGCCCACACACGGACAAGTGAGGAAAGGGAGCCACTGATGACGGTCGACCCGAGCGAGCCCGGGACCTTCACCGACAACCGCCCCCCGGAGATCGGGGTGGAGGAGCCGGAGGCCGACGCCGCCGAGCAGTCCACCGAACTGACCCCCCAGCAGGACGACGTGCCGGTCGATCCGGCCGACCCGGACGGCGCCGACGAGGCGGACCGGGTCGAGCAGGCGAGGGTGGTCGCGCTCGATGAGGACGACTATCGGTGACGCCGCCGGGACCGGAGGCGTCGGCCGCACGCGCACCGCTGCCGCCGCCTCCGTCGCCGCATCCATCGGTATGCGTCACTTTGTGCCCACAGGGGCGCGACGAGCGGCTTTCACAGACGTCCGGTCCGTGAAATTCTGCGCTCGCACCGCGCACATCCTGGTTACCCAAAAGTACGATGACGGCGCGGCGCACACTGCAGCACACGGACGATATTGGGAGGCGGCGTGACAGCCATCGAGCAGACGGAGGCGGCGCGCCCCAAGGGCACACGCCTGCCGCGCCGAGCCCGACGCAATCAACTTCTGGGCGCGGCACAGGAAGTGTTCGTGGCGCAGGGGTACCACGCGGCCGCGATGGACGACATCGCCGAGCGTGCCGGCGTCAGCAAGCCGGTCCTCTACCAGCACTTCCCGGGCAAGCTGGAGCTCTATCTCGCCCTGCTCGACCAGCACTGCGAGTCCCTGTTGCAGTCCGTGCGCACGGCGCTCGCGTCGACCTCGGACAACAAGCAGCGCGTGCAGGCGACCATGGACGCCTATTTCGCGTACGTGCAGGACGAGGGCGGGGCGTTCCGGCTCGTCTTCGAGTCGGACCTGACGAACGAGCCGGCGGTGCGTGAGCGCGTCGACCGGGTCAGCCTCCAGTGCGCCGAGGCGATCTCGGACGTCATCGCCGAGGACACCGGGCTGTCCAAGGACGAGTCGATGCTGCTCGCCGTGGGTCTCGGCGGCGTCTCCCAGGTCGTCGCGCGCTACTGGCTGTCGAGCGCGAGCCCGGTGCCCCGCGACAAGGCGGTGCAGCTGCTCAGTTCGCTGGCCTGGCGCGGCATCGCGGGGTTCCCGCTGCACGGCGCCGAGCACCTCTGAGCCGGCCGCTCGCGGGCCGTCCCGTTTTGTTCCCGGTGCGCTGTTCGCTCTTGGCGTGCCGCCGGGACGCCGGGAGCGTCGGCCGGGCGGGCTAATCTGTGCTGCGTACGGCGCGGTAGTCCGCGCGCATCACGGATCGTCGGAGGGACAAGGCCGTGGAGGTCAAGATCGGCGTGCTGCACACGCCCCGCGAGATCGTTCTGGAGAGCGGCCAGTCCGCCGAGGAGGTCGAGAGCGCGGTGTCCGCGGCGCTGTCCGGCAAGGCGCAGCTGCTTTCGCTGGCGGACGAGAAGGGTCGCAAGATCCTGGTCCCGGCCGACCGTCTCGCCTATGTGGAGCTGGGCGAGCCCGCAGTGCGGAAGGTGGGCTTCGGCCCTCTGTAGAGCGGATCAGCAGAGCGGATCAGCACCAGGAGGGGCCCGGCGGCAGGATGCCGCCGGGCCCCTTCTGTCGTTGTCCGTCGTTGTCCTGTCGTTGCCGCGGGTTCACAGGGCGACCACAGCCGGGACACACGGGGAGGATTGCGTTCCGGGTACCAGGGGTAGACCGGCTAGGACCGATTTGCACCTACTGGCCGCGCGGGAGGGACCCTCACCATGCTTCTCGAAGCCTTTGGATCCGCACTGCTCGGTCTGGCCCTCGCCTGGGCCGCGAGCAACCGTCTGCCGCACCGCCTGCCGTCGCGCACGCTGGTGCTGCCGACCGGGATCACCGGCGCCCTGTTCGGGGCGTTCGTCACGCACACGTCGCTGGGCTCCGGCCACGAGCTGGCCACGCTCTGCGGCTCGATCGTGATGGCGGTGGCGCTGCTGTCGCTGCTGCTGCGCCCCACCCGCCGCCGAGCGCGCCACCTCCCGACGTCCGCCTGAGGACGCCGCGAGGGGCGCGCGGCCGCAGGAACGGCCGCGCGGGACCGTACGGGCCCGCGCCGGACCGTGCGGGCCTGCGCCGGACCGTGCGGGCCTGCGCCGGACCGTGCGGGCCTGCGCCGGACCGTGCGGGCCTGCGCCGGACCGTGCGGGCCTGCGCTGGAGTGTGCTGGTACTACGCGGCGAGTCCGAGGGCGGCCATCCGCTTGGTGTGCGCCTCGGTGATCCGCGAGAACATCCGGCCGACCTCGGCCAGGTCGAACCCGTCGGCGACGCCCCCGACCAGCATGGTCGACAGGGCGTCGCGGTCGGCGACCACCCGCTGGGACTGCGACAGGGCCTCGCCCATCAGCCGCCGCGCCCACAGCGCGAGCCGGCCGCCGACGCGCGGCTCGGCCTCGATGGCGGCGCGCACCTTCTCGACGGCGAAGGACGCGTGCCCGGTGTCGTCGAGCACGGCGAGCACCAGCTCACGGGTGTCGGAGTCCAGCCGGGCCGCGACCTCCCGGTAGAAGTCGGAGGCGATCGAGTCGCCCACGTACGCCTTGACCAGGCCCTCCAGCCAGTCCGACGGCGCGGTCTGGCGGTGGAAGCCGTCGAGGGCGCCGACGAACGGGTCCATCGCCGCCGTCGGCTCGGCGCCGACCGCGGCGAGCCGGTCGCGCAACTGCTCGAAGTGGTGGAACTCGGCGGAGGCCATCTTCGCCAGCTCCGCCTTGTCGGCGAGCGTGGGCGCCAGCTTGGCGTCCTCGGCGAGCCGCTCGAACGCGGCCAGTTCGCCGTAGGCGAGGGCGCCGAGCAGGTCGACGACGGCAGCGCGGTAGTGCTCGTCCGCGGACGCGGTGGCCCAGTCCTGGGCGGCGATCCCGGTCGGAGCGTCGCTCGCTGCGTCGGTCGCTGCGGTGGCGGGCGTGGCGTTGTCAGGCGTCTCCATGAAGCGCACAATAGCCCGCTCACCGCCACGCGGAAGTCCCTGGTCAATGAGTGTGACGACGACTACGTGACCAAATCGGCCATCGCGCATGCGCGTTTCCGGGGTATGGTGGTAATGAGCCCGTCGAGTGCAAGCCGCCCTGCCCCCCATCGCAAGGGTGCTCGCACGCAGATGTGACGGGCCGCACGAATGAGGATGCCCGGTCGGAGGCCCGATCGGCTCCGACCCGACAGCCCTCCGGCTCGTACGTCACAAGGCGTCCGGATCGAGGAGGGACCCTCAGCGGCACGAGCGCTCGAGCGTCGGCAGTGGTCCCGCGCCACCCGGCCCCACCGCAGCAGCGGATCAGGGACCGGCGTACCAACGGCACGGCACTGGCACGGTCAAGACCCCCGCGTTCGCCTCGCACCGCACCTCACAGAAGAGGCAGCACCCTGACTACGCAGACTTCGACATTCCGTCAGCTCGGCATTCTCCCCGAGACGGCAGAGGCCCTTGAGGCAGTCGGCATCATCAATCCGTTCCCCATCCAGGAGATGACCCTCCCCGTGGCCCTGTCGGGCTCGGACGTCATCGGCCAGGCCAAGACCGGCACAGGCAAGACCCTCGGTTTCGGTCTGCCGCTCCTGGAGCGCGTCACCGTCCCCGCGGACGTCGAGGCGGGCCGGGCCACGCCCGAGCAGCTCACCGACACCCCGCAGGCCCTCGTCGTCGTCCCGACGCGCGAGCTGTGCCAGCAGGTGACCAACGACCTCCTCACCGCCGGCAAGGTGCGCAATGTGCGTGTCCTCGCCATATATGGCGGTCGGGCCTACGAGCCCCAGGTCGAGGCCCTCAAGAAGGGCGTCGACGTGATCGTCGGCACCCCGGGCCGGCTGCTCGACCTGGCCGGCCAGAAGAAGCTGAACCTGTCGCACGTGAAGGCGCTCGTCCTGGACGAGGCCGACGAGATGCTCGACCTGGGCTTCCTGCCCGACGTCGAGAAGATCATCAAGATGCTGCCGGCGAAGCGTCAGACCATGCTGTTCTCGGCGACCATGCCGGGCGCGGTCATCGGACTGGCCCGTCGATACATGTCGCAGCCCACGCACATCCGCGCCACGGCGCCGGACGACGAGGGCCAGACCGTCGCGAACACCAAGCAGCACGTCTTCCGCGCGCACAACATGGACAAGCCCGAGATGGTCGCGCGCATCCTCCAGGCCGACGGCCGCGGACTCGCGATGATCTTCTGTCGCACCAAGCGCACGGCCGCCGACATCGCCGACCAGTTGCAGAAGCGCGGCTTCGCCTCCGGCGCGGTCCACGGCGACCTGGGCCAGGGCGCCCGCGAGCAGGCGCTGCGCGCGTTCCGCAACGGCAAGGTCGACGTGCTGGTCTGCACCGACGTCGCCGCCCGCGGCATCGACGTCGAGGGCGTCACGCACGTCATCAACTACCAGTCCCCCGAGGACGAGAAGACGTACTTGCACCGCATCGGCCGCACCGGCCGCGCGGGCAAGAAGGGCATCGCGATCACGCTGGTCGACTGGGACGACATCCCGCGCTGGCAGCTGATCAACAAGGCGCTCGACCTGAAGTTCAACGACCCGGTCGAGACGTACTCGTCCTCCCCGCACCTGTACGAGGAGCTGAGCATCCCGGCCGGCACCAAGGGTGTGCTGCCGCGTTCGGAGCGCACGCGCGCCGGGCTCGCGGCCGAGGAGATCGAGGACCTGGGCGAGACCGGTGGCCGGGGCGCGTCGCCGCGCGGTGGCCGCGGTGGCCGTCCGTCGCAGGACCGCGACCGGGACCGGGACCGTCGTGACCGCGACCGGGACCAGGGCCGCGAGCAGGAGCGCGAGCGTTCCGCCCGTACCCCGCGCCGTCGCCGTCGCACGCGCAACGGCGAGCCGGTCGCCGCGGAGGCCGCGGCCGCGACCGCCACGGCCGCTCCCGTCAGCCCCGCCGGGCCCGCCGGGTCCGCCGGCCCCGCCGTCGAGGAATCCGCCGCTGCGGCGGAGCCGCGCACGCCGCGCCGTCGCCGCCGCACGCGTGGTGCCGTTGTCGCGCCGCCGGCCGGTCCGGTCGCCGCCGAGACCGTCGTGCAGACGGCGGAGGCGGTCGTCGAGGCCGTCGCCCCGGTGACCGAGGCCGAGATCCCGGCCCAGCCGCGTCGTCGTTCGCGCAAGAAGGCGGACGCCGTGGTGGCCCCGGTCGAGCCGGTGCAGGCCGCCGAGCCGGTCGCGGAGGCCGAGGCGAAGCCCGCGCGGGCCCGTACCCGTACGCGTAAGAAGGCGGAGGCGGTCGTCGACACGGTGGAGGCCGTCGAGGCCACCGCGCCCGTCGCGGAGCCCGCCGAGGCGAAGCCCGCGCGGACCCGGACCCGTAAGAAGGCCGAGCCCGTCATCGAGACGGTCGAGACCGAGGCCGTCGCGGAGACCAAGCCGCGCCGCACCCGCAAGAAGGCCGTCGCGGCCGTCGACACGGCGGAAACCGTCGAGACCAAGCCCGCCACGCGCACCCGCAAGAAGGCCGAGCCCGTCGCCGAGACGGTCGAGACCGAGGTCGCCGCGGAGACCAAGCCGCGCCGCACCCGCAAGAAGGCCGTCGCGGCCGTCGACACGGCGGAAACCGTCGAGACCAAGCCCGCCACGCGCACCCGCAA
>NZ_JBIVKH010000001.1:257349-465368 GCF_044750685.1 Streptomyces sp. NPDC088785
AAGAAGGCGGCAGCCGCTCCCGCCGCGGCCGAGGCCACGGAGACGCCCGCGGAGGCCAAGCCGCGCCGTACCCGCAAGAAGGCCGTCGCCGCCGAGGCGCCCGACGCCTGAGCACACCGGTAGCAGCAGGCCCGGGTTCCGCACCATGCGGAGCCCGGGCCTTCGCCGTGTCGCCCCGGCGCGGCGCACCACGTAACCTCACGGCATGAGCAGGCCCGCCACCTTCACCCCGCCGCCCGGCACGCGCGCGCACCGACTGACCACCGAGCGCGGCGAGTTCGCCGCGCTCGTCGGGGAGCCGGAGCGGGGGCCCGTGCGCGGCACCGCGCTGCTCCTTCCCGGGTTCACCGGCAGCAAGGAGGACTTCATCGCGCTGCACGGCCCGCTGAGCGCCGCCGGCTACCGCACGGTGGCGGTCGACGGGCGCGGGCAGTACGAGTCGTCGGGCCCGACGGACGACGAAACCCCTTACGCCCAGCACGCGTTGGCCCTGGACGTTCTGGCCCAGGTCGCGGCGCTGCGCGTACCGCAGGTGCATCTGCTCGGGCATTCGCTCGGCGGGCTCATCGCGCGGGCGGCGGTGATCGCGGACCCGGCGCCGTTCGCGACCCTGACCCTGATGGCGTCGGGCCCGGCCGCCGTCACCGAGCCCCAGCAGCAGCGCGCGAAGCTGCTGCGGGACGCGCTGGCCGCCCTGGACATGGCGCAGGTCTGGGAGGCCATCCAGGCCCTCGACCCGGTCGACGACGTGGCCGACGTGGCCGACGTGCGCGGCGCCGGCGCGCGGGACGATCTGCGGCGGCGCTGGATGCGTCACAGCCCCGCCCAACTCATCGCCACCGCGGGCCAGTTGTGCACCGAGCCGGACCGGGTCGCGGAGCTGGCCGCGGTCGCGCCGCCGGTCCATGTGCTGTCGGGTGAGCGCGACGACACCTGGCCCGTGCCGCTGCTCGACGACATGGCGCGGCGGCTCGGCGCCGCGCGCTCGGTGATCAGCGGGGCCGAGCACTCCCCCAACACCGACCGCCCGCTGGAGACGGCCGCGGCCCTGGCGGCCTTCTGGGACCGGCACCCCGCCCGCTAGCACCGCACCCCACTCGCCGGCGTCCCGCCTCCTGGCGCCCCACCCTCCCGTCCCGTCGCTCAGTACTGCGCCTGCACATGGCTCCAGAACCCGTCGCGCAGCGCCCGCCGCAGGTCCGAGTGGCCGCGCAGCGAGTACTGGAGCATGTTCTCCGCCTCGACCAGCAGTTCCTGGTCGACCGGTCCGGGCAGGTAGGGGTGGCCCTGGAGGAGGTGCGCGAGGGCGTCGGTGCCGCGCTCGGCCAGCCAACGCGCGGCGATCTGCGCCCCGACGAAGCGGACCTGGTCGCGCGTGGGGCGCGGCTGGTCGGCGTTCTCGTACGTGGGTGCGGTGCGGCGCGTGACGTAGGGCTTCACGAAGCCGAGGTCCAGGGTGCGCTGGCTGTCGACCTCCCACAGCAGCGGCTCGGCCTGGTTGCGGCCCTCGGGCGCCTCGATACCCCAGAGGTGGACGCGGGCGCCGTACCCCTGCGCGGCCTCGACGGCGGAGACCAGGTCCTCGTCGCCGCCGAGCAGCGCGGCGTCGCTGATGGCGCGGTGCCGGGCCAGTGATTCGAGGTCGCTCCGGATCAGGGAGTCGACGCCCTTCTGCTGGTTGTTGGCGTTGAGGTTGCCCAGGCGCACCTTGACGTCGGGCAGCTCGGCGATGGACTGCTGCTCGGCGGTGTGGATGCGGCGGCGGGCGCCGTCGTACCAGTAGACGCGGAGCAGCCGGCTGTCCGCGAAGATCGTGCGGGCCTTGTCGATGAGCGCGTCGATGACCCCCTCGGCGTCGAGGTCGAAGGCACGACGGTCCTCGGTGCCGGTGACCAGGCGTCCCGCGGCGGCGTAGAGATACCCGGCGTCGACGAAGATCGCGTGCGTCGACGGGGTCTTCGCGACTTCGGCGAGCACCCGTCTGAGCAGGTCGTTCGTGGCGTCGAGACGGGCGGTGAGGTCGGCCGTGGGGCTGTCGTGGTTCATCGCCGCCATTCTCCCGGCCGTCACGCGCCGTGCACAACCGGTCCCGCTACCCGCTAGTAATTAGCTTCTCGAAATTTTTCTTTAGCGTAGGGAATGTTTGCAGGGGGCAACCCGTTGTACCCATATAGAACGCGGGGCTCAGTAGTCACGCAATCCACTCTTAACGGGCAGGCAACCGCCTGGCCGTACAGCAGGACGAGACTGAGGTCCTGCACCAGCAGTTCTCCTTCAGGAGGATGACCAGACGAAGGGAGAAGCCCTTGCGCTTCGAAATCATGCGACTCGACGACGTCGACGGCACCGCCGTGGACACGACCGTCGTGGACGCCGCCTCCGTCAACCGGATCGTTCAGCAGGCGGCGGCCATCGGGCAGCGCCTCTACATCCGCCCGGCCGAGTCGACCGCCTCGTAACAGCGGCGGCAGACACACTTCGAGACCCCCGTGCGCAGCCGCGCACGGGGGTTTCGCATGTCCGCGACCGGGGGGGGCGCGGGGCCGGGGTCAGCCGGCCCGGATCACCTGGGTGACGCCGTTGATGATCTGCTGCACGGCGATCGCGGAGAGCATCATGCCCGCGAGCCGGGTCACCAGGACCACCCCGCCGTCCTTGATGAGGCGGATGATCACCAGCGAGTACCGCATCACCAGCCACAGCACGACGTGGATGGCGAGGATCGCCGTCCAGACGGAGACCTGGTTGGCGAAGGAGTCGGCCTTCTGCACGGCGAGGATGACGGAGACGATCGCGCCGGGTCCGGCGAGCAGCGGCATGCCGAGCGGGACGAGCGCGACGTTCACGTCCTTCGTCTGCTTCGGCTCGTCGGTCTTGCCGGTGAGCAGGTCGAGCGCGATCAGCAGCAGGAGCAGACCACCGGCGATCATCAGGGCGGGTACGGAGACGTGCAGGTAGTCGAGGATGCGCTGGCCCAGGACACCGAAGACGGCGATCACGCCGAAGGCGACGCAGACGGCCTGGAAGGCCATGCGCTTCTGGACCTTGGCGGGTCGGCCCGCGGTGAGGGCGAGGAAGATCGGGGTGATTCCGGGGGGATCCATGATCACGAAGAGCGTGAGGAAGAGGGATCCGAATACGGCGGCGTCGAACACAGGAGGGCTTGCCTTGCGGTGCGAGGGATGAGCGGGCGTGCGCGCGCACCCGCTCGGACGCGGGCGCGGGAGGGTGCGGGGTGGAAACGGGAGAAAGGTGCGGGGTGGGAACGGGAGATAGGTGCGGAGGGGCCGAGGGGCGGAGGAGCCGGTGCGGGGCACCGTACGCGACGTGCCCGGGCGGTCCCGTCAGGCGCGGCGTCCCCCGGCGCCCGGCACCGGGAAGGCGCCGGTGGCCCGGCGGGTGATCTCCCCGTAGATCTCCGGGTCGGTGGTGTACTCGCCGAGCACACAGGTCTTGCGGCTGCCGTGGTAGTCGGAGGAGCCGGTGGTCAGCAGGGCGAGGTCGGCGGCGAGGCCGCGCAGGCGGTCCCGGGTCGCCGGGTCGTGGTCCATGTGGTCGACCTCGATGCCGTCGAGCCCGGCGGCGGCCAGCTCGGCGATCGACGACTCGGGGACCGTGCGGCCGCGCTTGACGGCGGCCGGATGCGCGAAGACGGTGACCCCGCCCGCGGCCTTGACCAGCCGGATCGCCTCGAAGGGGTCGGTCTCGTGCTTCGGTACGTAGGCGCGGGCGCCGTCGGCCAGCCAGTTCTCGGTGAAGGCGTCGGAGACGGTGGGCACGACACCGAGTTCGACGAGCGCCGAGGCGACGTGCGGGCGGCCCACCGAGCCGTCGCCCGCGATCCGGGCGACCTGCTCCCAGGTGACGGGGACGCCCAGCTCGTTCAGCTTGGCGATCATGCCCTGGGCGCGCGGGACGCGGTCGTCGCGCACCAGTTCGCGCTCGGCGAGGAGTGCGGGCTCTTCCGGGTCGAACAGGTACGCCAGCATGTGCATGCTCACGCCGTCGAGGCGGCAGGACAGCTCGGCGCCGGTGACGAGGGTCAGTCCCTCGGGGAGGGCCGCGACGGCCTCGGCGTGCCCGCGCGTGCTGTCGTGATCGGTGAGCGCCACGACGTCCAGGCCCTGCGCGGCGGCGTTGCGCACCAGCTCGGCCGGGGTGTCCGTGCCGTCGGACGCGGTGGAGTGGGTGTGCAGGTCGATGCGCACGGCTGCGTACTCCAAGCTCGGACGGGCCTGACGGGACGGACGGCAACGGAAGGGGCTCGTCCAGGATAACGGGGCGCGCACCCACTCCCGTCACGCCCGCAACGGACGACGACCCCTTACCCGTACTCCCTCACCACTCGACCACCGCACCGCTCGACCGCCGCACCACTCAGCCACCACACCGCTCGGCCACGGCGTCGATCACTGCAACACGCGCGGCGACAGCGCCCCGCACGGCAGCAGCTCCACCTCGGCGCCCGCGTCCCGCAGGTCGGTCAGGACCAGTTCGTCGTACATGAGCAGCGCGGACGGCGCGGGCCAGACGATCGCCCACAGCCACAGCCCGCGCGCCTCGCCCGCGAAGACGGCGCGGTCGTCGGGGCCGCTCCGCACGTGCCACAGCGGGGTGGGCCGGCCCGCGGCGACCACCTTGGCGTCCGGCGGGCCGAGCACGTCCATGTGCGGGCCGGGGTCGGGGCCGTCGATGCCCGCGTAGCGCGCGCCGAGGCCGACGCCCAGCTCCTCGGCGACCAGCACCAGCTCGCCGACACCGCCGAGCGGCGCGGGCCCGGAGCAGGCGACGGCGGTGGCGCGGCCGCCGTGCCGGTCGTCCCCCGCGTTGGCCACCCCCGTGAAGAGCCAGCCGACGGGGAGCGGCCACGGCATCCAGACGGGTACCTGCGCGCGGCGCACCACGACGCCGAGGGCCTCGACGCTGGGCGGGATCACGGGCTGGAGCGGGTGCACGGTCCCGTGTGCGTCGCACTGCCAGGAGTCGGCAAAGAGTCCGGGAGCCCTGACCCGGCCACCACACTTCGGGCAACTGGGTTCGCCCCTCATACGGCCCACGGTCCTCCCCGTCCCGCGCCGCGTCAAGGACGATCACCCGTCCGGAGTGCACCGGTCCGTCGGCCCTCCACCACACATATAGATGTAGCTTGCATTATTTAGCGACGCTAACTTATTGTGTGTATAGCTCAACGATTCGGTCTCGCGACGAAGGAAGTGGAACGGACATGAGCCACAGCAGTACAGGAGGTCCCGCCGAGGGGGACCCGTTCGACGCGGGTGCGGGCAGCATCCTGCGTCAGCCGAAGGCGGTCTGGGCGACCGCCGGGGCATCCGTCGTCGCCTTCATGGGCATCGGGCTCGTCGATCCGATCCTGCCCTCGATCGCGCGGGGCCTGGAGGCCACGCAGAGCCAGGTCTCCCTGCTCTTCACCTCCTACTTCCTGATCACCGCCGTCGCGATGCTGGTCACCGGGTTCGTCTCCAGCCGGATCGGCGGCAAGAAGACCCTGCTCGTCGGGCTCGCGCTCGTCATCGTCTTCGCGGGCCTGTCCGGCACCTCGGACACCGTCGGCCAGCTGGTCGGCTTCCGGGCCGGCTGGGGCCTGGGCAACGCGCTCTTCGTGTCGACCGCGCTCGCCGTCATCGTCGGCGCGGCGGCCGGGGGCAGCGCCGCGGCGATCCTGCTCTACGAGTCCGCGCTGGGCCTCGGCATGGCGTGCGGGCCGCTGGTGGGCGCCCTGCTCGGCAACGCCAGCTGGCGCTACCCGTTCTTCGGCACCGCGGCCCTGATGGCCATCGGGTTCATCTGCATCTCGCTCTTCCTGAAGGAGCAGCCCAGGCCCGCGCGCAAGACGTCGATCCTGGACCCCCTCAGGGCGCTCGGCCACGGCGGGCTCGCCTCGGCCGCCGTCTCGGCGTTCTTCTACAACTACACGTTCTTCACGGTGCTGGCCTTCACGCCGTTCGTGCTGGACATGACCCCGTACAAGTCGGGTGGCGTGTTCTTCGCCTGGGGTGTGCTGCTCGCGCTGTTCTCGGTGCTCGTCGCGCCCCGCATGCAGGCCAGGTTCGGCTCGCTCAAGGTGGTCGGCGGCTCGCTGGTGCTGCTCGCCGCGGACGTGCTGGTGCTCGGCTACGGCAACCACACCACGGCCGTCGTCTGCACAATCCTGTCCGGCGCCTTCATCGGCGTGAACAACACGGTGTACACGGAGCTGGCGCTCGGCGTCTCCGACGCGCCGCGCCCGGTGGCGAGCGCCGGCTACAACTTCGTCCGGTGGTTCGCCGCCGCGGCCGCGCCGTTCCTCGCCCCGAAGATCGAGGAGTGGACCGACGTCCACATCCCCTTCGTGGTCGCCGGTGTCACGGCCCTGCTCGGCGCCGTCGTCGTCTGGGTGCGCCGCGACGCGCTCACCCACGAGGCCGAGGAACTGGAGCCGCGCCACGCCACGGAGGACGGCGTGACCGTCTTCGCGAACTGAACCACCGGGCCCCCGGAGCCGGACGAGCCCGGACGAGCCCGGACGAGCCCAGACCAGGCAAGAGCCGGCGGAGAACTAATCGAGAGCTAGTCGAGAACTGGTCGAGGACTAATCGACAGCTAGTCGAGAGCGACGGACCTGCGCAGCGGATCGCGCAGGTCCGTTCCGCCGCTCAGCCACCGCTCCTCCAGCTCGGCCGCGCCGTGCACCCGCTTCCACGCCGCCTCGTTCTGCGTCATGGGCAGCAGCGGCAGGAACCGTACGGGATCCATCGGCGGGTCCAGTTCGAGGTCCTCCACCAGCCCGCCCGACTCCGCGACCAGCACCGAGGTGAACGGCGCGCCCGGCCACAGCGGCTCGCCCACGTCCAGCGACGCGCCCGGCGCCACGACCACGCCCTCCACCTGCGGCGAGGCCGCCAGCACCGCGAGCGGCCTGAGCACCTTGTCGGTGTCGGCGAGCCCCGCACGGACCGTCAGGACCAGCTCGGCGCGCGGGCCCTCGACCGGATCGGCCAGGGCCGCGGTCGGGTCGGCCATCGGCGCGGCGGACATCCCCAGCGTCGCGTAGCGCACGACGCCCTGCCCGGCGTCGGTGAAACGCAGCACTTCGATGCGGTCGGTGCCGAGGAACGTGACGGCCGCGCGCGCGTCCGGTTCACCCAGGGCCGAGCGCAGCCGGGCCTCTACAAACGCTAGAACTTCTCCCATCCCGCGAGCATAGGACTCGCATGGAACGGGTAAAGGCGGGGCTTGCCTCTTCAGTCGGCTGATAGTCTTGGCCGCTGGTCGGGACGGAACGCTGCGCGTCCCCGCCGAGGGCCCTCAAGAGCCCTCGAAGACCCGACCCACTGATCGTCCCTCACGGGGGACCGGCCGGAGGAGGTGGGGCTGTCATGGATCGAAGTCGACCGTGCAGTACCACCCGTTCTTCCGGCCGCTAGGCCCGCATCCCACCCCGCAGTCAGCAGCCACCGGCGTACCGCCGGCCGTCTGTGTACCGGGCTGTCCGCGTATGCCGGAAGAGCACTTCTTTTCCGCCTGATCTTTCCGATCTTCCTGATCTGAATCAGTAAGCGGAGCCGCCCGGTGTCGGTGCGGTGCTCCCCGCTTTGTGGACGTGCAGCATGTCCCGGTTTCCGGTTGGCCAGGACGTCCTCATTCCGGGCAGTTCCGATTCTTCCGAGCGCCCTGCGCGGCTCCCGCCCGCGAAGGAGCCTGCCCATGTCGATGATGCGCGATCTGCGTGCCGCCGTCCGCCCCTCGCTGCGCAAGAGCGTGGCCCCGTACGAGAACGAGGCGCGCTCCTCGTACGACCCCACCCGTGACCCGTCCGCCTGCTCCGCCGTCGTGGACTGCGCCGTCTACCGCGACGGGGCCCGCGTGGAGGCCGGCGACCACTGCCTGACCCCGCGTGAGGCGCGCCTCCAGGTGCGCCGCGACGGCGGCTTCGCCTGGATCGGGCTGCACGAGCCCACCGAGCAGGAATTCGCCGGGATCGCCGCCGAGTTCGGGCTGCACCCGCTCGCCGTCGAGGACGCGGTCCACGCCCACCAGCGGCCCAAGCTGGAGCCGTACGACGACACCCTCTTCGCCGTGTTCAAGACCATCCACTACGTCGAGCACGCCGAACTCACCGACACCAGCGAGGTCGTGGAGACGGGCGAGGTCATGTGCTTCCTCGGCCGCGACTTCTTCATCACCGTGCGGCACGGCGGACAGGGCTCGCTGCGCGCGCTGCGCCGCCGCCTCCAGGCCGAGCCGGAACTGCTCGCCAAGGGCCCCAGCTCGGTGCTGCACGCCATCTCCGACCACGTCGTCGACGGCTACCTCGCGGTGGCCGACGCGATGCAGGACGACATCGACGAGGTCGAGACCGACGTCTTCTCGCAGACCGGCAAGGGCGGCCCGCGCGGCTCCGACGCCGGCCGGATCTACCAGCTCAAGCGCGAGGTCCTGGAGTTCAAGCGGGCCGTCGCCCCGCTGCGCCGGCCGCTGCAACTGCTGAGCGAGCGGCCGATGCGGCTGATCGACCCCGACATCCAGAAGTACTTCCGTGACGTCGCCGACCACCTGGAGCGCGTCCAGGAACAGGTCATCGGCTTCGACGAACTCCTCAACTCGATCCTCCAGGCCAATCTGGCGCAGGCGTCCGTCGCCCAGAACGAGGACATGCGCAAGATCACCTCGTGGGCCGCCATCGTCGCCGTGCCGACCATGGTGTGCGGGGTGTACGGCATGAACTTCGACCACATGCCCGAACTGCACTGGCGGTTCGGCTATCCGCTGGTGCTCGCCGTCACCGTCGCCGCCTGCATCACCATCCACCGCACCCTCAAGCGCAACGGCTGGCTGTAGCTACCCTGGCCGCATGACGACTGCCGAACCGCTCGACGCCGCCCTCGTCGAGGAGGCCACCAAGAAGTCCGGGCTCATCTGGGTGCGCGGCACCGAGGCCGAGCGGGCCCTGTGGCACGTGTGGCACGAGGGCGCCGCCCACGTCGTCGGCGACGGCCCCGGCGAGCAGCCGCTGCCCGGACTCGTCGACGGCGGCACCGCCGTGGTGACCGTGCGCAGCAAGGACAAGGGCGGCCGGCTGGTCGGCTGGCGGGCCACCACCGCCGAGCTGGCGCCGGGCACCCCGCAGTGGGAGGCGGCCGTCGGCGAACTGAAGGGCAAGCGGCTCAACGCGCCGGACGCGGAGACGATGACGGAGCGCTGGGCCCGCGAGTGCCGGGTGCTGCGCCTGGCACCGGTCGCCGGCGAGGCCCCGCTCCCGGCTCCCACGGACTCCCTGGCGGCCGCGCCGGTGCCGACCCCGGCCACCACCCGCGACCCGGTCCCGGCGGGCCTGCCCCGGCTCCTGGGCCGCCGCCGACGCCGCTGAGCCCCGGCCCGCGCGGGGACCCGGTCCAGGACTGCGCTCAGGACTCCGGGAGCTGCTTGCCGTAGTCCACGGTGTCGGCCGAGGTCGGCTCGTCCAGGGCGAAGTCCTTGCCCCACTCGGTCAGTTGCAGGGTCCCCGCGCCCCCGGCCCGCTCCAGGCGCATGGGGTACGCGGTGCCCTCCAGGGAGACGTCCAGCGTGCCGCCGGAGCCGTCGTCGCCGGTGAGCGCGATCGTGCGCACCCCGGCGGAGGTGCCGCGCTCGCCCTTCGCGAGGGTGCCGTGCAGCGTGAGCAGCCCGTCGAGCAGCACGTCCTTGTCGGTGAAGGTGCTCAGCCGCTTGTACGAGGGATCGCCGGCCGGCACCTTCACGTACTTGCCGTCGAGCGCGTCGCCCGCGCCGGCGCCGTGCCGCGCCCCGGCGTCGTCGGAATGCGACCAGAAGTCGGCGCCGGCCTTGAGGTAGAGGTGCTCGTCGACCCGCAGCAGCCCGAACGTGGTGCCGCCCGTCGTCACCGACCCGGTGCCGCCCTCGTCCTTCAGCCGCATGTCGAGCCGGTACGTCTTGCCGCCGCTGACGACGGTGCCCGCCAGCCGTACGGCGTCGGCGCTCCGCGCGGCCTCGACCGTGCGGGACCGGATCGAGCCCGGCTCCAGTCGGCCGACCCCGTTCGTGCCCGCGTCGGGGTCGTCCCCGCAGGCCGCGAGCCCGGCCGCGAGCCCCGTGCACATCGCGCCGACCAGGAGCGTTCTGCGGGTTCGGCGGGCCAGGGGGAAAGCGGTCACGGGCGGTACTACCTCTCGTACGGAAAGGGGCTCGTCGGCAGTACGGCAGCGTACCGGGGACGCCCACGGCTCCCCGGGCGGGTCCGGGCGGACCGATGTGCAAAGGCGTCTTCCACGGGTACGGGCTAGCCTGAACCACGGAATGATCACTTACGCGACGAGGAGGTGCCGACGGGCATGGCAGCTGGCGCCCCCCGGATCTTCGTCTCGCACCTCGCGGGCATCGCCGTCTTCGACCCGAACGGCGACCAGGTCGGCCGGGTCCGCGACCTCGTGGCGATGCTGCGGGTGGGACGGCGGCCGCCCCGGGTCCTCGGCCTCGTCGTCGAACTCTCCACGCGGCGTCGCATCTTCCTGCCCATGACCCGGGTCACCGGCATCGAGTCCGGCCAGATCATCACCACCGGCGTCCTCAACGTCCGCCGGTTCGAGCAGCGGCCCACCGAGCGCCTCGTCCTCGGCGAGATGCTCGACCGGCGCGTGCAGCTCGTGGAGTCGGGTGAGGAGGTCACCGTCCTCGACGTCTCCGTGCAGCAGTTGCCGGCCCGCCGCGACTGGGAGATCGACCGGGTCTTCGTCCGCAAGGGCAGGGGCGGCACCTTCCGGCGCAAGGGCGAGGCGCTGACCGTGGACTGGTCCGCCGTCGCCGGATTCTCCCTGGAGGAGCACGGGCAGGGCGCCGAGAACCTGCTGGCCACCTTCGAACAACTGCGCCCCGCCGACCTGGCGAACGTCCTGCACCACCTGTCCCCCAAGCGTCGGGCCGAGGTCGCCGCGGCGCTCACCAACGAACGCCTCGCCGACGTCCTGGAGGAGCTCCCCGAGGACGACCAGATCGAGATCCTCGGCAAATTGCAGGAGGAGCGGGCCGCCGACGTCCTGGAGGAGATGGACCCGGACGACGCGGCCGACCTGCTCAGCGAGCTGCCCGAGGACGACAAGGAGCGGCTGCTCACGCTGATGCGGCCCAGCGACGCGGCCGACGTGCGGCGCCTGATGGCGTACGAGGACAAGACCGCGGGCGGTCTGATGACGACCGAGCCGATCGTGCTGCGCCCGGACGCGACGGTCGCCGACGCGCTCGCCCGGGTCCGCAACCGCGACCTGTCGCCCGCGCTCGCCGCACAGGTGTACGTGTGCCGCCCGCCGGACGAGACGCCGACCGGCAAGTACCTGGGCACCATCCACTTCCAGCGGCTGCTGCGCGATCCGCCGTACACCATGGTCGGCTCGATCCTGGACGACGACCTCCAGGCGCTGTCGCCGTCGGCCCAGCTGCCGGAGATCGCCGGGTTCTTCGCCACGTACGACATGGTGGCCGCGCCGGTCGTGGACGAGGGCGGTTCGCTGCTCGGCGCCGTCACCGTCGACGACGTCCTGGACCACATGCTGCCCGACGACTGGCGCGAGCAGGAGTTCCACCTCTCGGGGGACGTGAACCATGGCGAATGACGAGACGCCCCGCCCCCGCATCCGCCTGGACCAGCCGCGCGCGCCGCGCCGCCGGCTGCTGCCCGAGTACGACCCCGAGGCCTTCGGACGGCTGTCGGAGCGCATCGCCCGGTTCCTGGGGACGGGGCGGTTCATCGTCTGGATGACGGTGATCATCATCGCCTGGGTGCTCTGGAACATCTTCGCGCCCGGCGATCTGCGCTTCGACCAGTATCCGTTCATCTTCCTGACCCTGATGCTGTCGCTCCAGGCGTCCTACGCCGCTCCGCTGATCCTGCTCGCGCAGAACCGGCAGGACGACCGCGACCGGGTCAACCTCGAACAGGACCGGAAGCAGAACGAGCGCTCGATCGCCGACACCGAGTATCTGAGCCGGGAGGTCGCCGCCCTGCGGATCGGCCTCGGCGAGGTCGCCACCCGCGACTGGATCCGCTCCGAGCTGCAAGACCTCCTCAAGGAGCTGGAGGAACAGCGCCGGTCCGTGCCCGAGGGCGAGGTGTTCCCGGCCGAGCGGGAACGGCCACGTGACGTAGACGACCGCTGACGGGGCTTTCCGTGCCCCTATTACCGCGCCGTACTATCGGTCGTATGGCTACGGAAGACGCGGTGCGCGAGGCACTCGCGACAGTGAACGACCCCGAGATCCAGCGGCCCATCACCGAGCTGGGGATGGTCAAATCGGTGGACATCGGTGCGGACGGAGTCGTCGCGGTCACCGTGTATCTGACCGTCTCCGGCTGCCCGATGCGCTCGACCATCGAGACGAACGTGCGGGAGGCGGTCGCCCGGGTCGACGGTGTGACCGATGTGCGGGTCACCCTCGACGTGATGAGCGACGAACAGCGCAAGGAGCTGGCCACGGCGCTGCGCGGCGGCACCGCCGAGCGCGAGGTCCCCTTCGCCAAGCCCGGCTCGCTGACCCGCGTCTACGCGGTGGCGTCCGGGAAGGGCGGCGTCGGCAAGTCCTCCGTGACCGTGAACCTGGCGGCCGCGATGGCCGCCGACGGCTTGAAGGTCGGCGTGGTCGACGCCGACATCTACGGCCACTCGGTGCCCCGCATGCTGGGCGCCGACGGCAAGCCCACCCAGGTCGAGAACATGATCATGCCGCCGTCCGCGCACGGCGTGAAGGTCATCTCCATCGGCATGTTCACGCCGGGCAACGCGCCGGTGGTGTGGCGCGGCCCGATGCTGCACCGCGCGTTGCAGCAGTTCCTCGCCGATGTCTTCTGGGGTGACCTGGACGTCCTGCTGCTCGACCTGCCGCCGGGGACGGGCGACATCGCGATCTCCGTCGCGCAGCTCGTGCCGAACGCCGAGATCCTCGTCGTGACGACACCTCAGCAGGCCGCCGCCGAGGTCGCCGAGCGGGCCGGATCGATCGCGGTGCAGACGCACCAGAAGATCGTGGGCGTCGTCGAGAACATGTCCGGGCTGCCGTGCCCGCACTGCGGCGAGATGGTCGACGTCTTCGGCACCGGCGGCGGCCGGCTGGTCGCCGAGGGGCTGACGAGGACGACGGGCGCCGAGGTGCCGGTCCTCGGCTCCATCCCGATCGACGTCCGGCTGCGCGAGGGCGGCGACGAGGGCAAGCCCGTCGTCCTGTCCGACCCCGACTCCCCCGCGGGCGTGGCGCTGCGCGGCATCGCCGACCAGCTCGGCGGCCGTCAGCGCGGCCTCTCCGGCATGTCGCTCGGCATCACGCCGCGCAACAAGTTCTAGCCCGTACGCCCCCCACCGCCCGTCCGTTCCCGGCGCGGGCGCGCCCCTGGTGAGCGAAGACCGCCGGCCAGGGGCGCGGGGGACCGCGCGAGAGGCCCGTCGGGCCCTACGCGGCGTCCGGGGCGTACGCGGTGATGTCCTTCACCACGGAGAAGCCCAGGCCGTAGGCGCTCATGCCGCGGCCGTAGGCGCCGAGGTGGACTCCGGCCTGCGTGGAGCCCGCGAGGACCCAGCCGTACTCGGACTCCCGGTAGTGGAATTCCGTCGGCACTCCGTCGACGGGCAGCGACAGCACCGCCCAGTCCGCCGAGCGGAGATCGTCCGCGAGGACCCATGCCGTCTCGGTCTGCTGCTCCAGCCAGTCGTCCCGCAGCGTGTGGTCCATCTGCCCCGGCCAGGTGTACGAGAGCAGTCCGACCCCGGCGAGCCAGGCCGCCGAGGAGACGGATGTCGCCTCCAGGACGCCGGTGCCGTCGGCGCTGCGCCGCACCGGATTGGCGGCGACGGTCACCACGACGGCGAACCGCTCGGCGGCGTCCCCGTGGAGCGTCCCCTCACTGCGCACGGACGGCTCGTCGCCGTGCCCGATCGAACCGTGCTCGACGGACCCGTCCGCCGTGGTGCCGACCTGCATCAGCCAACGCGGTCCCGTGAAGGCCTCGTCGAGGCCGTACCACGGGAAGGACGCCAGCAGGTATCCGTCGACCGTGCGCCGGGCCCCCGGGACCTGACCGGCCCCCTCGGTGGCCGGCGCCTGCGCGCCCACCCGACTCGTCGTCTCCATGTACCCGGCCGCCTCCTCGCTCTCGTACGGACCGAAGCGGCCCGCCCCCCTCGGGCGTCCTCACGTTCGGTCCGCGCAACAACAAGGCAGGATGCCACACCGGGTCCGCGGGGCCCGGTTTCGAGTGCGGTGGTTTCAGGTCGCGTCGGCGTCGAAGGGCGGCGGCGTGCGCCGGTCCTGCTGCTCCGGCGACTCGGGGCGCTTCTCCAGGTCGGGGCCCTTGGTCATGCTGATCCGGCCGCCGGACGACGGGCTCTCGTCGCGCACGTCGCCGACCGTCTGCACGGCGTCGCCGACCTCGGCCATCTCCTTCTTCAGGTCGAACCCGTTGCGGATCTCCTTGAGACCCAGTTCATCGCTGTCCAGCTGCTTGCGGATGAACGTCTTGGGGTTCAGGTCCTCGAACTCGAAGTCCTTGAACTCCGGGCCCAGTTCGTTGCGGATGTCCTGCTTGGCGCTGTCCGAGAACTCACGGATCTTGCGGATGGTGCGCGCGACGTCCTGGATGACCTGCGGCAGCTTGTCGGGGCCGAAGACGAGCACGGCCAGCACGACAAGCGCTATGACCTCCGGTAGGCCAATGTCGTTGAACACCTTGCACTCCTAGCGTGTCCTCGGCCCGCAGCGGTCTTCGGTGGCAGGTCTTCGGCAGGGTCCGGCAGGGGACCGGTCCACGGTACCCGGCGCAGCTGTCCATTTGGTAGCCACCGGGCGACGTCCAGGATCATCCGTGCCGGGTCCCGACCGGTCGGGCGCCGATCGCGGCGCGGTCAGTCGCCGTCGGCCGAGCCGAGGACGAGGGACACCCGCCGTTCCTTCCCGTCCCGTTCGACGGTGAGGCGCAGCCGGTCCCCGGGGCGGTGCGAGCGGATCTTGACGATGAGTTCCTCACCGGCGTGGACCCGGACCCCGTCCACGGCGGTGATCACGTCGCCGGGTTCGATCCCGGCCCTGGCGCCGGGGCCGCCGGGGCTGACGGACGAGCCGCCGTCGTTGCCCTTGGTGCCCACGCGCGCGCCGTCGCCCGAGTAGTCCATGTCCAGGGTGACGCCGATGACCGGGTGGGTGGCCCGCCCGGTGTTGATCAGTTCCTCGGCGACGCGTCTGGCCTGGTTGATCGGGATGGCGAAGCCGAGGCCGATGGAGCCGGACTGGCCGCCGTCCGGTTCCGTGCCGCCGTCGGCGGAGCGGATGGCGCTGTTGATGCCGATGACCCGGGCCTTGGCGTCGACCAGCGGTCCGCCGGAGTTGCCCGGGTTGATGGGCGCGTCGGTCTGGAGGGCGTCGACATAGCTGACGTCGCTGCCGTCGCCCTTCTCGCCGCCCGCCGTGATCGGCCGGTCCTTGGCGCTGATGATGCCCGCGGTCACGGTGTTGGCGAGGTCGAAGGGGGCGCCGATGGCCACCACCGGGTCGCCGACCTGCACGCTCGCGGAGTTGCCGAGCGGCAGCGGCCGCAGGCCGCGCACGTGGTCGACCTTGACGACGGCGAGGTCGTAGCCGGTGTCGTGCCCGACGACCTTCGCGCGGGCGCTCTCGCCCCCGGCGAACGTGACCGATATCTCACCGCCGTCCCCCGCCGGGTCCACGACGTGGTTGTTGGTGAGGATGTGGCCGCGGTCGTCGAGGACGAAGCCGGTGCCGGTGCCCTGCTCGGCCGAGCCCTTGGTGTGGATGGTGACGACGCCGGGCAGCGCGCTCGCGGCGATGCCCGCGACGCTGCCGGGCGCGCGGTGGGTGGACTCGGCGCCCGCCTGCGGGAGTTCGATGTCCGTCACGCCGTCGCGCTCCAGGTACGAGCCGACGGCGCCGCCGATCCCGCCGGAGGCCAGCGCGATCAGTACGGCGCCGAGCACCAGGCCGCGCCGCCCGCGCCGCGGCCGCGCCCCGACGGGCCCGCCGCTCTGCGACAGCGAGACGGGCCCGGCCCAGGGGTCGTACTGCTGCCAGGGCGCCGCGGACACGGGAGCCGGGCCCGGCGCTCCCTGGTACGCGGAGGGTGCCGTCGCCGCCGCGGGCGGTGCGGTGCCCTGCGCCGGGGTCAGCCCCGGATGCCGCACCGGCGGCGCGGGCGCCCAGGGCCCCGGCGCTCCGTACGGCACGTCGGTGTACCGGTCGGTGTACTGGCGGTCCGGGGTGTCGGGGAGGGGCTGGTCGGGGGGCACGGCCGACGCCGGGGGCGCGTCCGACTCCGAGGTCGGTGAGGGCGCTGGGGTCGGCGGGGGCGCCGGGGTCGGCGAGGTGGCTGGGGTCGGCGGGGGTGGTGAGGCTGTGTGGGGCTGCTGTGGGGCCTCGGCGGGGGCCTGGGCGCCCGGGGGCGGCGAAGTGTCCCGCGGGGCCTCGGGGGAGGGGTCAGGGGCCCGTACGGGCGTGGGAGGGGCATCGGGGTCGGGCGCGGGGCCGGCGGCCGGGGCGGGGGCCGGGAGATGCCAGTCGCCGTCGCCGTCGTCGCCCGGCGGGCGCCCCGTGTCCGGTCGGGGGCGGCTCCACCACTTGGCCTTCGGGGGGTTGCCCTCGTCCATGTCCCGCTGCTCTCCCCGCAACCGGCCCGCGGCACGTCACCGCCGGCTCCCGCCCGCGCACCCCGGGTCGGAACCCGGGACGCGGTCTCCCCTGGATTGAACCAGGTGGGGCGGGTACGGCGAAGGGCACTCGGACAGGCTCAGCGGGCGGACGACGGGCGGGAGGAGACCGTCGGCATGGCGGTCGGGGCGGCGGCGAGGCTGGTCTGCGCCGCGAGGCCGAGGCCGGTGACCTCGGACGACGTGTGCGGGTTCAGCGCGAGGGAGACCACGGGGACGGGGGCGGCGGGGCGTATGAGGGGGGTCATGCGGGCCGCCGCCGAGAGCATCGGGGTGGAGAACGGATAGCTCGCGCTGTCCGCGTGCCCACCCCCCGGCAGCAGTGGGGCGCCCGCGCCGGTGGCGGAGACCGGTGCGGCGAGGGCGCCGCCGCGCTGGCCGAGCAGCGGGGAGAGCGTCCTGCGGCGCTGGGCCTCGGGGACGGCGGCGGTGCCGGTCGCCTGGCTGCGCAGGGGTGTGGCGTTGCTGTTGCCGCCGCCTCCCGCGCCGCGGGCGTCGGCGGTGTCCGCGGGGACGCCGGAGGTGACGCCGCCCAGGGCGATCGCGGCGAGCGAGACGGCCCCGGCCGCGGCGAACGCGAAGCGGCGCCCGCGCGAGGCCCGGTCGCTGTCGTGCCGGTCGCGGTTCACTTCGTGGATGCGGAAGCCGTGCTGGGGAGGGAGCACGGCGGCATGGGCGCCGGACGGCGCGTACCCGAACGGCTCGGTGTCGACGTCGAACACGCCGTTGCCCAGCCCTCGGACGGCGCCGAAGGGACGGCCCGCGCCGAAGCCGGTGCCACCGAACGGTGTCCCGTCGTCCTCGGGGTCGCCCCCTGCGGGCAGGCACTGGAGCCGGGCGAGGAAACTGTCGCTGGGCGGCGGCGGGGCCGCCTCGGCGAAGACGCTCTTGACGCGGCGCTGGGCGTCGGCCTCGGCCTTGCACCGGGCGCAGGTCGCCAGGTGGGCGAGGACGCGCTCCCGGGCGTCGTGGTCCAGCTCTCCGTCGACGAAGGCGGCCAGCCGGTCCCCCAGGTGCTGGTCGGCCGCGGCGAGCTGGCGGTCGGCAGGATTGAGTCGTGGTCCACTCACGCGGTCGCGCCCCCTCCTCCGAGGACAGGGATCGCCCCCGTCGTGGCGAGTGTGCGGCGGTCCTTGCGGGCCTCCGGCGAACGGTGCTGGAGCGCCTTGCGCAGCTGCGAGCGGCCGCGGTGGATCCGGCTGCGGACCGTGCCCAGCTTCACGCCCAGGGTCGCGGCGATCTCCTCGTAGGACAGTCCCTCGATGTCGCACAGGACGACGGCGGCGCGGAACTCGGGCGCCAGGGTGTCCAGCGCCTGCTGCACGTCGGCGTCGAAGTGCGCGTCGTTGAAGACCTGCTGCGGGGACGGCTCGCGGCTCGGGAGGCGCTCCGCGGCGTCGTCGCCCAGGGAGTCGAAGCGGATGCGCTGCTTTCGGCGGACCATGTCCAGGAACAGGTTCGTCGTGATGCGGTGCAGCCAGCCCTCGAAGGTGCCCGGCGTGTACGTCGACAGGGAGCGGAAGACGCGGACGAAGACCTCCTGGGTGAGATCTTCGGCGTCGTGCTGATTGCCGGTCAGGCGGTAGGCGAGCCGGTACACCCGGCCGCTGTGCGTGCTGACGATCTCCTCCCAGGTGGGCGGAGTCCACGCCTGGGATTCCGCGTCAGCGGCAAAGGTCGCGGTCTGCTGCGCGGAGTCAGTGGTGCGGAATCGGTCAGCGGTGTTGGTCACAGATTTCGGCTCACCCGACGACCTGAGAAGACGCCGGAGCACTCCTCCCCGATCCACAGGCGCAGCCGCACCTCCCCTGTCGGCTCTGGTGGTGTCCAGTGGAGCCCCTACCATAGCCACCTCGCCCGTTAGCTCCGGATAAGTGTTTTTACTCAGATTTGCCGGTCGGCGGTCGGCCACCGGTTCTGTCGCTGTCGCCATACCGCTCTCCCCCGCTTCGTCCCACTGTTTCCCCCTGCTCTCGTAAACGCCCGGTCCCATCTGCGAGTTCCCGCCACCAACGGATAAAGTCACGCGCAGGCAACCACGGGGACAGGAGAGGGCCATTACCGGCAACCGGCAGACGAGTTGGGCGTTCGCCGACGCCTATGTCGCCGAGGACGAGGCACTGCGCTGGGCCCGGGACCGGGCCAGGGACGCGGGGCTGCGCTCGGTGTCACCCGGCGCGGGCGCGGCCCTGGGGATGCTCGCCGCCACCGTCGGGGCCAAGGCCGTCGCCGAGATCGGTACGGGCACGGGCGTGTCCGGAATCCATCTGCTGCACGGCATGCGGCTCGACGGCGTGCTGACCACGGTGGATCCGGAGCCGGAGCGGCAGCAGTTCGCGCGGCAGGCGTTCCGGGCGGCCGGGTTCGCCGCCAATCGGGCGCGGTTCATTCCGGGGCGGGCGCTCGATGTGCTGCCGCGGCTCGCGGACAGCGGGTACGACCTCGTGTTCTGCGACGGGGACCGGATGGAGTCGCTGGAGTATCTCGCCGAATCGTTGCGGCTCCTGCGGCCCGGTGGGCTGGTCTGTTTCGAGGGGGTCTTCGCCGATGGGCGGACCGTGGACTCGGGGCCGCAGCCGGTGGAGGTCGTGCGGGTGCGGGAGCTTTTGCGGGCCGTTCGGGAGTCGGCGGGGCTGGTGCCCTCGCTGCTGCCCGTCGGGGATGGGCTGCTCTGTGCCGTGAAGCGTTAGGCGGGGCGGTGCGGTCGTCCCGGCGATCGTCCGGTGGCCGCGCCGGGGTCGTCGGGGGCGTCCCGTACGTCGTCGGGTGATCCTCCGTCGTGGCCGGGCGCGCAGTTCCCCGCGCCCCTGAGCGGCGCCTCACTCCCCCGGGATCGTCCGGTGCCCCGCACCCGGGTCAGGGACACCCGTCCGTCGTCGGGTGATCCTCCGCCGTGGCCGGGCGCGCAGTTCCCCGCGCCCCTGAGCGGTGCTTCAGTTCCACGGGATCGTCCGGTGCCCCGCGCCCGGGTCACGGGCACCCGTACGTCGTCGGGTGATCCTCCGCCGTGGCCGGGCGCGCAGTTCCCCGCGCCCCTGAGCGGCGCCTCACTCCCCCGGGATCGTCCGGTGCCCCGCGCCCCTGAGTGGTGTCTCCGGTCGCCCCGGGCGGTGTCTCTGGCTGCCTTGCTCGCGCCTCGCCTCAAAGGGGGGTTGACCTGGGGAAACACGGCCGCCCTGGCACCGGATGTGTGCCAGGGCGGTCGAAAAGGTATGGTCGCTTCCGCGTCAGCCGACGACCTTCTTCAGGGCGTCGCCGAGGGCGTCTGCCTCGTCCGGCGTCAGCTCTACCACGAGCCGACCGCCGCCTTCGAGCGGAACGCGCATGACGATGCCCCGCCCCTCCTTGGTCACCTCGAGCGGGCCGTCACCCGTTCGCGGCTTCATGGCCGCCATGCTCGTTCCCCTTCCTGAAACCAGCTCACATCAGCGCCGACGGCCCCCTGAACGGGCACTCATCACCGGCATCGAACACATTGCTTCTAGGCCATTATCCCGCATCACAGGACCCGATGACCAACATCGGCAGGCATCGCTTGCGCAACGCGCTTGAGCAAAACCACTCAATTCGGGGATGTGGCTGCGATACTGCGCCACTCTCGCGCCTCTTCCGTGACGGAATTGTTTGACGCAGGTCACATGCGGGGGGCGTTCCGCGGGCCGTGATCTCCGTCATGCTGTGCACGGACGACTAAGCAACCGCATAGGAGGCTCCCATGGCCGACGCCGTGCTCTACGAGGTGAGCGACGGGCTCGCGACGATCACGCTGAACCGCCCCGAGGCGATGAACGCGATGAACACCGAGGCCAAGGTCGCCCTCCGCGACGCGGTACAGGCCGCGGCCGACGACGGCGCGGTGCGGGCGGTGCTGCTCACGGCGGCCGGTGACCGGGCCTTCTGCGTCGGGCAGGACCTGAAGGAGCACGTCGGGTCGCTGCTGGCGGACCGCGAGGCCGGCCGGGGCACCACGATGAGCACGGTGCACGAGCACTACAACCCGATCGTGCGGGCGCTGACCCGGATGCCGAAGCCGGTCGTGGCGGCGGTGAACGGCGTGGCGGCCGGCGCCGGGTTCGGTTTCGCGCTCTGCGCGGACTACCGGATCGCGGCGGAGAACGCCTCGTTCACCACCGCGTTCGCGGGCGTCGCGCTGACCGCCGACTCCGGCGTGTCCTGGACGCTGCCCCGGCTGATCGGCCCCGGCCGCGCCGCCGACCTGCTGCTCTTCCCGCGTTCGATCTCCGTGGCGGAAGCCCACGACCTGGGGATCGTGAACCGGGTCGTGCCCGGCGCCGACCTCGCCGCGGAGGCGGGCGCGGTGGCGCGCGCCCTCGCCGAGGGCCCGACCGTCGCCTACGCCGCCCTCAAGGAGTCGCTGGCCTACGCCGCGGACCACTCCCTCGACGAGACCCTGGAGAAGGAGGACGAGCTCCAGTCCCGGGCCGGCTCCTCCGAGGACCACGCCATCGCGGTGCAGGCCTTCGTCGCCAAGAAGAAGCCGAAGTACCTCGGGCGTTAGCGCCCGGCGGCCGTGCGGGCCACGCAGTCGGCGAGGTGGTCGTCGACCAGCCCGCACGCCTGCATCAGCGCGTACGCCGTGGTGGGGCCGACGAACCGCAGCCCGCGCCGCTTCAGCTCCTTGGACAGGGCCTTCGACTCGTCCGTGCTGGCCGGGACGTCCGACAGCAGGCGCGGGGCCGGGCGGCCGGCGGCGTCCGGCGCGAAGGACCAGATGAGCCGGTCGAGGTCGCCCGCGGGCCAGTCGGCGAGCACCCGGGCGTTCGACAGCGTGGCGTCGACCTTCGCGCGGTTGCGGATGATGCCGGGGTCGGCGAGCAGCCGCTCGCGGTCGGCGTCCGTGAACGCGGCGACCTCGGCGATCTTGAAGTGGGCGAAGGCGGTGCGGAAGGTCTCGCGGCGGCGCAGGATCGTGATCCAGGACAGTCCGGACTGGAAGGCCTCCAGGCTCAGCCGCTCGAACAGCGCGTCGTCGCCGTGGACCGGGCGGCCCCACTCGGTGTCGTGGTAGACGACGTAGTCCTCGGTCGACAGGCCCCAGGGGCAGCGCGGCCTCCCGTCGGGCCCGGGGATCGCGGCGCCGGTCGGCTCCTCGCTCATCGCAGGTCCTCCCCCGGCTCGTCCGGGTAGCCGCCGGGCGGCGCGAAGCCGCCCTCGGGGCGGCGGTCGACGGGCGGCCGGGTCCGCGCGTGGGCCGAGGCGAGCGCCGACTCCAGCTCGGTGATCCGGGCGTCCCGCTCGGCGAGTTCCGCGCCCAGCCGGTTCAGCGCGTCGTCGACCTCCGCCATGCGGTAGCCGCGCACGGCGGTCGGCAGTCGCAGCGCGTCCACGTCGGAGGGGCCGACGGGACGGTCGTGCGGCAGCGGGTCCGCGTAGAACTGGGACGGTTCGTCGCGCAGTGCGCCGCCGTCGCCCCCGCCGACGATCGCGAGCGTCACCGCCGCGACCACCACGACGAGCGCGGCGACCAGAAACAAGAACATGACCATCTGTGCCGTCCCCTGGCTCGACCGGGTCGGTCTGCACGCGACCCGGAACCGTCAGGGTCCGATCGTGCCATGCCGTACCGACGGTTAAGGTCGCAGGCGACCGTTGATACGTGATCGCAGTGGGATCCCGAGGGATCCGGAGGAGAGTCACAGGGATGCTCAGGCTGGGTCGGCACGAGTTCGCCGCGCACGAACCGGTGATCATGGCGATCGTGAACCGGACCCCCGACTCCTTCTACGACCAGGGCGCCACGTTCCAGGACGAGCCCGCGCTCGCGCGGGTCGAACAGGCCGTCGCCGAGGGCGCGCTGATCGTCGACATCGGCGGGGTGAAGGCCGGTCCCGGCGAGGAGGTCGACGCGCGGGAGGAGGCGCGGCGCACCGTCGGTTTCGTGGCGGAGGTCCGGCGGCGCTTCCCGGACGTGATCATCAGCGTCGACACCTGGCGGCACGAGGTGGGCGAGGCCGTGTGCGAGGCGGGCGCGGATCTGCTGAACGACGCGTGGGGCGGCGTCGACCCGCGGCTCGCGGAGGTCGCGGGGCGCTACGGCGTGGGCCTCGTGTGCACGCACGCGGGCGGCGCGGAGCCCCGCACGCGGCCGCACCGGGCCCGTTACGACGACGTGATGGCGGACATCCTGGACGTGACGGTGAGTTACGCGCGGCGGGCGGTGTCGCTCGGTGTGCCGCGCGAGTCGGTGCTGATCGATCCGGGCCACGACTTCGGGAAGAACACGCGCCACTCGCTGGAGGCGACGCGGCGGCTGCCGGAGATGGTGGAGACGGGCTGGCCGGTGCTCGTGTCGCTGTCCAACAAGGACTTCGTGGGCGAGACGCTCGACAAGCCGGTCAAGGAGCGGGTCGTCGGGACGCTGGCGACGACGGCGGTGTCGGCGTGGCTGGGCGCGCAGGTCTACCGGGTGCACGAGGTCGCCGAGACCCGGCAGGTGCTCGACATGGTGGCGTCCATCGCCGGTCACCGGCCCCCGGCGGTGGCCCGCCGGGGGCTGGCGTGACGGCGCGGAGCGGCCTACTTGCCGGTCTCCTTGGTGACCAGCGCGATGGCCTCGTCCACGTCGTCCGTGACGTGGAACAGCAGGAGGTCGGCTTCGCTGGCCTTGCCCTGCGCGATCACCGTGTTCTTCAGCCAGTCGACGAGCCCGCTCCAGTACTGCGTGCCGAACAGGACGATCGGGAAGCGCGTCACCTTGGTGGTCTGTACGAGGGTGAGCGCCTCGAACAGCTCGTCGAGGGTGCCCAGGCCGCCGGGCAGCACCACGAATCCCTGCGCGTACTTCACGAACATCGTCTTCCGTACGAAGAAGTAACGGAAGTTCAGGCCGAGGTCGACGTACTGGTTCAGCCCCTGCTCGAAGGGCAGTTCGATGCCGAGGCCGACCGAGATGCCCTTGGCCTCCACGGCACCCTGGTTGGCGGCCTGCATGGCGCCGGGGCCGCCGCCGGTGATGACCGCGAACCCGGCCTCCACCAGTGCCTTGCCGATCTCGACGCCCGCCGCGTACTCCGGTGAGTCCTGCGGTGTGCGGGCGGAGCCGAACACGCTGATCGCGGGCGGCAGTTCGGCGAGCGTGCCGAAGCCCTCGATGAACTCGGACTGGATGCGCAGCACCCGCCAGGGGTCGGTGTGCACCCAGCCCGACGGGCCCTCCGTGTCGAGCAGACGCTGGTCGCTCGTCCCCGGCTGGACCTGGTCGCGGCGGCGGACCACCGGTCCGGTCCGCTGCTCCTTGGGACGTCGCGTGCCCTCGGGGTTGCTCATGGTCCGCTCCCTTCCTGCGCAGTCATCACGCACTTACGTAGGGCAAGGGTAGGTCTACGCGGGTTACCCGCGAGGGACCCCGGCGTTTCGGGGAGCGGTGAGCCAGGCGGCGAGGACCCGCTCGGCCTCCAGGATCAGCCGGGTGTCGACCCGCTCGTCGATCTTGTGGGCGTAGATCGGGTTGCCCGGTCCGTAGTTCACCGCGGGCACGCCGAGGGCGCTGAAGCGGGAGACGTCGGTCCAGCCGAACTTCGGGCGCGCCTCGCCGCCGACGGCGGCCAGGAAGGCGGCCGCGGCGGGGTGCGTGAGGCCGGGCCGGGCGCCGCCGGTGTGGTCGTCGACGATGAACTCGTCGATGGGGCAGCCGGCGAAGAAGTCCCGGACGAAGCGCTCGGCCTCCGCCATGGAACGGTCGGGTGCGTAGCGGAAGTTGACCGTGACGGAACAGGCGTCGGGAATGACGTTCTTGGCGACTCCGCCCTCGATGGCGACGGCGTTCAGGCCCTCGTGGAACTCCAGGCCGTCGACGACCGGCCTGCGCGGCTCGTAGGCGGCGAGGCGCTCCAGGATCGGGGACGCGGCGTGGATGGCGTTCGCGCCCATCCACGCGCGCGCGGAGTGCGCCCGCTCGCCCGCGACCTTCAGGATGACCCGCAGGGTGCCCTGGCAGCCGCCCTCGACCAGGCCCTCGGTGCCCTCCAGGAGGATCGCGAAGTCGCCCTCCAGCCAGTCGGGGTGGGCCTGCGCCACATGGCCGAGGCCGTTGAGGTGTGCGGCGACCTCTTCGTTGTCGTAGAAGACGAAGGTCAGGTCGCGGTTGGGCGCGGTGAGGGTGTGCGCGATGCGCAGCTGGACGGCGACGCCGGACTTCATGTCGCTGGTGCCGCAGCCCCACAGGGTGACGCCGTCCTCGTCGAGGCGCGAGGGCACGTTGTCCGCGATCGGGACCGTGTCGAGGTGGCCGGCCAGGATGATCCGCTCGTCGCGGCCCAGCTGCGTGCGCGCGACCACGTTGTTGCCGTACCGCTCGACGCTCAGGTGCGGCAGGGCGCGCAGCGCCTCCTCGACGGCGTCCGCCAGCTCTTTCTCGCTGCCGCTGGGCGAGGCGAGGTCGACCAGCTGGGCGGTGAGGCGGGCGGCGTCCTGGGTGAGGTCGAGCGTGGTGCGGTCCATGGCGCCGATTTTAGACGGGCGGTGTCCGGCCGCCGCCGGGCCGTCCTGTCGGTGCGCTCCAGTACCTTGGTCGCGTGTCCGGGCCCCCCACCGTCGCGCGGCGCGGCCGTCTGCGGCGGATCGGCGCGGCCCTCGCCGTGCTGCTCGCCGTGGCCGGCTATGGCGCCGTGCGGTACGCCACGGGGAGCCGCCCGGCGCCGCGGTGCGCGGTGGCGGCGGCCCATGGCGGGGCGGCGTTCGTGTTCACGTCCGAGCAGGCGGTGAACGCGGCGACGATCTCGGCGGTGGGCACCTCCCGCGGCATGCCCGAGCGCGCCGTCACCATCGCGCTGGCGACCGCCCTCCAGGAGTCGGGGCTGCGCAACGTCCGGCACGGCGACCGGGACTCGCTCGGCCTCTTCCAGCAGCGCCCCTCCGCGGGCTGGGGCACCGCACGGCAGATCATGGACCCGGCGTACGCGGCCGGGCAGTTCTACGCGCGCCTGGCGGAGGTCCCGGGCTATGCGCGGCTGCCGCTGACCGCCGCCGCCCAGCGCGTGCAGCGCAGCGGATTCCCGCAGGCGTACGCGAAGCACGAGCCGGACGCGGCCCTGCTCGCCGCCGCCCTGACCGGACGGGCCGCCGCCTCGCTGACCTGCGAGGGCGGGCCGGCCGCCGCCGGGGCTGAGCGCCCGCGCGGCGGCCCGGCGGGCGTGCGGGCCGCGCTGGTCCGGGACTTCGGACGGGCGGCGGCGCCGCCTCCCGGGGGCGGGCGCTCGGTGCGGGTTCCGGTGCCGGCCGCCCGGGACCTCGCCGCGGGCGGGGAGCGGCGGCGCGGCTGGGAGCTGGCGCAGTGGGCGGTGGCCAACGCGTCCGCGCTGCGCATCGAACGTGTCTCCTACGCGGGCCGGGAGTGGACCGCCGGGCAGAGCGGGCAGGGATGGCACGGGGCGGGCGGTTCCGGGGTCGCGCAGGCCGTCGCGGAGGTCCGTATCGCCACCGGTCAGTAGTACGGGCCGTCACCCGTCGGGGGGACGCGGGCCGCGTCCGGCGCACCGCGCGGCCACGCGTCGGGGCGGGGTCCGGCGCGGGCCGTGATGCCCTTGGGACAAGGGGCTTCCGGCGGTGCTCCGGCCCGGCCGGGCAGCGGCGTTTGCCCGTTTTTATCCGCGGCAGATAATGCGACGCATTACCAACCCTTTACGTTGCCGACCCGCAACCTTCCCGGGGCGTCGGGCTGTTGTCACGGTGTCCGACCGCCGCACGGCACCAGGCGCCGCACGGTGATCGGCCACCACACGTTCTCTCCCGTCTTAGGAGCATCATGTCCCTCCCCCTGACCCGTCGGATCGCCCGTGCCGCGCTGCTCCTTGCGGCGGGAGCGGCACCCGTGGTCGGTGCGGCCGGTTCCGTGAGCGCTGCCGAGCTGCCGGCCACGCCCGACCTCGGTGGCGTGACCGCGCTGGACGGCGCGAACCTGGGCAACACCGTCGACGGAGCGACCCAGAACGCCACCGGCATGGCCGGCGACACCGGGAGCAAGGCCGTCAAGAAGGCCGTTCCGGCGGCCGGCAAGACGGTCGGCAAGGGTGCCAAGACGGCCACCCCGGCGGCGCAGAAGGCCGCGGGCGACCTGGCCGGCAGCACCGGTGACGTCGTCGGCGACACCGCTGGCACCGCCACCAAGGGCGGCCTGCCCACCGACTCGCTGACCCAGGGCGGCCTGCCCACCGAGTCCCTCCCGGTCCAGAGCCTGCCGCTCGGCTGAGTCGCGCACGCGTGACGAGAGGGGCGCCCCGAACGCTGGTCCAGCGTTCGGGGCGCCCCTCTCTCGTCCCGTGTCTCTCGTCCCGTGCGGCGGGCCGCCGCGGGCCGTGTCAGGAGAGGCGGTCGACGGCCGCCCGGATCCGCTCGTCGGACGCGGTCAGGGCGACGCGGACGAACGTGGCCCCCGCCTCGCCGTAGAAGTCGCCCGGCGCGACGAGGATGCCCAGCTCCGCGAGGTGGGCGACGGTGTCCCAGCAGGACTCCTCGCGGGTCGCCCACAGGTAGAGGCTGGCCTCGCTGTGCTCGATGCGGAAGCCGTGCTGGAGCAGGGCCTCGCGCAGCAGTTCGCGGCGGGCCGCGTACCGGGCGCGCTGGTCCTGGACGTGGTCCTCGTCGCCGAGCGCCGCGACGACGGCCGCCTGCGTCGGGGCGGAGGTCATCATCCCGCCGTGCTTGCGGATCTGGAGCAGCGGGTCGAGGACCGCCGCGTCACCGGCCAGGAACGCCGCCCGGTACCCGGCCAGGTTCGACCGCTTGGAGAGCGAGTGGACGGTGACCAGGCCCTCGTACGAGCCGCCGTTGACGTCCGGGTGCAGGATCGAGACCGGGTCGGCCTCCCAGCCCAGCTCGATGTAGCACTCGTCGGAGAAGACGAGGATGCCGTGCTCGCGGGCCCAGGCCACGATCCGGGTCAGCTCGTCGCGGGAGAGCACCCGGCCCGTCGGGTTCGACGGCGAGTTGAGCCACAGGAGCTTGAGGCCGGCCGGGTCAAGCTCGGTCGGGTCGTCGTAGGCGACGTACTCGGCGCGGGCGAGGCGGGCGCCCACCTCGTACGTCGGGTAGGCCAGGCGCGGGTAGGCGACCTTGTCGCCCGGGCCGAGGCCCAGCTGCGTCGGGAGCCAGGCCACCAGCTCCTTGGAGCCGACGACCGGCAGCACGTTGTGGTGCGTGAGGCCGCGGGCGCCGAGCCGGCGTCCGCACCAGGAGACCAGCGCGTCGCGCAGCTCGGGGGTGCCCCAGACCGTGGGGTAGCCCGGCGAGTCCGCGGCGTCGATCAGGGCCTTCTGGATCAGCGCGGGCACCGGGTCGACGGGCGTGCCGACGGACAGGTCGACGATGCCGTCCGGGTGCGCCGCGGCCGTCTTCTTGTACGGCTCCAGCTTGTCCCAGGGGAAGGTCGGAATGCGGTCGATGGGGGCCGGGACTGCGGACACCTGTCAGCTCACTTCTCTCACGAAACGGGTGGACGAACGCCTCGGTCCCGTACGCGGTGGACGCCGTACGGGACCGGGGCAACGCCTGTGCGTACCGCTGGCGCGGCTACTGGTTCTGCGGCGGCAGAGCGGCGATGAACGGGTGGTCCTTCTCGATCAGGCCCATCTTCGAGGCACCACCGGGCGAGCCGAGCTCGTCGAAGAATTCGACGTTCGCCTTGTAGTAGTCCTTCCACTCCTCCGGAGTGTCGTCCTCGTAGAAGATCGCCTCGACCGGGCAGACCGGCTCACAGGCACCACAGTCGACGCATTCGTCCGGGTGGATGTACAAGGACCGGGAGCCCTCGTAGATGCAGTCGACCGGGCACTCCTCGATGCACGCCTTGTCCTTGACGTCGACACAAGGCTGCGCGATGACGTAGGTCACGCTGTCGTTCCTCCTCGATAGGGCGCTGGCGGGCCTCCACAGGCTCCGCCGCCTGGCGCGCGGGAGCGCGGCGTCGTCGATGCCCGCCACCTAGTATCTCCGTTCCCGGCCATGATCCGAACAGGAGGGGTGGGCCTAGCTGTGGAATTCACTGCTGGCGGACGGCTCGAAGTCCGCATCTCGGGCGATGACGTGGGAAAACGCGTGTCTGTACGACGGGTGAGCGAAGACGGGCCCGCGGGTCGGAAATTCACCGACACCGTCGGCGTTCTCACATCGTGGAACAGCGGTGTGCTGCTCATCACACGAAGAGGCGGCGAACGGGTCACGGTCGAGGAGTCCTCACTGGTCGCGGGAAAGGTGGTGCCCGCCGAGCCGGCCCGGCGCCGGGGGCCGTCCGCGACCTTCGCCGAGCTCGCGCGCGTCGGCGGCCGGGCCTGGCAGCCGCTGGAGACCGAACAGCTGGGCGAGTGGCGGCTGCGCGCCGCCGACGGCTACACCAAACGGGCCAACTCCGTGCTGCCCGCGGGCGACCCGGGCGCGCCGCTCGACGACGCGCTGGAGCGGGTCCGCCGGTGGTACGCGGCCCGGGGGCTGCCCGCGTACGCGCAGCTGGCGACCGGCGCGGCGGGCACGCAGGAAGTGCTCTGCGCCGAACTGGCCGCGCGCGGCTGGACGGACGGGACGCCGACCGAGGTGCGGATCGCCGCGCTCGCGCCCCTCGGGGACCGGCCGGACCCCGGTGCCGAGGTCGTGCTCGCCCGGCGGCCGGGGACGGCGTGGCTCAGGCGCTACCGGCGCACGGGGCCGAGCGAGGTCGCGCTGAAGGTGCTGGGCTCCGGTCCCTCGGTGTGGTTCGCGAGCGTGCCGGGCGACGACGGGGTGCCGGCCGCGATCGGGCGCTGCGTGGTCGACGGGCGGTGGGCCGGGTTCGGCGCCGTCGAGGTCGACCCGGCGCGGCGGCGCGGCGGGCTCGCGACGCGGATCATGACGGCGCTCGCCCGGCGCGCCCTCGACGAGGGCGCGTCGGCGGCCTGGCTCCAGGTGGAGGCGGACAACGCGGGGGCGCGCGCGCTCTACGACCGCATGGGTTTCGTCACGCACCACACGTACCACTACTACCGTGCACCGGAGCACCAGGACGGGATCGGCGATTCTGTCGCCGCCCCGCCCGCTCGTCGACCGGCCTGAGAGGGCATGAGGCACGTATGTCCCCGCATCCGTCCCCCCGTTCCACCGAACTGCGGCGCCGGTTCGCCGAGGAGGCGCGGGCCGAGCGGCCCGACCTCGCGCGGCTGTGCCTGCTGATCGCCGCCGAGGCCGACGGCGCCCTCGACGACGCCGCCCTGGACGCCGTGGAGATCGAGCTGGACGAGCTGGCCGGACAGCTCCCCTTCCGGCCGGGCGGCCCGCGGGCCTGGGCGACGGCGCTGGCCGAACTGCTGGGCGCGCGGCTCGGGTTCCATGGCGTGCCGAGCGACTACCAGCGGCTGGAGTCGTCGCTGCTGCACGAGGTGGTGCGGCGGCGGCGCGGGCTGCCGATCCTGCTGTCGGTGGTGTGGCTGGAGGTGGCCCGGCGGGCCGGCGCGCCGGTGTACGGGGTCGCGCTGCCGGGGCACTTCGTCGTCGGCTTCGGGCCTGCGGAGGACCAGGTGCTGGCCGATCCGTTCGACGGCGGCCGGGTGCTGACCGGGCCCGACGCCGAGGTGCTGGTGGCCGGGGCGACGGGGGCGCCGCTGGACGCCTCGATGCTGCGGCCCGCCGATCCGCTGGAGGTCGTACTGCGGATCCTGAACAACGTGCGGGCGTGGGCCGCGGCGCGACCGGAGCGCTCCGACGTGGCGCTGTGGGCCGTGGAGCTGTCGCTGCTGCTGCCGGCGCATCCGGCGCGGCTGCGCTACGAGCGGGCCCGGCTGCTGGTGCGGCGCGGGGACTACGTGGTCGGGGCCGCCGAGCTGGAGGCCTACGCGGAGGTGGTCGGGGCCGTCGACGCCGGGGCCGCCGAGCTGGTGCTGGGCCAGGCCCGGGCCGCCCGGGCGATGTTGAACTGAGCCGCGCGCCGGGGGACGCCCGCTACAGCCAGCCCTTCTCCCGCGCCACCCGGACCGCCTCCGCCCGGTTGCGGACCGCCAGTTTCTGGATCGCCACCGACAGGTAGTTGCGGACGGTCCCCTGCGAGAGGTGCAGGGCCGTGGCCAGTTCGGCGTTGGTGCGGCCGTCGGATGCGGCGCGGAGCACCTCGCGCTCGCGGTCCGTCAGCGGGTTGGCGCCCTCGGCCAGGGCCGCCGCGGCCAGCGTGGGGTCGATGACGCGTTCCCCGGCGAGGACCTTGCGGACGGCCTGCGCGAGCTGGGCGGCGGGGGCGTCCTTGACCAGGAAGGCGTGCGCGCCGGCCTCCATGGCGCTGCGCAGATAGCCGGGGCGGCCGAACGTCGTCAGGACGACCACCTTCACCCCGGGCTGCTCGCGCGTGAGCAGGGCGGCGGCCTCGATGCCGGTGCAGCCGGGCATCTCGATGTCGAGCAGCGCCACGTCCACGGCGTGCGCGCGCGCCGCCGCCAGCACCTCGTCGCCGCGCGCCACCTGGGCGACGACGTCGATGTCCGGTTCCAGGCCGAGCAGCGCCGCGAGGGCCTCGCGGACCATCGACTGGTCCTCGGCGAGGAGAACTCGTACGGCTCTTGCCGGGCGACGGTCCTGCGGCAGCTCGTCCATATGGCAAGAGTACGGGCGGAGTTGCTGGTCAGAGCGGCAGGAGTCCCGCCCGTGCGCCCCCGCGTGCCCCTTCGCGGCGATCCATGCGGCAGATGCCCGGAGTAGCTTCCTGCCCGGCATCTCCAGAGGAGGGAACGTGACTCACCGCCCCGACCATCCGGCTCTCGAACTCCGCTGCGGCGGACTGCACGTGACGATCCAGCGCGTCCCCGGCTGGCTGGTGACCGCTGTGGCCACGGCCACGGGCACCGGGTTCGCGGCGTGGCTGACAGCGCGGTGACGGCCCCGCGCGGGAAGCCCGCGGCGGTCCCGGCCGAGCGGCAGCCGCGGCCCGGGGGTGAGCCGTCGCTCATCCGCCCGGTCGGGCGGCGGGTTCCGCGGAGCCCGCCGGGACCCGGGCCACCAGGCGGAACCCGGTCCGGTCCGCCGCGCCGGCGTCCAGGGAGCCGCCGACGGCGGCGAGCCGTTCGGCGAGGCCGGTCAGGCCGTTGCCGGCCTGCGCGCCCGCGGGGCCCGTGCCGTCGTCCTCCACGGTCAGTTCCACCACCGGCCCGTCCAGGGTCTCGCGGCGGGTGACACCGACCGCGCAGCGGCGGGCGCCGCTGTGCCGGACGACATTGGTGACGGCCTCGCGCAGCGACCAGGCGAGCGCCGCCTCCCGGGCCTCGGGCAGCCCGGGGGCCAGGGTGGGCACCGTCGCCTCGATGCCCGCCGCCGTCAGGGCGACCCGGGCGCCGGCGAGTTCGGCGGAGAGCCGGGGCCGCCGGTAGCCGGTGACGGCCTCCCGGACGTCGGCCATGGCCTGGCGGCTGACCTTCTCGATGTCGGCGACCTGGCCGGCGGCCCGGTCGGGGTGGTCGGGGAGCATCCGGCCCGCCAGCTCGCTCTTGAGCGTGATCAGGGACAGCGAGTGCCCGAGGAGGTCGTGCAGGTCGCGGGCGAGCCGCAGCCGCTCCTCGTTGGCTGCGAGCTGCGCGACCTGGGCCCGTGCCTCCCGCAGCTCCCGGCCGGTGCGCACCAGTTCCCGCACGCCGATCATGGAGAAGCCGCCGAGCAGGGCCGGGACGACGAGCCAGTACTGCGGTTCGGTGTCGAGCAGCAGGCCGGTGCCGACCAGGGCGGCCGTCGTCGCGACGATGGCGGGCCGGGACCGGCGCAGCGGCAGGACCGCGCCGAACGCCACGGACACGTAGACGAACAGGACCAGCCACTCGGGTCCCAGCGTGAGGGTGAGGGCGAGGGCGAGGACGGGCATCACGGTCAGGGCGGCACGGACGGCGGTCCGGCCGGGCGGGCGGCCGGTCTGGCGCAGCACGAGTCCCATGTACGCGACGACGAACACCGTCAGGCCGAGGCTGCCGAGGGTGACGGCGAGCGCGCCGTGGTGGCCCCCGGCGAGGTCGGCGACCGGGCTGCCGAGGAAGGCCAGCCACATGGCGATCCACAGGACCTTCACCAGGAACTCCCGGCGGGTCTCCGGCGGCTGCCCGACTCGCGGGCCCCGGTCCGTGGGCTCCTGCTCGATGCTGACGCCTTCGACGCTCACGCCTTCAACGTGTCCTTCCGGTACAGGTAGGCGGCGCCGCCCGCGAAGAGCAGGAAGTAGACGACGAGCAGCGCGACGTCCTTGGCGTGCGGGGCGCCGCCCAGCTCGATGGCCTGGCCGAGGGCCGCGTAGGCGTGCGTGGGCAGCCACTTGGCGATGTCCTGGAGCCACTGCGGGAACGTCGTGGTGGGCATCCACAGGCCGCCCAGGATGGACAGGCCGAAGTAGACGATCATGGTGATCGGGCGGACGGCGTCACCGGACGCGAGGTAGCCGATGGCGACGCCGAGCGCGGCGAAGCAGAGGCTGCCCGCCCAGATCGCGCCGGTCAGCGCGAGCCACTGCCAGGCGTCGAACCGTACGTCCTTGAAGACCGCGGCCACCACGAAGACGATCACGATGGAGGGCAGCGAGACCACCGCGGCGCTGGCCGTCTTGGCGAGGACGTAGCCGCGGCCGGGCAGGGTGGTGAGCCGCAGCTGGCGCACCCAGCCGTTCTCCCGCTCCTTGGCGATGCGCTCGCTGTTGCCCATGAGGACCGCGGTGAGGGCGCCGAAGGAGGCCATCGAGACCATCATGAACGACGGCACGTTCAGGCCCGTGCCGTCGACGATGTCGCCGCTGTCGGCGGAGCCGGCGATCAGCAGGAAGAGCACCGAGGGGTAGACCACGGAGAAGAACAGGAACTTCTTGTTGCGCAGCGCGCGGACGAGTTCCAGCTTGATCAGGCTGTTCATGACGCCTTCGCCTCCTCGGCGTTGGTGATGGCGACGAAGGCCTGCTCCAGGCCGAGCCCGGCGACTTCGAGGTTGCGGGGGTAGACACCGAGCCCGTACAGCGCGTGCACGGTGGCGTCGGCGTCGGTGGACTGGATGCGGACGGTCTGGCCGGACACGTCGACGGAGGTCAGGAACGGCAGGGCGCGCAGGGCCGCATCGGTCTCGCCCTCGATGGGGCCCTCCAGGTCGAAGGAGATCTTCCGGGCGCCCGCCTTCGCCTTGATCTCGGCGGCGCTGCCGTCGGCGAGGAGCCGGCCGCGGTGCAGCACCAGGACGCGGTCGGCGATCGCGTCGGCCTCCTCCAGGTAGTGCGTGGCGAAGAGGACGGTGCGGCCCTGGTCGGCCTGTTCGCGCATGGTCGCCCAGAACGCCTGGCGGGCCGTCACGTCCATGCCGGTGGTGGGTTCGTCGAGGACGATCAGATCGCTGTCCCCGGCGGTGGCGAGGGCGAAGCGGACGCGCTGCTCCTGGCCGCCGGAGAGCTTGTTGACCCGGCGGTCGGCGATCTGGGTGATGCCCGCCCGGCTCAGCACGGCGTCGGTGGTGTGCGGCTTGGGGTGCAGGGCCACGGCGAGCCGCACCAGCTCGCGCACGGTCACCTCGTCCATCAGGCCGCCGCTCTGGAGCATGGCGCCGACCCGGCCGCGCACGATCGCTTCGCGCGGGCTGAGGCCGAAGACCCGGACGTCGCCGGAGTCGGCGGGACGCAGGCCGAGGAGCAGGTCGAGGGCGGTGGACTTGCCGGCGCCGTTCGGGCCGAGCAGGGCGACGGTCTCGCCGGGGTGCAGCGCGAGGCTGAGCCCGTCGACGGCCTTCACCGTGCCGTACGTCTTCGTCACCCCGGTGAAGGTGACCGCTGCGTCTGTGTTCATGACGCCATCGTCGCGGTTCCACGGCCCGCCGCGGCAGTGCCACGTGTCGCGCGTCCCGCATGACAGATGTCATGCGGGACGCGCGGGTCGTGCGGCGGGGCCGGTCAGCCCGCGTTCGTCGGGATGTCCACGGTCCGCTCGGCCTGGGTCCCGCCCAGCAGCGCCTTGCCCATGGCCTGGGCGACGTCGGTCGGCTGGACCGGCGTCTTCTTGCCGGTGCCGCGGGTGATGAGGACGCCGTCGAAGGTGTTGCCGTAGAGCTTCTTCAGCTCGGGCAGGTCGTACGTCTCGACGAGCTTGCCGTCGACCGCCTTCATGCCGAGCACCTTGGGCAGCGAGATCGCGGGGCCGAACTGGATCTGCTTGCCGCCGGCCGTGATCGTCACGTTGGCGGACATCGCCGGTTCGGCGAACTGCTTCATCTTCCGGTCGACCTCGGCGTTCGGGACCGTCGGCTGCTGGGCCGACGTCGCCACCCGCACCGGCGCGTCCTTGCCGGTCTCGACGTGCGCCCGGTACGCCTCGGCGACCGCCTCGGCCGACCGGTCGACGTCGATGCCCTTGCCCGCCTTGCCGTAGACCGCGACGGCCTTGCCGGGGACGAACCGGATGGTGCCGTCGCCGGAGGCGGCGGCGCCGCCCGCCGCGTTCTGGAGGGCCGCGTGCAGCTTCTCCTCGTCGACGGGCATGACCGGCTGGACGACCCGCCGGTTGCCGAAGAGCGAGCCGATCACCGAGACCGGGTTGTAGTCGCTGCCCGCGGCGGCCGAGACGGTCGCCGCGCTGTCCAGCGAGAGGCCCGACTGGTCCGGCCTCAGCTCGACCGTCCTGCCGTCGACCTCCAGCTTCAGGGGGTCGCCGGTGCGCTTGCCGAGGGTGCTCTCCAGCTTGGTGGCGGCCTCGTCGCGGGTGCCGCCGCCGATGTCGACGCCGAGGACGGTGGTGCCCTTGGGGACGTCGGAGTGGTTCATCAGCAGGCCCGCGCCGTAGGCGACCCCGGCCACGCCGACGACGCCCGCGCCGAGCAGGACCAGCTTGCTGCGGCCCTTCTTCTTCTTGGCGGGGGCCGGGGCGCTCTGCACCGGGTCGGGCAGCTTCGGCGGGGTGTGCGTCACCGGTCCGGCGCCCGGGCCCCGGGGCGGGAACGGGGAGCCGGGGCCGCCCTGGCCGGGCTGCGGGACGACCGGGATGCCGCTGGTGAGCGTGTCGCCGGAGACGTTGCCGTCGGCGCCGGGGGGCTCGGGGGCGGGGATCTGCGGCGTCAGGATCGCGGTGTCGTCGCTCATCCGGGGCGGGGACGGCGCACCGGCGCCCGGGCCGGACTGCGGGCTCGGGACGCCCGGCGGCGTCAGCCTCGGTCCGTCGCCGGTGACGGGGCCGCCGGTGGGGCCCGCGGGGCCCGTGCGCGGTCCGCCCGGGACGGTCCCGCCCCGGTTCGGGGGGGTGTCCGGGCCCGGGGACGCGCCCGCGTCCGGGCCCCGGTCACCGCTCCCGCTCGCCGCGAAGTACGGCAGGTCGGCGCGGTCCTGGCCGCCCGGGGCGGGCCGGCCCGCGGGACCGCCCTGGCCCCCGGGAGCGCCCGGGGCGCCCTGCGGGGCGCCGCCGCCGAGCGGACCGGCGGCGACGGCACCGGACACGTCGAAGCCACCGGTGGTGCCGGCGGACGTACCGCGCTGCGGGGCGCCGCCCGCGCCGGGGGCCGGGGCGCCCGCGCCGCCGGGGCGCTGCGGGGCCGCGGCGCCCTTGCGGGGCGCGAACCAGTCGCTGGTCTTCTCCTCGCGCTGCTCGCCCGAACCGTCGGACGCGCCCGGCTGCGGGGCGTCGGCCGGGGATCCGGCGGGGCGGGTGTCGGCGGCCGGCGCCTGCGGGGCGGCGGGACCGCGGCCCGGCTCGGCATCGGCGCCGCCCTCGGCACCACCGGCGCCCCCGCCGTCCACGTCGCTCATCGGCGTACGCATCACGACCGGCGGGATCGGCCGGGAGCCCGGGATGTTGATCCGGATCCGGGTGGTCAGCGTCGTCTCGGTCTTGGGGCCGTCCTGATCGCCCGGCGGTGTCGGCCCCGCGTCCCCGGACGCCGCGCCCTGCGCGGACGTGCCGTACGGAGGCGTCCCGGACGGGTAGGCGGCTGCGCCGCGCCCCTGGGGCCCGGAGGACGAACTGTCAGTTTCACGACTCAAGGCAGGTTCTCCCGGTTGGCTCCGCCGCCCGTCTCGACCTCGCGCGGGCTGTTCGGCGGCGCGCACCACCATACTGGCCGTCGCGGGAAGTCACCGTGTGACGGATGGTGAATACCCTGTGGGGCCGGTGTCGGTGCCCGTCGGATGTGTGTCGGACGTCCGCCAAAGCGTCACGTCACTTCCCAAGTCGGGCGTCGGACGCGGGTGGTTGCCCCGGCAGTCCGATGGTGGCGCAGATCACAGCCACGGCCATGCCCCCGAGGAGGAAGAGGTAGGAGCCGAGTCCCGCGCCGAAGAGGAAGTCGCCCTCGGGCCGGCTCGTGGTGAGCAGCATGACGGCGACGAGCCAGCCGGCCGCGGGGGCCACGGCGCCGGCCCGGCCGCCGGTGAGCCGGGCTCCGCCGTGGAAGGCGCCGGCCGCGCCGAGCAGCGCGAGCAGCAACCCGCCCGGGAACCAGCCGCCTTGGACCAGGGCGCCCGCGGCGCCGACCAGCGCCCCGAGGACGCCGAGGCCCACGAGCGCGGCGATCCGGGCGGCGCGGAGGTCGAGCGGCTGGGCGAGGGCGCTGCCGCCCGGGGTGCGGGCCGGGGCCGTGTCCTTGTTCGTCATGCGTGTGCTCCCTCGGTGGTCCGCGGGCCGGCGACGCCCTCGAACAGGTCCGTCTCGTGGGCCGATCCGGGCTCGCCCCGCACCAACTCGTAGTACTCGACGTCGAACAGCGGCTGCGCCAGCCCGTTGGAGAGCGCGAAGACGGCGTCCCCGGCCGCGACCTCGACCTGGGTGGCGTGGGCGCGCATCGCGGCGGCCTTGCGGTCCCGGTGGGGGCGGCCGTCGATCTCGGCGGTGACGCGGGCGTCGTCGACGACGCCCGGCACGTCGTCGACGGCCGCGACGGCGTCGAACGGCGCGGGGTCGAGGTCACGGAACCGCTTCTCGACGACGGTGCGCGGCACCCGGTTCCAGTAGATCTTGGCGATGGTGTGCGGCTCCCCGAGGTCGCGGCGGAAGGCGGGCTCGGCGGCGAGGTCGGCGGCGCGCTGTGCGACGCGGTGCGCCTGGATGTGGTCCGGGTGGCCGTAGCCGCCGTCGGGGTCGTACGTGACGAGGACCTGCGGGCGGATCTCGCGGACGACGGCGACCAGGTGGGCGGCGGCCTCGTCGAGGTCGGCGGACCAGAAGGAGCCCGGCCGCGCGTTCTGCTCGGCGCCCATCATGCCGGAGTCGCGGAAGCGGCCCGGGCCGCCGAGGAAGCGGTGGTCGGTGACGCCGAGTTCCTTCATGGCGGCGGCCAACTCACCGATTCGGTGCGGTCCGAGCAGATTCTCCCGATCCGGGGCGAGATGGGCCAGTTCGTCCGGAATGACCTCGCCCTCTTCACCGAGAGTGCAGGTCACCAGGGTGACGTGCACCCCGTCGGCGGCATACGCGGCCATCGTGGCGCCGTTGTTGATCGACTCGTCGTCGGGGTGCGCGTGCACGAGCAGCAGACGCCGGGCGGGCAGTTCGGTCATGCCCCCAGCGTAGAACGCCCGCGCCGCGCGCCCGGAAGACGCGCGCCTAGAACTTGATGCCCCCGACCATGTCGGCCACGTTCGTCGTCAGCTCCTTGATCGTGGGAGCGATGGACGAACTGGCCAGGTAGAAGCCGAGGAGCACACAGACGATCGCGTGCCCGGCCTTCAGGCCAGACTTCTTGACCAGGATGAAGACGATGATCGCGAACAGCACCACGGCCGAGATCGAGAGTGCCACAGCGGTCCTCCTCCAAAGTGATCCGGTCGCCGGGGGTCTTCCGACAAGTTCCCTACCCACGGAACGCTACGAATCATAACTATCCGTCGTTACGCATGAGTCGCCGCCAGGGGGCACCGGGAGCACAGGGGGGCGCATGGTCCACTCGCGCCCTACGCTTCGGGGATGACCTCCGAGACCGAGACGCTCACCGCCGAGTCGTCCACTCCTCCTTCCTTCCCTCGTCAGCACGCGCGTACGCAGCGCTTCACGCTGGGCGCGCCCCGCGCGTTCACGGTCGCGCCCGACGGGGAGCGCGTCGTCTTTCTGCGCTCCCCCTCCGGTACCGACCGGGCGAACGCGCTGTGGGTGCTGGACCTGGCGAGCGGCCGGGAGCGGCCGGCGGCGGAGCCCGCCGCGCTGCTCGGCGGGGCGTCGGAGAAGCTCTCCGCCGCGGAGCGGGCCCGGCGCGAGCGCAGCCGCGAGGGCGGCGCGGGCATCGTCGGGTACGCGACGGACGCGGCGGTGCGGACGGCGGCGTTCGCCCTGTCCGGGCGGCTCTTCGTCGCCGGGCTGACGTCCGGCGGGGCGCGCGAACTCGCCGTCCCCGGGCCGGTGATCGACCCCCGGCCCTCCCCCGACGGCCGGCACATCGCGTACGTCGCGAAGGGCGCCCTGCGGATCGTCGGGGCGCAGGGCGACGACGACCGGGCCCTCGCGACCCCGGAGTCGGACACGGTCACCTACGGGCTCGCGGAGTTCGTCGCGGCCGAGGAGATGTCCCGCTACCGCGGCCACTGGTGGTCCCCCGACTCGGACCGGCTGCTGGTGGCCCGCGCCGACGACGCCGACGTGCACCGGTGGTGGATCGCCGACCCGGCGCACCCCGACCGGGAGCCGGCCCGCGTCGCGTACCCGTCGGCCGGCACCCCCAACGCCGAGGTGCGGCTGTTCTCCTACGCGCTCGACGGCACCCGCACCGAGATCACCTGGAACCGGGCCGCCTACCCGTACCTGGCCCGCGTCCACTGGTCGGCGGACGGCGCCCCGCTGCTCCTGGTGCAGGCCCGCGACCAGCTGAGCGCGCTCTACCTGGCCGTGGACGTGGTGACCGGGACGACCCGGATGGTGCACGCCGACGAGGACGACCAGTGGCTGGAGCTGCTGCCGGGCGTGCCGTGCTGGTCGCCGAGCGGGCAGCTGGTGCGGATCGCCGACGAGGGCGGCGCGCGCGTCCTGGCTGTGGGCGAACGCCCGCTCACCGGGCCCCAGTTGCACGTGCGCGCGGTGCTGGACGTCGGCGCCGGCGATGTGCTGGTCTCGGCGTCGGCGGGCGCGGCCGCGCAGGCGCCGGAGACCGGCGAGGTGCACGTCTACCGGGTCAACGAGCTGGGTGTGGAGCGGCTGACCGGCGAGCCCGGCGTCCACTCGGCGGTCCGCTCGGGCGCCGTCACCGTCCTGGTCTCGGCGACCCTCGGCTCCCCCGGCGCCCGGGTGCGCGTGCTGCGCGAGGGCCGGCACGTCGCCGACATCGCCTCCTTCGCGCAGCCGCCGGTGCTCACCCCCCGGGTGACGCTGACGGAGGCGGACGGCGTGCCGTGCGCCGTCCTGCTCCCCTCCTCGTACGCCGAGGGGGACGGGCCGCTGCCGGTCCTGATGGACCCCTACGGCGGCCCGCACGGGCAGCGCGTGCTGGCCGCGCACAACCCGTACCTGACCTCGCAGTGGTTCGCCGACCAGGGCTTCGCGGTGATCGTCGCGGACGGCCGGGGCACCCCGGGCATCTCGCCCGGCCGGGAGAAGGCGGTCCGCGGCGACTTCACGGTGACGCTGGACGACCAGGTGACGGCGCTGCACGCGCTGGCCGGCCGGTTCCCGCTCGACCTGTCCAGGGTGGCGATGCGCGGCTGGAGCTACGGCGGCTATCTGTCGGCGCTGGCCGTGCTGCGCCGCCCCGACGTCTTCCACGCGGGGATCGCGGGGGCGCCGGTGACGGACTGGCGGCTGTACGACACGCACTACACGGAGCGCTACCTGGGCGATCCGGCGACGAGCCCGGCCACGTACGCGAGGAGTTCGCTGGTGACGGACGACGGGCTGGCCGAGGCGGCCGGGCCGCACCGGCCGCTGCTGATCGTGCACGGGCTCGCCGACGACAACGTGGTGGTGGCGCACGCGCTGCGGCTCAGCTCCGCGCTGCTGGCCGCCGGGCGGCCGCACGAGGTGCTGCCGCTGTCGGGCGTCACGCACATGACGCCGCAGGAGCAGGTCGCCGAGAACCTGCTGCTGCTCCAGGTCGACTTCCTGAAGCGCTCGCTGGGAGCCGTCTAGGGCGTGTCCGGCCCTGGACGGCGACCGGGGCCGGAGCGACATGGCGCGCTCCGGCCCCGGTCCACGGCACCCGCACGGCCGTACGTGGAACACCCTCGCCCGTCCGTATATCGGGACCGGGTCCGCCGGGTTGCCTGTGTGTAAAGGCCCGGCGGGCCCCGCTTCCCTACGGCACGACCTGCTTCTCCTCGGCGAAGTGGCAGGCCGACGGGTGACGGGCCGGGGTCTCCACCGTGCTGAACACCGCCGGCACCGCGAGCACCGGCTCCTCCTCCGCGCAGCGCTGCTGGGCCTTCCAGCAGCGGGTGCGGAAGCGGCAGCCCGAGGGCGGGTTGGCCGGGGAGGGGACGTCGCCCGAGAGCAGGATGCGCTCGCGGTGCTCGCGCGCCCGCGGGTCGGGGACGGGCACCGCGGACAGCAGCGCCTGGGTGTAGGGGTGCGTGGGGTGGTCGTAGATCTGCGAGTCCGAGCCGATCTCCACGACGCGGCCCAGGTACATGACGCCGACCCGGTCGGAGATGTGCCGGACGATCGACAGGTCGTGGGCGATGAAGACGTAGGACAGGTCGAACTCGTTCTGCAACCGGTCGAGCAGGTTGACCACCTGGGCCTGCACGGACACGTCGAGCGCGGAGACCGGCTCGTCGGCCACGATGATCTCGGGCCGCAGCGCGAGGCCGCGGGCGATGCCGATGCGCTGGCGCTGGCCGCCGGAGAACTGGTGCGGGTAGCGGTGGATGTACTCGGGGTTGAGCCCGACCACGTCCAGCAGGTCCTGGACCTTGCGGCGCCGGTCGCCCTTGGGGGCCACCTCGGGGTGGATCTCGTACGGCTCCCCGATGATGTCGCCGACCGTCATGCGCGGGTTGAGCGAGGTGTACGGGTCCTGGAACACCATCTGGATGTTGCGGCGCACGGCCTTCAGCGCGCGGCCGGACAGCTTGGTGATGTCCTCGCCCTTGTACTTGATGACGCCCGCGGTCGGCTTCTCCAGGTTCACCAGCATCTTGGCGACCGTGGACTTGCCGCAGCCGGACTCGCCGACGATGCCGAGGGTCTCGCCCTGGCCGAGGTCGAAGTCGACGCCGTCGACGGCCTTGACGGCGCCGACCTGCTTGCGGAAGACGATGCCCTGGGTGAGCGGGTAGTGCTTGACGAGCCCGCGCACCTCCAGGAGCGGTTCGCGCCCGGACTCCGAGCCGTTCTTCGCGAAGGAGGACTCGGCCTGCGACTGGTGCAGCAGGTGCCGGGCGATCTCGCCCTCGCGCTTGAGGTCCTGCTTGCTGACGTGCTCACCGTGCGGCATCGAGCGTCTCCTTCCAGAAGTGGCAGGCGCTGCGCCGGGTCGCGGAGACCACGGCGAGCGGGGGGACGTCGGTGCGGCACACGTCCTGCGCCATCGGGCAGCGCGGGTTGAAGGCGCAGCCGGGCGGGATGTCCATGAGGTTGGGCGGCAGGCCCTTGATGGCGTAGAGCTCCTGGCCCTTCTGGTCCAGGCGCGGGATCGACTCCAGCAGGCCCTTGGTGTACGGGTGGGCGGGCGCCCGGTAGATCTCGTGGACGGGGGCCTGTTCGACGATGCGCCCCGCGTACATCACGGCGATCTTGTCGGCGACGTCGGCGACCACGCCGAGGTCGTGGGTGATGAGGATGAGCCCCATGTGGAGCTCGCGCTGGAGCTCGGCGAGCAGGTCCATGACCTGGGCCTGGACGGTGACGTCCAGGGCCGTCGTGGGCTCGTCGGCGATGATCAGGGCCGGTTCGAGGGCGAGCGCCATCGCGATCATGATGCGCTGGCGCATGCCGCCGGAGAACTGGTGCGGGTACTGGCCGACGCGTTCCTTGGCGGCGGGGATGCGGACCCGGTCCATCAGCTCGACGGCCTTGGTCTTCGCGTCCTTGCGGGACATCCCGCGGTGGACGGTGAACAGTTCGCCGATCTGCTCGCCGACCGAGAGGACGGGGTTGAGGGAACTGAGCGCGTCCTGGAAGATCATCGCCATCTCGGCGCCGCGGACCTTCCTGCGCTCCTCCTCCTTCAGCTTGAGCAGGTCGCGGTCCTTGAAGAGGATCTCGCCGCCGGAGATCCGGCCGGGCGGGACGTCGAGGATGCCCATGACGGCCTGCGCCGTGACGGACTTGCCGGAGCCCGACTCGCCGAGCACCGCGAGCGTCTCGCCCGCGTCGACGGTGTAGTTGACGCCGTTCACGGCCCTGGCGACACCGTCCCGGGTGCGGAACTCGACGTGCAGATCGCGTACTTCGAGCAACGGCATGGGCGCTACCTCAGCTTCGGGTCGAGGGCGTCGCGCACCGCGTCGCCGAGCATGATGAACGCGAGGACCGTGATCGCGAGGGCGCCGGACGGCCACAGCAGCGCGTGCGGGGCGTTGCGGATGTTCGCGGACGCCGAGGAGATGTCGATGCCCCAGCTGACGGCCGGCGGCTTCAGGCCGACGCCGAGGTACGACAGGGTCGCCTCCAGGGCGATGTACGTGCCCAGGGCGATGGTCGCGACGACGATGACGGGGGCGACGGCGTTCGGGGTGATGTGCCGCAGCAGCATCCGCGAGTTGGACGCGCCGAGCGCGCGGGCCGCCTGGACGTAGTCGTTCTGCTTGGCGGTGATGACCGAGCCGCGCGCGATGCGGGAGATCTGCGGCCAGCCGAGCAGCACCATGAAGCCGATGACCGGCCAGACGGTGTTGCTGCTGACGACCGACAGGAGCACCAGGCCGCCGAGGACCACGGGGATCGCGAAGAAGATGTCGGTGATGCGGGACAGCACCGAGTCCCAGAACCCGCCGAAGAAGCCGGCGAGGCCGCCGAGGACCGAGCCGAGGAGCGCGACGCCGACCGTGGCGCAGACGCCGACGGTGATCGAGTTGCGGGCGCCGTACACGGTGCGGGTGTAGACGTCGCAGCCCTGGCCGTCGAAGCCGAAGGGGTGGCCCGGCTCGGAGCCCTGCTGCCGCTTGGACAGGTCGCAGGAGAGCGGGTTGCCGGAGGCGATCAGCTGCGGCCAGATCGAGATGACCACCAGGAAGAGGATGACCAGGCCCGCGATGAGGAAGACCGGGTTGCGGCGCAGGTCCCGCCAGGCGTCGGACCACAGGCTGCGGGGCTTGTCGGACGGGCCGCCGGCGGGCCCGCCCGGCCGGTTGTCCAGGGCCGCGCCCTCGCTCGCGGCGAGGTCCATCGCCCCGCCCATGCCGGTCGCGGCGATGGCACCGTCGTCGGGTGTGCGCCCGTCGGGTGCGTGCGGTTCAGGCATAGCGGATCCTCGGGTCGAGTACGGCGTACAGGAGGTCGACGATCAGGTTCACCGCGAGGAAGACCAGCACGAGGATCGTCACGAAGCCGACCACGGTCTGGGTGTTCTGGCGCAGGATGCCCTGGTAGAGCTGGTAGCCGACGCCGTGGATGTTGAAGATGCGCTCGGTGACGATGGCGCCGCCCATCAGGGCGCCGACGTCGGCGCCGATGAAGGTGACGACCGGGATCAGCGAGTTGCGCAGCAGGTGCCGGGTGATGACGCGGCGCCGGGGCAGCCCCTTGGCGATGGCGGTCCGGACGTAGTCGGCGCGCTTGTTCTCGGCGATGGAGGTGCGGGTCAGCCGGGTCACGTACGCGAGCGAGACCGAGGCGAGGACCAGGCCGGGCACGATCAGCTCGCCGAAGGTCGCCTCCGTGGACACCGCCGGTTCGATCCAGCCCCACTTGACGCCGAGCAGCAGTTGCAGCAGCAGGCCGGTGACGAACGTCGGGATGGAGATGACGACGAGGGTGAGCAGCAGCACGGTGGTGTCGATCGGGCGGCCGCGGCGCAGGCCGGTGACGACGCCGAGGGTGATGCCGACGACGATCTCGAAGAGGATCGCCACGATCGTCAGGCGGATGGTCACGGGGAAGGCGGTCGACATCAGGTCGGTGACCTTCTGGCCGTTGAACGCCGTGCCGAAGTCGCCGGTGAAGACGTTCCCCATGTACGTCAGGTATTGCTGCCACACCGGCTTGTCGAGGCCGAACTCCTTCGACAGCTGCGCCTTGGTGGCGGGGTCGCAGGCCTTGTCGCCGCACAGCCCGGCGATGGGGTCGCCCATCACGTTGACCATGAGGAAGATCAGCAGCGTCGCGCCGATGAAGACCGGGATCATCTGCAGCAGGCGCCGGATCACATAACGTCCCATGAGGACTCCGGTTCCGTTTCCGCGAGGGGGCGGGAGCGGCGGCCGGCCGGGGGCCGGCGGGCCGCCGCTCCCCTGGCGTCAGTTGACCTTGATCTCGTTGTAGACGGGGACGCTGAACGGGTTCAGCGCGACGTCGGAGACCTTGTCCGAGTAGCCGGCGCTGCCGTTCTGGTACCAGAGCGGGATGGCGGCCATGTTGTCCCGGACGACCTCCTGGGCCTGCTGGAAGGTCTTGACCGCCTCGGTCTGGTCGGACTCGGCGTTGGCCTTGTCGACCAGGGAGTCGAACTGCTTGTTGGACCAGTGGCCGTCGTTGGACGAGGCGTTGGTGTAGTACAGCGGCTGGAGGAAGTTCTGGATGAGCGGGTAGTCCATCTGCCAGCCGGCGCGGAACGGGCCCGTCATCTTCTTGTCGGTGATCTTGTTGCGGAAGTCGGCGAAGGTGCCGGTGGGGCTGCCGACGCACGCCTTGTCGTTGCCGAGGGCGTTGTTGATCGAGTTGCAGACGGCGTCGACCCACTCCTTGTGGCTGCCGGTGTCGGCGTTGTAGCCGATCTTCACCTGGCCGCCGGGGATGCCGCCGCCCTCCTTGACCAGCTTCTTGGCCTCGGCCGGGTCGTAGTCGCAGAACTGGCCGCACAGGCCCTTCTTGTAGCCGCCCTTGTCGCCGAGGACCGGCGAGGTCCAGTCGGTGGCGGGGGTGCGGGTCTTCTCGAAGATCGACTCGGTGATCTGCTTGCGGTTGATCGCCATCGACAGGCCCTTGCGGACCTTGTCGCTGTCCGCCTTGTTCCAGTCGGAGTCGTAGAACGGGAAGGCGAGCGTCTGGATGATGCCGGCGGGGGTGTTGATGTACCGGCCGTCGAGGTCGCTCTTCACGTTCGTGAGCTGCGCCGCGGGCACGTCGTCGACGAGGTCGAGGTTCCCGGCCGTCAGGTCGGTGTAGGCCGTGTTGTTGTCGGTGTAGACCTTGAGGTCCACGCCGGAGTTGCGGGCCTTGTCGTCGCCCGGGTACTTGTCCCACTTGCGCAGGGACATCTGCGAGCCCTTCTGGTACGACTTCACCGTGTACGGGCCGTTGCCGATGGGCTTTTGGACGTACGCGTCGTGGTCGTCGAAGAACGCCTTGGGCAGCGGCGCGAAGGCCGCGTAGCCGAGGGTGTCGGGCCAGGTGGAGAACTTCTGGTTCAGCTTCACCGTGAAGGTGTCGTCGCCGGTGACCTTGAGACCGGAGAGGGTGTCCGCGCTCTGCGAGCCGGAGTCCGGGTGCACCTTGTCGTAGCCGTCGATCTGGCCGAAGAAGTAGGCGTTCTTCTGGTTGTTCTTCAGGCTCGCGCCGTAGTTCCAGGCGTCGACGAAGGACTTGGCGGTGACCTTCTCGCCGTTGGAGAACGTCCAGCCCTTCTTCACGGTGATCGTGAAGTTCTGCGAGTCGGACGTGTCGATCTTCTCGGCGAGCATGTCCTTGGCCTCGCCGGTCTTCGGGTCGTACCGCTTGAGGCCCCGGAAGATCATGTCCAGGACCTTGCCGCCCTGCACCTCGTTGGTGTTGGCGGGCTCCAGCGGGTTCTGCGGGTCGCCCCAGGAGGAGCGCACGACCCCGGAGCCGTCACCGCCGCCGCCGCTGTCGCCGCCCCCGCCGCAGGCCGTCGCCGCGAGGGCGACGGCGACCGCACCGGCCGCCCACTTGGCGTGCGTGGCTCCACGCATGAAGTGCCTCCTCTGTACCGATCACGTGACACGTACGCCCAAATATCAGGGCATACGGCACATGTCGCACTCCCGGTACAGCCACCCGGTGGACGGCGCCCCGCCGGTGTCAGCCCGTCGCGTCCTCCCCCACGGGCGCCGCCAGCCTCGGGTTCTGGCCCGAACGGGTCAGCGAGGCGGCCACGAACCCCGACGCCGTCAGCTCCGTCACCGTCTCGCGCAGGAAGCCGACCGTCCGCGCGCTCCTGGCGCGGGTCGTGCCGACGGCCTGGCGGATGGTCATGAACGCCGGGTCCAGCAGCCGCAGCCCGGGGCGGGCGGCGACGTGGGCGGTCAGCGGCTGCCGGATGCCCGCGGCGACCTCCAGCCCCTCGGCGTGGAAGACGTCCACCCCGTCGGCGCCGCGCACGACGGTCGCCGCGCGCAGGGTCCGGGTCAGGTACAGGTCGTAGGCGGAGCCCTGCTTGACGCCGACGCGCACCCCGGCGCGGTCCACGTCGGCGGCCGTGCGCAGCTCCGAGTCGGCCGGGACCGCGTACACGCCCTCGATGTGCACATACGGCGCGGTGAAGGCCACCTCCGCCTCGCGGGCCGGTTCGACGGCGAGGAAGCACAGGTCGGCGCGGCCGGCGGCCATGGCCTCGTAGGACTTGCGGGCGGCGTCGAAGCACTGGAACTCCACCGGGAGCCCGAGGCGGCGCGCGATCTCCCGGGCCAGGTCCACGGTGATCCCGGCGGGCGCGTCGGGGGTGCCCTGGGCCAGGACGGGGTTGCCGAGGTTGACGGAGGCGCGGAGCACTCCGGTGGGCGCGAGGTCCCGGGCGATGTCCGGGGCGTCGGCGGGCCGCTCGGCGGGCTGCTCTGTCAGGTCTGTCATGACCTCGATCATTTCAGAGGCCATGACAGACCTGACAGGAAGAGGGCCGGCCGCCGGGGAATCCCGGCGGCCGGCCCTCCTGGATCCGGTACGGCTCACGCCGCGTGGACCACGTCCTTCTCCTCCGCGAAGTGGCACGCCGACTCGTGGGCGGCCTGGGAGGCCGAGCCCGCGAACCGCTCGGGGATCGCCAGCAGCGGGATCTCCTCGGCGCACTTGTCCTGCGCCTTCCAGCACCGGGTGCGGAAGCGGCAGCCCGACGGCGGGTTGGCGGGCGAGGGCACGTCTCCGGTGAGGATGATGCGCTCGCGGCCCTCCCGCGCGTCCGGGTCCGGGACGGGCACCGCGGAGAGCAGCGCCTGCGTGTACGGGTGCGTCGGGTGGTCGTAGATCTGCGTGTCCGTGCCGATCTCGGCCATCTTGCCGAGGTACATGACCCCGACCCGGTCCGAGATGTGCCGGACGATCGACAGGTCGTGCGCGATGAAGATGTAGGAGAGGTTGAACTCGTCCTGGAGCTTCTCCATCAGGTTGATGACCTGCGCCTGGACGGAGACGTCCAGGGCGGAGACCGGCTCGTCGCAGATGATGATCTCGGGGTTGAGGGCCAGGCCGCGGGCGATGCCGATGCGCTGGCGCTGTCCGCCCGAGAACTGGTGCGGGTAGCGGTGGATGTACTCCGGGTTCAGGCCCACGACGTCCAGGAGGTCCTGGACCTTGCGGCGCCGGTCGCCCTTGGGAGCCACCTCGGGGTGGATCTCGAAGGTCTCCCCGATGATGTCGCCGACCGTCATGCGCGGGTTGAGCGAGGTGTACGGGTCCTGGAACACCATCTGGATGTTGCGGCGCACGGCCTTCAGCGCGCGGCCGGACAGCTTGGTGATGTCCTGGCCCTTGTAGAAGACCTCGCCCTCGGTGGCCCGCTCCAGGGTCATCAGGAGCTTGGCGACCGTGGACTTGCCGCAGCCGGACTCGCCCACGATGCCCAGGGTCTCGCCCTGGTACAGGTCGAAGGAGACGCCGTCGACGGCCTTGACCGCACCGATCTGCTTCTTGAAGAGGATGCCCTGCGTCAGCGGGAAGTGCTTCTTCAGGTTGCGCACCTGGAGGATCGGCTCACCGCGCTCGACGGTCTTGTCGAGGGCCGCGACCGCCGCGTCCTCGGTGACCGCGTCGACGACCTCGACGTCCGTGACGTTCGGGGTGGCGTCCACGGCTTCGTTCGCGGCGCTCTTCTTGCTCATGTCAGCCATGGATCGTCTCCTTCCAGAAGTGGCAGGCGCTGCGCCGGCCGGGCAGCGCGCCGCCGTCCCGCTCCGTCACCTCGACGAGCGTCGGGACGTCGGTGCGGCAGATGTCCTGCGCCTTGGGGCAGCGCGGGTTGAACGCGCAACCCGACGGCACCTTCAGGAGGTTGGGCGGCAGGCCCTGGATCGCGTAGAGCTCCTGGCCCTTCTGGTCCAGGCGCGGGATCGAGTCCAGCAGACCGCGGGTGTACGGGTGCGCGGGGCGCTTGTACAGCTCGTGGACCGGCGCCTGCTCCACGATGCGGCCCGCGTACATCACCGCGATCTTGTCGGCGACGTCCGCGACGACGCCCAGGTCGTGGGTGATGAGGATCAGGCCCATGTTGTACTCGCGCTGAAGCTCCGCGAGGAGGTCCATGACCTGGGCCTGGACCGTCACGTCGAGCGCCGTGGTGGGCTCGTCCGCGATGATCAGGTCGGGCTCCAGGGCGAGCGCCATGGCGATCATGATGCGCTGGCGCATACCGCCGGAGAACTGGTGCGGGTAGTCGTTGACCCGCTCCTTGGCCGCGGGGATGCGGACCCGGTCCATCAGCTCGATGGACTTGGCCTTGGCGTCCTTCTTGCTCATGCCCTGGTGGACCCGGAACATCTCGCCGAGCTGGTAGCCCACGGTCAGGACCGGGTTGAGGGAGGACAGCGCGTCCTGGAAGATCATGGCGATCTTCGCGCCGCGCACCTTGCGCCGCTCGTCGGTGGACATCTTCAGCATGTCCTGGCCGCGGTACAGGATCTCGCCCTGCGGGATCCTGCCGGGCGGCATGTCCAGGATGCCCATGATCGCCTGCGCGGTCACGGACTTGCCGGAGCCGGACTCGCCGAGGACGGCGAGCGTCTCGCCGGACTGCACGCTGTAGTTCACGCCGTTGACGGCGCGCACGACGCCGTCGCGGGTGTGGAACTCGACGTGCAGGTCGCGGACTTCGAGGAGCGGGGCGTCGTCGCCCCCTCGCGGGGTCGGGACCAGCGCGGGATTGTCGATGATGGTCACGTACGCCTCCCTCAGCGCATCTTCGGGTCGAGGGCGTTGCGGACCGCTTCGCCGAGCATGATGAACGACAGGACGGCGATGCTCAGCAGGATCGACGGGAACAGGATGATGTGCTGCGCCACGCGGATCGAGTTGCCGCCGTCGGAGATGTCGGCACCCCACGACACACCGCTGGTGAGGCCGAGTCCGAGGAAGGACAGCGTCGCCTCGGCGGCGATGTAGACGCCCAGCGAGATCGTCGCGACGACGATCACCGGGGCGATCGCGTTCGGCAGGATGTGCTTGAAGAGGATGCGTTTGGTGCCCGCGCCCAGTGCCCTGGCCGCCAGCACGTAGTCCGCCTGCTTGACCGTGATCACGGAGCCGCGCATGACGCGGGCCGTCTGCGTCCAGCCGAGGAAGGCGAGGGCGGCGATGACGACCGGGATGCTGCGGTCCGGGAAGGCGTTGAGCATGACCATCGCGCCCAGCAGGAACGGGATGCCCATGAACATGTCGGTGAGGCGCGACAGGAGCGCGTCCATCCAGCCGCCGAAGTAGCCGGCGAGCAGACCGACGATGCCGCCGAAGACCGTGACCACGATGGTGGTGCCGAGGCCGACCATGACCGAGGCGCGGGTGCCGTAGATCATGCGGGCGTACACGCTCTGGCCCTGGGCGTCGTAGCCGAGCCAGCCGTCGGAGAACACCTTGCCGAGCTGCGGCTTGGCCAGGTAGTGGCCGGCCAGGTCGCGGGCGTTCGGGTCCGCGCCCGTGAACAGTCCGGGGAAGGCGGATATCACCAGGAGCAGCAGGATCAGCACGGCCGAGATCACGAAGATCCAGTTGGTGCGGAGATCGCGCCAGGCGTCGCTCCACAGGCTGCGCGACTTCTCGCGCTTCTCCACCTGCACCTGGGGGTCGGGCAGCTTGCCGCCCGCGGCGGCCTCGGCCGGTGCGGCCGCGGACTTGGTCAGATCAGACATAGCGAATCCTCGGGTCCAGGACCGCGTAGAGCAGGTCGACGATCAGGCTGGTGACGAGGTAGACGAGGACCAGGATGGTCACCAGTCCGACCAGCGTGGTCCCCTCCCGGCGCTGGAGCGCTTCGTAAATGGTGCCACCGACACCCTTGATGTTGAACAGGCCCTCGGTCACGACGGCGCCGCCCATCAGGGCGCCGAGGTCGGTGCCGAGGAAGGTGACGACCGGGATGAGCGAGTTGCGCATCAGGTGGACGCCGATGACGCGCTGCCTGGGCAGGCCCTTGGCGATCGCGGTGCGCATGTAGTCGGAGCGGAGGTTCTCCGCGACCGACGTACGCGTCAGACGCGCCACGTAGGCGAGGGAGGCCGCCGCCAGCACGATGGCCGGGGTCAGCAGCTGCCCCCAGTTCGTGGAGTCGTTGACGTTCGGCGCCATCCAGCCGAGCTGGAACGCGAAGACCGTCTTGGCGATGAACCCGAGCACGAACACGGGCACCGAGATCAGCAGCAGCGTCAGGAACAGCACGACGGTGTCGGCCAGCCGGCCGGCCCGCATGCCCGCGATGACACCGAGGACGATGCCGAGCACCGCTTCGATGGCGAAGGCCAGCGCCGCGAGCCGGAGGGTCACCGGGAACGCGTCGCCGAGGACGTCGGTCACCGGGCGCCCGGAAGCGATCTGGGTGCCGAAGTCGAAGTGCAGGATCATGTCCCGCATGTAGTGCCAGTACTGGACCAGCACGGGCTGGTCCAGCCCGTATTCATGGCGCAGCGACGCGATGACCTGCGGGCTGCCCGCCTTGTCGCCGAAGAGACCACGGACCGGGTCACCGGGCAGTGCGTACACCATGAGAAAAATCAGCAGAGTCGTCCCGATGAACACCGGGATCATCTGGAGCAGTCGTCGTGCGACGTAGCGCCCCATCATGCCTCCATGTCAATCGCAGCAGGGGCCCTTTTCGCCGTACGCCGACCGAACTCGCGGTGCGTACGGTGAAAAAGGCCCCCCGGCCAGTCCGGCCCGCTTCGCACCGCTGCCCCCAGGTACGGCCGGGGGCAGCGGATGCGCGCGCTGTCAGCGGTTACTACTTGTGGACCTGGACGCCGTCCAGGATCGGGTCGCCGTCCTGCGCGTACTTGACGCCGGAGACCCGCTCCGAGTAGCCCGCGTTGACCTTGTAGTACCAGAGCGGGATGGTCGGCATGTAGTTGACCAGCTGCTTCTCGACTTCCTGGTACTTCTTCTCCGACTCCTCCAGCGTCGCGGCGCTGTCGGCCTCGGAGATCAGCTGGTCGACCTTCTTGTTGGAGAACCCACCCTGGTTGCCGTCCGACTTGGTGCCGAACAGGTCACGGATGAAGTTGGCGTTGAAGGGGTAGTCGAGCACCCAGCCGGAGCGGTACAGCGACTTGACCTCGTGGGCGTCACGCGCGTTGGTGTCCGCCTGGAAGTCGGCCTTCGAGTCGCCGACGCAGGTCACGCCGACAGCCTTCTTGATGGAGCCGCAGACGGCGTCCACCCACTCCTTGTGACCGCCATCCGCGTTGTACTGGATGGAGATCTTGTTGCCCGGAACGCCGCCGCCCTCCTTGATGAGCGCCTTGGCCTTGGCCGGGTCGAACTTGGTGACGTCGCCCGCGGCGTTCGGCTGGTAGCCGAGGACGCCCTTGGCGACCCAGCCGGTGGCCGGCTCACGGGTGCCCTGGAGGACCGTCTTGGTGATGGTGTCGCGGTCGATCGCCATCGACAGACCCTGGATGACCTTGGGGTCGATGCCCTTCCACTGCTTGGTGTAGAAGGCCACGGCGATGGTCTGGATCGCGGAGTAGGACTGGTCGACGGCACGGTCGCCCAGGTCCTGCTTGTAGACCGGGAGGTCACGCGGGGCGAGCTGGCGCAGGACGTCGACGTTGCCCGACTTCAGGTCGTCGTAGGCGGTTTCCAGGTTGGTGTAGTTCTTGAACGTCACACCACCGTTCTTCGCCTTGTTCGGGCCCTTGTAGCCGGCGAACTTGGTGACCTTGATCTCCTTCTTGTGCTGCCAGGAGACGAACTTGTAGGGGCCGTTGCCGACCGGCTTCTGACCGGCCGCCTTCGGGTCCTTGTAGAACGACTCGGGCAGCGGCGAGAAGACCTCGTAGCCGAGCTTGTAGACGAAGTACGGCATCGCCTTCGACAGCTCGATGGTGAAGGTGTTGTCGTCGACGACCTTCAGGCCGGACATCGAGTCGGACTTCGCCTTGCCCTTGGCCGGCGCGACGTCGTCGTAGCCCTTGATGTCCGAGAACCAGAAGCTGTTGGTCTGCTTGTTCTCGGGCTTGGCGGCCCAGTTCCACGCCTTGACGTAGGACTCGGCGGTCACCGGGGTGCCGTCGTGGAACTTCCAGCCCTGCTTCAGCTTGACCGTGAAGGTCTTGTTGTCCTTGGTGTCCACCGACTGGGCGTTCACCATGGTGATGTTGCCCTTGGCGTCGTAGTCCACCAGCTGCGAGAACAGCGTGCTGAGAACGATGCTGCCGTTGGACTCCATGGTGTTGGCGGGCTGCAGAGGGTTCTGCGGCTCACCCGTCTCGACGGAGAACGTGCCGTTCGGGTCGACGGCGCCCGAGCTTCCCTTGTCGCCGTCGTTGTCGCTGCCACCGCACGCGGTCGCGGCCAGAGCGATGATCGCCGCGCCCGCCACCCACTTGGCGCTCTTGGCACCACGCATGGGGTTCCTCCTCATGAGTCCACTTGTTCACTGCGAGAGAGGGCACACCCATGAGGGACCGACACCCCTGTCGGTCAAGCAAATGGTGTGCCTCAGTGTGCTCGTGAGTCGGCGCTCCCCACTGCGCGTGACCCATTGACCCGAGCTCTATGGCGTCAACTATTAGCCATGGAGTGTCGGTCACCAACACCCATTTGGTCTCGGTTCGATCACACCTGCTGCGTACATCTCCCAAAATCCGGACAAAGCGATCCGGACTAGAGGGTCACGAAACGGACGCGTTACATATCTATCGGTCAGAGGCGTCCGGATAGCGGACGCAGTGAGAGGAAAAGAACTTGCGTGCGAGGGCCGGCGTGGACAGCCTGGCCGCGAGGGGCACCCCGCGTGGGAGCAGGGCGCGGTCTACGCGCGACACACAGTGAGGCAGGGTAGCGGCGGAAGACTGCGCCGTACAGCCGAACAGGCCTTCGTACGGGGCCCTGCGGGGCCGCGGCGGCGCCGGACGCACGAAGGCCCGGCCCCCTCGCGGGAGCCGGGCCAACTGCCGTGGGACTAGCCGTGCTTGGCGCGCGAGGCGGAGCGGCCGCGCTCCTTCTGGTCCAGGACGACCTTGCGGATGCGGACGGCCTCCGGGGTCACCTCGACGCACTCGTCGTCGCGGCAGAACTCCAGGGACTGCTCCAGGGAGAGCTTGCGCGGCGGGACGATCGCCTCGAACGAGTCGGCCGACGAGGACCGCATGTTCGTGAGCTTCTTCTCCTTGGTGATGTTCACGTCCATGTCGTCGGCGCGCGAGTTCTCGCCGACGATCATGCCCTCGTACACCTCGGTGCCGGGGTCGGTGAACAGCACGCCGCGCTCCTGGAGGTTCGTCATCGCGAAGGCGGTGACGGCGCCCGCGCGGTCGGCGACCAGCGAACCGTTGTTACGGGTCGTCAGGGTGCCGAACCACGGCTCGTGGCCCTCGTGGATGGAGTGGGCGATGCCCGTGCCGCGGGTGTTCGTCAGGAACTCCGTGCGGAAGCCGATGAGGCCGCGCGAGGGGACCACGAACTCCATGCGGACCCAGCCGGAGCCGTGGTTCGACATGTTGTCCATGCGGCCCTTGCGGATGCCCATGAGCTGCGTGACGGCGCCCATGTGCTCCTCGGGGACGTCCACCGTGAGGCGCTCGACCGGCTCGTGCGTCTTGCCGTCGACCTGCTTGGTGACGACCTGCGGCTTGCCGATGGTCAGCTCGAAGCCCTCGCGGCGCATCTGCTCGACCAGGATGGCCAGCGCCAGCTCACCGCGGCCCTGCACCTCCCAGGCGTCGGGGCGCTCGGTGTCGAGGACGCGCAGCGACACGTTGCCGACCAGCTCGCGGTCCAGACGGTCCTTGACCTGGCGGGCGGTGACCTTGCGGTCCTTGACCGCCGACTTGGCCTGGGCGCCCTTGCCGGTGCCGCCGCGGCCGACGAGCGGCGAGGTGTTGGTGCCGATGACCATGGAGATCGCCGGCTCGTCCACCGTGATGAGCGGCAGCGCGACCGGGTTCTCCGGGTCGGCCAGGGTCTCGCCGATCATGATGTCGGGGATACCGGCGACGGCGCAGATGTCACCGGGGCCGGCGACCTCGGCGGGCTTGCGGGTGAGCGCCTCGGTCATCATCAGCTCGCTGATGCGCACGTTGCTGATGGTGCCGTCGCGCTTGATCCAGGCGACCGTCTGGCCCTTGCGCAGCTCGCCCTGCTCGACGCGGAGCAGCGCGATGCGGCCGAGGAAGTTGTCGGCGTCGAGGTTGGTGACGTGGGCCTGGAGCGGCGCGTCCTCCTCGAAGACCGGGGCCGGGACGTGCTCCAGGATCGTGGAGAAGAACGGCTCCAGGCTGGTGGAGTCCGCCGGGACGGTGCCGTCGGCGGGCTTGGTCAGCGAGGCGATGCCGTCACGGCCACAGGCGTAGACGATCGGGAACTCGATCTGGTCCTCGTCGGCGTCCAGGTCGAGGAAGAGGTCGTACGTCTCGTTGACGACCTCGTCGATCCGGGAGTCCGGACGGTCCGTCTTGTTGATGCACAGGATGACGGGCAGACGCTGCTGGAGCGCCTTGCGCAGCACGAAGCGCGTCTGCGGGAGGGGGCCCTCGGAGGCGTCCACGAGCAGGACCACCGCGTCGACCATCGACAGACCGCGCTCGACCTCGCCACCGAAGTCGGCGTGGCCCGGGGTGTCGATGATGTTGATCGTGATGACGTCGCCGCCATCCTTCGGGTGGTACTTCACCGCCGTGTTCTTGGCGAGGATCGTGATGCCCTTCTCACGCTCCAGGTCATTCGAGTCCATCATGCGATCGTCGAGGGACTCGGCGGCGTGAGCGGCGAACGAGCCGGCCTGCTTGAGCATGGCGTCGACGATGGTCGTCTTGCCGTGGTCGACGTGGGCGACGATGGCGACGTTTCGGATGTCGTGGCGCGTGGCCATATTGCGGCGTACTCCCGGAATAGTGGACGGCTGCGCGTACATCAGTGATACGCGCGCCCTGCCGGGCTGGACACGCCACGGCCTCACCCCATCGTACGGGGCTCGGCGGGTGGGGAGCTTGCGGGGGCTCGGCGAACAGGGGGGAACGAGCCCCGCGCAGCAACAAAAGTGCAGGTCAACGGGTTACAAGGAACCTTGCCCGGCGGGCGGTCCCGGAGGCAAGGGACTTGAGGGGGATCTGAGCCTCGGAGCCCCCGGCGCGGGCCGGAACACCGCCCGGCCCGCCGCCCCCCGGCCGCCCGGACGGCTCCGCCGCAGGCCAGGGGGACGTCAGGGGCCCTCAGCGGTTGACGGGCCCCGTCAGCCGTCCGAGGCCGGGCTCGCCGCGGGCTTCGCGCCCCGCTTCAGATAGCCGATGTCCTCGTAGCGCGGCTCCTGGAAGCCGAAGGCGCCGGCGTTGGCGACGTTCGTGCGGGCCGCGACCAGCTCCGGGCGCTGGTAGAGCGGGATCGAGCCGGCCGCCGCCCAGATGCGGGCGTCGGCCTGCTTCACCAGGGAGCGCTCCTCGTCCGCGTCCAGCTCGCCGATCGCCTCGTCGAAGAGCTGGTCGATCTGGTCGGTGCCGACCCGGGTGTAGTTCTGCTCGACGGTGAGCGACCCGTCGGCGGCCGGGACCGGCTTGGCGTAGATGGGGCGGGCGTCGGTGGCCGGGTAGGCCGACGCGGGCCACGAGTAGAGGGCGAGGTCGTACTGGCCGGACGCGATGTGGTCCTTGAAGTAGCTCTCGTCGTCCACCTTCATGATGTCCGTGCGCACGCCGATCTTCTCCAGCATCTGCGTGATCCGGTCGGCGACCGTGCGCAGCTGCTCGGAGCCCGCGCCGGTGGGCAGGACGAAGCGCAGCGTGAGCGGCTTGCCGTCCTTGGCGAGCGCGCCCGCGGCGGCGCCGGCCGGGGCGGCCGTGCCCTTGGGCGCGTACGCGCCGGGGGCGCCGCCCTGCTTCACGTACGTCCGGGCGTCCTTGCCGAGCCCCTCGGCCGCGTGATCGCTCTTGTGCTTGGAATGCTTGGAATGCTTGGCGTGCTTGGCGTGCTTGCCCTTCTCCTTGTCGGCCTTGCGCAGCTTCACCGCGTCGGCCTGGTGCAGCAGGGCGGTGTGCTGGGCGGCGGCGAGCCCGCCGGGGCCGAACAGCGGGGGCGCGTCGGCGCCGGGCTTCTGGTCGTCCTCGCCGACGATGTACGTGCCGTCGTCGGCGTCCTCGGCCTCGTTCTCGGACCCGGCCGTCTTCTCCTCGGCCTTGTCCGCCTTGTCCTTGGCCTTGTCGTGGTCCTCGTCCTTGTCCTTCTTCAACGGACCGCCGGGCACCCAGCCCGCCTCCGCGAGCAGCGCCCGCGCCTGGGCGGTGTCCTGGTCACCGAGGGCGCCGCTGTTGTCGGCGTACGCCTCCTGGCCGGCCAGCGCGAGGTGGTTGTCGACGGTGCCGGCGGGCAGGCCCAGCGGCTTCAGGACGGCCTCGGCGAGCTGGGTGCGGTCGATGGCGCGGGCGACGGCCCGGCGGACCCGCTCGTCGGCGAGGGGGCCCTCGGTGCCGTTCAGGGCGAGCTGCGTGTAGGCCGGTTCCAGCGACTTGCGGACGTCGAAGCCGCGCAGGTGCTCCTGCTCCTTCGCGTACTTCCTGACGGCCCTGCGGGTCTTCGCGCGCGCCGTGATCTCCGCCTCGGCGGCCTCCTCGTCCTCGCCGTGCGCGATCGCCCAGGAGCGCAGCGCCCGGCCCGGGGTGAGGGCGGCGCCGGGGCCGTGGGCGAGCGGGCCCGCCGTGCCGTGGTCGCGGGACGCGTACGCGATGCGGTCGGCGCCGCCCGTGTCCAGGTCGGCGAGGTCGAGGTCGCCGGCGGCCAGGGCCGCGGCGCGCTTGCCGCGCGGCACCGCGCTCAGGACCAGCTTGTCCAGCTTGGCGGGGCTGCCCCACCAGCGCGGGTTGCGCTTGAGGGAGACCGTCTTGGCGTCGCGGTCGATCGCGTCGACGGCGAACGGGCCCGCCGTGTTCGTCAGCTTGCGCCGGGCGCCGTCGTTGAAGTGGTCCGGGGTCCCCATGACGTCCTTGGGGTACAGCGGCGAGAACAGGGCGCGCCAGTCCGCGTACGGCTTGGCGAACGTGACCCGGACCTCCAGGTCGTTCGCCCCGCGCTCCACCTTCTCGATGCGGTCGTAGCCGGCGTTGTGCGCCGTCCAGTACGCGGTGTCCTTGCCGGACAGGGCGCGCCACTGCGCGGCGAAGTCGGGGGCGCCGATCTCCCGGCCGTCGCCCCAGACCGCCTGCTGGTTCAGCTTGTACAGCACGACCTGCTTGGGCTCGGTCTCGATGACCTCGGCCTTCTCCAGGTAGTCGGGGTCGGCCTGCGGGCGGCCCTGTCCGTCGAGCCGGAACATCGACGGCAGGACCGCGCCGGCGACCCGGGCGGTGGCGGCGTCGGCGTCCGCCTGGAAGGAGTTCAGGGTCTGCGGCAGGGTGTCGACGGCCCAGTGCAGGGTGCCGCCGTCCTTGATCTGGTCGCGGGCTGCGGGGGCGATGTCCTGCCCGGCGGAGGGCTTGCCCGCCTCGTCGTCCGCGGCGCACCCGGTGAGGGCGGTCACGGCGAGCGCGCCGCTCACGAGGAACGCGGCCGAGCGCAGGGCTGCGCCTGGGCGCCTGGGGGTCTGGTGCATCTCGGAGCTACCTCCGGTACGGGCCGGTTGATCACTTTTGGCGGTATATGCGTTTGATCACATCTATCGGTCCGGACCCCGAAACGCCCCCACCGACACGACCCCGCTCCCCGCGAACCCCCCACCCGGACCAATCCCCCCGCCCCCGAGCACCCGTGCGCTTCTCCCCCTGCGCCCCGGCGGAAGCCGACCCCGCACCCCTCTGCCCGCGCCCCGGTGGAGCCTGGTCGCACAGTTCCCCGCGCCCCTGGGTCGTTATCCACCCGCGACCCGGTGGCCGCTTCTCGCGCAGTTCCCCGCGCCCCTAGGTCGTACTTCATCCGCGGGCCGGTGGGGGCTGGGCGCGCAGTTCCCCGCGCCCCTAGGTCGTACTTCATCCGCGGCCCGGTGGGGGCTGGGCGCGCAGTTCCCCGCGCCCCTGAGGCATGCGCTTCGCGCAGCCTCCCCCTGAGGCTGCGCTTCGCGCGCCTCTCTCGGGCGCGGGACGGTGGCGCGCCTCTCCTGGGGGGGACGGTGGCGCGTCTCTCCGGAGAGGTGGGGCGGTGGTGCGCCTCTTCTGCATCGCCCGAGGCTGCGCGCTCCGGGCGCCTCTCCAGGGGCGGGACCGTGGTGGGCCTCTGATGGGATGGCGCACGCAGTGCGCATCTCAGGGGCGCGGGGAACTGCGCGAGAAGCCCCACCGGGCCGCAGACGAACAGCTGCCCAGGGGCGCGGGGAACTGCGCGGCCAGCCCCCGCCGGGCCGCAGACGACGAACCCACCCAGCGAGGTGCGGGGAACCGCGCGGCCGGCCGCGACGAGGGGCGCACCCTAGAAGTCGCCCAGGGGCGCGGAGCGCATTGTGCCCCGGCAATCCGTACCGCTCCCTTCACAAACGGCAATGTGACGCGCGACACTCGCAGGCGCATGAGCATCTCCGCCGCACCAGCGGAAGCGAGGCACATCATGTCCCTGACCGAAGACCTGGCGGCAGCCACCCGCTGCCTGGACGACCTCACGCGCGCCGTCGGCCGCCTGGAACCCCAGCTCGGCGCGGGCCCGGACCTGCGCCGCGTGCGGGCCGACGCCGACCATCTGCGGGAGAGCCTGGCCCTGCTGCGCGAGACGGCGACGGCGACCCCACCCCCGTACGACACACCGCGCCACCCGGACCTCGTCCCGATCTCCGACACCCCGTACGACAGCACCCTGTGGACGGACTCGGACGACGAGGGGCTGGGGGCGCGGGACAGACACGCCCCCTGACGTCCCGGTCACGCCCCTGACCCTTCGAGCGGAGGCTTCGTTGGCCACCGGCACCCAACCCTCCCGTACCGGCCCCCCTACCGAGAGCGGCACCGGCGTCCGCGGCCGCACCCGGGCCGCGATCCCCGCGTCCCACCTGCGCACCGACCGCTGGTGGCTGGCCCCGGCGGCGACCGCCGCGGGCCTGCTCGCCTTCGTCGTCTACTCGACGTGGCGGGCCTTCGCGAACGCGGACTACTACGCGGCCCCGTACGTGTCGCCGTTCTACTCGCCGTGCCTCTCCCAGAACTGCGCGCCGATGCGGCACGGCCCCAACTGGGAGCTGTTCGGCGGCTGGTGGGGCCTGTCCCCCGCCCTGCTCATCCTGATCTTCCCGCTGGGCTTCCGGCTGACCTGCTACTACTACCGCAAGGCCTACTACCGCGGCTTCTGGGCCTCGCCCCCGGCCTGCGCGGTGGCCGAGCCGCACAAGAAGTACACCGGGGAGACCCGCTTCCCGCTGATCCTCCAGAACATCCACCGGTACTTCTTCTACGCGGCCGTGCTCGTCGCCTTCATCCTCACCTACGACACGGTCCTCGCCTTCCGCGACGAGTCCTACGCGTTCGGCCACATGGGCCTCGGCACCCTGGTCTTCCTGCTCAACATCACGCTGATCTGGGCCTACACCCTGTCCTGCCACTCGTGCCGGCACATCGTGGGCGGCCGGCTCAAGCACTTCTCCAAGCACCCCGTGCGCTACCGCCTGTGGGGCTGGGTCGGGAAACTGAATGCCCGTCACATGCTGCTCGCCTGGGCGTCGTTGGTGAGTGTCGCGCTCGCCGACTTCTACGTGTACCTGGTCGCGTCCGGCGCTTTCGACGATCCGCGGTTCTTCTGATGGTGGGGGCCTTCTGATGTCAGTTGTCGAGCGGCAGCAGTGGGACGTCGTCGTGGTGGGTGCCGGAGGCGCCGGGCTGCGGGCCGCCATCGAGGCCCGGGAGCGCGGCGCGCGCACCGCGGTGATCTGCAAGTCGCTGTTCGGCAAGGCCCACACGGTGATGGCGGAGGGCGGCATCGCGGCCGCCATGGGCAACGCGAACTCCCGCGACGACTGGCAGGTCCACTTCCGGGACACGCTGCGCGGCGGCAAGTTCCTCAACCAGTGGCGGATGGCGGAGCTGCACGCGCAGGAGGCCCCCGACCGGGTGTGGGAGCTGGAGACCTGGGGCGCGCTGTTCGACCGGACGAAGGACGGCCGGATATCGCAGCGCAACTTCGGCGGCCACGAGTACCCGCGCCTCGCCCACGTCGGCGACCGTACGGGGCTCGAACTGATCCGCACCCTCCAGCAGAAGATCGTCCAGCTCCAGCAGGAGGACCACCGCGAGACCGGGGACTACGAGTCGCGCCTGAAGGTCTTTCAGGAGTGCACCGTCACGCGGGTGTTGAAGGACGACGCGGACCGGGTCGCCGGCACCTTCTGCTACGAGCGGGAGAGCGGCCGGTTCTTCGTGCTGGAGGCGCCGGCCGTGGTGCTGGCCACCGGCGGCATCGGTAAGTCCTTCAAGGTGACGTCGAACTCGTGGGAGTACACGGGCGACGGGCACGCCCTCGCGCTGCTCGCCGGGGCGCCGCTGCTCAACATGGAGTTCGTGCAGTTCCACCCGACGGGCATGGTCTGGCCGCCGTCGGTGAAGGGCATCCTCGTCACGGAGTCGGTGCGCGGCGACGGCGGGGTGCTCAGGAACTCCGACGGCGAGCGGTTCATGTTCGACTACGTCCCGGACGTCTTCAAGGAGAAGTACGCCGAGTCGGAGGCCGAGGGCGACCGCTGGTACGACGACCCCGACCACAACCGCCGCCCGCCCGAGCTCCTCCCCCGCGACGAGGTGGCGCGCGCCATCAACGCGGAGGTGAAGGCGGGCCGCGGCTCCCCGCACGGCGGCGTCTTCCTCGACGTCTCCACCCGGATGCCCGCCGACGTCATCCGGCGCCGGCTGCCGTCGATGTACCACCAGTTCAAGGAGCTGGCGGACGTCGACATCACGGCCGAATCCATGGAGGTCGGCCCGACCTGCCACTACGTGATGGGCGGTATCGCCGTCGACTCGGACACGGCGGCGGCGCGCGGCGTGCCCGGCCTGTTCGCCGCCGGGGAGGTCGCGGGCGGGATGCACGGCTCGAACCGGCTCGGCGGCAACTCCCTGTCCGACCTGCTGGTCTTCGGGCGGCGGGCCGGGCTGCACGCGGCCGCGTACGCCACCGGCCCGGCGGCCCGCCCCCTGGTCGACGACCTCCAGATCGACACGGCGGCGGCCGAGGCGCTGCGCCCCTTCTCCGCCGAGGGCCCGCAGGACGGCGGCGTCCCCGAGAACCCGTACACGCTCCACCAGGAGCTCCAGCAGACGATGAACGACCTCGTCGGCATCATCCGCCGCGAGGCCGAGATGGAGCAGGCGCTGCACAAGCTGTCCGAGCTGCGGCTGCGGGCGCGGCGGGCGGGCGTCGAGGGGCACCGGCAGTTCAACCCGGGCTGGCACCTCGCCCTCGACCTGCGCAACATGCTGCTGGTCAGCGAGTGCGTGGCGCGCGCCGCCCTGGAGCGCACCGAGTCGCGCGGCGGCCACACCCGCGAGGACCACGGGGCGATGGACCGGGCCTGGCGCCGGGTGAACCTGCTGTGCGCGCTCCGCGATCCCAGCGACGGGCTGGCGGCCACCGATCCGGTGCGCGGCCAGATCAGCCTCGTCCGCGAGGAGACCCCACCGATCCGCCCCGACCTGCTGGCCCTCTTCGAGAAGGAGGAGCTGGTCAAGTACCTGGCCGAAGAGGAGCTGTTCGAGTGAGCGCGACGACGTCGAGCGCGTACGACGCCCATTTCCGGATCTGGCGCGGGGACACCGGGGGCGGCGGCCTGGAGGACTACGAGGTCGAGGTGAACGAGGGCGAGGTCGTCCTCGACATCATCCACCGGCTCCAGGCGACCCAGGCACCCGACCTGGCGGTCCGCTGGAACTGCAAGGCGGGCAAGTGCGGTTCGTGCTCCGCCGAGATCAACGGGCGGCCCCGCCTGATGTGCATGACGCGGATGTCGGTCTTCGAGCGCGCCGACACGATCACGGTGACACCGCTGCGCGCCTTCCCCGTCGTCCGGGACCTCGTCACCGACGTCGGCTTCAACTACGCGAAGGCGCGGGAGGTCCCGGCGTTCGTGCCGCCGCCGGAGCTCGGGCCGGGCGAGTACCGCATGATGCAGGAGGACGTGGACCGCTCGCAGGAGTTCCGCAAGTGCATCGAGTGCTTCCTGTGCCAGGACACCTGCCACGTGGTGCGCGACCACGAGGAGAACAAGCCGGCGTTCGCGGGCCCGCGCTTCCTGATGCGCGTCGCGGAACTCGACATGCATCCCCTGGACGCGGCGTCCGAGGCGGGCCTGGACCGCAAGGCCACCGCCCAGGACGAGCACGGGCTCGGCTACTGCAACATCACCAAGTGCTGCACGGAGGTCTGCCCCGAGGGCATCCACATCACGGACAACGCGCTGATCCCCCTGAAGGAGAGGGCGGCCGACCGCAAGTACGACCCGGTGGTGTGGCTGGGCAACAAGATCCGGCGGCGGCCGTCGTAGCGCACCCGCCGCCGGGCGCGGCGGGACGCCTTGCCCCGCCGCCCCCTCGCACCCTAGGGTGAATGCGCTTTCATTCCGCTTTCCGTCACTCCACGCACTCGGGGGTCCACCCAGTGAGCACAGCCCCCACGGTGTACGACGTCGCCGAGCGGTCCGGGGTCTCCATCGCCACCGTCTCGCGGGTGTACCGCAACCCCGACTCGGTCCGCGCCCAGACCCGGGAGCGGGTGCTGGCCAGCGCCCGGGAGCTGGGGTACGTGCCCAGCGGCAACGCCCGCGGGCTCGCCAGCCGCTCCACCGGCGTCCTCGGCCTGTGCTTCCCCGACTACTCCGACCCGGACGCCGAGTCCGAGGCCGAGACGGGGGCCGGGGACGAGGCGGACGACGACGCCGCGATGCTCTACTCCGACCAGATCATCCGGGGCATGGAGCGCGCCGCGCGCCGGCACGGGTACGCGCTGCTGATCGCCGCCTCGCTCAAGGGCGGGCCGGAGAGCCAGGTCGCGAAGGTCGCGGGGCGGGTGGACGGGTTCGCGGTGCTGGCCAGGACCGTGCCGACCGAGGACCTCGACGTCATCTCGCGGCGCCAGCCGGTGGTGATGCTGGCCGGGCCCCGCGAGTCGGACGACCTCGACCACCTGGACCACATCGAGACCGCCAACACCGACGGCCAGCGCGAGCTGACCCGGCACCTCATCGAGGACCACGGCCTGCGCCGCCTCGCGTACGTCGGCGCCGAGGAGTCGCCCGACGTCGCCGCGCGGTTCCGGGGGTACGCCGAGGCGTGCCGGGCCGCCGGGGTGCCGGTGTCCGACGGGCCCGACCTGCGGGTCGCGATGATGACGCAGGCCGAGGGGGCGCGGGCCGCCGACGCGCTGCTCGACCGGCCCGGGCCGCGGCCCGAGGCGCTGCTGTTCGCCAACGACCAGATGGCGGTGGGGGCGCTGCACACGCTGGAGCGGCGGGGTGTGCGGGTGCCGGACGACATCGCTGTCACCGGGTTCGACGGGATCGCGCTGAGCCGGCTGGTGCGGCCCACGCTCACCACGGTGCGGCAGCCGATGCGGCGGATGGGGGAGGAGGCGGTGGAACTCCTCGTGCGCCGGCTCACCGGGCAGCAGGGCAAGGAGCCCGTGTCGATGATGCTGCCCGTCCTGCCGACCCGTCGGGAGAGTTGCGGCTGCGGCCCCCATCCCCCGGCCACCTCCTAGCCGCCCGGGCCCCCTCTCCCCCGAACACCGCCCCACCGCGATTGCCCACGCGCCCCTCACCGGGTCCCCGGACACCCCCGCCGCCGTCCAGTGCCGGCCCGCCGTGGTTGCCCGCGCAGTTCCCCGCGCCCCTGACGGGGCTTCGGAAACGCCCGTCGTCCAGTGCCGGTCCATCGTGGTTGCCCGCGCAGTTCCCCGCGCCCCTGACGGGGCCCGGATACGCCGTTCACTATCGGTTCGCCGTGGTTGCTCGCGCAGTTCCTCGCGCCCCTGACGGGGCCCGAATACGCCCGCCGTCCAGTGCCGGTCCCCCGTGGCTGCTCGCGCAGTTCCCCGCGCCCCTGGACGGGGCTTCGGATACGTCGTCCAGTGCCGGTTCGCCGTGGTTGCTCGCGCGGTTCCCCGCGCCCCTGACGGGGCTTCGGATACGCCCGCCGTGGCTGTCCCACCGGGGAAGGCGCGCGCAGCGCATGCCTTCAGGGGCGCGGGGAACTGCGCGACCAGCCACGACGAGAGCCGCGGACGACAACACCCGGACGACGACACCCGCACGACAACACGGGCCGCGCAGGCAACCGCCGTCACCCGCGCCCGCGCCTCACTTCAGCACCCTCCCGAAGAACTCCGCCTTGGCAGCAGCCAGTTCCACCCCCGCCGCACCCAACCCCGGCCACTCGAAGTGCCCGGCCTCCACGACGAGCAGCTCCCCGGCACCGGCCAGCGCGTTGTGCACCGCGAACTGCCCCGGCGGCGGCACCGAAGGATCGAAGAGCGCGGCGGCGACCAGGACCGGCTTCGTCAGCCGCGTGGCCGCCGTGGCCGCGTCGAAGTAGGCCAGCACATCGACGACTTCGGGGTGCTCGGCGTGATGGGCCCGCACCGCCGCCCCGCTCCCCGCGCAGTCCAGCGTCAGCCGCAGCGGATGATTGCCGAACGTCGGCACCGTCAGCTCACCGGCCCGGAACCGGTCGTCCCAGGGCAGGGCCAGCGCCCCGAGCCCGCCGCCGAAGCTCTCCCCGAGATAGCCGAGCCCGGCGCCGGAGGCCACCGACTCCGCCAGTTCCGGGACGAGTTCGAGCAGCGCCGACGCGGCGCACCACAGATCGGCGACGCACTCCCCGATCACGTACGTCTCCCGCGACGCGATCCCGTGCAGCACGTGCGCGGAGGACACCGACGGCACCCCGTCGACCCGCCCGCGCTCCACCATCCCGCGCACGCAGGGCAGGATCGCCGCCGACCGGGGCAGCGGCAGCGGCACGTCCGGGCCCGCCTGGTCGCGGCCGCCGTAGCCGTGCCCGATGACGAAGCCGTGCTCCGCCGGGCCGTCGACGGGCAGCGCCAGCCAGCCGCCGAGCCGCACGCCCCCGACCGACGTGTACGTCACCTCGTGGACGCGGACGCCGTCGCGCTCCTCCACGAGCGGCCCGATCTCCGGCCGCGTCGGCACCGCCCGCGCGGCCTCGTACCGGCCGCGCCAGAAGGCGTCGAAGTCGGCCGGAACACCGTCGGGGGCCGGGACGTCGCGCAGCTCGGCGAGGGTGTAGCCGTACGTCGGATCGAACGGGAACGCGTGCGTGAAGACTGTCATGGCCGCGACCCTAGGACAGAGATCACACCCGGTACAGGCCAATTCTTCCGAGGTGGCCCGGCTCACCAGGGAATGTCTGTTTTATGCTCGCCGTACACGGCGCGAGACCGGGCCGTGCCCGGCGGCGGCCGGTGGGACCTCAGCCTTCCCTCCCGTTACGGGAGTGTGACCAAGACCCCTCTTGCCACATCGGAGGCGACTGCCACAGAGTTATGTATGCGCTTACAGACAGCGCATACATTCCACGGTCCGCTCAAGGAGGAGCCGTCCATGAACCGCCGCGCCACCATCGCCGCGACCGCCGTCAGCCTGGCGTCCGCGCTCACCCTCACCGCCTGCGGCGGCTCCGGCGGCGACTCGGTCGCGGCCGACGCGAAGCAGACGCTCACCGTCTGGGCCATGGGCACCGAGGGTGAGAAGCTCGCCGACGTCGCCAAGGTCTACGAGAAGGCCAACCCGAACATCACGGTGAAGGTCACCCCGATCGGCTGGGACGTCGCCCACCAGAAGCTCGTCGCCGCCGCGGCCGCCAACAAGCTGCCCGACGTGATGCAGATGGGCGGCAGCTACATGACCGAGTTCGCGGACATGGGCGCCCTGGAGCCGGTCGACACCGGGACCTTCCGGCAGAAGGACTACTTCCCGGCCGGCTGGGAGCAGGGCGAGTACGACGGCAAGACCTACGGCGTGCCGTGGTACGTCGACACCCGCGTGCTCTACTACCGCACCGACCTGGCGAAGAAGGCCGGCGTCGACAAGGCCCCGGCCACCATGGCGGAGCTGAGGACGGCCGCGCAGAAGTACCAGAAGGCCGGCTCGAAGTACGGCCTGTCGATCCAGCCCAACGGCCTGGACTCGGTGCAGAGCTTCTACCAGTTCCTGTACTCGGCCGGCGGCCAGATCGTCACCAAGGACGGCAAGACCGTCGCCAACAGCCCGGCGGCCGTCAAGGCCCTGGAGAACTACACCAGTTACTTCAAGGACGGCCTCGCCGCGAAGTCGGTGCGCCCCGGCTACGACGTGACCAAGGACTTCAACACCGGCGACGTCGCGATGTTCTTCGGCGGCCCCTGGCACATGGGCCTGCTCGACGACAACTACCCCGGCCTCAAGGGCAAGTGGGCCATCGCCAACGTCCCCACCGACAAGACCTCCGCCTCGATGGCGGGCGGCTCGGCCCTGACGATCTCCGCGGACAGCGAGCACAAGGACGCCGCGAAGAAGCTCGTGCGCTACCTCACCGGCACCAAGGGCCAGGCCGACTGGTACCAGCGCACCAAGGACCTCCCGGCGAACATGACCGCCTGGTCCTCGGGCGAGCTGGCCACCGACCCGGACATGAAGGTCTGGAAGAAGCAGATGGAGTCGGCGCAGGTCTCGCCGGCCCAGCCCAAGTGGTCCGAGATCACCTCGAAGATCGACACCGCGATCGAGGACGCGGCCCAGGGCAAGGCCTCGCCCAAGGCCGCGCTCGACAAGGCGCAGGGCGAGATCGAGAGCCTCGTCCAGAAGTAACCCGCCTCACGAAAGAAACCCCCACCCGCCGGCCGGCGCAGTCAGGGCCGGAGGAAGTCCGAAGGGCGGACCATGTCCACCACGACACCCACCCCCGCGCGCGCCGGGGCCGGCAAGGCCCCGGGCGGCGAGCCCCCGCAGGGCGCGGGACGGCGCAGGAAGCGCCCGATGGGGAAGCAGAACCTGGCCGGCTGGCTGTTCTCCACCCCGTTCCTCGCGCTGTTCGGCGTCTTCATGCTCTTCCCGATCGTGGCGACGCTCGTCATGAGCTTCACCGACTTCGGGCAGCGCAACGTCCGCAAGCCGATGGACGCGAACTTCGTCGGCCTGGACAACTACACCAAGCTGTTCGGCGACGAGCAGTTCCTGCGCGCGATGTTCAACACCGCGTACTTCGTGGTCATCGGGGTGCCGCTGACCATCGGGCTCGGGCTGCTGGTCGCGGTGCTGCTCAACAGCGGCATCGACCGGGCCCGCACCTTCTTCCGGGTGGGTTTCTACGCGCCGGTGGTCACGACGATCGTCGCCGTGGCCATCGTGTGGCGGTTCGTGCTCGACCCCTCGGACGGGCTGATCGCCGGGCTCGGTGACGAACTCGGCTTCACCGCACCGGACTTCCTCGGCTCGGAGACCTGGGCCATGCCGTCGCTGATCGCGATGGCGGTGTGGCGCAACCTCGGCACCGTGATGGTCCTGATGATCGCCGGGCTCCAGGCCATCCCGGCCGAGGTCCGCGAGGCCGCCCGGCTCGACGGGGCGAGCGCCTGGCAGGAGCTGCGCCGGATCACCGTGCCGCTGCTGCGCCCGACGCTCCTGTACGCCACGGTCATCACCACGATCGGCTACCTCAACGTGTTCGAGGAGCCGTTCGTGATGACCCAGGGCGGCCCCTCCGACTCCACGATGACCGTCTCCCTCGACATGTACTTCCAGGGCTTCCGGTTCTTCAACATGGGCTACGCGAGCGCCATGGCGTACGTCCTGTTCGTGGTGATCATGGGCATCACGGTGCTTCAGCTGCGACTGATGAAGGACAACACGAAATGAGCGCCGTCACCCCCACCCGTCGGCCCGCGGGCCGGGCCCGCAAGCCGCTGCTCTACGTCGTCACCTCGCTCGGCCTGCTGGTGATGGCCGCGCCCTTCCTGTGGATGGCGCTGAGCGCCTTCAAGACCAAGAAGGACCTGACCGCGAGCCCGCCGGTCTGGATCCCCTCCGAGTGGACGCTGAAGAACTTCAGCGATCTGCTGGACCAGCTGGACATGCCCCGGTACTTCCTGAACTCGGTGATCGTCGCCGTGCTCGTGACCGTGTGCAACCTGCTGTTCTGCTCGATGCTCGGCTACGCGCTGGCCAAGCTGAACTTCAGCGGCCGCTCGAAGGTCTTCGGGATCGTGCTCGCCGCCCTGATGGTCCCGGCGAACCTGATGGTGCTGCCGCTGTTCGTGCTGATCAACCAGCTGAACCTGCTGGACACCTACGCGGGTCTGGTGCTGCCCTTCGCGGCCGGCGCGTTCGGCGTCTTCCTGATGCGCCAGTTCATGCAGTCGATCCCGGACGAGCTGCTCGAAGCGGCCCGGATGGACGGCGCCGGCGAGTGGTACATCTTCTGGCGGATCGTCCTTCCGCTGGTCAAGCCCGCCCTCGCGACGCTGACGATCTTCACGTTCCTCGGGTCGTGGAACAACTTCATCTGGCCGCTCATCGCGACCAACGACCCCGACAAGTACACGCTCCCGGTGGCGCTGGCGACCTTCGCCAACGACCCCAACCGCACGGTCGGCGGCGGCAACGGAATGCTGATGGCGGGCTCGCTGCTCGTGGTCCTGCCCGTGCTGATCGTCTTCGCGGTCCTCCAGCGCCACTTCACCCAGGGCATCGCCACCGCCGGCATGAAGTAAGCCGCCCCGGCCCCCCACACACGTACGTAGAAAGACAGGCACCCTCACCATGACGCTCACCCCTGCCCCGACGCGCACGCTCCCCTTCCCGGACGGGTTCCTGTGGGGCGCCTCGACCGCCGCCCACCAGATCGAGGGCAACAACGTCAACAGCGACTGGTGGCGCAAGGAGCACGACCCGGCGGCCGGGATCCAGGAGCCGAGCCTGGACGCCTGCGACAGCTACCACCGCTGGGAGCAGGACATGGACCTGCTCGCCGAACTCGGCTTCACCGACTACCGGTTCAGCGTCGAGTGGGCCCGCATCGAGCCCGCCCGCGGCTACTTCTCGCGCGCCGAGATCGCCCACTACCGCCGCATGGTGGACGGTGCGATCGCCCGCGGCCTGCGCCCGAACGTCACGCTGCACCACTTCACCGTCCCGCAGTGGTTCGAGGACCTGGGCGGCTTCACCGCCGAGGGCGCCGTCGAGCTGTTCGCGCGGTACGTCGAGGAGTGCGCGCCGATCATCGCCGAGGGCGTCCGGCACGTCTGCACCATCAACGAGCCGAACATGATCGCCGTGATGGCCGGGCTCGCCAAGCGCGGCGACCAGGGCTTCCCGCCGGCCGGCCTGCCCTTCCCCGACGAGGAGACGACGCACGCCGTCATCGCCGCGCACCACGCCGCGGTGAAGGCCGTGCGCTCGATCGACCCGGACATCCAGGTCGGCTGGACCGTCGCCAACCAGGTCTACCAGGCCGAGCCGGGCGCCGAGGACGTCACCGCCGCCTACCGCCACCCCCGTGAGGACGTCTTCATCGAGGCGGCGCGCGGCGACGACTGGATCGGCGTGCAGTCCTACACCCGCACCCGGATCGGCGCCGACGGCCCGATCCCGGCACCCGCCGACGCCGAGCGCACGCTGACGTCGTGGGAGTACTACCCGCAGGCCGTCGGGCACGCGATCCGGCACACCGCCGAGCTGATCGGCCCGGACACCCCGGTCGTCGTCACCGAGAACGGCATCGCCACCGGCGACGAGCAGCGCCGCATCGACTACTACGCGGGCGCGCTCGACGCGGTCGCGGCCTGCATCGAGGACGGCATCGACGTCCGCGGCTACCTCGCCTGGAGCGCGCTCGACAACTACGAGTGGGGCACCTACAAGGCGACCTTCGGCCTCATCGGCTGGGACGGCGAGACCTTCGCCCGCACGCCCAAGCCGGCCGCGCACTGGCTCGGCGGCCTGGGCCGCGAGCGCGCGCTGCCGCGCCTGTGACCGGTGGGCGGCGGCTCGACCCCCCGTGTCGCCGCCGTCCACCCCGATCCGTCGCGGGCGGTCCTTCCCCCGGGCCGCCCGCGACTCCACGGGACCGCGGACCCTGACCCCCGCCGTCCCGGTCCCCGGGGCCCGCGAACCCTGACGTCGCGGGCCCGCCACGGCGGGGGCGGGCGCGCACCTGACCCCGCCCGCCCCCGCCGGCCACCGGGGCGCGTCGTCAGGTCCGAGCCGACCGCTCGGCCCCCGCACGGGTGCCGCGGCCGTGCGGGTGCTGTGGGGGCGCCCCGGTCGCGGCACCTTCTTCACGGACATACGCTCCCAGACGTGACGCCCGCCGCTTCTGTGCGCCCGACAGCCGCGCGGACCGCCGCAGCCGTGCTGCTCGCCCTGGCCTGGCTGCTGCTCCCCGCGGCCCCCGGTCACGCCGAGGACCCGGTCACCCTCTCCCGCACCGGCCAGCTCACCGACGAGGTGAACGCCCTCGGCGACCGCCGGGACGCCGCCGCCGACGCCCTGACCGCGCTCGACGACGCACGTGGCATCCAGCTCTACGTCGCCTACGTACGGGACTTCTCCGGCCGCTCCGCCCGGGACTGGGCCGACGCCACCGCCGACAGGAACCGGCTCGGCCTCGACGACGTCCTGCTCGCCGTCGCCACCCACGACCGGCAGTACGCGTTCTCCGTCGACCAGGACTCCCGGCTCACCGACGCCCAGATCCAGGAGATCGCGCGGACCGCCGTGGAACCGGCGCTGCGCCGCAACGACTGGGCCGGGGCCGCCGTCGGCGCGGCCGACGGGATCGGCGCCGTCGTCGCGGGCCGCCCGGTGCCCACCCCGACCGTGACGCCCGGCGCCGCCGACCCGGGCGCGGGCGACTCCGGCGGCAGCGGCGCGGGCGACCTGGTGCTGCCGGTGATCGCCGTCGGCGGGGCCGGCGCCGTGGTCGCCTTCGCGTACACCCGCCGCAAGCGGCACGGCGGCGCGCCCCGCCCGTCCGCGGGCGCCGCGCCGGGCCGGGGCGGGGAGCCGCCGGTCCCGCTGCCGGAGCTGGACAAGCGGGCCAGGCGGCTGCTCGTCGGCACCGACGACGCCGTGCGCACCAGCACCGAGGAACTGGGCTTCGCCACCGCGCAGTTCGGCGAGGACGCGGTCCAGGGGTTCCGGGCGGCGCTCGCGTCCGCGCAGAGCGAGCTGACCGCCGCGTTCGCGCTGCGCCAGCAGCTCGACGACGCGTTCCCCGAGGACGACGCGACGAAGCGGCGGATGCTGGAGGAGATCGTCGGCCGGTGCACCGAGGCCGAACGTGCCCTCGACGCGCAGGCCGCCGACTTCGACCGGCTGCGGGCCCTGGAGCAGAACGCACCCGAGGCGCTCGCCCACGCCGAGCGGACCTTCCGCGAGCTGGCGGCGCGCACCACCGGCGCGCAGGAGACCCTGAGCGCCCTCGGCGGCCGGTACGCGGCGTCCGCGCTCCGGACCGTCGCGGGCCATGTCGAGCAGGCCAAGGACCGGCTCCTGTTCGCCACCACCCAGCTCAACCAGGCCCGCGGCTGTGTCGACGCGGGCGAGGCGGGCAGGGGCGCCGTCCACCTGCGGGCCGCCGAGGGCGCCGTCGACCAGGCGGGGACGTTCGTCGCCGCGATCGACCGGCTGGCCGGCGAGCTGGCCGAGGCCGACGCGCGGCTGCCCGCCGCGCTCACCGGGTCCGACACCGACCTCGCGGACGCGCGCGGCCTCCTGGAGGGCACCGGGCAGGGCGTCTCCACCGCCGACCTGCGCGGCCGCATCGCCCGCGTCGAGTCGGTCGTCGGCCAGGTGCGCGCGGAGCTGGCGGCGGGGCCGTACGACCCGGTCGACGCGCTGCGCCGGGTCGAGGAGGCGGACACCGCGCTGGACGAGGCGCTGGGGGCGGCGCGCGAGCGGGAGGCGGGCACCGCGCGGGCCCGCTCGCTGCTCGGCCAGGCGCTGCTCGCCGCGGGCAGCAGCACGGGCGCGGCGGCGGACTTCGTCACCACGCACCGCGGCGCCGTCGGCAGCGAGGCCCGCACCCGGCTCGCGGAGGCCGAGCGGCGCCTGGCGAACGCGCGGGCCGCCCAGGACGCCGACCCGGCGGCGGCGCTGGCGGAGGCGCAGCAGGCCGATGCGCTGGCCCGGCAGGCGCAGTCCCTCGCCGAGCGGGACGTGCGCGCGTACGGCGATCCGTACGGGGGCGGGCGCGGTGGCGGCGGCACGGGCGGCGCGGTGCTCGGCGGGATCATCCTCGGCGGGCTGCTGAACGGCGGGCGCGGCGCCGGTATGGGGGGCGGCATGAGCGGCGGCACGGGCGGGTTCGGGGGCGGCGGGCGCGGCGGCGGGCCCGGCAGCTTCGGCGGAGGGGGGACGCGCGGCCGCCGGGGCGGCGGCGGGCGTTTCTGACCCGCTCCGCCCACCCGTGTTCCCCCTGTCCATCCCCGTACGTGAGGACTTGACCATGACGAAGCAGACCATCCTCGGCCGGGTCGCGCAGCTCGCGAAGGCGAACATCAACGCGCTGCTCGACGGCGCGGAGGATCCGCAGAAGATGATCGACCAGCTGATCCGCGACTACACGGACAACATCGCGGAGGCCGAGGAGGCGGTGGCCACCACCATCGGCAATCTGCGGATGCTGGAGCAGGACCACCAGGAGGACGTGGACGCGGCCGCCGAGTGGGGCGGCAAGGCGCTCGCGGCCAGCAAGAAGGCGGACGAGCTGCGGGCGGCCGGGACCGCGGCGGAGGCCGACCGGTTCGACAACCTCGCGAAGGTCGCCCTGGGCCGGCAGTTGCAGTCGGAGAAGGAGGCGAAGGACGCCGAGCCGACGATCGCCGCGCAGACCGAGGTGGTCGGCAGGCTCAGGTCCGGGCTCGACCAGATGGGGGCCAGGCTGACGGAGCTGCGCTCCCGGCGCGACCAGCTGGTGGCCCGCGCCAAGACGGCGCAGGCGCAGAACCGGATGCTGGATGCCGCGAAGAGCATCGACGTCCTCGACCCCAGCAGCGAGCTGGGCCGCTTCGAGGACAAGGTGCGGCGCGAGGAGGCGCGGGCGCTCGGCAGGCAGGAGCTGGCCGCGTCCTCCCTCGACGCGCAGTTCGAGCAGCTGGACTCGCTCGGCGACGCGGCCGAGATCGAGGCCCGGCTCGCCGCCCTGAAGAGCGGGTCCTGACCGTCGCCGGAGCGTGCGCCGGACCGGTCAGAAGAGGCTGAGCAGGGCCTCCGTCGGGTCCACCAGACCCGCGCCGCCGTCCGGCAGCGGCAGCTCGAACCACACCGTCTTGCCGCGCGGGGTGCGCCGCGAGCCCCAGGACGCGCTGAGCAGGCCGACGAGCTGGAGGCCGCGGCCGCCCTCGTCGGTGTCCCGGGCGCGCCGCCTGCGCGGCTGCACGAGACCGGCGTCCCACACCTCGCACACCAGTGAGCGGTCGAGCAGCAGCCGGAGCCTGATCTCGCCCTCGCCGTACCGCAGCGCGTTGGTGACCAGCTCGCTGACCAGCAGCTCGGTGGTGTCGACGAGGGGTTCCAGATCCCAGGCGAGGAGCTGGGCGCGGGCCCGCTCGCGGGCCCGGCCGACCGACTTGGGCTCGCGCGGCAGCGTCCAGTCGCCGACGTTCTCCGCGGGCAGGCCCTGGATGCGGGCCATCAGCAGGGCGATGTCGTCCTCGCCGTGGTGGGTGTCGAGGGTGGTCAGGACGTGGTCGCAGACGTCCTCCAGGGCCGGTGACGGGTCGTCGAGGGCGGCCCGGAACGCGGACAGGCCCTCGTCGAGCGGATGGTCCCGCGATTCGACCAGGCCGTCCGTGTACAGCGCGAGCAGGCTGCCCTCCGGGAGTTCGACCTCCACCTCCTCGAAGGGTTCGCCGCCGACACCGAGCGGCATGCCCGGCGGTACGTCGAGCATCAGCGCGCCCTCGCCGGGTTCGACCAGGACGGGCGGGAGGTGCCCGGCGTTGGCGAAGGTGCAGCGGCGGGTGACGGCGTCGTAGACCGCGTAGACGCAGGTGGCGAGGTAGACCTCGGACAGGTCCTCGCCGCTCTGGTTCGCGGTGCGGGCGGCGCGGGTGGCCTGCTGGACGCCGCCGGGGGTGCCGAGGCCGCGGGCGATCTCGTCGAGCGCGCTGAGCACTTCGGCGGGTTCGAGGTCGAGCAGGGCCAGGGTGCGCACGGCGGTGCGCAGTTCGCCCATGGCGACGGCGGCGCGCAGGCCGCGGCCCATCACGTCGCCGACGACCAGCGCGGTGCGGTGGCCCGGGAGTTCGATGACGTCGAACCAGTCGCCGCCGACCTCGGTCGCCGCGTTGCCCGGCAGGTAGCGGCAGGCGATGTCGAGGCCGGACGCCTCGGGGTTGTCCGGCGGGAGCAGGGAGCGTTGCAGTATCAGGGCGCGCTCGTGCTCGCGGCGGTACAGCCGGGCGTTGTCGATACAGACCGCGGCGCGCGCGGCCAGCTCCATGGCGAGGGCCCGGTCCCGCTCGTTGAACGGCTCGCTGCCCTTGGTGCGGGAGAACTGCACGAGGCCGACGACGGTGTCGTGCGCGACCATCGGCACGGCGAGCGTCGACTGCACCAGGCCGCCGGGCTGCGCGGGCAGCGTCTGCGGGCGGGCGGTGCGCAGGGCGTCCGCGCAGGCGGAGTTGAACGCGAAGCGGTGCACGGCCCCCACGCCGACCGGCTGCTCGCCGCCCGGGTCGAGAAAGGGCACGTCCGCCACGGCGCTCGCGGCGGCGACCCGGCGCAGCTCGGCGCTGCCGTCGGCGAGCCGGTGGTTGGCCAGCGCCGTCTCGTCGCCGGAGAGCAGGCCCTGGTAGAGGTCGACGGAGGCCAGGTCGCAGAAGCCGGGCACGACCACGTCGAGGAGTTCGCGGGAGGTCGTCTCCAGGTCGAGGGAGTTGCCGATGCGGGCGCCCGCCTCGTTCAGGAGGGCCAGATTGCGCCGGGCGTGGGCGGCCTCGCGGGCGGCGGCGTGCCGCCGGGTGACGTCGGTGGCGAGCCCGGCGATGCCGATGGTCCGGCCCGAACCGGTGTGCACGCGGTAGAGGTTGATGGACCAGTGCCGGCGCTCGGCCGAGTCCGGGGCGGGCCCGACGAGCTGCATGTCGGTGACGGCGTTGCCGCTCTCCAGGACCCGGCGCAGCGCGCCCTGCACCCGGTCGGCCTCGTGCCGCGGCAGATAGTCGTGGACGGTGCGGCCGCGGTGGTCCTCGCCGTGGCCGCCGAAGACCGAGGTGAACGTGCGGTTGGCGCGCTGGACCTTGAGATCGGTGTCGAACAGCAGGAATCCGAAGGGAGATTGACCGAAAATCGACTGCGAGGCGGCGAGGTCCGTCTCGATGCCCCGCAGGGTCTGGACGTCCACGACGATGCAGACCGCGGCCCGCTCACCGGCCTCGGTGGTCGACGGCATCACATAGACCTCGGCCGTGCCGTGCTGCTCGCCCGGCCCGTCGCCGTACGTGCGGAACGGGACCACGCCGGTCCACTCCCGCCCGTCCAGGATCTCCGCCATCTTGCGGCGGCCGCGGTCGCGCAGCTCGGGCGGGACGAACGCCTCGACGGGGTCCTTGCCCACGGCGTCCTCGGCCGCGACCCCGAAGAGCTGCGCGGCGCGCAGGCTCCACTGGTCGATCAGCCCGTCGGGGCCGATCGAGAACGAGGCGACCTTGATGTAGTCGTAGATCGACCCGGGCGGGCTCGTCTGCCAGATGTCGGCGGCCGGACCGGGATCCGGCTGCGCTCGCTCCAGCGGCGTCCGGCCCGTTTCCGGCGTCGACGCCTTGTCCGGGGCGCCCGAGGTGTTCTCGGATGCCCCGGCCTTCGCTGGTATCTCGCTCACGCGAACCGTCCCCTCCAGCTCACCGCGTCCGGCACCGGTCACCGGGGCGGCTGCCCGCAGTATCCAGCACTACGGAGCCGCACGACACGGTGTTCACGATCACACCACTGTCCCGACCCTTTTTGGCCCGTCGGGACCGACTCTTTCCGTACCCAGAGTGCGGGTGCGTCCACACACCGCGTTCTCCAGCCGAGTTCCACATTCCCGTCTCTTAACCAGGTGCGACCCGCTTAACCGGGATGCGCCCGTCCGTCCGGATTCAGTCCGGCAGGGCCAGCTCGAACCACACGGTCTTGCCGCCCGTCGTGCCGCCGGTCGTGGCGCCGCCGGGCCGGGTCCCCCAGCGCCGGGACGCGCCCGCCACGAGCTGGAGGCCGCGGCCGCCCTCGTCGTCGGGGGCGGCCGTGCGGGCGCGGGGCGGATCGGGCAGCGGGTCCGAGACCTCGACCAGCAGGGCGCCGCAGGCGGTCTCCGGGTGGACCAGCCGGACGCCGATGGGGCCCGACGCGTGCCGCAGCGCGTTGGTGACCAGCTCGCTGACCAGCAGGATCGTGATGTCGGCCAGGTCGTCGAGGTCCCAGGCGGCCAGCTGCGCCCGGACCGCCGCGCGGGCCCTGCGGACGGCCATGGGGTCGGCGGGGAAGGCCCACTCGGCGACGTCGCCCTGGGTGTGGAGCACACCGATCACTTCCCTGACCCGCGAGGATTGCGTCCGATTTCATCGGGCGTAATCGGGATATACCCGGACGAGGTGGGGTGTTATCGCGGAGCGTGCGGAGAGTGGGCCCGGGTGGTACGTACGGCGTAGGGTCCGCCGGGGTCAGAGGGCGGCCCGCACCGCGGGGACGTCCTGGTCCAGCCAGTCCACGGACCAGATGTCGGCCGGGGCCAGCCACCGCAGGTCGTCGTGGTCCTGGAGGGGCCGGGGGTCGCCCGAGACGACGGCGCAGCGCCAGACCCGCAGGACGTAACCGGGCTTCAGGGGCCACTCGCCGGGGACCCGCGCGAGCGGGGCGGCCTCGATGCCCAGCTCCTCGCGCAGTTCGCGGACCAGGGCGCGCTCCGGAGCCTCCCCCGGCTCCACCTTGCCGCCGGGCAGCTCCCACCGGCCGGCGAGCTCGGGGGGCGCACTGCGGCGCGCGGCGAGCAGCCGGCCCGCGGTGTCGTACAGGGCGGCGGCGACCACCACGACGGCCGCTTCGGTCTGATCGGTCATGCGGCGGAGCTTACGGCTCCGTCAGCGCACCGAGCCGTTGCGCACCGAGGTGGTGTTCTCCGAGAGGCGCTCGACCCAGTAGAGCTGTTTGTGGCCGTGGGCGTCGAGGCTGTCGGCTATGCGCTGGGCCTCCGCCCTGGTCGCGTAGCGGCCCACGCGGTAGCGGTTGCCGTTGTCGTCCTGGCGTATGACGAGCCACGGAAGTGTCGTCGTGCCGTCGTTCATCGTGCGCCGCCCCTCCCTGATCGGCCCGACTCCGGCTCGCATCGTGCCCCGCCCCCTGAGCGTCTCGAGGAAACCACAATCCGCATATGCCCGAGCCTACGCCTGACCTTCACAGAGCGGATACGTATTGGCACAAAGAGATACGCAACAAGCCATCACCGGACGGCGCCAAGGGGGCGCATTTGCATAAATGCGCCCCCTGCGTCACACCCGTCCCACTCAGTCCCTGCGCACCGTCGGCAGCGGCAGCAGAACGGCCTCCCCGGACGGCAGTTTCGTGCAGGCGTCGCCGCACGTCGCGTCCAGCGAGCAGCACAGCGAGCAGATCGGCCCGGACTGCACCGGGCAGTCGGCGATGTCGGGCAGTTCGTACGCCGTCTCGCAGACGGCGCAGGTGTGGGTGGCGGTGAGGTCGACGCCGTCGGCGAGCACGACGTCCGGCCCGTTCACCGGGTTCGGCCGGGCCAGGTAGTACTTGCCCTTCGTGGCCCAGGCGATCAGCGGGCACAGGGTCAGCGCGAGACCGGCCGCGATGAAGGTGGAGAAGGCCTCCGCGTACTCCCCGAACAGGCCGAAGAAGGCCAGGATGGAGACGGTCGAGGCGATCACCATCGAGCCGAAGCCCGCCGGGTTCACCGCGTACAGGTAGGCCCGCTTGAACTCGATGTACTTGGGGCTCCAGCCCACCCGCTTGTTGATGACGAGGTCGGCGGCGACGGCCGCGATCCAGGCGATGCCCACGTTCGAGTAGAAGCCGAGCAGCTTGTTCAGCGCGGCGAACATGTTCATCTCCATCAGCGTCAGCGCGATGGCGAGGTTGAGGAAGATGTACCAGACGCGGCCGGGGTGCCGGTGGGTGACGCGGGAGAAGAAGTTCGACCAGGACAGCGAGCCGCTGTAGGCGTTCGTGACGTTGATCTTGATCTGGGAGACGATCACGAAGAGCGCGGCGGCGGGCAGCGCGACCGAGCCCAGCCACGGCTTCAGCGCCTCGATCTGCGGGGCGATCGGTTCGAGCGCGTGCGTGGTGCCGACGGCTTCGAGGGCCACGAAGGCGAGCAGCGCGCCGCCGATCTGCTTGGCCGCGCCGATGATCACCCAGCCGGGTCCCGCGGCGAGAACGGCCAGATTCCACCGCCTGCGGTTCTGCTCGGTCCTGGCCGGCATGAAGCGCAGGTAGTCGGCCTGCTCGCCGATCTGGGCGATGAGCGAGAGCGCGACGCCGGTGCCGAGCCCGAAGCCGAGCCAGGAGAAGCCGCTGCCCGCGCCCTCGGTGCCGCCGAAGTGGGTGAAGTCGCCGAAGGAGCCCGGGGAGTGGAAGGCGAGGATCACGAAGGGCAGCACCAGGCCGATCAGCCAGACGGGCTGCGTCCACGCCTGCACCTTGGCGAGCGCGCCCATGCCGCGGAACACGATCGGGATGACGATGAGCGTCGTCAGCAGATAGCCGACGGGCAGCGGCAGCCCGATCACCTCGTGCATCGCCTGCGCCATGATCGAGCCTTCGAGCGCGAAGAAGATGAAGGTGAACGAGGCGTAGATCAGGGACGTGAGCGTCGAGCCGAAGTAGCCGAACCCGGCCCCGCGCGTGATCAGGTCCATGTCCAGGCCGTAGGTGGCGCAGGCCCGGGCGATCGGGATGCCGGTGAGGAAGATGATCGTCGCCGCGCACAGGATCGAGGCGAAGCCGCTGGTGAATCCGTAGGTGAAGACGATGGACGCGCCGATCGCGAAGTCGGCGAGGTAGGCGATGCCGCCGAGCGCGGTCGAGGCGACCATGGTCGGCGACCAGCGCCGGTAGGAGTGCGGGGCGTAGCGCAGCGAGAAGTCCTCGCGGGACTCGTCGGCCGCGAGCTTGGCGTAACTGCGCCGGGGCGCCTGCCGGTTCGGCGGCTGGGGCGGTGCCGGATCGGCGGTGGGCAGTGCGGTCTCGGTCATCGTCGGCTTCCCGTTCGTCCGTCAGTCAGCGGGGCCTTGCCGCAGCGGTAGCGGTATACCGGTACGGCGGGTACGCAGATGGACGGTAGGAGCCGTGCGTGACGGGCCGGGGCAGCGCGGGATTGCCTGCCGGTTACGGGAGCCGGGGCCCGGTTAACTCCGGATATCGCGGGCCGCACCGCGCGTCCGGCCAGCGGACGGGCGCGCGGGCGTCCCGTACGGGCCCGGCGTCAGGGCCGGTCGGGGGCCAGGTCCGGGGTCATTTGACCGGCAGGTGGTAGGCGATCTGATAGCGGTCCGCGGGGACCACGATGTCGGCGGTCTCGACCGGCCGGCCGGAGGCGAAGAAGGTGCGGTGGATGACGATGACGACGTGTCCGGGCACCCCGCCGAGCGCGCTCAGCTCCTCGGCGAGGCCGGGGCGGGCGGCCACTTCCTCCGTCACGTTGTCCACGATCACGTCGATCGCCGCCATCCGCTCGACCACGCCGCAGCCGCCCAGCGGGCCCTCCTCGGGCAGCATCACCGGGGTGCGGCCGGTGACCGCGAGGGGCTCCCAGGAGGTGGCGAGCATCATCGTCTCGCCCGCGTCCCGGTACACGTACGCCGTGCGCATCACGCGGTCGCCGGGGTGGATCGCGAGCCGCTCGGCGAGGTCGGCCTCCGCCTCGGCCTGCTCGCTGCGCGACTCCCAGGTGCCGCGCGCCGACGGCTCGGACTGCTCCTGGCGGAACGGGGTGGAGCCGCCGCCCGTGCGGTACCCGGAGCGGGCGACGCGGCGCGGGACCGGCCGCTCGCGCACATAGGTCCCCGACCCCGAGCGGCCCTCGACCAGCCCCTCCGCCATCAGCACCTTGCGCGCCTCCAGGGCGACGGTGTCCGACACCCCGTACTCCTCGCGGATCTTGGCCTGGGACGGGAGGCGGGTGTGTGGCGGCAGTGAGCCATTGACGATCTTCTCGCGGAGATCACCCGCGACGCGCAGGTACGCCGGCTGCTCACCGAATGACACTGATTGTTCCCCTCGCTCCCCGCGGATCCCGAGCGGTCTCCCCCGACCGCCGTCCGCGGCACCCCCGGCACATTGACAGACAGCAACAGCGTGGCAACCGTCGGTTGAGACGTGCAAGCGAAGGCCAGAGAATCACTCGATGTGATGACTTACCCGGGAGCAGGGCTTTACGCAGGGACTTTCTCCAGGTAGTGAGCCATTCACACATCGGCGCCCGTATCGGCCGTGCGTACGTTTCCCGCGGCGCCGGGCTGCCTACGCTCTTCTCATGAGCGCCCTGCCCGACTGTTACTGCCCGCTGGACGGCACCCGCGTCCCGGCCGGGTCCCTCACCTGGTGCTGCCCCGCCTGCGGCGGCCCGCTCGACCTCGACTTCGCGCCGACCCCGGCCCCGCTCACGTCCCTGAGCGGGCGCGCCGGTTCCCTGTGGCGCTACGCGGAGTGCCTGCCGCTGCCGGTGCCGGACTGCACCCTCGGCGAGGGCCGCACCCCGCTGGTGCCGCTCACCGAGAAGGTCTCGGCGAAGCTGGACTTCCTCATGCCGACGCTGTCGTTCAAGGACCGCGGCGCCGTGCTGCTCGCCGCCCTGGCCGCGCGGCTGCGGCCCGATCGGGTGATCGCGGACAGCAGCGGCAACGCGGGCACGGCGATCGCCGCCTACTGCGCCCGCGCCCGGCTGCCCTGCACGGTCTACGTGCCCCAAGGGACCTCGCCGAAGAAGCTGGAGCAGATCGGCGCGCACGGGGCACGGCTGCACGGGGTGGAGGGCGACCGGGAGGCGACGGCGCGCGCGGCGCGGGCCGCCGCCGACGAGGACGGCGTGTTCTACGCCAGTCATGTGTACAACCCGTACTTCCTGCACGGCACGAAGACGTACGTCCACGAGCTGTGGGAGGACCTGGGCGGCCGGCTGCCCGAGGTGCTGGTCGTCCCGGTCGGCAACGGCACGCTGCTGCTGGGGGCCGCGCTCGCCGTCGCCGAGCTGCACACCGCGGGCCTCATCGACCGGCGGCCCGCCCTGCACGCGGTGCAGGCCGCCGCGGTGGCCCCGCTGGCGGCGGCGTGGCGGGCCGGGGCGGACGACCTGGTGGGGGTCACGCCGACGGCGCCCACCGTCGCCGAGGGCATCGCCCTCACGCACCCGCCGCGGGCCCGGCAGATCCTGCGCGCGGTACGGGAGTCGGGCGGCGCCTTCCACACGGTGACGGAGGATCAGCTCCGGCACGCCCAGCTCGACCTGGCGTCCCGGGGCCTGTACGTCGAGTCGACCGGCGCCGCCTGCTGGGCGGCGACCCGCGAGGACGGCCCCCTGGGCGCCACCCTGTCCGCCCGCACCGCGGTGGTCCCCCTCTGCGGAGCGGGCCTGAAGACGGGCCTGGCCGCCTAGCGCCCCGCCCGGACCCGGGAGAACGGTGCGCCCCGGACGGCCCCGCCCACCCGGACCGCCCAATCACCGGCGCGCATGCCGCACCCGGCACCCCCCACCCCGCACGCTCGACCCGTGACCACCATCGCCCGCAGGACCCTCACCGCCGCCCTCCCCCTCACCCTCGTCCTGACCACGGCCGCCTTCCTCCCCCCGGCCCCCGCGGCCCCCGCAGCCCCCGCGGCCCCCGCCGGCCCCGCCCCCGCCTGCGCCGCCCCCGGCTGGACCCTGGGCACCCGCACCGCCGACCCCGGCAACCCCTACTCGGCGTACACCGGCAACGGCTACCTCGGCGTCCGCGTCCCCTCCACCGGTTCCGGCCACACCCCGGACGCCGGTGCGCGGAAGACGGGCTGGCCGCTCTACACGCCGCGCTACGACGGCGCCTTCGTCTCCGGCCTGTACGCGCGCGGCCCGGAGCACACCGCCCACCGCCCGGCCCTCGCCGCGCTCCCGAACTGGACCGCCCTGGAGGTGAGCGCGCGCGGGGAGACGTACGGGCCGGGCAGCCGCACCACGGGCTACCGGCAGCGCCTGGACCTGCGCTGCGGCACGGTCGTCACCTCGCTGACCTGGGTGCACCGCGACGGCCGCCGCACCGGCCTGTCCTTCGAGGTGCTGGCCGACCGGGCCCGCGCCCACGTCGGCGCGGTCCGCCTGCGCGTCACCCCGCACTGGTTGGGCCGGGTCACGGTGACCGACCGGATCGACGGGCGCGGCGCCCGCCGGCTGGCCGCGACCGGCGCGGGCCCGGCGGGCAAGCGCACCGCCGCGGTCGGCTTCCGCACCGACGGCACCGGGGTGAGCGGCACGGTGGCCTCCACCCTGCGCTCCCCCGGCCGCACCCACGAGCCCCGCCGCTCGGACGGCCTGGACGGCGCCACGTCGGCGGAGTTCGACGCCCGCTCCGGCACCCGCTACGACGTCGTGAAGTACGTCGGCGTGGACACCTCCCTCACCTCCGCCGCCCCGCGCCGGGCGGCGGTGAGCGCCTCGCAGCGGGCTGCGGCCGCGGGCTGGCAGGCGCTGAAGGACGAACACGTCCGCGCCTGGCGGGCGTTGTGGACGTCCGACATCGAGGTGCCGGGCCGCCCCCGGCTCCAGGCAGAGCTGCGCGCCGCCCAGTACGGCCTGCTCTCCTCGGTGCGCGCGGGCGCCGACGACAGCATCCCGCCGGCCGGCCTGAGCAGCGACGACTACGCGGGCATGGTGTTCTGGGACGCCGAGACGTGGATGTTCCCCGCGCTGCTTGCCACCCGCCCGGAGCTGGCCGAGCCGGTCCTCGCGTACCGCTACCGCACCCGGGCGGCGGCCGCCGACAACGCGCGCAGGACGTCCGTGAAGGGGCTCATGTACCCCTGGACCAGCGCCCGTTCGGGCGGGCTGTGGCAGGAGTGCCAGAGCTGGTACCCGCCCCACTGCGTCCTCCAGAACCACCTCCAGGGCGACATCGCGATCGCCGCCTGGCAGTACTACCAGGCCACCGGGGACCGCGCCTGGCTGCGCGAGCGGGGCTGGCCGCTGCTCAAGGGGCTGGCCGCGTACTGGAGTTCACGGGTGACGGCGCACCGGGAGGACGGCTCCTACTCGATCGACGACGTGGCGGGGCCGGACGAGTACAGCAACGGCGTCGACGACGGGGTCTACACGAACGCAGTCGCGGCGACCTCCCTGCGCGCCGCCGTCGCGGCCGCCCGGCTGGTCGGCGCGCGGCCCGGCGCCGACTGGGCGAGGATCGCCGGCCGGCTGCGGATCCCGTACGACGCGCGCCGCAGGATCTTCCTCCAGTACGCCGGTTACGACCCGGCGCACGCGCGGGACGGCAAGCAGGCGGACGCCGTGCTGCTGCTGTATCCGCTGGACTGGCGGCCGATGCCGGCGGGCGCCGCGGCGGCCACCCTCGACCACTACGCGGCGCACACCGACCCCAGCGGCCCCGCGATGACGGACTCGGCGCACGCGGCCGCCGCCGCGGCGATCGGCGAGCCGGGCTGCGCGACGTACACGTTCCTGGAGCGGGCCTCGCGGCCGTTCTTCCGGGAGCCCTTCGGCGCGTTCTCGGAGGCGCGCGGCGACAAGGCGGGCGGGGGCGACGCGCTCGCCGGGGCGCCCGCGCAGGACTTCCTGACCGGCAAGGGCGGGTTCCTCCAGGTCTTCACGCACGGGCTGACCGGGCTGCGGCTCCGGGACGGGGACGCCGTGCGGCTCGATCCGATGCTGCCGCCGCAGCTGGCGCGCGGGGTCACGGTCAAGGGGCTGCGGTGGCGGGGCCGGACGTACGACATCGCGCTCGGCGCCCGCCGGACCACCGTGCGGCTCACCTCCGGCCGGCCGTTCACCGTGGAGTCCCCGGCCGGCCGCGGCACCGTGACGGCCGACGGGCTCACCCTGCGGACCCGGCGCCCCGACCTCGCCCCGACCCCGGACCTGGCGCGCTGCCGGCCGGCGCGGGCGACGTCCGAGGACCCGGGCCAGTACGCGGGCGCCGCCGTCGACGGCAACCCGGCGACGGCCTGGCGGCCCGCCCGGCCGGGCGCCGCGCTCACCGTCGACCTGGGCGGCTCCCGCACCCTGCACAAGGTCACGGTGACCGGGACGCGGGCGTACCGGGTGCGGGTCTCGGCGGACGGACGGCACTGGACGGCGTTCGGCGCGGGGGCCCGGGCCCGGTTCGTGCGGGTCACCCAGACCGGTGGCGCGCCGTCGGCGGTGGGCGGGCTGACCGTGACGTGAGCCCGCCGCGCCGTCACGCGGACGTCGTCGGCTCCGCCGACGGTACGGCTCTCCCCTTCCGGACGTAGATCTCGCCGGGCGGCGGGAACTCCACCGCCGGGGAGAGCCGCAGCTCCCCGCTCTTCTCCTCGTGGTAGTAGTACAGCCCGAACTCGCCGGGGACCGGCCCGCACTCGCCTGCCGCGAAGCGGACCGAGATCCAGGTGTCGCCGCCCGCGGGAACCGGGTCGACACCCCACGAGAACGAGCACTCCGGCTTCGTGTCGGCCTTCTTCATCAGGTCGCTCAGCTGGAGCTGCGCCCCCCGGGAGATGACGCCCCGGCCCCCCTCGCGGAAGGTGATCAGGTCGCCGCCCCTGTTCGCCCAGGAGCCGACGATCTGCCCCCGGGTCGGGGCGGGCGTGCCCTCCTCCTGGTCGCAACCGGTCGTGCCCCAGACGAGGAGGACCGGAACAGCGGCGAGCAGGACACGCCGCCCGCCCCTAATTCGGTACATACACTTCCTCGATCCAGTTGATCGTCACGGTGGTGTCCTTCTGCCCGTCCGGCCAGATGTGCTTGGCGGCGTCGGAGCCCGCCTTCATGAACCCGTTGGACTTCCCCTTCTTGTATCCGTCGTCCGAGACGGAGCGCGTCGCAGAGGCTACCGACATGGTGTTCGAGATGGACACCTTGACCTGCCCGACCAGTGCTCCGTGGTCCCACTCGGAGTCGGTGCGCGCCGGCTGGCAGGAGACCCCGAGCAGTTCCCAGTCGAGGTTGTAGGAGCCGAGCGCGAAGCTCGCGGGGCTGCCGCCGTAGATGCCCTCCGTCACGAATCCCGTGGCGTCCGTGAGCGCCTCCCAGGCCTTGGCGACACCGCTGCGGTCGGCATGGGACTTGTCGAACTTCCCGTGGCCCGTGTACTGGCCGTCCTTGATCATGTTCTGCATCTTGCGCAGGAACCCGCGGAAGTGGTCCTCCGTGCGCAACTGCCGGACGAACTCTCCGTCCGGAGGCAGCGTCACGTCGGTCGGACCGCCCTTGGCCCAGAGCATGACCAGCTCCTGGGCGGACAGGTCCATCACCTTGCCCTTCTTGCCCTCCTTGCGCTCCGGTTCGGGGTTCGGCCCCTTCTTGAACGTGGGCTTGGGCTTGGTGAACACGGCGATGTCCAGGGAGGTCGTGCGCCCCGCCGTGGTGTGCACCGTGGCGCTGATGTACGTACTGCCCGTGCCGGGCACCTGGATCGTGTACGTCTTGGTGGTGTGGTACACCCAGCCGCCGTTGGCGCCCATGCTCATGTAGTCCGTGTACGTGCCGCCCTTGCCGTCGCTGCACCCGCGCTCGCAGTCCGTGATGGGGCGCATCCCCGTGGGGTCGGTCTTGGTGACGGGGGTGTTGTCGGCGTAGGCGTAGCCGTTCAGGGACTCCTGGTCCTCGGTGACGAGGACCGGGTCGACGGAGAGGAAGCGGCCGGTCGCCGGGTCGTACTCGCGGGCTCCCACGTGGACGAGACCGGTGTCGGAGTCGACCGGCTTGTTCAGGAACCCCTTGTCGTCCGGCCACGCCGACGGGGCGGCACCGCGGCTCTCGCCGAAGGGTTTCGTGTAGCGGCGGGTCACGGCCTGGCTGGTGGCGTCCAGCGCCAGGGACGACGTGCCGTGGTGGTCGTCCACCATCCAGGTCAGTCCGGACTCGGTGCGCACCGCGGTGATGTCACCGGCCGGGTACGTGCGCTGGGCGCTGAACTTCTTGGTCCCGGTGTCGTAGTGGAGTTCCTGGCCGGCCAGGTAGAGGACGCTCTCGCCGGTGCCGCGGCGGATCAGGAGGTCGCCGTTGGCGTCGTAGAGGTAGTCGGTGGCCCTGGCCCCCTCGGTGAGCCGGACCAGTTCGCCCTCGATGTCCCAGGTGAGGCTCTGTGCCGCGCCCGTCGCGTCGTAGCGCTTGGTGGTGTTGCCCTGCTCGTCGTACTCCAGGGTCTTCGCCGCCCCGCCGTCGACCTCGACCGAGGTGAGCGCGTGGGGCTGGCCGCCGCCGTCGGCGTCGAGGGCCGGATAGCCGTAGGCGGTCGTGGTGCTGCCCGCCGCCTTGTGCTCGACCTGCGTGTCGCGCAGACCGCCGGGCCTGTAGGTCCAGCTCGTCCAGTACGGCGCCGGGCCGCCGAGCGCGGTCGCCGACCGCGTCGTGGCGCAGTCGGCGGACGACGGCGTCCACGCCTCGGTGAGACGGCGGTGGCCGTCGTAGGCGAAGCACTGGGTGTCCTTGCCGTTCGCCTTGTCCGTGACGGACTTGACGTTGCCCGTGGCGTCGTAGCCGTAGTCGACGTCGCTGGTGTACCCGGTGTTCGTCTGGTCCACGGTGTGCATGTTGGACAGCCGGCGGGTGCCGTCCTCGTAGCGGTTGATCACCTGGAGCTGTTTCGCGCCGGTCGAGGTGCCCAGCCGGGTCTCCTCGATCTCCCCGAACGGCGAGTAGCCGATGTTCTGCACGTAGTCGGTCATGCCGTCGGTCCCGGTGAGCATGCCGAGGTCGTTGTAGCTGTTGGTGACCGTCTCCGCGGGCAGCCCGGCCACGGCGGGCATCGACGTGGACTGGACGGTGCCGTCGATGTTGTACGTGGTCGACGTGGTGAAGCTGCTCGGCGCCCCGGCGGTCACGAGCGGGTCGTCGGCCGCGAGCACGGTCTTCGTGCCCTTCGGGCGGCCGAGCGCGTCGTAGCCGGTGACGGCCTGCGAGTAGATCTTGCCGCCGGTGCCGCCGACGTACCGGACGGCCGCGGTCGGCTGGCCCTTCGCCAGTGAGTCGTAGGTGAACCTGGTGAGTTGGTGGGCGGCGTCCTTCGTCCCGTCCCACGTGCCGGTCTTGCGGCCGAGGTCGTCGTAGTCGGTGATCAGGGTCCGGGTGACGTCCTTCAGCGTCGTGCTGGTCGTCACCGGCAGGTCGGCGTCGTTGTAGGTGGTCTCGACGGTCCCCTTGTCCGGGTCGGTGGAGGTCGTCTTGCGGCCGCGCAGGTCGTAGCCGTAGGACCAGACGGCGCCGTCCGGCCCGGTCATCCTGGTGAGGCGGCCCGACGGGTCGTGCGCGAAGAGGGTCCGGGTGTAGTCGCCGCCGGTCGGGTCGGGTCCGGCGTACTCCCGGCGCTCGACGAGCCGGCCGCGGGCGTCGACGATGCTCATGGTGCCGGTGCCCCCGGCCGCGGCGGTGACGGCCGTGCGGTCGCCCTGGTACTCCGTCTTCGTGCGCCACTTCTCCTGGTCGTAGACGCGGAAGACCGACTGGGCGGCGCGGCCCGCGGAGTCGAAGACCGTCTCGGTGGACGCCGGCACCGAGCCCGGGTAGGTGTTGGCGAGGGCGCCCGACGGCGCCGCGTTGTCGTGGATCTGGGTGTTGCTCAGATAGGCGAGCCCGCGGTCGTCGTACAGCGTCTCCGCGATCACCCGGCCGCCGTTCGGCGCGGGCTCCTGCGTCTGGCGGCTGCGCAGCAGCGAGTCGAAGATCTCGTACGAGCTGTTGTACGTCTTGCCGTCCGCCTTAAGGGCGTCGGTGCGCACCCAGGTCTCCTTGTCGTTGTTGATGCTGTACGCGTAGCCGAGGGTCGCGGCGTCGCCGAGCGCGCGGGAGCGGTCCGGCTTCCACACCGTCCGCAGTCTGCCGAGCGCGTCCAGGGACCACTCGGTGACGTTGCCGTTGGCGTCGGTCGTCTTCGTCGCCGTCCCCCACGCGGGGTCCACCGCGGTGGTCGCGGTGAACTGCATCGGGTCCGTGGAGGTCTTCGCGGTGAGCGGGCCGTACCCGGTGTCGTCGGGCACGTACGTCGTGCGGACCGTGGCCCCGCGGGCGTTGGACTCGGTCAGCGGGCGGCCCAGCTTGTCGAAGGTGCTCCCCGTCACCTTCTGGTAGGTCGGCGCGCCGTTCGTGCCGTAGCCCGCGACGCGGTAGGTCGACGTGACGGCGCCCTTGGTCGGGGCCGCGCCGACGGCCTGGCCGTCGTAGGCCGTGGTCGTGTCGGAGACGACGTCGTCGGGGACCTTCGGCGTGGCCGCGCACCCGACGGAGTAGACCTCGACCCGGCTCGGCGTGTTCACCAGCCAGCCCGTGGTGTTCCGGGCGTAGGCGGTGCGCGTGCACGTCTCGTCGCCGCTCTTCGCCGTGTCGCCGAGGTCGTCCACGCTCAGCGGCATGCCGTACGTCGTGTCGTACGCCGTCTTCTGCCTCACCGTGCGCGAACCGGTGGACGTACGGGTGCGGGTCGCGCTCTCACCGGGCTGGACGATCCACGAGTCGGTGGTCCCCCAGCTGTAGACGTGGCTTCCCGTCCTGTGCATCCACGGAGTGTTGACGGTCCCGCTGACCTCGTCCGATCCGTTGTAGACGATCGTCTCGCGGACGAAGCCCGCGTACGGGCGCGCGTCGTCGATCGTGGTTCCCGTGGAGTCGGTCACCTTCTCCACGCGGGGGGTGCCGTCCAGCTCCTTCTCGCCGTCCAGGCCCCGCAGGTACAGGGTGGTCTTCTTCGACCGGGGGCCGTCGGAGTCACCGCCCGTCTCGACGACCTTGCCGTAGCCGCGCCACGCGGACCAGGTCCGGTTGGCCGACTTGGTCAGTCCCTCGTCGTCGGCGTAGCCCCAGCCGGCGCCGCCCTGGTAGTCGTAGGACGTCTGGCCGGTGTCGCCGTGTCCGTAGGGGTCGTCCTGGAGGACGGAGGTGACCACGTACTTGTGGAACCAGTCGGTGACCGGCGCGGCCCCGGACTGGGACCACTTGACGGGGAAGCAGCGGCGGGTGTTCCTGTCGACCGCCGACGGCATGCCGGAACCCCAGACGCAGTCCGGGTCGGAGTAGTTGGCGGTCAGCGTCGAGCCGCTCTCCGACCTGACGGTGCGCACGCGCCACTTGATGTAGCGCAGGGTGTCCTGGCCGCTTCCCTCGACGTGGTTCGGCATCTGTACGCCGCCGAAGACGACCGGGGGCAGCTGCGCCGCGGTGGAGTTCGCCCGGCCCGTGTTCTGGATGGACTTCAGCCACAGGCTCGGCGAGGAGGCGTCCCCGGTGTCGGGGAAGCTCTGCTCCAGGTGCCAGGCGTCGACGTCGCGCCGGGTGGTGCCGGTGCCGGTCCACACCGAGGTGGTGATGTCGGTGAGCCGCTTGCGGGTGAAGAAGGCCGGGCCGATCTGGGTGCCGCACTTGGTGCCGGAGGCGCAGATCATGTCGAAGGGCACATCGGGCCAGTTGGCCTTGGAGTCCTTCGTGAGGCTGTCGCAGCCGCCGGAGGTGACGCAGCGCTCGGCGTAGGTGAAGGAGACCTGCTGGGCGGCGGGCTTGGCGTAGATCAGGTCGCTGCGCAGGCCGTAGTCGATGCGGTTGAGGTAGCCGCCGCGGGTGTAGGCGGTGCCGTTGACGCCGGTGTCGGCGTTCTTGGAGTAGTAGTTCGTCTCCTTGCCGTACCAGTACGCGGAGGCGTTGCCGTGCGGATCGACGACGTAGTCGAGGTTCCAGCGCCAGGCCTGGTTGCACAGGGTGTCGCCGAAGCCGCTGGACTTGTAGCAGGGCTCCCCGGCGTCGTCCCCGGCGACCGGGACCGTCCACACGGAGTTGGTGACCGGGTCGTCGTCGGCGGTGTCGGTCGTGCCCCCGTCGCTCCAGCCGGGCAGCCGGCTCCGGCCGAAGAAGTACTGGACCCCGGAGGCGTCCGTGACCTTCCAGTACTCGGTGTTGTTGTCGCCGTTGCCGGTGGCCCCGGTGAGGTGCTCGACGCGCGTGCCGTCCTCGTTCTTCGGCTTCCAGGTGCCGCCGGATGCCTCCGAGGCGGCGGCGGTGTCGCAGGCCGCCTTGTCGTCGCAGGCGTTGACGAGTTCGACGGCCTTGCCGTTGAGCACGAGGGTGGCGTTGGCGTACTTCCAGCACAGGTCGCCCTTGGTGCTGTTGCCGTCGTCCTTGCAGGAGGCGTACTTGCGCTCGATGTAGGACTCCGTCATGGAGAAGCCCTCGCCGACGACGGAGGTCTGGTTGTTCTCACCGGCCGTACGGCCGTCCACCGAACCGGAGTTGTACGAGATCGACAGGTTCGGCGCGGGGCCGGCCGTGGCGGGCGGCACCCGCAGCGGGTAGTTCCAGTTGAGGTCGCCCGTGCTCCCGCCGGCCTCCCAGGTGGCGCTGGGCGACAGCGAGGTGGCGCCGTAGTCGCCGCCGCCGCCCGAGCCGCCCGCCGCCGCGGCGAGCACGACCGCGGAGCCCGCGGCGAGGGTGCGGGCGGGCAGGGCGCCGCTCAGCGTGCGGGCCGCCGCGTCGTTGTCGGCGCCCGCCACCGGGGTCTGCGTGCGGCAGGCCGCCCTGTCCGGCGTGGTCAGCGCGCACCCGGGCAGCGTGACCAGGCGCAGGCGGGGGCCGAAGCTGCCGCCGTAGGCGTCGCCGAACGAGGAGTAGTCCAGGGAGACGCGCAGCCCGTCGGTGTCCGCGGCGCCCCGGCGTTCGCCGCTCGGAGCGACCGTCAGCAGGACGCCGTCGACCCCCGCCTTCCGGGCCGCGGCCCGGGAGCTCAGGCTCAGGGCGAGCGGCTCGGCGGGGCCGGTGGCGCGCGCGGTGGGCGCGGCGCCCCCGGCCTCGGCCTTCCGGTGCGCGGGGGCCGGTGCCTGGGCCAGCCGCACGGGGAGTCCGCCGACCGTGGTCCGGGTCCCGCCGGACGCGCCGACCGACACGGCGGCCCTGCCGGGCTCCGGCCAGGCGGCCTTCCCGAGCCGTTCCCGGGTCTGCCGGGCGGCCGCTGCCGCCTTGTCCCCGGGCGCCTCGGAGACGCCGCGCCCGAACCGTCCGACCTTGTCGATCTTGGCGTCGGAGGGGTGTTCCAGTTGCTTGCGCGCGGACATCGACTGGGCCTGCGCGGCGAAGTAGTCGCCCGACGGCGTGACGACCTGGGGCAGCAGGGCGAAGGAGGCTACGAGTGCTCCACGGACGAGCCATCGGGGGACGACGGCTCCGGGCACGCGTCTGGGCACGGGCGCTCGAGACATGGTGGTGTCCTGGTTCTGGGAATGGGTGGGAAGCGCCCGGCAACGGAACCGGAACGCTGTACGGGGCGGCGCGAGAGGCCGGTCGGCGCCGGAGCCGTGCGCGGCGGTGGGACTCACCTGCCGCGCACGGCGCGCGCCCTCCTGCTGGTGGTGCTGCTGCGTCGGTGCTGCTGTGGTTACCGCTGCGGTTACTGCTGTTGCTCGGTGTTGAAGCGGTTCGCGACGGTGTCGGTGGAGGTCGCACCGGCCCACACCCGGACGCTGTCGACGGATCCCGGGAAGTAGCGCGCGGCGGCGCCGTCGATCTTCGCCCGGCCGATCTCGAAGGCCCCGCCGCCCTGCCAGGGGGCGGTGTAGGGGACGCCGTCCTCGTCGCCCATGAGCGCGCTGTCGACGTAGAGCCGGAGCGCGCCGAGCCTGGACGTGTCGTCGGGGTCGGGCGCCGCCTGCGCGTCGTACACGACCGTCAGCATCGTGGGCACGCCCAGCTGGGCCGTGGTGGCCGCCGTCGCCGTGCTGGTGGTCCAGGTGGCGCCGGTGCCGTCCTTGCCGGGCCGGCCGAAGGTCCAGCGTCCCTGGGTGCTGCCGGCGGGCTGTTCGTACCAGACGCCCCACGCGGACTGGCTGGTGCCGGACTGGCCCATGACCTGCACCGCGTACGACTTGCTGGTGTCGGCGAGCTTCGCCGGGGCCAGGGTGACCCAGGCGGTGGCGGTGAACGAGCCGGTGTCGTCGACGACCGGGCCGGTGGCGGTGGCGTAGGCGCTGGTGCCGTTGAGGGTCATGGTCTGGGTCGTGGTGACCTCTTCGCCGATGTCCGGGTCGCCGTGGCTGACGGTGGCGAGTGCGGCGCCGTTGAGGGTCAGGTTGCGTCCGAAGCCGCTGGTGTCCTTGACCGTGGTACCGGTCGCGTCGGTCGTGTCCGTGGCGTCCCACCTGGACACCAGGGCGGGGACCGGGTCGCCGGCGGTGCCGTCGCCGAGGTCCTCGTCCTCCAGCCAGGCGTCGTGGGCGACCTCGGTGTCCGCGAGGGCGCGGGACCAGACCTTCACCTCGTCGATGGTCCCGGCGAAGTTCTCCTTGCCGCCGGTGTACCAGAGCCGTCCGACCTGGAGGCCGCCGGACGCCTTCCACGGGGTGGTGAAGGCGGCCGGGCTGCCCTGGGGGACGCCGTTGACGTAGAGCTGGACGGTCTGGGCGGCGGCGTCGTAGACACCGGTCAGGTGGGTCCAGGCGTTGAGCACCGGCGCTCTGCTCCCGACGGAGCGGACGATGACCGGGTCGGTGGCGTCGCTCTGGTGGCGGTTGAAGATCCAGGCGTTGTAGGCGCTGGAGTAGTAGAGCTGGAACCCGGAGGCGTTCGTGCCCGCCTGCGACAGGACGGTGTAGTTGACGTCCTTCTTCGCCAGCCGGGCCCAGGCCGACACGGTGAACGACTTGGTGGTGTCGAGCACGGCCGCGGAGGTGGACAGGTACGCCGTCGTGCCGTTCAGCTTCGCCGCGCCCGCGCCGCTGCGGGCGAGGGTGTCCCAGGCCGCGCCGGACGAGGTCAGCGGGTGCTGGGTGGCGGTGGTCGCGTCGGTGAGCGTGTTGTCGAGGTGCCAGATCCCCGACGGCTTCTCGGCGCCCTTGACCAGGAAGCTGTAGGTGGCGGTGAGCGAACTGTGCTGGGCCGCGTCGTACCCCCAGACCTGGATGGTGTTCTCCCCCGCCTGGTTGGGGGTGATGGTCTGCGTGGTGGCGGTGCCCTTGGCGACGGTGATCGGGCTGGAGACCGCGCCGCTGTTCAGCTTCCACTTGAAGCTGGTGACGTCCGACTGGATGCCGGCCGTGGTCGGGTTGGTGTCGCCGGGCGTGAAGGTGAACCGGCCGGGCGTGCCGACCCCACCGGCCGCCGGATCGGTCCCGGACGGCTTGTAGACGCCGTCGGCGCTGGTCACGACGGGCTTGGGCGGGGAGTCGGTGTCGACCCGGAAGTAGCACCACGACGACCAGGCCGAGTCCAGGACGCCCGTGCTGCCCCGGTCGGTCTTGTAGTACGCCTGCGTCTTGACGCGCATCCGGTAGTCGGTCTGCGCGGTCAGGGCCGTGGACGTGCCGGTGCGGGGCGCGTTGTCGGCGGCCCAGGTGCCGTCGGGCGAGTACCCGGACCAGGCGCGGCTGGACCCGTCGGCCTTCCACACCTCGAACGCGGCGCGCAGCTGCGCGTTGGAGCCGTCGGCGGACTGGACCGTGGCGAGCGCCTTCGGGGTCGTGTCACTGGTGGCGTACGGAAGGGAGGAGGCGTTGCAGGCCCGCCCGGTCGTGCCGTCCTGGACGCCGTACGAGGTCGGCTTGTCGGGGTAGGAGACGTACGTGACGGACAGCTTGGCGTCGTCGCGGAAGCGGGCCCAGGCGGCGGCATTGGACTCGTCGTGCGCGGTCAGCGAGAAGGTGATCTGCGACGTCTTGTTCGCCGCGTACGAGGCGAGGGTCGTCGTCAGGTTCTCGTTGGTCTCCTCGCCCACGTTGTCGCTGAAACGGACCCAGTTCGCGGGCTGCGAGGGGCTGCACAGACCGCCCCGGCCGTAGGCGACGTTGCGGTCGCCCATCAGGTCCACGGCGGTGGGCCGCGACGACCAGGTGGTGGACGACGATATGCCCTTGTCGACGCGGCTCAGGTCGTACCACTGCGGGTCGCAGGTGAAGGTCCACTCCTGGTAGACCTCCATCGTCGCGTCCAGGACCTTCTTGCCGTGGATCGAGGAGAGCGGGTACTCGAAGTAGAGGCGCTGGGTGTACGGGCTGCTGGAGCAGAGGTAGCCGCCGTAGTTGGAGCAGCGCCCCACGCCCTTGTCGCCGTCGAACTCCCAGAACTTGTCGCCGTCCGACGACAGGGCGGTCCAGTCGCCGAGCGCGATGCCCTTGGTCGGCGGGTCGATGTACAGCGGGAAGACGGTGTCCTTGCCGTGCAGCAGGCCGAGGTCGGGCTGGATCCGCAGGGTCGTGTCCGTGACCTCCAGCGGGACCTCGGCGACGGCGTCCCCGTCGCCGGGGCCCTCGGCCGGGGCCGGTTCGCCCTTGGCGGCGGGGACCGGCGTCTCGTCCGCCGGCGTCTCGTCGGCCGCGGTCTCGTCGGCGGCGGTCCCGTCGGCGGCGGAGGCCGTACGGGTCGCCGCCTTCCCGGCACCGGCGGCCGGGGTGTCGCCGGACGTGGCGCTGGGGGCCGGGGTGTCGCCCGCCGAGTCCCACATGCGGCCCGCCGGGCTCTCGAACACCGGGGAGCCGTCGCCGTCCCGCGCGACGAACCCGCCGTCGGCGGTCGCGGCGACGTCCAGGCCCTTGCCCGCGACGGTCAGCCGGATCGACTCCAGCGCCGGATTCCGCGCCGCCTGCGCCGACTTGACCACCAGCACCGAGGTGTAGCCGGTGCTCAGCGCCGTCAGCTTCAGGTCCACGTCCGGCAGGACGGACGCGTAGGTGGCGGTGGCGCCGTCCAGTGCGGGCTCGGGCAGGGCGGTGGGCCAGCCGAACGTCAGCCCGCGGCCGCCGTCGTCGAGGGTGACCAGGCCCGCGCCGCTGCCGCCGCCCGAGAAGGCGACGTCCGCCGTGGTGTTCCTCGCCCGGACCGTGCCGTCGGCGCCGCGCACCAGGGTCGTGTCGAGCGACGCCCACCCGCCGGCGGCGTCGCGCGCCCGCACCGGAGCGGCGTTCATCTCCTGCGTGAACGTGCCGTCCGGATTGGCGAAGGTCTGCGAGGACGGCGTCGTCGCGCTCTCCACGGCCACCCGCTCACCGCTCCGCGCCGCCAGCGCGCTCGCCCCGGACTCCGTGGCGGCCGCGCCCCCCGTGCGGCCGGCGGGCGCGGCCGAGGCGGCCTGCGCCCCCGCTCCCGCGACCGGCGCCGCGACCCCCAGCAATGCCGCGACGACCGTGCATCTCCACACCGTCTGACGCCAGTTCAACCCTCTGCGTGCGAGCACGCCCCACCCCATTCTGAGAACCCGGTAAGAGACTGTGAGCACGACGTGGGGGTGCGGCGGCACGACGAGCAGTGCCGCCGCACTCCACGACGACGACGGCGCGGATGCGTCGCCACCTCCGAGCAGGCGACCTCGGGCCGCGGACCAGATGCTCAGCGAACTGTTCCGGGTGGTGGTTGAGGATGTGACGAATGTGGGTGGAGGAGCGGGTGGGGCGGGGCCGTCACCGGGGCCGACGGTGCCCGCACGCGACGTGGCGGAGGCTGAGCATGTCGGCGGCACCGAGCAGCCCGCGCGTCAGGAAGTACTCGGCGAGGTCGGCACGGCTGGGGCGCACGGCGGAGTCCGGCCACAACCCCGCCCTGACCTCCTTGAGCACCTTGTCGACGTATCCCACGCTGTAGCCGGCGCACCGCGCCGCCACCGCACGGTCCTTCAGGTCCTGGAGGGCGGGATCCGCGGACAGCCAGGGCGCCAGGACCGCGACCAGCACGCTCCTGGACGACTGCTGGACGAGTGTCCGCTCCACCTGGGCCGTGGGTTCGGGCCCCCGGTAGGTGACCGTCCCCGACCGGGCCTCGCCCTCTTCCTCCTCCGGCTCGACGGCCGGGTCGATCACGATGCCGACCTCGATCTCGCCGTGGGGCCCGAAGTAGAGGACGGTCCGGCCGGGCTTGAGCCGGATCGACACCCCCGGTCCGACCTCTTCGTATCCACCGCGCGCCAGGGTGATCCGGAGGCGTCGGGTGCGGGAGTCGTTCAACAGCGTCCAGTGGCCCGCGACGTACACCACCTGCGGGCAGTTGGGTCGGCGCGAGATGTACCTCTTCAGGTCCGGGTTCCCCTGCGCTATCACCTTCCTGGTGAGATAGAAGGTCTCCTCCGGGAGAAGGTGCACGAGTTGCAGCCCCTCCCCCGTCGGAATCTCGACGGTCGCTCGTGGTGCGGTGTGCATGACCCCCCGATCATTCGACGAACAAGCGTGCCTGGTCGATCAGTCCGCTCAGGACCACATCGGCGACGATGACGGTGACGTTGTCTGTTCCTCCCGCTTTGAGCGCGGCCTTCAGCAGATGCGACGCGGCGTCCGTGGGCGCCATGTCGGCGGTCGACAGGATCAGCCGGCGCAGTTCCCGCTTGTCCAGGTCGGCGGGCAGTCCGTCGCTCGCCAGCACCAGCCGGGTGTCCGGGCGGGCGGTGATCGCCCACAGGTCGGGGCGGGCCGGTACGGACGAGCCGATCATCCTCAGCAGCGGGCCCTGCGGCGCGGAGTGCGGCTTGGTGATCTGTTCCACCGTCGTCCGCTCCGGGGGGACCGCCCAGACATAGCCGTCCCCGACGTGCGCGCCCACGATCCGGTCGCCGATCACGGCGCAGGCGTCCAGGGTCGTGGCCATGCCCCGCAGCCGCGGATTGCCCTTCACGTGCTGGAGGACGGCGGCGTTGGCGTCCCGGAAGCCGCCCTGGAGATGGTGGTGCGTGTGCTGCGCGGTGCGCCGCCACGCCCTGACCACCGCCTCGACGGCCAGCTGCGAGGCGACCTCGCCCGCCGGGGCGCCGCCGACGCCGTCGGCCACCACCAGCAGATCCGTGTCCGCGAAGTGGAAGTCTTCGTTCCGTCGCCGGTGGCGGCCCGCCGAGGTCGCCGCCGCCCCGTGCAGCCACACCTCGGCGCCGTCCTCGCGCTGCCGCGGCGGCAGCGCCCGCGGACGCGACGGCTCCACCCGGGAGACCTCCGCCCGCACCGCCGGCTCCCGCCCCGCCGGGGCGTCATGGCCGTCCGTCCGCCCGTCGCGCGGCAGGGCGGGCAGCGACTTGCGCGGCGTCGTGATCGGCGGCGCCGGCCGCTGGTCCTCCCACGTGGAGGTCTCCTCCCGCGCGGCGGTCGCTCCTCCCGTGTCCTTCGACCGCCCGAGCGGCGGGAGCGTACGCGAGGGCTCCCGCAGCGGGGGCGGGCCGCCGCGGTCGGGCGGCCGGGAGGCGGGGTGCTCCTTGACGGGTGTCGCGGCGTGCGCCCCCTTCCCCGGCGCGCCGTTCCCGGGCGCGGGCGAGCCCTGCGGCGCCCCGGCCGGCCACCGGGGCCCGGCCGGGGGGTCGTCGCGCTCCCGGGAGCGGCGCAGGAGGGCGAGGCACAGTTCTCTCAACAAGAAGATCACCACCGCGAGAAGAAGGATGCTCAGGACGATGGCCATCAGGTTCACGAGTTTCAGCATGGCGGCTACTCCGACTCCGTCGCGGTACCCGCCTCGTCGCTGAGGCTCTCCTCGGCTCCTTGGGGCAGACCGCTGAGCGCGATGTCCGGTCCGACCGGCATGGCCAGTGCGTTCGGATCGTCCCTCGTCAGGTCCTCGGTGACCCGGCGGAGCATGAACAGCGCGTTCTTGGCCGCCGTCACCTCGTCGTGCTCGGTGAGGCGCTGGCGCGGATCGTAGGACAGCCACTGGTCGGCCAGGTCCGCGACGTCCTTCGGCAGCCCCATGACCAGCTCGTCCAGCCGGGCCGGGCGGTGGTTGCGCTTCATCAGTTCCGCGATGTGCATCACGTCCGGGTCCTCGGAGAGGGCCCGCGCCTCCCGGGACAGGGCGGGGTGACCGGAGATCAGCCAATACAGCAGGCTGCCCATGGCGTAGATGTCGGACAGCGGGGAGCGGTGGTCGCGGAACCTGGTCACCGTCATCTGCTCGAAGGACATGTAGAACGGGGTGCCCCGCGGACGGTCGCTCTGCGTCGAGTTGACCTGCGAGAACTGCTTGGCCAGGCCGAAGTCGGCGAGCGCGGGGCGCAGATTGCGCTCCTCGTCGTCGTCCCAGGAGAGCAGGACGTTCTGCGGCTTGATGTCCAGATGGGCGATGTTCTGCTCGTGGACCGCGTCGAGCCCCCACAGCAGCTGCTCGACCATGATCAGGCACCACTCCAGGGGCCTCGTCCTGGCCACACGGCGTCCATAGACCGCGAGCGAACCCGGTACGTAGTGCGGGGTGACCGTCCACAGCCACTTGCCCGTCGCCCCGCTGTCGAGCACCTTGACCGCCCAGTCGCTGCGCACCTTCTCGGCGGCCTCCAACTCCCTGCGCCACTCCTTGGCGTTGCGGCCCTCCTTCGACAGCAGCTTGAGGACGTACGAGGCCGGGGCCCCCGCCCGGTGCAGGTCGCGGCAGAGCAGGACACCGGCCGCGTATCCGGGGGTGTCGGCGTTCGGGAGGTTCCCCACCACCTGCCACCGGCCGGCGAAGGTGCTGCCGGGCGGCACCGGCATGACCGGCGCGTCGACGTCGTCGCCGATGGTCTCGGCCGAGCTCTCCCCGCCCTGTTCGGACGGGTGCTCGCCCGTCTTCCGGGCGTCGGGGCCGGGCCGCCGCCGGCCGGCGCCCGCACCGCCGAGCCGGGCCACGGCCTCCACCGCGGTGGGTGTGATCACGGACGCGTTGCGGTCCGCGAGGTCGGAGATCATGCGGGCCGGGAGCAGGGCCAGCCGGAACACGACGTGCACGACCGCCACGAGCAGCAGCCACACCCCCATCAGCGCGTAGTCCACCGCCCAGCCCACCGCGAGCGACCCCACGCTGGTGATGGCGGCCGTGGCGCCTCCCGCCACGTACGCGGCCACGTCGTCCATGCCGGTCGCGGCGTCGTTCCCGCTGGTGGTCAGGTAGGCGCGGTAGCAGCCGAGGACGATCGAGCCCAGCACGGCGACCACCGACAGCGCGTAGACCGCGGAGGTGACGGCGCGCTTGACGCCGCGCGGCTGCTGGTCGAGCGGGCCGACCCGGTGCGAGTTCCGGTCGGCCAGGACGAACGGCAGGCCGCCGAGCACGAGCGTCCCGCCGACGAACACCCAGGCCACCGAGGTGGCCATCTCCAGCTCGGGGCCGCTGGCGTGGATCACGCCCCGGGTGGCGTCGTACCGGTCGGGGGCGAAGATGGCCTTGGCGGTCAGGGCGACCAGGTAGTACTCGGACCTGACGAACAGGAACGCCCCGATCACCGCGATGATCGCGGCGATCAGCGGCCACACCGGCCAGCCGCCCTTGGAGATGCCGTGCCGGGCGGCCGACACCGCGCGCCCGGTGTTGTCGGCGGCCGCCTGCAAGTCCGCCGTCACCAGTCCGACGCAGTAGGCGCACCACTCGGCGAGGGCGACGGAGACGGCCTGCACCTGACCGCGCAGGAAGGCGAGGAGCGGCAGCAGCAGGATGCAGGCGACGCCCACCCAGACCGCGACCGGAACGCTGTTCACGTGCCACCTCCGGTGGAGCCGGCCGCGCCCTCGAAAAGGTGCGCGGGATATCCGGGACGGGTGATGGAGACGGTGGCGGCGCCGAGATCATGGAACTTCTTGGTCCACCGCTTTTTCCGCGCGTCGCATCGGACGGCCTGGGAGCAGGTGAAATCGACGACCGAAACCGCCGCTCCGGTCATCCGCGCCGTGGACTGCTGCTGCAATCCGTCGGGAGCGAGATCGGAGGCCATCACCAAGTGCCGGACGCCCTTTCCGGAACGGTCGGCGAACTGCTCGGACGCGTTCTTGAGACAGCCGCCGAGGTCCGTTCCCGGCGCGGACGGCGAAACGTTCAGGGCGCGCAGGCGCCGCCCTTCGGCCCGGGCGGCGGAAAGCGCGCGATCGTGCAGCTTCTTCCACCGGTCGACGAATTTCTGCGCGCTTCCGGATACGTGGCTGCCCTGGAGCGGAGCCGAACTGCCGTCGGCGGACACGGGCTCACCCCGCAGCGCCGGAAGGGTCAGCTCCAGCTTCGGAGGCTCGCCGTACGTGTTGACGCCGATCGTGTAGACGTAGACCTTGCCGGCCTTTCGACCAGGCACAACGAGCTTCGGCAAGGCTGCGGCCACCGCGTCCCGCGCCGCCTCGCGCCGGGCGGTGGGGTAGGAGCTGGACGTGTCCAGGCAGACCACGACCAGCGCGCCGGGCCGGGTCGCGGCCGGGAACGAGGCGTCACTTGCGTCGACCGCTCCGGCGCTGGAATTCCCGGACGGGGCGCACGACGCGCAGACCGAAACGGCAACGAGAAACGAACTGGAAAGAAGAAAACGACGCGGTCGCCGACCGCGATACGCAATACGCATGATCAACCCCCTGCATGATCGTGCACCGAGAGTGCGCGAGAGCACCGGTCGGCATGACGGCATGGACGGCCGCCGCGGACGTGAAACGAAGAGACGAGAGCCCAGCCGTCGCGAGGGACGGCGGACTCACGCAGCCGTCGTGCTCTGTGTGATCCCCCGGCGCCACCGGCCCTGATCCCGTGGCGTCAATTGCAGCACCGCCGTCCGTGCGGCGGCCAGTACGAAGCCTCGTACTCTTTCGGCGGCCCCCCAGCCACCGAGCCCCTCCCTCGGACTTTCTCCCGCCATTTTGCCTAGATCAATCGTTCCGGAACGGCCTTTCGAGAAAATCGGTGAAACGGATATCGCAGGGACCGGCCCGGAGCGGACGCGGAGCAGGCCGTGGCCCCACCTCACGCCTCCGCGGGCGGCCGCTCCCGCAGCGAGGTGAGGACGGCGAGGTGCTCGCGCACCGGCCCCGCCCGCTCGTCGCGCGCCGCACCGTCGCGCGACACCTCTCTCCGCAACGCCTCCGCCACCGTCTGCGCCGTCCCCGGCCGGTGCGGCCACTGCCAGACCAGCATTCGCACCGCCAGCTCCCGCAGGTCGGGATCGGCGTCCCGGCCCACCTGTTCACGGACCGCGGACTCCGCGTCCTCGTGACCCAGCAGCCACCGCCGGAAGGCCGCCTCCCGCGGATGCCCCCGGTCGCCGGCGGCCCGCTCGGCGAAGAGCGCCCGCACCTCCGCGTCCTGCGGATACCGTTCCCCGAGCAGGTCGAGGGCCGTGGCACGCGGCCGGGCGGCGGGGTCGTCGACGGCCCGCTCGATCAGCAGCCGGCGCACCTCCGGGTCCTGCGGCCACTGCGTGGCGAGCACCTGCAACGCGACCACCCGGGGATGCCGGTCCAGGTCGTGCACCGCCTGCTTCAGCAGCAGCGCCCGGGCCCGGCCGTCGCCGTCGGGCCACTGCCCGGCCAGCAACCGCAGCGCGGCGCCGCGCAGTTGGGGGTCCTCCTCCTCGACGGCGCGGGCCAGCAGCAGATCCGCGGCCCGCCCGTCGGTGAGTCGCCGGGCGGCGACGCTCTTCAGCGCCTCCAGGCGCGACGTCCTGTTGCGGTCGCGCTCCGCGTGATCCAGCAGCACGGCCGTCACCCGCTCGTCGTCGGGCCGGCGCTCGGCGAGCGTGCGCAGCAGGAGCATGCGCGGCTCGCCCCTCGGCTCCACCGCGGCCCTGTGCACCAGGAACGTCCATACGTCCGGGTCGTCGGCGCACCGGTCGACGAGCGCGCGCAGCGCGGCCCGGCGCACCGCGGGCTCGTCGTCCCGCACGGCGCGCTCCCGCAGCAGCCCGGGATCCAGGACGTCCTGCGGCCACCGCTCGGCCAGCAGCGTCAGCGCGGTGGAGCGGACCAGCGGGTACGGATCGTGGACGGCCCGCTCACGCAGGACGTCGGCCATGTGTGCCCGCGGCTCGTAGTGCTCGGCGACCATCCACAGCGCGCCGGCCCGCACGGCGCCGACCGTGGAGTCGAGCGCACGGTAGGCGAGTTCGCGCACCTCCTGGCGGTCGGCCCAGTGCTGTCCGAGGAGGCCGAAGGCCGTGCGCGCCACGTGGACGGACCGGGTGTTCCCGGCCTGCGCGCGGAGCACGTCGAGGGTGCGCTCGTCGTCCGCCCAGCGCTGGGCCAGGGCCGTCAGCGCGGCACCGCGGGCGTAGTCGCTGGTCTCGTCGGCGGCGCGGCGCAGCAGCAGCGCCCGTACCGGTTCCTCGCGCCACCAGTGCTCGCCCAGGACCTGCAACGCGGTGCGCCGCACCCGGTCGTCGCGGTCGACGACGGCCCGTTCGAGCACCAGTTCAAGGCTGCGGGGGCCCCACGGGCCCTGCTCGGCCAGCACCCGCAGGGCGGCGGCCCGGATGCCGCCGCCTTCGTGGAAGCGGGCCAGGGTGTGCAGCCGGGCGGGCTCCCCGTACAGATGGCAGGCCAGGTGCGCGGCGGCGGACTCCTCCGAGATGACCAGTCCACCGTCCTCGTAGAAGCGGTACTCGGGAACGAACTGCCCGCTCAGGTGGAACCAGCGCAGGTAGCGCTCCCGCCCCTCCCAGGAGTCGGGCAGCCCGGCCAGGACCGGTCCCAGCTCCCGCAGGCCGTCGCCGGAGCCGACCGTCAGAGCGGTGGTCAGCTCGTCGACGACCATCCTGCTCTGCGCGGCGAGCAGGTGCGGCCGGCCGCACTCGGCCAGACAGCGCGCCGCCAGGACGAGGACGCCGGGATCCGCGCTGCGGCGGTACAGGTCGAGCAGGTGCTCGATCATCGCCGCCGCCTCGTCGTCGTTGAGCTGACCGGCGAGCAGCAGCAGTACCTCGCGCCAGGAGGGGTCGGCGACGTGCGGGGTGACGACGTCACGCAGCAGGTCCCCTATGTCGGTCCAGCTGCGCCGGTCCCGGTAGCGGGCGACGATGTCCCGGGCCGCGAGGTACTCCAGGAAGGCCCGGTGGACGAAGCCGTACATGTCGCCGCCGTACCGCGCCAGGATGAAGTCGCGGCGCCACAGATGGGCGACGAGCGCCCGGGCCCCGGCCCGCACATCGGGTTCGGGCAGTCCGTGGCGCGCCAGGAACTCCCGGAACACGGCGTGGAGTTCGGCGCTGTGGATCTGGTTCCCGGCGATGCCGGAGCGGCCCTCCTGCATGCGGCAGGCCAGGAATTCGAGCAGGTCCATGCGCTCTTCGGGGCCCAGTACGTCGGCCACGGCGGGCGGCAGGATCTCGTCCAGGAGCTTGGCGTCGAGGTCCCAGTGCGCGACGAGCACGCTGACCGCGTGCGCGTAGACGCCCCGGCGGTGCCGGGGCAGCGAGCGGCGCCTGCCGATGATGGCCAGGATGGTCAGCAGCAGCGGGTTCCCGGCCAGCTCGCCGATCTGCCGGGAGCGGCGCAGCGCGCCGGTCAGCCGCCGGCTCAGCCGCTCGGCCGCCGCGAGGTCGTGCGGGCAGGCGATCGCGTACCAGCGCCGGACGAACGTCTCGATCTGCGCCGGATCGAGATCCTGGAGCAGGTGGTGGCCGAACCCGGCATCGTCCAGCACCGCGTCCTCGTAGCCGACGGTCCGGGAGGTGACGACGATCCGGGCCAGCGGGTTGGCCCGGGCGAACTCGGCGATCCGGCGCCCCATCTCCCGGCGCAGCCGCCGGTCGAAGATCTCGTCGAGCCCGTCGAGGACGAGCAGGGCCCGCCCCTGGTCCAGCAGGACGCGCAACACCTCGAACGGCACGCACAGCCCTTCCTCGCCGTGCAGATGACGCAACAGCTCCTCGAACCCGGCCTGGTGCCAACGGGTTTCCGCGAAGCGGCGCAGCTCGATGATGACGGGGAGGGTGCCGGCGAGGGCGTCGAGGGCCGTGGCCGTGGCCGTGGCCGGGGGGTGGCTGGCGGTGGCGGTGGTGATGGGGTGGGGCGGATCGTCGGCGGTGACGGGTCGGGGTGGTTCGCCGGTGGCGAGCAGGGTCAGTGCCACGTACCGGGCGACGGTGGACTTCCCCGAACCGGGGTCGCCGAGCAGGACGACGCAGCGGTTGCCCGGGGCGGCGAGCAGGGAGAGCACGGACTGGCGGTGCCGTCCCAGGTAGGCGGTGCGGCCGGGGGCGGAGAGCGGCGGCGGTCCCGACGGCTGTTCCTGACCCTGGTGTTCCTGGTGGTCTTGGTGGTCCTCGTGATCCTGGTGGCCCTCGCGGTCCGGTATCCGTCGGACCGGCCCTGCCGCAAGGCCCGCGGTGCGGGGTTCCGCTCGCACCAGAGGAGGGACGAACACGTCCTGGAGCCGGACGACCGGCTGTGCGTGCTGGTCGTCCAGCGGGGTGATCACGGCGAGGTCGAGGCGTCCGTAGGTCTCGCGTACGCGGTGCGCGTAGGTGCGGGTGGCGGCCTCGATCTCGGCCGGGGACGGCTGTTCGCGGGTCGCGCCGTGCGCCACGGTGACGAGGATGTTTCCGTCACCGGTGATGACGGGGCCGGCGTCCCCGGCGATCGCGGCGGACCGCTGGCCGTGGGCCAGGGAGGTGACGGTGGAGGTGGGGCGGGGGGCCGTTACGGGGAGGGGCGGTTGCGGCGCACTGCGGCTGTCCGTCCCCATGACGGCATCGGAGCCGGTGCCGATGGCGGTGTCGGGGCCGGTGACGGCGTCGGTGGCAGTGGCGGTGCCGATGTTCGTACCCGAGTCGGAGTCCGTGTCGATGACCCCGGTCGTGTCCGTGTCCGTGTCCGGGCCGGGGCGACGGAACAGTCCGGTCACGCGACGGGTCACGTGACGGGACGCGCGGCGTATCAAGAGTGCGTACCGTCCCCCGTGATGATCTCCTCGGCGTTGCCGCCCACCGCGGCGGAACGGTTTCCCGACGCCGACACGTCGGGGTTCGCGGGCGGGGGGACCACCGGGGGCGCCGGTGCCGAGGGAGGTGCAGGGGAGGGTGTCGCGGGCGGGAGCGGGACGGAGTCACCGGTGATCACACGCCCGGCGTTGCCGCCGACAGCGACGGCCCGTTCGCCGCTGGCGCCCACCGTGCCGTCGGTGGGACGGCCGCTGCGCACCAGGGTGAAAACGGACAAGGTGAGGCCGACCAGTGCGACGACTCCGCTGATCACGCTGGCGACGGCGCCCGCCGTCCCCAGATCAACCACGATCGCCACGACGATCAGGGCGACGATCGCGCCGGCGCAGAGGGCTCCCACGACCCAGGGCCATGACCGACGGGCGGGTGCAGGTACAGGAGTTGGTGCCATGGTGGCTCTTTCCCTGAAATAAGCCTTGTTTCCCGGCTTCGTCGCGCGGGCGCACCACTGTAGGGGCACTCTCCACCGTCGCGACAGTGACGGAGAGCAACTGCGAGGCCGTCCGTACCGATCCCGCGACCGAATACGACGGCGAGGGCGCTCGCCCGTCCACCATCAGCCGTACCTCACCCTCAGCCTCCGCCACCATCGACCCTCCGCCGCCCCGGCAGACCTCATCCTTTTCGGGATCAGGTCAAGGGAGTTGGCGAGTAACCGCCGCCGCTCGACGGAGGAGGGGCGGCCCACCGGGGGGGAAGAAACCAGGGCCTGCCTGCTGTCAGTGGCGGCTGGTTGTATGGCGCCATGAGCACTGCGCACGAGACCGCCACCCTCCTCCCCGACCCCGAGAACCTCCGCATCCGCGTACGTGCGCTGGCGGTCCTGGACGCCACGATCAGTGACGATCCACAGTTCTGCCGCTACTCCTACTCCACCGCCCGGGGGCCCGGCGAGGAAGTGGCCTTGATGGACAACGGCTCGGGAGACGACTTCTCCGTCCACTTCACCCCGGCGGGCGTGCTCATTCGCGGCTTCGACCACGAGTCGCCGATGAGCCCCTACACGACGGACGACGAGCAGGTCTGGCCCGGGGTCGTCGACGACGTGCCCGCCTCGCTGGCCCCGCTCCTGGCCGGACCCGCCTTCCACGACGAGGACATCGACGCGCCGCGCGTCACCGTCTGCCTGTGGCGGGAGACCGGCGACACGGTCTGGCACACCGGCTCGGCCATCGACTTCCCGCCCGGCAGCGACCCGGACGGTTCCGGCTTCCTCTTCCGCCTCCTCACGGACCGCTCCCCCGAGACCGTCCGAGCCGACTTCCAGGACTACTACGAGCGCCCCGTCCCTCTCGACGCCGTCCGCCACGTTCTCGCCGGCCGCCCTCTCACACCGGCGATCGCCGCGGCCCTCAACCCGAACGCCCTCCCGGACGACGCCTTGCCACACTGAGTCGCCGCGCACCCCGAGGCCGCCGCCCCGCCTCGCTGGCTCCGGCGAGTTCGACCTCACCCGCATCGACCCGATCTAGCCGATCGCCCTTCCCAACGGCCTTCCCGCGGACCCCGTCGCCGGGTGCGACGCGGGCGGCACCTACTACCTCGCGGTCCGGCTCTGCCCGTCGCCCATCGCCCCGCCCTCTCCACCGCCTCGGAGGACCGGGCCTCGTTGATCGCCGAGTCCGTCGCCGAGGTACTGACCCTCACCATCGCCCCCGCCGTCCGCGACCGCTTCCTCCCGTACGTACCCGATGAAGAGGGCTCGTCCTTCGAGCCCATGCTCGGCCTGCGTGCGCGCCGACCGAGAGTCCAAGCCCAAGCCGCGGCGATGACACGCCAGAGGCCCAGGTCCCCAGGCCGTGACATCTGGCCGCCCAGAAACGGGCAAGGGGCCGGCTCACGAAGAGCGGACCCCTTGCCACCTGCGTACTCGACACAACGCTGATTCGCAGCCTTGCGGTACTGAAACGGTCAGACGTTGAACCGGAACTCCACCACGTCCCCGTCCTGCATCACATAGTCCTTGCCCTCCATGCGGGCCTTCCCCGCCGAGCGGGCGTCCGCGACCGAGCCCGTTTCGACCAGGTCGTCGAAGGAGATGACCTCGGCCTTGATGAAGCCCTTCTGGAAGTCCGTGTGGATGACGCCGGCCGCCTCGGGGGCCGTGGCGCCCTTCTTGATGGTCCAGGCGCGGGATTCCTTGGGGCCGGCCGTCAGGTAGGTCTGGAGGCCGAGGGTGTTGAAGCCGACGCGGGCGAGGGTGGCGAGGCCGGGCTCCTCGGCGCCGACGGACTCCAGGAGTTCCATCGCGTCCTCCTCGTCGAGCTCGGCGAGGTCCGCCTCCAGCTTGGCGTTGAGGAAGATCGCCTCGGCGGGGGCCACCAGGGCGCGCTGCGCGTCCTTGAAGGTGTCGTCGGTCAGCTCGTCCTCGTCGACGTTGAACACGTAGAGGAACGGCTTGGTCGTGAGGAGGTGCAGGTCGTGGAGGAGTTCCTCGTTGCCGCTGCCCTGGACGATGCCCGCGGAGAAGAGCGTGTCGCCCTTCTCCAGGATCTCCTTCGCCGCCTCGACGGCCGCCACCTTGGGGACGACGTCCTTCTTGATGCGCGACTCCTTCTGGAGGCGCGGCAGGACCTTCTCGATGGTCTGGAGGTCGGCGAGGATCAGCTCGGTGTTGATCGTCTCGATGTCGTCCTTGGGCGAGACCTTGCCGTCGACGTGGACGACGTTCTCGTCCTTGAAGGCGCGGATGACCTGGCAGATCGCGTCGGACTCGCGGATGTTCGCCAGGAACTTGTTGCCCAGGCCCTCGCCCTCGGAGGCGCCGCGCACGATGCCCGCGATGTCGACGAAGTCGACGGTCGCCGGGAGGACCTTCTGCGAGGAGAAGATCTCGGCCAGCTTGGTGAGGCGGGTGTCCGGGACGCCCACCACGCCGACGTTGGGCTCGATCGTGGCGAACGGGTAGTTGGCCGCGAGCACGTCGTTCTTGGTCAGGGCGTTGAACAGGGTCGACTTGCCGACATTGGGCAGACCGACGATTCCGATCGTGAGCGACACGTTGCGACTTCCCGTACAGGAGGAGAGGTGTGGGCGGTCGTCCAGTCTACGGCCTCGGCACACCCGCCCCGGCGACGTATCGAACGCCCGAACCAACATCAGTCAAGCTTGGCTCAACCGCGTGTCCCACGGCGTATTGCGCACATAAGCCCACCTATGTTGGGCCTGTGGAGCAACACAGGACGCGTTCCCCGCAATCCCGCCCCCGCCGCGGCCGGGCCCCGCTGCCCCCACAGGCGCAGGGTGAGCCCGGTGACGGGCGTGCCGCCGTGCCCGCCGCCGAGTCGGCCGCCGTGTACCGGGCGGGCGGCGGCCCGGGCCGCCGGATGCCGCCGCTGGTGCGCGCGCTCCGCAGATTCCCGAACCCCCGGCTGACGGGCCTGGGCAGCGGGCTGTTCTGCGCGGCGTCGATGCTGGTGCTCGGGTTCCTCGACGGGGCGCTGTTCGGCGGCTCCGTCGCCGCGTACGGCGTGTTCTTCGTGCTGGTCAGCGGGCTCACCGCGGGCTGGGTGCGCAAGGCGGACCTGGTGACGGCGCCGGTCGCGGCCCCCATCGCGTTCGCCCTGGGCGCCTTCTTCGTCGGGGCCGGCGACGGGCTCAGCGGGCGCCTCGCGGGCCTGGTGACGACGCTGGCGACGAGCGCCGGCTGGCTGTACGGCGGCACACTCGTCGCCGGGCTCGTCGTCGCCGTACGGAAGGTACGGCTGATGGCGCGCAAGGCGGCCGTCCAGCGGCGGGCCGGGCAGCAGAACCGCCCGGAGCCGGCGCAGAAGGCACCGAAGCCGCGCCGCGCCTAGCCGGTCAGGCCGCGGGACGCCGACATCGCCGCGCCCACGATCCCCGCGTTGTTCTGGAGCTGCGCCGGGACGATCTCGGCCTTGATGCCCTCGATCAGCGGCACGAACTTGTCGGCCTTGCGGCTGATGCCGCCGCCGATGATGAACAGCTCGGGCGAGAACAGCATCTCCACGTGCGCGAGGTACTTGGTGACGCGCTTCGCCCAGTGCTCCCAGCTCAGGTCCTCGTCCTCGCGGGCCTTGGTGGAGGCCCGCTTCTCGGCGTCGTGACCGTGCAGCTCCAGGTGGCCCAGCTCCGTGTTGGGCACCAGGACGCCGTCGCTGAACAGGGCGCTGCCGATGCCCGTGCCGAAGGTGAGCAGCAGCACCGTGCCCTTGCGGTCGCGGCCGGCGCCGAACTGCATCTCGGCGACGCCGGCGGCGTCCGCGTCGTTCAGGATCGTCACCGGTAGCCCGTCGAGCTTCGCGCTCAGCAGGGCCCGGGCGTCCACGTCGACCCAGCTCTTGTCGACATTGGCCGCCGTGCGGACCGTCGCACCGCCGGTGACGACACCGGGGAACGTGATGCCCAGGCACGACGGCTCCGCGCCGAAGTGGTCGACGACCTCCTTGACCCCGTCGGCCACCGCGTCGGGGGTGGCCGGGTGCGGGGTCAGCACCTTGTACCGCTCCTCGGCGAGATCGCCGCGCTCCAGATCGACCGGAGCGCCCTTGATCCCTGATCCGCCGATGTCCACACCGAAGATCTCCATGTGCTCCACGTTACGACGGGAGACCCACGGTCACTTCCCGGAGCCGGAAATCCCGCTCTTCCCGCGCGCGTGGGCGATCCCGGTCCTCCCGCGCGCGTGGGCGCCGGTTCAGGTCCGGTCCGCGGCACCGTCCACCAGTGCGGCGGCCTCGGCGCGCAGGTCGCGGCGGAGTTCCTTGGGCAGCGAGAAGGTGATGGACTCCTCGGCGGCCTTGACGATCTCCACGTCGGCGAAGCCGCGCTGCGACAGGTACTCCAGGACCTCCTCGACGAGGACGTCCGGGACGGAGGCGCCGGAGGTGACGCCGACCGTGGCGACGCCGTCGAGCCACGTCTCGTCGATCTCGCTGGCGAAGTCCACGAGGTACGCGTCCTTCGCGCCGGCCAGCTTGGCGACCTCGACCAGGCGGACCGAGTTCGAGGAGTTGCGGGAGCCGACGACGATGACCAGGTCGGACTCGGCGCCCATCTGCTTCACGGCGAGCTGGCGGTTCTGCGTGGCGTAGCAGATGTCGTCGCTGGGCGGCGAGACGAGGCCGGGGAACTTGGTCTTCAGGGCGTCGACGGTCTCCATCGTCTCGTCGACGGACAGCGTGGTCTGGGAGAGCCAGACGACCTTCTCCGGGTCGCGGACCTCGACCTTGGCGACGTCCTCGGGGCCGTCGACCAGCGTGATGTGGTCGGGGGCCTCGCCGGAGGTGCCGATGACCTCCTCGTGGCCCTCGTGGCCGATCAGGAGGATGTCGAAGTCGTCGTTGGCGTAGCGGATCGCTTCTTTGTGGACCTTGGTGACGAGCGGGCAGGTCGCGTCGATGGTGGCGAGCCGGCCGCGCTCGGCCTCCGCGTGGACGGTCGGGGCGACGCCGTGCGCCGAGAACATCACGATCGAGCCCTCGGGGACCTCCTCCGTCTGTTCGACGAAGACGGCGCCCTTCCGCTCCAGGGTCTGCACGACGTACTTGTTGTGCACGATCTCGTGGCGGACATAGATCGGGGCCCCGTACTGCTCCAGGGCCTTCTCGACGGCGATCACGGCACGGTCCACACCGGCGCAGTAGCCACGGGGGGCGGCGAGCAGGACGCGGCGGGAGCCAGTCGTAGCAGTCATGCCCCCCATCGTAAGGCCGAGCCCAGGAGGCCAAAGATCGCCGGGCTGGGGAGACTGGTGGGGCCCGGGAGCCTGCCCGATCAACGGAGGCACGATGTCCGTACCAGCCGCGTCCGAAGTCCCCGGGACCCCCGAGGTCCCGGACGGCAAGCTCCGCCGGAACCTCGGCTTCCGTGACCTCGTCGTCTACGGGCTCCTGTTCATCGCCCCCATGGCGCCGGTCGGCATCTTCGGCACCCTGGACGCGAAGTCGCACGGCGCGGTCGCGCTCGTGTACCTGGTGGCGACGGTCGCGATGGCGTTCACCGCGTTCAGCTACGCCCAGATGGTGCGGGTCGCCCCGCGCGCGGGCTCCGTGTACGCCTACGCGCGCGTGGGGCTCGGGAAGGGGCCGGGGTTCATCGCGGGCTGGATGGCGATGCTCGACTATCTGCTGATCCCGGCGGTGGCGTACCTGTTCTCCGGGATCGCGATGAACTCGCTGGTGCCGGACGTGTCGCGGTGGGTGTGGACGGCGCTCGCGGTGGTGATCACGACGCTGCTCAACCTGTGGGGCGTACGGGCCGCCGCGCGGGTCGGTTTCGCGGTGCTGGCGCTGGAGATCGTGGTGCTGGTGGTCTTCATCGTGTCGGCGGTCGTGGTGCTGGCGACGGACGGCGCGCAGCGCGGCTGGCTGTCGCCGCTGACCGGGGACGGCACGCAGGGCGCGTTCGCGCTGTCGGCGGTGCTCGGCGCGGTGTCGGTGGCCGTGCTGTCGTACCTGGGCTTCGACGCCATCGCGACGTTCGCCGAGGAGGTCACCGGCGGGTCGGCGAAGGTGGCTCGGGCGGTGCTGTTCTGCCTGGTGCTGACCGGTGTGCTGTTCGTCGCGCAGACGTATCTGGCGGCGCTGCTCGAGCCGACGGCGTCGGCGCGGCTGGCGGCCGACCCGGCGCTCCAGGGTTCCGCGTTCTACGACACGGTGGACGCGTCGGTCGGCGGGTGGCTGCACGATCTGGTGGCGGTGAGCAAGGCGATCGGCGCGGCGTTCGCGGCGCTGGCCGGGCAGGCCGCGGCGGGCCGGCTGGTGTTCGCGATGGCCCGCGACCGGCGGCTGCCGAAGGCGCTGTCGCGCACGGACTCGGGGGTGCCGAGGGCCGCGCTGCTGGTGGCGGCGGTGATCACGCTGGTCGCGGCGGTCTGGGCGGCCCGCCGCGACGACGGGCTCGACCATCTGACGTCGGTCGTCGACATCGGCGCGCTGACGGCGTTCACGCTCCTCCACGCGAGCGTCGTGGGCTACTTCGCGGTCCGCCGCCGCGGCGGGCCGGTCAGCTGGTGGCGGCACCTGCTGGTCCCGGTGATCGGCGCGGCGATCGCGGTCGCGGTGATCGTGGAGGCGTCGGGCACGGCGCAGATCGTGGGCGCGGTCTGGCTGGTCGTCGGGCTGGTGGTGCTGGTGGTGCAGCGGGGGCGGGCGGCGGATCCGGTGTAGGTGGTTGGGGACGGTTCGGCGGGCGGCGGATCCGGTTGAGCCTGGCGCGTCCGGCCCAGCGCTACGGCCCGGCCCAGCCGGTTCACCCGGTCCGCCCGGTTCACCCGGTCCGCCCGGCGCGCCCGGCGCGCCCGGTGCTCCCGGTGCGCCCGGTGCTCCCGGTGCGCCCGGTGCTCCCGGTGCTCCCGGCGCGCCCGGTGCTCCCGGCGCGCCCGGTTCACCCGGTGCTCCCGGTTCACCCGGTTCGCCCGGTTCACCCGGCGCACCCGATCCGCCCGAACCGCCCGAACCGCCCGAACCAGGTCAGGCAGCCCGGTCGTGCCGGGCCGATCCGGTCGGGCCAGGCCGACCCCGCCGGGCCGGAGCTGCCCGTGACGTCAGCGGCGGTCGTTCCGGCGCAGTCGGCCGTAGGCCATGGCCCCGGCACCGGCGACGATCAGCGCCACCGCGATGCCGCCGATGACGGCGGTGCCTCTGCCGTCGGAGCCGGTGTGGGCGAGGGCCGGGCCGGTGGGCGTGGGGGCCGGGGGGCCGGGCGTGTGGGCCGGGGTCGGCGTGGCGGTCACGTCGACCGGCGTCCTCGTCGGCGTGGGCTTGGGCGTAGGGGTCTCCCTCGGCGGCGTGGGCGTGGGCGTAGGGCGCTCCCCCGGCGGCGTGGGGGTCGGCGTCCCCGAGCCCCCCGGCGGCGTGGGCGACTCCGATCCGCCGAGCGGCGTCCGCGACGGCGTCGGCGAGGTGCCGTCGTCGCACTCCACGGTCCCGTCGAACGGGTGGTAGTGCATCTCGCCCGCGTTTACCGCGGACCCGCCCACGGCCGCCGTCGACCCCTGGACGAGCGACCTGACGATGACGTCGCCCTCGATGTTGGCGGGGTCCAGGTCGATGAACTCGGCGCTCGGCGCGTAGATCGTGCCCTCGATCTCGTCGCCGTCGGGATTGGTGATCCGGGTCGCGTCCGGAAAGTCCCACAGGATGTGGTTCTGGGAGCCGCCGACCCCGGCCATGGTCGGCGCGTGCCAGGTGTAGTCGCCGCCCTCGGCGCGGGTGTCGACGACGACGATCAGCGGCGCGGCGGCCGTCGGCCGGTCGAGCAGGGTCAGGGTGGAGATGTTGTCGAGCATCGCGCCGGTGAGGTGCAGCACGTTGGTGCGGGCGGGGTTGAGCGCGATCTTGATCTGGGAGCCGGGCGCCACCGCGGCCTGGTCCGGGAGCGGGTCGCCGTTGCCGTCGCGCAGGACGACGTTCCCGGCGCAGCCCGCCATCCGCGCGGCCCGTTCCCGGTACGTGGTGAACAGCGCGGGGAAGTCCATCAGGTCCGCGGGGCCGACCTGCGCGGGGGTCTCGCGGGTGCCGAGTTCGATGCGCGGGGTGGTGTCGTAGCCGGCGCCGGCGCCGGCGGCGGTGACGCGGGTGGTGACCGCGGCGCCGTTGCCGTCGGTGTCCCGGGCCTGCCCGCCGGTCATGTCGCCGATCTTCACGTAGCCGTTCTGGAGGACCTTGAGGACCCCGGCCGGGCTGCTCCGGTCGTAGCGGACACGGCCGCCGACGAGCAGGGCCGTGGGCCGGGGGTCGCCGGGGGCGGTGAAGGAGCCGGCGGCGTTCAGGGAGACGTTGTACCCGGCGCCGAAGCTCAGGTCGCCGCCGACCGCGACGGGCCCCTCCGACTCGGTGCTGCCGAGGTGGGCGTCGCCCTCGGTGAGGACGCCGAAGCCGTTGCCGCCCGCGACGGGGTTGCCGACCGTGACGGGGGCGCGGGCCGCGGCGGCGGGCGCGGACCGGACGGGTGCCGCGGCCACCAGCAGGGCGCAGGCGCACACGGCGCCGGTCGCCGCCGCGGTCACCGGGACGGCCGTCCTGATCAGGTTCGTCATATCGATCGACCCTTTCGTCATATCGGTCGACGCTAAGGACGGCCGCCCGCGCGGGACGGCAGGTCGGGCCGGGGCGCGCTCAGGACAACCCGTGTGACCCACGGGCTGTCGGTCCCGGCGGCTACGCTCGCGGCATGGCTGTGAACACGTCCTCGGACACCCCGATCCCCGTCGGCGAGGTGTCCCGGCTGATCGGCGGATGGATCGACCGGCTCGGTGCCGTGTGGGTCGAGGGGCAGATCACGCAGCTGTCCCGGCGGCCCGGCGCCGGCGTCGTGTTCCTGACGCTGCGCGACCCGTCGCACGACATCTCGGTCTCGGTCACCTGCTACCGGCAGGTGTTCGACGCGGTGGCGGACGTGGTGCGCGAGGGCTCCCGGGTCGTCGTGCACGCGAAGCCGGAGTGGTACGCGCCGCGCGGCCAGCTGTCGCTGCGGGCCGGCGAGATCCGGCCGGTCGGCGTCGGCGAGCTGCTCGCGCGGCTGGAGCAGCTGAAGAGGTCGCTGGCGGCCGAGGGGCTGTTCGCGGCCGACCGCAAGAAGCCGCTGCCGTTCCTGCCGCAGCTCATCGGCCTGGTCTGCGGCCGTGCCTCGGCCGCCGAGCGCGACGTCCTGGAGAACGCGCGGCACCGCTGGCCCGCGGTCCGCTTCGAGGTGCGCAATGTGCCGGTGCAGGGCGTGCACGCGGTGCCGCAGGTCGTCCAGGCGGTCAAGGAGCTGGACGCGCTGGAGGAGGTCGACGTGATCGTCGTGGCGCGCGGCGGCGGCAGCGTGGAGGACCTGCTGCCGTTCTCGGACGAGCAGCTGGTCCGGGCGGTGGCGTCGTGCCGGACGCCGGTGGTGTCCGCGATCGGGCACGAGCCGGACAATCCCCTCCTCGACCACGTCGCCGACCTGCGGGCCTCGACGCCGACGGACGCCGCCAAGAAGGTGGTGCCGGACGTGGGCGAGGAGTACGAGCGGGTGCGGTTCCTGCGGGACCGGGCGCGGCGCAGCGTGGAGGCGTTCCTCGACCGGGAGGAGCGGGGTCTGGCGGCGGCGCTGGCCCGCCCGTCGATAGAGGACCCGCACCGCATGATCGACGACCGGGAGGCGCAGGTCACGGCGCTGGCCGAGCGGGGCCGCCGCACCCTCGGGCACCTCCTGGACCGCGCGGAGTCGGAGTTGTCGCACACGCACGCGCGCGTGGTCGCCCTCTCCCCCGCGGCCACCCTCAAGCGCGGCTACGCCGTGTTGCAGAAGCCCGACGGCCATGTGGTGCGCGGCCCGGCGGAGACGGCGGACGGCGAGGAGCTGCGGGCCCGGGTCGCCGAGGGCGAGTTCACCGTACGGGTCACCGGCGCCGTACGGGTCACCGGCGCCGTACGGGACACCGAGGCCGCACGGGACACCGAGGCCGCACGCGGCACGGACCCGGACACCGACACCGACACCGACACCGACACCGAGACCGAGACCGTGCGCGGCACGGACACCGAAGCGTGAGGACGGACGACAGCATGACCACGAAGGCGGCCGACGAGGCGCTCGGCTATGAGCAGGCGCGGGACGAACTGATCGAGGTCGTGCGGCGGCTGGAGGCCGGCGGCACGTCCCTGGAGGAGTCGCTCGCGCTGTGGGAGCGGGGCGAGGAGCTGGCGAAGGTCTGCCGGCGCTGGCTGGACGGGGCGCGGGCCCGGCTGGACGCGGCGCTGGCCGAGGAGGCCGCCACGGAGGGGGCCGCGGACGACGACTGACCGCGCGGGGCTCTTGTGAACAGGGTCACGAAGGTGTTTGTTGAAAGTTGAACCTCATCGGCGTAGTGTCTGAGCCGTCAGACGATCCGTACGAGAAGGTTGATCAATGTCCCTCGTTCTTGACTCCGCCGCCCAGGACCTGCTCTTCCGCGAGGCCCGCACCGCGAACACCTTCACCGACGAGCCGGTGACCGACGAGCAGGTCCAGGCGATCTACGACCTGGTCAAGTACGGCCCGACCGCCTTCAACCAGTCGCCGCTGCGCGTCACCCTGGTCCGCTCCCCCGAGGCCCGCGAGCGCCTGGTGAAGCACATGGCCGAGGGCAACCAGCCGAAGACCGCCTCGGCCCCGCTGGTCGCGATCCTCTCGGCGGACAACGAGTTCCACGAGGAGCTCCCGCAGCTGCTCCCGCACTTCCCGCAGGCCAAGGACGCGTTCTTCTCGGAGCGCCCGGTCCGCGAGCAGGCCGCGCTGGTCAACGCCACGCTCCAGGCCGGCTACTTCATCGTGGGCGTGCGCGCCGCCGGGCTCGCCGCGGGCCCGATGACCGGCTTCGACTTCGCCGGCGTCCAGAAGGAGTTCCTGGACGACGACCACACCCCGCTGATGATCGTGAACATCGGCAAGCCGGGCGACGACGCCTGGTTCCCGCGCTCCCCGCGCCTCTCGCTCGACCAGGTCATCACCACGGTCTGAGTCCGAGCCACGGACGCACCCCGCGCGAAGGCCCCGGCTCCCTGGAGGAGCCGGGGCCTTCGTGCGCGTGCACGGGGGTCGGTCAGGCCGAGGTGTCGCGTGCCATCTTCAGCGCGGTGGCCATCCTGGTCAGGCCGTCGAAGCCCGCCGTGCCGGTCACCACGGTGGTGGCGTTCTTCTGCCGCAGCACCAGGGCGTCGTACTTCTCGCCCTTGTAGCGCTGCCACCGCTCGCCGTTGATGGACTGCGCGCGGCTGGTCCGCTCGGCGCCCTGGCTCGCCTCGTCGATGAAGCGGGCCGGCTTGTCCGTCGACTGCTCCACGGCGACGTACTGGCCGTCGGGGTCGAGGAAGCCTAGGTGCCAGGCCTCGTTGCTCTCGCCGTCGTAGCGGACCGACGTCGGCTTCCACGACGCGGTGAGGCCCTCGGGGGCGGCCACCGGGTACGAGGCGGCGCGGCGGGCGGAGAGCAGCTCCACCCGGTAGTCCACGCGCTTGACCGGCGTCTCCTCGGAGTCGTCGTGCGGGACGAACACGTAGATCACACCCGCCGCCACGACACAGACACCCAGGGACAGCACCAGGCTGCCCACCGTCTTCTTGCCATTTCTTCCTGCCACCCGCCCATGGTCGCAGGCGGCCCGGCGATCTCCGCCGGGAGGTCCCGGTTCCCGGCCCGGTCCGCACACGGGCGCGCGAACCTGTCATGAACGTATCCGCTCATTCGTGGGGTGGTCTGCTCAGATTGTCGTACGGACGATAGAGTCAGGACACATCAACCCTCATCCGGCCGTCGTCGTATCCCGGCGAACCACACCAGAACGCCGGAACAGAAAGGTGCGTCTCGATGACCGAGCATCAGCAACACCAGCTGCCGTCCGAACTCGAGGTTCCTTCCGAGGCCCCCGACCGCAACCTCGCCCTGGAACTCGTCCGCGTCACCGAGGCGGCCGCCATGGCCGCCGGCCGCTGGGTCGGCCGCGGCGACAAGAACGGGGCGGACGGCGCCGCCGTGCGCGCCATGCGGACCCTCGTCTCCACCGTGTCGATGGACGGCGTCGTCGTCATCGGCGAGGGCGAGAAGGACGAGGCGCCGATGCTGTTCAACGGCGAGCGGGTCGGGGACGGGACCGGCGCCGAGTGCGACATCGCCGTCGACCCGATCGACGGCACGACGCTCTGCTCCAAGGGCATGCCGAACGCGATCGCGGTGCTCGCCGCGGCCGACCGCGGCACGATGTTCGACCCGTCGGCCGTCTTCTACATGGACAAGCTGGTCACCGGCCCGGAGGCCGCGGACTACGTGGACATCGACGCGCCCGTGTCGGTGAACATCCGGCGGGTCGCCAAGGCGAAGCGGGCCGCGCCCGAGGACGTCACCGTCGTCATCCTGGACCGGCCGCGCCACGAGGGCATGATCAAGGAGATCCGGGAGACGGGCGCGCGGATCAAGCTGATCTCCGACGGCGACGTGGCCGGTTCGATCCTCGCCGTGCGCGAGGGCACCGGCGTGGACCTGATGCTCGGCATCGGCGGCACGCCCGAGGGCATCATCTCGGCCTGCGCCATGAAGTGCCTGGGCGGCGTGATCCAGGGCAAGCTGTGGCCGAAGGACGACGCGGAGCGGCAGCGGGCGCTCGACGCCGGGCACGACCTGGACCGGGTGCTGTCCACCGACGACCTGGTCTCCGGGGAGAACGTGTTCTTCGTGGCCACCGGGATCACGGACGGGGAGCTGCTGCGCGGGGTGCGCTACCGCTCGGAGAGCGCGACCACGTCGTCCCTCGTCATGCGCTCGAAGTCCGGGACGATCCGGCAGATCGACTCGGAGCACCGGCTGAGCAAGCTGCGCGCCTACTCGGCGATCGACTTCGACCGGGCCAAGTAGGCGGACCCCGCCAAGGAGGCGGACCCCGCCGAGCAGGCGCGGCCGCGCCGTGCGGGAGGGCGCCCCGGGGCCCCGGGGCGCCCTTGCGCGCTAACCCGCCGCGGCGACCGGGCGGCCCGTGGACTTCAGCTCCACGTCACGCCGGCGCCTGCGGGCCAGGACGACGCGGCGCTCGGCTGCCGTCAGACCGCCCCAGACGCCGTACGGCTCGGGCTGGAGCAGGGCGTGCTCGCGGCACTCGACCAGGACCGGACAGCGGGCGCAGACCCGCTTGGCCGCCTCCTCGCGCGCGAGGCGCGCGGCCGTGGGCTCCTTGGACGGGGCGAAGAAGAGGCCCGCCTCGTCGCGCCTGCACACGGCCTCCGTGTGCCACGGTGCGTCCTGGTCCCGCACGGGCACCCGCTGCTGGGGTACGGCGGCGACCTGCAAGGACTGATGCGGCGGATGCAGCACGGTCTACTCCTGACGACGGCTTACGGCGGCTTTCGCGAGCTTCAGAGGCAACAGGGGTCGATCGGTAGACGATGCCCCAAGCTCTACCCGCTGTGTCGACGCCTATGCACTGAGTTCCGAAGCACGGAAGTTCCCGTGCGCGTACGGGAGTTCAGCCGCCGCCCGCCGCGAGGTCAGCCGAAGTGCTTGCGCAGGTGCTTCTCCAGGTTCGCGATGATCCGGCCGCGCCTGGGCCGTGCCTCGATGCTGCCGAGCACCGCCGCGCCGTCGACGTAGACGACCGGCGCCCCGGGGTCCGGCGCGTCCATGGCGTCCACCTCGAAGCTGCCGAGGATGCCGCCGCCGCTGCCGCGCAGCGACACGTTCTCCGGGACGCGGATCTCGACGCTGCCGAAGACGGAGACCGCCTTGATGTAGATCTGCGGGTATTCGAAGATCGCCTCGCTGAGGTCGATCTCCACGCTGCCGAACACGGCGTACGCGTGCGTGCGCCGGCCGACGCGCCAGCGGCCCCTGCGCACGGTGGAGCTGAAGACCGCCACCAGGTTCTCCCCCGGCAGCGGCGGAACGGTGCCGGGCGCCGGGCGCTCGGGCGCCGGGGACGCGCCGGACGGCCCGCCGGTGTGCGCGCCGGGCAGGTCCCGGACCAGCGGCTCCAGCTCGCCCACCGTCTTGGCGCGGTACACCCCGTCGATCCGCTCCGCGTGCTCGTCCGCGTCAAGCCTGCCCTCCGCGAGCGCCTCGCGCAGGATGTCGGCGATCCGGTCCCGGTCCGCGTCGGACGCGCGCAGGTCGGTCGGCTCCGCCGCGGGGGCACTGCGCTCGGGGCGCTTCTGAAGGTCCACGGCAGCAGCGTACCCAAACGCGATAGATCGCGACTAGGGTGCGCCGGCACCGGATCCGGGCCGACTGAGCCCTACCTCACAGGTCCGGCCCCGCGGCCAGGTTCTACGCTGGTTGGCGCTGCCAACGGATGCCAGCGCTGCCACCGGCCGAAAGAGGAATGGGCGAGATGCCTGAGTTCGCGTACACCGATCTGCTCCCCCAGGGCGAGGACACCACGCCGTACCGCCTGGTGACCTCGGAGGGTGTCTCCACCGCCGAGGGGCCGGACGGCCGTACGTTCCTGAAGGTCGAGCCGGAGGCGCTGCGCGCGCTCGCCGAGGAGGCGATCCACGACATCCAGCACTACCTGCGCCCGGCCCACCTCGCCCAGCTGCGCCGCATCGTCGACGACCCGGAGGCGTCGGGCAACGACAAGTTCGTGGCGCTCGACCTGCTGAAGAACGCCAACATCGCGGCGGCCGGCGTGCTCCCGATGTGCCAGGACACCGGCACCGCGATCGTCATGGGCAAGCGCGGGCAGAACGTGCTGACCGCCGGCGAGGACGAGAAGGCGCTCTCCAAGGGCATCTTCGACGCCTACCAGAACCTGAACCTGCGCTACTCGCAGATGGCCCCGCTGACCATGTGGGACGAGAAGAACACCGGCTCCAACCTCCCGGCGCAGATCGAGCTCTACGCGACCGACGGCGGCGCCTACAAGTTCCTGTTCATGGCGAAGGGCGGCGGCTCGGCCAACAAGTCGTTCCTCTACCAGGAGACGAAGGCCGTCCTGAACGAGTCCTCCATGATGAAGTTCCTGGAGGAGAAGATCCGCTCGCTCGGCACGGCCGCCTGCCCGCCGTACCACCTGGCGATCGTCGTCGGCGGCACCAGCGCCGAGTACGCGCTGAAGACCGCGAAGTACGCCTCCGCGCACTACCTGGACAACGTGCCCGCGGAGGGCTCCGCGCTCGGCCACGGCTTCCGCGACAAGGAGCTGGAGGAGAAGGTCTTCGAGCTGACGCAGAAGATCGGCATCGGCGCGCAGTTCGGCGGCAAGTACTTCTGCCACGACGTGCGCGTGGTGCGCCTGCCCCGGCACGGCGCGTCCTGCCCGGTCGCCATCGCCGTGTCCTGCTCGGCCGACCGCCAGGCCGTCGCGAAGATCACCGCCGAGGGCGTCTTCCTGGAGCAGCTGGAGACGGACCCGGCGCGGTTCCTGCCGGAGACGACGGACGAGCACCTGGAGGAGGAGGGCGACGTGGTCGGCATCGACCTGAACCAGCCGATGGACGCGATCCTCGCCGAGCTGACCCGGCACCCGGTCAAGACCCGGCTCTCCCTGAACGGCCCGCTCGTCGTCGCCCGCGACATCGCGCACGCCAAGATCAAGGAGCGGCTGGACGCGGGCGAGGAGATGCCGCAATACCTCAAGGACCACCCGGTGTACTACGCCGGTCCGGCCAAGACCCCCGAGGGGTACGCGTCGGGCTCGTTCGGGCCGACCACGGCCGGGCGCATGGACTCCTACGTCGCGCAGTTCCAGGCGGCGGGCGGCTCGAAGGTGATGCTCGCCAAGGGCAACCGCTCGCAGCAGGTCACCGACGCGTGCGACGCGCACGGCGGCTTCTACCTCGGCTCCATCGGCGGCCCGGCCGCCCGCCTCGCCCAGGACTGCATCAAGAAGGTCGAGGTCGTCGAGTACGAGGAGCTGGGCATGGAGGCCGTCTGGAAGATCGAGGTCGAGGACTTCCCGGCGTTCATCGTCGTGGACGACAAGGGCAACGACTTCTTCCAGAACCCGGCCCCCGAGCCGACGTTCACGCACATCCCGGTGCGCGGTCCCGGCCTGGGCTGACCGCGCCCGCCGCACCGCCGGACGGGCCGGGCCCGGAACCCGTCCGGCGGTGCGCCGGGAACACCGGCGGCGCCGCACGCGCTGTACCGGGTATGACCGACTACCGCATCGAGCACGATTCCATGGGCGAGGTCCGCGTCCCCGCCACCGCCAAGTGGCGGGCCCAGACCCAGCGCGCCGTGGAGAACTTCCCCGTCTCCGGCCAGCGCCTGGAGCGCGCCCACATCGAGGCCCTGGCCCGGATCAAGGGCGCGGCCGCGAAGGTCAACGCGGAGCTCGGGGTGCTCGACAAGGACATCGCCGGGGCCATCGCGGACGCGGCCGCCGAGGTCGCCGACGGCCGCTGGGACGCCGAGTTCCCGGTCGACGTCTTCCAGACCGGCTCCGGCACCTCGTCGAACATGAACGCCAACGAGGTGCTGGCGACGCTGGCCACCGAGCGGCTGGGCCGCGACGTGCACCCGAACGACCACGTCAACGCCTCGCAGTCGTCGAACGACGTCTTCCCGTCCTCCCTGCACATCGCCGCGACGGCCGCCGTCACCCACGACCTGATCCCGGCCCTCGAACACCTCGCCGCGTCCCTGGGGCGCAAGGCGGAGGAGTTCGCCGACGTCGTGAAGTCCGGCCGCACGCACCTGATGGACGCGACGCCGGTGACGCTGGGCCAGGAGTTCGGCGGGTACGCGGCGCAGGTCCGCTACGGCGTCGAGCGGCTGACCGCCTCGCTGCCCCGGCTGGCCGAACTGCCCCTGGGCGGCACGGCCGTCGGTACGGGGATCAACACGCCGCCCGGGTTCTCACCGGCCGTGATCGCCGAGGTGGCCCGGGTCACGGGTCTGCCGCTGACCGAGGCCCGCGACCACTTCGAGGCGCAGGGCGCGCGCGACGGCATCGTGGAGACCAGCGGGCAGCTGCGCACCATCGCGGTCGGCCTGACGAAGATCGCCAACGACCTGCGGTGGGCGGCGTCCGGCCCGCGCACGGGCCTCGCGGAGATCGCCCTGCCGGACCTCCAGCCCGGCTCCTCGATCATGCCGGGCAAGGTGAATCCGGTCATTCCGGAGGCGACGCTGATGGTCGCCGCGCAGGTGATCGGCAACGACGCGACGGTGGCCACGGCGGGCGCCGCGGGCAACTTCGAGCTGAATGTCATGCTTCCGGTGATCGCCAAGAATGTCCTGGAATCGATCCGGCTGCTCGCCTCCGTCACCCGGCTGCTCGCCGACCGCACGGTCGACGGCATCACCGCCGACCGCGAGCGCGCCCGCGAGTACGCCGAGTCGTCCCCCTCGGTGGTGACCCCGCTGAACAAGTACATCGGCTACGAGGAGGCGGCCAGGGTCGCCAAGAAGTCCCTGGCCGAGCGGAAGACCATCCGCGAGGTCGTGCGGGAGGGCGGCTACGTCGAGCGCGGCGACCTCACCGAGGAGCAGCTGGACGAGGCGCTGGATGTCCTGCGGATGACCCGTCCGTAACAACGGGTGGCCGAATGCCGACATCGTGACGCCGGTCGCTGCCGACGTATGCCGGTGGCACCTAATATCTGTCCATGACAGACAACGGCCGGACGGGCGAGGGGCGCTGGGCGCCCGGGGAGCGGATCCTGTGGCGCTATCGCGCCAATACGGGACACCCGGATCCCGGGCCGGTCCACATCTGCCGTCCGGTCACCGTCGTCGAGGACAGCGACGAGCTGCTCGCCGCCTGGATGGCGCCCGGCACCGAGTGCGTGCGGCCGGTCCTCGCGGACGGCACCCCGCTGCACCGCGAGCCGCTGGCCACCCGCTACACCAAGCCGCGCACCGTGCACCGCGACCGCTGGTTCGGCGCGGGCGTGCTGAAGCTGGCACGCCCCGGCGAGCCGTGGTCGGTGTGGCTGTTCTGGGAGCCGGACTGGCGCTTCCGCAACTGGTACGTGAACCTGGAGGCGCCGCGCACCCGCTGGTCCGGCGGCGTCGACTCCGAGGACCACTTCCTCGACCTGTCGGTGTACGAGGACCGCAGCTGGCGCTGGCACGACGAGGACGAGTTCGCGCAGGCCCAGGCCGTCGGCCTGATGGGCGCGGAGCAGGCCCGGCAGGTGCGGGCGGCCGGGGCGCGGGCCGTCGAGGTGATCGAGCGCTGGGGGCACCCGTTCCGCGACGGCTGGCAGCACTGGCGCCCCGACCCGGCGTGGCCGGTACCGGACCTGCCCGCCGACTGGGACCGTACGCCCGCGCACGTGTCCTCATGAGACCCTTGATGCGCCCCCGGGGAGGAAACGTAGGATCGTCCTCCGCAAGAGCGAACACCTGCGGATGTGGTGAAGGTCGGGCAGCAACTCTCCGCGCCCACCAGGGGTCTGACACGATGTCGACGAGGTCATCGAGGGGCGGCGGGACCGTGAACGTGTCCGTGCGACGCCGGGATTCCGTTCCCCGGGCACAGGTTCCGGGTATCGGCACTCCTGGGGGCCCCCGAGCATCAGCTGTTCAGCACCTGCCGACGCCTCGGCCAGTGACACGGCGCGCAGCCCCGGACGGACGGATTCGACACGCGTGACGGAGCACTCAGCCTCTTATCAAGGCTCCCACGAAGGCCGCCATCACGGCATGGCGGCCCGCCCCGCGGATCCCCGCGCGGCCCTGCGGCACACCCCGCAGTCCGCGGAGGGCTCGGGCGGCTTACCGGAACAGCCGCGCCGCTCCGCGCCGCCCGCGTCCGCCGCGGACGCCGAGCACTCGCAGCCGCGGACCCCCTCGCCCGAGCCGGTGCGCCCCGACCCGTCCGGGCCGCCGGAGGGCGCCGACCGGCGCTCAGGGCAGCCGCGCCCCACGGGCCAGCCCGTGGCGATGCGCCGGGACGGCGACCGGCTGCGGTTCGTGGGCGCCGCGACCCGGCGGATCGCCCGCGGCATCGACCTCGACGAGATCGTGATGGGCCTGTGCCGGGCCACGGTGCCGACGTTCTCGGACGCGATCCTGGTGTATCTGCGCGAGCCGCTGCCGGTCGGTGACGAGCGTCCGACGGGCCCGATGGTGCTGCGGCTGCGCCGCACCGACCGGATCCCCGACGCCGACGACACCGACACCGACGGCGGTCCGCTGTCCGTGCCGCTCCCGCCGCCGGCGGAACTGGCGTCGGGCAGCGCCGAGTTGTGCGAGGTGCGGGTCGGCGGCGCGCTGGCCGAGGTGCTGCGCGGGGTGCGCCCGGTGTTCGCGGACACCCCGGCCGCGGCGGCGGCCCTGCCCGAACTCCTCGGCGGGGAGCCGTCGTTGCCGTCCGGGCAGCGCGTCATCCTGGCCCCGCTGCGCGGGCGCCGCCGGGTGATCGGCGCCGCGGTGTTCCTGCGCCGCCAGGACCGGATCCCCTTCGACCCGGACGATCTGCTGGTCGCCGGGCAGCTGGCGACGCACAGCGCGCTCGGCATCGACAAGGCGGTCCTGTACGGGCGCGAGGCGTACATCGCCGACGAGTTGCAGCGCACCATGCTCCCCGAGACCCTGCCGCGCCCGACCGGGGTGCGGCTGGCCTCGCGCTATCTGCCGGCGGCGGAGACCGCGCGGGTCGGCGGCGACTGGTACGACGCGATTCCGCTGCCGGGCAGCCGGGTCGCGCTAGTCGTCGGGGACGTGATGGGCCACTCGATGACGTCGGCGGCCATCATGGGCCAGCTGCGCACGACGGCACAGACCCTCGCGGGCCTCGACCTGCCGCCGCAGGAGGTGCTGCACCACCTCGACGAGCAGGCGCAGCGGCTCGGCACCGACCGGATGGCGACCTGCCTGTACGCGGTCTACGACCCGGTCTCGCACCGCATCACGATCGCCAACGCCGGGCATCCGCCGCCGGTCCTGCTCCACCTGGGCGGCCGCGCCGAGGTGCTGCGGGTGCCGCCGGGCGCCCCGATCGGCGTCGGCGGCGTCGACTTCGAGGCCGTGGAGCTGGACGCGCCCGCCGGGGCGACCCTGCTCCTGTACACGGACGGACTCGTGGAGTCCCGGCTGCGCGACGTGTGGACCGGCATAGAGCAGCTGCGCGAACGCCTCGCGGACACCGCGCAGTTGACCGGCCCGGACCACCCGCCGCCGCTGGAGGCCCTCTGCGACGAGGTGCTCGACATGCTCGGCCCGGGCGACCGGGACGACGACATCGCGCTGCTCGCCGCCCGGTTCGACGGGATCGCGCCGAGCGATGTCGCGTACTGGTTCCTGGAGCCGGAGGACACGGCGCCGTCCCGGGCCCGCAGGCTGGCCCGCAGCGCGCTGGCCCGCTGGGGTCTCGAGGAGCTGACCGACTCGGTGGAGCTGCTGGTCAGCGAGGTCGTGACGAACGCGGTGCGGTACGCGTCCCGGCCGGTGACGCTGCGGCTGCTGCGCACCGACGTGCTGCGCTGCGAGGTCGGCGACGACGTGCCGCAGTTGCCCCGGCAGCGGCAGGCGCGCGCCACGGACGAGGGCGGTCGCGGCCTGTTCCTGGTGAACCGTCTCGCCAGGCGCTGGGGCGCCACCCGGCTGTCGACCGGCAAGGTGGTGTGGTTCGAGCTGGCGCGGCCCGGCAGCGGCCCGTCGTAGGCCGCACGGGGGCACGTACGCACGCCGAAGGGGCGCCGGATCCGTCTCCGGCGCCCCTTCGCGCGGTTACTGCTCTTCCCTGCCGTTGACCGGGTTCTCCGGGTCGTCGTCCGTGGGCGTGTCCGTCGGGTCCGGCGGCTGCTCGGTCGTCGGCGTCTGCGTCGGCGTCGTCGGGGTCTGGCTCGGCTCCCGCGTCGTCGGCGTCTGGCTGGGCTCCCGCGTCGTCGGCGTCTGGCTGGGCTCCCGCGTCGTCGGCGTCTCGCTCGGCGTGATCGGGGCCGTGGTGGTCGGCCTGACGCCCGCGCCCATGTCGGTGTCGAGGTCGAACTTGCCGGTGGCGCCGGTCGCGTTGAAGGTGTACTGGGCCCAGATCTGGGCCGGGAACGCGCCACCGTTGACCCGGCCGCCGCCGGCCGCGCCGGTCAGCGAGACCTGGCCGCCCTTGGCGACCGGGGTCTTCTTGTCGTCGCAGGACAGGGTGCGCTTCCCGGCCGCCTCGCCGAACAGGCCGACGGAGGTGACCAGGTCCGGGGTGTAGCCGGTGAACCAGGCCGAGCGGTTGCAGTCGGAGGTGCCGGTCTTGCCCGCCACCTGCTGGCCGGCCCGCGCCGGGTTGTCGCGGACGGACGTCTTCGCCGTACCGTCGTCGACCACTCCGGTCAGCACCGAGGTGACCGAGTCGGCGACGCCGCGGTCGAGGACCTGGCCGCCGATCGCGTCCGGCAGCCTGTCCTTCCGGCCCTGGTAGGACACGGACTTGACGATCTTCGGGGTGACCTTCTTGCCGTGGTTGTCGAACGTCGCGTAGACCCCGGCCATCTCCAGCGGGCTGGCGCCCATCGTGCCGAGGGTCTGGGCCGCGTACGGCTTGAGGTCGTCGCCGTTCATGCCGAGCTGCTTGGCGGTCTCCATGACCTTGTCCATGCCGACGTCGATGCCCATCTGGGCGAAGACGGAGTTGATGGACTTGTTCATGGCGGTCTGGACGGTGACCGGCCCGTAGTCCTGGTCGTCCTCGTTCGGCGGGGCGAAGCCGACCTTCTCGCCGTCCTGCTCCACCGGGCGCTTGCTGGTGCCGTCGTAGCTGGTGCTCGCCTTGATCTGCTGGCCGGCCTGGGTGGTGGCGCCGTCCGCCAGGGCCGCCGCCAGGATGATCGGCTTGAAGGTGGAGGCGGGCTGGTAGTCGGCGCGGGTCGCGTTGTTGGTGTAGTGCTCGGTGTAGCCCGGGCCGCCGTACATCGCGAGCACCTTGCCGGTCTTCGGGTCGACCGACACCGCGCCGGCCTGCACGTCCGCGTCGGTGTCGCTGCGCTTGGGGTGCAGCCTGCCGGTCAGCTGGTCCCGGACCGACTTCTCCAGCTGCCGCTGCTTCTTGCGGTCGATGTTGAGGGTGATGGTGTAACCCCCCGCGTCGAACTGCTCCTTGGTGATGTCGAGGTCCCTGGCCAGCTCGCCCTTCGCGGCCTCGTACAGATAGCCCTCCTGGCCGGTCAGGCCGGAGGCCGCCTTCGGCTTGAGCGGCTTGGGCAGCTTCTTCAGGTCCCGCCGCTTGTCCGGGTCGAGCCAGTGCATCTCGACCATGTTGTCCAGGACGTAGTTCCAGCGCGCGGTGACGAGCGTGCGGCCGGTCTCGGTGGCGCTCGACCAGTCGTACTGGCTGGGGGCCTGGAGCAGCGCGGCGAGGTACGCGCCCTGCTGCACCGTCAGCTTGGAGGCGTCGACGTTGTAGTACGCCTGGGCGGCGGCCTGGATGCCCCAGGCGCCGCGGCCGTAGTAGCTGGTGTTGATGTAGCCGGCGAGAATGTCCTCCTTGGACTTCTGCCGCTCCACCTTGAGCGAGATGACCAGTTCCTTCAGCTTGCGCGTGACGGTCTGGTCCTGCGTGAGGTAGTAGTTCTTGACGTACTGCTGGGTGATGGTCGAGCCACCCTGCTTGCCCTTGCCGGAGAGGGTGTTGATCAGGCCGCGGGCGGTGCCCTTCAGGTCGACGCCCTTGTCCGTGTAGAACGACTTGTTCTCGGCGGCGACGAAGGTGTGCTGCACCTGGGGGGACAGCTCGGACAGGCTGACGATCTCGCGGTTGACCTGGCCGGTGCGGGCCATGACGGTGCCGTCGCTGTACTCGAAGACGTTGCTCTGGAGCTTCGCCTCGTTGTTCCCGTCGGGGACGTCGATGATCATGTAGAGCACGACGAACGCGCCCATGCAGAGCAGGACGAGCCCGAAGAAGGTGCCCAGCAGCTTCTTCCAGGTGAACAGCCTGCGTATGAAGCCCCGGTCGTCCTTGCCCTTGCCGCCCCTGCTCTTCCTCCGGTCCGTGCGCCCGCCCTCGGCACGGTGTCCCGTCGCCGGGGCGGGCGTGGCGCGGCGCGCGCCACCGCGCTGCCGTGCCCGCCGCTCTTCCGCTCGGCCCATGACGTCTACCGCTCCGCATCTCGTCGTTCTCGGCGTGCTCCGGTGGGCCGATCGTGCCGCACCGGCCTGTGAACCCGGCCCTTCCGCCCCCAGCAGGGCCAATCAGTGCATGAAGCTAACACCGCGCCTACCGGCCAATTCCGGCCTATCCGGGCTTTTCGGGACGTGACAATCAGCACGCGCCCCAAGAGAACCGACGAGCAACAGATGCGGAAGGTTGCCGCCTGCGTTAAAGTGATATCACTTTGCTAGAGCGGGTTCGGGTCACATCCGGCGCGAACCAGCAGCTCAGCAATGCTTCGAGCGAACGGGGACTGTTGTGCCAGAGACGGACGCCACACCTGATGTTCCGCAGATGCCGCGGACCGGCGTGCGGGAATTCACGGCCAAGAGCATCGGCGGCGGCCTCGCCCTGCTGCTCGGCCTGGTCGGTCTGCTCGTCGGCGCGGGGCTGGTCGCCTTCGGCGCCGGGCTGGACTCGGCCGGCGCCGAGGGCGCGCTGATCGCGGTCGGGATCGTGCTCGCGATCGCCGCGTTCTTCGCGATGTGCGGGCTGAACATGGTGGCGCCGGGCGAGGCCCGCGTCGTGCAGCTCTTCGGCCGCTACCGCGGCACGATCCGCACCGACGGCCTGCGCTGGGTGAACCCGCTGACCTCGCGCACGAAGATCTCGACGCGCGTCCGCAACCACGAGACCGCCGTCCTGAAGGTCAACGACGCCTACGGCAACCCGATCGAGCTCGCCGCCGTCGTGGTGTGGAAGGTCGAGGACACCGCGCAGGCCTCGTTCGAGGTCGACGACTTCCTGGAGTTCGTCTCGACGCAGACCGAGGCGGCGGTGCGGCACATCGCGATCGAGTACCCCTACGACGCGCACGAGGAGGAGGGCCTGTCGCTGCGGGGCAACGCGGAGGAGATCACCGAGAAGCTCGCCGTGGAGCTGCACGCGCGCGTGGAGGCGGCCGGGGTCCAGATCATCGAGTCCCGCTTCACGCACCTCGCGTACGCGCCCGAGATCGCCTCGGCGATGCTCCAGCGGCAGCAGGCCGGTGCCGTGGTCGCCGCGCGGCGGCAGATCGTGGACGGCGCCGTCGGCATGGTCGAGGCCGCGCTCGCCCGGATCTCCGAGCAGGACATCGTCGAGCTGGACGAGGAGCGCAAGGCCGCGATGGTCTCGAACCTGCTCGTGGTGCTCTGCGGTGACCGTGCGGCGCAGCCCGTGCTGAACACCGGGACGCTCTACCAGTGACCCCGCGTCCGCGTAAGCAGGTGCTGCTGCGGTTGGATCCCGCCGTGTACGACGCGCTCGCGCGGTGGGCCGGTGACGAGCTGCGCTCCGCGAACGCGCAGATCGAGTTTCTGCTGCGGCGCGCTCTCGCGGAGTCCGGTCGTCTGCCGGGCGGCGCCGCCCCCCTCCCCCGCCGCGGCCGCCCACCCACCACACCCCCCGACACCGAGTCCCCGCCGCCCCCGTGACCCCAACCCGGGCCGCCCCCTCCCCGCGCCGGGGCGCGGGCGACTCGCGCAGTTCCCCGCGCCCCTGGGTGGTCCCTCGCCCGCGGCCCGGTGGGGCTTCTCGCGCAGTTCCCCGCGCCCCTGGGCCGTACTTCGTCCGCGGCCCGGTGGCTGCTTCTCGCGCAGTTCCCCGCGCCCCTAGGCCGTACTTCGTCCGCGGCCCGGTGGCCGCTTCTCGCGCAGTTCCCCGCGCCCCTAGGCCGTACTTCGTCCGCGGCCCGGTGGCCGCTTCTCGCGCAGTTCCCCGCGCCCCTGAGGCATGCGCTACGCGCAGCCTCCCCCAGAGGCTGCGCTCCGCGCGCCTCCACTGAAAGGCGGACGGTGGCCCGCCCCTCCCAGGAATCGGGACAGGGGCGCGCCCCTCCCAGGGATCGGGACGGTGGAGCGCCCCTCCCAGGGATCGGGACGATGGAGCGCCCCTCCCAGGGATCGGGACGATGGAGCGCCCCTCCCAGGGATCGGGACGGTGGAGCGCCCCTCCCAGGGATCGGGACGGTGGAGCGCCCCTCCCAGGGATCGGGACGGTGGAGCGCCCCTCCCGGGAAGCGGGACGGTGGTGCGCCTCTCCCGATGAGATGGCGCACGCAGTGCGCATCTCAGGGGCGCGGGGAACTGCGCGAGACGCGGCCACCGGGCCGCAGACGACGGACCATCCAGGGGCGCGGGGAACTGCGCGACCAGCCACGACGAGAGCCGCACCCGGAGAACCAGCCAGGGGCGCTGCGCGGGCAGTCACACCGAAAGCCGCGCGCGTCGGCAAAGCGAGGCAGTCGGCCCGAGCGCTATACACCCCAGGTATACACACGGTGTACAGTCACCTCATGTCCATCGGCCACACCCTTCTCGGGCTCCTCGAATCCGGCCCCCGGCACGGATACGACCTCAAGCGCACCTTCGACTCGACGTTCGGTCACGACAAGCCGCTGCACTACGGGCAGGTCTACTCGACCATGTCCCGCCTCCTGAAGAACGGCCTCGTCGAGGTCGACGGGATCGAGGCCGGGGACGGCCCGGAGCGCAAGCGGTACGCGATCACGGACGCCGGCATCACCGACGTACAGGAGTGGCTGGCGACCCCGGAGAAGCCGGAGCCGTACCTCCAGTCGACGCTCTACACGAAGGTCGTCCTGGCGCTGCTGACCGAGCGCGACGCGGCGACCATCCTCGACACCCAGCGCGCCGAACACCTGCGCCTCATGCGCATCCTCACGGACCGCAAGCGCAAGGGCGACCTCGCCGACCAGCTGATCTGCGACCACGCCCTGTTCCACCTGGAAGCCGACCTGCGCTGGCTCGAACTGACCGCCGCGCGCCTCGACCGACTCGCCGCGGAGGTACGCCCCTCATGACCGCCACCCCCGCAGGCGCCCTGCTCATCGCCACCGACCTGCACAAGGCGTACGGCCCGACCCCCGCACTGGACGGCGCCTCCTTCTCCGTGCACCCCGGCGAGATCGTCGCCGTCATGGGCCCCTCCGGTTCCGGCAAGTCGACCCTGCTGCACTGCCTGGCCGGCATCGTCACCCCGGACTCCGGCAGCATCGTCTACGACGGCCGCGACCTCACGGCGCTCTCCGACGCCGAGCGCAGCGCCCTGCGCCGCACCGACTTCGGGTTCGTGTTCCAGTTCGGCCAGCTGGTCCCGGAGCTGACCTGCGTGGAGAACGTCGCGCTGCCGCTGCGGCTCAACGGCACCAAGCGCAAGGAGGCCGAGCGGCAGGCCGCCTCCTGGCTGGCGCGCCTGGAGGTCGACACCCTCGCGGACAAGCGCCCCGGCGAGATATCGGGCGGCCAGGGCCAGCGCGTCGCGGTGGCCCGTTCCCTGGTCACCGGCCCGCGCCTGCTGTTCGCGGACGAACCGACCGGCGCCCTGGACTCCCTGAACGGCGAGCGGGTCATGGAACTGCTCACCGAGGCGGCGCGCGGCGCGAACGCCGCCGTCGTCCTGGTCACCCACGAGGCCCGGGTCGCCGCCTACTCCGACCGCGAGATCGTCGTACGGGACGGCCGGTCGCGGGACATGGAGTTCGCCCGATGAGATACCTCCACGACCTCGCCCTCGGCATGCGGTTCGCCGTGTCCGGCGGCCGCGAGGGCTGGATCCGCACCCTGCTGACCGCCGTCGGCGTAGCCTTCGGTGTCGCCGTGCTGCTCGGCGCGGCCTCGGTGCCGACGTTCATGCACGAGCGCGACGTGCGCGGCGACAACCGGCAGCTGGGCGTCGGCGTCGACAGCGTCCTCAAGCGGGGCGACCGGACGATGATCGCCGCCGGCGCGTCGTCCGACTACCGCGGCGAGTTCGTCGGCGGCGCCCTGCTGCGCCCCGAAGGCGCGCACCCGCCGGTGCCGCCCGGCGTCGACAGGCTGCCGGGCCCCGGCGAGATGGTGGTCTCGCCCGCACTGCGCAAGCTGCTCGCCTCCCCCGACGGCCGGCTGCTCAAGGAGCGCTACGCCTACCGCGACGTCGGCACGATCCACGAAGCGGGCCTGGACAACCCCTTCGAGCTGTACTTCTACGCGGGCAGCGACACGCTCACCTACGGGACGAGCACCGCCCGCCTCGACCACTTCGGGATGACCTACGCCCGCCCCGCCCTCTCGCCGAGCCTGATCGTGCTCATCGTGCTGGCCTGCGTCGTGCTGCTGGTCCCGGTGGCCATCTTCATCGCGACGGCCGTCCGCTTCGGCGGCGAGCGGCGCGACCGGCGCCTGGCCGCGCTGCGGCTGGTCGGCGCGGACGCGCGGACGACCCGGCGCACGGCCGCGGGCGAGGCGCTGTTCGGCACGCTGCTCGGCCTCGCCCTCGGCGTCCTGATCTTCCTGGCCGGGCGGCAGTTGCTCGGGGTGGTGGAGCTCTGGCGGCTGTCGGCGTTCCCGTCCGACCTCACGCCCGTACCGGCCCTCGGCGTCCTGGTCCTGGTGGCGGTGCCGGTCTCGGCCGTCGCGGTCACGGTGTTCGCGCTGCGCTCGGTGACCATCGAACCGCTGGGCGTCGTCCGCGGCGGCCGCACCCGGTCCCGCCGGCTGTGGTGGCGGCTCGTGGTGCCGGCGGTCGGCGCCGCGCTGCTGCTGACGACCGGATCGGCGTCGGACCTGGGCGGCTTCGGCGTCTTCCAGACCTCCGCGGGCATCGCCCTCACCCTGATCGGCCTGGTCCTGGTGCTGCCGTGGCTGGTCGAGGCGGTCGTGCACCGGCTGCGCGGCGGCCCGGTGCCGTGGCAACTGGCCGTGCGCAGGCTCCAGTCGCACAGCACCGGCGCGAGCCGCGCGGTCGCCGGGATCACCATCGCGGTGGCGGGCGGCATCGCCCTCCAGATGTACATGGGCGGCATCGACGGGGACTTCAGCGAAGCCACCGGACAGGACCCGACGCGCGCCCAGATCGGCGTCAGCGCCGATGTCACCTCGGGCCGGACGGCCGAGCGCATGGTGCGCGAGTTCGCCGCGACCGAGGGCGTGCGCAAGGCGATCGGCACCATCAACAGCTCGATGACGCCGGTGGGCGCCGAGCCCGGCACCGGTGTCTCGCAGGCGACCGTGCCGCTGTCCGTCGGCTCCTGCTCCAGCCTGCGCGAGCTGGCGAAGCTGCCCTCCTGCGCGGACGGCGACGTCTTCCGCGTCACCGGCTCCGACTTCTCCGACAGCGAGCGGACGCTGGTCCGCGACGCGCGGCCGGGCGCCCGGCTCACCATCGACGACCTGGGCGAGAAGGCGCGGTGGACGGTGCCGGACGACGCCCGCACGGTCCCGTCCCTGCGCGCCCCGGACGGCAACCGCTACGGCGGCATCCTCGCCACCCCGTCCGCCGTCGACATACGCGACCTGACCAACGGGATGGTGTCCCTCCAGATCAGGATCGACCCGACGGTGCCGGACGCCGTCGAGCACGTGCGCAACACCGCCTACCGGCTCGACCCGACGACGAACGTGTCCGAGTTCCGCACGGTCGAGCGCGACGACGAGTACGCGGCCATCCGGCGCGGCCTGTTCTCCGCCGCGGCCCTGACGATGGCCCTGATCGCGGCGTCGCTGCTGGTCTCGCAGATCGAGCAACTCCGCGACCGCAGGCGCCTGCTGTCGATCCTCGTCGCGTACGGAACCCGCCGCTCCACCCTGGCCTGGTCGGTGCTGTGGCAGACGGCGATCCCGGTCGCCCTGGGCATGACGGTGGCGGTCGGCGGCGGCCTGGCGCTGGGCACGCTGATGCTGCGGATGGTCGGGTCCCCGGTGCAGGACTGGCTGGCCTTCCTGCCGCTGGCCGGCGTGGGCCTGGCCGCGATCGCCGCGGTGACCCTGCTGAGCCTGCCGCCGCTCTACCGCCTGATGCGGCCGGAAGGACTGCGGACCGAGTAGGCGCCCCCGGGCGCGCGGGCGCGGGGCCCCGGGACCGGGGCCCCGCGCCTCAGCCGTCCGTGGCGCTTATCTTGACCGGCAGCCCCCGCAGGGCGCCGCGCAGCGCGGCCGCCAGCTCCTGGTACTCGGCGGAGCGCGCCGCCCCCGCGCGCATGGCCAGGGCGACCCGTCGGGTGGGCGCGGGCTCGGCGAAGTACCCCGTCAGCAACTGGCTGCTGCGGCTCGTCTCGACGGCCACGGCGGTACGCGGCAGCAGGGTCACCCCGAGCCCGCCGGCGACGAGTTGGACCAGCGTGGCGAGCCCGGCGGCGGTCGTGGTGACCGGCGCGTCCCCGCGGCCCGCCTCCCGGCAGATGTCCAGCGCCTGGTCGCGCAGGCAGTGCCCCTCGTCCAGCAGCAGCAGGTTCAGCTCGCGCAGCGCCTCCCGCGGGATGCCCTCCCGGCCGCCCAGCCAGTGGTCGAGCGGCGTCACCAGCACGAAGTCCTCGTCGAACAGCGGCAGTTCGGCGATCCCGGGCACGCCGAGCGGGACCGCGAGGAGCAGCAGGTCGAGCCGCCCCGCGCCGAGCCCCTCGACCAGCGACGAGGTCTGCTCCTCGTGCACCTGGAGGTCCAGCTCGGGATACGTCTCGTGGACGAGCCGCAGCACGGTCGGCAGCAGGTACGGGGCGACGGTCGGGATCACCCCGAGCCGCAGCGCGCCCGTGAACGGCGCCCGGACCGCCTCGGCCTCGTCCATCAGCGCCCCGACCTCGTCGAGCACGGCGCGCGCCCGCACCGCGATGCGCTCCCCCGCGGACGAGAGCAGCACCTTTCTCGTCGTACGCTCGACAAGGGTCACCCCCAGCACGTCCTCCAGGGCCGACACGGCTCCCGACAGCGCGGGCTGGCTCATCCCGATGGCCGCCGCGGCGTCCCGGAAGTGCAGGTGCTCCGCGACCGCGGCGAACGCCCGCAGTTGCGCCAGGCTCGGCTGCCGACGCCGCCCACCTGCGGGCTTTCCCTTACCCACGGCCACTGATAGCCACCTCCGATCAACACGACCGAGTCTAGCTATTTCCGTAATCAATGCACCCTGTGCCACGATCACCCACAGTCCAACCCACAGGAAAGTCCCCCAAAAAGGGACCTTTCTAGCTGCAAGGAGAGCGCGTGCTCACTGTCGGTGACAAGTTCCCCGAGTTCGACCTGACCGCCTGCGTCTCGCTGGAGAAGGGCCAGGAGTTCGAGCAGATCAACCACAAGACCTACGAGGGCAAGTGGAAGATCGTGTTCGCGTGGCCCAAGGACTTCACCTTCGTGTGCCCCACCGAGATCGCCGCCTTCGGCAAGCTGAACGACGAGTTCGCCGACCGTGACGCCCAGGTCCTCGGCTTCTCCGGCGACTCCGAGTTCGTGCACCACGCCTGGCGCAAGGACCACCCGGACCTGACGGACCTGCCCTTCCCGATGCTGGCCGACTCCAAGCACGAGCTCATGCGTGACCTCGGCATCGAGGGCGAGGACGGCTTCGCGCAGCGCGCCGTGTTCATCGTCGACCAGAACAACGAGATCCAGTTCACGATGGTGACCGCCGGATCCGTGGGCCGTAACCCCAAGGAGGTCCTGCGGGTCCTCGACGCCCTCCAGACGGACGAGCTGTGCCCGTGCAACTGGAGCAAGGGTGACGAGACCCTGGACCCGGTCGCGCTGCTCTCGGGCGAGTGAACGGAAGGATCTGACATGGCTCTCGACGAACTGAAGTCCGCCATACCGGACTACGCCAAGGACCTGAAGCTCAACCTGGGCTCGGTCATCGGCAACTCGGACCTCCCGCGGCAGCAGCTGTGGGGCACGGTCCTGGCGACCGCCATCGCGTCCCGCTCGCCGCACGTGCTGCGCGAGCTGGCGCCGGAGGCGGAGGCGAATCTGTCGCCGGAGGCGTTCAAGGCCGCCAAGTCGGCTGCCGCCATCATGTCGATGAACAACGTGTTCTACCGGACCCGTCATCTGCTGTCGGACGACGAGTACGGGTCGATGCGCGCGGGTCTGCGGATGAACGTCATCGGCAACCCCGGGGTCGACAAGGTCGACTTCGAGCTGTGGTCGTTCGCGGTCTCCGCGATCAACGGCTGCGGGATGTGTCTCGACTCGCACGAGCAGGTGCTGCGCAAGGCCGGTGTCGACCGGGAGGTCGTGCAGGAGGCGTTCAAGATCGCGTCTGTCGTTCAGGCGGTGGCGGTGACGCTCGACGCGGAAGCCGTCCTGGCGTAACCGTAAGAAGGTCGGGCCCGGCACCCCTGGTGCCGGGCCCGACCTTTGCCGTCTCCCCGCCCGCGCCCCGGTGGGGGCTGGTCGCGCAGTTCCCCGCGCCCCTGAGATGCGCACTGCGTGCGCCATCTCACCAGCCACCCCCCGCGTCCCGCTTCCCAAGGAGAGGCGCACCCCCGCCCCGTGCCTCCGGGGACAGGCGCACCCGCGTCCCGCCTCCCAGGAAAGGCGTACCCACAGTCCCGCCTCCCAGAAGAGACGCACCCACCGTCCGGCCTCCCAGAAGAGCCGCCCCACCGATCCGCCTCCCAGAAGAGGCGCACCCCCCGCCTCTCAGGAGAGGCGCGCGAAGCGCGGCCTCAAGGGGAGGCGCGCGAAGCGCGGCCTCAAGGGGAGGCTGCGCGTCAGCGCATGCCTCAGGGGCGCGGGGAACTGCGCGAGAAGCGGCCACCGGCCCGCGGACGAAGAACCACCCAGGGGCGCGGGGAACTGCGCGAGACGCGGCCACCGGCCCGCAGTCGACGTACACCCCAGGGGCGCGGGGAACTGCGCGAGACGCGGCCACCGGCCCGCGGACGAAGAACCACCCAGGGGCGCGGGGAACTGCGCGACCAGCCCCCACCGGCCCGCGGACGAAGAACCACCCAGGGGCGCGGGGAACTGCGCGGGCAGCCACCACGGTGGCGCGCTTCGCTGGGAGGTTATGGGGATTCGGGGGGCGCGGTCGCCGGGGTCGGCGGGGTGGTGTCGCGCGGAGCCGGGGCACGGCGGCGGGCGGCTTCCTGGGACCAGCTCCGGAGATAGCCGACGACGGTGTTCGTGACGGCGACGAGCGGCACGGCGACGACGGCCCCGCCGATCCCGGCGACCATGCTCCCGGTGGCGACGGACAGCACGACCGCCAGCGGATGCACCCGCACGGCCCGGCCGAGAATGAACGGCTGGAGGATGTGCCCCTCGATCTGCTGCACGGCGAGCACGACGGCCAGCGTCATCACGGCGGTGAACACGCCCTGCGTCACCAGCGCGACGACGACGGCGAGCGCCCCCGACACGACCGCGCCGACGAGCGGGATGAACGCGAACAGGAAGATGAAGACGGCGAGCGGCACCGCCATCGGGACGCCGAGGAAGAAGATGCCGAGGCCGATGAAGATGGCGTCGATCAGCGCGACTATGACGGTCCCGCGGACATACGCGGTGAGCGTGCGCCACGCCCGCGGCCCCGCCCCCGCCATACCCGGCCGGGCCTGCGCCGGGACGAGGTTGAGCGTCCACTCCCAGATGCGCTTGCCGTCGTAGAGCAGGAACAGCGTGGAGAACATCGCGAGGAGGATGCCGGTCATCGCCTCGACGATGACGGTGACGCCTTCGAGTCCGGCGGACGTGATCGAGTCCGTGTTGGCCCCGATGGCGTCGCGCAGCGACTTGGCGGTGTCGTTGATCTGGTCCTCGGTGACGTGGAACGGGCTGTTGAGCAGCCACTTGCGCAGCTCGTCGATGCCGTCCTGGACCTGGTCGGAGAGCGTGTCGATGTTCTCCTGGACCTGCCAGACCACGAACCAGCCGACGAGCCCCATGATGACGAACCCGAGGATCGCGGTGAGCGCCGTCGCGAGTCCGTGCGGCACCCCGTGCCGGCGCAGCCGGGCCACCGTGGGCTGGAGCAGCGCGGTGATGAGCAGCGCCGCGATGAACGCGAACACCACCAGCTGCACCGAGCTGATGACCTTCATCAGGATCCAGAGGGCGCCCGCGAGGATCAGCAGCCGCCAGCCGGCCTCGGCGGCGACGCGCAGCCCCCAGGGCACGGCGGCGACCGGTTCGGGCCGGGCCGACACGTCGGGCGCGTACGCGGGCGGCGCGGGCACCTGCTCGCCCGCCGGCGCTTCCTGCACCACGTCGGACAGCCGCTCGACCGTGGCGGGGCCGTCTTCCTCTTCCCGCTCCCGCTCGGCCTCGGCCCGGCGCTCGTCCAGGCGTTCGCCGACCTTACTGATTCCGGCCCCGACCCGGCCGAGCCAGCCTGGAACTCGCGACATGGTCCATCCTCTGATTTCCCCGCGGGGTACCCCGTTCGCACCCACCAGTTCCCCCTGGGGCGCCCTTGACACCGACGACCGTACATCCTGGTACAGCCGGAAGCCCCCCACCGTAGGACGGTGGGGGGCTTCGGAAGGTTGAACGCGCGGGCGTCCTAGTACCAGCTGTTGGCCTGCCAGAACGACCAGGCGTCGCACGGGCTGCCGTAGCGGTCGTTCATGTAGTTCAGCCCCCACTTGATCTGGGTGGCCGGGTTGGTCTGCCAGTCGGCGCCCGCCGAGGAGTACTTGGAGGCGGGCAGGGCCTGGAAGAGACCGTAGGCGCCCGAGGAGGCGTTGGTGGCGCGGTAGTTCCAGCTCGACTCGTGGTTCACGATGTTGCTGAAGCACTGGAACTGACCGGCGGGCACCATCTGGCGCGCCATCGCCTGGATCTGTCCGACCGAGTACGAGGACTGGGTGCTGAAGCTGGAGGCGTCGCGGGTCTCGGAACGGCTGGCGGCCTTCTTCTTGGCCTCCGCACGCTCCTTGGCCTCTTTCTCGGCCTTCTCCTTCGCGTCCTGCGCGGCCTGCTGCTTGGCGACGGCGTCCTCGGCGGCCTGCTTGCGGGCCGCCTCCTCCGCCGTCTTCTGCGCAGCGTTGTCCGCGGCGATGGCCTGCGTCTGAGCCTGCTGCTCCAGGGACGAGGTCTGAACCTGGGCCTGCTGGCCCGCGGGTATGTCGGCGAGGAGGGTCGCGTCGCTCGCCGTGGCCTCAGCCTCGTTGGGCTGAGCGGTGCTGCCCGAGGCAACACCCACGACGGCGCCGACAGTGGTGACCGCGGTGGCCGAAGCCACTGCGAATCCCCGGACCGAAATCCGGCTCACACGGTTTCCTTCCAGCGTCGCCCGCGTGAGCGTGACCGTCGCGGACGCAATCGTGCCCCTGACGCTGGCCTCCCAACTGCGGGGTCACGGGAGGCACGGGCCCGGTGGGCAACTCCGTTGCGGGAGCGCCGCGTGGTGCGCGGGCGGCATACGACGTCCTGTATGGAGTTCAAGGTGCAGCTGGTACTGCGGGGGTTTCGCACCCCTGGGGGTACGCAAGTGTCGTATGCGGGGCCTGACAGGACCGTGACTCTGCCGCATTCGGACGCCGCTAGGCAATTCTGCGTTGCGTGGGAAACGTCACACCCCGTTTGGCGCAAGGGAATTCAGGAAACCCCCGCGCACCAGGACGCCGCCCGGCTAAGCTCTCTGGCTTCGCCGAACGGCGCCTTTTGGGGGCGAACTTCCTTAAATCTGGACGTCCTCCAGCATCTCGGTCACCAGGGCCGCGATCTGCGACCGCTCGGAGCGCGTCAGTGTGACGTGCGCGAACAGCGGATGCCCCTTGAGTTTCTCGACGACGGCGACGACCCCGTCGTACCGGCCGACCCGCAGGTTGTCGCGCTGGGCGACGTCGTGGGTGAGGACGACCCGCGAGTTGGCCCCGATGCGGGAGAGCACCGTCAGCAGGACGTTGCGCTCCAGGGACTGGGCCTCGTCCACGATCACGAACGCGTCGTGCAGCGAACGGCCGCGGATGTGGGTGAGCGGCAGGACCTCCAGCATCCCGCGCGAGGTGATCTCCTCGATCACCTCACGGGTGGTCACGGCCGAGAGGGTGTCGAAGACGGCCTGCGCCCACGGGCCCATCTTCTCGGCCTCGCTGCCGGGCAGGTAGCCCAGCTCCTGGCCGCCCACCGCGTACAGCGGGCGGAAGACCATCACCTTCTTGTGCTGGCGCCGCTCCAGGACGGCCTCCAGGCCCGCGCAGAGGGCGAGCGCCGACTTGCCGGTGCCGGCCCTGCCGCCCATGGAGACGATGCCGATGTCCGGATCGAGCAGCAGATCGAGCGCGATCCGCTGTTCGGCGCTGCGGCCCTTGAGGCCGAAGGCCTCCCGGTCGCCGCGCACCAGCCGGACGTTGCCCTCCGGCGAGACGCGGCCGAGGGCCTTGCCGCGCTCGGAGTGGATCGTCAGGCCGGTGTGCACGGGGAGGTCGGCGGCCTCGGGGACGTAGAGCGTCTCCTCCTCGAAGAGCAGGTCGACCTGCTCGCCGGCGAGCGTCAGGTCGGCCATTCCGGTGAAGCCGGAATCGGTGATGGCGAGTTCGGCGCGGTACTCCTCGGCGAGGAGGCCGACCGACGACGCCTTGATCCTGAGCGGCAGGTCCTTCGACACGACCGTGACGTCGAATCCCTCGGCCTGGAGATTGCGGGCCACGGCCAGGATCCGGGAGTCGTTGTCGCCCAGGCGGTAGCCCGCCGGGAGCACGGCGGGGTCGGAGTGGTTGAGCTCGACGCGCAGCGTGCCGCCCAGGTCTCCGGTGGGGATCGGGGCGTCCAGGCGTCCGTAGCGAACCCGGTAGTCGTCGAGCAGGCGCAGGGCCTGCCGGGCGAAGTACCCGAGCTCCGGATGGTGCCTCTTGGCCTCCAGCTCCGTGACCACCACGATCGGCAGCACGACTTCGTGCTCGTCGAAGCGGGTCATGGCGTTGGGATCGGCCAGCAGGACGCTGGTGTCGAGAACATAAGTGCGCCGTTCGGGCTTGCGCAGGCGCTTGTTGCTGGTCACCACGGAAGGACGTACCCCCTCGGATGAGGTCGGGGAGCGACGGAGGAGTTCCTGGGCCGGGAGCACCGGCGAAGGCCGCCGGTCGTCGGCCGCGCTGCGCGGGCCGAGAGCCGGCCCTCCAAGTCGTCATCCGCACGGCTGTGCGTGCGGTCGTCCTGGTGCAAAGGGCCTCCCGGGCGGGCGGCCCCGTGCCGCCCGCTGAGATGCGGCGTCCTTGGTGCGGACACCGACCTGACGGGGTTATTCCCTCGAACACGCGCAGCCATGCCACGGCATGGTGCGACGCGTGCGTTAACTCCTGATGTCGTACGTCCCCGGGGTGCGTCCCGGGCGGGGGCGGCTCAGCCGCCGAAACGCCGGTGCCGGGCGGCGTAGTCGCGCATCGCGCGCAGGAAGTCGACCTTGCGGAACGCCGGCCAGAAGACTTCACAGAAGTAGTACTCGGCGTGGGCCGTCTGCCAGAGCATGAAGCCCGACAGGCGCTGCTCGCCGCTGGTGCGGATGACGAGGTCCGGGTCGGGCTGGGCGCTGGTGTAGAGGTGCTTGCCGATCAGGTCGACGGAGACGGCGTCGGCCAGCTCCTCGATCGACTGCCCCTTGTCCCCGGCGTCCAGGACCATCGAGCGGACGGCGTCGGCGATCTCCTGGCGGCCGCCGTAGCCGATCGCCACGTTGACCAGTATTCCGTCGCGGTGGGCGGTGGCCTCCTCGGCCTCCTTGAGGATGCCCTGCATCCCCTCGGGGAGGATGTCGGCGGCGCCCACGTGGTGCACGCGCCAGCGGCCGTCGGCGGCGAGGGCGCGCACGGTGTCCTCGATGATGCCGAGCAGCGGGACCAGTTCCTCGGCGGGCCGGTCGAAGTTGTCCGTGGACAGCAGCCACAGGGTGACGACCTCGACGTCCGTCTCGCTGCACCAGCCGAGGAACTCCTCGATCTTGGCGGCGCCCGCCTGGTGGCCCTGGGCGGTGGTGGAGCCGGCGGCCTTGGCCCACCGTCGGTTGCCGTCCATGATGACGCCGATGTGCTTGGGCACCTGGTCGTGGTCGAGATGGCCTTCGACCCGGCGTGCGTACAGCCTGACCAGCAGGCCGCGCAGCCTGTCGCGCAGGTTCACGGTCTTTGCCCCTCCGTGCAGACGACGGTCCCCGAGGGCGAAAGCCTACAGCCGCGAAACCGGGTGGGAGCTGTGGGGTGTCGAGGGCCCTGACGTAGCTTCGTACCCATGAACGACATCTCTCCCTACGCGGCCTCGGCCGACCGTTACGACACGATGGAGTACCGGCGCACGGGCCGCAGCGGACTGAAGCTGCCCGCGATCTCGCTCGGCCTGTGGCACAACTTCGGGGACGACCGCACGCTCGGTTCCCAGCGCGCGATCCTGCGCCGCGCCTTCGACCTCGGCGTCACCCACTTCGACCTGGCGAACAACTACGGCCCGCCACCCGGCTCGGCGGAGCTGAACTTCGGCAAGCTCTTCGCGCAGGACTTCGCCCCGTACCGCGACGAGCTGGTCCTGTCGACCAAGGCCGGCTATCTGATGCACCCCGGCCCGTACGGCGAGTGGGGCAGCCGCAAGTACCTGCTGTCGTCGCTGGACGCCTCGCTGAAGCGGATGGGCGTCGACCACGTCGACATCTTCTACTCGCACCGCTTCGACCCGGAGACTCCGCTGGAGGAGACGATGGGCGCGCTCGCCTCGGCGGTGCAGCAGGGCAAGGCGCTGTACGTCGGCGTCTCCTCGTACACCAGTGAGCAGACGGCGCGGGCCGCGCGGCTGCTCGAGGAGATGGGCGTCCCGGCCCTGATCCACCAGCCGTCCTACTCGATGATCAACCGGTGGACGGAGGACGACGCGCTGCTCGACACGCTGGAGGCGGCGGGCATGGGCTGCATCTCCTTCGCGCCGCTCGCGCAGGGGCTGCTGACGGACAAGTACCTGAAGGGCATCCCGGAGGGCTCGCGCGCCACGCAGGGCAAGTCGCTCGACCCGAACCTGCTGAGCGAGGACGTGGTGCGCCGGCTGAACGGCCTGAACGACATCGCGCAGCGGCGCGGCCAGTCGCTGGCCCAGCTCGCGCTGAACTGGGTGCTGCGCGACGAGCGGATGACATCGGCCCTGATCGGGGCCTCCAGCGTGCGGCAGCTGGAGAACAACGTGGCGGCCCTGAGCGCCGCGAAACTGACCGACGCGGAACTGACCGAAATCGACTCGTTCGCGGTCTCCACGCCCGGTACGAACATCTGGGCCGGACGCAGCTGATCCGGTTCGTCCCCGGCGGGCCCCGGAGCGGGGCTTGGCCTGTCCTTATGTGCGGACAAAAAACGGGCCGGTCCGTGGGGGGGAGACGGACCGGCCCGAGGGGGGGGTTCCACCATAACCCTTCGTAAGTGCGGATGCGTGCATCGGCGCTCCACAACTACTCTCCGCAGTCGCCCGGCGACGGCCGGAGGTAGCTTTCCGGCCGCTCCACAGTGGGCTCACAGGCGCCTTCGGCACCGTCCTCCCGGGCTTTTCGCCGGAGGTTCGGCGTCCCTCTCCCGTGTCACGCGCGAGGTTGACGCCTGCGGCGCGGGCCGCGAGGGCCGTCCCGGATATGGCGCATTCGGTTCGCGCGGCGGCGGGCGCCGGGCCGGGAGGTGGCAAGCGGCACCGCGCGGCCCCCTCCACCGCGCGGTACCGCCGCGCAGCTTTGCTGGCGCGAATTGCCGTTGGTCTGAACTTACGTGAGGTTTACGTGGGGATCGAGTGCCTGTCGGTAACGATGCGGAATCGGTTGCTCCAGGCGCCCGGTTTGCACCGTTTGCTCGATCGCGGTCCTACGGCTTGCGCGCCTCGATCAGATGACGGGAGCTGTGGGCCACGAACGGGCCCTGCGCGCCGATCCGCTCGTGCAGGGCGCGCAGCCGGGGCTCGTACGCCTCGACGGTGAAGCCCGGCACCATCCAGACGACCTTGCGCAGGAAGTGGACGACCGCGCCGACGTCGTGGAACTCGATGCGCAGCCGCTCGGCGCGCAGATCGACGATCTCCAGGCCCGCCGCGCGCGCCTGCGCGGCCTCCTGCTGCGGGTCGCGGCCCCGGCGCACCTCCTCCGGCTGCGGGCCGAGGAAGTACTCGACCACCTCGAAGACGCTGCTGGGGCCGACGTGCTGGGCGAAGTAGGTGCCGCCGGGGCGCAGCACGCGGGCGATCTCGGGGAAGTCCGCGCGCACCGGGTGGCGGGCGGTGACCAGGTCGAAGGTGGCGTCGGCGAAGGGCAGCGGCGCGTCGTCGGGGGACGCGACCACCACCACGCCGCGCGGGGCGAGCCGGCGGGAGGCCTTCGCCACGTTCGGCGGCCAGCCCTCCGTGGCCGCCATCAGGCGCGGCAGGCGCGGCGCGAGGTCGAGCACCTCGCCGCCGCCGGTGTGCAGGTCGAGCGCCGCTTCGGCGCCGGCGAGCCGCTCCCCCATCAGCCGGGCGTACCCCCACGAGGGGCGCTCCTCGGTGGCGCGGCCCTCGAACCAGGAGAAGTCCCAGCCCTCGGTCGGCGCGGCGACCGCCTCGGCAACCAGGGCCTCGTAACTCCTGCGCCCGTCGTGCTTGGTGTGCTCCCCGTGCTCCGTGTGCTCCCCCTGGTTCGTGTGCTCCCCGTGGTTCGTGTGGTGCGTGGCGTCCTTGGCGTTCATGTCACCCATGGTTCCAGGCGGCACCGACACCGACCTCCCCTTTTCCCCGGCTTTCCCGGCTTTCCCGGCTTTCCCGGCTTTCCCCGCGTCCGCGCCGTCCGAGGCCGCTGCTACTTTCTGCGCACCGGACGCTCCGGAAGCGCCGGACAGGGGAGGAACAGCCATGACCAGCAGGGCGACGACGCGGCACGTCCCGTACGAGGGCGGCGAGAAGGAGAGCCTGCACGCGGCGCTCGACCGGCACCGGGACGGTGTCGTGTGGAAGCTCCAGGGGCTCGACGAGGAGCGGGCGCGGCAGCCGCTGACGCCGTCCGGGACCAACCTGCTGGGGCTCGTCAAGCACCTGGCGACGGTGGAGTACGGCTGGTTCTGCGACACGTTCGGGCGCGCGAGCGAGCCGCTGTGGTTCGACCCGTACCGGGGCGAGGACATCGTGGCCGCCGCCGACGAGACGATCGACGGCCTGCTCGCCTTCTACGCGCGGGCGCGCGCCGCCGCCGACCTGGCCGTCGCCGCGATCCCGCTGGAGGACACGGGCACCGCGTGGGACGGCCGGACGGTGTCGATGCGCTGGGTGCTGGTGCACATGGTCGAGGAGACGGCCCGGCACCTGGGCCACATGGACATCCTGCGGGAGCTGACGGACGGCGCGACGGGATTCCTGCCCCCGCTGTCCGACGCGGGGAACTGAGGCCCGCCCGGACCCCTCTTCCCGTACGGGGCGCGTCAAGGGTCCGCCGGGGGCTGCCCTCAGGGATCCGTGGGGGCTGTCCCCAGGGTTCTCCCAGGGGCTGGCCCTCTTCCCCGGGACCCCGGGCACGCACATACCCTTGACGCGCCCCCGCCGCATCACCCTTTCGGCCCACGTCCCCCACATCGGGCCCGTCCGTCCCACCTCACCGCAGAGACGCGAGCACATGTACGTACGATCTGCACGTTCCGCGATAGCGAGCTGGCTGACCCGCCTCTACTTCTCCCGGCTGCGGAGAAAGGGGACGGGCCTGGATCTGTCGATCCTGTCGAAGCTGCCCGACGGCGCGCTGCTGCCGCTGCGCCGCGAGGGCGTCGACCCGGTCCCCGAGATCGGTGCGCTGCGCGACCGCGAGCCGGTCAGCAGGCTGCCGATCCCCGGCATGACGGTCTGGCTCGTGTCGGGCTACGACGAGGCGAAGGAAGTCCTCGGCAACGCCAAGGCGTTCAGCAACGACTTCCGGCACCTGGTGGGCGTGGGCGGCGCTGGCGCCGATCAGAACCCGGGCGGGCTCGGCTTCTGCGACCCGCCGGACCACACCCGGCTGCGGCGCCTGCTCACGCCCGAGTTCACGATGCGCCGGCTGTCGCGGCTCACCCCGCGCATCCACGCGATCGTCGAGGAGCAGCTGGCCCACCTGGAGAAGGCGGTGCACGAGTCGCCCGACGGCTCGGCCGACCTCGTCGAGCACTTCGCGATGCCGGTGCCGGCCCTGGTGATCTGCGAACTGCTGGGCGTGCCCTACGAGGAGCGCGAGGCGTTCCAGCGGTTCTCGGTGGCCCGCTTCGACGTGCTGGGCGGCGCGGGCGCGTCGTTCGGGGCCGTCTCGCAGTCCCTGGACTATCTGCGCGGGGTCGTCGCCGAGCAGCGGCGCCATCCGGGCGAGGGCCTGCTCGGCATGCTGGTGCGCGAGCACGGCGACAACATCACCGACGAGGAGCTGACCGGTCTCGCCGACGGCGTGCTGACCGGCGGCCTGGAGACCACGGCGAGCATGCTCGCCCTCGGCACCATGATCATGCTGGGCGACCGGGAGCACGTCACGGCGCTGCGCGACGCGGACGATCCGATGGCGGTCGCGGCGCCCTTCGTGGACGAGCTGCTGCGGCATCTCACGGTCGTACAGACGGCCTTCCCGCGGTTCGCGTGTGCGGACGTCGAGATCGGCGGCACCGCGATATCCAGCGGCGACATCGTGATCGTGTCGCTCAGCGCCGCCGACCGGGACCCGCGGCTCGGCGGGCCCGGCGACGACATGGACGCCTTCCTCCCGTCCCGCCCGCCCGTCGCCTCCCATCTGGCCTTCGGCTACGGCATCCACCGCTGCATCGGCGCCGAGCTGGGCAAGATGGAGCTGCGGGCCGCCTTCCCCCAGCTGATCCGCAGGTTCCCCGACCTGCGGCTCGCGGTGGCCCCGGAGGAACTGGAGTTCCGCAAGCTGTCGATCGTGTACGGGGTCGACTCGCTCCCCGTGCGCCTCTAGGCCCGCACCTCCTCACCGCACCGCACCGCACCTCACCGCGTCCCGCCGCACCTCCCCGCAGGTCCCCGCGCGCCCGTCGCCCCGGATCGCTCGGCATAGGCTGCTGCCACATACATGGGTCAACCAACGGTTGACCGGGGGCTCATGGGGAGCGACGGGGAGCAGGGGAAGGGGTCAGGGGATCATGGATCTCAGGGGGGACGCGGCGCAGGCCGGGCCCGGTGCGGGATTCGCTCCGCTCCAGGGCGACGACCCGGTGGCGGTGGCCGGTCACCGGCTGGTGGCGCGGCTCGGCGCGGGCGGCATGGGCCGGGTCTATCTGTCGCACACGCAGGGCGGCCGCCCGGTGGCGCTGAAGGTCGTCCGCCCGGAGCTGGCCGACGACCCCTCCTTCCGGCGGCGGTTCCGCCGGGAGATGGAGGCGGCGCGGCGGGTGCGGGGCGCCTACACGGCCGAGCTGATCGGCGGGGACGCCGATGCCGACCCGCCGTGGCTCGCCACCCTGTACGTGCCCGGCCCCTCCCTGTCGGAGGCGGTCGAGCGGCGCGGTCCGCTGCCGGTGCCGGCGCTGCTGTGGCTGATGGCGGGCATCGCCGAGGCGTTGCAGGCCATCCACGCGGCGGGCGTCGTGCACCGCGACCTCAAGCCCTCGAACGTGCTGCTCGCCGCCGACGGCCCGCGCGTCATCGACTTCGGCATCTCCCTGGCCTCGGGCCTGAGTTCGTACACCGCGACGAGCGGCGGCCTGGCCATCGGCACCCCGCAGTACATGGCGCCGGAACAGGCGTCCGGCGCCGCGGTCACCGAGGCCACGGACGTCTTCGGGCTCGGCCAGACGGCCGCCTTCGCGGCGCTCGGCGCTCCGCTGTACGGCGACGGTCCCGGGGTGGGCGTCCTCTACCGCATCGTCCACTCCCGGCCGGACCTGACGCCGCTCCCCGAGGAGCTGCGACCGCTGTTCGCCCGCTGCCTCGCCGCGGACCCGGCCGAGCGGGCCACCCTCGCGGAGATCGTGGACTGGTGCCGGGAGCGGCTCGGGGACGCGGTGCACACCGGTGGCGGGCCCGCGGTGTGGCGGGAGGTGACGGGGCCGGAGGTGTCGGTGCCGGGGCCGCTCCGGACACCGCCGGGGCCGGTTCCCGCGGGGACCCCGGGGGCCGGGGCGGGTGTGGGCGTCGGGGCGGGCGCGGGTCCGGACGGGACCGCCTCCTACACGGCGACCCCGCGCACGGCCGCCGGGCAGCAGCCCCCGTGGGGCGGGGATCCATGGGCGCCGCCGACGGAGCCCAGCGGGCCGCCCGCGCGCAGCCGTGGCGCCCGGCTGGCCGTCGGGGCGGCCGTGACGGCGGCGGTCGCGGCGCTGTCGGTGCTGGCCTGGACCGCCCTGGACGCGGGCGGGGTGTTCGACCGCGACCCGGCGGGCCGCGGGTCGGCGAAGGCGGGCGGCGGCGGGGTGTCGGCCGGGACCGGGGCCGGCGGGTCGCCGTCCGGGCCGGCGGCGAAGTCCGCCGCGTCGGGCGCGGACGCGAAGGCCGCCGACACGGGTGGCCGGGCGGGCGGCAAGGCGGGCGGTAAAGCGGGCACCGGCTCCGCGTCCGCCCCGGCCGCGGAGCCGACGCTCTCGGGGGAGGCCGGGATGATGCTGGACGCGAAGAACTCGCTGAGCTTCGACGCCCCGCACCAGCGGGACGACCGCAAGGGCGAGATCCTGTTCTCCTGCAAGGACGCCAGCTGCGAACTGACCAGCAGGACGGCCGTGTTCATGCAGATCTTCGGCAGGCCGCTCGCCGTCCGGGACATGTGCGACCTCATGACGAGCACCAAGACGGGCAAGACGAGCCACACCTGGTCGCTGGCCGCGACCGCCGCCGGCACCCAGTTCTGCGTGCGCAGCGGCGACGGCCGGCTCGCCTCCCTCGTCGTCAACGTGAAGTCGACCGCGCTGCCCGACATCGCCTTCCTGAACGTGGACATGACGTACTGGGGAAAGGCCTAGCGACGCGGCGGGATCGGGGCCTGGATCCGGGGGCTGGACGGGTGGTTGGTCCCGGATGAGTTTCCCGCGCGGCGCCGGTCTGTACGTCGGTACGGGGAGACGGACCGGACCTGCGGGAGGCTGGCGCCATGCGAAAACTGACCTACGGCATGAACGTGTCCCTGGACGGCTACATCGCCGCGCCCGGCGACGACCTCGGCTGGGGCGTGCCGAGCGACGAACTGTTCGGGTTCTGGTCGGACCGGCTGCGGGAGCCCGGCCTGACGCTCTACGGGCGCAGGCTGTGGCAGACGATGAGCGCGCACTGGCCGACCGGCGACCAGCGGCCGGGCGCGACCCCGGCGGAGATCGAGTTCGCGCGGCGCTGGCGGGACAGGCCGAAGGTGGTGTTCTCCTCGACGGTCGACGAGGTCGACTGGAACGCCCGCCTGGTCACCGGTGACGCGGTCGCCGAGATCGCCCGGCTCAGGGCCGAGGACGGCGGCCCGCTGGACATCGGCGGCGCGACGCTCGCCGGGGCCGCCATGCGGGCCGGGCTGATCGACGAATACGTGCTGGCCACCGCGCCGGTCCTGGTGGGCGGCGGCACGCCGTTCTTCGCCGCGCTGGACAACTGGGTGGACCTCGACCTGGTGGAGACGCGGGCGTTTCCGGGCGGGGTGGTCCTGACCCGGTACGCCACGAAACGCTGAGCGCCCGGGGCGCCGGGCGTCGGCCGGTCCGGCGGCTCCGCGGTGGACCCGGTCCCGGACCGGTCGTCGTACGCGGCGAGCCGGCCGGCCGGAACGGGTCAGGCGCTCTTCGGGAAGGAGACCTCCACGCGGCGGTTCTTCTTGCGGCCCTCCTCCGAGCCGTTGTCCGCGATCGGGTAGTCCTCGCTGTAGCCCCGGACCTGGAAGGTGACGTCGCCGCCGGATCCGCCGAGCGCCGACGACAGCTGGTCGTGGACCGCTTCGGCGCGCTTCTTGGACAGCGTCAGGCCGTGCGCGTACGAGCCCAGGTTGTCGGTGAAGCCGAACACCCGGACCGTGGACGCCTTCTGGGACTTGATCTCGTCGGCGATGGCCTGGATGCGGGAGCGCGCGTCCGGGTTGAGCTTGGAGCTGTCCTTCGGGAAGAGGACCTCGGCCTGGAGGGCGAACGTCATGGTCTCGTTGGTGTCGGAGCGGCGTTCGTCGCCGGACAGGTCCTCGACGACCGACTTGATGTCCAGCACCTTGGCGGGCGCCAGCGTGGCACCGTCGGCGAGCTTCAGCCCCGGGCTGTTGGCGTCGACGTCGGGCGGGGCCGAGGTGCTGGTGCTGCCCGGCGGCGCGGAGGGCTTGTCGTCGGCGTGGGCCACCGTGGTGCCGGTGGCGAGCAGGAGAACCGTGAGCGTGGCGGCCGTCAGGTGGTGGCGGGGCATGTCAATCGCCCTCGGTGATGTCGAGCTGGGCCGGGGGCATGGTGGGGATCTGGAGCTGGACCGAGGTGGTGCCTTCGGGGGGTGCGGGGAACTGGGCGAACCAGTCCGAGGACTTGCCGGGGTCGATGCCGCCCTGGAATTTGGTGCAGAGGCAACGCCCCTGAGTGTCCCTGAGGACCAAATACCTTTTCTTGCCCGCTTGGTCGACGATGCTGGCCCCAGCCACCGAAGCCGCGTTTCCCTGGAGCTCGCTCTCGTCGCTCTTCCACTCGGTGGCGAGCCAGATTCCGGACGTCCCGTTCGTCACGGTGCCACTGACTGTGAGGTAACCACCCTGGTCCCGCTTTGCCGAGGTCACCGCAAGCGTGATGCCGTTGTTCTTCACCTCTGCGAGGGTTTGATCCGCGTCCGCCGACTGTGTCTCCTTCGGCTTGTCGCTGGCATCGCTCTTCGTCGCTGAGGATGTTTTCGGAGCAGCGTCACCCTTGTCGTCGCCACCTCCACAACCCGCCACGGAGAAGACCAACCCCGTCGTGATCGCCACCGCCGCCAGTGCCCGGCGGGTCGTCGTAGTGCGCCGAAGGTTCATCGCTACGGCTTCCTTTTCTCGTCAGTCGGCCAGGTGGACGGAAAACAGGGCCGACGCGTCGGGCAGGTCCTCCAGGTCGAAATTCTCGGGGTCGATCTCAAAAGGAGACCCATCGCATTCGAATTGGACCGGCTTCTCGAAGTCGGCATCTGAAGGAATGTCACATCTCGGTTGAATCACTGCCGTGGCATGCGCGGTGGCGTGCTTGTTCTCCGTACCGGGAATCACCGTGTCGCCGACCGTGTACCGAGTTCGGACCTCGACCCGATAGCCCGGGAACCCGTTGACATCTGTGGCGTCAGGGCCAGCGATGACGTCGGCGTCGTTCTCAGCTGCCAGCTGCCCGGCAGCCGCCTGCGCATCGCCTCCGACGAAGTTCTTTCCATCGAGCCACTCGAACCAGTCGTCGCCACCTTCGATGGCCTTCCCCAAGCCTTCCATCAACTCGTCACGCGAGGCCTGCGCCGCCGCCAGCGCGGCGGCGTCAGCTGCTGACTGAGCTCCGTTGCGCGCTGAAGCCGCTTGAGCGAAAGCGAAGAAGGCGAGTGCGGTGAAGAGCAGAATTCCCGTGAGCCAGATGTAGATCGGGAGGGTCGACCCGCGGTCACCGCTAGGACGAAGCGACCTCAGCCTCCACCAGTAACGCGACCGATAGCGTTGCCGATCGCCTGAGAGATCTTGCCGTCCAGACCCAATGCGTCGATGGCCAAGAAGATCCCGGCGATCAGAATCATCAGCCCCGCGTACTCCACGAACCCGGCGCCGGAATCTCGTCGATCCCCGCGCAACCGATCCGACACCGAAACCGTCCACTTGACCCACACCTCGATGAGCCGATCCCTGGTCACGATCTCTCCTTCCCCGTACGACGGCCACGCTCGCGCGCGTACCGTACGCAACGTACGCGACCCGCAACCGCTTGTACCCGGATTCGACAATTAACCTCCGCCGCTTGACCGGAAGTTGATGTCGAGTTGTCCGCGGTGCCCCTTGTGCCGCCGGTCGCATCGCGTGTCCCTCCTCCGTGTCGGACGTGTCGGACTCAGCGGCCCAGGATCGAGCCGAAGTCGGAGCCCGAGCCGAGGAACATGCCCGTGCCGATCAGGATCATGGTGGCCGGGAGCATGAAGACCAGGGTGACCATCGTGGCCTTGGGGACGGTCTTCGCCGCGCGGCGGCGGGAGTTCTGGGCGTCGGTGCGGCGCATGTCCGTGGCCAGCTGGATAAGGGTGTCCGCGATGGGGGAACCCAGTTCCTCACCCTGCTGGAGGGCCGAGACGAACTGGGCCACCTGCTCGGACGCGTTGCGGCGGCGCAGTTCGTCGAAGGCCTGGCGGCGGGACACGCCCATGTCCATCTGGCGCAAGGTGATGCGGAGTTCGTCCGCCCAGGGGCCCTCGTACTTCTCGGCCACCCGGTCCAGCGCCTGCCGGAACCCCAGACCCGCCGAGACCACGACCGCGAGGACGTCGAGGAAGTCGGGGAGGGTGCGGTCGATGACGTCCTTGCGTTCGCGCATGGCCTGGAGGATCAGCGCGTCCGCGGCGAGCGCGCCGAAGGCGAACGTGAACAGAGCGAAGAGGGGCCGGCCGGCGGACAGGAAGACGAGGCCCATGACCACGCCGAACGCCCCGTACACCGCCCGCCGCGCCGCATACCGGTCGATCGTCAGGCCGCCGGGGTTGCCCGCCATGTCGATGCGGCGGCGTTTGGCGTCGACGCGGCGGGGGCCCATCAGGCGCAGGACCAGCGGGGCGAAGCGCATGCCGAGGCGGTCGACCGCCGAGGACGGGGCCGAGACGCGGGTGGCGCCGACCTCCAGGGCGAGGGCCAGGTCGCTGGGGATCTTGGCGTCGGCCCGGTACATCCGGATGCCCGTGAAGACGCCGAGGACGGCCAGGGCGGTGAGGAGGGCGAGGAGGAGGCCGATGACGGTGGTGGACATGAGCGCCTCAGACCTCGATCTTTCCCAGGCGGCGGATGACGAAGAAGCCGATCGCGTAGAGGCCGAGCGCGACCAGGATGAGGGTCTGGCCGATCGGGGAGCCGGTGACCCGGGCGAGGGCGCCCTCGTTCGAGGAGTTGATGAGGATGAGGGAGCCGAGGCCGAGCAGCGGGATCGTGAAGGCGGTGGCGTTGACCTCGGAGAGCATGGTGCGGATCTCGCGCCGGGTCTCCTTGCGGTCCTCCAGGGTCTGGGTGAGGTTGCGCAGGGAGGAGACGACCGTGCCGCCCGCCTTGTTGGCGAGCACCAGCGTGGTCACCAGGACGATGAGTTCGCGCGAGGGGAGGCGGGTGGCGAGTTCGTCGAGGGCGTCGTCCACCGAGTGGCCGAGCGCCAGCCGGTCGGCGACGCGCGACAGTTCCTCGCCGGCCGGGGCCTCCAGCTCCTCCGCCGCCATGGCCAGCGAGGTGCGCAGGGCGAGCCCGGCGGCCGTCGCGTTGGCCAGGAGGCGTGCCACGTCGGGGAGTTGGTTGATGAACGCCTCGATGCGTTTCTGGCGCTGCCAGTTGAGGAAGATGACGGCGCTCCAGATGCCCACCGCGCCCGCGATGGGCCCGAAGAACGGGGCGAGGAGCGTCGCCGCCAGCAGCCACAGGGCGACGAAGACCACGGCCACGTAGACGAAGAACTCGCCCGGGGTGAGGTCCAGGCCCGTCGCCGACAGGCGCAGGTGCAGGGACCGGCCGAGGCGGGTGCGGCGCAGCCGGCGGTCGACCGTGCGGAAGCGCCGGGTCCGGCCGCCCGGGCCGGTGCCGAAGCCGCCGGCCGGATAGTCGTCGAGGCGGTCGACGAGGGCCTGGCGCTGGGCGCGCCCGGACGCGTAGACGTGGACGCCCGCGACGGCGACGAGGCAGGCCAGGACGGTGGCGCCGAGGGCGATGAGGGCCGGCTGGGTCATGCCGCACCCGCCGCCGCGTGGTCGGACGTCATCCCGTGGCCTCCCTGGTGTTGAGTACGTCGACGGACTCGACCACCCCGAAGGCGGCCGGTACCGACTCCCCCGCCACGTAGAGCCGGTCGGCGACGCGGCGCGGCAGCGGCAGGTGCTCGTAGTAGCCGTGGACGCGGCGCGGGCCGGCGTCGCCGTAGGTGTGCGGCTGGGCGGCGAAGCGGGTGACCGTCGCGATGGTGAACTGTTCGCGGCCGTGGCTGACGAGGAGGGCGATCTCGGTGACCCGGCGGGAGCCGTCGGCGTGCCGGGTGAGCTGGACGACGACGTCGACGGCCGAGTTGATCTGGTCGCGCAGCGCCTCGAAGGGGACGTCGACCTCGGACATCGAGCCGAGTGTCTGGAGGCGGGTGAGGGCGTCCTCGGCGGTGTTGGCGTGGACCGTGGCCAGGGAGCCGTCGTGGCCGGTGGACATGGCCTGGAGCATGTCGAGGGTCTCGCCGCCGCGGACCTCGCCGACGATGATGCGGTCGGGGCGCATGCGCAGGCTGTTGCGGACGAGGTCGCGGATGGTGACCTGGCCCTTGCCCTCGACGTTCGCCGGGCGCGATTCGAGGCGGATGACGTGGTCCTGCTGGAGCTGGAGCTCCGCCGAGTCCTCGATGGTGATGATGCGTTCGTGGGGCGGGATGAGGGCGGAGAGGGCGTTGAGGAGGGTGGTCTTGCCGGAGCCCGTGCCGCCGCTGACGATGATGTTGAACCGGGCCCGGACGCACGCCGCGAGCAGCATCAGCATGTGCTGGTCGAGGGAGCCGAGGTCGAGGAGTTCGTTGAGGCTGTACGCGCGCGGGAAGCGGCGGATGGTGAGGGTCGCGCCGGTCAGGGCGAGCGGCGGGATGATCACGTTGACGCGTTCGCCGGTGGGCAGGCGGGCGTCGACCATGGGGTTGGACTCGTCGACGCGGCGGTTGACGGTCGACACGATGCGTTCGATGGTCTGCATGAGCTGCTCGGGCGAGGCGAAGCGCATCGGGAGCTGTTCGACGCGGCCGGCGCGCTCCACGAAGATCGCGTCGGGGCCGTTCACCATGATCTCGGTGATGGAGGCGTCCGCGAGGAGCGGTTCGAGGATGCCGAGGCCGAGTGCCTCGTCGACGACGCGGCGGATGAGCTGGGTGCGTTCGGTGGAGGAGAGGACCGGGCCCTCGCGGCTGATGATGTGGCCGAGGACGCGTTCGAGGCGGACCCGGCGGTCCGCCGCGGCGAGGGTCGACATCTCGGCGAGGTCGATCTCTTCGAGGAGTTTGGCGCGGTAGACGGCCACCAGGCCGTCGTCGCGGGACGGTTCGCCGCCGGCGGGGTCGCGGGTGGCGACCACTCTGGAGCGCAGGCTCATGTCAGCTCCCCTGGTCGGCTCTGTCGTTGGGCATGGTCACGGTGCGGTGGAGGTACCAGCCGTCGAAGAGCGGGATGATCGCCGGGACGTGGACGGTGACGGTGCAGGTGACCAGGGGGTCGCCGCCGCACGCGCCCGGTGCCGGTGCCAGCCAGCCGCTCACCGAGGAGGTCGCCGCCGCCGGGCCGGACCCGGGGTTCAGGGATTCGGCCCGGGCTCCGGCGCGGGCGGCGCTTCCCGCCTGGTTGGCGCCGTAGCCGACGAGGCCGAGCTGGATCACGGCCATGCCGATGACCAGGAGGAAGGGGAGGAAGCCGGCGAACTCCAGCATGGAGACGCCCCGGTCGCCCCGCAGACGGCCGTGCGCCGCTGCCGGCCGTCGGTGCGCGGTGCCCGCGGGCGTGGCGGTCGCCTGCGCGGTTCCCCGCGGCTCTTCGGGGGCCGTCACCGGTCCTCGGCCTTCTCTTCCGCGGCGCCCGCCTCGCCCTTGACCCTCCAGCCCGGGTTCACGCCGGGGAAGAAGAGGGGGACCTCGACCTCGACGGTGGCCTTCATGACCGTGCCGTCGCCTGCGCACCTGATCCTCGCGTCCTGCCAGGCCGACGGGAGGTTCTTGTGGCCGGCGGTCTGGCAGGCGCCGTCGGAGTCGCCGGTGCCGGCCTGGGCCGAGGTGGCGGCGCGGGCCGCCTCGTCGGCCGCGTTCCCGGCCAGGGAGTACGTGTAGCCGTACAGCACGCACTGCCAGAGCAGGCCCATGACGACGAGCACCAGCGGGAACATCGCGGCGAATTCGAGGGTGACGGCGCCCTTGTCGCCGCGGCGGCGCGAGCGGCGGCCGCCCGGCGCGTCGGGGGCGGGGGCGGCGACCAGGCCGAGTTCGCCGGCCAGGGTCCACATCGCCTGCTTCACCGTGGACCGGTTGTCGAGGTCCTGCATGCGGCCCGCGTCGACGGCGGCCTGGAGTTCCTTGAACGCGGCCGGGATCGTCGTGCGGGCCGTCTTGGTGCCGGTGACGCGCTCGATCAGGGTCGGCTGGATCTCGGCGGTGCGGGCGAACCGGTTGACGACCGTCAGGGTCTCCTCGGCCTTGCGGATCTGGAGCCGGTCCCAGAGCCGGATCATGCGCTTGGCCGCGCGGACGGCGACGACGTCGGGGGTGATCAGCAGGGCCGCCTGGTCGGCGAGTTCGACGGCCACGGCGTTGGCCGCCCCCATCTGCGTACCGCAGTCGATGACGACGACCTCGTAGCGGGCGCGCAGGGCGTGGACGACCTGGCGGGCCACGCGGTCGGTGATCTCCTCGCCGCGTTCGCCGTCGGCCGGGGCGAGGAGGAGGTCGATGCCGGTCTCGTGGGTGAAGACGGCGTCCTGGAGCACGCGCGGGGTGATGTCGTGGATGGCGGCCAGGTCGGCGACGGAGCGGCGGAACTGGACGTCGAGGTAGGAGGCGACGTCGCCGGACTGGAGGTCCAGGTCGAGCAGGGCGACCGAGTGGCCCGACGCCCGGGCGGCGAGGGCGAGCTGGACGGCGGTCAGGGTGGTGCCGACGCCGCCCTTGGCGCCGGTGACGGCGACGACGCGGCCGCCGCCGCCCACCGGGACGAGTTCGCCGCCGGTGCCGCCCGCGAGGTGGCGGCGCATTCCGGCGGACCAGGAGGCGGCGGCGTGCACGCGTTCGGCGAGGGCGTCGTAGCCGAGCGGGAAGGAGACGATGCCGCGGGCGCCGCTGTCCATGGCGGCGGTGAGCAGGGCCGGGCTGGTGTCGGCGGTGACGAGGACGACGCCGACGGCCGGGAAGCGCAGCACCAGGTCCCGGATGAGGTCCAGGGCCGGTACGGGGCCGATGCGTTCGTGTACGAGGACGACCTCGGGGAGTTCGTCCAGGGACTCGGCGGCGAGGCGGGCCAGCAGGTCGAGGAGGGCGGTGGAGTCGGGGACGGGGGGTGCCGGCTCCGTGTCGGGGAGCTGGGAGAGCAGGGTGATGAGCGCGCGGGCGCTGTCCGGGTCACCGACGGCGGGCAGAATGCGAGTGGTCACCGCGCCCCCTCCCCACCCAGCACCCGAACCGGCCACCGCCCACATCTCCCGACCCCCCGGGCGACCGCCCCCCTAGGGGCGCGAGGAACTGCGCGACCAGCCCCCACCGCCCCGCAGACGACGACCGACTCCCCAGGGGCACGCCCAACAGCGCGCCCCACCCCCACAACCCCGCGAACGACCGCCCCGCCAGGGGCGCGAGGAACTGCGCGACCAGCCCCCACCGGCCCGCAGAGGACGACCGACCCCCCAGGGGCACGCCCAACAGCACGCCCCACCCCCACAACCCCGCGAACGACCAACACCCCGGACCCGAAGGGAACCGCACGCATCACCATCACCCGACCCCCTACTTGTCCTCGTCCAGCGTGTACGTCCGGTCCCCCGGCGGCACCGCCCCGTCGGTGCCCGGTGCCACCAGCGCGAGCCGCACATGGGTCGCGAACGACTCGGCGTACGCGACCCGCTGCGCATCCGCCGCGCCGAGCGCGAACGTGATCGGCACGGCCTCGCCCTGCCGCCGCACCCCGTTGTTGTCGGAGGCGTTGGCGCCCTGCTGGTCGATGGGGGTGAGCTTGCCGACGTCGATCACCTCGGCGCTCTCCACGATGACCTTGGACTGGTCGCGCTGCTTGTCGTTGGCGGCCTTGAAGGTGGCGTAGATGTTCACCTTCGAGCCGGGGTCGATCTTGCCGGCGACGCCCGTCTCGGCGTCGATCATGATGGCGATCTCCTGCTGTCCCGCCTTGAGCTGCGGCCGGGAGACGATCATGTCTTCCTGGAGCAGGGAGCCCTTCTTCAGCTGCGTGACGGCGATCTTGCCGCGGATCTGGCCGAGCCGGGTGACGGCCGTGGACGACAGCCAGCGTTCGGGCATGTCGACCTTCTCGAACTGATCCTCCGTCAACTCCTTGTAGGGAGCGATGTCCTGTTTCAGCCGGTACGCGGTCCGCTCCGGGCCCACCTTGGAGTTCACGTCGTGGATCACCGACAGCACACCGGCGAACGCGCCGAGGGCACACAGGGCCGAGACGACCAGGAGAATGACGCCGCGGCGCTGACGTGAATTCATGGACGGGACAACCTCGTTGATAGACGGCTGGGATCAGCGGGGACAGGGCGGACGGGGCGGACAGGGCGGACAGGGCGGACAGGGTCAATGCGGGGCGCGCGGCAGCGCGGCCCGTGCCGAGGCCGCCGCCGGTTGCAGCACCGCCGCCGACCGGCCACCGCCCACCCGCTCGGGCGGCGCGTCGGGGGACAGCGGCGCCGCGCAGAACCCGCAGCGGTCACCGATGAGTTCGAGCCCGCACCAGCGGCAGTCCTCGCGCCGCACGGACGACACGAGCTGGTACAGGATGGAGATGTCGGGGATCGCGGCGGCGAACTCCACGATCCGGCCGGGGCCGCCCGCCTTCCCGGTCGCCCACCACCGCGCCGACTCGGCGGGCAGCCGCGCCTCGGTCACCCCGTGCACCCGCCAGGCCGGGGCGAGCGCGCCGGTGACCCAGTCGGTGGAGCCCTGCCCGGCGGCGTAGAAGAGGTGGGTGCCGAAGGAGGGCCCGCCGGGGGTCTCGTCGGCCGCTCCGGTCAGCCGGAGCAGTTCGGGCTGGGGCGAGGCGAGCACGGCGAACTGGGCGCCCGGCGACCAGGACTTGGCGTGCGCGCGCAGGGTGACGGGGACCCGGTCGAGCTTGGCGACGGAGCCGACGACGGCGCCCGCGTACACGTAGTGCGCGAGGAGCCGGGCGGCCGAGGCGAGGACGCCCGGGCTGAAGTCGCAGATCGACAACTGGCGCAGTTGCAGGGCGAGGACGGCGAGCCCGAGCGGCGGCAGCTCGGGGCGCAGGATCGCGATGCGGTCGCTCTCCAGCACGGATCGGATCGCGTGCAGGCGGTGCAGGACCGTGTCGGGTGCCGACTGCGGACAGAGCACGATCACATAGCCGTGCTGTTCGATCAGGGTGTGGACGTCGATGATGGCGCGGTCGAGCGGGTACCGCTCCTGCGGCTCGCCCACGGGCAGCACGGAGGCCGTCGGGGTGTGCCGGTCCGGCGAGGTGAGCACGAGGTCGGGGTCGGTCACGGCTATGGCGGTCGGCACGCACGCACCCCCGGTCGCTCTGCACTCCTCCTGACGGCGTCCTGCCTACGCACCATATCCACGTGAGCGCTCCTGAACACCCAACTTCTCACTGTTCATGGCCGGATGGGCAGGAGTTGGCGCGGAACCGTCACCTCCGCACGGTCCGGACCCTTGACATCAGGATTGGTCTGGACCAGCTTGTATCCCCAGCAGCTGCTTCCCCAACTCCCCCACGGATCCCCCCACTCGGAGGCAGAGATGACGCACGCCCACCGACGGAGCGGCCGACTCGGCACGCTCATCGGCGGTTTCACGGCCACGGCGCTCGCCGCGACCGGCCTGTTCCTCACCACCGTCGGCAGCGCCGACGCGGCGCCCGCCCCCACGAGCGCCGCGGCGAGCACCGCCGTGAGCACCGCCGCCGTCCCCGCCCACGCGGTCACCGGCTACTGGCAGAACTTCGACAACGGCGCGGCGGTCCAGAAGCTCAGCGACGTGCCGTCCGACTACGACATCATCGCGGTGGCCTTCGCGGACGCCACGACGACGCCGGGCGCGGTCGACTTCACGCTCGACTCGGCGGGCCTCGGCGGCTACACCGAGGACGCGTTCAAGGCCGACATCAAGGCCAAGCAGGCGGCCGGGAAGTCGGTGGTCATCTCGGTCGGCGGCCAGAACGGCACGGTCTCGATCAACGACGCGGCCTCCGCCGCCAACTTCTCCGACTCGCTCTACGCGCTCATGCGGGAGTACGGGTTCGACGGCGTCGACATCGACCTGGAGAACGGCCTCGACTCCACGTACATGTCGCAGGCGCTGGAGTCCCTGGCGGCGAAGGCGGGCAGCGGCTTCGTCCTCACGATGGCGCCGCAGACCATCGACATGCAGTCCACGTCCGGCGAGTACTTCAAGACCGCGCTGGCCGTGAAGGACATCCTCACCGTGGTCAACATGCAGTACTACAACAGCGGTTCGATGCTCGGCTGCGACGGCAAGGTCTACAGCCAGGGGACGGTCGACTTCCTGACCGCGCTCGCCTGCATCCAGCTGGAGGGCGGCCTCGACCCGTCGCAGGTCGGCATCGGCGTCCCGGCGTCGACGAGCGGGGCGGGCAGCGGTTACGTCGCCCCGTCGGTCGTCAACGACGCCCTGGACTGCCTCGCCAAGGGCACCGGCTGCGGTTCCTTCAAGCCGTCGAAGACCTATCCCGGTATCCGCGGCGCGATGACCTGGTCCACGAACTGGGACGCGACGGCCGGCAACGCCTGGTCGTCGGCGGTCGGCCCGCACGTGCACGGCCTGTAGGCCGGTGCCACCCTCGGACGGGCAGCGCCGCCGCTCCCCCGGCGGCGCTGCCCACGTCGGACCGCACGAGCGCGTCCCCCGGCCCCGGGCCCTCGAAGGAGAGGGCGGTCAGTCCTCGAAGTAGAGGTCCAGCGCCTTGTCGAGGCTGTCCGTCCACTCCTTGAGGCGGGACTTGTCGGGGGCCTCGACGTCGTTGGGGTACCAGCGGCTGTTGGGCGTGTGGACGGTCACCGTGAGGCGCTTGCGCGAGGTGCCGTACTCGACCGCGCTGATCTCGTCCCAGGTGAAGTCGGCCGCCTGGTCGTCGAGGGTGTAGCGGACACCGGTCGCGTCGACGCTGATCGAGCCGCGGCGGTCCTTGGCCTCCAGCGTGACGCCGCCGTCCCGCGCGCCGTCGGCCTGCGGCCCGGCCTCCGGCTCCGCGCCGGATCCCTCCCGCGCCCCGGACTCGGCACCGTCCGCCCCGGCGGTGTCGCCCGCCGTGCCCGGCACGGCGTCCTCGGGCTCGGGCGCCGTCTTCTCCAGCGACGGCCTCCCGGGCTCGTCCCGCGCGCTCACCTCCCCCGCGGGCTCGTCCGCTTCCGCCTCGGTGGCCTGGGCGTCCTCGACAACCGTCTCCTTGGCGGGAGACGTCAGGCCGGGGACGTACGCCGGGTCGGAACCGGCGCCGGCGACGGGCGTGACCTTCTGACTGTCCATACGCTGCTCCACGCGCCGAAGTATGGCGGACGACGCTGTGTCCCGCGCCCCCCGGCCCCTCACGTCCTGGTCACGAACGGCCGGACGGCGCCCGCCCACCATGGTGGGTCAGGACGCCGCCCCGCTGAGTGACAATCCGGGCGGCCGGACGAACCGCCTGACCGACTAGCCGACTAGACGAACAGGCTGACCACGGCCGCGACCGCGAACCCGGCCAGCGACAGGACCGACTCCAGGACGGTCCAGGTGCGCAGCGTGTCGCGTTCGGAGATGCCGAAATACTTGGCGACCATCCAGAACCCGCCGTCGTTCACGTGCGAGGCGAAGATGGAGCCCGCCGAGATCGCCATGATGACCAGCGCGGTGAACGGCTGCGAGTAGTGGCCCTCGGAGAGCAGCGGGGCGACGATGCCCGCCGTCGTGACGATGGCGACCGTCGCCGAGCCCTGGGCGACGCGCAGCACCAGCGAGATCAGGTAGGCGAGGACGATGACGGGCAGGCCCATGCCGTTGAACGTGTCGGCCAGGGCGTCGGCGATGCCGCTCGCCTTGAGGACGGCGCCGAAGACCCCGCCCGCGCCGACCACCAGGAGGATGTTGCCGACCGGCTTCAGCGACGCGGTCGACACCGTCTCCAGGGACTTGCGGGACCAGCCGCGCCGGATGCCCAGCAGGTAGTAGGCCATGAGCAGGGCGATCGTCAGGGCGACGAAGGGGTGGCCGAAGAACTCGATGACCGAGCGGCCCGTGGACGGGTCGAAGGCGATCGAGGAGAACGTCGCGAGGAGGATCAGCACCAGCGGCGTACCGATGATGGTGAACACGGTGCCCAGCGGGACCGGCTTCTCGGTGGGGGTGACGCCGGAGGCGCGCTGCTCGGCCGCCAGGGCGGCCTTGGCCTCCTCGGCCGCCTCGACCATGTCCTGCGGTACGGGGACGAAGATCCGCTTGCCGATCCAGGCGGCCCAGCCCCAGGCGGCGAGCACGGCGGGGATGCCGCAGACGATGCCCATGAGGATGACCCAGCCGAGGTCGACCTTCAGCAGTCCGGCGGCGGCGACGGGGCCGGGGTGCGGCGGCAGGAAGGCGTGCGTCATCGACAGGCCCGCGAGCAGCGGCATGCAGTAGAGGATGATCGACTTGCCGCCGCGCTTGGCGGCCGCGTAGACGATCGGCGCGAGGACGAAGATGCCGACGTCGAAGAAGACGGGGATGCCGAAGATCAGGCCGGTCAGGCCCATCGCGAGGGGGGCGCGCTTCTCGCCGAAGAGGTTCAGCAGGCGGGAGGCCAGGACCTCGGCGCCGCCGGAGACCTCCAGGACCGCGCCGAGCATGGTGCCCAGGCCGATGATGATCGCGACGTGTCCGAGGGTGCCGCCCATGCCGGACTCGATGGTGGAGACGGCGTCGGACTTCTGGACGGTGCCGAAGAGTTCGGTGACCGACAGGCCGGCGCCGAGGCCGACGGCTATGGAGACCGCGAGCAGGGCGACGAAGGGCTGGATGCGGGCCTTGATGATCAGGACGAGCAGCAGCACGATCCCGAGGAGGGCGACGGTCAGCAGACCGGCGGTGCCGTCGATGATCGTGAGGATGCCGCCGGTGTGCGGCGGGGCCTCGGCGGGGGCCGCGAGCGGGGCGGCGAGTGCGAACGGGGACATCGTTGACCTCGTAAGTGCATGGGCTTTCGGGGCAGGGGGGATCGCGGCACGGCGCACCGCGCTGCGGGAGCGGGTGGGCCGTGCCGTGACGACGTACGGCTTGCGGGTGGTTCAGCGGGTGGTGCGGGGGCTCAGCCGAGGACGGCGAGCGCGTCGATCTCGATGAGCAGGCCCTTGGGCAGACCGACGTACACGGTCGTGCGCGCGGCGGCCGGGGCGGTCAGGCCCTGCTCCTCGAAGTACTCGTTGTAGATCTTGTTCATCTCGGCGAAGTGGTCGACGTCCGTCAGGTAGACGCGCATCATCATGACGTCGTCCCAGGTGGCGCCGCCCTCTTCGAGGATCGCCTTGACGTTGGCGAAGGTCTGGAGGGTCTGCTCGCGCAGGGTCGGGCCGGCCGGGGTGGGGGCCTGGCCCTCGACGGCCGGGAGGAAGCCGACCTGGCCCGCGACCTGAAGGATGTTGCCCTTCTTGACGCCGTGCGAGAACTTCGCGGGCGGGGTGGTGTGCGTGGCGGGGGTGAGTGCGGTCTTGGCGTTCTCGGTCATCGTGAACTGGCTTCCTTGGTTGGGGGGTTGCCGGAGTAGTCCCGGCTGATCACTTCCGCCGTGCGGCGCACGAGCGGGAGCAGGGTGAGGAGTTCCTCGGCGGTGACGACGACGTTCGGTGCGGAGACCGACATGGCGGCGACGACCCGTCCGTCGGCGCCGCGGATGGGCGCTCCGACGCAGTTGATCGACTCCTCGTGGCCACCCAGGTCGGTGGCCCAGCCCTGTTCGCGCACCTTCTCCAGCTCCCGCAGGAAGGCGGGGGCGTTCGGCGTCGAACGGGCCGTGTACAGGGGGTAGTCGAGCCTCTCCGCGAGGGTGCGGCGCTCGGCCTCGGGGCGGTCGGCGAGCAGCAGTTTCGCGACGGCCGCCACGGTGATGGCGACGGGCTTGCCGATGCGCGAGTACATGCGCACCGGGTAGCGGCTCTCGACCTTGTCGATGTAGAGGACCTCGTGCTCCTCGTACACGGCGAGGTGGACCGTGTGGCCGCACTTCTCGTTGAGCGCGACGAGGTGGGGGTGGGCGATCTCCCGGACGTCGAGGTTCTCGACGGCTTCCTGGGCGAGCGCGAAGAGGCGGGCGCCGAGCCGGTAGCGCTGGTCGGACTGGCGGTGCACCAGGCCGTGCTCGTGCAGGGTGCGCAGCAGCCGCAGGGCGGTGGACTTGTGGACGCCGAGCCGGTCGGCGACCTGCCCCAGGTCCGCGGGTCCCTCGGCGAGCAGCGGCAGGATGCTGAGCGCGCGGTCGACGGTCTGGCTCATGGCGTACGTACCTCCTCGGCGGCCCCGCTGTCGGCTGCTTCGGTCGCTTCGGTCCAGCCGGGGCCGAGGTGCAGTGTCTCCCACGCGGCCCCGGGCAGGGCGGCCAGCCGGTCGGCGTGGGCGCGGTGCGGGGGCGCGGCGAGGTCGCCGGGGACGGTGAGGGCGGCGGCGGCCCACAGGTGGCCGTGGCGCAGCCGGGCGGCGGCGGGCAGTCCGCGCAGGGTCGCGGAGAGGAATCCGGCGGCGAAGGCGTCGCCGGCGCCGACGGCGGCGACGACGTCGACGCGCGGGGCGGGTTCGAAGTGGCGGCGCTCACCGGACGAGCGGTCGAAGGCGACGGCGCCCGCGGCGCCCTGCTTGACGACGAGGAGGGCCGGTTCGGGCAGCGCGGCGCGGATGGCGTCGGGGCCGCCGGTGACGCCCCAGGCGTCCTCGGCCTCGTCCTCGCCGACGAAGACGAGGTCGGCGCGGCGGGCCAGGTCGAGCAGGACCCGGGCGTCCTCGGGGGTGCGCCACAGGCCGGGCCGGTGGTTGACGTCGAAGGAGACGGTGCCCGGGGTCGAGCCGTCGGTGAGGGTGCGCAGCAGGTCGAGGCAGTCGGCGGAGAGCGCGGCGGTGATCCCGGACAGGTGCAGGACGCGGCCGGCGCGCAGCGCGTCGAGGTCCAGGGTGGCCGCCGACATCGCGGAGGCCGCGGACCCGGCGCGGTAGTAGGCGACCTCGTGGCTGTCGCCGCCCCGGTCCCCCGCGGTGCGGAAGTAGATGCCGGTGGGGCGGTCGGGGTCGCGGCGCACGGCGCCGACGTCGACGCCGTAGCCGCCGATGGCCTCGACGAGGTGGTCGCCGAAGCCGTCCGCGCCGACCCGGCTGACCCAGCGCGTGCGGTGTCCGCCGGCGGCCAGGACGCACGCGACGTTGGACTCGGCGCCGCCGATCCCGCGGTCGAAGGACGGCACATCGGCGAGGCGTCCGGGCGCGGTGGGCCGGAACGTGACCATGGACTCGCCGAGCGCGACGACGTCCACCGGCGTGCCATTCATGGGGCGTCCTCCTCGGGGGTGGGGGTCTACGGCTTCGTTGACCCGGCATCGGCTCGGATGTTAGACAGCAGTGAGCGACATACGCAATGACCGTTGCAAATAATGCAACAGTCCGCCTCGAGGAGGGCCCATGACCGCCGACCGCCTGGACGAGCTCGCGCAGGAACGGGTGGACTTCCGCTTCAAGGGACTGCCCCCCGAGGCCGAGGGCGCCACGGTCGGCGAGCTCGCCGACCGCCGCCTCAACCTCTTCACGGACGGCTTCACCAGCCCCGTCCTCGCCCTCTCCGCCGAGCGCCTGGAACACAATCTCGCGCTGATGGAGACCTACGCCACGCGCCACGGCCTGACCTTCGCCCCGCACGGCAAGACGTCGATGGCGCCGCGGCTCTTCCACCGGCAGATCGAGCACGGCGCGTGGGGCATCACCCTCGCCGTGCCGCACCAGGTGCGGGTGGCCCGGCACTTCGGCGTCGAGCGGATCTTCCTGGCGAACGAGCTGGTCGACGCGGCCGCGCTGCGCTGGCTGGCCGCCGAACTCACCGCCGACCCCGCCTTCCGGTTCGTCTGCTACGTGGATTCCGTACGCGGCGTGGAGCTGATGCAGGCCGCCCTGTCGCAGGCGGGCGCGACCCGGCCGGTGGACGTCGTCGTGGAGCTGGCCGCCGGAGCGGGCGCGCGCACCGGGGTCCGCACCGAGGCCGAGTGCGCGGCCGTCGCCGACGCGGTGGCCGGCGCCGACCGGCTGCGGCTCGTGGGCGTCGCCGGGTACGAGGGCGAGGTGCCGCAGGCCGACGGCGAGCGGGTCCGCGCCTGGCTGCGCCGGCTGGTCGCGCTGGCGGCGGAGTTCGACCGGGCCGGGCGGTTCGCGGGCCTCGACGAGATCGTGGTCAGCGCGGGCGGCTCCGCGTGGTTCGACGCGGTGGCGGACGTGTTCGCACAGATCCCCGAGCTGGGCGCACCGGTCCTGAAGCTGCTGCGCTCCGGCGCGTACGTCTCGCACGACGACGGCCACTACCGCCACCTCACGCCGTTCAACCGGGTCCCCGAGGAGGGGGCGCTGCATCCGGCGTTCCGGCTGTGGGCGCAGGTCGTGTCGCGGCCCGCGCCGGACCAGGCCTTCATCAACGCGGGCAAGCGCGACGCCGCCCACGACCTCGACCTGCCCGAGGCCCAGGCCGTCCGCCCCGCCCGCGGTGGCGCGGTGCGCGAGGCCACCGGGGTCGCGGTGACGGGCCTCTCCGACCAGCACGGGTGGCTCGGCCTGGACGACGGGGCGGAGCTGGAGGTGGGCGACTGGCTCGGCATGGGCCTGTCGCACCCCTGCACCGCGTTCGACAAGTGGCAGCTGATCCCCCTCGTCGAGGCCGACGGCACGGTCGTGGACTACATCCGCACCTTCTTCTAGGCCCCGCGTCCGGCGCGCCGCCGTGGCCCCTCCCCCGGCCGGCGGTGACGACGGCGCGCCCCGACCCCCGACAACAACTGGCAGACGAGAGGCTCCCCATGGACCTGGTCATCAAGAACACCCGAGTGATCGACGGCACCGGCGGAGCCTCCTACCGCGCGGACGTGAAGATCGCCGAGGGCCGCATCGCCGAGATCCACAGCGACCGCGACCCGGGCCCGCGCCCGACGGCCCCCCGCACCCTCGACGCCACCGGCCTCGCCCTGAGCCCCGGCTTCATCGACATGCACGCCCACAGCGACCTCGCGCTGCTGCGCGACCCCGACCACAGCGCGAAGGCCGCCCAGGGCGTCACCCTGGAGGTCCTCGGCCAGGACGGCCTGTCCTACGCCCCGGTGGACGACCGCACCCTGGACCAGGTCCGCCGCACCATCACCGGCTGGAACGGCGGCGGCCCCGACGACACCTCCGTCGACTTCGACTGGCGCACGGTCGGCGAGTACCTGGACCGCCTCGACCGCGGCATCGCCGTGAACGCCGCCTACCTCATCCCCCAGGGCACGGTGCGGATGTACGCGGTCGGCTGGGAGGACCGCGACGCGAGCGACGCCGAGCTGGACCACATGAAGCGCCTCGTCACCGAGGGCCTGGAGCAGGGCGCGGTCGGCATGTCGTCGGGCCTCACCTACACGCCCGGCATGTACGCCAAGGACGCCGAACTCACCGAGCTGTGCCGCACGGTGGCCGCGTACGACGGCTACTACTGCCCCCACCACCGCAGCTACGGCGCCGGCGCGCTCGACGCGTACCGCGAGATGGTCGAGCTGTCCCGCACCGCGGGCTGCGCCCTGCACCTGGCGCACGCCACGATGAACTTCGGCGTGAACAAGGGCAAGGGCGTGGACCTGCTCGCCCTCCTCGACGGGGCGATCGCGGCGGGCGCCGACATCAGCCTGGACACGTACCCGTACACGCCGGGCGCCACCACGCTCGTGGCGATGCTGCCGAGCTGGGCCAACGAGGGCGGCCCGGACGCCACCCTCGCCCGGCTGCGCGACGACGCGGTCTGCGAGCGGATCCGCGAGCACGTCGAGGAGATCGGCTCCGACGGCTGCCACGGCGTCCCGATCGAGTGGGACCGCATCGAGATCTCGGGGACGACGGACCCCGCGCTCGCCTCCTACGTCGGCAGGACCGTCGCCGAGTCCGCCGCCGAGCGCGCCGAGTCGCCCTGGACCACCGCGCGCCGCCTGCTGCTGGAGGACGGCCTGGGCTCGACGATCCTCCAGCACGTCGGGCACGAGGAGAACGTCCGCGCGATCATGCGGCACCCGGTGCACACCGGCGGCAGCGACGGCATCCTCCAGGGCACGAAGCCGCACCCGCGCGCGTACGGCACGTTCCCGCACTACCTCGGCCACTACGCCCGCGACCTGGGCGTGCTGTCGCTCGAGGAGACGGTCGCGCACCTCACCGCGCGGCCGGCGGCGCGGCTGCGGCTGCGCGACCGCGGGCTGGTCCGCGAGGGCTACCGCGCGGACCTGGTGCTGTTCGACCCGCAGACGGTGGCGGCGGGATCGACGTTCGCGGCGCCGCGGACCCTGCCGGAGGGCATCCCGCACGTCCTGATCGACGGCAGGCCGGTCATCGAGGACGGCCGGCGCACCGACGTCCTGGCCGGCCGCTCGGTCCGCCGCACCCCCGCCGCCGCGTAGCGCCCGACGCCGCCCGCCGCGTCACCGCACCCCGCTGGGCCGGAACTGCACGCTGATCCGCGGCCCGATGGCCCGGGCCGACTTCGGGATCGCGTGCTCCCAGGTGCGCTGGCAGGACCCGCCCATCACGATCAGGTCCCCGTGTCCGAGCGCCCGCCGCACGGCGGTCCCGCCGGAGCCGACCGGCCGCAGCAGGAGGTCCCGCGGCGCCCCCACGGACACGATGGCGACCATGGTGTCCACCCGGGCGCCGCGCCCGCTCCGGTCCCCGTGCCAGGCGACGCTGTCCCGCCCGTCCCGGTAGTGGCAGAGCCCGGCGGTGGTGAACGGCTCCCCCAGCTCCTCGGCGTAGTGCGCGGACAGCGCGTCGCGGGCGGCGTCGAGCACCGGATGCGGAAGCTCCTGCCCGGCGCCGTAGAACTTCAGCAGCCGGGGCACATCGACCACGCGTTCGTACATCTGCCGCCGCTCGGCCTGCCAGGGCACCGCACCGGCCAGGTGCTCGAACAGCGCGTCGGCGCCGCGCAGCCAGCCGGGCAGGACGTCGATCCAGGCGCCCGCCCCGAGCTCGGTCCGCCGCACACCGGCGAGCGGGCCGAGCGCGATCTCCTCGGTCTGGTCGAACAGCGATCCCTGAAGCATGACCCCACCGTACCGCTTTATTCGAACGTACACTCGAACAACAGATGTCCCAGAGTACGAATCGTTCATGTTTTCCCGTAGCGCAAAACCCTTGCGCGCCCCCATCGCACCCCTTCGCGCTGCTAATTTCACCGACTGTGATCAATACCGCCCCCTCCGTCACTCTCCGCGCAAGCAAGCGAGGAGCGCCGGACACCCCGGCCGTACCGGCCCCCTGGCGCCCCGTCCTGCTGCGTCCCGTCGACCCCCGGGACCGGGCCCGCCTCGACTCGCTGCGCGCCTCCGGCGACGTACGCGAGACGCACGACCGCCTCGCCGACCAGCTCGCCGAACTCGTCCGCTGCCTGCGCCCGGGCGACGCCCCGGCCGGGCCCGCGCGGGACGCCGCCGTCGCCGACGTGCTCGCCGGCGCCGATCCGCGCCTCTACGGCACCTGGGTCTGGTACCCCTGGTCGGGCCGGCTCGTCCGGGTGCTGCCCGAGCGGGAGTTCCGCCGGGTGCGCACCGACCGCAACCGGGACAAGATCACCAGCGCCGGGCAGGAGCGCCTGCTGCGCCGCAGGATCGGCGTCGTCGGCCTCTCCGTGGGCAACAGCGCCGCGCTGACCTGTGCCATGGAGGGCGTTGGCGGATCGTTCCGGCTGGCCGACTTCGACGACATCGGCCTGAGCAACCTCAACCGGCTGCGGGCGGGCGTGCACGACCTCGGCCTCGCCAAGACCGTCCTGTGCGCCCGCCAGATGTACGAGACCGACCCCTACCTCGACATCGAGCTGTGGCCCGAGGGACTCACCGAGGACGGCGTCGGCGCGTTCGTCGGCGCCGGGGAGCAGGCCCTCGACCTGGTCGTCGAGGAGTGCGACACCCCCTGGGTGAAGACGGCCGTGCGCGAGCACGCGCGGGCCCGCCGGGTGCCCGTCCTGATGGACGCCAACGACCGCGGGCTGCTCGACGTCGAACGCTTCGACCTGGAGCCGGACCGCCCCCTCTTCCACGGCCGCGGCGGCGGCCTGACGGCGGCGCAGGTGCGCGGCCTCGCCCCGGCCGACGCGCTCGCCCACCTCCTCGACATCTGCGACGAGGCGAACCTGAGCCCCGCCATGGCCGACGCCCTGCGCCGGATCGGCACCACCCTGTGCAGCTGGCCCCAGCTGGCCAGCGGGGTGGCGCTCGGCGGCGCCCTGGTCACCGACACCGCCCGCCGGATCCTGCTCGGCGAGCCGGTCGCGTCGGGCCGCTACTACGTGGACCTGGAGCGGCTCGTGGGCCGCGTGCCGGTGGGAGCGCTCGCGTGAACCAGCTGCCCGAACTGCACGGCCACCGGCTCTGGCTGCGCGAGCTGCGCCCCACCGACCTGGCCCCGTTCGAACGCATCCACACCCACCGGGTGCTGACCCGCTACCTCGGCATCGACCGGATGGACGCCCGGCAGGCCCAGGACGCCTTCGTGCAGTGCCTGACCCAGCCCTTCGCCCACCCCCGGCGCAAGCACACGATGGCCGTGTGCGCCCCCGGCGACGACACGATGGTCGGCATGATGGGCCTGCTCGTCGAGGAGTACGGGCGCAACGCCATGCTGACCAGCCTGGTGCTGCTGCCCGACGCCCCGGTGCGCGGCCACGGCCACGAGGCGGGCCGGCTGCTCATGGCCCACGGCTTCGGCCCGCTCGGGCTGTACCGGATCTGGGCGGGCCACCGCGCCGACCACACCCGGATGCGGGACATCATGCTCGCGGCGGGCCTGCGCCCGGAGGCCACCCTGCGCGGCCTCTTCCACACCCAGGGCGCGTGGCACGACGTCACCACGTACGCGGCCCTGGCCCCGGAGTGGATCGAGCACGCGACCCCCGCCGAGCGGGCCATCCTCGCCGGCACCGCCGCCGACGGCCCGGAGCCGCTGCCAGTGGCCCATCTCACCCGCCCCCGCGACCAGCTCGTTCAAAGCCCCGCCGGACCCCCGACCCCGTGATCCGCAGCCCATCGGCGCTCCGTGCCCGCGCATCCGCGGTGCGCCCGCCACGGGTGGCGCGAACGGCGCGCGCCGGGCCGAAACACCGCCGTAAGGTCTGAGCATGCAGCTCATCCAGTCGACCAAGCTCGCCAACGTCTGCTACGAGATCCGGGGCCCGGTGCTCGAGGAGGCGATGCGGCTGGAAGCGGCGGGGCACCGGATCCTGAAACTGAACACGGGAAACCCGGCGGCGTTCGGCTTCGAGTGCCCGCCGGAGATCCTGGAGGACATGCTCCGCAACCTGGGGGACGCCCACGGCTACGGCGACGCCAAGGGCCTGCTCGCCGCCCGGCGCGCGGTGATGATGCACTACCAGACGCTCGGCGTGGAGACCGACGTCGAGCACGTCTTCATCGGCAACGGCGTCTCCGAGCTGATCGTCATGGCGATGCAGGCGCTGCTCGACGACGGCGACGAGGTCCTCGTCCCCGCGCCCGACTACCCGCTGTGGACGGCGGCCGTGTCGCTCTCCGGCGGTACGGCCGTCCACTACCGCTGCGACGAGCAGGCGGACTGGATGCCGGACCTCGCCGACATCGAGCGCAAGGTGACCGACCGCACCAAGGCGATCGTCGTCATCAACCCGAACAACCCGACCGGCGCCGTGTACAGCGACGAGATGCTGCGCGGCCTCACCGACATCGCGCGCCGCCACAACCTGCTCGTCTGCTCGGACGAGATCTACGACAAGATCCTGTACGACGGGGCGACGCACACGCCGACCGCCGCCGTCGCCCCGGACGTCATGACGCTCACCTTCAACGGCATGTCGAAGGCGTACCGGGTCGCCGGGTACCGCGTCGGCTGGATGGCCGTCTCCGGGCCGCGGGCGCACGCCGCGTCGTACATCGAGGGCCTGACGATCCTCGCGAACATGCGCCTGTGCGCGAACATGCCGGGCCAGCACGGCGTCGTCGCCGCGCTCAGCGGCCGCCAGACGATCAACGACCTGGTGCTGCCGGGCGGCCGGCTCAAGGAGCAGCGCGACGTCGCGTACGACCTGCTGACCCGGATCCCGGGCGTGACGTGCGTGAAGCCCAAGGGCGCGCTGTACCTCTTCCCGCGCCTCGACCCGAAGGTCTTCAAGGTCAAGGACGACCGGCAGCTGGTGCTCGACCTGCTGCGCGCCGAGAAGATCATGGTGGTGCACGGCACGGGCTTCAACTGGCCCGAGCCCGACCACTTCCGCGTCGTCACGCTGCCCTCGGCGCAGCAGCTGACGGAGGCGGTCACCCGGATCGGGACCTTCCTGGACGGCTACGGCCAGCTCTGACGGGTGGATCCCGGCTTACTTTGGACAAGTTCTAACTTAGACAGTTTCCAAGGTACGATGGAGACCAAGCTTCGCCGTCGTCGCCTGGAGGCCGCCATGTACGAACCGATCCGCACCAAGTCGGTCCACACCCTGGCGGCCGGTCCCGGCGACTTCCCGCACCGCTCCCGCGAGGAGGAGCTGGACATCCAGCTCGCCGGGCACCTGTCCGCGCTGCTCGCGGTGACGGACGAGATCCGGCAGGCCGCCGCCGACCCGGAGCTGGACCGCGCGGCGCAGGAGCTGACCGCCCAGGTCGCGCGGCTGCGCGGGGGTCACCCGCCGGTCCGCTCGGCCGTGGCCGCGGCCATCCACGAACCCCACGTCGACGGCCTGCACCAGCGGGCGCACGCCCTCGCCGGGCGCGCCCTGGTCGTCGCCGCCTCGCGCGCCGACACCGCCGCCGCGATCCTGGCCGCCCGGCGCATGGAGTACCACGCGGGCGCGGGCCACCTGGTCTCCGCCGCGTAGCCGCACCGCCCGCGCGCCCCGCGCCGGGACGGGCCCGGGACGGGCGAGGGCCCGCCGCCTCCCGCCGTCCCCAGGGGCTTGCGGGGGCGGCACGGGAGGGCGACGGGCCCGTGATCCCGTACGCCGTTGTACGGGACCTCGCCGGTCTTCTCGGGCGGGGCGGGTCAGCCCAGGCGCTTCACCAGCGCGTGGTACTCGTCCCACAGCTCCTTCGGCGTGTGGTCGCCGAAGGTGTTGAGGTGCTCGGGGACCAGGGCGGCCTCCTCGCGCCAGACCTCCTTGTCGACGCTGAGCAGGAAGTCCAGGTCGGCCTCGGGCAGGTCCAGGCCGTCGGTGTCCAGGGAGCCCTTGGCGGGGAGCACGCCGATCGGCGTCTCGACACCCTCCGCGCGGCCGTCGAGCCGCTCCACGATCCACTTCAGGACGCGGGAGTTCTCCCCGAAGCCGGGCCACACGAAGCGGCCGTCCGCGTCCTTGCGGAACCAGTTGACGTAGTAGATCTTCGGGAGCCTGTCCGCGTCCTTGTCCTGGGCGACCTTCACCCAGTGGGCCATGTAGTCGCCCATGTTGTAGCCGCAGAACGGCAGCATCGCGAACGGGTCGCGGCGCAGCTCGCCGACCTTGCCCTCGGCGGCGGCCGTCTTCTCGGAGGCCACGTTCGCGCCGAGGAAGACGCCGTGGTTCCAGTCGAAGGACTCGGTGACCAGCGGCACGGCCGAGGCGCGGCGGCCGCCGAAGAGGATCGCCGAGATCGGCACGCCCTTCGGGTCCTCCCACTCGGGCGCGATGATCGGGCACTGCGCGGCCGGGGTGGTGAAGCGGGCGTTGGGGTGGGCGGCCGGGACGCCCGACGCGGGCGTCCAGGAGTTGCCCTTCCAGTCGGTGAGGTGCGCCGGGACCTCCTCCGTCATCCCCTCCCACCAGATGTCGTTGTCGTCGGTGAGCGCGACGTTGGTGAAGACGGAGTTGCCCCACAGCGTCTTCATCGCGTTGGCGTTGGTGTGCTCGCCGGTGCCGGGCGCGACGCCGAAGAAGCCCGCCTCGGGGTTGATCGCGTAGAGCCGGCCGTCCTCGCCGAACCGCATCCAGGCGATGTCGTCGCCGATCGTCTCGACGGTCCAGCCCGGGACGGTGGGCTCCAGCATCGCGAGGTTGGTCTTGCCGCACGCCGACGGGAACGCGGCGGCGACGTACTTCGCCTCCCCCTGCGGCGGGGTCAGCTTGAGGATGAGCATGTGCTCGGCCAGCCAGCCCTCGTCCCGCGCCATCACCGAGGCGATGCGCAGGGCGTAGCACTTCTTGCCCAGCAGGGCGTTGCCGCCGTAGCCGGAGCCGTAGGACCAGATCTCGCGGTCCTCGGGGAAGTGCGAGATGTACTTGGTGCTGTTGCACGGCCAGGCCACGTCGGCCTCGCCCTCGGCCAGCGGGGCGCCCAGCGTGTGGACGGCCTTCACGAAGAAGCCGTCCTCGCCGAGTTCGTCCAGGACGGGCCGGCCCATCCGGGTCATCGTGCGCATCGAGACGGCGACGTAGGCCGAATCGGTGATCTCGACGCCGATGGCGGACAGCGGGGAGCCGAGCGGGCCCATGCAGAACGGGACGACGTACATCGTCCGGCCCTTCATCGAGCCGCGGAAGATGCCGCCGTTGCCCTCGTTGCCCCGGAAGATCTCCCGCATCTCGTCGGGGGCCTTCCAGTGGTTCGTGGGGCCGGCGTCCTCCTCCCGCGCGGAGCAGATGAACGTCCGGTCCTCGACCCGCGCGACATCGGTCGGGTCGGAGGCGGCGTAGTAGGAGTTCGGGCGCAGCGTCGGGTCGAGCTTGCGGAACGTGCCCTTGGCGACGAGTTCGTCCGCGAGCCGCTCGTACTCGGCCTCGGAGCCGTCGCACCAGACCACGCGGTCCGGCTGGGTCAGTCCGGCGATCTCGTCGACCCACGAGATCAGTTCCTGGTGGGTGGTCGGGAGGGTGGTGGGGTCCTGGGAAACAGGGGAAACGGGAGCCGCGATGTCGCGCGCCACGATCGCTCCTAATGAGGGTGTTGAGTTGGTTGCCCCGTGGGGGCCGCGACCCGGACGCTGCGCCTCCCGTTCCACTGTTTCCCAGTGAGCGCTCATCCGGTGCCGACCGCACTCATTTGATCATCCGACCGTTTCGCCCATCTGTCCAGGGGGGCTCACAGGTGAGCGACGTGAGCATTGCCACTCACGCCGCGGGGGCGCGGAGGCTTAACGATCGATGAATTCGGGTTGCCCCGAGGCCGGATCCGGGGGTCAGCCCTATCTGTTACTTACGGTCGCGTAGGTACGATGCCGGGCATGAGCGTCGCCGCAGAGCAGTCCGGTCCCCCCGTCGCCCTCACCGATCCCCCCGCCCTGAAGCCGAAACTGCGGGGCTGGCTGCACGCGGGCATGTTCCCGGCGGTGCTCGTCTCCGGCCTGTTCCTGACCGCGCTGGCGGACTCCACCCGGGGCCGGGTGGCCTGCGGCATCTTCGTCCTGACGGCCTGCCTGCTGTTCGGGGTGAGCGCGCTCTACCACCGGGGCGACTGGGGGCCGCGCGCCGACGGCGTGCTGCGCCGGCTGGATCACGCCAACATCTTCCTGATCATCGCCGGCACCTACACCCCGCTGACGATGCTGCTGCTGCCGGGCGCCAAGGGCGACGCGCTGATGTGGGGCATCTGGGCGGCGGCGGGCGCGGGCATCGCCTTCCGCGTCTTCTGGGTCGGCGCCCCGCGCTGGCTCTACACCCCCTGCTACATCGCGATGGGCTGGGCGGCGGTCTTCTTCCTGCCGGACTTCATGCACGCCGGCGGCGTCGCGGTGCTCGTCCTGGTCGTCGTGGGCGGGCTGCTGTACAGCGCGGGCGGCGTCATCTACGGCATCAAGCGTCCGAACCCGTCGCCGCGCTGGTTCGGCTTCCACGAGGTGTTCCACTCCCTCACCCTCGCGGCGTTCGCCGTGCACTACGTGGGCATCTCCCTGGTGGCGTACCAGCACGGCTGACGCCCCACCCCCCTCCCAGCACCTCCCAGGCCGCGGCCCACCAGCCGCGGCCTTTTCGCGCGCGGAAGTGACTCCTCATTGACACACACTAGGAAGTGACAGTTACTCTCAATTCATGGTTACTGTCATAGCACCTCCGGAGTCGCGCCCGGATCCCCGGCGCTGGTGGGCCCTCGGGGCCCTGGTCGCGAGCATGCTCGTCCTCGGTTTCGACATGACGATCCTCAACGTGGCCCTTCCGACGATCGCCGGGGACCTCGGCGCCAGCACCGGTCAGCAGCAGTGGATGGCGGACGCGTACATCGTGGTCTTCGCCGCGCTGATGCTCCCGGCCGGACTGCTCGGCGACCGGTTCGGGCGGCGCCGCATGCTGATCACCGGGCTCGGCGTCTTCCTCGCCGCGTCCCTCGTCGGCGCCCTCGCGAGCGACGTCGCCTGGGTCGTCGTGGCCCGCGCCCTGATGGGCGTCGGCGGCGCGTTCGTGATGCCCCTCGCGATGTCCGTGCTGCCCTCGCTCTTCCCGCGCGACGAGCAGACCAGGGCCATCGGCCTGATCTCGGCGGCCTCCGCGCTCGGCATGCCCCTCGGCCCGATCATCGGCGGCTGGCTGCTCAACCACTTCTGGTGGGGCTCGGTGTTCGTCCTGAACGTGCCGATGGTCGCCCTCGGCATCACCGCCTGCCTCCTGCTGCTCCCCGAGAGCCGCGACCCGGCCGCGCCCCCGGTCGACACCGTCTCCACCGTCCTCACCGCCCTCGGCCTCGGCAGCCTCATCTACGCGATCATCGAGGGCCCGGGCCGCGGCTGGGGCGACGCCCTCGTCGTCGGCGGGTTCGCCGCGGCCGCCCTCCTGCTCACCGCGCTCGTCCTGCGCGAGCGGCGCGGTACCCGGCCGATGCTCGACCTGTCGCTGCTGGCCCACCGCGGCTTCCTCAGCAACACCCTGACCGCGACGCTCGGCATGTTCGTCCTGTCCGGCGTGCTGTTCCTGCTGCCGCAGTACCTCCAGGCCGTCCTCGGCGCCGACGCGCTCGGCACCGGGGTGCGGATCCTGCCGCTGATGGCCGGCATGCTGCTCGCCGCGCGCCTCGCGCAGCCGCTCGTCGTCCGGTTCGGGGCCCGCCCGGTGGTGTGCGCGGCGCTGACGGTGCTCGCCTTCGCCGCGTTCCTCGGCGCCCGCACCACCGCCGCGTCGGGGTACGGGTTCACCGCGCTGTGGCTGTCGATCGCCGGGATCGGCGTCGCCTTCGCCATGATCCCCGCGATGGGCGGCGCCATGGCCGCCCTCGCCAAGGACCGGGCCGGACGCGGCTCGGGCCTGCTGAGCACGGTCCGGCAGACCGGCAGCGCGCTCGGCGTGGCCCTGCTCGGCGCCCTCGTCGCCGGCGCCTACACGGACCGGCTCGTCACGGCGGGGCTGCCCGGCCCGGCCGCGCGGGCCGCCCGCGACTCGGTGACCGGCGCCCACGCGGTGGCCGGACGCCTCGGCGACCGGGCGCTCGCCGCGTCGGCGGACAGCGCGTACCTGCACGGCATGGACCTCGCCCTCGTCGTCATCGGCGTCGTCGCGCTCGCCTCGGCGCTGCTCGCGGCGGTCCTCATGCCCGGCCGCGTCCGCCCCGCCGACACCACCGCGTCCGGTACGGAGGTGGCCCCGATCAGCGCCGATGCCCGACAATGAGTGCCATGGCCGCGTCAGCACAGACGCCCGCGGAGCCCAAGGTCGGGCTCCGCGAGCGCAAGAAGATCAAGACCAGGACGGCGATCCGCGAGGCGACGTATCGCCTGATCGAGGAGCAGGGGTACGACGCGACGACGGTCGAGCAGATCGCCGAGGCCGCCGAGGTGTCGCCGTCCACGGTCTTCCGCTACTTCCCGACCAAGGAGGACATCGTCCTCACCGACGAGTTCGACCCGGTCCTGGAGCGCGAGCTGCGGGCCCGGCCGGCGGACGAGTCGATCGTCGACTCCGTACGGCACGTCGTGGAGCACGCGATGGGGCTCGCGTTCGGGCAGGAGTCCCCCGACGTCGTCCGGATGCGCACCCGCCTCCAGGTCGAGACGCCCGCGGTGCGCTCCCGGATGATGGAGTCGATGTCGGTCACCGGCCGGCTGATGTGCCGGGTGATCGCCGAGCGCACCGGCCGCGACGCCGACGGCCTGGAGGTCAGGGTCTACGCGATGGCCCTGGTCGGCGCCATCATGCAGGCCACCATGTACTGGGCCGAGCACGAGCACGAGGAGGACCTGCGCGACCTGGTGCTGCGCGCCCTGGACACCGTCCAGCAGGGGCTCTGACCGCTCAGGCGCGCCCCAGGTCGGCGAAGCCCAGCGGCTTCAGGGAGATGAAGCTCCACGTCGAGCCCTTCGCACCGGCCTTGACCCTGATGTCCTCGTTGCCGGACGCCGCCGACGACCAGCGCACGCGCAGGGTGTGCGCGGTACCGCAGCGGTTGCGGTAGTACACCGTCGTCGTGAGGGTGCCGCCGTCCTTCCAGGACCAGGCGAAGCAGCCGGTGACACCCCGGTGGACCGTGTCGGGGCTGAGCGTCGGGGCGGGGCTGACGAGGAGCGGCGCGGCGGCGAGGGCGGCGGTCGCGAGGTAGCGGATCATGCCCTACGTATCTCAGCGACCGCCGTGCAGGAAACGGCCTGTGCACCGGTCCAGTGACACCCGGCGCCGCACCGGGCGGGTCAGGACGCCGCTTCGCCCACGATCTGTCGCAGCCGGTCGGGATCGGTCACCGGGGTGTCGCACGCGAAGTGCCGGCACACATAGGCGGTGTCCCGGTCCCCGAGCCGCGGCCGGTCCGCCAGCAGCGGCAGTTCGCCGCCGCCCTCGGGCCCGGCGGCGACGACGGCGCCGGGGGCGGTCCCGGTGAGCGCGGTGTGGTGCAGCCGCCCGCCGACCTCCCCGACCACGGCGATCTCCCGGGGCCCGTCGAGCAGCGCCTCGGCGACCGCCAGCCCGTTGCCGATGAAGCGGGGCACGCGCGGGCCGAGCGCCTTGACGACGCCCAGCGCCCGCTCGGCGGCGGTGCGGTGCGGCTCGGAGCCGGTCTGGGCCGCGTACGACAGGAGGGCGCCGGCGGCGGCCGTCCAGCCGGAGGGGGCCGCGTTGTCCGTCGGGTCCTGCGGGCGGCGGATCAGCCGCTCGGCGTCCACGGCGGTGTCGAAGAGCGCCCCGCTCCCGGCGTCCACGAACCGGTCCAGTACGTGATCGAGCAGGAACCCGGCGAACTCCAGCCAGACCCCCTCCCCGGTCACCGCCGCCAGCGCGAGGAAGCCCTCGGCGACATCGGCGTAGTCCTCCAGGACGCCCGCGTTGCGGCCGGCGCGGCCGTCCTTGCTGGTGCGGGAGAGACGGGCCTGCGGGTCCATGTGCAGGCGCACCAGCAGATCGCCCGCGGCCACGGCGGCGTCCACGAGGTCCTGCCGCCCGAAGTAGGCGCCGGTCTCGGCGAGCGCGGCGATCGCCAGGCCGTTCCAGGCGGCGACGATCTTGTCGTCCCGGCCGGGCGCGGGGCGCTCGGCGCGGGCCGCGAGCAGCCGCCGCCGGATGTCCGCGATCCGCTCCGCGTCGAACACCTCGTCGCTCTGCGGCAGCCGGAGGACGGAGGCGCCCTCCTCGAAGGTGCCCTCGTCGGTGACCCCGAAGTACCGGGCGGCGAGCCGGCCGTCCTCCTCCCCCAGCACCTCGGTGAGCTGCGCCGGCGTCCACACGTAGTAGGCGCCCTCGACGTGCTCGCCGCTCGCCGGGTCCTCGCTGTCGGCATCCAGCGCCGACGCGAAACCGCCCTCGTTCGTGCGCAGTTCGCGGACCATGAAGTCGGCGGTCTCCAGGGCGGTCCTGCGGGCCGACTCCGAGCCGGTGGAGCGCCACAGATGGGCGTACGCGCGGCACAGCAGCGCGTTGTCGTAGAGCATCTTCTCGAAGTGCGGAACCGTGAACTCGCGGTCCACGGAGTAGCGGGCGAAGCCGCCGCCGAGCTGGTCGTAGATCCCGCCGCGCGCCATCCGCTCACAGGTGTCCGCGGCCATCTGGAGCGCGCCCTCGGCGCCGGTGCGGGCGTGGTGGCGCAGCAGGAACTCGATGACCATGGACGGCGGGAACTTGGGCGCGCCGCCGAACCCGCCGTACGTGGCGTCGTACTCGCGCACCAGGCCCAGCAGCGCCTGCCCCAGCTCCTCCGCGCCGGGCACCTCCGTGCCGCCGTGGGTCAGTTCGCGCGCCGCGAGGTCGGCGCTGATCTTCCCGGCGACCTCGGCGACCTCTCCGCGCCGCTCGCTCCAGGCGTCGCGCACCCCCTGGAGCACCTGCCCGAAGGAGGGCGAGCCGTGCCGCGGCTCGGGCGGGAAGTACGTCCCGAAGTAGAACGGCTCGGCGTCCGGCGTCAGGAACACCGTCATCGGCCACCCACCGTGCCCGGTCGCGGCCTGCACGGCCTCCATGTAGACGGCGTCGACGTCGGGCCGCTCCTCCCGGTCGACCTTCACGGCGACGAAGTTCTCGTTGACCAGCGCGGCGGTGGCGTCGTCCTCGAAGGACTCGTGGGCCATGACGTGGCACCAGTGGCACGCGGAGTAGCCGACCGACAGCAGGACGGGCACATCACGCCGCCGCGCCTCCTCGAACGCCTCCGGCGTCCAGGGCCACCAGTCGACGGGGTTGTCAGCGTGCTGAAGCAGATAGGGCGAGGTCACGCCAGCCAGCCGGTTCATGCCGTCAGCCTCTCACAACGCCCCATCCCGCCCGGGCAAGGCGGACACGGCGACCTCTCGCGGTGCCACCGATGCCGGTTCGTCGTCGCGGGCGGTTCCGGATCCCCTCGGAACACCCGCCATCCGCGTGGCCCGGGCGGGCGACGGCGGCCACGGCAGGGCGCAACGGGCGACTGCCGACATCTCCCGGCAGCCTCCGGAATCGGATACCCCGACATCGCAGGACAGTAGGCTGATCCCGACAGCGCCGAGACCGTCCGGGCTCCTCAAGGGAGGTACGTCGTGACCGCCGAAATGATGGCACCCGCGTGGATGCATACGCAGATCAGCGTCGAACAGTACGACTCCTGGACCGAAGAGCAGTGCGCCGGTATCGAGATCGTGGACGGAATGGTCGTCGTGAGCCCGAGCGCGTCCAAGCGGCACAACCGGCTGGCCCGAATCCTGGCCAACGCCCTGGACGCCGCCGCGGGCCCGGACTGGAACGCCGACACAGACTTCGACGTCCGCCTTCAGGACGTCCCCCTCACCAACCGTCGCCCGGACGTCACCGTGTACCGGGCGGAGACCATCGACCTCACGCCCACGCGCCCGGAGCACGTACTCCTGGTCGTCGAGGTGGTGTCGCCGGGTTCGGAGACCACCGACCGGATCGTGAAGGTCGACCAGTACGCCAAGGCGGGCATCCCCTTCTATTGGCGGGTCGAGCAGGCCGCCACCGGTGTCCCGATCGTGTACACCTACGTCCTCGATCCCGCGATCGGGGCCTACAGGAACGGTGAGATGTTCACCGGCACCGTGAAGGCCACAGCACCTTTCTCCGTCACGGTCGATCTCGGGGTCGTGTAAGGCACGGCGCAGTCGCTTTGCCTGGCCTGCCGGCTCCACAGTCGTGCGTGGGACAGCCGTGCAGCCAACGATCCGCCCGGTTCACGCGCCCTTGATGACACACAACTACGCCTCTCCGTGGGACGGCCGTCGACGCCGGAGGCGAGGGCGACCGCGCACCTCGCCCCCCTTCTTGTGCGAGTGACAGTAACCGAAGTACCTTGTATGACATGCAAGTTGATACGTGGTCACCACCCCCCGTGCTACTGACGGTCGATCTCGTGATCCTGACGCTGCGGGAAGGCCACCTGTCCGTCCTCCTGGTGGAGCGGGGCGAAGACCCCTTCCGGGGTATGCCCGCACTGCCCGGCGGATTTCTGAACCACGATGGCGAGGAGATCCTGGATGCCGCCCACCGTGAACTGGACGAAGAAACCGCCCTGACATCCAGCTGGGTCCACCTTGAACAGCTGGCCGTGTACGGAGACTCAGGGCGTGACCCCCGTGGCCGAGTGGTCTCCGTGGCGCATTTGGCGATCGCACCAGGGCTGCCCGACCCTGTCGCGGGATCAGATGCCACCGAAGCCGCGTGGTTTCCCGCCGAGGCCGTGCTGTCCGGTGAACTGGAACTCGCCTTCGATCACCGCCGAATCGTGACGGACGGCATCGAGCACGCGCGGACCAAGATCGAATTCTCGTCGCTGGCCACGGCTTTCTGCCGAGACGAATTCACCATCGCAGAGCTCCAGCAAGTCTACGAGGCCGTCTGGGGCATCGAACTCGACACTCGCAATTTCTACCGGAAGGTCCAAGCCGTCAAGGGGTTCATAGTCCCCGCCGGCACGGCCCGCAGGAGCACGGGTGGGCGGCCTGCACGGCTGTACCGAGCCGGCCAGGAAACCATGCTGTTCCCACCGCTGATCCGGCGCGCGTCGTCCGTTGCGGAAGAGAACACGAAAGGGAAAGGGGAGTAGATGTTAGGAAGCCCGGTGGTGATTCTCACCGCCCTCAATCTCGAGTATCAGGCCGTACGCCAGAAGCTCGGGAGCCCCCAGGCGCACCGGCATGAACGCGGCACGCGTTTCGAAGTGGGAACCGTGCAGGGTACGTCATGCCGTGTCGCGCTCGGTCTGACGAGCAAGGGAAACCACTCCTCCGCAGTGATCGCCGAACGCGCGATCCAGGAATTCTCGCCGCTGGCAGTGCTGTTCGTCGGAGTCGCCGGCGCCTTATGGGACGCCACCAGGCTGGGTGACGTCGTCATGGCATCTCACGTATACGCCTATCACGGTGGGACCAGCGAGGACGACGGGCTCAAGGCCCGCCCCCGGGTGTGGGAAGCCCCGCACGGCATCAGCCAGTTAGCCTCACATGTGGCCCGCTTGAACGACTGGGCGGATTCCGCCATCGGTCTCGAAGCGGCGCCGCAGGTGCGCTTCGGAGGGATCGCCGCCGGCGAGGTAGTCCAGAACTCGAGAATCTCGGCCGAGGCGAAGTGGATCCGCCAGCACTACAACGATGCTCTCGCCATCGAAATGGAGGCGGCGGGTGTGGCGCAGGCCGGCCATCTGAGCGGGGCACCGGTGGCCATCATCCGCGGAATCAGCGACCGAGCGGACGGCACGAAGAACAGCGCGGATGATCGCAGCATGCAGCCGCGGGCAGCCGCGAACGCGGCAGCGTTCGCCATCCGGCTGGCGGTTGAACTGGCGGGGGAACAGGAGGAGACCGCCGTGCCCCGCGAGGACGCCGTGCTGTGCGAGGACAGGGTCTCCCCGGCCGACCACCTCGGCCGGCAACTGAGCAATACTGCGCACAACAGCACCATCGGTATCATGGCCGGTTCGGTCACGGGCAGCAGCGTTCGCATGAGCACGGCTCCCCAGCGGTCCGGCCCGACAGATCTGATCGCGGCACTCAATGGTTTCCGCGAGACTCTGGGGCGGCACCACGATGAAGGTGCCCTCGACATGGACACGTACCGGGAGGCTCTGGCCGACCTGGAGTCCGCCCTGCGGTCGGCCAGGGAAAGCACTTCCGATGCGTCGAAGCGAGCGGCCATGACGCTCAGGAGACTGCGTGGGCTGGTCGCCGATTGTCCTGACCTTATGGCTGAGTTGGCCCCTTTGATCACGGCGGCCGGTGACCGGGCATGAGCGACAGCTATGAAGCCACGTACAGCTCGGCCGCGTACGACTCCACCATCGGGATCCAGGCGGAGACCGTGCACAATTCCAGCGTCTATCTCGTCCACCCGGATGCTTCGCCGCAGGAAAAGTACCGGGTGGGTGTACGGCTCCTGGAAGACGGCGTTCCCAGCCGCGCCCGGGAAATGATCACTGACGCGATGGCCCATGGCTACCATCACGCCGAAGTCCGGTTCCACTGGGTGCTCGCCATGCTCAGCGGACGCACCCACCACGACCTCAGCACCGAAGAGGTCCAGCGGCTGCACCGCGCCGCAAGGCTCGTCGGTACGTACGCAGAGGACGAGTGGACGGAAGCCCTGCGCGTCACCTTCGATCTGCTGGCGGCCATCGGCTCCGCCGGCGGAACAACCAGACCTGTGCTGAAGCAGCTCCAGGCACTTCCGCTTCGCTTGCATGATGCGATCCTTCGCCACCTTGACCTCATACTCACCGGAGGGCTGAAGGACGAACTGTGGGCGGAGACCCTCGAACGGGCTGCTGCGGACCGCTTCGGAAAGGACCGGGCTCAGCGGGTCTGGGCCTACTTCGAGCCCTCCCCCATCGGCGCGCGGGCCGCATTCCCCCACCTGAGCACGGCTGCCGCCGCCGCTGCCCAGGCGGCTCTCCCGCTCCGGGTGACCCTGTTCGTGGTCAGCGCTGCGGCCCTCGGGGCCCTGGCATGGATCGCGCATCCAGCCCACGCGGCCTTCGAGTTGCTGGTGGCGCTCGGCGCAGGTCACACCGCGGTCCGGTGTGGTGGCAAGTGGTGGGGCCGGGAAGCCCGGGCGGAGCACTCGGCCGGGTCTGACGCCTCGCAGCCGCACAGGCAAACACCTCCCGCTGACGGGTTCACCAAAGGCGTTCGCAACAAATTCGATCACTACTTCAGCGTCCGCACGCCTCATGGGTTCACCCCGGAGGCCTGGCTCGCACACACAGATGAGGTCCGCGGCGGCCTGGCCGCCGAGATCGCGGACCTGTACCGGGAGAGCCGGATCGGCGTGGATCGCGTCACCTGGCTGATCCGGCACCTCGCGGAGGAGGCCCGGAACCGACACAACAACGGCACCCTCTTCGACCGCCACCCGCAGGATCGGACGCCGACCCGGACGAAGGTCCTGACCGTGGTAGCGCTCACTGTTCTCGTCGCCGCGCCCCTGTCAGCATTCGGTACGGCAGTTTCTGGTGCCGCCCAGCCGCGGCCGCTCTGGGCATTCCTGGCCCTGCTCGGTGCGGGCTGGTCGGGGCACGCGGCCGCTCAGCTGTGGCTCAAGGTCCGGCGTGAAAGGTACCGACTGGCCCGGGAAGCACGGGAGTACCAGGAGGAGCTCGCCGCGCGGCAGGACGCTCACCGGCGCTGGAAGGCGCTCCTTGACGCGACCCGCCCCAGTGAGCTGGAAATGGAGACCTGGCTCACCTGCGACAAGACCTCGTTCGTCGACGAGGCCCTGCGACACCACCGGCTCGCCTGGCGCGATCTGATCACGCACACCGTTCTGGTGGCTCCGGCACGCTCCTACAAACGTGCCCGGGTCCGGGGCGGCCCATGGCGGTACTCTCACTACGTCATACGCCTTTTCCTGTTCTCCCGGGACGGCGTCCGCGAAGTCAGCTCCGAGTTCAAGCTTTCCGACTCGACGCGCAAGAACGAGCAGCGGAGCAACTACCGCTTCGACGCACTGTCCTCCGTGCAGGTGACGGAGAATGCCGATGTGGGCTACGACTTAGAGCTCGTGCTCACCAACGGACCGGCCCGGAAGATCCGCGTCAAGGACGCCGACGCCCATCAACTGGAACCGAACGAAAGCGCTCGGGAGATCTCCGAGATCAGTCTCAGTTCAGCCGGCTTCACCCATACCTTTCGCCTCTTGGAAGGGATCGCGGCGGACGGGAAGGACTGGATCGAACGGCGCAACCCCGACAGCCAGACGCCCTTCCAGCTCGCCGACTGATCCCGGAATCGAGCATAGGATGGGTGCGAATTCCCTAGACGATGTCACGGAGAGCAAGGTCCTACTGGCCGAGTACGACCGGCTCAAAGAGGAACAGAAGACTCGCATAGGATTCCGCGACAATCTTCTCTATTTCACGCTGGCAGCGGTCACTGCCGTCGTGGCGGTTACCGTCCACAGCGGACAGCCACAACTGTTGCTCGCCGTCCCCGCCATCTGCCTGATCCTGGGCTGGACCTACCTGGTCAATGACGAGAAGATCTCGGATATCGGCTGCTATGTCCGCGACCACCTGGGTCCACGTCTGGGCGAACTCTCCTCCGCCCGCGGCACGGTGTTCGGCTGGGAGGTTTACCACCGCAATGTTGCGGGCCGCACCATGCGCAAGCGGCTTCAGACCGCGGTGGACCTGTTTACGTATCTGGTCCTGCCCATGGTCTGCACGATCGCGTTCTGGTGCTCGCCTACCGCTCCATCCCCGCTCGTGCTCACGTCACTTGTCCAGACGCTCGCCCTGGCCCTACTGAGCTGGCAATTCCTGCGCCGCGCAGAGTAGTAGCGCTCTCTGATCCTGCGTCATGACCGCGGGATGGTGGTGGATGCTCTCCCGGCCGCGGTAGGCCAGTCAGGAGGACTCAATGACGCTCCATCGCCCGGCTGGCGTGACCCTCGCGGTCGCCGGCCGCAATCACTGGCTGAAGGCCCGCGGGAACGGCTTCGCCTCCTCGAAGGCCTCGGCCGACCAGGGCCACCAGTCCACCGGGTTGTCGGCGTGCTGGAGGAGGTAGGGGGACGTCTCATGGGCCAGTCGGTTCGGCATGCCCCCATACTCGCCCATCACCGGCGCGCTCCCGCCTCTGATCGCCGGGACCCTCGCGCCGACACCCCATACGCAGGACACTTGACGTCGAACTGTCGCGACCGGAGGGGGACCGAAGATGCGAGACAGCCATCGGGCGGAGGCCGAGCGGCTGTTGGCCCGGGCCGTGGAGGAGGAGGTGCGGCGCTCGGGCGGGCGGACGGACGGCGGGGTGCTGCTGTCCCGGGCCAGGGGTGCGCTGGACGCCATGGAGCGGACGGCGGCCGAGGAGTACGCCGCGTACACCCGGGCGCTGGACGAGGCGGCGGCCGGGCAGATGACGTTCGGGGAGCGGTTCGCCAAGGAGAGCGGGTCGACTCCCCTGCAGGTGGCGGGAGTCGGCGCGGTCGCCGCGTGCGTGGCCGACCTGGTCCTCGGCACCGGGACGGGGACGGCGCTGGGCGCGGGGGCCGCCGTCGCGGTGCTCGGGGCCGCCGCGACCGTCGCCAAGGTGACCGCGGCGCACGTGCCGGCGGCCAGCCGCAGCGCGGGCGCCAGGAACCAGCCGGGCGGGCCCGAGCAGTTGCGGTTGCAGTGGCTGACCGCCCTGGAGGTGCGGGGCATCCGGCCCTTCCTGGACCAGCAGCGGGTGCTCGCCGCGTCCACCGGGCCGGCCGGCACGAAGTCCGTGGTGCCGGGCGGGCGCAGGCCCGACCGGAGCGCGGCGGCCCGGCGACGCAGCGTCCTGGAGCAGTCGTTCGGCCAACTGCCCCAGCCGCAGGGCCCGTTCGCCGGACGGCGCCCCGCGATGGCCCGGATCGCGCAGTGGGTGCACGCGGCGCGGGCCAGCACCGAGACCCGGCCGACGGTCGTCGTGCTGCACGGGACGCCCGGCTCGGGCCGCACGACGCTCGCGGTGCGGGCCGCGCACGACCTGCGCGACCAGTTCCGCGGCGCCTGCGTGGTGGACCTGCGCGGCGACCGGGCGGACGGGCCCGCGCTGTCCACCCGGGACGCGCTGCTGCACCTGCTGAACCGGCTGGGCGCCCCGCGCGAGCAGCTGCTGTTCCGCGAGCGCTCCACGCCCGATCAGCAGGTCAAGCGGCTGGGCGAGCTGTACCACCAGCACCTGACCGGGCTGCCCGTGACGATCGTGCTCGACGACGCCGCCGACGCGGCGCAGGTGCGCACCCTGGTCCCGGAGCGGTCGGACAGCCTGGTGCTCGTCACCGCCCGCGAGCCGCTCGACCTCGGCGACGACTTCCCCGCGTGGGTGCACCAGCTGCCCGTGGAGGCGCTGGACGCGGCGGGCGCCGAGGAGCTGCTGCGGGAGTCCGCGCAGGACTCCGACGGCCCCTACGACGCCGAGTCCGCCGACGCCGTACGGGAGTTGTGCGGGGGCCTGCCGCTGGCGCTGCGCATCGCCGGCTCCGCGCTCGGGCCGCGCTCGCCGCGCCGGCTCGTTGCCGATCTGAGCGCGTACGGTCCCGTGGACCCGGTCGAACGGGTGCTGTGGCTGCGCTACAGCGACCAGTCCGACGCGGCCCGGCGGCTGCTGCGCCGGCTCGCGCTGGCCGGCCGGGCCTCGCTGGGCGCGGCCGCGGCGGCGGCGCTGCTGGCGACGGACGACACGGAGGCGACCCGGCAGCTGGACGCGCTGGCCCGCGCCGGTCTCGTCGACCACGTCCGGGGCAGCCGCTACCGGCTGCACGACCTCGTCCGGGTCTTCGCGCAGGCCCGCCTCGCCGACGAGGAGGAGCCGCAGGAGCGCACGGCCGCCCAGGAGCGCCTGATCCAGAACTACGCGGAGCTGGCGGACTCGGTGATCCGCCTGGTCGACGGCAACATGTCGACGCGGGCCGGCCAGATGGGCCCGCACGGCTTCACGTCGCTGGACGCGGCGCTGCGCTGGCTGGACGACGAGTCGAGCTTCATCACGGCGGCCCTGCGGCACGCGGAGGGGGTCAACCAGGACGCGGTGCTCGGCCTGCTCGGCGCGCTGTGCGACTACTGCCTGCTGCGCGGCGACCTCTACCGCCTGGGCGAGATCAGCGAGCTGACGCAGGCCATCGACCAGGGCCTGCTGGTGCGGTCGGTGCAGTGGCGCACCGGCATCGCGGCCCGCCAGCTCGGCGAGCTCGACAAGGCGCGTACGACGCTGTCGTCGGTGGTCGACCTGTACCGCGAGGCACACCACCGGGCGGGCGAGGCGCGCGCGCTGTGCTCGCTCGGCATCACCCTGCACCACCAGGGCCAGCTCACCGAGGCCGCCGCGCGGCTGCGGGAGGCCCTGGACCTCCAGACGACGCCGGAGACGACGGGCGACCGCGGCTGGACGCTGCACGCGCTCGCGGCCGTCGAGCGGGACCGCGCCCACGTCGGCGAGTCGCTGACCCTGCTCACCGACGCCCTCGCCCTGCACCGGGAGAACGAGTCGCTGCACGGCGAGGCGTGGGCCCACTTCCAGCTCGGTCAGCTGTGCCTGCGGATGGGCGACGTGCCGCGCGCCGACGAGGAGCTGCGGGCCGCGCTCGACCTGTACGGCCGCACCCGCGACGCGCGCGGCGAGGCCTGGGCGCTGACCCAGCTGGCGCGCGCCCGGCTGATCGAGGGCGACGCCTCGGTGGCGGTCGACGGGCTGCGCCAGGCGGCGTCCCGGCACCGGGACAACGAGGACGCGCGCGGCGAGGCGTGGACGTACTACTACCTGGGCCAGGCCCTGGAGGAGACGGGCGGCCTCGACCAGGCGGTCCGCGAGCTGGAGCGCTCGCGCACGATGTTCTCCCGGATGCGGGACGTGTACGGGCTGGCGTGCGCCCGCCACCACTCGGCGCGGGTCACCCGCGACCAGCGGGCGGTGCAGACCGGCTCGCTGCGCAACTCCGGCTTCGCCCGCCAGCTCCTGGTGGACGCCCGCGCCGACTTCCAGCGCATCGGCGTCGCGCACGGCGAGGGCTGGACGTGCCTGGAACTGGCGGTCGTCGACGCGGGCAACGCCCGGCTCCAGCAGGCGATGACGCTGTGCGAGGAGGCCCGGGCGCTCTTCGCCTCGTACGGCGACCGGCGCGGCGAGGACTGGGCGGTGTTCCTGCGCTGCACGCTGCTGCCGTACGCCTCGCCGGGCGGTTCGGAGGTCGGCACGGCGGTCGCGCAGGAGGAGCTGGGCCGGCTCGGCCGGGCCACGCATCCCACGCGCGACGGCAAGCTCGACGACTACGTGGAGGCGTACCAGCTGCTGCTGGAGCGGGGCGCGGACCTGGACACGGGCTGGCAGGCGTGGCGGCTCGGCATGGTGCCGGACCGGCACGCGCGCGACACGATGGGGGTGGTGATGACCACACCGCAGGCGTGACGCGCGCGGCCCAGGCGGTCGCCGGGGCCGTCAGTGCCCGCGCACCCGGTACTGGAGGTGCAGCACCCGGTCCCCCTGGACGACCACGTGCGGGTCGTCCAGGAGCCGCTCGCCCGCGACGGACCCGAAGAAGCGCTTCCCGGCGCCGAGGACGACCGGGGCGACGTCCATCGCCACCACGTCGACGAGGCCGAGGGCGAACGCCTGGCCGCCGACGTCGCCCGCGGTGACGGCGACCGACCGCCCGTCCGCCAGCTCCCGGGCCGTGGCGACGGCCTCGGCCACGTCGCCGGCGAAGTGGTAGTGGGACGCCTCGGGGTGCCAGTCGGCGGGGCGCGGCCGGTGCGAGACCACGACGACGTGTTCACCGGCGGGCGGTTTCGCGTTCCAGCCGTTGGTCGCGTCGAAGAGGTGGCGGCCCATGACGATCACGCCGAGGCTGTCCCACATCGCGCGGGTGTACTCGGCGGAGACCGCGGACACCTGGAACCCGGCGTCGTCGGCGAGCGGCACGTCCCCGTTGCCGTACCAGTCGAAGAGATGGCCGACCTGATCGTCGGCATCGGCGATGAAGCCGTCCACGGAGACGACCGCGTGCATCAGTACAGGACTCATACCCGTACGACCGTGCGCGCCCGCGAAACTCATCGCGCGGGCGCGCCGGGGAGGGGAGCCGGTGCGTCAGGCGGAGGTGCGGCGGTCGTCCGCGGGCGCCGTGGCGGCCGGCTCGGCCGACTTCTCCTTGAAGTCGACCTTGCGCATGTGCTTGTTCATGGACTTCATCAGACCCCACACGGCCAGGGCCATCACGGCGAAGACGATGAAGCCGAGGACACCCGGGGTGACCTTGTCCTCGTCCACCTCCGACTGGGCGGCGAGCGACACAAGGTGGGTCATTGCCAGATTCGCGTTCACATCAGGCATTGTGACGGACGCCCGCGAAGAGGTCGTCCTCGGGGAGGGAGGTATCGACGAGCGACTTCGCGAGCTCGTACTCCTCGGTGGGCCAGACCTCCTTCTGGACCTCCATCGGAACGCGGAACCAGCCGCCGTCGGGGTCGATCTGCGTGGCGTGCGCGATCAGCGCCTTGTCGCGGATCTCATAGAAATCGGCGCACGGCACGTGCGTGGTGAGGGTCCGCTCGACCCGCCCGAACTCGTCCCAGCGCTTGAGCCAGTCCCCGTACGGCGACTCCATGCCGCGCTCCAGGAGCGCGTCGTGCAGCGCCTGGGTGCGCGGGCGGTTGAAGCCCTGGTTGTAGTAGAGCTTCGACGGCTGGAAGATCGGGCCGAACTCGGCCTCCGGGTAGGCCTCCGGGTCGTTCGCCCCGTCGAAGGCCACCATCGTGATCTTGTGGGTCATGATGTGGTCGGGGTGCGGGTAGCCGCCGTTCTCGTCGTACGTCGTGACGACCTGCGGGCGGAAGCTCCGGATCTGCCGGACCAGGCGGCCGGCGGCCGTGTCGACGTCCTCCAGCGCGAAGCAGCCCTCCGGCAGCGGCGGCAGCGGGTCGCCCTCGGGCAGGCCCGAGTCGACGAAACCGAGCCATTCCTGCTGGACGCCGAGGATCTCGCGCGCCTCGTCCATCTCCTTCTTGCGCACCTCGTGGATGTGCTCCTCGATGTACGTGTCCCCCTGGAGCTTGGGGTTGAGGATGGAGCCGCGCTCGCCGCCCGTGCACGTGACGACCAGCACGTCCACCCCCTCGGACACATACTTGGCCATCGTGGCCGCGCCCTTCGACGACTCGTCGTCGGGGTGGGCGTGAACGGCCATCAGTCGCAGCTGCTCAGTCAAGACAAGATCCTCGGTGAGATAGGGCGCCCTGGTGTGTTTCGGTGCAATGGGCGGCTTCTATAGTGACCGAACCGGGGGGCCGAAAATTCCGGCGTCCGTATCTTGACGGGCGAGGCGAGAGGAACAGGCTGATGAGCGCCGTGCGGCAGCAGCTGCCCGAGGGCCGTTACGGATCTTCGCGCGCCGCCGACGCCCGCGCCGACCACCGGCTCCGGATCGCGGCGATCGTGCTGGGCACCCTGTTCGCCGCGCTGATGATCTGGTTCGGCTGGTACTACGTCGTCGGCAACAAGTTCAGCGGCGAGGTCATCGCCTTCAAGGCCTCCGACCACAGCGTCCGGGTCCATCTGGAGATCCGCAAGGACACCGACACGTCCGGCTACTGCACGATCCGCTCCCAGGACGCCGTCGGCGCCGAGGTGGGCCGCGCCGACTTCCGCTTCGACCAGAAGCGGGACCGGATCGACAAGGTCGTCACGCTCCGCACGTCGGGTGGGCGGGGGACGACGGCCGAGCTGCTCGGGTGCCACGCCGACTGATCCCGGCCTTTCCCGGCTGACCTGCGCCGACGCAAAACTGATGCCTTATGTCCTCCCCCTTTCGCCGGTGAATTGTTAGGCTCGTGGTTTCGCCCACCCGAGAGGGAACATCCTTCTGGGTAGGGCGATGCTTTGTATCCCAGTACCTACGAGGAGCGACCTGTGACCCAGACCAGCGAAGACGTCACCTGGCTGACGCAGGAGGCGTACACCAAGCTCAGGGACGAGCTGGCGCACCTGTCTGGTCCCGCGCGCGAGGAAGTCACGCAGAAGATCGCTGCGGCGCGCGAGGAAGGTGACCTGCGGGAGAACGGCGGGTACCACGCGGCCAAGGAGGAGCAGGGCAAGCAGGAGCTCCGCATCCGCCAGCTGACCCAGCTCCTGGAGAAGGCCAAGGTCGGCGAGGCCCCGGCCGCGTCGGGCGTCGTCGCGCCGGGCATGGTCGTCACCATCGCGTTCGACGGTGACGAGGACGACACCCTGGAGTTCCTGCTCGCCTCCCGCGAGTACGCGAGCTCCGACATCGAGACGTACTCGCCGCAGTCGCCGCTGGGCACGGGCGTGAACGGCAAGAAGGTCGGCGAGGACGCCGAGTACGAACTGCCGAACGGCAAGCTGGCCTCGGTCCGCATCCTCAAGGCGGAGCCGTACAGCGGCTGACACCCCTGTCGTACGCGAAGGCCCCCGCGGCGTGCACCGCCGCGGGGGCCTTCGCCTGTCCGGGTACGTACGACAGCCGGCGCCGTCAGGCGGAGGCGCTGCGGTATTTGCGCACGGCCAGCGTCCGGAAGACCACGATGATCAGCGCGGACCAGATCAGGGACGCCCACACGGCGTGCTCCATGGGCCAGGCACCGGTGACCGAGACCTGGCGTCCCTCGATGGTGTTGCCGAAGAGCTCGCGCACCGCCTGCACCGTGGCGCTGAACGGGTTCCACTCCGCGACGTACTGGAGGAACTTCGGCATGCCGTTGACGGGCACGAACGCGTTCGAGATGAAGGTCAGCGGGAAGAGCCAGATCAGGCCGCCCGACGTCGCCGCCTCGGGGGTGCGCACGGACAGGCCGATCAGCGCGCCGATCCAGGAGAACGCGTAACCGAGCAGCAGGAGCAGCGCGAAGCCGGCGAGCACCTTGCCGATGTTCTCGTGGGTGCGCCAGCCGATGATCAGGGCGACGCCGGCCAGCACGACCAGCGTGAGCGCCGTCTGCACCGCGTCGGCCAGCGTGCGTCCCGTGAGGACGGCGCCCCGCGCCATGGGCAGGGAGCGGAACCGGTCGATGAGGCCCTTCGCCATGTCGTCCGCGATGCCCGCGCCCGCTCCGGCGGTGGCGAAGGTGACGGTCTGGGCGAAGATGCCCGCCATCAGGAACTCGCGGTACTCCTGCTTCAGGTTCCCCGGGTCCGCGCCGGGGATGATGATGGACCCGCCGAAGACGTAGGTGAACAGCACGACGAACATGATCGGCTGCACCAGGCCGAAGAGGATCATCTCGGGGATCCGGGTCATCCGGATCAGGTTCCTGCGGGCGATGACCAGCGAGTCCCGGACGGACTGGCCGAGGCCGCCCGCCGCGCGCGGGGTGCGGACGCTCTGGGTGACGGCACTCATGCGCGGGCCTCCTGCTCGTCCTGCTCGTCCTGCTCCGCCGCTTCCGCGAGGTGGCCGGTCAGGGAGATGAACACGTCGTCGAGGGTCGGGCGGCGCAGGGCGATGTCGTCGATCTCGATGCCCTGGGCGTCCAGGTCGCGGATCACCTCGGCGAGCAGCTTGGCGCCGCCGGTGACCGGGACGGTGAGCTTGCGGGTGTGCTCGGCGACGGTGGTCTCGCCCTTGCCGAAGCCGGCCAGGGTCTCCCGGGCGGCGGCGATGTGCTCCCGCTCGTGGACGACGACCTCGACGCGCTCGCCGCCGGTCTGCGCCTTGAGCTGGTCGGAGGTGCCGCGGGCGATGACGCGGCCGTGGTCGACGACGCAGATGTCGTCCGCGAGGTGGTCGGCCTCTTCGAGGTACTGGGTGGTGAGCAGCAGGGTGGTGCCGCCCGCGACCAGCTCCTGGATGACCTCCCACAGCTGCTGGCGGTTGCGCGGGTCGAGGCCGGTGGTCGGCTCGTCCATGAACATCACGGGCGGGGAGACGACGAGCGCGGCGGCGAGGTCGAGGCGGCGGCGCATGCCTCCGGAGTACGTCTTGGAGGGGCGGTCCGCGGCGTCCGCGAGGTTGAACCGCTCCAGCAGCTCGGCCGCCCGCGCCTTCGCCTCCTTGGCCCGCATCTGGTAGAGCTGGCCGACCATCTGGAGGTTCTCGCGGCCGGTCAGGTACTCGTCGACCGCCGCGAACTGGCCGGACAGGCCGATCGAGCGGCGGACCTCGTTCGGGTCCTTGACGACGTCGATGCCCGCGACGACCGCCCGGCCGCTGTCCGGCGTCAGCAGCGTCGTCAGGCAGCGCACCGCCGTCGTCTTGCCCGCTCCGTTCGGCCCGAGCAGGCCGAGGACGGTGCCTTCCGGCACGTCCAGATCGACCCCGTCCAGAGCCCGGACGTCGCCGAAGGTCTTCACCAGACCTTCGGCGTAGATGGCGCCTGGCATGTCGTTCCCCCAAATGATCGGCCCGCGAGTCGCATATATGACGAAATTGTAGATTTACCGGGCCGTGCATGCCCGGCGAAGCGTGACGCGGGCCACACGCTATCGCGATGTATCGCGTATCGGCAACGGATTTACGCGGACCGTCCGGGCGACCCCGGCGACGCCCGCCGCTACCAGGACTGCCCCATGGCGGACTTGCCGGTGACCGTGTAGCCGGCGTCGCGCAGCGCGGACTCGACCGCCGCGCAGTGCGCGGGCCCCTTCATCTCCAGGTGCAGCTCCACCTCGGCCTCCGTGAGCCCCAGGCGCGGGTCGGTGCGCACGTGCCCCACGTCCAGCACGTTGGCGTCGGCCACCGACAGCACCCCCAGCAGCGTGGCCAGGGCACCGGGACGGTCGGTCAGGCGCAGCCGCAGCGACAGGTAGCGGCCCGCCGCCGCCATGCCGTGGGTGAGGACGCGCTGCATCAGCAGCGGGTCGACGTTGCCGCCGGACAGCAGCGCGACGACCGGGCCCTCGAACGCGGCGGGGTCGGCGAGCAGCGCGGCGACCGGGCTGGCGCCGGCCGGTTCGACGACCATCTTGGCGCGCTCCAGACAGAGCAGCAGGGCGCTGGACAGCTGGTCCTCGCTCACCGTGCGGACCTCGTCGACCAGGTCCGCGATCAGCCGGAACGGGATGTCGCCGGGCCGTCCCACCTTGATGCCGTCGGCCATCGTGGCCGGGGCGTCGATCGCCACCGGCCGCCCGGCCGCCAGCGAGGGCGGGTACGCGGCCGCGCCCGCCGCCTGCACCCCGATCACCCGCACGTCGGGGCGCAGCGCCTTCACGGCGACCGCGAGCCCCGCCGCCAGGCCGCCGCCGCCGATCCCGACGACGATCGTGCGCGCCTCCGGGCACTGCTCCAGGATCTCCAGGCCGAGCGTGCCCTGGCCGGCCACGATGTCCGGGTGGTCGAAGGGGTGGATGAAGACGGCGCCGGTGCGCTCGGCGTACTCCTGGGCGGCGGCCAGCGTCTCGTCGACGACCTGGCCGTGCAGCCGCACCTCCGCGCCGTAGTCCCGGGTCGCGGCGACCTTGGGCAGGGGCGCGCCGACGGGCATGAACACCGTGGAGCGCACGCCCAGGAGCGAGGAGGCGAGGGCCACTCCCTGCGCGTGGTTGCCCGCGCTCGCCGCCACCACCCCCGCGGCCCGCTCCTCGGGCAGCAGCCCGGCGATCCGCACGTAGGCGCCGCGCAGCTTGAACGAGCCGGTCCGCTGGAGGTTCTCGCACTTGAGGTGGACCGGGGTGCCGAGCAGCTGGGACAGGTGGTGACTGTGCGCCATCGTTGTCATCCGGGACACCCCGGAGAGCATCTTCTGCGCACCGCGTACGTCGTCCAGAGTGACCGCGGCCGGGAAAGGCAAGGAGTCAGACGCGCTGTAGCTCATGACGGAAGTCTCGCAGCTCACGCCGCAGGTGACCCGGGATGTTCACGCTGCGAGACCGGATTGCGCACGGCCGGTACGGCCAGCGCTTTCGCCGCGTACTCTGTGGGCCAATCTCGTAATTGAGTGCAATCCACCACCCACGCATGAAGTGAGCCCCCGGCCATGCCCACACCACAGGAAACGATGGACATGTCGACCGCCGGCGACACCGGCCTCCTCGAAACGTTGCAGCACGAGGTGGCGGTCTTCGCCCGTCGCGCCGAACAGACCCGGCTCGGCGGGGTCGGGCAGGTGCGCAATTCGATGGACCGAGCGGCGTACCTGCTGCTCAACCGGCTCGACAAGGAAGGCCCGATGGGCGTCAAGGCGCTCGCGGCGAGCATGGGCATCGACTCCTCGACGGTGACCCGTCAGGTGGCCCCGCTCGTCGACACCGGCCTCGTGAAGCGCACGTCGCATCCCGAGGACGGCCGGGCCGTCGTGCTCCAGCTGTCCCCGCGCGGTCTCGCCCGCCTCGACGAAGTCCGTTCGTCGCGGCAGGAGTTGATGGCGCAGCTGACACAGGACTGGGAGCCGGAGGAGCGCGAGCAGTTCTGCGCGCTCCTCACGCGCTTCAACTCGGCCCTGTCGGCCCGCCAGTCGGGCCAGGCCGCTCCGTCCGCCGACTCCTGAGCACCGAAGTCCCCGGACATCGGCGCTGCCGCGGCTCCCGCCTCTTGACCGGGGGGGGCCGCGGCAGGCCTCATATGAAGGGTGCGCGAACGGCAGGCGGCCCGGGATGCCCGCCGGGCCCGCGAGTTCGAGGCGTTCGTCGCGGGCGCGGCCGGGCGGCTGCTGCATGCCGCGACGCTGCTGACCGCCGAGCCCGGCGACGACAACCCCCGCGCGCGCCGGCTGCTCACGGCCTCCCTCGCCAGGACGTACGTCTCCTGGGACCGTCTTCGGGGGGAGGATCCCTACGACTGCGCCCGCAAGGAGCTGGCCGTCCGGTTCGCCCGCGGCTCCTGGCCGCCGCGCCGCCGCCGGGCGGACGGGGTGCTGGGGCGGCTGTCGCCGCAGGAGCGGCTGATCGTCGTCCTGCGGCTGTTCGAGGGGGTCGGCGAGGAGCAGGTGGCGGCGCTGCTGGGGCTGCCCATGGAGCGGGTCCGCGCCGTGCACGCCCGCGCCCTCGGCCTGGTGCTGAACCCGCCGCGCGGACCGGCGCCCGCTCCCCCGCTGCGGAAGGCGGCCTCGACATGAGTCTCGAAGACCGCAGGTCGGCCGCGGTGCGGGCGGTGCTCGACGCGGCGGCGCCGCCGGTGGTCCCGGCCGAGCTGGGCGCGGAGGCGATGCGCCGGGGCGCCCGGGCGCTGCGCAGGCGGCGGATCGCCCGGCGGACGCTGTGGCGGCTGCTGGCCGTGGGAGCCGTGGTGTTCCTGGTGTGGGCGGCACTGACGCGGCCCTGGGTGGAGCCGCCCTCCCGGACGACTCCACCGCTGACGGGCTGGTGACCCGCGGGGCTCAGGCGCCGAGCGCCTGCTGGAGGTCGGCGAGCAGGTCGTCCACCGACTCGATGCCGACGGAGAGCCGGACCAGGTCGGCGGGGACCTCGAGGGCCGATCCGGCGACCGAGGCGTGCGTCATCCGGCCGGGGTGCTCGATGAGGGACTCCACGCCGCCCAGGGACTCGCCGAGGGTGAACAGGCGGGCCCGGTCGCAGACCGCGACGGCCGCCGCCTCGCCGCCCTCGACCTGGAACGACACCATGCCGCCGAACGCCTTCATCTGCTTCGCGGCGGTCTCGTGGCCGGGGTGGTCGGGCAGGCCCGGGTAGAGGACCCTGGTGACGCGGGGGTGGCGGCCGAGCATCTCGGCGACCCGGGCGGCGTTCTCGCTGTGCCGGTCCATGCGGACGGGGAGCGTCTTGATGCCGCGCAGCACCAGCCAGGAGTCGAAGGGCCCGGCGACCGCGCCCATCGCGTTCTGGTGGTAGGCCAGCTCCTCGCCCAGCGCGTCGTCGGCGACGACGAGGGCGCCGCCCACGACGTCCGAGTGGCCGCCCATGTACTTGGTCAGCGAGTGCACGACGACGTCCGCGCCGAACGCCAGCGGCTGCTGGAGGTAGGGGCTGGCGAAGGTGTTGTCGACGACGAGCCGGGCGCCGCAGTCGCGGGCGACCTGGGCGACGGCGGCGATGTCGGTGATGCCGAGCAGCGGGTTCGACGGCGTCTCGACCCAGATGGCCTTGGTCTTCGGCGTGATCGCGGCCCGCACGGCGGCCGCGTCGCCGGTGTCCGCCACCGACCACTCGACGCCCCAGCGCGAGACGACCTTCGCGAACAGGCGGAACGTGCCGCCGTACGCGTCGTTCGGGATCACCACGTGGTCGCCCGGGCTGAGCAGCGTCCGCAGCAGGCAGTCCTCGGCGGCGAGGCCCGACGCGAAGGCGAGGCCGCGGCGGCCGCCCTCCAGCGCGGCGAGGTTCTCCTCCAGGGCGGTACGGGTGGGGTTGGCGCTGCGGCTGTACTCGTAGCCGCCGCGCAGTCCGCCCACGCCGTCCTGCTTGTAGGTGGAGACCTGGTAGATCGGCGGGACCACGGCGCCGGTGACGGGGTCGGCCGTGTTCCCGGCGTGGATGGCGGTGGTCTCGAAGCCGCGCGGGGCTTCGCTCTGGCTGTGCGTGTCGCTCATGTGCCCCGAGGGTAGTGGGCCGTGGAGCCGTCGCCGCCTCGGTTAGCTTTGAAGCATGGGAATTCTCTGGGGGCTGATGGCCGTGCTGATGATCGCCTGGGTGGTGATGCTGCGCAGGCGCGGCGGCATCCGTCAGGTGGCACCGGGGTCCCCGGACGCCGCCGATCCGGCGGACTACGGGTTCATGCGACAGGAGGACCTGGACGTCCGGCTGCCCGGCCCCGACCAGGATCTGCTGGACGTGATGTCCGTGGTCCAGCGCCATCAGGATTTCACGGCCGCTTCGCAATTGCTGGCCGGGACCGGCAAGGAGACCGAGGCGCGGTGGGAGCGGGTGCAGGCGATCGCCGGCGCCGCCGCCCTGGAGGCGCAGCAGACGCCGCGACTGGGCGCCGGATGGCTGCACGCGTGGCGCTCGCAGGCGCCCAAGGACGCGGGCGGGGCGCAGGTCTTCGCCGAGTTCCTGGTGCAGCAGGCGTGGCGCGGGGGCGGCACCGAGGACGAGCAGCGGATCATCCTGGAGGAGGCGCGCCGCGCCTGTGACCAGGCCGCGCTGCTCGCGCCCGGTGACCCGGTCCCGCACATCACGCACCTCGCGGTGGCCCGCGGGCTGGGGTACTCGCAGGCCGAGTTCGAGCAGGTCTGGCTGAAGATCCTGGACACCGCGCCCGGGCACATGGGGGCGCACCTGGCCGGGCTGCGCTACTGGTGCGAGAAGTGGCACGGCTCGCGTGAGCAGGCGTTCGCCTTCGCCGAGGCCGCCGCGGCGCGCGCCCCGCGCGGTTCGCTGCTTGCCGCGCTGCCGCTCTTCGCGCTGTACGAGCACCTGCCCGACCTGAACCTGGTGCGCGGGTTCTACGAGAGCGAGGTCGTGGCCAAGGCGATGCACGGCGCCCTGTTCGCGGTGCACGCGGCCCGCCCCGACGACCCGATGCTCTCCCACGTACGGCATCTGCTGGTGTTCTTCCTCGTGCGCGGGGAGCGGTGGTCCGAGGCGATGCGGCAGCTGGTGCGGGTGGACGGGCACGTCGGTGCCGTGCCGTGGACGGCGGAGGCGGACCCCGCGGCGTCGTACGCCGTGTACCGGGCGCTGGCGGTGGCCGGCTACGAGGCGAACGGCGGCAGCCCGGCGACGCTGTCGGCCTGACGGCCCGGCTCCGCCGTTCCCGGGCCCGGCGGGCCGCCGTCCTGACAGGATGGCGGCCATGGAACACGTACGGGGAATCGGCGGGTACTTCCTCCGGGCCGCCGATCCGCGGGCCCTGACCGCCTGGTACCGCGACTGCCTGGGCCTGGACCTGGACGGGCAGGGGCTGTGGCACCCGGAGGCCGGGCCGACGGTGTTCGCGGCGTTCGCGTCCGACACCGACCACCTCGGCGCCCGCGACCGGCGGACCATGCTGAACTTCCGGGTCCGCGACCTGGACGCGATGCTGGCGCAGCTGCGCGCCGCGGGCGCGGACGTGTCCGACGACGTCCAGGACCTGGCGGGCGTCGGCCGGTTCGGCTGGGTCACCGACCCCGAGGGCAACCGGGTCGAGCTGTGGCAGCCCGCCTGACCGGGTCCTCGCCCGGGGTCACTCGACGTCGATGCCGAAGTCGCGGACCAGTTCCTCCAGGCCGCCCCGGTATCCCTTGCCGCCGAGGACGAAGTCCCAGTCGCCGTTCGGGCGGTGCCGGAACGAGCCGAGGACGAGGGCGGTCTCGCCCTCCCGGCCGTCGGAGACCTCCAGCCGCCCCAGCTCCGTCAGCGCCGGGTCGAGCAGGCGGATACCGGCGTCCGTGAACCCCGAGAGGTCCGCGCCGGGATGGGTCTCCGGGTCGACGGCGGCCACCAGGACGAGCCGGTCGGCGGCGGCGGGCAGCCCGTCGAAGGAGACGCAGAGGGCCGCCTTGTCGGGTGCGGTGGCGGGCAGGGCGCGCACGGAGCCGTCGGGGGTGCGCGGGTTGTTGAAGAACACGAAGTGGTCGTCGCCGAGCACCCGGTCGCCCCGGCAGACGAGGGCGCAGACGTCGAGGCCGACGTCGCCGCTCCACGACATGCCCAGCACGTTGTAGTCGTCGGGGAGCCGCGGGTCGGGAGCGGTCGCCGGGGTGGCCGCCGGGGCGGGCGACGCGGCGGAGCCCAGGCGGCCGCGCAGTCCGTGCCGGTGCAGCAGATCGACGAGCTCCGTGCCGGGGATCAGCTCCAGGGGCTTGCCGTTGGCGAACGTGTGCGATCCCGGGCCGAACTTCGACGTCGTCACCAGGACGCCCTTGTTGGCCCCGGCGTCCTGGACCGTCCCGTACAGGTCGCGCACGGCGGTCGGCGGCACGGTGTTGCGGTAGCGCTTCACCTGGACCACGATCTTGCCGCCCGTCACGGGCGCCGGGTCCAGCGCGTCGACGTCCACCCCGCCGTCGTTGGAGCGCTGCGTGGTGACCGCCTGCATCCCCATGGCGCGGAACAGCTCGGCGACCAGCTCCTCGAACGCGATCGGGTCCATGGCGTACAGGTCGGGATCGTCGTCCGTGCCGTGGCTGACGACGCGGTTGCCGATGTCCTGCGGCAGCCGCCCCGGCCGTACCGGCGTCAGCTGGTCGGGGCGGACCGAGAGCTGTCCGCGCAGCGCGTCGGCCAGGCAGCTGATGGGGTCCACCTGTTCGATGTGCAGCCCGCCGAACGTCGTGCGCGGTGCCCGCACGGTCGCCAGGCAGATGGGTCCCGGCCTGCCCGTCGCCGGGTCGTGCCCGTCGACGAAGCCGTTCAGGGTCACCGTCTCGACCGCGCCGCACTCGTCGGCGGCGAAGACGTCGTGCAGCACGAGCAGGACGCACTGCGCGAGGACCTCGCGGTAGACCGAGCGGCGCTGGCCGACCGGGCGCGCCGTCTCCTTCTCCTGGTCCGTGCTGGACAGGTAGCGGACGGCCTTGGCCTCGGGGACGACGTCGAAGCCGGGCAGCTCCCAGTCCAGCACCAGCTCGCCGGCCGCCGCGTCGTAGGCGGCGGTGACCTGGCGGGGAAAGCCCTCCGGCCAGCCCGCGGACGCGTAGAGCGCCGCCGAGAAGTACTCGACCACGGCGTCCGGGTCGCGTCGGCGCACCCCCTGCCGCAGCTCGGTGATCCCCGCGTTGTGCCGCCGGGTCCCGGCCAGCTGGGCGTCCGCCCACTGGTCGTACTCCCGCTGGTACGCGGCGAGTTGCTCGCGGCGCCGGGCCTCCGCGGCCTGCGCCGCGTGCCAGTCCCGCTCGAAGCGGGCCCGCGCCTCGGCCTGCGCCTGGGCGCGGCGGCCGGCCGTCCAGCCGCTCTGCGCCTGGTAGTGCTCGGCGACGGGCATGGGCACCGGCTGCCCCAGCGGCCCCGGCGCGAAGGGCGCGACGTGCTCGGGGCGCGTCAGCGACGACGCGCGGAAGGCGGGCGCCCGGCAGCCGGCGGCGAGGAGGCCCTGGAGCGCGGTGATCTGCGCGTCCAGGTCCTCGGTGCGGCGCTGCGCCTCGGCCTGCCGGTACTCGCGGTAGCTCTGGGCGGCCCGCCGCTGATGGGCGCGCGCCTGCTGCTCCTCCTGCCGCTGCCGCCGGGCCTCGGCCTCCATCTGACGCTGCTGCTGCCTCTGCATCTCGGCCCACGCGCCGGCCATGCCCCCAGAACGACGACCCATGTGCTGCATGCCCTCCCCGAGGCGCTCCGGTTGTCCCCACAACCAGCTGTACCGAGCGACTTTATCGGGCGTCGCGGGGCCGTCCGCCGGCGTCCGCGGAAAAATCGCCGGCCGGTCCGCGCGGGCGGCGCGGACCGGCCGGCATCCGGTGCCCCGGCCGCGCGGCTCAGCTCGCCGCCGCGGCGGCGAACATGCCCGGCTCGTAGGAGCCGCCCGCCAGGTGCACGATCACATTCATCCGGGTCGCCGCGTTGATCAGGGAGACCAGGCAGACCAGGGCGCCGACCTCGTCGTCGTCGAAGTGCTCGCGCACCGCGCTCCAGGTCGCGTCGCTCACGCCCCGGTCGCCGAGCAGCGTGCCCTCCTCGGCGAGGGCCAGCGCGGCCCGCTCGGCGTCGCTGAACACGGTGGTGTGGCGCCAGGCCGCGACGAGGTTGACGCGCAGCGCGCTCTCCCCGGCCCGCGCGGCCTCCTTGGTGTGGGCGTCGACGCAGAAGCCGCAGCCGTTGAGCTGGCCGACCCGCAGCTGCACCAGCTCCCTGAGGGACCGGGGGAGGGTCGACTCCTCCAGGGCGAGCGAGCAGGCGGCGAAACGCTTGGCGATCTTCGCCGCGGTCGGGCTGTCGAAGAGGTCGAAGCGGGGGCTCATGGGTTCTCCCGTGGTGTGTGGTGGCGGTGTTCCCGGCCCGTTCGGCCGGGCTCCGCACACAGGACCCCGCTCCCCCGCGTCCCGTGACGGCCCCGCGCTGTGACGTGGCGCACACGCCGCGGGGGTCAGGCCCCGGATCCCCGCATCAGCGCCGCCGTGTGCGCCGCGTCGTAGTCCGGCGGGACCCCGTCCAGGAGGACCAGTTCGCCGGGGATGTGGTCCGCGCGCAGCGGCAGGATCGCCCGGTAGGCGTCGGACGCGTACCAGGCGCGGGCCCGCTCCAGGTCCGGGAACCCGACGACGACCAGGGCGCCGAGGCACTCCCCCTCCACCCACTCGCCGGTCCTGCCGTGCGACAGGAACCGGCCGCCGTACGGCTCGAAGGTGCCCTGGACGCGCTCGATGTACTGGAGGACGTCGGGGTGCGGGGGGTGGGTGGGACGCAGTACGGCGATGGCGTAGGCGGTCATGAGTGAGCCCTCCTCGGGTCCGACGGGACGGGGGAATCCTGTCGGAGCCCGAGGAGGGCGTCGATTACCCCTCGGGTCATGGGCCTCGGGTCGTGAGGGACTCAGGACGTGCGGGCCCGGGTCGTGAGGGGTGGTCGGGCGGGGGCGCGGACGTACGTCAGATGGTGGCCGCGTCGATCACGAAGCGGTACCGCACGTCGGAGGCGACGACCCGCTCGTACGCCTCGTTGACCTGGCTCGCCTCGATCAGCTCGATCTCGGCGCCCAGGCCGTGCTCGGCGCAGAAGTCGAGCATCTCCTGGGTCTCGGCGATGCCGCCGATCATGGAGCCGGCGAGCGTCTTGTTGCCGCCGATGAGGGTGAACAGGTTCAGCGAGATCGGCTCCTCGGGGGCGCCGACGTTCACCAGGGCGCCGCCCGTCTTGAGCAGGCCGAGGTACGCGCCGAAGTCGAGCGGCGCGGAGACCGTCGAGAGGATCACGTCGAAGGAGCCGGCCAGCTCCTCGAAGGTCTTCGGGTCGCTGGTCGCGTAGTAGTGGTCGGCGCCCAGCTTCAGGCCGTCGTCCTTCTTGCGCAGCGACTGCGACAGGACCGTGACCTCGGCCCCGAGCGCGTGCGCGATCTTGACGCCCATGTGGCCCAGGCCGCCCAGGCCGACCACGGCGACCTTCTTGCCGGGGCCCGCGCCCCAGTGCTTCAGCGGCGAGTACGTGGTGATGCCGGCGCAGAGCAGCGGCGCGGCCACGTCGAGGGAGAGCCCGTCGGGGATGCGCAGGGTGAAGCCCTCGTCGACGACGACCTTCTGCGAGTAGCCGCCGTAGGTGGGCTCGCCGTCCTTGCCGACGGAGTTGTACGTGCCGACGTTCCCCCGGACGCAGTGCTGCTCCTGGCCGCTGCGGCAGGGCTCGCACTCGCCGCAGGAGTCGACCATGCAGCCGACGCCGACGTGGTCGCCGACCTTGAACTTGGTGACACCGGAACCGACGGCCTCGACGACACCGGCGATCTCGTGCCCGGGGACCATCGGGAAGATGGCCTCACCCCAGCCTTCGCGGGCCTGGTGGATGTCGGAGTGGCAGATTCCGGCGAACTTGATGTCGATCAGTACGTCGTGCTCGCCGACGTCACGGCGCTCGATGGTGGTGCGCTCCAGCGGGGCCTTCGAGCTGGGCGCGGCGTACGCGGCAACAGTGGTGGTCATGGATTCCAGCCTGCCCCAGCCGGCCCCCTCCTGCGACATCCGCGCAGGTCACCCCTTTGCGTACGACCAGTGGTCCTACTACTGACGGGGTCAGGCTCACCGTCGTACGACCGGGAATACTGGATACATGGACGACAACCCGACCCTGGACCGCCGCGCCGAGCTCAGCGAGTTCCTGCGCACCCGGCGGGCCCGGCTCCAGCCCGCCGACGTGGGGCTCTCGGCGGCCGGGCGGCACCGCCGGGTCCCGGGGCTGCGCCGCGAGGAGCTGGCGCAGCTCGCCGGGGTCTCGGTCGCCTACTACACGCGCCTGGAGCAGGGCAACGGGCGCAATGTGTCGGCGGAGGTGCTCGACGCGATCGCGCGCGCCCTCCAGCTGAGCGACACCGAGCATGCCCACCTGGTCCATCTGGCGAAGCCGACGCAGGCCCGGCGCAAGCAGCGGGCGCCGCGGCGGCAGCAGCACGTGCGGCCGGGGCTGCGGCACCTGCTGGAGAACCTGGAGGGCGTGCCCGCGTACATCGGCGGGGCGCGCTCCGACATCCTCGCCTGGAACCGGATGGCGGCGGCCCTCTTCGGCGACTGGGGCGAGCTGGCGGCGGCCGAGCGGAACTGGGCCCGGCTGACGTTCCTCGACCCCGCCTACCGGGAGCTGTTCCTCGACTGGGAGCAGAAGGCGTCGGACATGGTGAGTTATCTGCGGCTCTACGCGGGGCGCAACCCCGACGATCCGGAGCTGTCGGCGCTCGTGGGTGAGCTGTCCGTCAAGAGCGAGACGTTCCGCACGCTGTGGGCCACGCACGACGTGAAGGAGAAGGGGCACGGGGTGAAGCGGATGCGGCATCCGCTCGTCGGTGACCTCGCCCTGTCCTACGAGACGCTGCACTTCCCGGACGACGACGGTCAGTTCCTGTCGGTGTACCACGCGGAGCCCGGCACTCCCTCGGCCGAGGCACTCCGGCTGCTGGCCAGCTGGGGCACCGACGCCACCAAGGCTCCGCACTGACCCGGACCTCTGCGACCTCGCCCCTTCGGATCCTCCCTGACCCGCGACCCGGTGGGGCCTGATCGCGCAGTTCGCCGCGCCCCTGGGTAGTTCTTTCACCTGCGGCCCGGTGACCGCTTCCCGCGCCGTTCCCCGCGCCCCTGGGTAGTTCGTCGTCTGCGGGCCGGTGGCCGCTTCTCGCGCCGTTCCCCGCGCCCCTGAGATGCGCACTGCGTGCGGCATCTCATCGGAGTGGCGCGCCTCGCCTCCGCCCCACCCCCTCCAGAGGCGCGCGAAGCGCAGCCTCAAGGGGAGGCTGCGCGCCGCGCATGCCTCAGGGGCGCGGGGAACTGCGCGGCCAGCCACGACGGTGGCGCGCGTGACAGACGACCTAGGGGCACGGGGAACTGCGCGGCCAGCCACGACGTTGGCGCGCGGAACAGACGAACCCCGCGAGCCACGACGGTGGCGCGGGGAACAGACGGCCCCCCGTCACCCGCGATACGGCGGAGCCGCGCCCCACCCCCACGTCGGCACCGGCTGCTCCGCGGGCCGTTCGGCGTCGGGGGCCGAGAAGTGCAGGGCCAGCCGGGTGCCCCACTCCACGTACCCGGCGAACGCGGAGCGGAAGGCGGCGTCCGACGGGAGCCCGGCCTCGTCGGCCGCGTCGTGCATCAGGCTCACCCAGCGCCGCCGCTGCGCCTCGGTGATGTCCTTGCCGATGTGCATGGCGACCATGTGACTGTGCCCGCCGTGCCGCTCGGTGTACGCGGACGGCCCGCCGAACACCTCCCCGAGCCAGAGCGCGACATGCTCCGCGTGCGCGGCCGGCAGGTCGGCGAAGAGCGGGCCGAGCAGGTCGTCCTTGACGACCTGGGCGTAGAACGCCGAGGTCAGCCGGGTGAGGGCCGCCGCGCCGCCGGCCCACTCGTACAGCGTGGGCTCGGCCGAACCCGCGCCGCGCACGGTGGTCGGCTTGTAGTGGCGCATCTCGTCGATGCACCCCACGTACGGGCGTATCTCGGCGAGGAAGTCGGGGAACGACTCCGACTCCCGGAACCTCTCGACGTGGTCCTCGGTCGACGTCCACACGATCCGCAGGACGAAGTGCTCGAAGTCCTCGTCGCAGCGGGCGAGTTCGTAGGAGACACAGTGGGGTGAGGCGGCCAGGAACCGCGCCGCGCGGGTGTACGCGGCGAGGAACTCGGCGGAGCGGTCAGCCGGGATGCGGTAGCGGATGTACTCGACCGTCTGCGTTGTCATGGCCGTCAGCCAAACACGGGCGGCCCCCCCCCGGCCACCGACCCGGGCGGGCCGCCCCCCCAGCGCGCGCTACGTCACATGGCGTAGTTCGGGGTGTAGATCGAGATCGTGGACGT
>NZ_JBIVKH010000001.1:465378-520689 GCF_044750685.1 Streptomyces sp. NPDC088785
GCGGGCCCCGGGGGCCGGGGGGGGTTTGTCCCCCCGCCCTTCGGTTTTTTGGCGCGCCGCCCCAACCCGGGGGGGCCCCCCCGCCCCCCGGGGGGGGGGGGGGCCCCGCCCCCCCTGCGCGCGCTACGTCACTTGCCGTAGTACGCGTTGTAGATCGAGATCGTCGACGTGTTGCCCTTCTTGTCGGTGATCTTGGCGCGGAGCGAGACGCCCTTGCCGGCGTTCGGGGTCTTCACGCCGACCTTGCCGTTCTTGACGGTGACCTTCTTCCAGTTCGCGCCGCCGTCGTAACTGACGTACACGGAGAGCGACTTGATCTGGGAGCCGGCCGCCGCGCCGGTCACGGAGACCGGGACGGACTGGGTCTTCCGGGCCGGGGCGCGGCTGTCGGAGCCGACCGCGGGGGTGAACCGCACGCCGGACGCCGGGAGCTGGGCGAAGTCGGCGGGCTTCTTGGAGTGGAACGTCCAGGTCGCGTCGACCCGGGTGGAGGCCGCCGACACCTTGGCGCTGCGCTTGACCGACGTGGTCAGCTTGTACGCGGCGTCGCCCGACGGGACGGTGAACACCTCCTCACCGGTCAGCGGGTCCTGGTTCGTGCCGATCTTGGTGCCGTTGCGGTACAGCGTCGTGGCCGCCGAGGTGAACTCCGAGGAGCCCGCGTGGGTCTTGCCGTCCGCGAACAGCGGCACGGAACCGGAGATCTCGTTGCCGGCGCGGAAGAGGCCGTAGTCCCCGCCGACGCGCGGCGCGAAGACGGCCGTGTTGAACGTCTTCTCGTAGCGCGAGCCGCCCTTGAAGGTCTGCGTGTCGCCCAGCGAGTACCCCGCGTCGGGGACCGGGTTGCCCTCGGCGTCCTTGCCCGCGTACTGGAGGAAGTCGTACGTCCACTGGATCTTGTCGGTCGTCGACAGGTACAGGGTGCGGGTGCCGGGCAGCTTCTGCTCGACGCCGGCGCCCATGACGAGGTCGTCGGGGAACATCCCGACGGGCTGGAGCGCGCCGGTCTTCCCGGGGGCCGAGGCGCCCAGCGTGTTGACCACCGTGGCGAGTTCGGACTTCTTGAAGTGCCGGGACTTGTCGCCGACGACGTGCTTGACCCTGGCCGTGGTCGCCACGTCGTACTCGGCGCCGCCGCCCTTGCTCCACTGGCCGAACCAGGTCTGCGCCAGGCCGCTCGGCACGTCCGCGCCCAGGTTCGCCATGCGGATGTCCGCGAACGAGCCGAGTTGCAGCGAGAGCGAGAGCTCCGCCGGGTCGTACGTGTACCCGATGCTGGCGCTGAGCGGCTTGGCCGCCGTGTCCGGCACGGTGATGTCGGCCTTCTTGGTCTTGCGGGCGTCCAGCGTCAGGGTGACGTTCTTGGTGACGCTGAGCTTCGGCTGGACGAACCAGTCGACGCCGCCCTTGAAGTCGACGACGTCCTTGGCGAGCCACGCGTCCAGGAGGTAGTCGCCCCGGGGCACGCGCAGCGTCACCGTGCCGGAGTCGCTGGGCTCGGCCGAGAAGACCTGCTCCTTGGCGAGGCCGGTGTAGCCGATCAGGTCGCTCAGGTACGTCGACAGCGGCTTGCCGTCGCCCCCGAGGTGCTTGAGCGTCACGTCGTACGACTCGGTCTCGCGCTGCACGGCGGCGGCCGTGCGCACCGTCTGCCCGTCGCCGGTCGCGGTGACGTACGCCGAGTAGGCGCCGTCGGCGGTGCCGCCGAGCCGGGTGTCGGCGGTCACGTCGGCGGTGGCGGTGCCGCCCGCCGGGACGGTCACCCGGTTCGCGCCCAGGGCGAAGAAGCCCGCGGGGGCCGGCTGGCCCTTGGGGCCGGTGCCCTGGACCGTCAGGTCGAGGGTGACGTCCTTCGTACCGGTGTTGCGGTACGTGACCTGCTTGGTCAGGGGCTTGTCGTCGGTGTGCGGCCACTGCGCGACGCCGAAGCCGACGGAGACCGGGTCGGCGAACACGGTCTGCGCGATGGCCCTGTCGACCTGGATCCGGCCGCTGCCCTGCTCGAACGGGGTGAGCCCCGCGGTGCCCTTGGCCGAGCCGACCAGGGCGCCCTTGAGCTGGGTGGAGGTCCAGTCGGGGTGCTGTTGCTTGAGGATCGCGGCGGCGCCCGCGACGTGCGGGGTCGCCATCGACGTACCGGAGATCGTCAGGTAACCGGCCGGCTTCTCGCCGACCTCCTGGTCGATGACGCTGCCCGGCGCGGCGGCGGCCGTGATGTCGACGCCCGGCGCGGTCACGTCGGGCTTGATGCCGCCGTCGCCGACGCGCGGCCCGGTGGACGAGAAGTCGGCGAGCTTGTCCTTGCCGTCGACGGCGCCGACGGTCAGCGCGGCGTCGGCGCTGCCGGGCGAACCGATCGAGTGGGGGCCCTCGTTGCCCGCCGCGATGGCGAAGAGGATGCCCTTCTCCCGCGACAGCTTGTTGACCTCGGCCTCAAGGGGGTCGATCTCGGGGGTGTCGCCGCCGCCCAGGCTCAGGTTCACGACGTCGGCGCCCTGCGCGGCCGCCCACTCCATGCCGGCGAGGATGCCGGAGTCGTCGCCGAAGCCGTCGTTGTCGAGCACCTTGCCGTTGAGCAGCTTGGCGCCGGGGGCGACGCCCTTGTAGACACCGCCCGACTTGGCGCCCGTACCGGCCGCGATGGACGCGACGTGGGTGCCGTGGCCGAAGTGGTCGGTGGCGTCCGGCGCGGCGGAGAAGTTCTTCGACCCGACGACCTGGTCCTTCAGGTCGGGGTGCGTGGCGTCGATGCCGGTGTCGAGCACGGCGATCTTGACGCCCTTGCCGTCGTATCCGGCGGCCCAGGCGGTGGGCGCGCCGATCTGCGGCACGGACTTGTCGAGGCTGGCCCGGCGCAGGCCGTCGAGCCAGATGCGGCTCACCCCGGAGGCGGTGCTGCCGTCCCGGTCGGTGACGGCGTCCCACAGCTTCACCGCGTCGGTCTTCGGCGTGGTGAGCGCGTCCGCGTTCAGCGCCTTGAGCGAGCGGCGCACGGTCGTGTCACCGGCGTCGCGCACCTCGGCCCGGGTACCGGCCGCCGCGCCCTTGTAGCCGACGATGACCTTCAGGCCGTTCTTCTGGGCCTTGGCGTACGAGGCCTTGGACAGCTCGGTGATGTCGAAGAGCCGCTGGTCGAGCGTGCCGGCGGCGATCAGGCGCTGGGCGTCGAGCGGCACCACGTACGTGTGTCCGCCGAGCGTGCGGGTCTGCACGGGTATGTGTGCGCGCCCCGCGGCCGGCTCCACCCCGGCCGGCCGGCCCTTGGCGTCCACGGCGACCCGGTCACCGGTGATGAGCGTGACGTGCGTGCGCGGCGCGAACGAGTGCCCCGCGCGCGCGTGCGCGGCGGCCGCGGGCGCGGAGTGCGCCGGCAGGGCCAGGCCCGCGGTCACCGCGACGGCGGCGGCGCTCGCGACGAACGCGGCCCGTCGCGTCCGAGAATGTGGCTGTCTGTGCAACTTTCCCCCTGGGGACGGTAGTTCACCGGCCGGGGTCGGAAGACCCCCCTGCGCCTTCAGATGGCTCAGGGGGGTCACAGGTTGCCTGATCTTCTTTACTTGATTTTTTCGTTATCGGTGATCGTGATGCGGCCCTTGCGCAGGGTCGCGAGGCGCGGTGCCCGGCGGGCGATCGCGGAGTCGTGGGTGACCATGATGAAGGTGAGCCCGTGCTCCTTCCACTGGGTCTCCAGCACCTCCATGATCTCGTCGCGCATCGACTCGTCGAGGTTGCCCGTCGGCTCGTCCGCCAGCAGCACCTTCGGGTTCTTCACCAGCGCCCGGGCGATCGCGACACGCTGCTGCTGGCCGCCCGACATCTCCGACGGCAGGTGCGCCGCCCGCTCCCCCAGGCCCACCGACCGCAGCGCCTCACCCGCCCGCTCGCGCCGCACCGCGCCCTTCAGGCCGAGCGGGACCAGCGCCGTCTCCACGTTCTCCTGCGCCGTCAGGGTGGGGATCAGGTTGAACGACTGGAAGACGAACCCGATCGACTCGGCCCGCACCTTGGTCAGCCGGGCCTCCGGCAGCCGGGCGAGGTCCGTGCCGTCGAACTCGACGCTGCCCGCCGTGGGCCGGTCCAGACCGCCCAGCATCTGGAGCAGCGTCGACTTCCCGCCCCCGGTCGGGCCCTGGATGACGAGCCGGTCGCCGTCGCCGATGGTCAGATCGACGCCGGCCAGCGCGTCGATGCGCTCCCGGCCGCGCTGGTACTGCTTGGTGACGCCTCTGAGTTGATACATGGATGCGACTCCTGTGGTGCGTAAGGAGGAGGGGGTTGAGGGAGGTGAGGGAGGTGAGGGCGGTGAGGGCGGGGTCCGTCCGGTCGGCCGGCGGGTCCGGGGCTATTCGACGCGGCGCAGCGCGTCCGCCGGGCGCAGCCGCGAGGCCCGCCAGCCGCCGAACGCGCCGGCGATCAGACCGCCGGCGACGGCGAGGCCGACCGCGAGGACGATGGTGGTGCCGGAGACCGGTGCGGTCAGCGCGATGTCGAGGGTCCGGCTCGCGGCCTGCCGCCCGCCGCCGCCGGGACCGCCCAGGCCGCCGCCCCCGCCGAAGCCGCCGCCCCCGCCGCCGCCCCCGCCGGCCGAGCCGAGGGACGCGCTGAGGGTCGGGCTGATCGCGGTGACCACGTAGGCCCCGGCGAGGCCGACCGCGATGCCGAGGACTCCGCCGATGAGCCCGTTGACGACGGCCTCCCCGATGACCTGGCGGGTGACCCGGCCGGACTTCCAGCCGAGCGCCTTGAGCGTGCCGAACTCGCGGACCCGGCGCGAGACCGCCGACGAGGTGAGCAGGCCCGCGACGAGGAACGCGGCGACGAGCACCGCGACCGACAGCCACTTGCCGACGTTGGAGGCGAGCGAGGAGGCGGTGGACAGCGAACCGGAGACGGTCTTGGCGAGGTCCGCGGAGGTGGTGACCGTGGTCCCCGAGATGTTCTTGCCGATGGCGGACTTCACCGCGTCGATCTGCTGCGAGTCGGTCGCCTTGACGTAGACCGTCGTCACCTTGTTCTTCAGGTCGGCGATGGTCTGCGCCCGCTTCAGCGGGATGTAGAGGTTGGCGGAGGAGTCGCCGCTGTCGGCCGTGGAAATGCCGACGATCTTGAAGGTGACCTTGTTGATGGTGACGGTGTCGCCCAGGGCGAGCTTCTTCTCCTTGGCGTAGGAGGCGTCGGCCACGGCCACCTTGGCGTCGGTCTCGGAGGTCTTGAACGTGCGGCCCTTGGTGATTTTCGAGGTGGTCAGCGGGCCGAGGTTCTGCTTGGTGACGTCGGTGCCGTACACGGAGTAGGAGTTGACGCCGAAGTCGGCGCCGCCGCCCTCGACGCGGCCCTGCGGCCGGTCGGAGGTGCCGGGGCCGCCCTGCCGGCCCTGGCTCTGGCCCTGCTGGTCCTGCTTGAACTGGCCGCGGGTGAACTGGCCGCTGACCTTGACCACTTGGAGGCTCAGCCCGCCGACGGTGTCGGCGACGCCCTGCTGGCCGGCGACCTCGGCGACCGTGGAGGAGGCGAGGGTCTGGAAGCCCTGGGCCATGACCCGGTCGGTGGACTGCTCCTTGTCCGAGCCGTCGGCGTTCGCGTCGAACTTGAAGTTCGGCCGCCGGTTGTCACCGGTCTGGGCCGGTGCCGCCTTGGTGACGGTCATGTCGGTGCCGAGCCCGTACAGGGACTTCAGGACCTTGTCCTGGGCCGTGCTCATGCCGGAGGACACCGAGCTGACGACGATGACGAGCGCGATTCCGAGCGCGAGACCGGAGGCGACGACCAGCGCCGCCTTTCTGCGGCGGCGCAGTTCACGCCTGAGGTAGGTGAAGAACATCGAAGCCTCGCCCGATGACAGCCCCGACGTGGGGCGCTGACAGGAATGAGCGGGAGCCGGGCCGTCGGTGGGACGACCCGGCTCCCGCTGCGGCGAAACCGTATGGCGCGGCTGTAAGGGTTGCGTGAGGCGGCGATGAGAACGGGATGAGACCCCCCGCACGGCAGGGCCCCGGTACGCGGCGCGTACCGGGGCCCTGCCGTGCGGAGCCGCGGATCAGGCGGCGGAGCCGGCCTTCCAGTCGGCCCAGCTCAGGTTCCAGCCGTTGAGGCCGTTGTCCGGCTGGACGGTCTTGTCGCCGGTGTTCTTCACGATGACGACGTCGCCGACCATCGAGTTGTCGTAGAACCAGGCGCCCGGGGTGCTGGAGTCGTTGGCACCCTTGGCGTCGGAGAGGCCGACACAGCCGTGGCTGGTGTTCACCGAGCCGAAGATCGACTTGGCGCCCCAGTAGTTGCCGTGGATGAAGGTGCCGGAGTTCGACAGGCGCATCGCGTGCGGCACGTCCTTGATGTCGTACTCGCCCTTGCCGTCGTCGTCCGTGAAGCCGACCGTCGCGCCGTTCATCCGGGTCTCCTTGAACTTCTCGGAGATCACCATCTGGCCCTCGTACGTCTTGTTCTCGGGCGAACCGGCGGAGATCGGGATGGTCTTGACGACCTTGCCGTCGTGGGTGACGGTCATCGTCTTGGTCTTGGCGTCGACCGTGGAGACCTGGTTGCGCCCGACCTTGAACGAGATCGTCTTCTGCTGCACACCGGTCACCCCGTTCGCCCCCTCGACGCCGTCGAGGTCCAGCTTCAGGGTGACGGTGGAGCCGCCCTTCCAGTAGTCCTCGGGGCGGAAGTCCAGGCGGTTGGCGCCGAACCAGTGGCCGACGACCTGCTGGCCGCTGCTCGACGACACGGTGATGTGGGACTGCACATCGGACTTGTTCGTGATCGCCTTGTCGAAGTTGATCGACACGGGCATGCCGACGCCGACGGTCGAACCGTCCTCCGGCGTGAAGTTGCCGATGAAGCTGTTGGCCGGGGAGACCGTCGTGAACTGCGAGTTCTCGTGCGCGGCGCGGCCGTCCCCGTCCTTCGCCACGGCGGCGATCCGGTACGTCGTGGCGCGCGCGAGCTGGCTGGTGGGCTTCCAGGTCTTCTTGTCCGGGGCTATCTGGCCCGCGACGGCGGTCCCGTCGGCCGTGGTCATCTTGACGTCGGTGAGCGTGCCCTTGCTCACGGTGACCTTGGCGGCGTTGTTGATGCTCGCGTTGTCGGAGCCGTCCTTCGGCGCGATCCTGATGTCGGCCTCGGAGGTCTTCTTCGCCGCGGCCTCGTCGGCCTGCTGCTGCGTCTTCTCGCCGCTGCCCGACGCGGCGCTGTCGCCGTCGCCGCCGCTGCACGCGGAGAGCACCAGAACACCGCCGAGCAGGGCGGACGCGGCCATCAGACCTTTGCGCCGCTTACCGTCCGTCATCACACGCTTCTCCATAGTCGCCGATTTCCCGGATCTCCCCGGAGGGACACAGGGCATCCCCCTACCCATACATAACGCAGTGACCGCTCCGGCCCGTTCCCGAGGAGCCCCGATGTGGGGGACACCACGCGGAAAAGGGGGTGACCGCCGGTGCACCCGTGGTAACAGCGAACCCCGGGGCGGCCGTCGCCGCCCCGGGGTTCCCCGTCGCACCGACCGCTACACGCCGTCCTCGGCGTCCTCCGCGTCATCATCCTCGTCGAGGTCCCAATCCGGCGAATCGGGGTCGTAGTCGACCTGCTCGCTGGACCACGACGCCTGGACGAGTTCGGCGCCCGGCACGTCACCGACCAGGTCGAACGGGTCGACGAGGTACGCGACGGCCTCCGCCTCGTCCTCCTGCACGGCGCTCTCGGCGTGCTCGCGCTCGCGCTCCGGCAGCTCTCCCGCCGCCGCGGCCTCGGCGACGCGCTGGAGCGCGCCGCCGGCCAGCGCCTCCCCGTCGACGACCTCCAGGACCAATTCCACCTTCAGGCGAACAAAGCGTGACGTCTCATCAGTACTCATGACGCGGAGCGTACGGCCCGCGACCCCCGTGACTTTCACGTGACCCGCCCCTGTCACTAGGATCGCCCCACACGGCCAATTCGCCAGCGCCACAAGGGGGATCGCTTCCGTGTCCGCCACACGCCGATCACTGTTCACCGCCACCGCCGCCGGGACCCTCCTGGCCGCCCTGTGGTTCGTCCCCAACGCCACCGCGAATCCGGGACACGTCTCCACCACCGCCGACCAGCAGCGCACCGCCGCCACGGCCGACACCCGGACCGACCGTCAACTCCGCCTGGCCGACACGGGAACGGTGGACACCACCCCGTACGTCGTGGGCGGCTCGGCCTTCCTGGGCCTGGGCGTCGTCTTCGTCACCTACTCGGTCCGCAGAGAGCGGAGCGCCCTGTAGGAGCGCGCGGCCCCGCACGGGGCGCGGGCCCGGGCCGGCGCGCGGCCGGCCACGGCGCTCCCGCCCCCCGTACGGTCCCTAGGCCAGCGCTCCGGTGACCCCTTCGGCGGCGGCCAGCAGCGCCCCGCTCCGCACGAACGCGTCGGCGGCGGCGAGGTCGGGCGCCAGGAACCGGTCCGGTCCGGCCCCCCGCACCCCGGCCTCCCGGGCGGCGGCGATCACGGCGCGGGACGCGGGCGCCGGCTTCAGCCCCTCGCGCAGCTCGATGCCGCGCGTCGCCGCGTACAGCTCGACGGCCACGATCCGGGCCAGGTTGTCGACGGCGGTCCGCAGCTTGCGCGCCGCCGACCAGCCCATGGACACGTGGTCCTCCTGCATCGCGGAGGACGGGATCGAGTCCGCGGACGCCGGTACGGCGAGCCGCTTCAGCTCGCTCACCAGCGCGGCCTGCGTGTATTGCGCGATCATCAGCCCGGAGTCGACCCCGGCGTCGTCCGCGAGGAACGGCGGCAGCCCGTGCGAGCGGTTCTTGTCGAGCAGCCGGTCGGTGCGCCGCTCGGCGATGGAGCCCAGGTCCGCGGCGGCGATGGCGAGGAAGTCGAGGACGTAGGCGACCGGCGCGCCGTGGAAGTTGCCGTTGGACTCGACGCGCCCGTCGGCCAGCACCACGGGGTTGTCGACGGCGGCGGCCAGCTCGCGCTCGGCGACGAGCCGCGCGTGCGCCATGGTGTCCCGCCCGGCCCCGGCGACCTGCGGGGCGCACCGCACGGAGTACGCGTCCTGCACGCGCGGCGCGTCGTCCTGGTGGTGCCCGGTCAGCTCGGAGCCCTTGAGCACGGCCAGCATGTTGGCGGCGGAGGCGGCCTGCCCGGGGTGCGGGCGGATGGCGTGCAGCTCGGGGGCGAGCACCCGGTCGGTGCCGAGCAGCGCCTCCAGGGACAGCGCGGCCGTGACGTCGGCGGACTTGTACAGGGTGTCGAGGTCGTCGAGGGCCATGACGAGCATGCCGAGCATGCCGTCGGTGCCGTTCAGCAGCGCGAGCCCCTCCTTCTCGCGCAGCTCGACGGGCGTGATGCCGTGCTCGGCGAGCAGCTCGCCCGCGGGCCGGACGGTCCCGTCGGGGCCCTCGGCGTCGCCCTCGCCCATGAGGGTGAGCGCGCAGTGGCTGAGCGGGGCGAGGTCGCCGGAGCAGCCCAGCGAGCCGTACTCGTGCACGACCGGGGTGATCCCGGCGTTGAGCACGTCCGCCATGGTCCTGGCGACCTCGGGCCGGACCCCGGTGCGGCCGGAGCAGACGGTCTTCAGGCGGAGGAACATCAGCGCGCGCACCACTTCGCGCTCGACGCGCGGGCCCATGCCCGCGGCGTGCGAGCGCACGATGTTGCGCTGGAGCTGGGCGCGCAGCTCGGGGCTGATGTGCCGGGTGGCGAGGGCGCCGAACCCGGTGGAGACGCCGTAGACGGGCTCGGGCTTCGCGGCGAGCGCGTCGACGATCCGGCGGGCCGCGGCGAGCGCCTCGACGGCCTCGGGGGCGAGTTCGATCCGGGCGTCGCGGCGGGCGACGGCGACGACATCGGCAGCGGTGACCCCGGCCGTCCCGAGCACCACAGTGTGCATATCCATATTCAGGAGCGTACGCAGTGAATCCCTGGATGTCACGACCGAGTACCGGGAAAGCCCCTTACTGATCGAGACCGCGGATCCGGCGGCGCTCGCGCTCCCCGGTGACCGGCGGCGGCGCGTCGGCGAGCCGGACGACCGGGTCGTCGAGACCGCCGTCCCGGCCGGCGACCACCGGCCGCGCGGCGCGCGCCGCCTTGGCCTTGTACTGGGCGGCGTCCGCGAGCCGGAACAGCCGGCGCGCGCTCCTGACCTCGCCGATCGGGTCGCCGGTCGAGGCGATGCCGACCGCGACGCCCTCGCCGAGGTCCATCTCCGCCGCCCGCGAGCAGATCTCGCCGCCGACCCGCACCACGTCGTCGGCGGCCGGACCGACGGCCAGCAGGCAGAACTCGTCCCCGCCGAGCCGGGCCACGAGCGCGCCGGGCAGCATCGCGCCGCACAGCGAGAGCACGGACCCGAACCGTTCGAGGAGCCGGTCGCCGATCGCGTGGCCGAGGGTGTCGTTGACCCGCTTGAGCCCGTTCAGGTCGCAGACCACGAGGCTGACGACGGCGCCGTCCGCCCGGTGCCGCTCCACCGCCCGGTCCAGCCGTATGTCGACGGCCCGGCGGTTCGCGAGGCCGGTCAGCGCGTCGGTGAACGCCAGCCGCCTGGCCTCCTCCAGCCGCTCCGTCTGGGCGAGTCCGGCGGCCACCACGGAGGCCAGCACGGTCGCGAGATCGGCGTCCGCGGGCACGAACGCGGGCACCCCGCGCGGCCGGGCGACGTACAGCTCGCCCCAGGCCCGCCCGTGCAGCACGACCGGCGCGACGACACAGCTGCCGCGGCCCCGGCGGCGCAGCGCGGCGACCCGCTGATGGCAGTAGCCCGCGCGCTCGACGGGCCCCGCGACGGTCTCCACCCACGCGTCGGGCTCGCCGCCGCCCGCCCACCGCTCGTGCAGGAACTCGGTGATCTCCGGGAACTGGTGCACCGGGTAGGTCTCGTCCTCGGGGAACTCCTCCTCGCCGGACGACCGCTCCCCCACGTTCACGAGGACCCGCAGCCGCCCGCGCTCGCGCTCCCACACCGACAGGGCCGCGAAGTTCCCCGACAGCGCGTGGCAGGCGCCGAGCGCGGCCGCCCGCCAGGACTCCCGCGGGGACTGCGCCGCCGCCATGCCCTGCGCGAGCATCACGACGGCCCGCAGCCGGACGTCCTCACCCATTGATCCAGGTTAGGTACTTTTCCGGCATTACGGTGAATCAGGTACACCCGTACCGGTGGCCCGGAGGCCCGGCGGGGTTCATTCGCCGGGCCAGCGCGGCGCCCGCTTCTCGTTGAACGCGGCGACGCCCTCCGCCCGGTCCCCCGAGAACGCCACCGACCGCCAGGCCGCGTCCTCCACCTCCAGGCCGGCCCGCAGGTCGAGCCCGTGCCCGAGCCGCAGCGCCCGCTTGGCGGCGCGCAGCCCGACCGGGGAGTTCGCGGCGATCCGGCCGGCCAGCGCCAGCGCCTCGTCCCGGTCCCCGCCCGCGGCCACCAGCCGGTCCACGAGCCCGAGGTCCGCGGCCTCGGCGGCCTCGACCCGGCGCGCGGTGAAGATCAGCTCGGCGGCGCGCGCGGCCCCGACGCGGCGCGGCAGCAGCTGGGTGCCGCCACCGCCCGGGATCACCCCGACCGACACCTCGGGCAGCCCGACCACGGCGGTGGCGTCGGCGACGATCAGGTCGCACGCGAGGGCCAGCTCGAACCCGCCGCCGAGCGCGAAGCCGTGCACGGCCGCGATCGTCGGCATCGGCAGGTCCAGTACGCCCGTGTAGGCGGCCCGCGCGACGGGCCGCTGCCGCACCAGCTCGGCGTCCGTGAGGGAGTTGCGCTCCTTGAGGTCGGCGCCGACGCAGAAGGCCCGCTCGTGGGTGGAGGTGACGACCACGGCCCGGACGCCGTGGTCGGCGGCGAGCGCCGCGCAGGCGCCGCCGATGGCCCGGGCCATGGCGCTGGACACGGCGTTCATGGCCCGGGGCCGGTCCAGCGCCAGTTCGGCGACGGTGCCGCCCTCGTGCCGCGTGACGCCGACGAACTCCCCGAACCGCTGCTGCTGCTGCTCTTCACCCATGGCCGACCCGCACCTCCGGTTAACTGACGTTAACCGGAGGGTGTCAGGTGCGCCGGGTCAGCGTCCAGGGCTCCACGACGCCGAGTCCGCGCACCGGCCGCTGCCACATGGGCTGGAGCGCGAACCGGTACGACGGCGGTTCCTCGCCGTCCTGCTCGGCCTTCTGCGCCTCGACGGCGGCCTCGGCCTCCGAGGTCGGCGCGTCGCCGGTGCGGATCAGCTCCTCGGCGAAGGCGCCGTCCACCAGCACGTTGTCCCGGGGCGCTATCGACGTCAGGCGGCTCGCGAGGTTCACGGTCGTCCCGAAGACGTCGCCCATCCGGGTCGTCACGGTGCCGAACGCCATGCCGACGCGCAGCTCGGGCATGGTCTCGTCGTTGCTCATCGTCTCGATGAGCCGCAGCGCGATCTCGCCGGCGATCCCGGCGTCGTCGGCGGCGAACAGCACCTCGTCGCCGAGCGTCTTGATGAGCCGTCCGCCGTGCGCGGCGACCAGGTCGGCGGCCGTGGTCTCGAAGGCCTCGACCAGCTCGCCGAGCTCCTCCTCCTCCATGCGGCGGGTCAGCCGGGTGAACCCGACGAGGTCGGCGAAGCCGACGGCGAGCCGCCGGTCGACCATCTCCTCGTCGTCCCCGGCCTGCACCACCCGACCGGTGGCGGCGGCCAGCTGCCGGCGCCACACGTAGACGAGGAACTCCTCCAGCTCGGGCAGGAGCAGCTCTATCAGCGGATACGTGACCTCGGTACGGGTCATCCCCGGCTCCGGCGGCTCGGTGAGCCCCTCCAGGAACGAGTCGATCTGCCACTCGGCGAGCCGCGCGGTGGTCTGGCCGGTGGACCGGGCCACCTGCACCGCCATCGCCTCGCTGAGCAGCCCCGCCTCCACCAGGCCGGCCAGCCGGCGCAGCGCCAGCACGTCGGCCTCGGTCAGCGCCTTGGCCTGGCCGATGTCGGCGAAGCCCATGGCCCGCCAGAACCGGGAGGCCAGCTCCATCGAGACGCCCGCGCTGCGGGCCGCCTGGAACGGGGTGTAGCGGCGCTCGGCGCCGAGGATGAGCCCTTCGAGCCGCAGAGCGAGGGGATCCTCTGAGTGCTCCTCGGCCCCTTCCGGCTTCTCGGGGTCGCCTTGGCCACCCGTGCCGGAGCCCGAGTCGTCGACGCTCACGCCTGCTGCCCTTCCGATCTGCCGCGGTCAGGTATCGACCGGGCTCAACTCTACGGCAGCCCCTGTGTGCCAGGTCACTCCACCAACCCCGAACCCCAAAGTGTCTCCCCGCGCTTCTGGTCAGCACACCGCACACGGCCCGGCAACCGCCTCTCGCGCAGTTCCCCACACCCCTGGGCCGCACGTCGCGTGCGGCCCGGTGACCGCGTCTCGCGCAGTTCCCCGCGCCCCTGGGTCGCACGTCATCCGCGGGCCGGTGGCCGCTTCTCGCACAGTTCCCCGCGCCCCTAGGCAGGTCGTCACGCGCGCCACCGTCGTGGCTGGTCGCGCAGTTCCCCGCGCCCCTAGGCAGGTCGTCACGCGCGCCACCGTCGTGGCTGGTCGCGCAGTTCCCCGCGCCCCTGGGTAGTTCTTCGTCCGCGGCCCGGTGGCCGCTTCTCGCGCAGTTCCCCGCGCCCCTGAGGCATGCGCTGCGCGCAGCCTCCCCCAGAGGCTGCGCTTCGCGCGCCTCCACTGAGAGGCGGACGGTGGCGCGCCTCTCTGATGAGATGGCGCACGCAGTGCGCATCTCAGGGGCGCGGGGAACTGCGCGAGACGCGGCCACCGGGCCGCAGACGACCGACCACCCAGGGGCGCGGGGAACTGCGCGACCAGCCACCACGAAAGCCACACCCGAAGAACCACCCCAGGGGCGCCGGGAACTGCGCGACCAGCCACGACGGTGGCGCACCCGAAAAGATCACCCAGGGGCGCGGGGAACTGCGCGAGTCGTGGACGACGACGGCGGCCGGAGGCGTGGGGAGTCGGCGGCGGGCCGTGATGTCAGGCCGGGCGGAGGTGGATGATGTCGGCGGCGGACACGGACTGCCGGACACCGTCGGCGCCGGCGACGACAAGGCGCCCGTCCCCGTCCACGGCCACCGCCTCCCCCACCAGCTCCCGCCCCCCGGGCAGATGCGCCCGCACGGCCCGCCCCAACGTCGCACACCCGGCGGCATACGTGTCCTGCACCCCCGACAGCCCCGGATCCCCCTGCGCGGCACACCACTCCTGGTACCAGCGCTCGAACGACCGCAGCACGGCCCGCAGCAACGGCTCCCGGTCGACCACCCCGGCCCCGGCCAGCGCCAGCGACCCCGCGGTGGGCACCGGCAGCTCGGCCTCCCGCAGCGACACGTTCAGCCCGATGCCGACCACGACCCCGTCCGCCCCGGCCCGCTCCGCGAGGATCCCGGCGGCCTTGCGCTCCTCGCCGCCGACGGTGAGCAGCAGGTCGTTGGGCCACTTAAGCGCGGTGTCGACCCCGGCCACCGAGGACAGCCCGGTGGCGAGCGCGACCCCGGCGAGCAGCGGCAGCCACCCCCAGCGCTCGACCGGCACCTCGTGCTCCCCGGGCTTGAGCAGCACCGAGAAGAACAGCCCCGAGCGCGGCGGCGCCGACCAGCGCCGGTCCAGGCGCCCGCGCGCCGCGCTCTGCTCCTCGGCGATCAGCACGGCCCCCTCGTCGACGGCGCCCGAGGACGCCCGGGCCACCAGGTCGGTGTTCGTGGAGCCGGTTCGGGGCACCACTTCGAGGGACGTCCACAGTCCGTCCCGGCGCAGGAGGGAGCGGCGCAGTCCCGTCTGGCCGAGCGGGGGCCGGTCCAGGTCGGACCAGCGGTTGTTCCCGTGCACGTCTGAACCATCTCGCGGCGTCATGCAACCCAGCGTAGGTGTGGCAAACGCCGCACTGCCGAGCCGTATTCGCGCCACTACGCTACGAGTCAGTAGCCACCGCACCGCCCCCACCCCGAACCGTCCAGGCAGGGAGCCGCATCCCGATGTCCGAGTTGGAAGACAAGCCCGACATCCACACCACCGCAGGCAAGATCGAGGATCTGCGGCGCAGGATCGACGAGGCGACCCACGCGGGTTCGGCCCGCGCGGTCGAGAAGCAGCACGCCAAGGGCAAGCTGACGGCCCGTGAGCGGATCGACCTGCTGATGGACGAGGACTCGTTCGTGGAGCTGGACGAGTTCGCGCGGCACCGCTCGACCGACTTCGGCCTGGACGCCAACAAGCCGTACGGCGACGGCGTGGTGACCGGTTACGGCACGGTCGACGGCCGCCCGGTGGCCGTCTTCTCGCAGGACTTCACGGTCTTCGGCGGCGCGCTCGGCGAGGTCTTCGGGCAGAAGATCATGAAGGTGATGGACTTCGCGCTGAAGACCGGCTGCCCGGTCGTCGGCATCAACGACTCCGGCGGCGCCCGCATCCAGGAGGGCGTCATGGCCCTCGGCATGTACGGCGAGATCTTCCGCCGCAACACCCACGCCTCGGGCGTCATCCCGCAGATCAGCCTGGTCGTGGGCCCGTGCGCGGGCGGCGCGGTGTACTCCCCGGCGATCACCGACTTCACGGTGATGGTCGACCAGACCAGCCACATGTTCATCACCGGCCCCGACGTCATCAAGACGGTCACCGGCGAGGACGTCGGCTTCGAGGAGCTGGGCGGCGCGCGGGCGCACAACTCCCGCTCCGGCGTCGCGCACCACATGGCGGGCGACGAGAAGGACGCCGTCGAGTACGTCAAGTCGCTGCTGTCGTACCTGCCCTCGAACAACCTGAGCGAGCCGCCCGCCTTCCCCGAGGAGGCCGACCTGGCCACCACGGACGAGGACCGGGAGCTGGACACGATCGTCCCGGACAGCGCCAACCAGCCGTACGACATGCACACGGTGATCGAACACGTCCTGGACGACGCCGAGTTCTTCGAGACGCAGTCGCTGTTCGCGCCGAACATCCTCACCGGCTTCGGCCGGGTCGAGGGCCGGCCGGTCGGCATCGTCGCCAACCAGCCGATGCAGTTCGCGGGCTGTCTCGACATCCACGCGAGCGAGAAGGCCGCCCGGTTCGTCCGTACGTGTGACGCCTTCAACGTGCCGGTGCTGACCTTCGTCGACGTGCCGGGCTTCCTGCCGGGTGTCGAGCAGGAGCACGAGGGCATCATCCGGCGCGGCGCCAAGCTGATCTACGCCTACGCGGAGGCGACCGTCCCGCTGATCACGATCATCACCCGCAAGGCGTTCGGCGGCGCGTACGACGTGATGGGCTCCAAGCACCTGGGCGCCGATCTGAACCTGGCCTGGCCCACGGCGCAGATCGCGGTGATGGGCGCGCAGGGCGCCGTCAACATCCTGCACCGCAAGACGATCGCCGCTGCCGAGGAGGCCGGGACCGCCGAGGAGACCCGGGCCCGCCTCATCCAGGAGTACGAGGACACGCTCCTCAACCCCTACACGGCGGCGGAGCGCGGCTATGTCGACGCGGTGGTCCTGCCGTCCGACACCCGCGCGCACGTGGTCAAGGGGCTGCGCCAGCTGCGTACGAAGCGGGAGAGCCTGCCCCCGAAGAAGCACGGCAACATCCCCCTCTAGGCCGTAGGGAGCCAGCGCCATGATGATCAAGGTCGTTCGGGGCAATCCGACCCCCGAGGAGCTGGCCGCCGCACTCGCGGTGGTCAGGGCCCGGGCCGCGGCGGCGCCTCAGGCCCCGGCAGCCGCGGCCGAGCGGGACGCCTGGGCCGATCCCTCCCGCATCGCCCGCCGCCGGCTGCCCGCCCCGGGCCCGGCCAGCTGGTCGCGCACGTACTGGCCCGCCTGACCCGGCCGGGCCGCGCGAAAATGGTCCGCCCGCGCGGGGCGCCTGAGTACGCGTACTCAGGCGCACCGCGCGGGCGCGCCGCACCATCGGAGTCGTGCTGTGGTCGGATCCGGAGGACAAGCCTCCCGAGGAGCTTCGCGCGACGCAGGTGATGCTGCGGCGCGCGAGCGTCGTGCTGGCCCTGGCGATGGTGCTGACGATGTTCCTGCTGGGCGTGCTGTGAGGGGTCGGCGGTTCTATACGCTGAGGGCCATGACGCCGCCCCGCCGCCTGATCCTGGCCTCCCAGTCCCCCGCCCGCCTCGGCCTGCTCAGGCAGGCCGGTTTCGCGCCGGAGGTCATCGTCAGCGGCTTCGACGAGGACAGCGTGACGGCGCCGACCCCGGCGGAGCTGGCGCTCGCCCTCGCCGAGGCCAAGACGTCCGTGGTGGCCGCCCGCCCGGAGGCGCTCGGCGCCCTGGTCGTCGGCTGCGACTCCGTCCTGGACCTGGACGGCGAGGCGCTCGGCAAGCCCGCGGACGCCGAGGAGGCCACCGCCCGCTGGAAGGCGATGCGCGGCCGCGCGGGCACCCTCCAGACCGGCCACTGCGTCCGCGACACCACCACCGGCCGGTACGCGTCGGGCACCGCCTCCACCGTGGTCCGGTTCGGCGAGCCGAGCGACGCGGAGATCGCCGCCTACGTGGCGACGGGCGAACCCCTCCACGTGGCGGGCGCCTTCACCCTCGACGGCCGCTCGGCGCCCTTCATCGACGGCATCGACGGCGACCACGGCAACGTGATCGGCCTTTCGCTGCCGCTGCTGCGCCGCCTGCTGGCGCAACTGGACGTCAGCGTCACGGAGTTGTGGGCTCGGGAGAGCTAGCGGGCCCCTGCGGCGCGGCCGGCGGCGCACCGGCGGCGCCGCTCTCCCGGCGGTCGTAGGCGACCAGCGTCAGCACGATGAGCGCGAGCACGACCATCATGGCGAGGAACGCGAGCCAGCCAGCCGGGCCGATCACGAACGCGCCGAGCAGCCCGTGCACGACGGCGACGCTGATCAGCAGGATCCGCCCGACGAGGCCCGGCCCCCGGTCGCGGATCGCCGTGCGCAGCAGCACCACGGCGCACACCAGCAGATAGACGCCGAAGACGCCGCCCGCGATCCAGGCGCCGATGGTCATGGCGCGCGGGTCGAGGCCCGCGAGGGACATGTCCTGGTGGTCGACCACGAGGCCGAGGAACCAGTTCAGGAGGGCGATTCCGAGCGCCTCCGCGATGAGCACGATCGCGGCCACCCACGCCACCGGCCTGCGGGCCACCGGCCCCACCCACTTTCCCCTGAGCCATCGCCTGTTACTGCGAGTACGTCGAGACATCGCGAACGCTACTAACGGGTAAACCTCCGGACAAGGGGTCTGCTGGAGGCAAAGAATCATTGGGCCATTCGTAGGGACTCCACAAAGAAAGACCACCGGGCGCAGCGCGGTCTCACAGAGACCTTGACCACACGGCGGGGATAGGGTTCCACCGAGGGATCCCCTGCATCCTGGTGCGACAAGGGGTTTCACGGACCGAGCGGCCCTCGAGTCACACTCCGTGTGGGCAAGCTCACCATTGGGGACGGGTCGTAACGCCGTGTCGGCTGTCCCTAAACTCGGCTTGTTTCAAGGAGGGAGCCATCGTGCGCAAGGTGCTCATCGCCAACCGTGGCGAAATCGCTGTCCGCGTGGCCCGGGCGTGCCGGGACGCAGGGATCGCGAGCGTTGCCGTCTATGCCGACCCGGACCGGGACGCTCTGCATGTCCGCGCGGCCGACGAGGCCTTCGCGCTGGGTGGTGACACCCCGGCGACCAGCTATCTGGACATCGCCAAGGTGTTGCAGGCCGCCAAGGACTCCGGCGCGGACGCCATCCACCCCGGCTACGGATTCCTGTCGGAGAACGCGGAGTTCGCCCAGGCCGTACTGGACGCGGGCCTGATCTGGATCGGCCCGCCCCCGCACGCCATCCGGGACCTCGGCGACAAGGTCGCCGCCCGGCACATCGCGCAGCGCGCCGGTGCCCCGCTGGTCGCGGGCACCCCGGACCCGGTCTCGGGTGCCGACGAGGTCGTCGCGTTCGCCGAGGAGCACGGCCTGCCCATCGCGATCAAGGCCGCCTTCGGTGGCGGCGGGCGCGGCCTGAAGGTCGCCCGCACCCTGGACGAGGTGCCGGAGCTGTACGACTCCGCGGTGCGCGAGGCGGTGGCCGCCTTCGGCCGCGGCGAGTGCTTCGTGGAGCGCTACCTGGACAAGCCGCGGCACGTGGAGACCCAGTGCCTGGCCGACACCCACGGCAACGTGGTGGTCGTGTCCACCCGTGACTGCTCGTTGCAGCGCCGCCACCAGAAGCTGGTGGAGGAGGCCCCGGCCCCGTTCCTGTCGCAGGCCCAGGTCGACGAGCTGTACGCGGCGTCGAAGGCGATCCTGAAGGAGGCCGGCTACGTCGGCGCCGGAACGGTCGAGTTCCTGGTCGGCGCGGACGGCACGATCTCCTTCCTGGAGGTCAACACCCGCCTCCAGGTCGAGCACCCGGTCACCGAGGAGGTCGCCGGCATCGACCTGGTCCGCGAGATGTTCCGCATCGCCGACGGCGAGGAGCTCGGCTACGGCGACCCCGTGCTGCGCGGTCACTCCTTCGAGTTCCGCATCAACGGCGAGGACCCGGGCCGCGGCTTCCTGCCCGCGCCCGGCACCGTCACCCGCTTCGACGGCCCGGCCGGCCCCGGCGTCCGGCTGGACGCGGGCGTCGAGTCCGGCAGCGTCATCGGCCCGGCCTGGGACTCGCTGCTCGCCAAGCTGATCGTGACCGGCCGCACCCGCAAGGAGGCCCTGGAGCGGGCCTCGCGCGCGCTGGCCGAGTTCGAGGTCGAGGGCATGGCGACCGCCATCCCCTTCCACCGCAAGGTCGTCACCGACCCGGCGTTCGCCCCCGAACTGACCGGCTCCGACGAGCCGTTCACCATCTTCACCCGGTGGATCGAGACCGAGTTCGTCAACGACATCCCGCCGTTCGCCGCGCCCGCGGCCGACGGCGAGGAGGACGAGTCCGGCCGCGAGACCGTGGTGGTCGAGGTCGGCGGCAAGCGCCTGGAGGTCTCGCTGCCCGCCGGGATGGGCATGTCGCTGGCCCGCACCGGGCTCAACGCGGGCGCCAAGCCCAAGCGGCGCGCGGCCAAGAAGTCCGGCCCGGCCGCCTCCGGCGACACCCTCGCCTCCCCGATGCAGGGCACGATCGTCAAGATCGCCGTCGAGGAGGGCCAGGAGGTCAAGGAGGGCGACCTGATCGTCGTCCTGGAGGCCATGAAGATGGAGCAGCCGCTCAACGCGCACAAGGCCGGCACCATCAAGGGCCTGTCCGCGGAGGTCGGCGCGTCGCTCACCTCCGGCGCCACGATCTGCGAGATCAAGGACTGACGGGCCGATCCGGCTCCACCGAGCGCCCGCCGGCCCCGCGAGGGGGCCGGCGGGCGCTTCGCCGTGGCGCCGCGGCGATCAGGCATCCTTGAAGGCCCGCACCCTGGGAGGCCCCATGACGTCCGAGACCCACGCCGGTGCCCGGCCGATGCGGGCGGACGCCCGCCGCAACTACGAGCGGCTGCTCGCCACCGCCCGCACGGCGTTCGCCGAGCACGGGACGGGGGCGTCACTGGAGGACGTGGCGCGCGTCGCCGGGGTCGGCATCGGCACCCTGTACCGGCACTTCCCGAACCGGTACGCCCTGATCAGCGCCGTCTTCGAGGAGGCGGTGACCGAACTGCTCGACCGCTCCCGGGCGCTGCTCGACGCCCCGCAGCCGTGCTCCGCGCTCGTGGCCTGGCTGCGGGACATCATCACCCATGCGAGTGAGTACCGCGGTCTGTCCCGGGCCCTCATGTCGGCGTCGCAGGACGCCGGTTCGGCGCTCGCCCGGTGCAGTGCGCCGATGCGGGCGGCGGGGCAGGCGCTGCTGTCCCGGGCCCAGGAGTCGGGCGCGGTGCGCCGGGACGTCTCCATCACGGACCTGCTGCAACTGACCAACGCCATCGCGCTGGCCGCCGAGGAGACCCCGTCGGACCCGGAACTGGCCGACCGCCTGCTGCACCTGACGCTCCGGGGCCTCACCGCCCCCTGAGCGCACGGGGAGCCGCGGCCGGCCCCCGACGGGACGCGCGCCGGCCCCCGGGGGCTCAGCGCCGCCGGAGGTCGGCGACCCGGGCCGAGCGCTCCGGGCCCGGGTCCATCGGGGCGGCGCTGCGCAGCGGATGCCCGCCGCCGGGGAGCTGGCTCCGGCGCTGGACCGGCAGCGGCACGTCCCGGCGCGGCTGTCGCGCCGGAGCGGACTCACCGCCCCCGGCCGCGGCCGCCCCCGCTCCCGCGACGGCGATCTGCACCCCCTGGTCGGCCAGCGCCTGCAACTCGGTGGCGGCGCGGTCGTCGTGGGCGGGCGGCTCGTCGGTGACCAGGCGCGTGATCACGTCCGTGGGCACGGTCTGGAACATGGTGTCCGTCCCGAGCTTGGAGTGATCGGCGAGCACGACGACCTCGGCGGCGGCCTGCACCAGTGCGCGGTCGACGGACGCCGACAGCATGTTGGACGTCGACAGGCCGCGCTCGGCCGTCAGGCCGCTCCCGGACAGGAACGCCCGCGACACTCTCAGCCCCTGGAGGGACTGCTCCGCACCGCTGCCCACCAGGGCGTAGTTGGAACCGCGCAGGGTGCCACCGGTCATGACGACCTCGACCCGGTTGGCATGCGCCAACGCCTGGGCCACGAGGAGCGAGTTGGTGACGACGGTCAGGCCCGGCACACGCGCGAGCCGGCGGGCCAGCTCCTGCGTGGTCGTCCCCGCGCCCACCACGATGGCCTCGCCCTCTTCGACGAGACCCGCGGCGAGATCGGCGATGGCCGTCTTCTCTGCGGTCGCGAGATGTGACTTCTGCGGAAAGCCGGACTCCCGCGTGAATCCGCCCGGCAATACCGCACCGCCGTGCCGGCGGTCGAGGAGTCCTTCTGCCTCCAGTGCGCGCACGTCCCGCCGCACGGTCACTTCGGAGGTCTGGACGACGCGGGCGAGTTCACGGAGCGATACAGCCCCGTTGGCTCGCACCATTTCGAGGATCAATTGACGACGTTCTGCAGCGAACACGAAACTGACAGTAACCCCAACGACCGTCTGCTTTCAGCAGTTTGCGCCGAATTACAGATTCTGTTCATGCCGGACACCCGGAAGTGGTATACGCACGGCGGGGTGCCTACCCGCCGCGCCTATGCCCCCCGCATGGGCCGCGACACAGCGTGACAACGGCCGGTCACGGCTCCCGGGAGCGGGCTTCAGCCCTCTTCGGCGATCTTGCGCGTGTGCAGCTGCCGCGCGACCTCGGCGATCGAACCGGACAGCGAGGGGTACACCGTGAACGCGTTCGCGATCTGCTCGACCGTCAGATTGTTGTCGACCGCGATCGAGATGGGGTGGATCAGTTCCGAAGCGCGGGGCGCGACGACCACGCCGCCGACCACGATGCCGGTGCCGGGGCGGCAGAAGATCTTGACGAAGCCGTCCCGGATGCCCTGCATCTTGGCGCGGGGGTTGCGCAGCAGCGGCAGCTTCACGACGCGGGCGTCGAACTTGCCGCCGTCCACGTCGGCCTGCGAGACGCCGACGGTGGCGATCTCGGGGTCGGTGAACACGTTCGAGGAGACCGTCTTCAGGTTCAGCGGCGCCACCGCGTCGCCGAGGAAGTGGTACATCGCGATGCGCCCCTGCATGGCGGCCACGGACGCCAGGGCGAAGACCCCGGTCACGTCCCCGGCCGCGTACACGCCGGGAGCGGTCGTGCGCGAGACCTTGTCGGTCCAGATGTGCCCGGAGTCCTTCACCCGGACCCCGGCGCCCTCCAGGCCGAGCCCCTCGCTGTTGGGGATCGCGCCGACCGCCATCAGGCAGTGCGTGCCGGAGATGACCCGGCCGTCGGACAGGGTGACCTCGACGCGGTCGCCGACGCGCTTGGCGGAGGCCGCGCGCGAGCGGGCCATCACGTTCATGCCGCGGCGCCGGAAGACGTCCTCCAGGACGGCGGCGGCGTCCGGGTCCTCGCCCGGGAGCACCCGGTCGCGCGACGACACGAGGGTGACCTTGGAGCCGAGCGCCTGGTAGGCGCCGGCGAACTCGGCGCCGGTGACGCCGGAGCCGACCACGATCAGCTCTTCGGGCAGCTCGTCCAGGTCGTAGACCTGCGTCCAGTTCAGGATCCGCTCGCCGTCGGGCTGCGCGTCCGGCACCTCGCGCGGGTGGGCGCCCGTGGCGAGCAGCACGGCGTCGGCGGTGAGGGTCTCCTCGGTGCCGTCGGCGGCGGTGACGACGACCTTGCGGGAGCCGTCGAGGTCCTGCTGGCCGTCGAGCCGGCCCCGGCCGCGCAGCACGCGCGCGCCCGCGCGGGTGACGGACGCGGTGATGTCGTGGGACTGGGCCAGCGCGAGGCGCTTCACCCGGCGGTTGACCTTGCCCAGGTCGACGCCGACGACGCGGGCCGGGGAGTCCGGGTCGGGGGTGTCGTCCTCGACGATGATCCCCAATTCCTCGTACGAAGAGTCGAAGGTGGTCATCACCTCGGCCGTGGCGATCAGGGTCTTCGACGGCACGCAGTCGGTGAGCACCGACGCACCGCCCAGACCGTCGCAGTCGACGACGGTCACCTCCGCGCCGAGCTGGGCGGCCACCAGGGCCGCCTCGTATCCGCCAGGTCCGCCACCGATGATCACGATCCGAGTCACATGCCCCATTGTCCCGCACGGTTCAAGGGCGCGTCCTGCCGGGGTGCGTGCCGCGGATCCTGCCTGGTACGGACTTCACCCGAGGTCCCGGCCGTCCCTGTCGTACCCTCGGACCCATGTCGCTCTACGCCGCGTACGCCGGCAACCTCGACGCGCGGCTGATGACCCGCCGCGCCCCGCACTCGCCGCTGCGCGCGACCGGCTGGCTCAACGGCTGGCGGCTGACGTTCGGCGGCGAGCAGATGGGCTGGGAGGGCTCGCTGGCCACGATCGTCGAGGCCCCGCGGTCGCAGGTCTTCGTCGCGCTGTACGACATCGCCCCCATGGACGAGGACTCGATGGACCGCTGGGAGGGCGTCGGCCTCGACATATACCGGCGCATGCGGGTCCGCATCGACACCCTGGAGGGCGAGGAGCCCGCCTGGCTCTACGTCCTGAACGGGTACGAGGGCGGGCTCCCCTCCGCGCGCTACCTGGGCGAGCTGGCCGACGCCGCCGAGTCGGCGGGCGCCCCCCACGACTACGTCATGGAGTTGCGCAAGCGCCCCTGCTGACGCCCCCGCCGGAGCCGCCCCGCACCCCCGAGGGGCGCTCTCGTCGGAAACGACAAGACAACGATCGCGTTCCCGTCGGCATCAGCATCTACGCGCGTAGGACGTGACCGGCTACTCTCAAACGCGTGAACGCATCTGTTACTCCGGACCACATCCAGGGCGACCCGTACGCCGCCGCCGACGCCGCCGCCGCGCGCCTGCGCGAGCTCACCGGTGCCGAGACCCACGACGTCGCCCTCGTGATGGGCTCCGGCTGGGCGCCCGCCGCCGAGGCCCTGGGCGCTCCGGCCGCCGAGTTCCCCTTCACCGAGCTGCCCGGCTTCACCGGCGCCGCGGTGGCGGGCCACGGCGGCAAGGTGCGCTCGTACCAGGTCGGCCAGAAGCGCGCCCTGGTCTTCCTGGGCCGCACCCACTACTACGAGGGCCGGGGCGTCGCCTCCGTCGCGCACGGGGTGCGCACGGCCGCCGCCGCGGGCTGCAAGACCATCGTGCTGACCAACGGCTGCGGCGGCCTGCGCGAGGGCATGCGCCCCGGTCAGCCGGTGCTCATCTCCGACCACCTCAACCTGACGGCGACGTCGCCGATCGTCGGCGCGAACTTCGTCGACCTCACCGACCTGTACTCGCCGCGCCTGCGGCAGCTGTGCCAGGAGATCGACCCGTCGCTGGAGGAGGGCGTGTACGCCCAGTTCCCCGGCCCGCACTACGAGACCCCGGCCGAGGTCCGCATGGCCGGTGTGCTCGGCGCCGACCTCGTCGGCATGTCCACCACGCTGGAGGCCATCGCGGCCCGTGAGGCGGGTGCGGAGGTGCTCGGCATCTCCCTGGTGACGAACCTGGCGGCGGGCCTGTCCGGCGAGCCCCTCAACCATGAGGAAGTCCTCCAGGCCGGCCGCGACTCGGCCGTCCGCATGGGCGAGCTGCTGACCCAGGTCCTCGCCAAGATCTGAGCCGGGCCCCGGTCCGGGCCGCCGCCCGGACCCACCACCCGACCGGCCGCAGGAAGCCTCCGCCGCAGGAGCAGGCGGTCGTACGCGGCCGTACACAGTCGTCCGAAGTCGTCCCCGAAGGAACTCACCGTGACCGTTGAAGGCAGCGCACTGCTCGACCGGGCGAAGGCCTGGCTCGCGGAGGACCCCGACCCCGAGACCCGTGCGGAGCTCGCCGGGCTCGTCGCGGCCGGGGACCTGACGGAGCTGGCGGAGCGTTTCGCGGGCACGCTCCAGTTCGGCACCGCCGGGCTGCGCGGCGAGCTGGGCGCGGGGCCCATGCGGATGAACCGCGCGGTGGTGATCCGCGCGGCCGCCGGGCTCGCCGCGTACCTGAAGGCCGAGGGCCGGGGCGACGGGCTGGTCGTCATCGGGTACGACGCGCGCCACAAGTCGGCGGACTTCGCCCGCGACACGGCGGCCGTGCTGGTGGGCGCCGGGCTGCGGGCGGCGGTGCTGCCCCGGCCGCTGCCCACGCCCGTCCTCGCGTTCGCGATCCGGCACCTGGGCGCGGTGGCGGGCGTCGAGGTCACGGCCTCGCACAACCCGCCGCGGGACAACGGCTACAAGGTGTACCTCGGCGACGGCTCGCAGATCGTGCCGCCCGCCGACACGGGGATCGCCGCCGAGATCGCCGCCGTCGGGCCGCTGGCCGGCGTGCCGCGGCCCGGGGCCGGCTGGGAGACGCTCGACGACGGCGTCCTGGACGCCTATCTGGCGCGCACGGACGCCGTCCTGGCCCCCGGCTCGCCGCGCACCGCCCGGGCCGTCTACACGGCGCTGCACGGCGTCGGCAAGGACACCCTGCTGGCCGCGTTCGCCCGCGCGGGCTTCCCGGCGCCGGTGCTCGTGCCCGAGCAGGCCGAGCCGGACCCGGACTTCCCGACGGTCGCGTTCCCGAACCCGGAGGAGCCGGGCGCGATGGACCTGTCCTTCGCGACGGCCGGCGCGCTGGCCGAGGCGCCGGACCTGATCATCGCCAACGACCCGGACGCGGACCGGTGCGCCGTCGCCGTCCACGACGGTGGCGCGTGGCGGATGCTGCGCGGCGACGAGGTCGGCGCGCTGCTCGCCGCCCACCTGGTGCGGCGGGGCGCCACCGGCGTGCTCGCCGAGTCGATCGTGTCGTCGTCGCTGCTGGGCCGGATCGCCGAGGCGGCGTCGCTGCCCCACGCGGAGACGCTGACCGGCTTCAAGTGGATCGCCCGGGTGGAGGGCCTGCGCTACGGCTACGAGGAGGCGCTGGGCTACTGCGTCGACCCCGAGGGCGTGCGCGACAAGGACGGCATCACCGCCGCGCTGCTCGTGGCCGAGCTGGCCAGCGGGCTCAAGGAGCAGGGCCGCACGCTGCTGGACGCGCTGGACGACCTGGCGCTGGCCCACGGGCTGCACGCCACCGACCAGCTGAGCGTGCGGGTCGAGGACCTGTCGGTCATCGCCGACGCCATGCGGCGGCTGCGCGAGCGGCCTCCGGCGGCGCTGGCCGGGCGCGCGGTCACGGCGGCCGAGGACCTGTCCCGGGGCGCGGGCGGCCTGCCGCCGACCGACGGGCTGCGGTACACGCTCGACGGGGCGCGGGTCGTCGTCCGCCCGTCCGGCACGGAGCCGAAGCTGAAGTGCTACCTGGAGGTCGTGGTGCCGGTCGCGGACCGGGGGGCGCTGGCCGCCGCCCGGGCCGAGGGCGCGGCGCTGCTGGCCGCGATCAAGCGGGACCTCTCCGAGGCGGCCGGTCTCTAGGGGCCGGTGGTGACGTCCGGGGTCCCCCGGACGAGTGGTTCCCGCACGGCAGTTGACGGAACGCGCGCGGGCGGGGGCCGGGGGCCGGGGGCGGCGGGAACGTTGCCCCCGGCCCTTGTCCCCCGTTTCCCTGGAGCCCCCGCCGTGCCGCCGACCGCCGCCCCCGAGGCCCTTCTCCTCCCCCACGCCAGAGGGAGCCGCCCCGCCCCCGCGGCGATGACCCGGCTCCGCGCCCGCGCGGCCCGGTCCCTGCGCCGCGCGGCCCCCGCCCTGTGCGCGTACGCGGCCGTCCGCCTGTTCTCGCTGCTCGTCCTCGGTCTCTGGGCACACAAAGAGGGGCACGGCATCTGGCCGACGCTCGCCCACGACTGGGACTCCAAGTGGTATCTGGGCATCGCCGACCACGGGTACGCCCACCGCCTCGGCAGCGCGTACAACGCCAACAACCTGGCCTTCTTCCCCCTCTACCCGGGCCTGGTCAAGGCCGTGGCGGCGGTGACGCCCGGCTCGCGCGCCAGCGTCGGGCTGGTCCTCGCGGTGCTCGCCTCGTTCGCGGCGGCGTGGGGGATCTTCGCGGTGGGCGACCGGCTGTACGGCAGCCGCGCCGGGGTGGCCCTGGCGTTCCTCTGGGCGTGCCTGCCGGTGGGCCTGGTGCAGTGGATGGGCTACACCGAGTCGCTGTTCACGGCGCTCGTCGCCTGGTCGCTGTACGCGGTGCTGACCGGCCGCTGGGTGGCGGCGGGCACGCTGTCCGCGCTGGCCGGCCTGACCCGCCCGACGGGCATCGCGATCGCCGCGGCGGTCGTCCTGCCGGCGCTGCTCACGCTGCGCCGCCACCGGTCCTGGCGGGTGCTGGCCGGCGGGCTGCTCGCGCCGCTGGGCTGGTGCGCGTACGTCGGCTGGGTGGGGCTGCGGCTCGGGCGCTGGGACGGGTACTTCGCGGTCCAGCGGCTGTGGCACAACCAGCTGGACGGTGGCGTGGAGACGCTGCGCCGGATGCGGGAGTTCCTGGCCTACGACTCGACGCCCGAGCTGTTCCTGGTGCTGGTCTCGCTGACGCTGGTCGCGGCGGCGGTGCTGTGGCTGCTGTCGCTGGCGGACCGGCAGCCGCTGCCGCTGCTGGTCTTCACCGGGGTGCTGCTGGTGATCGTGCTGGGCAGTGGCGGCGTCTACTTCCCGCGGGCCCGCTTCCTGCTGCCCGGCTTCCCGCTGCTGCTGCCCCTCGCGCTGGCGCTGGCGAGGACGACGTCGGCGCGGGTGCGGGTGCTGGGGGTGACGGGCGCGGTGCTCGGGGCCGCGTACTGCGGGGCGTACATGGCGCTGGTGTGGCCGAGCGCGCCGTGAGCGTGGGTACGGGGGCCTGCGGCCTGCTTACGGGGTGCGGGGGTTCGGGGTGCGGGTCAGCCGATGGCCAGGAGCGCGGCCAGCGCCACGGCGCCGGCCAGCGCCGGGGCGATGATCTCGTAGGCCCAGCGCACTTCCGGTTCGCCCTGCGCCGCGGGCTCCGCCGCGCGGGCCTCGCCCAGCTCGCGCAGGTCGTCCATGACCTGGTCGGCGGGGGCCCGGGTCGGGCGGTTCTGGGCGCCGCTCCTGCCGATCAGCGAGGGGCGGCCGGGGTCGCCCGCGGCGGCGGCCCGGGCCAGGTTGCGCTGGGCCTTCTTGCGGCCGCGCAGGGAGACCGGCACGGACCACAGCTGGTACTTGGTGCCGGACTGGTCGAAGACCTCGTTGGAGTACCCCGAGCGGAAGCCCGAGACGGCCGCCCAGGGCAGGGTGATGCTGCGGAACGGGTTGCGGATGCGCAGGTGGTTCTCGCCCGCGAAGACCGCCGGGCGGAGGGTGAACGCGACGACGAGCGGCACCACCAGGAGCAGGCCCGCGAGCGCCACCCACGGGGTGCGGCCCTCGCCGCCGACCACGGCGTCGATGCCGAGCCAGGCACCGAGCGCCAGCAGCAGGCAGCCGCCTGCGATGCCGGCCGGTGACCTGTATGCGCGGTCGTGGGTGGGCCCGGGTTCACTCGTCATGCCGTCGATTGTGCCTGACGCCCCCCACCCCCCTCCCCCACTGCCCGCTGATCGCGGAGTTCCCCGCGCCCCGGTGGCCGCGTCTCGCGCAGTTCCCCGCGCCCCTGGGTCCGTCCGTTACGCGCGCCACCGTCGTGGCTGGTCGCGCAGTTCCCCGCGCCCCTAGGTCGCACGTCATCCGCGGGCCGGTGGCCGCTTCTCGCGCAGTTCCCCACGCCCCTGGGCCGTCTCTCACGCGCGCCACCGCCGTGGCTGATCGCGCAGTTCCCCGCGCCCCTGAGGCATGCGCTGCGCGCAGCCTCCCCCGAGGCTGCGCTCCGCGCGCCTCTCCCCAGGAGGCGGGACGGGGGCGCAGCTCTCCCGGGCTTAGGGGCGGTGGCACACCTCCCCGGGCGCAGGACGGTGACACACCTCCCCAGGTGCGGGACGGCGGCGCGCCTCTCCCGATGAGATGGCGCACGCAGTGCGCATCTCAGGGACGCGGGGAACTGCGCGACCAGCCCCCACCGGGCCGCACACGAAGAACAACCCCGAGGGGCGCGGGGAACTGCGCGACCGGCCACCACGCGACCCGCACCCGAAAGACCATCAGTCAGTCACCGCCAGCCCCGGGGGCCGGCCCGGTTCAGGGGTGACCCTGTACAGCCGCTACGCGCGTAGATATGCTCCCCTCGTGACCATGTCCACTGCACCCGCAAAAGAACACGCCCTGACCGGCGTCACCGCCTCCGAGGACACCCTGCGCCGCTTCCTCCAGGGACTGCCCGGCGTCGACGCGGTGGGGCTAGAGGCGCGGGCCGCCGGGCTCGGGACCCGTTCCATCAAGACCACGGCGAAGGCGTACGCCATCGACCTCGCGATCTCGATGATCGACCTGACGACCCTGGAGGGCTCCGACACCCCGGGCAAGGTCCGGGCCCTCGGCGCCAAGGCGGTCAACCCCGATCCGACCGACCGCACGACCCCCCGCACGGCGGCGGTCTGCGTCTATCCGGACATGGTCGCCACCGCGAAGGCCGCCGTCGCCGGGACCGAGGTGAAGGTGGCCTCGGTCGCCACCGCCTTCCCGGCCGGCCGCGCCGCCCTCGACGTGAAGCTCGGCGACGTGCGGGAGGCCGTCGCGGCGGGCGCCGACGAGATCGACATGGTCATCGACCGCGGCGCCTTCCTCGCGGGCCGCTACCTGAAGGTCTACGAGGAGATCCGCGCGGTGAAGGAGGCCGCGGGCGCCGCCCGGCTGAAGGTCATCTTCGAGACCGGCGAGCTGTCGACGTACGACAACATCCGCCGCGCGAGCTGGATCGGCATGCTGGCCGGCGCCGACTTCATCAAGACGTCGACCGGCAAGGTGGGGGTCAACGCGACCCCGGCCAACACCCTGCTCATGCTGGAGGCGGTCCGCGACTTCCGCGCCGCGACCGGCGTCCAGGTCGGCGTGAAGCCCGCGGGCGGCATCCGCACCTCGAAGGACGCCGTCAAGTTCCTGGTGATCGTGAACGAGACGGCGGGCCCGGACTGGCTCGACAACCACTGGTTCCGGTTCGGCGCCTCCAGCCTGCTCAACGACCTGCTGATGCAGCGCCAGAAGCTGGCCACCGGCCGCTACTCCGGTCCCGACTACGTGACGGTGGACTGATCCCCCATGGCAGAGAAAACGGCAATGGCCCACGCATTCGAGTACGCCCCCGCCCCCGAGTCGCGCGCGGTCGTCGACATCGCGCCGTCCTACGGCCTGTTCATCGACGGCGAGTTCGGCGAGGCGGCCGACGGCAAGGTCTTCAAGACGGTCTCGCCGTCCACCGAGGAGGTGCTCTCCGAGGTCGCGCAGGCCGGGGAGGCCGACGTGGACCGTGCGGTGAAGGCGGCCCGCAAGGCGTTCGAGAAGTGGTCGGCGCTGCCCGGCGCCGAGCGCGGCAAGTACCTGTTCCGCATCGCCCGCATCATCCAGGAGCGCAGCCGCGAGCTGGCGGTCCTGGAGACGCTGGACAACGGCAAGCCCATCAAGGAGACCCGGGACGCCGACCTCCCCCTGGTGGCGGCGCACTTCTTCTACTACGCGGGCTGGGCCGACAAGCTCGACCACGCCGGGTTCGGCCCCGCCCCCAGGCCGCTCGGCGTCGCGGGCCAGGTCATCCCGTGGAACTTCCCGCTGCTGATGCTCGCGTGGAAGATCGCCCCGGCCCTCGCGACCGGCAACACGGTGGTCCTCAAGCCCGCCGAGACGACCCCGCTGTCCGCGCTGTTCTTCGCGGACATCTGCCGCCAGGCCGGCCTGCCCAGGGGCGTCGTCAACATCCTTCCCGGGTACGGGGACGCGGGCGCGGCGCTGATCGCCCACCCGGACGTGAACAAGGTGGCGTTCACCGGTTCCACGGCCGTGGGCAAGGAGATCGCCCGCACCCTCGCCGGCACGGACAAGAAGCTGACGCTGGAGCTGGGCGGCAAGGGCGCGAACATCGTCTTCGACGACGCCCCGATCGACCAGGCGGTGGAGGGCATCGTCACGGGGATCTTCTTCAACCAGGGGCAGGTCTGCTGCGCGGGCTCGCGCCTGCTGGTCCAGGAGTCGGTCCAGGACGAGCTGCTGGACAGCCTGAAGCGTCGGCTGTCCACGCTGCGCCTCGGCGACCCGCTGGACAAGAACACCGACATCGGCGCGATCAACTCCGCGGAGCAGCTGGCCCGGATCACCGCGCTCACCGCGACCGGCGAGGCGGAGGGCGCCGAGCGCTGGTCGGCGCCGTGCGAACTCCCCTCGTCGGGTTACTGGTTCGCGCCGACCCTCTTCACGAACGTCACGCAGGCGCACACCATCGCCCGCGACGAGATCTTCGGCCCGGTCCTGTCGGTGCTGACCTTCCGCACGCCGGAGGAGGCCGTCGCCAAGGCGAACAACACGCAGTACGGGCTCTCCGCCGGCATCTGGACCGAGAAGGGCTCCCGCATCCTCGCCGTGGCCGACCGGCTGCGCGCGGGGGTCGTCTGGGCCAACACGTTCAACAAGTTCGACCCGACCTCGCCGTTCGGCGGCTACAAGGAGTCCGGCTTCGGCCGCGAGGGCGGCCGTCACGGCCTGGAGGCGTACCTCAGTGTCTGACCGTTTGAGTGTCCTCAAGACCTACAAGCTGTACGTGGGCGGGAAGTTCCCGCGTTCCGAGAGCGGCCGGGTGTACGAAGTGCAGGACGGTAAGGGCAACTGGCTCGCGAACGCGCCGCTCTCCTCCCGCAAGGACGGCCGGGACGCGGTCGTCGCCGCGCGCAAGGCGTTCGGCGGCTGGTCGGGCACGACCGCGTACAACCGCGGGCAGGTGCTGTACCGCGTCGCCGAGATGCTGGAGGGCCGCCGCGAGCAGTTCGCGCGGGAGGTCGCCGAGGCCGAGGGGCTCGGCAGGTCGAAGGCGGCGGCGGTCGTCGACGCGGCGATCGACCGCTGGGTCTGGTACGCGGGCTGGACCGACAAGATCGGCCAGGTCGTGGGCGGGGTCAACCCGGTCGCGGGCCCCTATCTCAACCTCTCGACGCCCGAACCGACCGGTGTCGTCACGGTCGTGGCACCGCGGGAGTCGTCGTTCCTCGGCCTGGTCTCGGTGATCGCGCCGGTCGTCGCGACGGGCAACACGGTCATCGTGATCGCCTCCGAGAGGGCGCCGCTCCCGGCCCTCTCCCTCGGCGAGGTGCTGGCCACCTCGGACGTGCCGGGCGGCGTCGTGAACATCCTGTCCGGCCGGGCGGCGGAGATCGCCCCCGCGCTCGCCGCGCACCAGGACGTGAACGGCATCGACCTGACCGGCGCCGACCCGGCGCTCGCCAGGGAGCTGGAGATCGCGGCGGCGGACAACCTGAAGCGCGTACGCCGTCCACAGCCTGTGGAGGACTTCGCGGCGGACCCGGGCACGGGCCGGCTGACGACGTTCCTGGAGACCAAGACGGTCTGGCACCCGACGGGTTCGCTGGGCGCGTCCGGCTCCTCGTACTGAGGCGTACGCGGACGAGGCGCCGGCCGGGCGGCCCGCGGGACCCGGGGTCCCGCGGGCCGCGCGGTCAGTTGGGCAGCAGGCGCGTCGCCGGGCCCACCAGCGGCAGGTCCTCCAGCGACCCGCCGCTGGTCAGCGGCGCCGTCAGGCCGGACGAGCCGATCGGCTTGAAGTCGGCGACCTGGGTGCCGATCCCGTTGTCCAGCGGGTCGACGCCGGTGCCCGCCAGCGGGTCGAGCTGGAGGGACTTCAGCGTGCCGAGGCCGGTCGCCGTCGACCCGTGCAGCGCCTGCGTGACGGCCTGGGTCGCGGCCGTGACGTCGGAGCCGCCGGCGCCCTGCGCCGCTCCGGCCTGCTCCGCGGCGCCGGCGGCCGCGGCGCCCCCGACGAGGGCCGCGCCCGCGGCACCCACGACGAGGCCGGCCCGCAGCAGCGGGTGACGGGTGCGGGAGGAGTGCGTGGACTGTGCGTGTCGGGCCATGTGATTCCGCCTGACCTTTCCGAGTTCGACGTGCGGCACGGGTAACCGTGGAACCACGTAGCGTAGTTGACGTGGCGCCCGCCACATGGCCACCACGCGGGGTCGGCGGCGGGGCCCCGATGCCGCACACTGTTCTCTCGTGAGCGCGCATCCTCCGATACCGACCCGGGTCGTCCTGCTGTCCGGCCCCTCCGGCTCCGGCAAATCGTCGTTCGCGGCACGCTCGGGGCTTCCCGTGCTCTGCCTCGACGACTTCTACAAGGAAGCCGGCGATCCCACGCTGCCGCTGGTGCCGGGCACCTCGGACATCGACTGGGACTCGACCGGCTCGTGGGACGCCGAGGTGGCCGTCGCCGCGATCGTGTCGCTGTGCGAGAAGGGGCGCACCGACGTCCCGGTGTACGACATCGCGACCAGTTCGCGGGTGGGGGCGACGGCGCTCGACATCGGGCGCACCCCCCTCTTCGTCGCGGAGGGGATCTTCGCGGCCGACATCGTGGCCCGGTGCCGCGAGCTGGGCGTGCTGGCGGACGCGCTGTGCCTGCGCGGGCGCCCTTCGACGACGTTCCGCCGCCGGCTGCTCCGCGATCTGCGCGAGGGGCGCAAGTCGGTGCCGTTCCTGCTGCGGCGCGGGTGGCGACTGATGCGCGCCGAGCGGGCCATCGTCGCGCACCAGGTGGCCCTGGGCGCGTACGCCTGCGACAAGGAGACGGCGATGGGCCGCCTCACCTCCGCCGCCGCGGGCCGCACGGTCGTCGCGGGCTGACGGCCGTCCGGCGGAACGGGCGAAAAAAAGGGGCGGGACCGGGAAGACCCCCCGGCCCTCCGGTCCCGCCACCGTCCCCGTTGCTCCCTGCTCCCCCGAACAGGGCCCCCTGCCTCAGGCCACCAGCTCGCCGAAGGACTCCTCCTGGTCACGGCCGAAGCTGAGCACCTCGTCCTCGCGCAGCCGCCGCAGCGACCGCCAGATGCTCGACTTCACCGTGCCGACGCTGATCCCCAGGATCTCCGCGATCTCCGGGTCGGTCCGGCCCTCGTAGTAGCGCAGCACCAGCATGGTGCGTTGCAGCTCGGGCAGCCGGGCCAGCGCCTGCCAGAGCACCGCGCGCAGCTCGGTGCCGCGCATCGCGTCCGTGTCGCCGGCCGTCTCCGGCAGCTCCTCGGTCGGGTATTCGTTCAGCTTGCGGCGGCGCCACGCGCTGATGTGCAGGTTCGTCATGGTGCGGCGCAGATAGCCGCCGACCGCGGCCTTGTCGCTGATCCGGTCCCAGGCCCGGTACGTCGAGAAGAGGGCGCTCTGCAAGAGGTCCTCGGCCTCGAACCTGTCGCCGGTCAGGTGGTAGGCGGTCGCGTACAGGGAGGCGCGGCGCTCCTGGACGTAGGCCGTGAACTCGGCCTCCGACAAGGACGTGCGACGCTGCTCCCCCGAGTCCTCCCTGTACGCGGCTCCCCCGTGGCCACCCCCGTGACCCCCGTCGGCCACCGTCTCGTACCCGTCGAGCACCGTCATGTACGACGTGTGCTGACGTCCGGCGCCGCGAGCGCACCCCCGCCCGCTCACGGCACCGGACTTCTCGTGTCGGTCGGTCCGGACCGTCACGTCGTGCAGGCGTGTCACAACTGCGCTTGAGCTGGTGCTGTGCAGCGTGGTCATCTCGCGCCCCCCGTCGTGGAGTCCGGTTCTTCCTGCCGTCGTTCTCGTGCTCATCGCCGTGGTTCCCTGCGATGTCCCAAAGCCTGCCCGGGCGACTTCATGACGGTGTCCGCCGACTGTCACAGACCTGTCACAGGGGATCCGGCTGTGCGGGTCGGGTGTGGGACGGCTCCGGCGGTCGAACTAAGAGCCAGTCATGGGCCAGAATGGCGTTCGTGCCTTCCCTGTTGCTGATCGAGGACGACGACGCCATCCGTACGGCCCTGGAGCTTTCGCTCACCCGCCAGGGTCATCGGGTGGCCACCGCTGCCACCGGCGAGGACGGTCTGAAGCTGCTGCGCGAGCAGCGGCCGGATCTGATCGTGCTCGATGTGATGCTGCCGGGCATCGACGGATTCGAGGTGTGCCGCCGCATCCGGCGCACCGACCAGCTGCCGATCATCCTGCTCACGGCGCGCAGCGATGACATCGACGTGGTGGTGGGTCTGGAGTCCGGCGCCGACGACTATGTGCTGAAGCCCGTGCAGGGCCGGGTCCTCGACGCCCGGATCCGCGCGGTGCTGCGCCGCGGCGAGCGCGAGGCGAACGACTCGGCGTCGTTCGGGTCGCTGGTCATCGACCGGTCCGCGATGACGGTCACCAAGAACGGCGAGGACCTGCAACTCACGCCGACCGAGCTGCGGTTGCTGCTGGAGCTGAGCCGGCGGCCCGGACAGGCGCTGTCCCGGCAGCAGTTGCTGCGCCTGGTGTGGGAGCACGACTACCTCGGTGACTCCCGGCTGGTCGACGCCTGTGTGCAGCGGCTGCGCGCGAAGGTGGAGGACGTGCCGTCGTCGCCGACCCTGATCCGTACCGTGCGCGGCGTGGGCTACCGGCTGGACTCGCCTCAGTGACCCAGCCGCACGACCGGCCCGGGCACGGCGGACCCGCCGCGGCCGCCCCGCCCCGGCGGGCGATACTCGCCGGACTGCGCTTCACCAGCCTGCGGCTGCGTCTCGTGGTCGTGTTCGCCCTGGTGGCGCTGACGGCCGCGGTCTCCGCGTCCGGGATCGCGTACTGGCTCAACCGCGAGGCGGTGCTGACCCGCACCCAGGACGCGGCGCTCAGCGACTTCCAGCAGGAGATGCAGAACCGGGCGGCCGTGCTGCCCGAACATCCCACGCAGGGCGAGTTGCAGCACGCGGCGAACCTGATGGCCGACAGCAGCCAGCACTTCAGCGTGCTGCTCATCGGCACGGACGAGAACGGCCGGCAGGTGGTCGGCAACTCGGACCTCGACGCCTTCACACTGGCCGACGTGCCGGACGCGTTGCAGGACGCGGTGGTCCGCAAGCAGGCGGTGACGTCCGACGACAGGAACGCGTACCACCTGTACTGGCAGCGCACCACGCAGGACGACGACCCGTACCTGGTGGGCGGCGCGCGGGTGAACGGCGGGCCGACCGGCTACATGCTGAAGTCGCTGGAACCCGAGGCGAAGGACCTCAGCTCCCTCGCCTGGTCGCTGGGGATCGCCACCGGGCTCGCGCTGATCGGCTCGGCGCTGCTGGCGCAGGCCGCCGCGACGACCGTGCTCAAGCCGGTGCACCGGCTGGGGATCGCGGCCCGGCGGCTCGGCGAGGGCAAGCTCGACACCCGGCTCCGGGTGTCCGGCACCGACGAGCTGGCCGAGTTGTCGCGGACGTTCAACAAGACGGCGGAGAACCTGGAGAAGCAGGTCGCCGACATGCGGGCGCGCGAGGAGTCCTCGCGCCGGTTCGTCGCCGACATGTCGCACGAGCTGCGGACCCCGCTGACCGCGATCACCGCGGTGACCGAGGTGCTGGAGGAGGAGCTGGACGCCGAGACGGGTTCGGTGGACCCGATGATCGAGCCGGCGGTGCGGCTCGTGGTGAGCGAGACGCGGCGGCTCGGCGACCTCGTGGAGAACCTGATGGAGGTGACCCGCTTCGACGCGGGCACCGCCCGGCTCGTCCTCGACGACGTGGACATCGCCGACCAGATCACCGCCTGCATCGACGCCCGGGCCTGGCTGGACGCCGTCGATCTCGACGCGGAGCGCGGCATCATGGCGCGGGTCGACCCGCGCCGCCTCGACGTGATCCTCGCGAACCTGATCGGCAACGCGCTCAAGCACGGCGGCTCGCCGGTGCGGGTCTCGGTGCGCACGGAGGACACCCAGGACGGTGACGACCTCGTGATCGCCGTGACCGACCACGGGCCCGGCATCCCGCAGGACGTGCTGCCGCACGTCTTCGACCGGTTCTACAAGGCGAGCGCGTCGCGGCCGCGGTCGGAGGGCAGCGGGCTCGGGCTGTCCATCGCCCTGGAGAACGCGCACATCCACGGCGGTGAGATCACCGCCGCGAACTCCCCGGACGCCGGGGCGGTCTTCACGCTGCGGCTGCCGCGCGACACCTACGACGACCTCGACGACCCCGACGACCCCGACGACCCCGACACCGGTGCGCCCGGCCCCGGCGGCGCCGGGCGGGCCGGGGACCCCCAGGAAGGCGGTGCCGCGACGTGAGGCCGCGCACCAGGCTGTCGGTCCTGCTCGGGCTGTCGGCGACGCTGCTCGCCGGGTGCGGGATCCGGCCGACGGAGGTCCCCACCGAGTTCGGCGCCGCGCCCACGCGTGTGGGCTGCGCCCTGACGCGGGCGGGTGCGACGCAGGAGGCGCGTACCGGTGGCCAGTTCGCGGTGCAGGTCTATCTGGTGTGCACGTCGCAGCTCGTGACGGTCGACCGCACGGTCACCCTGGAGCGCGACCAGTCCACCGAGCGGGCCGTGGTCGCCCAGCAGCTGCTGGCCCAGCTGGCGCGGCGGCCGTCGTCCGCCGAGGGCCAGGCGGGCTTCTCGACGGACGTGGGCACCCGGCTGAAGGTCTCGGGCCCGGCGCCGGGCGATCCGTCCGGCGCGCTGCGGCTGAGCGCGCCGCCGGACGACCTGTCCCCGTACGCCCTCGCCCAGATCGTCTGTACGTTCGCGAACAGCAAGATGACGACGGAGGACGGGGACCACGTGGTCCTGGGCGGGCCGGGGGACGACCCGCTGCGCGACTACGCGTGCACCGACGCCGTGAAGGCGCGGCCGGGGACGATCCCGGCTCCGGCGCGGACGGTCGGCTGACGCCGGGCGTCCGGCCGCGGGCCCGCGGCCGGACGCCCGCACGGTTCCCCGCGCCCCCGGCCGACCCGCGCGTGACCCACGTCATCGCGGCCCCCCGGAACCCCCCGGAACCGTTCGTCCCGCCCCCTGCGTCTTGGGGAGCGTGCAGCGCCATCGCCCAGGCGGCCACGCGGCCGCCGTCCGCATCCGTACGGCAGGCTTCGCCCTCCTCGCCGCGCATCTCCTCCTCGTCGCATGGATCATGCTGCGCCCGCTGGACGTGCCGTGGGTCAGCGCGGCGAACCTGCATCCGCTGGCGGGCATCCGCGCCGATCTGGCGCTGGGCTGGCGCGAGGGCGCGGCGCGCATCGGCGGGGGTCTCGTGCTGCTCGCGCCGCTGGGCTTCCTGCTGCCCCTGGCGGGCGGGCGGGTCCATGTGTCGGTGTGGGGTTCGCTGGTGCGTACGGTCGCGGCGGGCGCGCTGATCTCGCTCGGCATCGAACTGCTCCAGACCGGGGTGCCGGGCCAGGTCGTGGACATCGACTCGGTGCTGCTGAACACCGTGGGCGTGGCCGTCGCGCATCTGGTCGTGGTGCCGGTCCTGCGGGCCCGGCTCCGCCGCGGGACGGAGGGGGCGCCCCTCCTCGTGGAGGAGCCGGCTCAGGGTCGGACCCCGACGATTACCAGGGTCGGCATCGCCCCGTGAGCTGACGTTTTGACCGCTTCGTGACCGTAGTGTCGATGTCATCGGCACCAGCCATCCACGGTTCGCGAAGGAGCCCCTCATGACCGCCCTTGCCCGCCCCATCGACGGACGGATGCTCGGCGGAGTGTGCGCAGCGCTGGCACGGCGCTTCGGCACCTCCGCGACCACGATGCGCGTGATCTTCGTGGTCTCCTGCCTGCTGCCCGGACCGCAGTTCCTGCTCTACCTCGCGCTGTGGATCCTGTTCCCGTCCGAGAACAAGGCCCGTCAGGCCTGGTGACCGGGGCGCACCGACGCCCGCGTACGCCACAGGGGCGCACCCGCGAGATCGCGGGTGCGCCCCTGTGGGTGTGCGGTGGGTCAGCCGCCCAGGCCGGGCAGGCCGCCGGCGAGGCCGCCGACCGGGAGGCCGCCGAGCAGGCCGGAGACCGGGGAGGCGCCGTCGGTGGGGAGGAGGCTGGGGGCGGCCTTCTCCACGGCGGGGGCGGCGGTGGCGAGGGTGCCGAGGGCGTTGTGGCCCGCGGCCAGGGACTCGGGGGCCCCGGGCAGCGTCCTGGTGAGCGACTCAGTGGGGAGGTTCTGAGTCAGGGAGTCGAGCGTGGCGGTGGCGTCCGGGACACCCGGGGCGGCGGTCGCGGCGCCCGCACCGGCGGCGGCGAAGGCGGCACCGAGAGCGGCGACACCGAGGGTCTTCACAGCAGACTGCTTCATCGTGAATGCGTCCTCATGACGTATGTCGTAGACGGGGCTTGAGCGGTCCACGACCGTAAACACGCCATCGACGCGTCCGCAAACACCGGAAAGCGGCCGCGCGTCGGAATCCGCGGCCGCCCCCGTGGTGCGTGAACTCTGTCATCCGGTGACAGAACCGCTGGTCGAAGCGGTCTGGCGGAACAGCCACTCGGACTTCAACTCGGCATACCCGGGCTTGATGACGTCATTGATCATCGCCAGTCGTTCGTCGAAAGGAATGAACGCCGACTTCATCGCATTGACGGAGAACCACTGCATGTCGTCGAGCGTGTATCCGAAAGCCTCGATCAGGTGCTCGAACTCGCGGCTCATCGACGTACCCGACATCAGACGGTTGTCCGTATTGACGGTGGCCCGGAAGTGCAGCTTGCGCAGCAGGCCGATGGGGTGGCCCGCGTACGAGTCGGCGGCCCCCGTCTGGAGGTTGGACGTCGGGCACATCTCCAGCGGGATCCGCTTGTCGCGCACGTAGCTCGCGAGGCGGCCGAGCTGGACCGTGCCGTCGTCGGCGACCTTGATGTCGTCGATGATGCGCACGCCGTGGCCGAGGCGGTCGGCGCCGCACCACTGGAGCGCCTGCCAGATCGACGGCAGCCCGAAGGCCTCGCCCGCGTGGATCGTGAAGTGGTTGTTCTCGCGCTTGAGGTACTCGAACGCGTCCAGGTGGCGGGTGGGAGGGAAGCCGGCCTCGGCGCCCGCGATGTCGAATCCGACGACGCCCAGGTCGCGGTAGCGGTTGGCCAGTTCGGCGATCTCCAGGGCGCGGGCCGCGTGCCGCATCGCGGTGAGCAGGGCGCCGACCCGGATGCGGTGGCCGTTCTCCTTCGCGCGCCGCTCGCCCTCCCGGAAGCCGTCGTTGACCGCCTCGACGACCTCTTCGAGGGTGAGGCCGCGCTCCAGGTGCTGCTCGGGGGCGTAGCGGATCTCGGCGTAGACGACGCCGTCCTCGGCGAGGTCCTCGGCGCACTCGGCGGCGACCCGGAACAGCGCCTCCCTGGTCTGCATGACGGCGCAGGTGTGGGCGAACGTCTCCAGGTACCGCTCCAGGGAGCCGGAGTCGGCGGCCTCGCGGAACCAGGCGCCGAGCTTGTCGGGGTCGGTCTCCGGCAGGCTCCCGTACCCCTGCTCGCGCGCCAGGTCGACGACGGTGCCGGGGCGCAGGCCCCCGTCGAGGTGGTCGTGGAGGAGCACCTTGGGGGCGCGGCGGACCTGTTCCGCGGTGGGCACGTTCTGTGTCTGGCTCGTCATTTCGGCACTCTAACTCCTACGCGCGTAGATCGCTCCGGGTCGGCGCGGTTCGGTGTCGGAAAGTGCAAAGAACGTGATCTGCCGATACGCAACAGTGACCCGGCGGACGGGTGGCGTACATCCGGGCTTCTGACACTGTTCTGTCATGCAGGAGCGAGCGACACCGGCCCGCGGGGCCGGACTCGGCAGGGCGGTGGGGACGGTGCCAGGGGCGGTCGGCGGCGTGGTGCTGCTGCTGCCGTCCGGCGAGGAGGCGTCCAGCCGCGGACCCTCGCCGTTCGCGGCGGCGCTGCTGCGCCCGCTGGCGCGCCGCCTCACGCGCGCGGGACGCGAACAGGGCCTGGTCACGCACGCCGTGCAGTACCGGTACCGGGGGTGGAACGGTCCGCAGGCCGAGCTGGCGCGGGACGCCGAGTGGGCCGCCGAGGAGGTGGTGCGCCGCTACGGCGACGTGCCGGTCTGCCTCCTGGGCCGGGACATGGGCGGCCGGGCGGCGCTGCGCGCGGGCGGCCACGAGACCGTCAACTCCGTGCTCGCGCTCGCCCCTTGGCTCCCCGAGGACGATGTCGCGGCGCCGCCCGAACCGGTGAAACAGCTCGTGGGCCGCAGCGTGCTGATCGTGCACGGCACGGACGACCGGCGCACCGACCCGGAGCTGTCGTTCCGGCTCGCCGGCCGGGCGAAGAAGGCCAACCGGGACGTGTGCCGCTTCGAGGTGCACTCGGACGGCCACGCGATGGCCCAGCACCGGGCCGAAGTCTCCGCGCTGGCCGTGGACTTCGTGCTCGGCACGCTGTTCGGCCGCCCGTTCTCCCGGCCGTTGCAGGACGCGCTGGCCGCGCCGCCGCCGATCGGGCTGCGGATGCCGCTGGCCGCGGGGTTCGGCCGCACGCTCTCCGCGTAGCCGGACCGCCCCGGCGGCCCGCCGCCGTCAGGACGCCTGCGCGCTCTCCGGCTCCTCCGGCTCCTTCGGCTCCTTCGGCAGCAGCCGCCCGCGCCGCGACAGCAGGAACTCCTTGAACGCGGCCACCGGCGGGGTGTCCGGGTGGCCGTCCAGCCAGGCCACGCCGATCTCGCGGACCGCGCGGCCACCGGCGACCGTCAGCTCGACCACTCCCGGCCGGGGCACCGTCGGCGGCGGCAGCAGCGCGACGCCGAGGCCCGCCGCGACGAGGCCGCGCAGCGTCTCGGCCTCCTCGCCCTCGAACGCCACGCGGGGCTTGAACCCCGCCTCCGTACAGAGGTCGTCGAAGATGCGGCGCAGTCCGTAGCCGGGCTCCAGGGTGACGAACGTCTCGTCGGCGCACTCGGCGATCCGGACGCGCTTGCGGGCGGCGAGCCGGTGGTCCCCGGGGACGACGAGCCGCAGCCGCTGCTCGTCCAGGCGGCGGGCGACCAGGTCGGGGGCGTCGGGCAGCGGCGAGGTCAGGCACAGGTCGAGCTCCCCCGCGCGCAGCCGCTCCAGCATCGCCTCGCCGTAGTTCTGCACCAGGCTGAAGCGGATCCGGGGGTGCCGCGCGCGGAAGGCGCTGAGCAGGCCGGGCACCGTCTCGACGCCCAGGGTGTGCAGGAACCCGAAGGCGACCTTGCCGGAGGCCGGGTCGGCGTCGGCGCGGACGGACTCGGCGGCCCTCTCCACCTCGGCCAGCGCCCGCTCGACGGCGGCGAGGAACGTCCGGCCCGCCGGGGTCAGCGACACCGTGCGCCCGTGCCGCGCGAACAGGCCGACGCCCAGGTCCCGTTCGAGCCGGGCCAGCGCGCGGCTGAGCGTCGACTGCGGCACCTGCGACTCCTGGGCGGCGCGCGTGACGTGCTCGGCGCGGGCCACGGCGGCGAAGTGGGCGAGCCGGGGCACGAGCAGCGAGACGATGTCTTCCCCGTCACTCATCGGTGGCGTGCGACCGTGTGACCTGCGCTCATGCTCCATGTGAACGATTATGGGCGGTCCGTGCATTGGACGCATGAATCGGACGCTTCTACGTTCGTGACATGTCACCTGCCAGTAGCCGGGCGGCCGTCACCCCCGCGGTCGCCGACCCCGCCCCCGCCACCCCGACCGCACCGGCCGGCGACACCCGCCTGACCCCGGGCGGGCCCGGCTACCGCCGGATGAGCCTCGCCCTCTTCCTGGCCGGCGTCGCCACCTTCGCGCTGCTGTACTCCACCCAGGCCCTGCTGCCCCTGGTCTCCGCCGACTACGGGGCCAGCGCGAGCGCGGCGAGCTGGACGGTGTCCGGGGCGACCTTCGCGCTCGCGGTGTGCGTGCTGCCGCTGAGCGCGCTGTCGGAGCGGTTCGGGCGGCGCACGCTGATGACGGCGTCGCTCGCGGTGGCGGTGGCGGTCGGGCTCCTGGTGCCGTTCGCGCCGAGCCTGGAGGTGCTCGTCGCGCTGCGGGTGGTGCAGGGCGCCGCGCTCGCGGGCCTGCCCGCCTCGGCGATGGCCTACCTGGCCGAGGAGGTCCGGCCGAAGGCGCTGGTCACGGCGATCGGCCTGTTCGTGGCGGGCAATTCGATCGGGGGCATGAGCGGGCGCATCATCGGCGGCTGGCTCGCCGAGGCGTGGGGCTGGCGGGTGGCCGTGGGCACCATCGGGGTGATCGCGGTGGGCTGCGCGGTCGCCTTCCGGGCCCTGCTGCCGGCGCCGCGCCACTTCGCGGCGGGCTCGCTGCACCCGCGCGCCCTCGCGCGCACGGTCGGCGACCACCTCGGCAATCCGCTGCTGCGCCGCCTGTACGTGATCGGCGCGCTGTTCATGATGGTGTTCGGCGCGACCTACACGGTGATCGGCTACCGGCTCAGCGCGGCGCCGTTCTCGCTGTCCCAGGGGCTCGTCGGCTCGATCTTCCTGGTGTACCTGGTGGGCACGGTCTCCTCGTCGGCGGCCGGAAGGCTGGTCGCCAGGCTCGGCCGGCGCGGCACGCTCTACCTCGCGGCGGGCACCACGGCGGCGGGCCTGGTCCTCGAACTGGTGCCGCACCTGCCGGTCATGCTGGTCGGTCTGGTGCTGATCACGGCGGGCTTCTTCGCCGGGCACGCCACGGCGTCGTCCTCGGTGAGCCGCACCGCGACGCACGGCCGGGCGCAGGCGTCCGCGCTCTACCAGTCCGCCTACTACATCGGCTCCAGCGTCGGCTCGGCGGTGGGCGCCCTGGCGTTCCACGCGGCGGGCTGGGACGGCACGGTGGGGCTCGGTTTCGTCGCCGTGCTCGGCGTCGTCGCGCTGACCGTGTGGGGGACGTACGCGGCGCGGACCCGGCGGCACGGCGGCGTGCCGGCCTCCGCGCACTGACCACGCCTCGCGCGCCCTGCCCCCGCGCGCTCCCCACGGCCCCTGGACCTGCGGCTTTCGCCGGTCCGGGGGCCGTTGTCAGTGGGCTGCGGTAGCTTGCGAAGTGGTGGGGATGTGTTGACGATCACAGCCGCGATGGGGGCGTTGGACGATGAGTGACACCGCGACGAGGGCCGGCGTCGCCGACCTGGAGAAATACCGGGTCGAGCTGACCGGGTACTGCTATCGGATGCTGGGCTCGGCGTTCGAGGCGGAGGACGCCGTGCAGGACACGATGGTCCGGGCGTGGCGCAGCTTCGACAAGTTCGAGGGCCGCTCCAGCCTGCGCTCCTGGCTCTACCGCATCGCGACGAACGTCTGCCTGGACTCGCTGAACGCGGGCAACAGGCGGGCCCGCCCGATGGACCTGACGGCGGCGGCCCCGCTCGCCCAGGCCGCGCTCACCCCCCGTCCGGACAATGTGTGGCTGGAGCCGATGCCGGACGCCCGCGTGCTGCCCACCGTCCACGACCCGGCGGAGGCGGCGGTCGCCCGCGAGTCGGTGCGCCTCGCGTTCGTGGCGGCACTCCAGCAACTGCCGTCGAAGCAGCGGGCGGTGCTGATCCTGCGCGAGGTGCTGGCGTGGAAGGCCAGTGAGGTCGCCGAGCTGCTCGACACGTCGGTGGCGTCGGTGAACAGCGCGTTGCAGCGGGCCCGCGCCACGCTCGCGGACGCGCCCCCCGCGGACTCGGCGACGGCGGACCCGCTGGACGACGCGCAGCGCAAGCTCCTGGAGCGCTATGTGTCGGCCTTCGAGGGCTACGACATGAAGGCGCTCACCGAGCTGCTGGCCGAGGACGCGGTCATGACGATGCCGCCGTTCGACCTGTGGCTGCGCGGCACGGACGACATCACGGGCTTCATGCTCACCCTCGGCCACGACTGCGCGGGCTCCCGCCTGCTGCCGGTCTCGGCGAACGGCACACCGGCGTTCGCGCACTACAAGCCCGACCCGGCGAGCGGCGGGTTCGTGCCCTGGGCCATCCAGGTCCTGGAGATCTCAGACGGCCGGATCGCCGGTTTCCACTGCTTCCTGGACCTCGCCAAGCGGTGGTTCCCGCTGTTCGGCGTCCCCGAGCGGCTGGACGCCCAGGGCCTCCCCCAGCCCGGTCAGCCGTAGCAGCAGGACGAGTCGGGGGGACGGATCGCGCAGCCGGATCCGTCCGCCGGCCCGCCGGGCGGCGAGCTGCATCCGGGCGAGCGCGTCGAGGGTGTCGAAGTCGGCGCCGGTGACGCCCGAGACGTCGCAGACGATCTCGGCGCGGTCCGTGCCGTCGCCCGGGTGGGCGGCGCGGACCCGGGCGCACAGGTCCGGCACGTCGGCGGAGCGGATCGGCCCGGCGACGACCACGACGGGAGGAGACGAGTAGGCGGCCACGCAAGACGAGACCGGACAGCGGGGCGGAACTCATCGGTACCGGGCCCCGGTTGCGGCGTGGGCTGGATCACGTTGCCCCCGCTCGGCGTTGACCTGCGGTTCTTCCGCGTCCGATGGTGGGGTGCGTGCAGGGGGTACTCAACGGGTTCGCGGTCATCGCGCTGGTCATCGCGGTCGGTTACGTCATCGGCCGGCGCGGGTATCTCGGCGACGGCGGCCGGGAGGTGCTCACCCGGCTGGCCTTCCACGTGGCGACCCCGGCGCTGCTCTTCACGATGCTGGCCGACGCCGACCTGTCCCTGATCCTGTCGCCGAGCCTGCTGGTGACGGCGCTCTCCACGGCGGTCACGGCCGGGATCTTCGTCGCCGTGGGCGCCGTGCGCGGCTGGGGCGTGGGCCGCACCACGATCGGGGCGCTCTGCTCCTCGTACGTGAACTCGGGGAATCTCGGCATCCCGATCGCCGTATACGTCCTCGGGGACGCCTCGCTCGTGGCACCGGTGCTGCTCTTCCAGCAGTTGTTCGTGACGCCGGTGGCGCTGACGGTGCTCGATCTGGCGGAGGCGTCGTCGGGGGCCCGGCTGTCGTGGGCGCAGCGGCTGGTGACCCCGTTCCGCAATCCCATCGCGATCGGGTCGCTGTCGGGGGTGCTGGTGTCGGCGACGGGCTGGAGCGTCCCGTCGCCGGTCCTCGACCCGCTGGAACTGATCGCGAACATGTCGGTGCCGGCCATCCTGATCGCGTTCGGCATCTCGCTGTGCGGGAGTTCCTGGCCGGGCGGCCGGGGCGCGGACCGGGTGCCGGTGCTGCTGTCGACGGCGCTGAAGTCGGTGGGGCAGCCGGTGGCGGCCTGGGCGCTGGCGACGTCGCTGTTCGGGCTGCACGGGGCGCGGCTGCTGGACGTCGTGGTGACGTCGGCGCTCCCGGCGGCGCAGAACCTGTTCACGTACGCGAGCCGGTACCGGGTGGCCGAGCGGCTGGCCCGGGAGTCGATCCTGCTGTCGACGATGGTGGCGGTACCGGTGCTGGTGGTGGTCGCGGCGCTGCTGGGGTGACGGGGGCGCCCGGGGGGCGGGATGCCCGGATCCGGGGTGGCCGAGGGCCCGGGCCGGGGGTGGCCCGGGCCCGGGGTGGCTCGACGCCCCCGATCAGGCGATGCGTTCCAGCACGATCGGCCCCGCGGTGAACTCCGTGCCCGCGGTCGCGACGTCGCAGCCGCCGTCCAGCGCCTCCAGCGCGTACGCGAACCGCTCGGGGGTGTCGGTGTGCAGGGTCATCAGGGGCTGGCCGGCGACGACGGTGTCCCCGGGCTTGGCGTGGAGTTCGATGCCGGCGGCGGCCTGCACCGGGTCCTCCTTGCGGGCACGGCCGGCGCCGAGCCGCCAGGCGGCGAGGCCCACCGAGAGCGCGTCGAGGCGGGTCAGGACGCCCGAGACGGCGGCGGTGACGACATGGGTCTCGCGGGCCGTGGGCAGCGGCGCGGCCGGGTCGCCGCCCTGCGCCGCGATCATGCGCCGCCAGGCGTCCATCGCCGAGCCGTCGGCGAGGGCCTTGGCGGGGTCGGCGTCCGTCAGGCCCGCCGCGTCGAGCATCTCGCGGGCCAGCGCGAGGGTCAGCTCGACGACGTCGGCGGGGCCGCCGCCCGCCAGCACCTCGACGGACTCGCGCACCTCCAGGGCGTTGCCCGCCGTCCGGCCGAGCGGGGTGTTCATGTCGGTGATCAGCGCGACCGTGGGCAGGCCGTGGTCGGCGCCGAGGCCGACCATGGTGCGGGCCAGCTCACGGGCCTGGTCCAGCTCGCGCATGAACGCGCCCGTGCCCACCTTGACGTCGAGGACCAGCGAGCCGGTCCCCTCCGCGATCTTCTTCGACATGATCGACGAGGCGATGAGCGGTATGCAGTCGACGGTCGCGGTGACGTCGCGCAGCGCGTAGAGCTTCTTGTCGGCCGGGGCCAGGCCGCTGCCCGGCGCGCAGATGACGGCGCCGACGTCCTCCAGGGTGCGCATCATCTGCGCGCCGCCGATGTCCGCGCGCCAGCCGGGGATCGACTCCAGCTTGTCGAGGGTGCCGCCGGTGTGGCCGAGGCCGCGCCCGGAGAGCTGCGGCACGGCCGCGCCGCACGCGGCGACCAGCGGCGCGAGCGGCAGCGTGATCTTGTCGCCGACACCGCCCGTGGAGTGCTTGTCGGCGGCCGGGCGCCCCAGCACCGAGAAGTCCATCCGCTCGCCGGAGTCGATCATCGCCGCGGTCCAGCGGGCGATCTCCGCGCGGTCCATGCCGTTCAGGAAGATGGCCATGGCGAGCGCCGACATCTGCTCGTCCGCGACCGCGCCGCGCGTGTACGCGTCGACGACCCAGTCGATCTGTTCGTCACTCAGCCGGCCCCGGTCCCGCTTCGTACGGATGACGGAGATGACGTCCATGGCACTTCCTTCCAGGGCCCGCTACAGGTGACCCGCCAGACTCTACGCGCATAGATGCGGGGCGGGAAGAGCGTCGGCCTCAGTGGTCGCCGGTGAACACCAGGCTCACGTTGTGCCCGCCGAACCCGAAGGAGTTGGCGAGGGCGGCGCCCCAGCGGCCGGTGCGGTTCTCGCCGCGGACGACGTCGAGGTCGACCCGCGGGTCCAGCTCGTCCAGGTTGCGCACGGCCGGGGCGACGCCGTCCCGCAGGGCGAGCAGCGCGGCGAGGGCGCCGACCGCGCCCGACGCCCCGAGCATGTGCCCGGTCGTCGACTTGGTGGCGCTCACCGGGGCGTGGTCGCCGATGGCCTTGCGCACGGCCGTCGCCTCGGCGAGGTCGCCGGACGGGGTGGAGGTGGCGTGGGCGTGCACGTGGCCGATGTCGCGCGGGCCGAGTCCGGCGTCCCGCAGGGCGAGTTCGATGGCCGCGATCTGGCCCCCGGCGTCCGACGCCGTGATGTGGTCGGCGCTGGAGCCCACCGCGGCCCCGGCCAGCGTGCCGAGGACGCGGGCGCCGCGGGCTCGGGCGAATCCGGCCCGTTCCAGAACCAGGACGCAGCCGCCCTCGCCCATCACGAAGCCGCTGCGGGCAGTGTCGAAGGGCCGGGAGACGGCCGCCGGGTCCCCGTCCCGCGGCGACAGGGCCTTCATCTGCGCGAAGGCGGCGAGCGTGAACGGGTGCAGGCACGCCTCCACTCCCCCGGCGACGACGACGTCCGCGCGGCCCGCCCGGATCAGGTCCAGGCCCGTCGCGAGCGCCTCGGCGCCCGAGGCGCAGGCGCTGACCGGGGTGCGCGCGCCGCCCTTGGCGCCGAGGTCCATGCTGACCCGGGCGGCCGGGCCGTTGGGCATGAGCATCGGCACGGTGTGCGGGGAGAGCCTGCGGGCCCCGGACCGTTCGAAGACGTCGTCCTGGGCGAGGGTGGTGAGGACGCCGCCGGTGCCGGTGCCGATCACGACGGCGACGCGTACGGGGTCGGCCTCGGGCGCGCCCGCGTCCCGCCAGGCCTCCCGGGCGGCGACCAGCGCGACCTGTTCGACGCGGTCGAGCGTGCGCGCCTCGACCCGGGACAGCTCGTCGGCCGGGTCGCGGGCGAGCCCGGCGGCGACGTGCACCGGCACCCGCGCCGCCCACTCCTCGCTCAGGGCACGCACCCCGGAGGTGCCGGCCAGCAGCGCCGCCCAGGTGGCCGCGGCGTCACCGCCCACCGGGGTCGTCGCGCCCGCACCGGTCACCAGCACCGCTTCGCTCTGGGGCATCTCGGCAGCTCCCTTATAGATAGTTCACAAGACGCTTCGTGCTCTGCTCCGAGACCATCACGGCGAGCGCCCCGCGCAGAAGCCCGGGATGCGAGCGATTCGACCCGCACACTTTGTGGGGTTGTCACAATCCGGGCCGGACGGGCCGGCCGGGGTCCCGTCACGCGAAACGGCCGCCCCTCCCGAAGGAGGAGCGGCCGATGCCGTGGCGCGGGCGCGTCAGACGAGCTGGTCCGGGCCGAACGCGTCGGGCAGCATCTCGCCCAGCGAGCGCACCCCGACGGAGGTCTCCAGCAGCAGTTCGGCGCCGCCGAACTCGTACAGCAGCTGGCGGCAGCGGCCGCACGGCATCAGGATCTCGCCCTTGCCGTCCACACACGTGAAGTGGGTGAGCCGGCCGCCGCCCGTCGCCGTGAGCTGGGAGACCAGCCCGCACTCGGCGCACAGGCCGAGGCCGTAGCTGGCGTTCTCCACGTTGCAGCCGGTGACCGTGCGGCCGTCGTCGACGCGGGCGGCCGCGCCGACCGGGAAGCCCGAGTACGGGGCGTACGCGCGGGACATGGCCTCGCGGGCCGCCTGCCGCAGCGCCTCCCAGTCGGCGTCCGTCATCACGCGCCCTGGCCCTTCCGGTAGGGCTGGCCGTCCGCCTTCGGCATGCGCAGGCGCTGCGCGGAGAAGGACAGGACGAGCAGCGTGACGATGTACGGGGTCGCCGTGACGAGCTGGGTCGGCACGTCGTCCGTGGTGGCGTACCAGGCTGCCGTACCGGCGGCGACGACCGCGCAGACCGCGCCGGCGACGTACTTCTTCCGCACCAGCATCCAGACCGCGCCGATCACCAGGAGCAGGGCGACCAGGAGCAGCAGCGCGTGCACGTTCTCCGTGCCGCCGCGCAGCTTGAGGCTGTCGGTGTAGCCGAACAGGCCCGCGCCGAGGGCGAGACCGCCCGGCATCCAGTTGCCGAAGATCATCGCGGCGAGGCCGATGTAGCCCTTCCCCGCGGTCTGGCCCTCCAGGTAGAAGGGGTTGGCGACGATCGACAGGAACGCGCCGCCGAGGCCCGCCAGGCCGCCGGAGATGATCACGGCGAGGTACTTGTACTTGATGACGTTGACGCCCAGCGACTCGGCCGCGACCGGGTTCTCGCCGCAGGAGCGCAGGCGCAGCCCGAACGAGGTCCGCCACAGCACCCACCAGGTGAACGGGACGAGGGCGACGGCGACGATCGTCAGCGGCGACAGGTCGGTGACCAGACCGCCGAGGAGGCCGGCGAGGTCGGAGATCAGGAACCAGTGCTTCTCGTTCAGGGTCGTCAGCCAGTCGGACAGGCCCGGCACGGTGAGCGTGCCGAGCGAGTCCACCGGCGGGGACTGCTTGGTGGTGCCGCCCTCGACGCCCTCGAAGGTGAAGTTGGAGAGGTAGCGGGTGACGCCGAGCGCCAGGATGTTGATGGCCACACCGGAGACGATGTGGTTCACGTTGAAGGTGACCGTGACGGCCGCGTGCAGCAGGCCGCCGATCGCGCCGCCGATGATGCCGGCGAGCACGCCGACCCACGGGCCCCACTGGTAGCCGGCCCAGGCGCCGAACCAGGTGCCGAGGATGAGCATGCCTTCGAGGCCGATGTTGACCACGCCCGCGCGCTCGGCCCACAGGCCGCCGAGCCCGGCGAGGCCGATCGGCACGGCGAGCTGGAGGGCGGTCGCCATCTGGCTGACGTTCGTGATGCCGTCGGCGTCGGTGATCAGGCGGACCAGGGAGGTCAGCGCGAGGACCGCGGCGATGACGAGCATCGTCACGGGGAGGGACATTCTGCGGCGGCCGCCGGGTGCGGGCTGCGACGCGGGCTTCTTGTCGAGGACCGGAGCCGTGCTCATCGGGCAGCCACCTCCTTCTTGGTGTCGTTGGTGCCGTCGGTGCCGGTGGGCCGGGCGAGCGCGGTGCCGAGTTCGATGCCGACCCGGCGCTGCTGGCGGCGCTGGCCCCAGACGCGTACGGACTCGTAGGAGACGACCACGGCGATCACGATGATCCCCTGCATGATCGTCGCGATCTCCTTGTCGTAGCCCTCGAAGTCGAGCTGCTGCGAGGCCTTGTCGAGCCAGGCGATCAGGAGGGAGGCGAAGGCGATGCCGACCGGGCTGTTGCGGCCCAGCAGGGCGATCGTGATGCCGGTGAAGCCGATGGTGGTCGGGAAGGTGAGGCTGTAGGTGTGGGCCTCGCCCAGCAGCAGCGGCATGCCGGCCAGGCCCGCGAGGCCGCCGGAGACCAGCATCGCGGTGAGCACCATGCGCTTGGCGTCGACGCCGGAGGCGGCCGCGGCCGACTCGGAGGAGCCGGTGGCGCGCAGGTCGAAGCCGAAGCGGGTGCGGTTGAGCACGAACCAGTAGGCGACGCCGAGCAGGGCGGCGATGACCACGAAGCCGTAGATCTCGCCGGAGGCGCCCATGTCGATGCCGGGGAACCAGCCGGACTCGTGCATCTGGCCGGTCGTCTTGTTGTTGCCGACCTGCACGCCGAAGATGTCCGGCAGGTACAGATAGCCGATCAGGCCGGACGCGATGGAGTTCAGCATGATCGTCGCGACGACCTCGCTGACCCCGCGCGTCACCTTCAGCAGGCCCGCGATGCCGGCCCACATGGCGCCGGTGAGCATCGCGACGAGGATCAGCAGCGGCAGCTGGAGGGCGGCGGGCAGCGCCACCTTCGCGCCGACGATGGCGGCGACCATCGCGGCGAGCCGGTACTGGCCGTCGACGCCGATGTTGAACAGGTTCATCCGGAAGCCGATGGCCACCGCGAGGGCGGCCAGGTAGTACATGGCGGCCTGGTTGATGATCAGGACCTGCACGTCGGAGAACGTGGCCTGGGTGAACATGATCGTGTAGGGCTGGATCGGGCTCTTGCCCGACAGCACCAGCACGATCGAGGTCAGGACGACCGACGTCACCAGGGCGATGACCGGACCGGCCGCCCCGAGGAGCAGCCGCTCCTTGTCGAACGTGTTCTTCATGGCCATCAGGACTCGTCCTCCGGCTGACGGGTCGCCGGGATCTCGGCGTCTTCGCTTACGTGTTCCAGGTGGCCGGAGGCCGCGCCGGTCATCGCCGAACCCAGCTCCTCCGGCGTGATGGTGGCCGGGTCGGCGTCGGCGACGAGCCGGCCGCGGTACATCACGCGCAGGGTGTCCGAGAGACCGATCAGCTCGTCGAGGTCGGCGGAGATCAGCAGCACGGCGAGTCCTTCGCGGCGGGCCTCGCGGATCTGGTCCCAGATCTGCGCCTGCGCGCCGACGTCCACACCGCGCGTGGGGTGCGCGGCGATGAGGAAGCGCGGGCTGTGGCTCATCTCGCGGCCGACGATCAGCTTCTGCTGGTTGCCGCCGGAGAGCGAGGCGGCGGTGACGTCGATGCCGGGGGTGCGCACGTCGTACTCCTCGACGATGCGCCGGGTGTCGGCCTGGGCGGCCTTGATGTCGAGCAGCACGCCGCGCGCGTTGGGCTTCTCGGTGACGTGGCCGAGGATCCGGTTCTCCCACAGCGGGGACTCCAGCAGGAGCCCGTGGCGGTGGCGGTCCTCGGGGATGTACCCGACGCCTCCCTCGCGGCGCCTGCGGGTGGACCACGCGGTGATCTCGTCGGCCTCCAGCGCGATGCTGCCGGAGTCGGCGTGCTTGAGGCCGATGATCGCGTCGATCAGCTCGGTCTGGCCGTTGCCCTCGACGCCCGCGAGGCCGAGGACCTCACCGGCGTGGATGGTGAAGGAGATGTCGTCCAGGAGCGGGCGGCCGCCCTCGGCGTCCAGGCGCAGGGCCCGGACGGTGAGCACCGGGCGGTCGGTGACCGTCGACTCGGAGGTCTCCGGGGTCGGCAGCTCGGAGCCGACCATCAGCTCGGCGAGCTGGCGCGGGGTGGTCTCGGCGGGGACGGCGGTGCCGACCGTGGTGCCGCGCCGGATGACGGTGATCTCGTCGGCGACGGAGAGCACCTCGCCGAGCTTGTGCGAGATGAAGATGACGGCCAGGCCCTCGGCCTTGAGCTCGCGGAGGTTGTCGAAGAGCGCGTCGACCTCCTGCGGCACGAGGACGGCGGTCGGCTCGTCGAGGATCAGCGTGGTGGCGCCGCGGTAGAGGACCTTGAGGATCTCCACGCGCTGGCGGTCGGCGACGCCGAGGTCCTCGACGAGGACGTCCGGGCGCACGCCGAGGCCGTAGCGCTCGGATATCTCCAGGATCTTCCGGCGGGCCCTGGCCCCGATCCCGTGCAGCTTCTCGCTGCCGAGCACCACGTTCTCCAGGACCGTGAGGTTGTCGGCGAGCATGAAGTGCTGGTGCACCATGCCGATGCCGCGCGCGATGGCGTCGGCGGGCGAGGTGTACGAGACGCTCTCGCCGTCGATCGCGATGGTGCCCTCGTCCGGCTTCTGCATGCCGTAGAGGATCTTCATCAGCGTCGACTTGCCCGCACCGTTCTCCCCGACGAGGGCGTGGACGGTGCCCCTGCGGACGGTGAGGTGGATGTCGTGGTTGGCGACGACGCCGGGGAAGCGTTTGGTGATGCCGGTCAGTTCGACGGCCGGCGGGCTGCTGGACGCGTTGATGGCGCACACTCCTGTGGAATGGACAGGGGGCCGACGCCTACTACTACGCGCGTAGAGCCCCTACGGCACTGCGAGTTGACCACAATCCGGACAAACGGGGTGGAGGAAGGCGTTGTCCTCAGCCTCCCCGCACCCCGTTCCCCGGACGTGTCCCGCTGGTTACGGCTACTTGCTGTTGACCTTGATCTCGCCGCTGGCGATCTTCTCCTGAGCAGTCTTCAGAGCCTTCTGGAGGTCCGCGTTGTCCGCGAACTCGGGGTTCGAGCCGGCCAGGGCGACCTCACCCGACTTGAGGTCACCGGTGATGACACCGGTCTCGGGCTTGCCATCCTGGACCGACTTCGCCAGGTTGTACACGGCCTTGGCGACGTCCTTCGTCGCCGAGGTCAGGATGTACTTCTTGTACTTGGCGAGGGCCCCCTGCCGGTACTGGTCGCTGTCCACGCCGATCGCCCACACCTTGTTGTCGGCGGCGGCCTGGATGACGCCCTGACCGGACAGGCCGGCCGCGTGGTAGACCACGTCGGCGCCCTTGTCGATCTGGCCGTCGGCGGCGGTCTTGCCCTTGTCGGGGCTGGAGAAGCCGCCCTCGTCGGCGGTCTCGGTCAGGAACTGCGAGACGACCTTGGCCTTCTTGTTGGTGTCCTTGACGCCCTGCTCGAAGCCGGCCTGGAACTTGTGGATCAGCGGGACGTCCACGCCGCCCACGAAGCCCACGACGTTCGACTTCGTCGTCTTGGCGGCGGTGACACCGGCCAGGTACGAGGCCTCCTGCTCGCTGAAGACGAGGTCCGCGACGTTCTTCGCCTGGACCGTCGAGTCGTCGACGATGCCGAAGGTGGTCTTCGGGTACTTCGCCGCGGCGGCCTTGACGGCCGGGGCGTAGGAGTAGCCGATGCCGACGATCGGGTTGTAGCCCTGCTTGGCGAGGGCCACCAGGCGCGCCGTCTTGTCCGCGTCCGACTCGCCGTCGCTCGGCTCCACGTCGGTACCCTTGTAGCCGAAGGCCTTCTCGGACTGCTTCAGGCCCTCGTACGCGGCGTCGTTGAAGGACTGGTCGCCGCGGCCGCCGACGTCGTAGGAGATGGCGAGACCCTTGGACTTGCCGCCGCCGCTCTGCTTCGAGGCGTCGGTGGACGTGCCGCCGCAGGCGGCGAGGGACGCGGCGAGAGCCACGGTCGCAGTGCCTGCGAGCGCTATTCGGGAAACGCGGCGCATGGGATGTGCTCCTTCGTACTCGCACCGACGGCGTTCCGGACGGCGCTGACTTCGCCGCAGATTAACGCGCGTAGACAGAACATAGAACCCCCTTCCCCCCACTGTTATCGGGCTGTACTGAAAGCCTTAAGTCGGGCGCGGTGGAGCGCGCGGGAGCCGGTGCGTCCGCGACGCAGCAAAGCGGGGCGGGGGCCCGGGGGACCCGGCCCCCCCCCCCCCCGGGGCCCCGGTGGCCCGGGGGGAAAAGGTGGCGGCGGGGGTGGTTGCGGGGTTTTTTTGA
>NZ_JBIVKH010000001.1:520697-1232051 GCF_044750685.1 Streptomyces sp. NPDC088785
CGGGGGGGGGGGGGCGGGGGGGGGGGGGGGGGGGGGGGGGGGGGCCGGCCCCCCCCCCGGGGGGGGGGGGGGGGGGGGCCCCGGCCCCCCCCCCCGCTCGGTGCCCGAGGTGCCCGGGGGCTACTTCGTCGCGACGGTGATCTTGCCGTCGATGATGTCCTGCTTGGCCTTGGCGACCGCGTCCGCGAGACCGGCGATCGACTTGAACTTGGGGTTGGTGTCGGTGATGCCGACGCCGCCCGCCTTCAGGTCGAACCGGGTCACGCCGGACAGCGGCTTGCCGTCCTTCACCGACTTGGCGAGCTGGTAGACCGCGCCGCCGACGTCCTTGGTGGCCGAGGTGAGGATGTAGTCCTTGTACTTGGCGAGGGCTTCCTGCTGGTACTGGTCGCTGTCCACGCCGATCGCCCACACCTTGTGCGCGGCGGCGGCCTGGATGACGCCCTGGCCGGACAGGCCGGCCGCGTGGTAGACCACGTCGGCGCCCTTCTCGATCTGGCCCTCGGCGGCGGTCTTGCCCTTGTCGGGGCTGGAGAAGCCGCCCTCGGCCGGGGTCTCGGTCAGGTATTGCGGGATCACCTTGATCTTGCTGTTGGTGTCCTTGACGCCCTGCTGGAAGCCCGCGCCGAACTTGTGGATCAGCGGCACGTCCACACCGCCGACGAAGCCGACGACGTTCGACTTGGTGGCCTTGGCGGCGGCGACGCCCGCCAGGTAGGAGGCCTGCTCCTCGCTGAAGACCAGGTCCGCGACGTTCTTCGCGGTGATCGTGGAGTCGTCGACGATGCCGAAGGAGATCTTGGGGTATTTGGCGGCGGCGGCCTTCACGGCGGGCGCGTAGGCGAAGCCGACGCCGATGACCGGGTTGTAGCCCTGCTTGGCCATCGACTCCAGCCGGGCGGTCTTGTCGGCGTCGGACTCGCCGTCGCTCGGCTCCAGGTCCTTGCTCTTGTAGCCGAACTCGTCGGTGGCCTTCTTCATGCCCGCGTACGCGGCGTCGTTGAAGGACTGGTCACCGCGGCCGCCGACGTCATAGGCGAGACCGATGCCGAGGTTCTTGCTCTTCCCCTCGGAGGCCGCCTTGTCCCCGCTGGTGCCGCCGCAGGCGGTGGCGGCGAGGGCGAGGCCGGTGACGACCACGGCGGTCCGCGTGAGCCGGGACGTACGAGTACGACGCATGATGGGCTGCTCCTTCGTCAACACGCCGCGAAGGGCGTTGAGTTCGGCGGAGCGTAACGCGCGTAGAAGGGCCACGGAACCCGGTTGGGCCCCGCCGTTACCGGATCGTGGCGGGGGTGGGTTACATCTGGGTGTCGTGGGGTGACGCCGGGGGCGAAGGGGGGTAAATCGCGGGGCGCGGGGGGCGCGGCGGCCTGCTGCGGCGGGCCCGATCCCGCGCCGCGGGCGGCGGCGCGGGAGGTGTGCACCGGCCGGTGGGCCGGGCGTCACCGGTCAGGGCAGGTCGGCGTCCAGCAGGGCCGCCGCGGTGAAGAGCTCCACGCCCACCGTGATCGCGTACTCGTCGGCGTCGAAGTCCCCCTGGTGGAGATCGCGGCTGACCCGGTCCCCCGGCGCCTTCACCCCGAGCCGGGCCATCGCACCGGGGACGTGCTCCAGGTACCAGGAGAAGTCCTCGCCGCCCAGGCTCTGCTGGGTGTCCTCGACGGACTCGGCGCCGAGCCGGGCGGTCATGGCCTCGCGCAGCAGCTCGGTCACCGCCGGGTCGTTGACGACGGGCGGCACGCCGCGCACGTAGTTCACGACCGGCTTGGCCCGGTAGAGGTCGGCGATCTCCTGGATCGCCGCGTGCACCAGGTCGGGCGCCTGCCGCCACGCGTCCAGGTCCAGGCAGCGCACGGTGCCGGACAGCTCGGCGTGCTGCGGGATCACATTGCAGGCGTGGCCGGTCTCCAGGCGCCCCCAGGTGACGGAGAGCCCGGAGCGCGCGTCGACCCGGCGGCCGACCAGCGCGGGCACCTCGGTGGCGAGCTTGGCGGCGGCGACGACGAGGTCGGTGGTCAGGTGCGGGCGCGCGGTGTGCCCGCCGGGCCCGTCGAGGGTGACCTCCAGCCGGTCGCACGCGGAGGTGATGGGCCCGGACCGCAGCCCGAGCCGCCCGGCCTCGACCTTCGGGTCGCAGTGCACCCCGACGATCTTCCGTACGCCGTCCAGGACCCCGCACTCGATGGCGTCGGGGGCGCCGCCGGGCAGCACCTCCTCGGCGGGCTGGAAGATCAGCCGCACCGGGTGCGGCAGCCGGCCCTGGCGGTGCAGGTCGGCCAGGACGAGGCCGGCGCCGAGCACGACGGTGGTGTGCACGTCGTGCCCGCAGGCGTGCGCGCGGTCGGGGACGGTGGACCGGTAGGCGCAGGTGACCTTGGTGTCCGGGATGGGCAGGGCGTCGATGTCGGCGCGCAGGGCGAACATGCCGCGCCCGCCGCGCCACTCGCCGTCCTCGGTGCCGATGTCGCAGATGAGTCCGGTGCCCATGCCGAGCACGCGCGGTACGAGCCCGGCCCGCTCCAGGCGTGCCTTGAGCGCGGCGGTGGTGCGGAACTCCTGGTTGCCCAGCTCGGGGTGCATGTGCAAGTCGCGCCGGAAGGCGATGAGTTCGGCGCGCAGGGCTTCGGACAGCGTGCCGGGGAGCGCGGCGCCAGGGGCGGGATCCCCGGCGGCTCCACCCGGCTGGTCGGCCTCGGACTCTCGGGACTTCATCTGGTTCACCCTCTGAAGGGTAGGGCGACACGGGGGTCAACTCACGCTCGATCAACAAAACTTCAGCCAGATTGACGTAAGAAATCCGGCCGGGCCGCGCATGTCGATCGCCCGAGGAGGGTATGACGGCTCTTTATTCCTCCTCCCCCGAGTCGGCCTCCACCGGCTTCGCATGGAGGATCGAGCGGGCCTGCTCCGCGGCGCGAGCGGTGTTCTCGGAGACGAAGTCGAGGAAGCGGGCGATGTTCTCCAGGCGGACGCCGACCGGTGTGGCCGGGCCGAGGAGTCCGGAGCCCTCGCGGGCGATCCCCACGATGCGGGCGGTGGCCTGCGCGCTGGCGACCATCGACTGGTACCAGATGTCGTCGTCGACCACGTACCGCTCGCGGCGCCGCTCGTCGCGCTCGCGGCGCACCATGCCGAGCCCCTCGATGAAGGCGACCGCCTTGGAGACGGAGGCCGGGCTGACCTGGAGCCGCTGGACGAGTTCGGCCGCGGTGAGGCTGCCCGAGTCGCTGAGGCAGATGCTGGAGAGCACGCGGGCCATCATCCTGGGCATGCCCGACGCCATCATGACGGTGGTGAACGTCTCCTCGAACTCCCGTACCGCCGCGTCGTCGCGCCCGCCGGGCCGCGCGGCCGGCTGGGCGCCCCGGGGCGCGGCCTGCCGGCGCCGGTGGGCGCGCTGCTCGGTGGCGCGGTGGGCGAGGTCGGCGCGGTAGGAGGTCGGGCCGCCGTTGCGCATCACCTCGCGGGTGACGGTCGAGGTGGGGCGGTCCAGGCGCCGGGCGATCTCGGCGTAGGCGAGGCCGTCGGCCAGTCCCAGCCCGATCTGCTGCCGTTCCTGCTGGGTGAGCCTGCCTCCCGGCATCGCCGTCTCCTCACATCCGTGGCCGTTTCCCCGCGACCATAGCGTTCACGTCCATTCTGTTGCAACGACCGGCCTGCCGTCTGTTGCGTTAACAGGGAGACCGTTGCAATGAAATTACGGCTCTGAGCTGCATCTACCTGTTTCCAGTGCGACGAATGCGTTGCCTATATCGTGAATGCAACGTAGCGTTTCATTCATCGGAAACAACGAGAGCGCGACTTGAGGAGCCAGCGATGCAGACCTTCGCCACCCCCGCCACCATCTCCGCCGTCCTCGACATCCCCGCGGGACGCATCCGGCTCATCGCCGCCGACCGGGCCGACACCGTGGTCGAGGTCCGGCCCGCCGACCCCGGCCGGGGCCGCGACGTGCGGGCCGCCGAGCAGATCGAGGTCTCCTACGCCGACGGGCGGCTGCGGATCGCCGCCCCGGCCGCGTCGAACAGGCTCGTCGGCCCCTCCGGCACCGTCGAGGTGACGGTGCAGCTCCCGGCCGGCTCGCACGTGGCGGCGACGGCCGCCGCCGCCGAGCTGCGGGGTGTCGGACGCCTCGGCGACGTCGCCTTCGACGGCGCCCGCGGCCCGGTCAAGCTCGACGAGGCCGCGAGCGTCCGCCTCGGCCTCAAGGAGGGCGACGTCACCGTCGGCCGGCTGACCGGGGACGCGACGATCACCACCATGAAGGGCGACCTGAGCGTCGCCGAGGCCACCCGGGGCACGGTCACCCTGCGCACCGAGGCCGGCGACGTGACGGTCGGCGCCGCCCGCGGCGTCTCGGCCACGCTCGACGCCGGGACCGCCTTCGGCCGGGTGCACAACACCCTGAGGAACGCCGACGGCGCCGGCGCCGGGCTCGCCGTCCACGCGACCACCGGCTACGGCGACATCACCGCCCGCAGCCTCTGAGGGCCCTAGACGGTGCGGACCCCGCGGGCGGAGTCCGCGATGCCCGCCAGGAAGCCCTGCGCGTGGGCGGAGACGCCCTCCCGCAGCCAGGCCGGGTCGATCTCGCAGACGGCGACCTTCACCCCGGTGCCCTCCAGCGCGATGGGCAGGGTGTGCACGACGGTCGACGGGAAGCTGAGGATGGTGCGGCCGATGGGGCCGCGGCGGGCGATGAGTTCGAGCGGCAGGTCGGGGCGGACGACTTCGAGGCCGGTCTCGGTGGCCAGCCGGTGGAGTTTGTCGGAGCTCTCGCGGCGGTGCGCGAAGTAGCGGGTGGCGCCGTGCGCGGCGGCGAGTTCGCGCACCGCGACGAGATAGCGGTCGAGGTCGACGACCCCGGTCTCCACCAGCGAGGTCCCCACGAGGTCGGCGCCGCGGGTCAGGCGCGGCGGGCCGAACCGGGCCCGCGTCCAGGCATAGGTGTTCTCGGTGACCGTCACCCCCCGCGGCACGCCCTCGACCGGCATGGAGGTGAACAGGGAGACCGCGTGGCGGCCCCCCTCGCGCGGGGTGAGCCGGCGGCGGGCGGCCGAGGCGACGGGGCCGAAGACGAGGTCGCGGGGCCCGGGGCGGCCCCCGCGCCGGTGCCAGCGCACCAGCCGCCCGCCGCCGGCGAGCTGGCTGACGAACTCCATGGTGGCGGTGCCGTCGTCGACGACGACCAGTTCGCGGGCGCGGGTGATGGTGAGCAGCAGCTGCACGTAGCGGGAGAACGGGTCGCCGAGCACGATCCGGTCCGCGGCGCGCAGCGGCCCGGCGAGGCCGCCGATGGTCTGGAACGGCGCGGTGGCGCCGCCGCGGGCCTCCTCCCAGCGCACCACGTGGCCTTCCTCGCGGGCGAGTTCGGCGACGCGGCGGAGCTGGCCGCGGGTCATCGGGTCGGTGGGCGAGAGGACGACGACGGTGGCGTGGCCGCCGTCGAGGTGGGCCCATTCGAGAACGTTGAGGAGCTGTACCGGGCTCTCGACGAAGCACAGCGTACTGCCGGACATGCTGCGGCCCTCCCGGGGGACGCCGGGTCGGTCCGGCGCGTCGGGCGCGCCGGACCGACCGTGGCTCGATGAACCGGTGGATCAGACGCCGACGGGCTCGCCGGCGGCGACGGCGATCTCCGACTCGGCGACGACGCCCGCGACCCGGCGGAGCTTCTTCATCGGGCCGAGCTCGGACTCGTAGACCTTCTTGACGCCGTCACCGAGGGAGGCCTCGATGGTGCGGATGTCGCGGACCAGGCGGGTCAGGCCCTGCGGCTCCACCGAGGCGGCCTGGTCGGAGCCCCACATGGCGCGGTCGAGGGTGATGTGGCGCTCGACGAAGGCGGCGCCGAGGGCGACGGCCGCGAGGGTCGTCTGAAGGCCGGTCTCGTGGCCGGAGTAGCCGATCGGGACGTTCGGGTACTCGGCCTGGAGGGTGTTGATGACGCGGAGGTTCAGCTCCTCCGCCTGCGCCGGGTACGTCGACGTGGCGTGGCACATCAGGATGTTGTCGCTGCCGAGGACCTCGACCGCGTGCCGGATCTGCTTCGGCGTCGACATGCCGGTGGAGAGGATGACGGTGCGGCCGGTGGCGCGCAGGGCGCGCAGCAGCTCGTCGTCGGTGAGCGAGGCGGAGGCGACCTTGTGGGCGGGGACGTCGAACTTCTCCAGGAAGGCGACGGCCTCGGTGTCCCACGGGGAGGCGAACCAGTCGATGCCGCGCTTCTTGCAGTGCTCGTCGATCCGGCGGTATTCGTCCTCGCCGAACTCGACGCGGTGGCGGTAGTCGATGTACGTCATCCGGCCCCAGGGGGTGTCGCGCTCGATGTCCCACTGGTCGCGCGGGGTGCAGATCTCGGGGGTGCGCTTCTGGAACTTGACGGCGTCGCAGCCGGCCTCGGCGGCGACGTCGATCAGCTTGAACGCGTTCTCCAGGTCGCCGTTGTGGTTGATGCCGATCTCGCCGGTGATGTACACGGGCTGACCGGGGCCCGCGGTGCGCGAACCGAAGGTGCGGAGGCGGGAGTTGAGAACAGACATGAGAGATGCGTTCCTTACGTGGTTTCGAGGGTGTCGAGAGAGGGGCCGAGGATCCAGCTGGCGATCTCCCGGATCGCGCCTTCGCCACCGGGGACGGTGGTGACCGCGCGGGCGGCGTCGCGTACGACGTCGTGGGCGCTCGCGACCGCCACGGGCCAGCCGATCGCGGCGAAGCACGGGAGGTCGTTCACGTCGTTGCCGACGTAGAGCACGCGCTCCGGCGCGATGCCCTGCTCCTCGCACCACTGCTTCAGTGCGAGGTCCTTGCGGTCGATGCCGTGCAGGACCGGGATCTTGAGCTTCCGGGCCCGGGCGGCGACCACCGGGTTCACCTCCGTGGACAGGACGAGCATCGTCAGGCCGCTCCTGCGAAGGGCCGCGATGCCGAGGCCGTCACCGCGGTGCACGGTGACGAACTCCCGTCCGTCGGAGTCGATCAGCACCTTGTCGTCGGTCTGGGTGCCGTCGAAGTCGAGGACGACCGCGTCGATGTCCTCCCGGGTGGGGAGGGTGCGCTGGTCGAAGAGGGGGGCCAGCGCGCGGGCGCGGGCCAGGTCGTGCGGGTCGTCGATCTCCAGGACGCGCGCGGGGTCGGTGCGCACCAGTTCCGTACGGCCGAAGAAGCGGTGCTCGTGGCGGCGGAAGCCGGTGGCCTCCATCGCGTACACGGCGCCGGTCTCCAGGAGGTCCTGGGGGCGGTCCTGGCGGCGCGGCCGGAAGGACTTGTCGTGGTTGACGCCGTAGCCGCCGCCCGCCGTGGCCGTCTCGGCGACCAGGGTGGCGGAGCCGGCCACGGCGGCGGCCCGCTCGCCGGCGATGCCCTGCGGCTCGTCCGCGGCGTCGCGCCACACGAAGCCGTGGAACGGCGCGACGGTCAGGGCGCTGTCGGCGCCGCCCTCGACGATCGCGGCGACCACCGCGTCGACGTCCTCGCGGACGAGGAAGGGGCTGGTGCACTGCACGAGCAGCACCACGTCGACGGCCGCGCCCTGTAGGGCCTCGTGGGCGTCCAGGGCGTGCAGCACGGCCGCCTCGGAGGTGGCCTTGTCGCCGGCGATGGCGGCGGGCCGGGTGACGACCTCGGCGCCCGCCTCGCGGGCGGCGGCGGCGATGGCCGCGTCGTCCGTGGAGACCACGACGTCGGTGACGTGCCGGGTGGCCAGGCACTCGCGCACGGCGCGGGCCACCAGGGGCACGCCGCCGACCGGGGCGAGGTTCTTGGCCGGTACGCCCTTGGAGCCGCCGCGCGCCGGGACGACGGCGAGGACGCGGCGTACGGGGGCGGCCTTGACCGCTTCCGGGTCGGTCATGTGCGGTGCTCCTTCGGGGCGTTCGGGGCGTTCGGGGGCGGCGGGGGTGCGGGGGCTCACAGCTCGCCCATCCGCCGGATGACGGGGGCGACGCGCTGCACGCCGTGGCGGTAGGCGCCGCGGGCGGCCCTGCGCACGATCTGGCGGACGGCGCCGGGGTCCTTGTCGGCGGCCGGGGCGCCGGGCAGCGGGCTGCCGTCGGGCGCGAGGTGGTGGCGGGCGAGGATGCGCGGCAGGTAGCCGGGGGCGGTGGTGCGGGAGTAGTACGGCGCGAGGGCCGGCCGGTCCCGGCCGAGCAGGGCGGTGACCCGGGCGCGCGCGCCGTCGAAGGCCCGCGCGTAGGTGCCGTCGGCGGCGACGCCCTGCCGGGCGAGCCAGGCGGGGTCCGGCTCGGGGCGCAGGCCCGCGTCGAGCCGGTCCCAGGAGACCAGGCAGCCGGAGCCGGTGAAGTGGTGGTTGCCCAGGGCCTCGCGGACGCCGAGGTCGGTGAGGAGGGCGGTGGGGATGCGCCGGTGCAGGGCTTCGAGGGCGGCGGTGGAGCTGACCGTGACGAGCAGATCGGTGCGGTCCAGGACCTCGCCCATGTTCCCGTACACCAGACGGAAGTTGGCGGGGGTCTCGATGCGCTGCGCGAGCTTCTGGTAGGGGGTCTCCTCCAGGTGCGTGGTGTGTTCGCCGGGCCTGCTGCGCAGTTTGAGCAGGACCTCGCGCTCGGGGTGCTGCCGGGCGTGCCGCACCAGGCGTTCGAGGAGGTACATCCGGTCGGCCGGGGTGTCCGGCACGGACGGCTGCGCCGCGAAGACCACCGTGTACGGGTCGTGGTCCGCCGTGTGGGGCGCGCCCCCGAGGAACGGCAGCGCGCATTCGGTGACCGCCGAGGCGTCGGCGCCCACGCCCTCGTACACGGCGCGGAACCGGTCCGCGTCGTAGGCCGAGTTGGCGAGGACGACGTCGGCGCCGTGGCGCAGGAGCAGCCCGTCGGCGAGCTTCTCGTAGACGACGCCGACGTAGCCGGTGACGACCACCGGGCGGTCGGCGACCTCGCGCCAGGCGTGCCCGAGTCCGTGCAGTACGGCCTGGACGGCTCCGCCGACGAGGGCGAGGACGACCACGTCGTACTGCTGGGGCGCGCGGCGCATCTCGCGCAGGAACTCGACGGCGGTGACCTCGCTCATCCGGTCGGCGCGCACGCCCACCTCGCCGAGCTGGCGGGGCGTCGGGGTGGCGCGGCCGCGGAGCAGGTATCCGTCGAGCCGGGCGGCGTCGCCCAGCAGGCGGGCGGCGGTGAGCGAGCCCCACTTCCATCGGGTGTCGGAGTCGGCGAGCACGGCGGCCCTGAGCGCGCCCTCGGGCGCCTTTTCGGTCCTCGTATTGCTACTTGCTGGCACGTGGAAGAACGTAGGAAGTGATTCCGAGCCGCGGCCCAACCCGAACGCAACAAACGGTTAACAACAGATCGCCGAATGGCGAATCGGCCCGGGAATTCGGCCGCGGCGGCGGCGGTTCACCGTTCCGACACATGTCGTTCATCGCCCATCAAGGCGTCGGCCAATCCGCATGTCAGGCCGTCATCTAGCGTCCGACGGGTGGTCAAGCTCTCCGTCATCGTGCCGTTCTACAACGTGCAGCAATACGCGCCCGACACCCTCAGGAGCCTTCGCACAAACACACGCGACGATTTCGAATTCATTCTCGTCGACGACTGCTCCACGGACGAGACCCCCGCGATACTCGCGCGTGCGGCACGCGAGCTGCCCGGTGCCGTCCTGGTCCGGCACGAGCGGAACGGCGGTCTGGCCACGGCCCGGAACACGGGCCTGGACGCGGCGCGCGGCGCGTACCTGACGTTCCTCGACGGCGACGACTGGCTCGCCCCGGGGTACCTGTCCGAACTGGTGGCCGCCATCGAGGGGCTGGGCGTCGACTTCGTCCGCACCGACCATGTGCAGACCCGGGGCCGGGCCCGGTCGGTGTCCCGGGTGCCGGTGGGCCGGCGCGACGAGGTCCTCGTCCCGCGCGAGGCGATCCTGCCCGCCGACCGCACCACGTCGGTCGACTACGCGTACGCCTGGGCCGGTGTCTACCACCGGCGGCTGCTGGAGCGCGGGCTGCTGCACTTCACGGACGGGCTGCGCACCGCCGAGGACCGGCCGTGGATCTGGCGGCTGCACCGCGAGGCCGGTTCGTTCGCCGCCGTGGGCCTGCTGGGCGTGTTCTACCGGCGCGGGGTGACGACGTCGCTGACGCAGATCGGCGACGTGCGCCAGCTCGACTTCATCCGCGCCTTCGACGAGGTCCTCGCGCAGACGGCCGCCGACCCGGACGCCGACCGGCTGCTCCCCAAGGCGGCGCGCACCTACTGCGCGATCATCGCCCACCACCTGACGGAGATCGAGAAGTTCGAGCCGGCCGTCGCCAAGCGGCTGCGCGTGATGAGCGCGGCGGCGCTGGAGCGGATGCCCCAGCCGCTGCTCACCGGCGTCCTCGACACCATGGACCTGGACCGCGCCCTGCGCCTGCGCAGGCTCCGGCGACGGGTCACCTCAGCGAAGGCGGCCGCCTGATGCCCCGTACCACCCAGATCTTCTGCGCCTCCACGCTGTACGGCGCGGCCACGCTCGCCGCGGCCGTCGAGGCGGGCCGCTTCAGCGAACCGGACCGGCGCGTCCTGCTCGTGTTCAACAACGCGGCGGTGCCCGAGACCACGCCGGGCGTGCACGAGATGCCCGGGTTCGCCGCGCTGCGCCGGCACTTCGACGAGGTGCTGTCCTTCAACGACGCCATCAGCCCGCTGCACCCGGCGGCCTGGAGCCCGCGCCAGGACGACATCCCGCTCCTGGAGCGCTATCTGCGCACCCTGTGGCGGCTCGGCGACGACCGGGTCGAGCTGGTCCTGGAGTCGCTCCAGGTCAACCCGGCGCTGGCGTTCGCCTCCCTCTTCACCGGGGCGCCCATCCACGCGTACGCCGACGGACTGATGAGCTACGGCCCCACCCGCAACAAGATCGACCCGCTGATCGGCACGCGCGTGCGCCGGCTGCTCCACCTGGACCTGGTCCCGGGGCTGCGGCCGGTGCTGCTCGGCGAGTTCGACGTCCCGCCGGAGATCGTGCCCGCCGAGAACTTCCTGAAGGTGCTGGGCGCCCTGGCGGGTGCGAGCGGCGAGGTGCCGGCCGTGCCCGAAGGGGCCGCGCTGCTGCTCGGCCAGTACCTGTCCGCCCTGGGCATCCTCACACCCGACGAGGAGACGCGGCTGCACGTGCGGATGATGCGCGGGGCCGTCGCGCGCGGCCACCGCACGCTCGTCTTCAAGCCGCACCCGATGGCCCCGGCCGACGACGAACCGGCCCTGGCGGCCGAGGCGGAGCGGCTCGGCGTCGACCTCACCGTCGTCGGCGAGCCGGTGCTCGCGGAGGTGCTGTTCGACCGGGCCCGGCCCGCCCTGGTCGTCGGCTGCTTCTCGACGGCGCTGTTCACGGCGTCCGCGTTCTACGGGCTGCCCGTCGCCCGGATCGGGACCGGGACGCTCCTGGACCGCCTCGCGCCGTTCCAGAACAGCAACCGGATCCCGCTCGTCCTCGCCGACGCCCTGCTGCCGGACCTGGAGGCGGCGCACCCGGCCGACCCGCTGCCGCCCGAGCGGCTCGCGGGGCTGGTCGACGCGGTGAGCTTCGCGATGCAGCCGCAGGTGCTGCCCGCGCTGCGGCCGGCGGCCGAGCGGTTCCTCTCCGAGCACTTCGACGAGCGGGTCCAGCGGTACTTCAAGCGGCGCCGGCTGACCGTGCTGGCCCTGCCGGGCGGGCTCCCGCAGCGGCTGGGGTTCCTGCCGCGCAACTCCACCGCCCGCCGGGTGGCCCGGCGCGCCCGCCGGACGTGGCGGGCCGTCAGGAGCTGAGGACCGCCGTACGCGCCGGGAGAGTTCACCCACCGTCCACCGGGAAGCCGCCCGGGGCGCCGTGCGGTGGGGCACATTCAGGCCTCCGGCCGCGCGCGGCGCGGGGCGGGGGAACGACTGGGAGACCACAAGAACGGTGAGCGCATGACGAACCCCCTGGCGGGACTCTTCAAGGCGCGGCAGCGGGACGCCGCCAGGTCGGCCCTGTACGCGGGCAGCGTCCACCGGTGCGGCGCCTACCTCGCCGCTCAGGGCGCCCCGGCCGCGCCGGACGCCCCGGGTCCGGCAGTCCCCCGGCAGACCCGGCTCACCCAGGCGATCGGCACCCTGACGGCGTCGGTCGGCGGTCCGGCCGCCGACCCCTTCGACGCGCTGCTCGGCGTCGGGGAGCGGGCGCTGGAGGCGGGCGGGCAGGCGTCGGCCGAGCTGGCGCTGAGCGTCGCCGGGACCGCGACGCTGCTGCGCCGGCGCTCCCGGGCGGCCTGGCGGCTGCACGGCGCGGCCCTGGACGGGCTGGGCCGCGACGACGAGGCGCTGGAGTCCTACGAGCGCTATCTGGCGCTGGTGCCGGGCGGCGAGGGCGCCCCGGGCACCGCCCGCCGGATCGACACCCTGCGGCAACGGCGCGCGGTCCTCGACGAGGTGGCCGCCCTGGTCCCCGGCGACGACGCGCACAGCGCCGGGCTGCGGGCCGCCCCGGGCCGGCCCGCCGCGCCGCCCGCCGAGGTCACCGCGCGGCTGGCGGCCCTGGTCAGGGGACGGCTGGCCCGGGACGGCGCGGGCGATCCCGCGGTGCGCCGCCTCGCGGAGCTGTACGGCACCTACCGGCGGCTCGTCGAGCGGGACGCCGTGCCCGCCGGCCTGTCCGACACCACCGTCCCCGTCGGCGTCGCCGGGCTGCGGGCGCTGCTCACCGGCAAGAGCGTCTGCGTGGTCGCGGGCGCCGAGGAGGGTGCCCGCGGCGCGCTCGGCGCCGGGACCGACGGCTACGACCTGGTGGTGCGCTGCGACGCGTTCCGCCCCGACGCGTCCGGCACCGGCGTCCGCACCGACCTGCACGCCGTGACGCCGGGCGGCGCCACTCCCTGGGACGGCCCCCCGTGGACCGCGCCGGCCGCGATCCGGCTGGTGTTCGCCGAGGACGCGCCGCGCTGGCGCCGCGTCGTGCGCGGGCGGCTCGTGCCGGGCGCCCAGCAGTACGTCGGCGACGTGTCGCTGCGCCGCCCGCTGACCGACCCGGCGCTGCTGGGCGGGTCCGATGGAGCCGGCGGGTCCGACGGCGCCGCCGCCTCCACCGCCTTCACCGTCCTGCGGCTCCTGGACTTCCTGGACGTCAGCCCCCGCCTCGACCTCGTCGGCCTCCGGCCGGGCGGCGCGGGTGCGCTGCGCCCCGCGGAGGCCGCGTGGGTCGCGGACCACTCGACGCATGTCGACGACAGCACGATGAGGACCAGTCTGCGATGAGCCACTCCCGCGCCGACGACCGCTCGGCCGTCACCGGCAGGCGGCGGATCGCGTTCGCCGTGCACACCGACGCCGGCACGCTGCCCGCCCTGGCCACGCTGCTGCGCAGCCTGGTGCTCACCAACCCGGCCGTCTGCGAGGACGTGGTGGTCCTCCATCCCGGGCTGCCGGACGCCGCGTTCGACGGGCTGCGGCGGCTGCATCCCCGGGTGCTCACCCGCCGGGCGTCGACGCGGGCCGGGGTGCTCGGCCTGCGGGACCACGACACGGTGATCGTCCTGGACCCGTCGATGGTCGTCCTGGGCGGCCTCGGCGAACTGCTGCGCCTGCGGCACGGGGTGGCCGCCGTCCCGCAGGTGTGGGGCGACGCGACGGGCGCCGAGCGGCGCGCGGTGCTGCCCGACGGGCTGCTCGTGGTGCAGCGGGTGGACGTGAAGGGGGCGGTGGACACAGTAGATGCAGTAGATGCAGCGGATACCGCAGATCCAGCAGATCCAGGAGATCCAGGCAGAGTGACCGGGGCGACCGGGGCGACCAGGGTGGCCGGTGGTACCGAGGTGCTCGGTGCGACTGATGTGGCCGGTGCGCTCGCGGGCCGGCTCGCGTCGGCCGCGCCGGGCGGCCTCGACGACGTGCTCGGTGACCTGCTGGTGCCGGTCGACGCGCGCTACGACTTCCGCACCCGGCGGCTGCACGGCGGCCTGCCGGTGCCGTCGGGGGTGGCGGTGCTGCACTTCGACCACGCCCCGGACGCGCCCGGCCACGACCCGGCCGCCGAGGCGCGGCGCCGCTTCGAGCTGGACGACGACGCGTTCCGGGCCGCGTACCGGGCGCTGCCCGGCGGCAAGCACCCCGAACTGGTCGCACACCTCGCGCCGCCGCTCCTGGCGGCCCGGCCCTCCCTCGACCTGGCCCGCACGGTCGCCGACGGGTACCGCCAGCAGGGCCGCTACGACGAGGCCGTCGCCGTGCTCGCCCCGGTCCTCGACGACCGGGCGGACGCGCCGCGCTGCCACGAGACGCTGGGCCTGTGCCTGATGGCGCTGTCCCGCTACGCCGAGGCGGAGACCCATCTGCTGCTGGCCGCCGCCGCCCCCGACACCGCGCCCCGCGCCTTCGCCCAACTGGCCCGGCTCGCCTGGCTGTGCGGCCGGGACGCGGACGCGCACGCCTACGCCCGGCAGGGCCTGTCCGCCGACCCGACCGACGCCGGGTGCCACAGCTGGTACATCCGTACGGGCGTCGACGCGCGGCCGGAAGCGGGAGCGGCGGCGGCCGGACCGGCCGACGAACAGCTCGCGCACGTCGCGCTGTTCGCGGAGGGCCACGAGAACGCGGGCGACAAGGTGCTGCCCGAGGCGGTGCGCCAGTGCTTCGGTCCGGACACCGGGCCCGGCCGCTGGCACGAGCGGCACGCCCACCTGCTGGTGGACGACGAGGCGCTGGACCGGCTCAACGCGCGGCGCGGCGTGGTCGTGGGCGGCGGCGGCCTCTTCCTGCCGGACACCTCGCCCAACAGCAACAGCCACTGGCAGTGGAACGTGCCGGACGCCCTGCTGCGGCGGCTGACGGCGCCGCTCGCGGTGTTCGCCGTCGGCTACAACGTCTTCGACGGGCAGAAGTACCGCAGGGCCCGGTTCGCCGAGAGCCTGCGGGTGCTGGTCGAGCGGTCGGCGTTCTTCGGGCTGCGCAACCACGGCTCGATCGACCGGGTGCGCGAGCTGCTGCCCGAGGAGCTGCGCGAGCGGGTGCGGCACCAGCCGTGCCCGACGACGGTGGCCGACCTGCTGGTGCCGCCCGCCGAGCGGGTCCCGCGCTCCGACACCGTCCTCGTCAACTGCGCGTACGACCGGTCCGGGCTGCGCTTCGGCCACGACTACGGGCACTTCCTGGCCCAGCTGGCGGGCGCGCTGCGGAGCGTGCGCGGGCGGGCCGACGTGCGGTACGCGGCCCACATGCCGGCCGACGAGAAGTTCGTGCACGACCTGCGCCGCGAGCACGGCCTGAGCCTGCCCGTGGAGCGGCTGTACGCGCTGTCGAACGACGCGATCCGCGACCTGTACCGGCGGGCCCGCCTGGTCATCGGGATGCGCGGGCACGCGGGCATGATCCCGTTCGGCTGCGGCACGCCGATCCTCAGCCTCGTCTCCCATCCCAAGCTCGCGTACTTCCTGTCGGACATCGACCGCCCGGACTGGGGTCTGTCGGTGCACGACCGGGAGCTGGGGGCGCGCCTCGCGGAGCGGGCGGCGGCGATCCTCGACGACCACGACGCGGCCGTGGCGGACGTGCGCGCCGCGCAGGCGCCGCTGTGGCGGACGACGCGGGCGAACATCGCCGAACTGCGCGGGACCTTCCGCATGTGATCCTCCGGCTCTCCCCGGAAAAGCGGCCGGCACACGGCACGTTCCGACAATTCACCTGGCACGGAATCAGAGTTCACCCAACGGCGCTTTTCCGGTCACCGTTCTCCACGGGAACATCCATAACCTGTGCACGACCCGCCCCAGGCTCGAACATTTTTGGAGTGGCACGCGTGCCGATACTTTCCGTCATCGTCCCCATGCACAATGTGGGGGCCTTCGCCGAGAGCACCCTGCGGAGCCTCGTCGGCAACGTGCACCCCGACTTCGAGTTCCTGATCGTCGACGACTGCTCCACGGACGCCACCGCGCGGATCATCGACCGCTGGGCGCCGAAACTCCCCAACGCGCGCGTGCTGCGCCACGAGGAGAACCGGGGCATAGCCCAGGCCCGCAACACCGGCATCGACGCGGCGGACGGCGACTACCTCACCTTCCTCGACGGCGACGACTGGTACGCGCCCGGCCACCTCCCGGAACTCGTCGACCGAATACAGCGGTTGGGCTGCGACTTCGCCCGCACCGACCACGTCCAGGCCACCGGCCGCGACCGGGTCGTGCGGCGCCCGCCGGCCGGCGCCCGCGACACGGTGTTCGCGGCCCGCGACGGCATCGCCCCGGCCCACCGGGAGACGATGGTCGACTACCCCTTCGTCTGGGCGGGCATCTACGGCGGGCACCTCTTCGCCGACGGCGGGATGCGCTTCGCGACCCGGCTGCGCACCGCCGAGGACCGCCTGTGGATCTGGCGGCTGCACCTGAAGGCACGGACGTACGCGGCCGTGGGCCTGCACGGGATCTTCTACCGGCGGGGCGTGGCGACCTCCCTGACCCAGGTCAAGGACGACCGCCAGCTGGACTTCATCCCGGCCTACGACCTCCTGCTGGAGGACGTGCGGAACGACCCCGAGGCCGACCGCTTCCTCCCCAAGGCCGTCCGTACGTACTGCGCGATGATCGCCTTCCACCTGGCCAAGGCCGACACGTACGACCCCGCGGCGGCCCGGCGACTGCGCCGCGAGGCCCGCGCCGCCCTCCACCGGATGCCCGAGCAGGTGCTGGAGGAGACCCTCAGATCGATCGACAGCAAGCGGAGCCGCGTTCTCAGCCGCCTGCGTGACGGGCGGAAGGCTGCCTGACCCATGCCGTACAGCACCCACCGCACCACCCAGATCTTCCAGGTCTCGACGCTCTACGGAGCGGCCACGCTGGCCGCCGCGCTCGACGCGGGCCGCTTCGGCGCGCCCGAGGAGGCCCGCCGCATCCGCCGCATCCTCCTGGTCTCCCAGAACGCGACGGTGCCCGAGACCGCGCTGCGCCTCGACGAGATGCACGGCTACGCGTCGATCGCGCGCCGCTTCGACCGCGTGGTCGGCTGGAACGACGCGATCCGCCCGCACCACCCCAGCGTCTGGGGCCCGCGCGGCGACGACGTGACGCTGTGGCAGCGGGCGTTCCGGCTCGCCTGGGACATCGACCCGCGCGAGCGGGTCGAGCTCGCCGTCGAGTCGATCCAGGTCAACCCCGGGCGCGCGCTGGCCGCGATCTTCTCGGAGAGCGCCGTGCACGTGTACGCGGACGGCCTGATGAGTTACGGCCCGACCCGCGAGCGGCTGCCGCTGTCCATCGGCTCGCGCATCCAGCGGCTGCTCCACCTCGACCTGGTGCCGGGCCTGCGCCCGCTGCTGCTCTCCGAGTTCGACGTGGAACCCGAGATCGTGCCCGACGCGGCGTTCCGCGCGGTGCTCGACGAGATCGCGGCCGAGGCCGCCGGCGACCCGCTGCTGACGCCCGTACGCGAACAGGCGCCCACCGCGGTCCTGTTGGGGCAGTACCTCGCGGCCATCAACATCCTGAGCGCGGCCGAGGAGGAGGCCCTGCACGTGCGGATGCTCACCGCCGCCGCGCGGGCCGGGCACACCTCCGTCGTCTTCAAGCCGCACCCGACGGCGCCGCCCAGCTACTCGGCGGCGCTGGACAAGGCCGCCGCCGACGCGGGCGTGCGGCTCACCGTGCTCGACGCGCCGCTGCTCGCCGAGACGCTGTACGCGCACGCCCGGCCCGAGCTGGTCGTCGGCTGCTTCTCCACGGCGATGGTGACGGCGTCCGCGTACTACGGCATTCCCGTCGGCCGGATCGGCACCGCGCTGGTGATGGAGCGGCTGAAGCCGTACCAGAACAGCAACCGCGTCCCGCTGGCGATCATCGACCATGTGCTGCCCGACCTGGCCGAGGGCGCGTCCGCCGCCCTCGTCGGCGCCGCCCCGGACACCCTGGCGCCGCTGGTGCGCACGATCGGCTTCTGCATGCAGCCCGCCCTCCAGGAGTCGTCGCGCGAGCACGCCGAGGCGTACCTGCGCGCGCATCTCGCCGGGCTGCCCGCCCGCTACTTCCCCGAGCCGCGCCTGGCCGAACTCGACCTGCCCGGCGCCGGACCGCAGGCCCGCGCGAAGCTCCGCGCGCGCCGTGCCCGGCGCGTCGTCGGCCAGACCGTCCGGCGCACCGGGCGATGACCGTCCCCCTCCCTCCCGCCCCCGAAAGGCGTGCCGTGCAACCCGAGACGACCCTCAGCCCGGCCGAGACCGCGGCGTCCGCGGCGACCGCGCACAGCGCCGCCGATGCGGCCGCCCCGACCGTCGTGGTGCAGCCGGCCGCGGCGCGCGAGCACCGCTTCGACGTCGACCTGATGCGGCTGCTGTGCTCCGCCATCGTCATGCTGGGGCACGTCGGCTCCCAGTTCATCCGCTCCACCGGCAACGACCCGGCGAACGGCTCCGGCACCTACTGGGCGGGACACGTCGCCGAGGCGATCAACCCGTTCGCCGTCCCCATGTACTTCGCGATAGCCGGGTGGGCGGTGCTCGTGGGCGCGCCGCCCAAGGACAGCGCCCGCATGTGGAAGCGGATCGTGCGCAACACGATCCCGCTGTTCGCCTGGACCGCGGTGTACCTGCTGTGGGCCTGGCTGCGCGACCGCAACGAGCGGCCCATGACCGAGCTGGCGGCGGACTCCCTCTTCGGTTCCGTGCAGCCCGCCTACCACCTGTGGTTCATGTACACCTACATTCCGATCATCGTGCTCCTCGCGTTCGCCATGCTGATCCGGGCGGGCAAGCGCCCGTGGGGCCTGGGCGCGGCGCTCCTCGGCATCGCCGTGCTGCCCAGCGTGATGAGCACCGTCACCTCGGTCACCGGGCACGACATGCCCGCGGTGGCCTGGGGGTTCAGCACGTACTCGCTGGTGTACGCGGTCGGCGGCGCGATGCTCTTCGCCCTCCCGGCCGGTGTCGTGCGGGGGCGCAAGGCGCTGCTGGTGCTGCTGCCGGTCACCATCGCGGCGTGCCTCTGGTACAACACGCAGGTCCACTACGTGATCCCCAACGCCCACCTGTTCGTGGCCGCCATGTTCATCTGCGTGCTGCTCCTGGTCAGCCGGGTCGACGTGCCCGAGAGGTGGCGGCCGCTGCTGCGCAGGCTCGCCGGTGCCGCGCTGGGCGCGTACATGGTGCACGTGCTGTTCGTCGAGGAGCTCGTGCGGCCGCTGGTCTCGCCGGACCTGAGCGGTCCGCTGGCGGGGCTGCTCCTGGTCGGGCTGCTCGCCGCGGTCCTGGCGCTGTCGTTCGCCACCAGCCTGCTGTGGGGGCGGCTGAACCTGCGCCGCTATCTCGGCTGACGGCGGGTGACCGGCGGATGACGTTCTCGCGAGCACTCGGCGAACCGGGCCCGCGACGCCTCGGCACCCGCCGCGGCGCTGCCTAGTGTGGCCGGTGCACCGCCGCCGCGCTGCACCGCACCGTGCCGCACCGCACCGCGCCGCGCTGCACCGCGAAACCGACCGCGACACCGACCGCGACACAGCAGGGAGTGGCACCCGTGACCGAGACGGCCGTCAGCAGGCCGGCCACCGCGCCGGCCGACGCCACGCCGGGTCCGCTCCCGGGGCCGTCCCGGTCGCGCGGCGCGGGCGGCGACGGGCGGCTGCGCGCCCTGGACGGGCTGCGGCTGGTCGCCGCGCTGATGGTCGCGGCCTACCACTACGGCGGCCGGGGCGGTGACGTCGCCACCGCCTGGGGCACCTCGCCGCGCGAGCAGTTCCCCTCCCTGCACGGCCTGTTCGCGTACGGCTGCCTGGGCGTGCAGATCTTCTTCGTCATCAGCGGCTTCGTGATCTGCCGCAGCGGCTGGGGCCGGCCGCTGCGGTCCTTCTTCGCGTCCCGGGTGGCGCGGCTCTTCCCCGCGTACTGGGTGGCGGTCGTCCTGGTGACGGCCGTCTTCGCGCTGCCGACGGTCGCCTACGCGACGGTCTCGCCCAGCGACGCGCTGCTGAACCTGACGATGCTCCAGCAGCCGCTGGGCGCCGACCGGGTGCTCGGCGTGTGCTGGACGCTCTGGGCGGAGCTGCGCTTCTACGCCCTGTTCGCCCTGTGCGTGGTGCTGCCCGGCGCGACGCGGCGGCGGGTGGTGCTGTTCTGCGCGGTGTGGACCCTGGCGGCGGCGCTGGCGCAGGCGTCGGGCGAGCCGTTCCTCGGCGTGCTGCTGATGCCCGAATACGCGCCGTTCTTCATCGGCGGCATCGGCCTGTACCTGGTCCACCGCGACCGGCGCGACGTCCTCGGCTGGGGCATCGCCGCCGTCGGCTGGGCGATCGGGCAGCACTACGCGGTGGCCGGGCTGTGGCACGCGCCCGATCCGCACGCCTTCTCGCAGCGCTCGTCGGCCGGCATCGTGGTGGTGGTCACGCTGGGCTTCGCGGCGGTCGCGGCGATCGCCGCGGGCCGGCTGAGCCGGGTGAACTGGCGCTGGCTGACCACCGCGGGCGCCCTGACCTACCCCTTCTACCTGGTCCACGAGCATCTGGGCTGGGTGGTGATCGGCTTCCTGCACCGGCGGGTGGGGCTGCCGTCGTCCGTCACGTTCGCGGCGACGGTCGCGTCGATGCTGGTGTTCGCGTGGCTGGTGAACCGGTACGTGGAGCGGTGGGCGACGCCCCGGCTGCGCGGGGCGCTGACCACCGGCCCCCGCTAGGGCGGGCCGCCGCCGCGGTCCGGGTCAGCGCACCCCGTACCGCGCCTCGATCCCCGCCACGATCAGGTGCAGCCCCTCCTCGAACCGCTCGTCGTAGCCCGTGAACAGCCGCTCCCCCGCGGCGACGGCCAGCGGGTAGCCGGCCAGCGTCTCGGCGCGCTCCGCGAGGTCGACGGGCGGCGCGGCGCCCGGGGCGGGCTGCTGCATGCCCTGCTCCTCGGTGACGAACCCGAGGGTGTACATGTACGCGGTGGAGGTCGCCCAGGCCGCCTGGTCGGCGGTGAACCCGGCGTCCGTGAGGAACCGCAGGCTCGCCTCCATCCCGGGTCCGTGGTCGGCCCCGGTGAACCGTGAGCCGCTGAAGACCTTCGCGCCGTCGCGGTAGCGCAGGAGCGTGGCGCGCAGTCGGCGGTTGCCGAGCGTGAGCCACTCCTGCCAGGTGCCGTGGGGCCGGGTCGGCTCGTGGGGCTGGTGCGGTTCTTGGGGCCGGGTCGCTTCGTGGGCGACGTCGGGCCCGGCCGTGCCGATCATGCGGCGGAACATCACGGTCGCCATCTCGTCGAGCAGCGCCTGCTTGTTCTTGAAGTGCCAGTACAGGGCGGGCGCCTGGACGTTCAGCTCCTTGGCGATGGCGCGCAGCGTGAGGCCCTCAAGACCCACGTCGTTCAGCAGGTCCAGGGCGGTGTCGGCGACGTACGCCTTGTCGAGCCTGGGCTTGTCGGGCTTGGACCTGTCCGGCTCGGGCTTCTTCGCGTCTTTCGGGTTCTTCTCGTCGGCCACGCTTGACAGTTTAACGCCGTTAAGGCGATGCTCGATCCATCGGACTTAACGGCGTTAAGGAGAGGGTGGCGAGGGCGATGACGGTGGCGACGACGGACGTCCTGATCGTGGGCGCGGGCCCGACGGGCCTGGTGCTGGCGGCGGATCTGGCGCGGCGCGGGGTGGACGCGCTGCTGGTGGAGCGGGCGGACGGCCTGTTCCCCGGGTCGCGCGGCAAGGGCCTCCAGCCGCGCACGCAGGAGGTGCTGTACGACCTGGGGGTGCTGGACGCGATCCGCGCGGCGGGCTCGGAGTACCCCACGATGCGGATGTGGGAGGGCGCCGAGCCGGGCGAGGAGTGGGACATGATGGAGCGCGCCGAGCCCTCCGAGCAGGTCCCGTTCGCCAATGGCTGGCTGATACCGCAGGCCCGCACGCAGGAGGTGCTGTACGCGCGACTGCGCGAGCTGGGCGGCGAGGTCCGCTTCGGGACGGAGCTGACGGGCCTCGCGCAGGACGCGGACGGGGTGACGGCGACGTTCGCGGACGGCACGACGGTCGGCGCGCGGTACGCGGTGGCGGCGGACGGCGGCCGCTCCACGGTCCGCGGGCTGCTCGGCATCGGCATGACCGGGGAGACGGTGGACCCGAAGCCGATGCTGGTCGCGGACGTGCGGGTCACGGACGACGCCCCGGTCCCCGACACCCACTGGCACGTGTGGCCGAAGGCCCCGGGGGGCACGGTGGCGTTCTGCCCGCTGCCGTCGGCGCCGGAGTCCGGCCGGGTCTTCCAGCTGCTCGCGCAGTACGCGGACGAGACGGCCCGCCCCGACACCTCACCGGCGGGCGTGACCGAGCTCCTCGCCGCGCGCACGGCGCTCTCCGAGGAGCACGTCGCCGAGGTGCTCTGGGCCTCGGACTTCCGGGCGCGGGCGGCCCTGGCCGACCGCTTCCGCGAGGGCCGCGTCTTCCTGGCCGGCGACGCCGCGCACGTCCACTCCCCGGCGGGCGGCCAGGGGCTGAACACGAGCGTGCAGGACGCGTACAACCTGTCGTGGAAGCTGGCGGCGGTCCTCGCCGGGGCCCCCGGGTCCCTGCTGGACACCTATGAGGAGGAGCGGATACCGGTCGCGGCGGGCATCCTCGGGGTCAGCACCCGCATCCACCGCTCGGCGACCCCGGTGCGCCGCGGCGGCGAGCTGCGCCAACTGGGCATCGGGTACCGGGAGTCGGCGCTGAGCGTGGAGACCCGCGCGGAGCCGGCCGAGGACGCGCTGCGGGCCGGCGACCGGGCTCCGGACGGCCGCCCCGGCGGCATCCGCCTCTTCGACGCCTTCCGGGGCCCGCACTGGACGCTGCTCTCGGTGGGCACCGCGGGCGCGGCGCTGCCGCCCGCCGGCCACCCGTCGGTCCGCGCGGTCACGGTCCCGCCGTACGCGGCGTACGGCACCGGCGTCTTCCTGGTGCGGCCGGACGGCCACGTGGGATGGGCCGGGGATTCGGCGCAGGGGGCGGCGGAGTATCTGGCGGGGCTGGGCCTCGGCGCCGGGGCGTGAGGCGCCCCGGGGGCACACCGGCTAGACGCTGGCCAGCGACAGCTTCACGGCGAACCCGAGGAAGAGCACGCCGGCCGCCGAGGTGGCCCCGGCCGAGAGCCGCTTGCGGCGGCGGAAGGCGGCGGCGAGCCGGGTGCCGCTGAAGATCAGCGCCGAGAGGTACAGCACGCTGGCGAGCTGCGCGAAGGCGCCGAGGACCACGAAGGAGACCGCCGGATAGGCGTACGAGGGGTCGACGAACTGCACGAAGAAGGCGATGAAGAACAGGATCGCCTTGGGGTTGAGGAGGCTGATCACGAAAGCGCGGCGGAACGGCCGCTCCTGGCCCTCCGCGGCCGGCTCCCCGGACACCTCGGCGGCGAGCCGCTCGCGCCGGGTGCGCCACATCGACCAGGCGGCGCGCAGCATGCCGACCGCGAGCCAGGTGAGATAGCCGGCGCCCGCGTACTTCACGATGCCGAAGACCACGTCGTTGGCCTGGAGCAGGGAGGCGACCCCGGCGGCGGACAGGGTCATCAGGACCGTGTCCCCGCACCAGACACCGGCGGCGGCCCGGTAGCCGGTGCGGATGCCGCGACGGGCGGCGACGGAGAGCACGTACAGCGAGTTCGGCCCCGGGAGGAGGACGATGAGGACGAGGCCCGCGAGATAGGTCGGAAGATCGATGACACCCAGCATGCCCGGAGTGTCGCACATGAGTACGACACTCCGCGCCGGGGTTTCACGTCGTGAAAAGCGCAGGCCGGAGGGGTCGGGGCGGCGGCCGGACGGGCGCCCGGGCCGGTGGTCCGGTGGTCCGGTCAGAAGGTGTCGGCGGGGACGTAGGTGCCCCACACCTCGCGCAGCGCGTCGCAGACCTCGCCGACGGTGGCGCGGGCGCGCAGGGCGTCCTTCATCGGGTACAGGACGTTGCTGGTGTCGTCGGCGGCGGCCTCCTTCAGGGCGGCCAGCGCGGTGTCCACCGCCTCCTGGTCGCGCTCGGCGCGCAGCCGGTCCAGGCGCTCGGCCTGCTGGGCCTCGATGGCGGGGTCGACGCGGAGCGGTTCGTAGGGCTCCTCCTCGTCGAGCCGGTAGCGGTTGACGCCGACCACGACGCGCTCGCCGGAGTCGGTCTCCTGCGCGATGCGGTAGGCGGAGCGCTCGATCTCGGACTTCTGGAAGCCGTGCTCGATCGCGCTGACCGCGCCGCCCAGGTCCTCCACCCGCGCCATGAGCGCGAGGGCGGCGGCCTCCACGTCGTCGGTCATCCGCTCGACGACGTAGGACCCGGCGAAGGGGTCGACGGTGGCGGTCACATCGGTCTCGTAGGCGAGGACCTGCTGGGTGCGCAGGGCGAGCCGGGCGGACTTGTCGGTCGGCAGCGCGATGGCCTCGTCGAAGGAGTTGGTGTGCAGCGACTGGGTGCCGCCGAGGACGGCGCCGAGGCCCTGGACGGCGACGCGGACCAGGTTCACCTCCGGCTGCTGGGCGGTCAGCTGGACCCCGGCCGTCTGGGTGTGGAAGCGGAGCATCAGCGACTTGAGGTTCCGGGCGCCGAACTCCTCCTTCATCACCCGCGCCCAGATGCGGCGCGCGGCACGGAACTTGGCGACCTCCTCCAGGATCGTCGTCCGGGCCACGAAGAAGAAGGACAGGCGCGGGGCGAAGTCGTCGACGTCCATGCCGGCGGCGACGGCGGTGCGCACGTACTCGATGCCGTCGGCGAGGGTGAAGGCGATCTCCTGCGCGGGCGAGGCGCCCGCCTCGGCCATGTGGTAGCCGGAGATCGAGATGGTGTTCCACTTCGGGATCTCGGCCCGGCAGTACTGGAAGATGTCCGCGATCAGCCGGAGGGAGGGCTTGGGCGGGAAGATGTAGGTGCCGCGGGCGATGTACTCCTTGAGCACGTCGTTCTGGATCGTGCCGGTCAGCCGGTCGGCGCTCACGCCCTGCTCCTCGCCGACCAGTTGGTACATCAGCAGCAGGAGGGCGGCGGGGGCGTTGATGGTCATGGACGTCGACACCCGGTCCAGCGGGATGCCGTCGAGGAGCACCCGCATGTCGTCCACCGAGTCGATGGCGACGCCGACCTTGCCGACCTCGCCGGAGGCGAGCGGTGCGTCCGAGTCGTGGCCCATCTGCGTCGGCAGGTCGAAGGCGACGGAGAGGCCCGTGGTGCCGTGGGCGATGAGCTGCCGGTAGCGGGCGTTGGACTCGGTGGCCGTGCCGAATCCGGCGTACTGGCGCATGGTCCAGGGGCGGCCGGTGTACATGGTGGGGTAGACACCGCGGGTGAAGGGGTACCCGCCCGGTTCGCCGAGCTGCCGCCCGGGGTCCCAGCCGTCGAGATCCGACGGGCCGTAGACCGGCTCGATGGGCAGTCCGGACTCGGATGCGCGCGCCATGGTGGTGCCTCCAGCGGGTTACTTACCAGTAGTCGTCGACCCTCGGGACGGACTGTAGTGGCAGTTCGCAACGTTTCGGCGGCGGGCAGCATCACTGGATACACAGGAGAACGACGCGACAGGTGGGGGACATCATGCGGACATCGGTCCTGCGGAGCGCACTGGCCGCCACCGGGGTACTGGCCCTGGTCGGCGGCTGCACGGCCCAGGCGGTCGGGGGCGCCGCGTCGAGCCCGTCGGCCGGACCGGCGTCGTCCGCCCCGGCCACGCACTCCCCTTCCGCGGCGGCGTCCTCGGCCCCCGCGTCCCCCACCCCCTCCGCACCACCCGCCTCCGCACCCGCGTCCGCGGCGCGCGACGACGCCAAACCGTCCGCCACCGCGCCGCCGAAGCCGGGCCGGACGCTGTGGGCGCGCGGGGACGAGGGCCCGCGGGTGCGGGAGTTGCAGGCGCGGCTGCGGCAGGTGGCGTGGCTGTTCGACGGGCCGACGGGCACGTACGGCGCCTCGACGGCCGCGGCGGTCGAGGGCTTCCAGGGCAAGCGCGGACTGGCGCGCACCGGGACCACCGACACCGTGACCTGGCAGCGGCTGCTGCGGATGACCCACGCGCCGAGCCGGGACGAGCTGTACGCCTCCGGCGGCCGGCCCGCGGCGAAGCCGGACCCGCGCTGCCTGACGGGCCGGGTGCTGTGCGTCAGCAAGACCAGCCGGACGCTGTCGTGGATGGTCGACGGCAAGCGGCTGATGACGACGGACGTGCGGTTCGGCTCCCAGTACACGCCCACCCGCGAGGGCGTGTTCCACGTGGACTTCAAGTCCCGGCACCACGTGTCGACGATCTATCACACGCCCATGCCGTACGCGATGTTCTTCAGCGGCGGGCAGGCGGTGCACTACTCCTCGGACTTCGCGGCCCGCGGCTACGCGGGCGCCTCGCACGGCTGTGTGAACGTCCGGGACGAGGCGAAGATCGCGCGCCTCTTCGACCAGGTCCGCACCGGGGACAAGGTCGTCGTCTACTGGTGATGAGCGGCGTGGGTGGGACCGGGGGAACGTGTCCCACCCACGCCAGTGGCACTGAGCCGAAGGTACGGGGGGAACCCCGGCTCGTGCGCGGCCGATGACCAGTCGGCTCACTCAGTACTGCGTCACAGGCTCCAAAAACGTCACACCTGTTGCGTAGATTTTTCTACGGGACACCGCCGCAGCCGCGTTTGTGCAGGTCAGCGCCTTATGAGGCGGACGGGGAGGGTGCGGCGGCGGGGAGTTGCGGGGCGGCGCTGTAGGACTGGCCGGGTCTCGGCCGGGGCTTGACGCCGAGCGAGCCGAAGCCGCCGCCCGTCGTGCCGACGCTACCGATGCTGCCGACGTTGTCGATGGTGCCGACGTTGTCGATGGCGGTGTTGCTGTTGCCGAATCCGTTGCCGCCGCCGTTCCCGGGTCCGCCGCCGTCGCCGGATCCCTCGGCCCCGCCGTCCGCGTCGCCGTCCCGGCCGCCCCCGTGACCCGCGGCGTCCGGGCGGTGGTCGGCGCCGCCGAGCACCCGGTCGCAGAGACGGGCGATGTCGGCGGGCCCCCGCCCGTACCGCTCCGCCGACTCCCGCAACCGCTGCTTCTCCGCGGCGGACAGCCGCCCGCCGCGGTACTCGACGCACCCCTTGGCGATCTCGCGGCGCAGCGTCTCGGCGCCCTTGCCGCGGCCGGTCGCCCCCGGGCGGGGCGGGTGCGAGGTGCCCTTCCCCTTGTCCTCGCCCCTGTCCTTCTCGCCCTTACCGCCCTTCCCGTCCTTACCGTCCTTCGGGGCCCGCTCCGTGCGGTCCGGTTCCGTGGCGTCGTCGGAGCGCGACGAGCCGCCCGTCTGCGCCTCGTCGCCGCCGCCCGTGGCGCGCGGCGAGCCGGTGGCGAGCGGCTGCCCGGAGTCGGCGGCGGAGACCGAGGAGGCGGGCACCGGTGCGTCGCGGTCACCGAACGGCGAGGGCAGCACCCCGGTCCCGGCGGCGACGGCGACACCGCCGACCATGCAGACGGCGACCGCCGCGGCGAGCCCGAAGCGCACCGGGCGGCCCCAGCGGCGGGCCGGTGCCGGGCGGGCGGCGACGGCCACGCGCTGCCGTCCGGCGCTGCCGCCCGGGTGCGCGGCGCCGCCCGCCGAGGCCGCGGCCGCGCCCGGTGCGGACTCGGCACGGACCTCCCGGAACGCCTTCAACGCGGCTTCCTCGCCCGGGAGTTCACCGTCGGGGCCGGACGGGAGGGCGCTCAGCGCGTCCAGCGCGCCGGTCAGCCGTCCGGCCCGGAGGGCGTCGGAGTCGTCGACGGACTCCAGTGGCTCCCCGCGCAGCACGCGCTCCGCCGCGTCGCGGTCCAGCCACCTGTAGTGCTCGTCGGCCATCACATGTCCTTCTGCGTCCGCGTACGCGATTGCGTCACACCGGCGGACGTCACCGTGCGTGTTCTCGGTTGCCTCGGATGCGGCAGTGTGACCAGGGCCCCGGGGTCGCCGGGGGCCGGCGGGGCCGGCGGCGGCTCCGCGCCGAGGAGCTCCGCGAGCCGCTTCAGACCGCGGTGGGCGGCCGTGCGGACGGCTCCGGGCCGCTTGCCGAGGGTCTGCGCGGCGGTCTTCGCGTCGAGCCCGACGACGACCCGCAGCACGACGGCCTCGGCCTGGTCCTGGGGCAGTTGGGCGATCAGCGCCATGGCGTCACCGGTCGCGAGGGACTCCATCGCCTCGTCGGCGGTGTCGCTGGAAGCGGGTCTGCCGGTGAGTTCTGTCTCGTCACCGCCTATGGCGGGCCGGCGTCCCCGCATGCGTATGTGGTCCAGGGCGCGGTTGCGCGCGATCCGGGCGGCCCAGCCGCGGAACCGGTCGGCGTCGCCCTCGAACCGCTCCAGATCCCTGGCGATCTGGAGCCACGACTCCGACGCGACGTCCTCGGCGTCCGGCTCGCCGACGAGCATGCGCAGGTATCCGAGCAGCCTCGGATGCACGGCGCGGTACACGGTCCGGAACGCCGCCTCGTCCCCGTCCTGTGCCGCACGTACCGCGGCGGTCAGCTCCGCGTCGTCCCCCAGCACTCCCAGTCCCTGCCCAATGGTCTCGTGCGCGCCCCCAGCGCGAATCAGCACGCTACGGCCGAAACGCCGCCGCGTCCATGTTTGTACAACGTGCAACGAACGGCCTACACAGCGGGGTGTGACAGAAAACGCACGGGCGGCGCTGAAGGGGGTACGGGCCGCTCGCGACCCGTAACGCGCGGCGGCCGGGGTCTCTCCTGTGGGGGGTGGCGACCTCGGCCGTCCGTCTGCCGGGCCTCCGGTCAGCCGGGTCTCCGGTCAGCCGGTCCGCGCCGGATCCGCGTCGTACGGGAGCCGCCAGTCGTCACGGCGGCGGGGCGCAGCCGCGAGGGCGCCCGCGTCGCGCGCGGCGCGGAACGCGGCGAGCGCCCGCCGTTCCCCGGCCGTCTCGGACGGCTGCGGCGGTCCGACCGCGGCGGCCAGCGCGGCACCCAGGAGGTGGGCGTGTTCGTCAGTCATCTCGACTCACTCAGCGTGCGGACCCCGCCGACCGTCACACCTCATCACCCTTTGTCCTTCGATGCGTCCCTCGATGCGTCCTTCGATGCGTCCTTCGATGTGTCCGGTTCCGGCTGCCCGGGCGGGCCGTCCCCGGTCGCGAGCTGCCGCGCGAGCCGTCGCAGACCGCGGTGCGCGGCCGTGCGCACGGCGCCGGGCCGCTTGCCGAGGACGCGCGCGGCGGCGGGCCCGTCGAGGCCGACGACGACGCGCAGCAGCACCGCCTCGGCCTGGTCCCGGGGCAGCCGGGCGATGAGGGCGAGGGCGCGCTCGGTGGAGAGGATCTCGATGGCCTGCTCGGCGGTGTTGTGGGTGCCCGGCAGATCGAGCGCGTCCAGCTCGGTGCCGGCCGGGCGGGGCCGCACCTTCTGCCGGCGCAGCAGGTCCAGGGCGCGGTACCGGGCGATGGTCGCGGTCCAGCCGCGGAACCCGGCACCGTCGCCGCGGAAGCGCCCGAGGTCGCGGGCTATCTCCAGCCAGGCGTCGGCGGCGACGTCCTCCGCCTCGTCGCCGACGAGCCCGCGCAGGTAGCCGAGCAGGCCGGGCTGGACCAGCCGGTAGGCAGTGGCGAACGCGCCCTCGTCGCCCTCCTGGGCCCGCGCGACGGCGGCGCCCAGCTCCGCGTCGTCCGCGCGCGCCCCACGAGGCTCCCCGCCCTGCCCCAACCGCTTTCCTTCTCGTACGTCACTCAGGACGGCGGCGCCTCAGCCGTCCACGTTCCCCGAGTTGATCAGCGTCCCCCCGCGCGGAAGTGTCACAGGGCGGCGCACTCGCGGCCCCCTGCCCGGCCGGGCAGGGTCAGGTAGAAGGTGCGCAGCGACTCCTCGGCGCCGACCTCGTAGCGGTTGACGACCTTGCCCAGCGGGTTCCACACCCGGCCGTCGGGCATCCGCACGCCCACCTGCTGCCCGAAGTAGGCGCGCTGGTCGGCGTCCAGGTCCACCCACACGGCGCCGGCGCACCGCACGAGCACCTCGCCCACGTAGGCGCCGAGCCCGAACAGGACGGCGTCCGGGCGGTCCCGCCCGGGGGCTCCCTTGCGCAGTCCGTCGATGAGGAAGTCGACGACGCGCAGGCTGGCGACGGACGTGTCCAGCGGCAGTCGGGACGAGGCGACGCGCGCGACGAACGCCGTCGCGTGCCGCCGCATGTCGGCCGCCGTCGGCTTGAAACCCTCGGACATGGTGAGCCCCCCTGGTTCTCGCTCCGTACTCCTCAAGCGGATGAACCGCCCCGGGCGTCACGGGTGGCCCGCATGTCGCTTCTCACACCGCGGGGCGCTGGTGCCGTACAACCGTCCGCGAGGCTCGTCCGTCGGGGGCGGGGCGGGAGGGGCGTGCCCCGGGCTCGCGCCCCTCCCGCCCCGCCCCGGCCCCGCGGCGCAGGGGCGGCGCTCAGCCGAGGGCGAGCGCCCCCCGCTCCTGCGGCACGCCCACGGTGGCCCGCATCACCGTGCGCGCGGCGTTGCGCAGGTCGTCGAGGAAGAGCGCGGCCAGCCGGGGCGTGAACCCGGTGCGCACGACCACCCGCAGCACCCAGGTGTCGGTGAGGCCGGTCGGCAGCGGGTACGCCGGGACCTGCCAGCCGCGGGCGCGCATCGCCAGCGCGATGCCGCGCTCGTGCAGCCCGAGCGCGTGGGCGCGGTCGGTGAGGCGGAACGCGAAGGCGGGCAACTCGTCGCCGTCGCTGAGGAGTTCGAAGAGGTCGAGGTCGGCGATCCCGGCGGCCAGGCCGCGCGCGGTGCGCCGGGACTCCAGGTGCAGCCGGCGCAGCCCGGCGTGCCCGTACCGGTGGAAGGTGTAGTACTGCGCGGCGACGTGCGAGGCGGGCCGGGTGAAGGTGAGCGAGAAGGTGTTCATCTCGCCGCCCAGGTAGTCGACGTGGTGGACGAGTTCGGCGGGCAGCGCCGCCGCGTCCCGCCACAGCGCCCAGCCGAGCCCGGGGAAGACCTGCCCGTACTTGTGGCCGGAGGTGTTGATGGAGGCGACGCGCGGGAGCTGGAAGTCCCACAGCAGGTCGGGGTCGAGGAAGGGGGCGACCAGGGCGCCGGACGCGCCGTCGACGTGGACGGGGATGTCGTGCCCGGTGGCGGCCTGGATGCCGTCGAGCGCGAGGCACAGGTCGGCGATCGGCTCGTACGACCCGTCGAAGGTCGAGCCGAGGATGCCGACCACGCCGACGGTGCGCTCGTCGCAGTACTCGCCGAGCATCTCCGGGGTGAGGTGCAGCCGGCCGGGCGCGAGCGGGACGAGCCGCGCCTCGACGTCGAAGTAGGAGCAGAACTTCTTCCAGCAGACCTGGACGTTGGCCCCGGCGACGATGTTGGGCCGCTCGGTGTCGCGCCCCGCCTCCCGGCGGCGGTGCTCCCAGCGCCGCTTGAGGGCGAGCCCGGCGAGCATGGCGGCCTCGCTGGACCCGGTGGTCGAACAGCCCGTGGCGCGGGCCGCGTCGGGGGCGTGCCACAGGTCGGCGAGCATCCGCACGCAGCGCGCCTCCATGTCGGCGACCTGCGGGTACTCGTCGGTGTCGACGAGGTTCTTGTCGGCCGTCTCGGTCATCAGCAGCCGGGCCTCGTCCTCCATCCAGGTGGTGCCGAAGGTGGCGAGGTTGAGGCGGCTGCGGCCGTCGAGGAGGAGTTCGTCGCGGATGGCGTCGTAGACGGCGCGCGGCTGGGACTCCTCCAGGGGGAACAGGGTCTCGACCGGCGTGGCGGTGGGGGCGGCGAGTGGAGCGGGGACGGGCGCTGAAGTGGAGGACATGAGCCGAACCTAGAACGCTCACCGCCGCTGCGACCTGCGGGAATTCACCCACGCGAGGGAGGGGAAACCGAGGTTAGACACATTCTTTGGCTGCCTGATTGGCGACCTTTACCCCGCCTTAGGCATATGCCTACACCGCTCTTATGCCCGGACGCCCTACGTGACGTACGGCACATCGGCACAACCCGTGCCGCCGCTGAGCGGTCTTTCGCTGATCGGGACAACCACCCGCGGGACGCGCGGGGCATGTGGGAACTTCTTCTGTGGACTTTTTCAAGGGGTGGGGCAAGTGAGCCCGCGACATTCGCGAGGGAAGGCGCAGCAGACGCGCGCCGCGCACGCGTACAAGCCGCTCGGTCTCAAGCGCAGGGCCTGGATCACCGTCGGCGCGGTCGCCCTCGGCGGCGCCGGCGTGGTGACGTACGCGATGGCCGATCCGGGGACCGGGGCCGACGGCGCGCCGCCGCACAGGGCGGCGGCCGTGCACTCCGTGGCCATGCGGACCGAGGACGACCGCAAGGTCGTGCCGCAGAAGACGACGCAGCCGTTCAGCGCGGTGACGGTGACCTGGAAGGACCCCGGGGACAAGCTCGACGGCTCGGCCCAGTTCCGCTCCCGCGACGCGCGCTCGGGCGACTGGAGCGCGTGGACGACGCTGCCGGCGGAGACCATCGACGCGGACGGCGCCGAGCGCGAGCGGGCGGCCCTGCGCGGCGGCACCGCGTCCGTGCCGACGACGTCCGACGCGGACGGTGTCGAGGTCCGGGTGGTCGACGCCGACGGCGACGCCGCCGGCCTGCCCCCGGGCATGGACGTCAAGCTGATCGACCCGGGCACCGGCTCCGCAGCGGAGCGCCGCACCGGGATCGAACCGGCCGGGTACGCCGAGGAGTCGACCGCCCCGGCCGGCACCCCTGACGCCGCGGTCACCACGGCCGCCGGGTCCACCGCGCCGGAGAGCTCGGCCCCCGCCTCCTCCCCGGCCGGGGCCACGGCGGGCGCCGCGGACACCGCGACCGCCGCCGCGTCGCCCACCACCAGCGCCCCGCAGACGCCGCCGGCGCCGCGGCCGTCGACGGTCGTCAAGCCGCACATCCTCACGCAGGCCCAGTGGGGCGCCGGCACCAACTACGACGGCACGCCCACGTACGACACGGAGATCAAGGCCGCCGTCGTGCACCACACCGGCGTCGACTCCGACAACAAGGTGCCCTGCGCCCAGTCCGCCAAGCGGCTGCGCGAGATCCAGCAGGAGCACATCGCCAAGGGCTACTACGACATCGGCTACAACTTCGTCGTGGACCGCTGCGGGCAGATCTTCGAGGGCCGCAGCGGCGGCATGGACCTGCCGGTGCACGGCGCCCACGACTACGGCTTCAACACCGACACCGTCGGCATCTCCTACCTCGGCAACTTCGAGTCGGCCAAGCCCAGCAAGGCCGCCCTCGACGCGATCTCCCGGGTCGTCGCCTGGAAGTTCGGCCAGTACGGGATCGTGCCGACCGACAAGGTGACGCTGACGTCCAACGGCGACCTCGGCACCGACGGCAACAAGGTGGCGCTCGGCAAGACCATCACCCTGCCCCGCGTCTTCGGCCACCGGGACACCAACGCCACGCTCTGCCCGGGCGCGAACCTGTACCCGAAGCTGAGCCGCGTCGCCACGCAGGCCGCCGCCCCCGGCGTCTCGCACGCGCTGCCCTCGCAGAACCTGACCGGGGACGCCACCACCGACCTCGTCGCGGGCGTCCCGAAGGGTTCGAGCGGCGGCCAGGTCGCCGTCGTCCCGGGCTCCGTCAACGGCCCGACGACCACCGGCCGCAAGCTGATCTCGCAGTCCACCGGGGACATCCCGGGCGCGGGCGAGAGCGGCGACGAGTTCGGCGCGTCCACCGCGACCGGCGACGTCGACGGCGACGGCCACACCGACCTCGTCGTCGGCCAGCCCGGCGAGGACGACACCACCGGCCACAAGGACCGCGGCGCCTACACCATCGTGTACGGGCCGGGCTTCACCACCGGCACCGGCGTGAACCTCGACGCGAGCTACGACCTGTCGGGCGCCCGGTTCGGCTCGGCGGTCGCGGTCGGCGACTTCAACGCGGACGGCACGGCCGACGTCTTCGCCGCCTCCACCGGCCACGGCGGCACCTGGTCGGCCCGCTACGGCGACGGCTGGGACAGCGACTCCATGGTCACCACCGGCGAGGACACCCTGACCTACGCGGACGCCACCTCCGGCGACTTCAACCGGGACGGCTACGCGGACGTCGCGCTCAACTACCGCGACGGCGCGGGCCTCGGCAAGGTCGTCTGGTACAAGGGCGGCGCGGGCGGCCTGCGCAAGGCCGCGACCCTCACGGTCAAGGGCGGCCGCTCCATAGCCTCCGGCGACCTCAACGGCGACGGCGTCGACGACATCGTCATCGGCCAGCCGTACACCTCCGAGTCGGCCGCCCACTCCGGCGGCCAGGTCACCGCGGTCAAGGGCGTCGCCGGCACCGGCCTGACGGCCACCGGCGCGCGGACCGTCCACCAGTCCACCAGCGGCGTCCCCGGCGCCGCCGAGGCCGGTGACGCGATGGGCGCCTCCGTCGCGGTCGGCGACTACAACAACGACGGCTACGCGGACGTCCTCACCGGCGCCCCGAACGAGGACATCACCCGCAGCGGCAAGAACCAGGCCGACGCCGGCACGTCGCTGCTCCTGAAGGGCTCCTCGGCCGGGCTGACCGGCACCGGCGCGATCGCCGTCTCGCAGGACGAGGCCGGCGTCCCCGGCTCGACCGAGACGAAGGACAACCTCGGCTCGTCCGCGGCGCTCGCCGACCTGTCCGGCTACGGCCGGGCCGACCTGGTCGTCGGCGTGGCGGGCGAGGACGCGGGCAACGGCACGCTGCTGTACGTGCCGAGCAACAGCGGCGGCCTGGGCCTGTCGACGGCCGCGTACTACGGCGTGACCCAGATCGGCTCCCCGGCCGGCGCCCGCCTGGGCACCAACCTGGCGCCGTGACCGGCACCGCGCGCACTCGGGAACGCGGACGCCGCGCGGCACCGCGTTCCCGGGGCGCGCGCCCCCGGCGCGTGCCCGGATTGTGCCCGCGCTTGCGCCGCGCGCGGCCGATGGGTTACTCACTACCTCCCACGGGCGCGGCCCCGGCCGGCACAGGGGGCGGCCGGGTCCGGGCCGTGCGCGGGGCCGGACGTCACAGGGAGACGACGCCGATCCGGTCCAGGAACCGGAAGAACAGCTCCTCCGCCGACGGCTCGGCGCGGGCCCGCAGCACGTCGAGCAGCGGCCCGGCCTCGACGGTCCGCTCCCCCTCGGCGGCCCAGGCGACGGCGTGCTCGGCCGCGTCGTCGGGCGGCAGGAAGTAGTCCTCCAGGGCGCGCTCGTCGCCGCCGATGTAGCGGGCCATCGCGGCCCGGCCCAGACAGGTCGTCCAGGCCCCGCTGCGCGGCGCGGCGGCCTCCACCACGGCGCACCGGCTGTCCATCACGTAGGCGAACAGCGCGGGCGCGTCCGTCTCGGCCGCCAGCGCGTTCATGCTGCCGGGGTCCGGCGCCTGCTCCCCGTCGGCCCCGCCGCCCGGGCACTCCCACACCTGCCAGCCCCCGGCCCGCTCCTCCAGGAGCGTCAGCGTGTCCCGTACGCCGCTCAGCGCGGCCAGCCCGCTGAGCGGCCCCGCGCTTCTGGCCACCACGTAATAGCCCCAGTAGCCCATCCCGTGCCCCCGTCCCCGTGTTCTTCCGTTCCTCGCGGCTCCGGCCGAATAGACCACAGCGCCGCGCGACTTCGCCACCGGATGGGCAAACTCGCGCGGGCGCCCCTCAGCCGTCCAGCCGGTCGGCCAGCTCCTTGAACCGCGTCCAGCTCAGCTCCGGCCTCCCCGCGCCCCACAGCTTCTGCACGGTCGCCCGCAGCGGCATCCGGATCCCCCGCGCGACCTGCTCCTGCGTCTGCGCCCCGGCGAGGTCGCACCACACGGCGAAGGAGCCGCCGAGGATCTGGCTGTCGTACTTCTCGGGGACCGGCCGCGTGCCGCGCACCACCAGCGGGGTCCAGCTCTCGTAGATCCGCTCCCCCGTCGGGTAGACGAAGGTGTTGGGCTGACCGAGGACGTAGTACAGGTACTCGTCGTTGTAGTTGGTCAGCTTCCGTCCGGCGGCGAGGAAGGAGACGGGGTCGCGCGCCCCGATCTCCTTGCCCGTCCAGTAGGCGACCTCCAGCTTCGGGTCGGCCTCGACGACCCCGCCGGTGAAGAAGCCGTCGTTCCACGCCTTCAGGCGGCGGTCGAAGGGCTTCAGGGTGGCGGCGCGGTCGTTCAGCCAGCCCTGGGCGAGGTCCTGCACGCGCGCGTCCGCCCCGTACTTCTGCCGTGCGGCGCGCGCCAGCCGCGGGAAGGACGCCTGCGGGTCCTTGCGGGTCAGCGCCTGGTACTCGTCGCCGCCCAGGTGCCAGTAGGCGCCCTTGAACAGGCCCGCGTACTCCTTCAGGAGGTCGTCGACGAGGTCCGCCGCGGCCGGCTGGGAGATGTCGACGGCGCCGCGCACCGGCACCCCGCCCGCGTCGCGCAGCTGGAGGCCGGGGTGGGCCCGGATGACGGCGCCCAGGTGGCCGGGCGAGTCGATCTCCGGCACGACCGTGACGTGCCGCTCGGCGGCGAGCGCCAGGATCCTGCGCACCTGCGCCTTGGTCAGGTGCTCGGCGGAGACGATCTCGGGGTGCGAGTCGGAGGCGATGCTGAAGGACTGGTCGTCGGAGAAGTGCAGCCCGAGCTGGTTGAACTTCAGGTCGCCCAGCTCGCGGATCCGGTCCTCGATCCAGCCGGCCGTGAAGTGCTTGCGCGCGATGTCGAGGCTGAACCCGCGCTGCGGCTTGGCCGGCTCGTCCGCGACGACCCCCTCGGGCGCGGTGCCGCCGCCGTGCACCTCCTGCTTGAGGGTGCGCGTGCCGTAGAAGACGCCGGTGTCGTCCGGGGCGACGATCCGCACCCGCCCGTCCGCGACCGTCATCCGGTACGACTCGGCGCCCGCGCCGGACGCCCCGCCGAGCGCCAGCTCCACGTCGCCGGGGCCCGCCCCGCTCCCCTCGCCCGCGTACGTCAGGTCCAGTTCACGGGCGAGCAGCCGGCCCTCGTCGGCCAGCCGCGCGTCGCCCACCACGACCCGGCCGCCGTCCGGCTTCCAGCCCGGCCCGCGCGCCGGGGTGAAGTCCCGGACCGCGGGGATCGTGCGCGGGGGCGTGGACATTGGGTAGGACCGGCTGGGCGAGGGGGAGGCCGAGGTGCGGGGCGACGACGCCGTCCCGCCCGCACCGCCGTCGTGGTCCGGCCACAGCACCACGGCCCCGGCGACGACCCCGCCGGCGACCACCACGGCCGCCCCCACGAGGACCTTCCGCTCCACACCCATACGACCCGGCTCCGATCTGCGCCCCGAGGGGGCACGGGGAACTGCGCGACCAACCACGGCGGAAACCGCACCCGCGGCCGCACCTCATCGCTACGGCGAAAAGGCGCACACCGCAAACGACACCCACCCACACCTGTCCACCCGCGTCAGCCAAACTCCCCGTCCGGGTGAAATTCGCGCATCCGTCGGACACTCGCAATCAGCCCTCGCTAGCGTTACGCCACAAACCACACCCGCACCGCCGATCCCAGCCGCCGGAGGCACCCGCTGTCCGCGCACCGCCCCCCTCCCGGTCCCGACCGCCTGCCCATACCGGCCCAGGTCACACCGCACGAGGGACTCACCCGGCTCAACGCGCTGCCGCGGCACGCCGCCGAACAGGCCCTGAGCACCTGCTGCGCCAGCCGCGCCTGGGCGCACCGGCTCGCCGCCCACCGCCCGTACCCGGACCTGGAGGCGCTGCTCGCCGCGGCCGACGAGGCGTCGTACGACCTGCGGCCGGCCGACATCGCCGAGGCGCTGTCCCGGGAGAGCCTGCCGCTGCCGCCGGTCGCCGCCGTCTACTCGGCCGCGCACACCGCGCTGGCCGCCGCGCACGCCGCCTACCAGGACCGCTTCGGGCACGCCTTCGTCGTCTGCCTGGACGACACCGCCCCCGACGAGGCCCTGGACCACCTGCTCAGCGCCCTGCGCGCCCGCCTGGGCAACGACCGGGAGGAGGAGCGGGTGCTGGCCGCCGACGAGCTGCGGCGACTCGCCCGGGGCCGCATCGGCCGGCTGGTCCGCAACTTCCCGGACCTCCTGGAGCGCCCCGAGCGCCCGGAGCACGCGGCGCCCCTGCGCCCGGGCCCGGCGGAGGCGGAGCGGGAAAGCGTCGGCAATAGCCCGTACGTGCCTGTTTGATTGCCTGTTTGATCACACCGCAGGGCCCCCGCGCGAACGAGCCGACAACTCGTCGATACGATGACGAGCGGCCGGTGGACCGTACCCGGCCGGGCCCGACCGACACCGAAGCCGGCGCGGCCCTCAGTCCCCGCTCCCGGAGGGTTCTTCCGTGCCGGCTGGAACGCTGTACCGCGGCCGGGAAGGCATGTGGTCGTGGGTGGCTCATCGAGTCACCGGTGTCCTCATTTTCTTCTTCCTGTTCGTACACGTCCTGGACACCGCTCTCGTCCGCGTCTCCCCCGAGGCGTACGACGATGTTGTCTCCACCTACAAGACGCCGATCGTCGCGCTGCTGGAGTACGGCCTCGTCGCCGCCATCCTCTTCCACGCGCTCAACGGCCTGCGTGTCATCGCCGTCGACTTCTGGTCGAAGGGCCCGCGCTACCAGAAGCAGATGCTCTGGACCGTCGTGGGCATCTGGGTCGTCCTGATGGTCGGGGCCCTGTACCCCGTCCTCGGCCACGCCGTCCGTGAACTCTTCGGGAGCTGAGGCCAGACATGTCCACTGACACCACCGCCGGCGTCGGCCCCGTCGAGGGCGTCTCGCGCTACGACGTCGACAACCCCGCGCCGTTCATCGAGGCCCCCCGCAAGCGCACCTCGAAGACCCCGCGCTCCACGCGCGGCAACTTCGAGATGGCCGCCTGGCTGTTCATGCGCCTTTCGGGTGTCGTCCTGGTCGTCCTGGTCCTCGGCCACCTGCTGATCCAGCTCGTGCTCGACGGCGGCGTCTCCAAGATCGGCTTCGCGTTCGTCGCGGGCCGCTGGGCGTCCCCGTTCTGGCAGGGCTGGGACCTGCTGATGCTGTGGCTCGCGATGCTGCACGGCGCCAACGGCCTGCGTACCGTCATCAACGACTACGCCGAGCGCCCCACCACCCGCATGTGGCTGAAGGGCCTGCTGTACGCCGCGACGGTCTTCACCGTCCTGCTGGGCACGCTGGTGATCTTCACCTTCGACCCCAACATCCGTTAAAGCCGAGGCGAGCGAAACCGTGAAGATTCACAAGTACGACACCGTCATCGTCGGCGCCGGCGGCGCGGGCATGCGTGCGGCCATCGAGTCGACGAAGCGCAGCCGCACCGCCGTGCTGACCAAGCTGTACCCCACCCGCTCCCACACGGGCGCCGCGCAGGGCGGCATGGCCGCCGCGCTGGCCAACGTGGAGGAGGACAACTGGGAGTGGCACACCTTCGACACGATCAAGGGCGGCGACTACCTGGTCGACCAGGACGCCGCCGAGATCCTGGCGAAGGAGGCCATCGACTCGGTCCTCGACCTGGAGAAGATGGGCCTGCCGTTCAACCGCACGCCGGACGGCACCATCGACCAGCGCCGCTTCGGCGGGCACAGCCGCAACCACGGCGAGGCGCCGGTGCGCCGGTCCTGCTACGCCGCGGACCGCACCGGCCACATGATCCTCCAGACGCTGTACCAGAACTGCGTCAAGGAGGGCGTGGAGTTCTTCAACGAGTTCTACGTCCTGGACCAGCTGATCGTCGAGGTCGACGGCGTCAAGAAGTCCGCCGGCGTCGTCGCCTACGAGCTGGCCACCGGTGAGATCCACGTCTTCCAGGCGAAGGCGGTCATCTACGCCTCCGGCGGCACCGGCAAGTTCTTCAAGGTGACGTCGAACGCGCACACGCTGACCGGCGACGGCCAGGCCGCCTGCTACCGGCGCGGGATCCCGCTGGAGGACATGGAGTTCTTCCAGTTCCACCCGACCGGCATCTGGCGCATGGGCATCCTCCTGACGGAGGGCGCCCGCGGTGAGGGCGGCATCCTCCGCAACAAGGACGGCGAGCGCTTCATGGAGAAGTACGCGCCGGTCATGAAGGACCTCGCGTCCCGTGACGTCGTGTCCCGCTCCATCTACACGGAGATCCGTGAGGGCCGCGGCTGCGGTCCTGAGGGCGACCACGTCTACCTCGACCTCACGCACCTCCCGCCGGAGCAGCTGGACGCCAAGCTGCCCGACATCACCGAGTTCGCGCGCACGTACCTCGGTATCGAGCCCTACACGGACCCGATCCCGATCCAGCCGACCGCGCACTACGCCATGGGCGGCATCCCGACGAACGTCGAGGGTGAGGTCCTGGCGGACAACACCACCGTCGTCCCCGGCCTGTACGCCGCCGGTGAGGTCGCCTGCGTGTCGGTGCACGGCGCCAACCGCCTGGGCACCAACTCGCTGCTCGACATCAACGTCTTCGGGCGTCGTGCGGGCATCGCGGCCGCCGAGTACTCCCACACGGCCGACTTCGTCGAGCTGCCGGAGAACCCGGCGTCGCTGGTGCAGGAGCTGGTCGAGCACCTGCGCGACTCCACGGGCACCGAGCGGGTCGCGGTCCTGCGCAACGAGTTGCAGGAGTGCATGGACGCCAACGTGATGGTGTTCCGCACCGAGCAGACGATCAAGACGGCCGTCGAGAAGATCGCCGAGCTGCGCGAGCGCTACCGCAACGTGTCGATCCAGGACAAGGGCCGGCGGTTCAACACCGACCTGCTGGAGGCCATCGAGCTGGGCAACCTGCTCGACCTGGCCGAGGTCATGGCGACCAGCGCACTCGCGCGCAAGGAGTCCCGCGGCGGTCACTACCGCGAGGACTTCCCGAACCGCGACGACGTCAACTTCATGCGCCACACCATGGCGTACCGCGAGGTCGGCGACGACGGCACGGAGACGATCCGTCTCGACTACAAGCCGGTCGTCCAGACCCGCTACCAGCCGATGGAGCGTAAGTACTGATGGCTACTCCGACCATGGACAAGCTCGAGGCGCTCGAGGCGGACAACGGCTCGCACCTCATCACGGTCACCTTCCGGATCCGCCGGTTCAACCCGGAGGTCTCGGCCGAGTCGACCTGGGAAGATTTCCAGCTGGACATCGACCCCAAGGAGCGCGTCCTCGACGCCCTCCACAAGATCAAGTGGGACCTGGACGGGTCGCTGACCTTCCGTCGCTCCTGCGCGCACGGCATCTGCGGGTCCGACGCGATGCGCATCAACGGCAAGAACCGCCTTGCCTGCAAGACGCTCATCAAGGACATCAACCCCGCGAAGCCGATCACGGTCGAGGCCATCAAGGGCCTCACCGTGCTGAAGGACCTCGTGGTCGACATGGACCCGTTCTTCCAGGCGTACCGCGACGTCATGCCGTTCCTGGTCACCAAGGGCAACGAGCCGACGCGCGAGCGCCTCCAGTCCGCCGAGGACCGCGAGCGCTTCGACGACACCACCAAGTGCATCCTGTGCGCCGCGTGCACGTCGTCCTGCCCGGTGTTCTGGAACGACGGCCAGTACTTCGGTCCGGCCGCCATCGTGAACGCCCACCGCTTCATCTTCGACTCGCGCGACGAGGCCGGGGAGCAGCGGCTGGAGATCCTCAACGACCGTGACGGGGTGTGGCGCTGCCGCACCACCTTCAACTGCACGGACGCCTGCCCGCGTGGCATCGAGGTCACCAAGGCGATCCAGGAAGTGAAGCGCGCGCTGATCACGCGTCGCTTCTGACCTTCCCCGTCCCGCCGTGCCGTGGGCCCCGCTCCTTCCCGGAGCGGGGCCCTCGGCCGTTCGGCCGGGCGGGTCAGCGGCGGATCTGGCTGACGATCGTCGGGTCGGTGATCTTCGTGTCCTCGGCCAGCAGCAGCGCCTTGCTGAGGACGACGGCCAGCACCCGGTCGCCCTCGAAGGGCACGTAGCCGGGGTCGGCGGCGGCGCCGCCGGACTTCGGCACGATGCACAGATACTGGTCGCCCGGCGTCATCAGGATGTTGCCCGAGCCCAGATGGATCTTGTACGTGTGCAGCTCGCCCTTGACGTGCAGGAAGCGCCCTTCGAGGTGGCAGCGGCCGGCGATCGCCAGGCGCGGCACCAGCCGCTCCAGGAGGGCGCGGCGGGTCTCGGCGCTCTGGTTCAGCTCGCCGAAGCCGTACGAGGTCCAGTAGGCGCGGAACCGGCCGTCGGGGCCGCCGTCCTGCCACGTCGGGTCGTTCCCGACGCTGGCCACGCCGACGAACAGGTCGACGTCGCGCAGCACTTCGGACAGGACCAGCGGCGGTATCGCGCTCAGCGGCAGCGGTTCGACGGGGGCGCGGCCGCCGTGCGTCCCCATCCGGTACCCGCCGCCGTAGCAGTGCGCCGTGTTCTGCGGGGCGTCGATCGGGTAGAAGCGGACCTGGTCGGTGCGCAGCCGCAGATAGCTGCCGGACTCGGTGGTGTCGACGCCGTACTCCTGTCCCTCGCCCTCGACCCAGTACTCGGCGCGCAGGCCCCACCGCGGCAGCTCGCGGGTGGCGGGCGGCGCCTCGTCGTCCACGCACAGCCGCAGCTGGTCGCGCCAGCCGCGGACCGCGGCGAGGGAGTGGAACTGGTGCTGGCGGACGATGTGCGCGGCGAACCGGTTCGAGTACGTGCCCGTGGCGCGCTCGGCGTCGGTGAGCAGGTACACCTCGCGGTGGGCCTGCTTGAACGGCTGGGTGACCGCGTGCCGCTCCAGCCAGTCCCGCCAGGCGACGACCTCGGCGGGGTCGCGGTCGACGGGGTGCCAGAGGGTGACCTCGGTGCCGGTGGTGACGGGGTCGTCGGTGAGGGTGCGCAGCTCGCCGGCGGCGAAGCCGACCGCGGTGCCGTCGACGCTCCACAGCAGGCGGCGGGCGAGGGTGCCGACCAGCGGGTGGTCGAGGAGGCGCGCGCGCCACGCCGGGTAGGACCAGCTGCGGCGGGCGAGGAACTGCCGGTCGAGGCGCTCGGCCTGGGCGCCGAGCATCTTGTCGATGTCCTTGACGGCCGCCTTGAGCTCCTTCAGCTCCTCGGCGTGGTCGCGGCGGACGGCGGCGGGCACGGACTTCACCGTCCGGCCGCCGGCCGCGGTCCAGCCGAGGACGGCCCTGGTGCCGTGCACCGTCAGGTGGGCGGTGGCGTCGCCGAGCCGGATCTCGGCGTGGCCGACGCCGGTGAGCCCGTAGGCCGGGACGGCCAGCTCCTCGACCTCGTCGCGGGACAGGCCCAGGGCGTTCGCGCGGTTGTCGAGGGCGGCCTCCAGGAGCTTGCGGGTCGCCTTGTAGGTGACGCGGGCGGTCAGCCGGGCCAGCTCGGCGAGGGCGGGCGCGCCGTCGGTCCGCGCCAGCGCGTTGACCCCCGCGTTCGCCACCTTCGGGTTGACCGGGCCGAGGCCCGGCACCTTCTTGAGCGAGGTCTCGACGAGCGCGCCGAGCGCCCGGGCGGAGTCCGGGTGGGCGGGGAGCAGGGCGAGGATCCAGGTGAGCCCGCGCAGCGCGTTGGCGTTGAAGGCGTCGAAGGTCAGGTTCGCGTCCGGTCCGTGGCGGGCGGCTGTCAGCGCGAAGGTGCGGGGGCGGCCGGCGAGCGGCAGCCAGTCGAGCACGGCCACCCGCACGGCGTCGGCGCCGAGCGGTGCGACGGCGGCCAGGGCGGCCGTGTCCCAGGCGGCGGTGGGCTTCGCCGAGGTGGCGGTCGCCGCGTGGGCGAGCAGGGCCCGCCAGGCGGCGGTGTCGTCGGCCGCGGCGGCGTGGGCCAGGGCGCGCTCGGCCCACGGCTCCCCCACGTTCAGCACCGGGTCGGTCAGCTTGCGGGCCACGGCTGTCATCTCCCGCTGGTGGTAGGTCTCCAGGGCGCAGCGGCGCAGGTGGGCCACGACGGGCGGGGACAGGGTGCGGCCCGCGGCCAGCTCGGCCTCGGCGGCCGCGGCCACGCCGCTGCCGTACGCCACCGCGTGCTCCAGGCCGAAGCGCTCCAGCTCGGCGCTCCGCTCGGCCGCGAGCGGGTCGCCCGGCAGGCCGGCGCCGACGGCGGTCAGCAGTCGCAGCACCGAGCCCCGGGCGGGCTCGCCGGGGCGGGTGGCGCCGGGGAGGATGCGGCGCAGCTCCTGCGCGGCGCGGGTCCGCAAGCGGGTGTCGAGCGCGCCGATCAGCGCGACGATCCGGTCGACCATCGCTCCCCCGTACCCCTGTCTCGTCGTCATCGCGTCCAGCGCCTCGCGGGCGAGCAGTGCGGCGTTCTCCCGGGCCGCGTGGTCCTGGACCCTGTCCAGCCTGATCCGCATGTCCACGCTCAGCCACCGACCAGCGCGACGAGCTTGAGGAAGGTGACCTCGGCGTCGCGGCCCAGCTCGATCTCCTCGTCGGGGTCCGTGAACTGACGGTCGCCGACCAGCACCAGGAAGCCGTTGCCCCGGAAGGCGGTCAGGGCGCGCTCCGTCTGGGTCTCGGCGTCGATCCGGCGGGGGGTGCGCAGCGCGTACCCGTTCAGCACGCGCTCCGTGTGCTCCGGCTGGACCAGGCCCCGGAAGACCCCGGTCGCCGGGCTCGCGTTGAACTCCGCGACCTCCTGGAAGACCCGCCGCCGGATCAGCTCCCGTACGGTGAGCCGCTCCTCGGCCGTCTCCAGGCCGAAGGCCGTGTCCCTGTGTCCCGCTGTCGTCTCGTCGACGAACGTCACTGTCCCCATGTCCAGGACCGTACGGGTCGTCACTGACAATCACCCCCTCCCCGCTGCACGGCTTTCGCCCGGTCCGACCGTTAATCTGACGGAATGTCACATGATGATCGACTGGACGTCCTCGGCTTCGACAACGCCCTGCTGCCCGTCGGCGACCTGCCCGAGGCCGTCGCCTTCTACGAGCGCGCCGGGTTCCCCGTGAAGGTGCGGTTCGACGAGGCGGGGATCGCCCTGCTCGGCGCCGGCAAGGAGACTCCCGGGCTGCTGCTGCGCGCCGAGGAGGAGTTCGGGCGGCGCTCCCCCGCGTGGCCCGCGGCGCGGCTGTGGCTTGAGGTGCGGGACGCGCGGGCCGCGGGCGAGCGGCTGACGGCGGCCGGCATCGACCTCCTGGACCCGCCCTTCTCCACGTCCACCGGGTACGTCGTGGAGTTCGCCGATCCGTGGGGCAACGTCATCGGGTTCACCGACTACCTCAAGCGCCCGGAGCTGGCCCGCAGTTGAGGCACGTGCGGGCCTGAAGGACGACTCTTCCCGGCCGACGTGCTGCACGGCGACGAGAAGCCGGCGCGAGCCGTCAACCACCCGCGTCATCTTCGAGACCCTGTCGAGCAAGCTCGGCGTGGTGCTGCTCGCACTCGGGGTGATGCACCTGGGGAACGTCTTCGTCCTCAACCGGATCCGGCGGCGCGGGCTCAGGGCGCGCGAGCAGCGGCCGCCGGTGCCGCTGGGCCTGGTCCCGGCCGGCCGCTCCCGGGCCCGGCGGCTCTTCCCGGACCTCGAGCACGCGGCGACGCCCACCGGATGGCGACGCCCACCGGGATGAAGGTCGCCGGGCCGGTGGTGCTAGGGGCCGCCAGGTACCGCGAGGCCCGGTGGGCGACCGGGTGCGACAGCGGCTGGCGCACGGCCGATTAGGCTCGACGGCGTGGCAGCAGAGAAGACCGTGAAGAGCGAGCAGACGCGGGCGCTGATCCTGGAGACCGCGATGCGGCTGTTCCGGGAGCGGGGCTACGACAGGACCACCATGCGGGCCATCGCCCAGGAGGCGGGGGTCTCGGTCGGCAACGCGTACTACTACTTCGCGGGCAAGGAACACCTCGTCCAGGGGTTCTACGACCGGATCGCCGCCGAGCACCAGGCGGCGGTCCGGCCCGTGCTCGACACGGAGACCGACCTGGAGGCACGGATCGCCGGGGTGCTGGGCGTCTGGCTGGAGATCGCCGAGCCGTACCACGAGTTCGCGGCGCAGTTCTTCAAGAACGCGGCCGATCCGGAGTCGCCGCTCAGCCCGTTCTCGCCCGAGTCGGAGCCCGCCCGCCAGGCGGCGATCTCCGTGCACCGCGAGGTGCTGGCCGGCTCGAAGGCGAAGGTCCCGGCCGAACTCGCCGAGATCCTGCCCGAGTTGATGTGGCTGTCGCAGATGGGGCTCGTCCTGTACTGGGTCTTCGACTCCTCCGAGGGCCGCGAGCGCAGCCGCCGGCTCGCGGTCCGGGGGGCGCGGCTGACGGGGCGCGGGGTGGCGCTGGCCCGGTTCCGGGTGCTGCGGCCGCTCGTCCACGAGGTGCACGAGCTGTTCACCGACTTCCTGCCGGGGATGACCCGGCCGCGGCCGGCGCCGTAGGGCGACCCCTCCTGCCTTTGCCTCAGCTTTGAGCTGTACCTTCGCGGGATGCCCGGCACAGCCTCGTCCCCGCAGCAACCGTCGTCCTCCCGGTTCAGCCGTCGCGCCGCGCTCGGCCTCGGAATCGGGGCGGCCGCCGCTCTCTCCCTCCCCGCGCCGCGGGCGTCCGCCGCGCAGGCCGTGGGCGGTGCGCGGCTCGCCGCGCCCGGGGTGCAGGTGCGGCGGCGCGCCGGTGCGCCGAAGCCGCCCGGGCTCAAGGCCCGCGCGTGGCTCGTCGCCGACAACGACAGCGGCGAGGTGCTGGCCGCGTACCGCGCGCACCGGGCGCTGGCGCCCGCCTCCACCCTGAAGATGCTCTTCGCGGACACCGTCCTGCCGAAGTTCCACAGCACCGACCGGCACAAGGTGACCGTCGAGGACCTGGCCGGCATCCCGTACGGGTCCAGCCTCGTCGGCGTCCAGGCCGGCACCACGTACACCGTCCACCAGCTGTGGCAGGGCGTCTTCCTGCGCTCCGGGAACGACGCCGTGCACGTCCTCGCCCACATGAACGGCGGCGTCGCCCGCACCGTCGCGCAGATGCAGGCCCGCGCCGTCGAGCTCGGGGCCGGCGACACCCATGTCGTCAGCCCCGACGGCTTCGACCACAAGGGGCAGCTCTCGTCCGCCTACGACCTGACGCTCTTCGCCCGCGCGGGGCTGAAGAACGACGACTTCCGCGGGTACTGCGCCACGCGCGTCGCCGACTTCCCCGCGGGCGGCGCCAAGACCTTCCAGATCCAGAACACCGACCGCCTGCTGACCGGGCAGGGGGTCGCGCCGTACCCGGGGCTGATCGGCGTCAAGAACGGCTACACGACGCACGCCGGGAACACGTTCACGGGCGCCGCCACCCGTGACGGGCGCACCCTTCTGGTCACCGTGATGCATCCCGGGTCCGGGGCCGAGGTGTACGAGGAGACGGCGGCGCTGCTCGACTGGGGGTTCCGGGCCGGGGACCGGGTCGACGCCGTCGGGGAGCTGGTCCTGCCGCTGAGCGAGCGGCCTGAGCGGTCGGCTTCGCCCGTGCCGGGGGCGGCCTCGTCCTCGTCCTCCAGGGGGCCCGGGGCCGCGCATCGGGAGGAGTGGGCGCTCGGGGGGTCCGCCGTGGTGGCCGCCGTGGCGGGCGGCGGCCTGATGGCCCTGCGCCGCCGCCACACCTAGCCCCGGCCCCGGGCGACGCCCCGGCGGTGCCTGTCCAGGTCGCCGTTACCGCGCGCCCCGGTGAGGCTTCCCGCGCAGTTCCCCGCGCCCCTGGGCAGGTCGTCACGCGCGCCACCGTCGTGGCTGATCGCGCAGTTCCCCGCGCCCCTGGGTAGTCCGTCGTCTGCGGGCCGGTGGCCTCTTCTCGCGCAGTTCCCCGCGCCCCTGAGGCATGCGCTGCGCGCAGCCTCCCCTTGAGGCTGCGCTTCGCGCGCCTCCACAGAGAGGCGAGCCGGTGGCGCGCCTCTCCCGAGAGGCCGGACAGTGGCGCACCTCTCCCGAGAGGCGGGACGGTAGCGCGCATCCCCCGAAAGGCCGGACAGTCGCGCGCCTCCCCCGGGAAACGGGACGGTGGCGCGCCTCTCTGATGAGATGGCGCACGCAGTGCGCATCTCAGGGGCGCGGGGAACTGCGCGACCAGCCACGACGAGAGCCGCACCCGAAAGACCACCCAGGGGCGCGGGGAACTGCGCGACCAGCCATCGCCCGCCCGCGCCCGACGAACCACCCGCAGATGGGGAGGTCAGGAGTGGGGGGAGGCCAGTTCGATCACGGTGATGTCGGACGGGGCCCCGACCCGTACCGGTGGCCCCCACGCCCCCGCCCCCCGACTGACGTACAGCTGGGTGTCGCCGTAGGACTCCAGGCCCGCGAGAGTCGGATTGGCGGCGTCCGCGACGAAGTTGCCGGGCCACAGCTGACCGCCGTGGGTGTGGCCGGAGAGCTGGAGGTCGACGCCGTGCGCGACGGCCTCGTGGATCATCACGGGCTGGTGGGCGAGAAGCACGGCGGCGCGGGAGGTGTCCCGGTCACCGAGCGCCCTGCCGTAGTCGGGGCCCTCGCCGTGGCTCTCGCCGCTGATGTCGTTGACCCCGGCGAGATCGAAGGCACCCAGCTCGACCCGCGCGTTGGCCAGCGGCCGCATCCCGATCTCGCGGACGTGCGCCACCCACGGATCGGCGCCGGAGAAGTACTCGTGGTTGCCGGTGACGAAGTACGTGCCGTGCCGCGAGCGCAGCCGGGCCAGGGGCGCGACGGCCGGGGCCAGGTCCGTCACGCTGCCGTCGACCAGGTCGCCGACGATCGCGATGAGGTCGGGCTGGGTGCCGTTGACGATGTCGACGACGCGTTCGGCGAAGCCCCGGCCCAGCACGGGACCGAGGTGCACGTCGCTGACGACGGCGATCCGGAACCCGTGGGCGGAGCGCGGCAGTTTGGCCAGCGGCACGGTGACCCGCTTCACCTTCGGCCCGCGCAGCACCCCGTACGCGCCGTTGCCCACGATCCCCGCGGCGGCGACGGCGGACGCCGCGCCCACGGTGCGGGCGAGGACCAGCCGCCGGGTGGGAGCGACGGCCGGCGCGGCGACCGGCGGCCCCGGTTCCGCATCCGGCTCCGGCGCGGCGTCGGCCCCGGCGGCACCCCTCGCGCGCCGGTCGAGCACCCGGCGCAGAAGCGGCCGCACGGCCTCCCCCACCAGCAGGGCGAGCAGCAGGTAGAGGGCGAACGCCATCCACAGGAAGCCCGGCCAGGCCAGCACCCGTTGCAGGAGGAACGGCGCGCCGGCCCGCTCGGCGGCGAGCGCCGCGAACATCAGGACCGGGCCCGCCACGAACACGGCGGCGCCCAGGCGCCGGGGCCATCCGGGGCCGGCCGTCGTGGCCCGCACGAGACGGCGGTACGCGTAGTAGTGCAGCCCGGCGAACGCCGCGAGCACGGCGACGACGACGAGAACGAGGACGACGACCATGCCCGGCCCCCGCTACGGCGCGCTGCGCAGCGAGCGCACGCCGCGGAACCCGATCGCCCCGACCACCGTCCCCAAGACAAAGGAGACGACCGCGAGGGTCAGGTGCACCCAGAAGTACGCGGTCGGGTCCCCGGCGTCGTCGAAGGCGAGGCCGCTGCCGTCCTTCCACAAGTTCTTGGCGAAAGTGATCCAGATGATCCATGACCACACCCCGAAGGCGAGCAGGAACCAGGAGACGGGGCGACTGAGCTTCATGCGTTCAGTATCGCCAGCGCGCGTCGCGCACCGCCGCCGGGGTGGGACGGGAGAGACACAGAACACCTCGGCGGCGACTCACCGGCCGGGTACCTGTACGTTCTCGTCCGTGTCTGCCATGCATGAGTCGTACGTCACCTCGTACCTGAAGAAGTCCGCGCTCGTCCTGACGGCCTGTGGCCTGACGCTGGCCGGGACGGTCCCCGCGGCGTCCGCCGCCGGCGGGGCCGACCGGGACGACAAGCCCCCGGCGGTCATGTCGGACGTCGGCGGGGCCCGGCTGGCGAAGGCGGGCACCCAGGTGCGGCCGGGCGGCGGCGCCCCGAAGCTGCCGAAGGATCTGACGGCGAAGTCCTGGATCGTCAGCGACGCCGAGTCGGGCGACGTGCTGGCCTCGCACAACGCGCACTGGAAGCTGCCGCCCGCGAGCACCCTGAAGATGCTCTTCGCGGACGCGGTGCTGCCCCGGTTCCTGAAGTCGACGACCCACAAGGTCGTCCCCTCCGACCTGGCGGGAATGGGCGCGGGCTCCAGCCTCGTCGGCGTCAAGGAGGGCTTCACGTACACCGTCCACGACCTGTGGCTCGGCGTCTTCCTGAAGTCGGGCAACGACGCGGTGCACGTGCTGTCCGCCATGAACGGCGGCGTGCCGCAGACCGTGCGGGACATGCAGGACCACGCGGACCGGTTGCAGGCCCACGACACGCACGTGGTCAGCCCCGACGGGTACGACATGCCGGGCCAGACCTCGTCCGCGTACGACCTGACGCTGTTCGCGCGCGCGGGGCTGCACGACCCGGACTTCCGCGAGTACGCGGCGACGGCCCGCGCCAAGTTCCCCAAGGAGCAGAAGAAGGGCCGGACCACCGAGCGGTTCGAGATCCAGAACACCAACCGGCTGCTCACCGGGGACTACGGCATCTCGCCCTACAAGGGCATCGCCGGGGTGAAGAACGGCAACACCACGCACGCGGGCGCGACCTTCACCGGCGTCGCCGAGCGCGGCGGCAGGAAGCTCCTCGTCACCGTGATGAACCCGCGCTCCACGGAGTCCTTCGCGGTCTACAAGGAGGCCGCCCGGCTGCTCGACTGGGGCTTCGCCGCCGACGGCAGGGTCACCCCGGTCGGCCATCTGGTGCAGGCCAGGACGGCGGCGCCGTCGGGCGAGGCCGTGCCGAAGGGCGACGCGGGTCCCGCCCGGCCCGCGGCGCACGCGAAGGTGGCCGCGCCGGGCGGTTCCAGCGGGGTCGGCATCGCGCTGGCGGTCACGGGCGGGGTTCTGGTGGTGCTGGCCGCCGTGGTGTTCCTGGTGCGGAGGAAGTGGCCGGTCCAGCGGCGGATGTGAGTCCGGTCGCCGACCAGGCCGAGCAGAACAGCACCAGTTTCGCCGTGAAGTTGATCCACAGCAGCAGGGCGACCGGGGTGCCGAACGCCCCGTACATGCTCTTCGCGGCGACGCCCTTGATGTAGCCGCCGAGCAGCAGCTTCAGCAGCTCGAACCCGGCGGCGCCGATCAGCGCCGCGATCACCAGGTCGCGGCGCTCGGGCTTCACCCCGGGCAGCAGGGTCAGGATGTAGAGCAGCAGCAGGAAGTCCGCGAGCACGGCGATCGCGAACGCGACGACCTGGAGCACGAGGCCGCCCCAGCCGTCCTTGTCCAGGCCGAGCCCCTCCGCGGTGGCGTCCACGGCGGAGGAGGCGACCGTGGACGCGACGAGCGAGGCGAGGCCCGCGCCGCCGAGCCCCACCAGCACCCCGGCGTCCTTCAGCTTGCGCACGACCGGGTTCTCCTCGGGGTCGGGCAGCTCCCACACGGCGCGCAGGCACTCCCGCATCGAGCCGACCCAGCCGATACCGGTGAACAGCAGCAGCGCGCCCGCGACGATCCCGACGGTGCCCGCGTTGTCGACCAGCGCCTGGAGGTCGAGCTGGTCGGAGATGCCCGGCACCTGGTCGCTGATCTTGTCCTGCAACTCGTGCTGCTGCGCGGTGGACAGCGTGCTCGCCGCGACCGCGGCGGCCACGGTGAGCAGCGGGAACAGCGCGAGGAAACTGATGAACGTCATCGCCGCGGCGAGCCGCGTCCAGTGCACCGCGTCCAGCCGCTCGTAGGCGCGCCAGGCGTGCGTCAGCATCAGCCGGCTCACCAGCGGGCCGACGACGGGGAGCTTCTTCAGCCAGTCCATGATCCAACCCTGCCCCGATCGGCCGTTTCCACCGGTCCCGGGCGGCGGGCGTCCGCGCCGAAGACCAGGGTGCGGGTGCCCCAGAACCGCACGACAGTGGCGAGGGCCATCCCGATGCCCGCGCCGGACACGGTGTCGGCCCGCCGCGAGGTCAGTCCGAGTCCGTAGTGCGACACCGCGAGGCACAGCAGCTGCACCAGCGCGCCCGCGACGTTGACCGCGAGGAAGACGCCGTACCGCCGCAGCCGCGGGACGTCCCCCGCCGCGCTCCGGTAGGTGCCGAGGGCGTTGCCCGCGTACGCCACCGAGCAGCCCGCCACGAAGGAGAGCGCCTTGGCGGTGAGCGGGTCGAGGCCGGCCGGGCCGCGCAGCCACACGAACAGGCCGAGGTCGGCCGCGTACGCGCACAGCCCCACCCCCGCGAAGGCGGCCAGCTCCGGTCCCAGCGCGCGCAGCCGGCTCACCAGTCGACGACCGCGAGTCCGTACATGGCCAGCCACACCAGGCCGATGACGGCGAGGGCCCGGTCGCGCAGCACGACGTCCTCCGGCTCGCCCGCGGTGCCCCGGTCGGCGAAGACGGCGTAGCGCAGCACGGCGAGGATGAACGCCACCATCGACAGCTGGCGCCAGGGCAGCAGGCTGGTGCGCGCGACGCCGCCCTCCTCCATCGCCCACAGGCAGTAGGCGAGCACGGCGACCCCGGCCGCGAGCTGCCAGACGAAGCGCAGGTAGCCGGTCGTGTACTGGTTCAGCAGGGCGCGGGTCGCGCCGTCCTTGCCGACCATCTGCACGGCCTCGGAGTACCGCTTCGCGGAGACCATGAACAGCGCGCCGAAGCCGGTGGTGATCAGGAACCAGCGGGACAGCGGGATGCCGAGCGCGACTCCGCCGATCATCGCCCGCATGAGGAACCCGGTGGTGACGACGGTCAGGTCGACGACGAGCACGTGCTTGAGGCTGACGCAGTAGGCGAGCTGCATGACGACGTACGCGGTGAGCAGCGCGGCGGTCATCGGGTTGCACAGCGCGGCGGCGACGGTCGGCGCGAGGGCGGCGAGGAGCGCGCCCGCGGCGTAGGCGGCGGGCACCGGGACCCGGCCCGCGGCGACCGGCCGGTGCCGCTTCACGGGGTGCGCGCGGTCGGCCTCGGCGTCCCGCGCGTCGTTGATCAGGTACACGGCCGCCGAGGCGAGGGTGAACAGGCAGCAGACCAGGACCACCTGGGTCAGCGCGTGCCGGGAGAAGAGCTGGCCCGCGGCGGCGGGGGCCGCGACGACGAGCACGTTCTTCACCCACTGCCGGGGCCGCGCGGTCCGCAGCAGTCCCGCGGGCAGTGCGAGCGGGGTGACCCGGCCCAGCGGCTCCTCGCCCGGCCGTTCCAGGACCGCCGCGCCCTTGGCGCCGTCCGTCATCGGGGCGCACCTCCGGCCGCCGCCCAGCGCGCGCCGAGCCGCGCGGTCAGCGCGCCCAGCGCCGCGCCCGCCGCGACGTCGGACGGGTAGTGCACGCCGACGACGAGCCGCGAGACGCACACGGCGGCGGCGATCGGCGGCGCCAGGTGCGCGCCGACCGGCCGCACCGCGCCGTAGGCGACGGCCGCGGCGGCGGCCGCGGTCGCGTGCGAGCTGGGGAAGGAGTGCCGGCCCGCGGTGCGCACCAGGGGTTCGATCCCGGCGCCCGCCTCGGGCCGCGGCCTGCGCACCACGCGCTTCACGCCCATGCTGGCCAGGTGCGCGCCCGCGGTCAGCGCGGTGGCGCGCAGCCAGGCCGGGCGGCGCTCCCGGTCCGCGGCGGCGCCCACGAGCCCGGCCGCGAGCCAGAGCGCGCCGTGCTCCCCGGCCCAGGACAGCGCCCGCGCGGCCGCTGCCACGCGCCGGTCCGAGCCGCAGTCGCGCAGCGCTGACAGCAATCGGCGGTCGATGTCGTCCATGTGGCTCACTGTGGAGGCCGACCCCTCCGCAGACCGCACCCAGCCCCATGACACCCCATCAATCACCCATTTCGGTGAGAGAATATGAGATTTGGGGCAAAGCTCGCTTCCCTGGACGATACGGTCACCGTCATGGCTGCCGCCCCTTCACCGACCGTCCCGCGCGCCCCGTCCGCGCCCACCGCCGCCGGTTACGACGCCGTGCCGGTCACCGGCTGGGGCCGCACCGCCCCCACCTCCGCGCACCTGGTGCGCCCCCGCAGCTACGAGGAGACGGTGGCCGCCGTCCGGGAGTGCGCGCTCACCGGGCGGCGCGGCGGGATCGCCCGCGGCCTGGGCCGGGCCTACGGCGACGCGGCGCAGAACGCGGGCGGCGCGGTCCTCGACATGACCGGCCTGGACCGCGTCCACGCCATCGACGCCGCGGGCGGCACCGTCCTGTGCGACGCGGGCGTCTCGCTGCACCGGCTGATGGAGGTCCTGCTGCCGCTCGGCTGGTTCGTGCCGGTCACCCCCGGCACCCGCTACGTGACGGTCGGCGGTGCGATCGGCGCCGACATCCACGGCAAGAACCACCACGTCCGCGGCTCCTTCTCCCGGCATGTCCTCGCCCTCGAACTGCTCACCGCCGACGGCGAGGTGCGGATGGTGGAGCGCGGCACCGAGCTGTTCGACGCGACCGCCGGGGGCATGGGCCTGACCGGCGTCATCCTGACGGCGACGGTGCGGCTCCAGCGCGTGGAGACCTCGCTGATGACGGTCGACACCGAGCGGGCCACCGACCTCGACGACCTGATGGCCCGGCTGACCGCCACGGACCACCGCTACCGCTACTCCGTCGCCTGGATCGACCTGCTCGCGCGCGGCGCCGCCCTGGGCCGCGCCGTCCTCACCCGCGGCGACCACGCCCCGCTGGACGCGCTGCCCGCCCGCGCCCGCCGCGCCCCGCTCGACTTCCGCCCCGGCCGGCTGCCGGCGCCGCCCGCCTTCGTCCCGGAGGGCCTGCTGGGCCGCACCACGGTCGGCGTCTTCAACGAGCTCTGGTACCGCAGGGCGCCCCGCCTGCGCACCGGCGAGATCCAGAAGCTCGCCACCTTCTTCCACCCCCTGGACGGCGTGCCGCACTGGAACCGGGTCTACGGGCGCGGCGGCTTCGTGCAGTACCAGTTCGTCGTCGGGCACGGGCGGGAGGAGGCGCTGCGCCGGATCGTGCGGCGGGTCTCCGCGCGCCGCTGCCCGTCCTTCCTCGCCGTGCTGAAGCGGTTCGGCGACGGCGACCCGGGCTGGCTGTCCTTCCCGATGCCGGGATGGACCCTCGCGCTCGACATCCCCGCGAACCTGCCGGGCCTGGGCGCCTTCCTCGACGAGCTGGACGAGGAGGTCGCCGCCGCCGACGGCCGCGTCTACCTCGCCAAGGACTCCCGGCTGCGCCCCGAACTGCTCGACGCGATGTATCCGCGGCTCGCCGACTTCCGCGCGCTGCGGGCGCGGCTCGACCCCACCGGCGTGTTCCGCTCCGACCTGTCGCGCCGCCTCTCCCTCTGACGCCCCCGACCCCCACAGGAGTTCGCCTCTCATGAAGGACGCCTTCGGCCTCCCCCAGTCCCTGCTCGTCCTCGGCGGCACGTCCGAGATCGGGCTGGCGACGGCCCGCCGGCTGATCACCCGGCGCACCCGCACGGTGTGGCTGGCGGGCCGCCCGTCGCCGGCGCTCGACGCGGCCGCGGCCCAGCTGCGCGGCTCGGGCGCCGAGGTGCGGACCGTCGCCTTCGACGCCCTGGACCCCGGGGCCCACGAGGAGACGCTGGGCAAGGTGTTCGCCGAGGGCGACATCGACATGGTGCTGCTGGCCTTCGGCGTCCTCGGCGACCAGGCCAGCGACGAGGGCGACCCGTCGGCCGCCGTGCGCGTCGCGCAGACCAACTACACGGGCGCCGTCTCGGCCGGGCTGGTGTGCGCGGGGGCGCTCCAGGCGCAGGGGCACGGCTCGCTGGTGGTGCTGTCGTCGGTCGCGGGCGAGCGGGCCCGGCGCTCCAACTTCATCTACGGGTCGAGCAAGGCGGGCCTCGACGCGTTCGCGCAGGGCCTCGGCGACGCGCTGCACGGCACCGGGGTGCACGTCATGGTCGTCCGGCCCGGGTTCGTGCGTTCGAAGATGACCGCCGGGCTCGCCGAGGCGCCGCTCGCGACGACGCCGGACGCCGTGGCGTCCGCCATCGAGCTGGGGTTGCGGCGGCGCTCCGAGACGGTGTGGGTGCCGGGGGCGCTCCGCTGGGTGATGGCGGGCCTGCGCCACGCTCCCCGCGCCGTCTTCCGCCGCCTCCCGGTCTAGGGCCCGCTGCGAGAGGACCGGTCAGTGCACGAGCAGGTCGATCACGCCCGTCAGGTCCTCTTCGCCGCTGGCCTCGGCCAGGCGGCGGCGCATCAGCGCGAAGTAGGGGTTGAGCAGTTCCGGGCTGACTCCCTGCTGCTCGGCGGTGCTCAGGAAGGTCGGCGTGCCGGCCACCTGCATGGCGAGGGTGGAGACGACGCCCTCGGTGTAGTCGCCGGTGCGTAGCTGGTCGGCGGTCCGGTGAACCGCCGGGGCCATCGCGACGAGCCAGTCGGCGAGCAGCGGGGCGAGCGCGGCGGGGTCGATGTCCTCCTTGCGGATCAGGGCGAAGGCGTGCGCGGCCCCGGCGAACATCCCGTACATGGCGCTGAGCAGGGCCACGTCGTGCAGGGCCGCGAAGCCCGCGTCCTCGCCGACGTAGGTGGTGCCGGCCGGGACGGCCAGGGTCTGCTGGTGCCGCTCGAACAGCTCCCGCGAGCCGCTGTAGAAGACGTAGCCGCCGGCTTCCGGGACGCCGATCATCGGAGGGACGGCCATGATCCCGCCGTCCAGGTAGCGGGCGCCGCGCTCGCGGGCCCACTGGGCGCGGGCGCGGGCCTGGGCGGGTGTGCCGGTGGTCAGGTTGACCAGGTCCCTGTCGGACAGGTCGGTGCCGGCCAGCGCCTCGTCGACCGACGTGTCGTCCAGCAGGCAGACGACGACCAGGGTGTTCGCCGCGACCGCCTCAGCGGCGCTGTCCGCGGCCCGTGCCCCCGCTGCGGTGAGTGCCGCGGCGCGGGCCGGGGTGCGGTTCCAGACAGTGAGCGGGTGTCCGGCGGCGAGCCAGGTGCGGGCCAGTGCGGTGCCCATCGCGCCGAGGCCCAGCAGCGTGACGGGAGTCTTCTCAACAGTGTTCTGTGCCATGCCGATTAGGCTGGTCGCAGACTCGGAGGTGATCAAGTACCCACTTGGTAGTGGGTGGTTACCCCGGGGTGAGCGAGCAGGTCAGAGGGGTGGGGCATGACGACGCTGAACCGGCCAGGTGCACCGGACGGACACGTCTGCGGGATCGACGCCGCGATGGAGGTGATCGGCGGCAAGTGGAAGGTGCTGATCCTCTGGGCGCTCCACGAGCACCCCGACCGCCGCTTCGGCGAACTACGTCGACTGCTTCCCGGCGTCACCGAGAAGGTGCTGGCCTCCCACTTGCGCGAGCTGGAAGCGGACGGCGTCGTGCACCGCGTCTCCTTCGACGAGGTGCCGCCCCGCGTCGAGTACTCGCTCACCGAGGACGGCATGCGCCTCAACGACGCGCTCCAGCCACTGGCCGCCTGGGGCCGCGAGCGGCCGACCGCGACCAGCACGGTGGCCTCGTAGCGGACGGCGCGTTCGTCGCCGTCGGTCGGTCGCCGCCGGGACCGGACGGGCGGCCTCCCCGCCTTCGTCCCGTCCCGGCCCGCGCCCCTACGGGGCCCGGTGGTCGGACCGGGCGGAGTTGCCGGAGGCCCGGCGGGTCGTCTGGGACGGCAGGGAAGCGGTGCCGAACGTGAAGTCGCGCAGGCGGCGCCACACGCCGTCGGCGCCCTGCTCGTACAGGGCGAACCCGGTGCACGGCCAGGCCGCCTCGTAGTCGGCGAGCGCCGCGAAGGCCCGGTCCATCGCCTCCTCGGCGATCCCGTGCGCGACGGTCACGTGCGGGTGGTACGGGAACTGCAACTCGCGGGCGACCGGCCCGGAGGCGTCCCGCACCTGCTTCTGGAGCCAGGTGCAGGCCTCGGCGCCCTCCACGACCTGGACGAACACCACCGGCGACAGCGGCCGGAAGGTGCCGGTCCCGGACAGCCGCATCGGGAACGGCCGCCCGGTGGCGGCGACTTCCGCGAGGTGCGCCTCGATCGCCGGCAGCTGCCCGCCGTCCACCTCGGTCGGCGGGAGCAGCGTGATGTGCGTGGGGATACCGTGCGCAGCGGCGTCGCCGAAGCCCGTGCGCCGCTCCTGGAGCAGGCTGCCGTGAGGCTCCGGGACCGCGATCGAGACGCCGATCGTTACGGTCCCCACGTCGTGCTCCTGTCGTCGAGTGGCGGGCGGGCGGTGGTACTGCTGCTGCGCGTGGCGTACGGGCCTCAGTGCTTGGCGGGCAGGAAGCCGACCTTCTCGTACGCCTGGGCCAGGGTCTCGGCGGCGACGGCCCGCGCCTTCTCCGCCCCCTTGGCCAGGATCGGGTCGAGGGTCTCCGGGTCGTCCAGGTACTCCTGGGTGCGGGTCCGGAACGGGGTCACGAAGTCGACCATGACCTCGGCCAGGTCCGTCTTGAGCGCACCGTACATCTTGCCCTTGTACTTCTGCTCCAGTTCCGGGATACCGATGCCGGTGAGGGTGGAGTAGATCGTGAGGAGGTTGCTGACGCCCGGCTTCTTCTCGGCGTCGTAGCGGATGACGGTGTCGGTGTCGGTGACCGCGCTCTTGACCTTCTTCGCGGTGGCCTTCGGCTCGTCGAGCAGGTTGATGAGGCCCTTCGGCGTGGACGCCGACTTGCTCATCTTGATCGACGGGTCCTGGAGGTCGAAGATCTTCGCCGTCTCCTTGAGGATGTACGGCTTCGGGATCGTGAACGTGTCGCCGAACCGCCCGTTGAACCGCTCCGCGAGGTCGCGGGTCAGCTCGATGTGCTGGCGCTGGTCCTCGCCCACCGGCACCTCGTTGGCCTGGTAGAGCAGGATGTCCGCGACCTGGAGGACCGGGTACGTGAACAGGCCGACGCTCGCGCGGTCGGCGCCCTGCTTGGCCGACTTGTCCTTGAACTGCGTCATCCGGCTGGCCTCGCCGAAGCCGGTCAGGCAGTTCATCACCCAGGCGAGCTGCGCGTGCTCGGGCACGTGGCTCTGCACGAACAGCGTGCACCGGTCCGGGTCGAGCCCCGCGGCCAGCAGCTGCGCGACGGCGAGCCGGGTGTTCTGCCGCAGCACCTCCGGCTCCTGCGGGACGGTGATCGCGTGCAGGTCCACCACCATGTAGAAGGCGTCGTGGGACTCCTGGAGCGCGACCCACTGGCGGACCGCGCCGAGGTAGTTGCCGAGGTGGAACGAGCCTGCGGTGGGCTGGATTCCGGAAAGCACGCGAGGACGATCAGTGGCCATGGGCCCATTGTCTCAGGTGTCCCTCCTGGAATGGGGGCAGGTGCACGACAGGTCTCTGCCACTACGGTGTCCCCGTGACCCGGATCACGCCGGGCGCGGCACCGGGGGTGGGCGATGCGCGGGATGCGGACGGGCCGACGCGCCGTGGCGGCGGCGGTGCTCCTGGTGCTGGTGGGCGCCGGTCCGGCCCGGGCGCGCCCGGAGGGGCCGGGCGGTGCGGACCGGCCCGATCTGGCCGTGGTGATCGCGCCGGGCGCGGCGGCGGGGCCGTCGGTGTCCCTCGACGACGCGGACCCGGACTTCGCCCGGCTGGAGCGGCTGACCGGGGAGTTCGCCGCGGTGACCGAGCGGGTGCCGCGCGCCTGGGACGACGGCCGGTTCCCGCCGGTGGAGGCGACGATCGTGTGGGGCACGACCGGCGTGGGCGGCTGGCCCAAAACCCGGCGGGCGCCCGGCGGGGACACGGCCGTCGACCGGCAGGACCAGCTGGTCGTCGCGGACGACGGCACGCCGTGGATCCGGACCGACCCCGCGATCGACGTGGACGACGACGACCTGCGCTGGCACCGCGCCTCCCCCGGCCTCGTCGCCGAGCTGCGGCGCGCCGGGGTGTTCCCACCGGTGCGCGCCGGTGCGCACGCGGGCGTACCGACGGCGGACAAGGTGCGGTGGGGGCTGGGCGGGCTCGGCGCCGGGCTGGCCGCCGCCGCGGGCGTGTGGTGGCTGCGGGCGCGGCTGCCGCGGGCGGGGCGGGAGCCCCGGGGTCCGCGGCAGCAGCTCGTCGGCTGAGCCGGGGCTCAGCCCAGGTCGATCCGCCCGTACAGCGGGAAGCCGGACAGCAGGTCGGTGGCGCGCCGGGCCACCTCGTCGGCGGTCTTCGGCTCCAGGACGTGGCTCGCCCTTGAGGGCTGGCCGGACTTGGTGGTGCCCGGCTCGGCGGAGGTCAGGACCCGGTCGATGAGGGCGGCGATCTCGTCCATCTCGGCGGTGCCGAGGCCGCGCGTGGTCAGCGCGGGGGTGCCGATGCGGATGCCGGAGGTGTACCAGGCGCCGTTCGGGTCGGCGGGGATGGCGTTGCGGTTGGTGACGACGCCGGAGTCGAGCAGCGCGGACTCGGCCTGGCGGCCGGTGAGCCCGTAGGAGGTGGCGACGTCGATGAGGTTGAGGTGGTTGTCGGTGCCGCCGGTGACGAGGGTGGCGCCGCGCCGGGTCAGGCCCTCGGCGAGCGCCCTGGCGTTGTCGACGATGCGCCGCGCGTAGTCCTGGAAGGCGGGCTGCCGGGCCTCGGCGAGGGCGACGGCCTTGGCGGCCATGACGTGCGGCAGCGGGCCGCCGAGCACCATCGGGCAGCCGCGGTCGACCTGGTCCTTGAGCGAGTCGTCGCACAGCACCATGCCGCCGCGCGGTCCGCGCAGCGACTTGTGGGTGGTGGTCGTCACGATCTGCGCGTGCGGCACCGGGTCGAAGTCGCCGGTGAGGACCTTGCCCGCGACGAGCCCGGCGAAGTGCGCCATGTCGACCATGAGCGTCGCCCCGACCTCGTCGGCGATCTCGCGCATGACGCGGAAGTTCACCAGGCGCGGATAGGCGGAGTAGCCGGCGACGAGGATCAGCGGCTTGAAGGCGCGGGCCTGCGCGCGCAGCGCCTCGTAGTCGATGAGGCCGGTGGCCGGGTCGGTGCCGTACGACTGCTGGTCGAACATCTTGCCGGAGATGTTGGGGCGGAAGCCGTGCGTGAGGTGGCCGCCCGCGTCGAGCGACATGCCGAGCATCCGCTGGTTGCCGAAGGCCCGGCGCAGCTCGGCCCAGTCGGCGTCGGTCAGGTCGTTCATCTGCCGCACGCCGGTCTTCGCGAGGAACGGCACCTCGACGCGGTCGGCGAGCACGGCCCAGAAGGCGACCAGGTTGGCGTCGATGCCGGAGTGCGGCTGGACGTAGGCGTGCCGGGCGCCGAACAGTTCGCGGGCGTGCTCGGCGGCGATCGACTCGACGGTGTCGACGTTGCGGCAGCCGGCGTAGAAGCGGCGGCCGACGGTGCCCTCGGCGTACTTGTCGCTGAGCCAGTTGCCCATGGCCAGGAGCGTCGCCGGGGAGGCGTAGTTCTCGGACGCGATCAGCTTGAGCATCTCGCGCTGGTCGGTGAGTTCCCGGCCGATGGCGTCCGCGATGCGCGGCTCGACGGCGCGTACGACGTCGAGCGCGGCGCGGTACGCGGTGGACTCGGGGGTGAGGTCGGTCTTGCTCATGAGAGGGCTGCCTCCGGACACGGTCGGTTCGCGGTCGGCCCAGGCGCACGGCACACAGGTCACGAGCCGCTCCCCGATGGTCGGTCCCATCCCAGCGCGCCAGTCACGGCTCCGTCCTCACATTACCGGGCGCGCCGTCCCGCGAGGTTTCCGCGTCCGGCATGCGAGCCACGATAGGAACGGGCCACAAGCCCGTCCCGCACCGCCCGTACAGTGCCGTACGAACGGAGATCCCGTGACTTCTGTGACTCCCGCCCACGCCACGCAGGACTTCATCACCGCGTCCGACGCGCACAGCGCGCACAACTACCACCCGCTGCCGGTCGTCGTCGCCACGGCCGAGGGCGCCTGGCTGACCGACGTCGAGGGGCGCCGCTACCTGGACCTGCTCGCCGGCTACTCCGCGCTCAACTTCGGGCACGGCAACCGGCGGCTGATCGACGCCGCCAAGGCGCAGCTGGAGCGGGTGACGCTGACGTCGCGCGCCTTCCACCACGACCGGTTCGCCGACTTCTGCACGCAGCTCGCCGAGCTGTGCGGCAAGGACATGGTGCTGCCGATGAACACGGGCGCGGAGGCGGTGGAGACCGCCGTGAAGACCGCCCGCAAGTGGGGCTACCGGGTCAAGGGCGTGCCCGAGGGCCGCGCCCGGATCGTCGTGGCGGGCGACAACTTCCACGGCCGCACGACGACGATCGTCAGCTTCTCCACCGACCCGGAGGCGCGCGCCGACTTCGGCCCGTACACGCCCGGCTTCGACATCGTCCCGTACGGGGACCTGCCGGCGCTGCGGGCCGCGGTCACGGACGAGACGGTGGCCGTGCTCCTCGAACCCATCCAGGGCGAGGCGGGGGTGCTGGTGCCGCCCGCCGGGTACCTCGCGGGCGTACGGGAGCTGACGCGCGAGCGCGGGGTGCTGTTCGTCGCGGACGAGATCCAGTCGGGGCTCGGGCGCACCGGCCGGACGTTCGCGTGCGAGCACGAGGGCGTGGTGCCGGACGTGTACGTGCTGGGGAAGGCGCTCGGCGGCGGGGTCGTGCCGGTGTCGGCGGTGGTCGCCGACCGCGACGTCCTCGGGGTGTTCCGGCCGGGCGAGCACGGCTCGACGTTCGGCGGGAACCCGCTGGCGTGCGCGGTGGGGCTCGAAGTGATCGCGATGCTGCGCGGCGGCGAGTTCCAGCAGCGGGCCACCGAGCTGGGCGCGCATCTGCACGCCGAGCTGGGGCTGCTGGCCGGGACCGGCCGGGTCGGCGAGGTGCGCGGCCGGGGCCTGTGGGCGGGGGTCGACGTGGACCCCGCGTACGGCACGGGCCGGGAGATCTCGGAGAAGCTGATGGCCCGCGGGGTCCTGGTGAAGGACACCCACGGGTCGACCATCCGGATCGCGCCGCCGCTGGTCGTCGACAAGGAGGACCTGGACTGGGGCCTCGATCAGCTGCGGGCGGTGCTGGGGGTCTGACCCCCCGGCCCCGCGCCGGTGGCCGTCACCGGATGACGTGCGGGAGGAAGCGGGCGTATCCGTCGGTGACGGGGCCCGCCGACTCCCTGATGCCGAGCCCGGCGGCCTCGCCGTCGACCACCCAGGCGCCGAGCACGGTGCGGTTGCCGTCGAAGTCCGGCAGCGGCGCCAGCTCCTGGTAGCAGCAGGGCTCTTCGGGGTCGTGGGCGACGGGGGCGGAGCCGGGCGGGTGCAGGGTGACGCCCTCGCCCTCGCGGCCCAGCAGCGGCTTGGCGACGTAGCCCGTGGTGGTGGCGAGGTCGCGGGGGCCGTCGACGAAGGCGGGCAGCAGGTTCGGGTGGCCCGGGTACAGCTCCCACACCACGGCGAGCAGCGCCTTGTTGCTGAGCAGCATCTTCCAGGCGGGCTCGATCCACAGGGTGCTGCCGGTGCCGCCGCCGTTGTCGAGGGTGTCCAGGACGTGTCCGGCGAACGCGTCCGTGGTCAGCCACTCCCACGGGTACAGCTTGAAGCAGCTGCGGATGAAGCGGAGCCGGTTGTCGACGAAGCGGCCCGACAGGTCGTCCCAGCCGATCTCCTCCATCGAGATCCAGTCGGTGGCCAGGCCCGCCTGCTCCGCGGTCTCCTTCAGGTAGCCGACGGTCATCAGGTCCTCGCCGAGCTCGTCGGCGGCGGAGTGCGCGAAGTGCAGCGGGCTGCCGGGCGGCAGCAGGGCCGCCTGCCGCTTCCAGGCGTCGACGAGCCGTTCGTGGAGGGAGTTCCACTGGTCGGCGCCGGGGAATCGTTCCTCCATCCAGAACCACTGGGGGCTCGCCGCCTCGACGAGGGAGGTGGGGGTGTCGGCGTTGTACTCCAGCAGCTTGGCCGGGCCGGTGCCGTCGTAACGGAGGTCGAACCGCCCGTACAGGGAGGGGAGTTCGTCGCGCCGCCGCCAGGAGTCGGTGACGGCGCGCACGACGCGCGGGTCGGTCAGGGCGAGGTCGGCGAAGCGGTCGTGCTCGACGATGTGGCCGGCGGCGGCCAGGCACATGGCGTGCAGTTCCTCGACGACCTCCTCCAGCGCCTCGACCTCGGGCAGCGAGAACGCGTAGTAGGCGCTCTCGTCCCAGTACGGGCGCAGGGAGTCGTCCGGGTAGCGGGTCAGCGGGTAGATGAGCCCCTGCTCCTCCACCGTCCGCTGCCAGCCGGGACGCGGGGTGATGAGATGTCTGCGCATGATCGGCTCAGCCGCCCGATCCGCCCTTGCCGCCGAACCCGCCGCGCGAGACGCCCGAGCCGCCTCCCGAACCGCCGGAGGACTTGTGGAACGACCCGCTCTTGATGCGGCTGCCGCTGCGCGAACCGCCGTAGTACCAGCCGTGGCCGCCCGACGAACCGTCCTTGCAGTACTTGTCGTCGACGACCTTGTACCCCTTGCCCGCGGTGTAGCTGTCGCGGTCGACGCAGCGCTTGTCCGGGTCGGAGTCGCAGGCGCTGAGGGTGGCGGCGAGCAGCCCCACGCCGCCGAGCACGACGGTGCCGGAGCGCAGGCGGCGTCGGGTGGTGCTGTCTGTCATACGGGCCCCCGTGGACGTGGTTGGTGTATCGGGCACCTTAGTGTCCGGCGCCCGGGTTGGGGAGCGCCTGCACCGGCCGCGCACCCGAGTACCCCTAGATTCCCCGTGTGACTCCGGGAATGCTCTGCGCGCTGGCGGCGGCCGTCTGCTTCGGAACGGCCTCCGTGCTCCAGGCCATGGCCGCGCGGGCGGCTTCGCCGGGGACCGGGGCGGGGGTCGATCCGGCGCTGCTCGTACGGGCGTTGCGGCAGTGGCGGTACGCGGCGGGGCTCGGGCTCGACGGGGTCGGGTTCGTGTTCCAGGTCGTGGCGCTGCGCAGCGTTCCGATCTACGCGGTGGGGGCGGCGCTGGCCGCGAGCCTGGCCGTCACCGCGGTGGTCGCGGCGCGGCTGTTGCGGGTGCGGTTGAGCGGGGCCGAGTGGGGTGCCGTGGGGGCGGTGTGCGCCGGGCTCGCGCTGCTGGCGCTGGCCTCCGGCGCGGAGGGGGCGGGGGCCGGGTCGGACGCGCTGCGGTACGCCATGCTCGGGGTGGCCGTCGGGGTGCTCGGGGTGGGGGGTGTGGCGGGGCGGTTGTCCGGGCGGGGGCGGGCGCTCGCGCTGGGCCTGTGCTCGGGGTTCGGGTTCGGGGTGGTGGAGGTGAGCGTCCGGCTGATCGACGATGTGTCGCCCGGGGGGCTGCTCACTGATCCGGCCGTGTATGCGCTGCTGGTGGGGGGTGGTGCGGCGTTCTTGTTGCTGACCTCCGCGGTGCAGCGGGGGTCCGTGACCGTGGCGACGGCCGGGATGGTGCTCGGGGAGACCGTGGGCCCGGCGCTGGTGGGCGTGGCCTTTCTCGGCGACCGCGCCCGGCCCGGTCTCGGCTGGCTCGGGGTTCTGGGGTTCGCGGTGGCCGTGACAGCCGCCTTGTCCCTGACCCGCTTCGCCGCCCCCGAACCCCCTCCTCCCACCCCTTCATGACCGGCCGGCGGAGCCGAACGCGCCTCCCGCCGCGGGGCCGGTCGCGCAGTTCCCCGCGCCCCTGGGTGACCTTCCGGGTGCGGGCCCGGTGGGGCTTCTCGCGCAGTTCCCCGCGCCCCTGGGTGGTCTTTCGGGTGCGGCTCTCGTCGTGGCTGGTCGCGCAGTTCCCCGCGCCCCTGAGATGCGCACTGCGTGCGCCATCTCATCGGAGAGGCCACCGCGGTCCCGCCCGCAGGAGAGGCGCACGCCCCGCCCCCCAGGAGAGGCGCGCGAAGCGCAGCCTCAGGGGGAGGCTGCGCGTCAGCGCATGCCTCAGGGGCGCGGGGAACTGCGCGAGAAGCGGCCACCGGCCCGCGGACGAAGAACCACCCAGGGGCGCGAGGAACTGCGCGACCAGCCCCCACGGCGGCGCGCGTCAAAAACCGACCCAGGGGCGCGGGGAACTGCGCGAGACGCGGCCACCGGCCCGCAGACCGAGAACCGCCCAGGGGCGCGGGGAACTGCGCGACCAGCCCCCACGGCGGCGCGCGTCAAAAACCGACCCAGGGGGCCGGGTGGGCGGCTCGCGTAGGGCAGGGCTAGGGCAGGACCCGGCACAGGGCGTCCAGCGCCCCGGTCCAGCCGTGATCCGGAGGTGTCCCGTATCCGACGACCAGGGCGTCCAACAGCTCACCGGCATCGGCGTGCCGGTAACTGGAGAGGCCCACGACGCCGAGCCCCTGCCAGGCGGCGGCCCGCACCACGGACCCCTCGGTACCGGCGGCCAGCGGCAGCACGGCATGCAGCCCGGCCGCGATCCCGGTGACCCGGACAGAAGGCGCCCGCTCCGCCAGCGCGGCGACCAACTGGTCCCGCCGCCTGCGGTACCGCAACCGGGCCCCCCGCAGATGACGGTCGTACGCCCCCGACGCCAGGAACTCGGCGAGCGTCAGCTGATCGAGCACCCCGCACGACCAGTCACTGATCCCCTTGGCGGCGGCCACCTCCCCGACGAGCCCGGGCGGCAGCACCATCCACCCCAGCCGCAGCCCCGGCACGAGCGACTTGCTGGTGGTGCCGAGATAGACGACCCGGTGCGGATCGAGCCCTTGGAGCGCGCCGACGGGCTGCCGGTCGTAGCGGAACTCCCCGTCGTAGTCGTCCTCGATGACGAGACCGCCGGTGCGCCGCGCCCAGTCGACGACGGCGGCCCGCCGGTCCGGGTGGAGCGGCACCCCCATGGGGAACTGGTGGGCGGGCGTGAGCAGCACGGCCCCGGCCGCCCCCGACTCCCGTACCGCGGTGCCGAGTCCGTCGACCGGCAGCGGCCGCGTGCGCAGCCCGGCCCGGTGCAGGATCTCCCAGTGCGGCGGCAGCCCGTACGACTCGACGGCGATCTCCCCGACCCCGCGCCCGCGCAGCACCTCCCCCAGCAGCATCAGCCCGTGCGCGAACCCGGAGCAGATCACGATGCGCTCGGGGTCGGCGTGCACCCCGCGGGCCCGCGCGAGGTATCCGGCGAGCGCGGCCCGCAGTTCGGGCCGCCCGCGCGGGTCGCCGTAGCCGAGGGCGTCGTTCGGCGCGGCGGTCAGGGCGCGCCGGGCGGCCTTGAGCCAGGCGGCGCGCGGGAAGGAGGCGAGGTCGGGGCTGCCGGGCTGGAGGTTGTGGACCAGTGGCCCGGTGGCCCGGCGGGCGACGGAGGCGGGGGGCCGGGGCGCGTCGACGGGCCGTTCGGCGACCCGGGTGCCGGATCCCTGCCGGGCGGTGAGCCACCCCTCGGCGACGAGGTCGGCGTAGGCGTCGGCGACGGTGTTGCGGGCCATGCCCAGGTCGGCGGCGAGGGTGCGCGAGGAGGGCAGCCGGGTCCCGGGGGCGAGGCGCCCGCCGCGTACGGCCTCGCGCAGCGCGTCGGTCAGCCCGCGCCGCAGCCCGAGCCCACCGGAGGGCGCGATGTGCAGGTCGATCCCGAGGGCCTGTCCGGACGCCGAAGTGGCCCACTCGTTTGCCATGGAAATGGACCATACACGTGGGCTACTGGCTTCGTAGGCTCGACTCATGACCACGAACAGCAGCACCCCGAACAACAGCACCCCGAACAGCACCACCACCCACAGCACCACCACGAGCGACGGCGGCGCCGAGTACGCGCACGAGCACACCCCGCGCCTGGCCTGGGCCAAGCACGCCCCCGAGGTCTACAAGGCGATGATCCAGCTGGACACCGCCGCCCGTAAGGGCGTGGACCCGGTGACGTTCGAGCTGGTCAAGATCCGCGCGTCGCAGCTCAACCACTGCGCGTTCTGCCTCGACATGCACACCAAGGACGCCCTGGCGGCGGGCGAGAGCGTCGAGCGCGTCGTGATGCTCAGCGCGTGGGAGGAGGCCCGGCACTTCTACACGGAGCGGGAGGCCGCGGCGCTCGCGCTGACCGAGGCGATCACCGTGCTGACGGACGGTTTCGTCCCGGACGCCGTGTACGAGGAGGCGGCCCGCCTCTACGACGAGACCGAGCTGAGCGGACTCATCGCGGCGATCACGACGATCAACGCGTGGAACCGCTTCGGCGTGAGCACCCGCATGGTCGCCGGGCACTACACACCACAGTCCGCGAAGTGACCACGCGCACCCGGCACCTGGACCCGCAGGTCCGCCGCGCCCTGCAAGCGGCGGGCGCGGCGGCCAAGCGCGGCCTCGACGATCCGGTCCTCGCCGAACTGGTGATGATCCGGGCCTCGCAGATCAACGCGTGCGCGTTCTGCCTGGACATGCACGTGGCCGTCGCGGTGGAGAAGAACGGCGAGAGCGTCGAGCGGATCGCGCTGCTCGGCGCGTGGCGTGAAGCCGATGGTCTGTACAGCGAGCGGGAAAGAGCGGCGCTGGCCCTCACGGAAGCCATGACCATACTGACGGACGAAGCTGTTCCGGACGAGGTCCACGCGGCCGCGGCCGGGCACTTCGACGACGTCCGACTCGCCCATCTGATCGGCGTGATCACGGTGATCAACAGCTGGAACCGGCTGATGGTCGCCCGCCGCATCGAACCCGGAGGACCCGCATGGTGACCCCCAGCGCCACCCTGTTCCGCGCCCTGCACCACGACCGCTCGCCCGGTGACCCGCTGGTCCTGCCCGGCCCCTGGGACGTGGCGAGCGCCCGCGCCTTCGAGGAGGCGGGCTTCCCGGCGCTCGCGACGCCGAGCGCGGGGATCGCGGCGTCGCTCGGCCACGAGGACGGGTCCACGCCCGCCGAGGAGATGTTCACGGCGGTGCGGCGCATCGCGCGTTCGGTGTCGGTGCCGGTCAGCGCGGACATCGAGGACGGGTACGGGCTGGCCCCGAAGGAGCTGGTGGAGCGGCTCCTGGAGACCGGCGCGGTGGGCTGCAACCTGGAGGACTCGACCCGCGCGGGCGGCCTCAAGGACCCGCGTGCGCAGGCGGACTGGCTGGCCGAGGTGCGGGCGGCGGCGGGCGACGGCCTCGTGCTGAACGCGCGTATCGACACGCTCATCGGCGCGTTCCACGGTGTCGCCCCCACCCCCGAGACGGAGGCGGACACGATCGAGCGGGCCCGCCTCTACATCGCGGCGGGCGCCGACTGCGTCTACCCGATCGGCGCCCCGCTGACCACCCTGCCCCGCCTGCGCGCCGCCATCGAGGGCCCGATCAACGTGGGCACCCCGGTGGACCCGACGATCCTGCGCGAGTGGGGCGAGGCGGGCGCGACCCGGATCACCTTCGGCCCCGGCATGCAGCTGCGGGCCGCGGCGGCCGCCAAGGAGATGGCGTCGACCCTGCTGCGCGACGCCTGACCCACCCCCGAGGCCCCGCCCCGCTCCGGCGGGCCGGGGCCTCCCCCTCGAAACCACCTCGCGCCCCACTTGAGGAACAGCGCCGTTTTCCCGCCATCGCGGGGGCCGTCCCGGAGGGTCGAGGTCGCGGACATGCCTCCGCACCAGGTCTTCGACCGGACCCTGCGCCGGCGGCTGGCGGCGGCGGCCACGCATGCCACCCGCTATCTGGCGGGCGAGGTGTTCTCCTGCTGAGCGGCGTCGGCGCCGCCGGTCGCGGCCGTCCCCGCGCCGGTGTCCAGCTCGAACCACACCACCTTGCCCACCCCCTCCTCCCTGGCCTGCGCGCCCCACTCCCCCGCCAGCATCGCCACCAGCGCCAGGCCGCGCCCCGACTCGTCGTCCGGTGACGCCCGGCGCGGCTGCGGGAGGGTGTCGCCTGCGTCCGTCACCCGGACCGTGAGGCGGTTCGCCGTCAGGGTCGCGCGGGCCCGGATCTGCCGGTCGGCCGGGGCCTTCGCGTGGCGGTACGCGTTCGTCATCAGCTCGCTCAGCAACAGTTCCGCCGTGTCCGTCACGTCGGCGGACAGGCCCCAGGAAGCTGCCTGTCCGCGAAAGAGCAGGCGTGCCCGGCGCACGCTACGGGCGTGCCGCGGCAGGCGCCACTCGATGTCCTGGGGAGGCCGCGTCGGCGGTTCGGTCTGCATGCGTCCACCGTCCCGGCTCGCGCGTACGCTCGGGAGTAACGATGCGTGTACTTCGGGTAGTTGTACCTGTCGTGACCCCTGGTGGAGGTGTGCGTGCCGATGTCGTCCGAGATGAACCTCGCGTGGCGCTACTGCGGTAGCCAGATCAAGCTGTGGCGCACCGAGGCCGGCGTCGACCGCGAGATACTGGCCAAGGAGGCGGGGTACGGCTGCGAGTACGTGAAGTCCATGGAGAACGGGCGGCGCAAACCCACCCTCCGGCTCCTCCAGATCGCCGACCAGCTCTGCGGCGCCGGCGGGAAGATCGTCGCCGCGCAGGAGTACCTGAAGCCCGAGCCGCATCCGCAGCGGTCGCAGGAGTTCATGGCGCTGGAGAAGGACGCCATCGCCGTCAGTTCGTACGAGCCCCTGCTCGTGCCCGGACTGCTCCAGGCCGCGGAGTACGCGACCGCCCTGATCAGCGCCAGCTCGCCGCCGCTCGACGACGAGACCGTCCAGGAGCGCGTCGCGGGGCGGCTGAAGCGGCAGGAGGCGTTGAGCGCGCGCACGGGCGTCATGTTCAGCTTCGTGATGTTCGAGGCGGCGCTGCGGTCGAAGGTGGGCGGGCGCGAGGTGATGCGGCAGCAGCTCCAACACCTGCTGAGCGTGGGCGAGTTGCGGAACGTTTTGATCCAGGTGCTGCCCTTCGGGCGGGCCTACGGGGTCGCGCTCAACGGCCCCATCGCGCTTCTGGAGACCGCTGATCACGAGTACTACGCCTTCGCAGAAGGGCAGAAGACCAGCGCCCTTTATGCCGACGCCGACAAGGTCAGTCAGCTCACCCGGACCCATGACATGATCCGCATGCACGCCCTCAGCCCCGAGGATTCGGCCGAGTTCATCAGAGAGGTGGCGCAGGCACTGTGAACCCCAGCCTGACGTGGTTCAAGTCCAGCTACAGCGACAGCGAGGGCAGCAACTGCCTCGAAGCCGCCCTGGACTGGCGGAAGTCCAGCTACAGCGATGATCAAGGCGGCAACTGCCTCGAAGCCGCCACCTGCCCCACCCGCGTCCACGTCCGCGACTCCAAGCTCGGCCCCGAAGGCCCCGCCTTCAGTGCCGCCGCGCCCGCCTGGAACGCCTTCGTCGCGCACGCCCGCACCGTCTGAGCACCGCCGATCCGGGCCGACGGGCCCGGATCAGCGGTCACGCCGGCTATCCGGCCAGCCACGCCTTCCACTCGGAGCGGTGGGCGTCGACCCACTTCTTCGCCGCCGCCTCCGGCGTCAGCTTCTGGTCGGCGATCAGGAGCGAGACCTCGTTCTGGTCGTCCGTCGTCCAGCGGAACTTCTTCAGGAAGGCCGCGGCCCGGCCGCCGCTCTTCACGAAGTCCGCGTTGAGGTACTTCTGCAACGGCGTCCTGGGGTACGCGCAGGCGACCTTCTCGGCGTCGGCGTCGCAGCCCTCCTTGTAGGCGGGCAGCTTCACCTCCGTCATCGGGACCTTGTTGAACAGCCACTGCGGCTGGTACCAGTACGACAGGAACGGCTTCTTCTGCTTCGCGAACTGCTTGATCTGGGTGATCTGCGCGGCTTCCGAGCCCGAGAAGACGACCTGGTAGTCCAGCTTCAGGTTCTGGACCAGCGCCTTGTCGTTCGTGACGTACGAGGGTGAGCCGTCGAGGAGCTGGCCCTTGCCGCCGCTCTCGGCGGTCCTGAGTTGATCCGCGTACTTGTCGAGGTTCTTCCAGTTCGTGACGTCCGGGTGCTGCTTGGCGAAGTACGTCGGGACGAACCAGCCGATGTGGCCGGTGACGCCGAGGCCGCCGCCCGCGACGATGGTCCTCTTGTCCTTGACGTAGCGCTGCTCCTGCTCGGGGTGGCCCCAGTCCTCCAGGATCGCGTCCACGCGGCCCTGGCTGAGGGCGTCCCAGGCGGGGACCTCGTCGACCTGGACCGTGTCGACGCGGTAGCCCAGTTCGTGCTCCAGGAGGTACTGGGCGACGGCCACGTTGGCCTGCGCGCCGACCCAGGACTGGACCGAGAGGGTCACCGTCCGGGCGCCCTTGGCGTTGGCGAACGGCGACGACTGCTTCGTCATGTCCGCCGCGCCGCAGCCGGTCACCAGGAGCAGGGCCCCGGCCGCCGCCACGGCCGCGTACGGCCTGCGGATCCTTGAGGTCATCTCAGGCCCCCTTTCCGTCGGTGGTGCGGCGGCCCGTCGGCTGGGTCACCCGGTCCAGCATCAGGCCGAGGCAGACGATCGCGGCGCCCGCGACGAGTCCGGTGGCCAGGTCGCCCTGGGCGAGGCCGAACACGACGTCGTAGCCGAGCGCGCCGCCGCCGACCAGGCCGCCGATGATGACGACGGCGAGGGTCAGGACGACGCCCTGGTTCACGGCGAGCAGCAACGCGGGCCGGGCGAGCGGGAGTTGCACCTGGCGCAGCTGCTGCGCCGCCGTCGCGCCCATCGAGCGGGACGCTTCGAGCGCGGCCGGGTCGACCTGGCGCAGGCCCTGCGTGGTGATGCGGACGACGGCCGGCAGCGCGTAGACGACGGCGGCTGCGACGGCCGGGGCGCGGCCGACGCCGAAGAGGGCGACGACCGGGATCAGGTACACGAACTGCGGCATCGTCTGGAAGACGTCGAGGACCGGGCGGAGCAGCCGTTCGAAGCGGTCGCTGCGGGCCGCCGCGATGCCGGTCGCGAATCCGATGACCAGCGTCACCGCCACCGCCGCGAGCACCTGGGAGAGCGTGTCGAGGGACGCCTTCCACACGCCGAGCCAGCCGATCGCGGCCATGGCGAGGACGGCGGTCAGCGCGGTGCGCCAGGTGCCGATCAGCCAGGCGAGCGCGGCGACGATCAGCAGCACCGACCACCAGGGCAGCCAGGTCAGGCCGGAGCGGACCGGGTCGAGGACCCAGGTGGTGAAGTGCGCGGCCCAGTCGGCGGTGCCGCCCACGTAGGGGACGCCGGTGTAGAGGTGGTCGGTCATCCAGTCGACGGCGTCGTTCACGGTCGCCGCGATGTGGACGACCCAGCTGTCCGGCCAGTCGAGGCGGTCGGCGAAGCGGGCGGCGAGCGCGGCGGCGACGGTGCCCGCCGCGACGACCCCCCACTTCCAGCGGGCGGGCGCCTCGTGGGAGCCGAGCCGCTCGCCCGCGGCGCCGGTGACCCGGTCGAGGATCACGGCGAGCAGCACGATGGGGATGCCCGCGGCGAGCGCGGCGCCGACGTCGACCGAGGCGAGGGCCTGGTAGACGCGGTCGCCGAGACCGGCGGCGCCGATGACGGAGGCGATGACGGCCATGGACAGCGCCATCATGATCGTCTGGTTGAGGCCGAGGAGGAGTTCCCTGCGGGCCAGCGGGAGGCGGGCCGAGAACAGGCGCTGGCGGAACGTCGCGCCGAGCGAGGTGACGGCCTCCATGACCCCGCCGTCGGCGGCGCGCAGGCCGAGCGCGGTGAGCCGGGCCATGGGCGGCGCGGCGTAGACGACCGTGGCGAGGACCGCCGCCGGTACGCCCATGCCGAAGATCAGCACGACGGGCAGCAGGTAGGCGTACGCGGGCAGCACCTGCATGGTGTCGAGGACCGGGCGCAGCACGCGGTACATGCGCTCGCTCAGTCCGGCGGCGAGGCCCAGCACGGCGCCGAGCACGACCGAGGCGAGCACGGCGACGACCATCAGCGCCAGCGTCTGCATGGTCGGGACCCACATGCCGAGGGCGCCGCACGCCAGGAAGGCGACGACGGCGGACGCGGCGAGCCGCCAGCCCGCGACGCGCCAGGCGATCAGGCCCGCGGCGGCGGTGACGCCCGCCCAGCCGGCGGCGAGCAGCACGACGTAGACGGCGTGGATGGCGACGATCAGCGCGTTGCTGATGTGGCCGAGGAAGTACAGGAACAGCGGGGAGCTGTCCCGGTTGTCGATGATCCAGTCGCTGGCCCTGCCGAGCGGTCCCGAGACGTCGACGGTGAGGGCGTGCGGCCAGGCGGCCCCCGGCCAGTGGGCGGTGGCGAGCGGCACGAGGACCGCCGCGGCGACGGCGAGCAGCAGGAGCTTGCCGAGGGCGCGGTGGCGCGCGCCGAGGTTCCTGAGGCCGCCCGCGCCGTTCTTCGACGGCGGGGCGGCGGTGACGGCGGCGGTCATCTATACCGCCTCCCCGCTCGCGGTGGCGCCGCCCACGGCCGCGATGAGCCGTTCGTGGTCGACGATGCCCAGGCAGCGGCCCCCGTCCATGACCCGGACGGCGAACCCGGTCCGCGCGACGGCCTCGATGGCCTCCGAGACCGTGGCGTCCGGGGCGACGGCCGCGCCGCGCTCGGCCTCGTCGTTGTCGGCGGGGCGCATCACGCGGCGCACCGTCATGACCTGCTCGCGGGGCACGTCGCGGACGAACTCCCGCACGTAGTCGTCGGCGGGCGCGCCCACGATCTCCTCGGGCGTGCCGAGCTGCACGATCCGGCCGTCGCGCATCAGGGCGATGCGGTCGCCCAGGCGCAGCGCCTCGGTCAGGTCGTGGGTGATGAAGACCATCGTGCGGCCCTCCTCGCGGTGCAGCCGCACGACCTCCTCCTGCATGTCGCGCCGGATCAGCGGGTCGAGCGCGCTGAACGGCTCGTCGAAGAGGAGGACCTCCGGGTCGACGGCGAGTGCCCGCGCCAGGCCGACGCGCTGCTGCTGGCCGCCGGAGAGCTGGCCGGGGCGGCGGTCCTCAAGTCCTTCGAGGCCGACCTTGGCGACGACCTCGGCGGCCCGCGCGCGCCGCTCGGCGCGGCCGACGCCCTGGATCTCCAGGCCGTAGGCGACGTTGTCGAGGACGGTGCGGTGCGGCAGCAGCCCGAAGTGCTGGAAGACCATGGCGGCGCGGCGTCTGCGCAGGGTGCGCAGCCGGGAGCGGTCCATGGCGCGGACGTCCTCGCCGTCCATCTCCAGCCCGCCCGCGGTGGGTTCGATGAGCCGGGTCAGGCAGCGCACCAGCGTGGACTTGCCGGAGCCGGACAGGCCCATGACGACGAACACCTCGCCGCGCCGCACGTCGAAGGAGACGTCGCGGACGGCGGCGGTGCAGCCGGTGCGGGCGCGCAGCTCGACGGCGTCGAGGCCGGCCAGCTCCTCCTGGCCCGGGATCCGGTCGGCCTTCGGTCCGAAGACCTTCCACAGGTTGCGGACGGAGAAGACGGTCTCCGCGGGCGGCTGCGTACGGGTGTCGGTGGCGGTACTCATCGCGCGTCACCACCCATCAGCTCGGCGCACTTCTCCCCGACCATGAGCACTCCGATCATCGGGTTCACCGCGGGCATCGTCGGGAAGACGGACGCGTCGGCGATACGGATGGACTCCAGCCCTCGTACCCTCAACTCGGGGTCGACCACCGCGAGTTCGTCGTCGGCGGCGCCTATTCGGCAGGTACCCGCGGGATGGTAGACGGTGTGGGCGACCTTGCGGGCGTACTCGCTCAGCTCCTCGTCGCCCGTGATGTCGGGGCCGGGGCACACCTCGCGGCCCAGCCAGCCGGCCAGCGGTTCGGTGCGGGCGATCTCGCGGGCGATGCGGATGCCGTCGACGAGGGTCCTGCCGTCGTAGTCGTCCTCGTCGGTGAAGTACCGGAAGTCGAGGGCGGGCTGGACCTCGGGGTCCGCGCTGGTCAGGTACAGGCGGCCGCGGCTCTTCGGCTTGGGGATGTTCGGCGTCATGGACACCCCGTGCGCGGGCCTGTCGTAGCCCAGCCGCTCGGGGTTGTCGGTGAACGGGATCTGGTAGAAGTGGAACATCAGGTCGGGTCCGGCGGCCTCGGGGTCGCGCTGGACGAAGAGGCCCGCGTCGCTGTCCATGGCGCTGTTGTCGGGGATCGGCCCGTCGGTCTCCCAGACGATGACCGACTCCGGGTGGTCGAGCAGGTTCTCGCCGACACCGGGCAGGTCGTGCAGGACGGGGATGCCGAGCTTCTCCAGGTCGGCCTTCGGGCCGATGCCGGAGTGCAGGAGCAGCCGGGGCGTGTCGACGGCGCCCGCGCAGACGACGACCTCGCGCCGCGCGCTGATCAGCCGCTCCTCGCCGTCCTCGGTCCGCACGCGCACGCCCTCGGCCCGGGTGCCGTCGGCGAACTCCAGCCGGTACGCCCACGTCTCCAGCAGGAGGGTGAGGTTGGGGCGGTCGCCGGACTCCAGGTGCGGGTGCAGGTACGCCACCGAGGCGGACGACCGCTTGTTGTCCTCCGGGTGGTAGGCCAGGTCGAAGAAGCCGACGCCGTCCTTGAACGGCGCCCTGTTGAAGCCCTCGACGCGCGGCACGCCGGTCGCGGTCCGCGCGGCCTCGACGAAGTCGCGGGCGATGGCGTTCCGGTCCTTCTCGTCGACGGGCACGATGTTGTTGCGCAGCCTGCCGAAGTAGGGGTCCATCGACCGGTGGTCCCAGCCCTCGGCGCCGGCCGCCGCCCATTCGTCCCAGTCGCCGGGCAGCGGCTTGAACGAGATGAGGGTGTTGTGCGAGGAGCAGCCGCCGAGGACCTTGGCGCGGCTGTGCAGGATGTGCGAGTTGCCGCGCGGCTGTTCGGTGGTGGTGTAGCCGTAGTCGAGGTCGCCGCCGAGCAGGCCGAGCCAGCGGCGCAGCGTCAGCACGTCGTCGCGGCCGACGTCGCTGGGGCCGCCCTCGATGACGGCGACGGTGACGTCCGGGTCCTCGGTGAGGCGGGAGGCGATCACCGATCCGGCGGTGCCGCCGCCGACGATGACGTAGTCGTACGTGTGCTCAAGCGATTCGGGGTGTAGCGGCATGCGTCAACTCCTCAATGTCGCAAGGTACTTCGCGTGATGGGGGGGCGGGCCGGCCCCGGTCGGCCGGGGGCGGCTCGCGTCGGGGCCGGGCGCGCGGTTCCCCGCGCCCGGTTCGGGGGGCGCGGGGAAGCGCGGTGGGGGCAGCCGGCGGGGGGCCTGCGGGCGGCCCGGTGGGGTCAGCCGGCGAACCAGCGCACGGGCTTCGGCGCCAGGTTCTGGTAGATGTGCTTCGTCTCGCGGTACTCGGCGAGGCCGGCGGGCCCCAGCTCGCGCCCGACCCCGCTCTTGCCGAACCCGCCCCACTCCGCCTGCGGCAGGTAGGGGTGGAAGTCGTTGATCCAGACGGTGCCGTGCCGCAGCCGGGCGGCGACCCGGCGGGCGCGGCCCGCGTCGGTGGTCCAGACGGCGCCCGCGAGCCCGTACTCGGTGTCGTTGGCGAGGGCGACGGCCTCGTCCTCGGTGCGGAAGGTCTCGACGGTGAGGATCGGCCCGAAGGTCTCCTCGCGCACGACCCGCATCTCGCGGTGGCACTGGTCGAGGACGGTCGGCTCGTAGAACCAGCCGGTGGCCGGGCGCACGTCGCTGGGCTCGGGCCGCTTGCCGCCGCAGCGCGGCACGGCGCCCTCGGCGAGCGCGGAGGCGACGAACGACTCGGTCTTGTCGCGCTGCTGCTCGCTGACGAGCGGCCCGCACTCGACGCCCTTCTCGGTGCCGCGGCCGAGCCGGATCCGCTCGGCGCGGCGGGCGAGCTCGGCGACGAAGCGCTCGCGCACCGACTCCTCGATGATGAGCCGGGACCCGGCGGAGCAGACCTGGCCGCTGTGGATGAACGCGGCGTTGAGGGCCTGGTCGACGGCCGTGTCGAAGCCGTCCTCGGTCTCGCAGGCGTCGGCGAAGACGACGTTGGGGTTCTTGCCGCCGAGTTCGAGGGCGACCTTCTTCACCGACGCGGCGGCGGCCTGGGCCACCTTCGTGCCGCTGACCAGGCCACCGGTGAAGGAGACCAGGTCGACGTCGGGGTGGTCGGCGAGCCGGGCGCCGACCGAGGCGCCGGGGCCGGTCACCAGGTTGGCGACGCCGGCCGGGAGCCCGGCCTCGGCCAGCAGCTCGACGAGCACGACCGTGGTCAGCGGGGTGATCTCGCTCGGCTTGATCACGAAGGTGTTGCCCGCGGCGAGCGCCGGGGCGATCTTCCAACTGGCCTGGAGCAGCGGGTAGTTCCAGGGCGTGATCATCGTGCAGACGCCGACGGGCTCGTGCACGACGACGCTGTGGATCTCGTCGGACCCGGCGTCGACGACGCGGCCGGCGCCCTCGCCGACGACGAGGTCGGCGAAGTAGCGGAAGGCGTCGGCGACGCAGTCGACGTCGACGCGGCCCTCCTCGACGGTCTTCCCGGCGTCCCGGCTCTCCAGCAGGCCGATCTTCTCCCGGTCGCGCACGAGGAGGTCGGCGACCCGGCGCAGCAGGGCGGCGCGCTCGGCGACGGGGGTGTGCGGCCACGGGCCCTCGTCGAAGGCGCGGCGGGCCGCGGCGATCGCGGCGTCCGCGTCCTCGGCGCCGCCTTCGGCGATCACGGCGAACGCGGTGGCGTCCGCCGGGTCGAGGATCTCGCGGGTCGCCCCCGAGGCGGCACCCCGCCACTCTCCGTCGACATGGATGGTCTCTTGTGCTGACACGTCCTGTTTCGCCTTCCGTTCATGAGCTGCCCCCGTGCACCGCGAACGGCCGGTCGGCCTGTTCAGGGGTGGCGTCGATGGCCCTGCCCGGGGGTGCCGAGAACATGCGTGAACGGTGGCCAGAAGTGTGCTGCATCACCCGCGCCCGGGGCGGGCCGACGGGCCGACGGGACCGCAACCGGTCAGCGGGCGGCCTGTCGGGCCAGGCGGGTCGCCGTCAGGAGGGAGAGGGACGGCTCGGCCTCGCGGAGGATCCTGACGGCCCGCACCGCATCGACGGGCCCCTCGTACCCGGCGGCGGCGAGCCGCTCCCGCACCCACACCCCGACCGCCCCCTCCGCCACGAACCCGGCGACCACCGCGGCGGCCCGCTCAAGCCCGGGCCGGTCGGCCTCGCCCGCCTGCGCCAGGGCCGCGTCCACGGCCTCCGCGATGCGCTCGGCGTCCCGCAGGACGAGGACGTTCAGCTCGGGTTCCGATGTCGATTTCGACGAGAAGATCATCCCCGAATGCTGCACACGCCCGTACCCGCCCAAACACCACTTGAGCAACCTCAGAGCCTCGGCTACACCACCCCGAACCGGGACAGCGCCGTGGCGAGCCGGTCGCGCTGGACGGGCCACTCGTCGTCCGGCCCCGCGACGAGCACCGCGTACTGCGTCCCGTCCCGCGCGGTGAACGAGAAGTCGATCACCTTCCGCCGGGCGTCCAGCTCGTCGCTGTCGTACGCGTAGACGAGCTCGGCCGCGTCGTCGGTGACCTCGTCGGAGGCGCCCTCGGGCGCGGCGGTCTCCGCCAGCGAGACCTCCTCGTAGCCGCGGTGGGACGTCGCCAGGGCCTCGGACGCGGCCCGGAGCGAGGCGAGCGGGGTCGCGTCGGCCTCGGTGACGGTGAAGACCTGGACGAGGGACGCCTTGTCGGCGGACTTGTAGAACACGCCGTCCTCGCTCTCGCTGCGCCGCCAGCCGTCGGGCACCGCGAGCGTGAACCCCGAGGCGTCCGTCACCTCCCGGTATCCGGACGGCAGCGCACCCCGCGCCGAACCGCTTGCCGAACCGCTCGCGGAGACGCTCGCGGAGGCACTCGCGGACGCGCCCGGCGACGGGGTGGCCGAGGCCGCGGCGGAGGCGGCCCGGGTCGGCTCCCGGTCGGGGCCCGCGCCGCCGTCGCGGCCGGCCAGCACCACGGTGGCCGCGACGGCCGCGCCGACCACGGCGGCACCGGCCAGCACGAGCGCGTACCGCCGGTTGCGCCCGGCCGGCGGGGCGGCCGGGCCGCTCAGTTCCGGCTCGGGCCAGGACGTCGGCGGCGGCGCGAAGTCCGGCCGCGGCGGGGGCGGCGACGACAGCGTCGCCGGGCCCGAGCCCGCCTCCTCCCAGCGTTGGCTCTCCTCGTTCCACTGCCGCCCGGTCATCTCAGGTTCCCCAGCATCCCGGCCACCGTGCCCGCCGACGTGAGCATCGACAGGACCGCCTGCGAGTCGCCGAGGAGCGCCCGCAACCGCTCCAGCCGGGTCGCCGGGGCGCTGCCGGTGCGCACCAGTTCGCCCTCGGCACCGGCGAGTTCGGCGTCGAGGACGCGCAGGGGTTCGTCGGCGCGCAGGCGGGTCAGGTCGGCGCGCAGTTCGCGGACCGCGTCGAGCAGTTCGCGCATCGCCTCGTCGCGCTGCGGGGCGCCGTGCGTGTGGCTCTCCGCGCGGGCGTGGCTGCCGATGGCGAAGGTGCTGCCGTGGACGTCGCCGAGGGTGACGGAGGGCTCGTCATTCGCTGTCATCGTGGTCGGATCCCTTCGGGGCGGGGGTGGCGCCGGCCGCCGCCGACGTCGTCGCGCGGGCGTGGCTGCCGACGGCGAAGGTGGAGTCCTCGACGCGGTCGATGTGCACACCGCCGCTGCTGATGTTGACGATCTTCTGGACGAACTCGCCGGTCAGGTAGCCGGATTCGGCGAGCGCCTGGCGCACCCCGCCCGCGACGCGGTCCTGGACGGACTTGAGGTACCGCTCCACGTCCATCCGCTGGAACAGCGAACCGGGCCCCTCCGAGCCCAGCTCCCGCACCGACAGGGCCGGGCCGTCGGGCAGCGCGCCGCTGTGCCCGCCGGTGAGCACCTGCCAGCCGTAGCCGAACCAGCGGCCGACGGTGACGGCGGAGCGCGCCGGGGAGCCCGGCACCCGGGCGAGCGCCCAGACGGCCTTGCCGAGCGGGTTGTTGTGGCGGAACTGGTGGGCGGTGCGGTCCGCGGTGCGGAAGGGTTCGCGGACCGGGGCGAGGACGTGCGGCGCGATCTCCAGCATCAGCATCCGGCCCTGGGTGTGCACCCGGACGAAGACGGTGACGACCAGCTCCTCCTCCCAGCCGCCGACCCGGATCCGCAGGAAGTGCCGCCGCTTCTCGGCGCCCTCCTCGACGGACCGCTCCCGGTGCTCCTCGAACGCCTCGGGGCGGTAGGGGGCGTCCTCGCGGGCGGCGAGGCCCTCGGCGGGCAGGAAGACGCACTCGTCGATCTCCAGCCAGCGCAGCCGGTCGCGCACGGTGGTGCTCGCGAACTCGGCGGGCAGCCGCAGCTGTTCGAGCAGCGGCCTGATCTTCTCCAGGATGCCGCGGTTGTTGAGCGGCTGCCGCTGCTTCGCGGGGTCGGGGCGCAGTTCGACGGCGAGCGTCCAGGTGTCGACCGGTTCACCGGCGCCGCAGAACGGTCGGACCGCGTGGTACATGATCAGCGGCGCGTGCTGCTCGGTCCTGATCCGCCGCATCACCCGCGCGAAGCGGGCGCCCTCGGCGCTCTCGGCCGGGTCGGCGGAGGCGTCCGCGAACCGCGTCTCGCAGAGGTCGGACCCGAGGACGCGGCCGAGCTGGCCGCGCTGGGCCCCCGCGCACAGGGCGATGAGGGCGAGCAGCAGCAGGGTGAGCCAGCCGTGCAGGGTCTCGCCGGACCCGCTCGCCTCGGGGACCAGCCAGTTCAGGGCGCCCGGCAGGCTGTCGTGCAGGCCCGTCCTGACCTCGCGGGAGAACTCCCCGTCGGCGTCGCCGGTCGCCATGACCACGGTGGTGATCAGCAGGAGGGTCAGCAGGCCCCGCCCCCACCAGCGCACGTACCAGGCGATGACCCGGCGGTAGACCGGCGGCCGCCGCCGCGGTCCGCGGATCCAGACGCCGAGCGCGAGCAGGGCGGAGGGCAGCAGGAAGGTGAGGATCCAGTAGCCGGTCAGCGGCAGGGCCACCACCCACAGGCCGAGCACGGCCCCGGCCCACGCCACTTCGAAGCGCCGGGCGCGCAGCGCGTGCGCGAGGACCCGGGCGGCGTCGAAGCCGAGCGAGGGGGCCACGACGCGCTGCTCGTGCAGGTGCAGCTGTTCGATGACCCGGTCCCGGTAGTCCTGGTCGAGATAGACGCCGGCGCACAGCAGCCGGGTGGCCTCGCTGGCGTACGGCGGCTTCGCCGGCGGCAGCGGCCCCACCGCTCCCGGTCCGCCGGTGTCCGGTGCCGACTGCTGCGGTACATAGGCGGTGCCCACACCACTCCCCCGAGGTGACCGATGATGCCGCTGATCCGAACTGCCTTCAGCGGGAAGGCAGTTGCGAAAGAGGCAGCATAGTCCCCCGGGGCGGCCGCGTGCGTCACGCGCCCGCACCACGCGAACCGCCCGTGGCCGGGTCGCGAACGACCCGGCCACGGGCGGCCGGCGCGGGGAGACCCCGCGCGGAATCCTGCGAAGGAGTGCGTGCGGGGCGGACTCAGATGAGGCCGAGACCGCGCACGGCCTCGCGCTCCTCGGTCAGCTCCTGGACGGACGCGTCGATGCGCGTACGCGAGAACTCGTTGATCTCCAGGCCCTGGACGATCTCGTACGCGCCGTCCTTGGTGGTGACGGGGAAGGAGGAGATCAGGCCCTCCGGGACGCCGTAGGAGCCGTCCGACGGGATGCCCATGGAGGTCCAGTCGCCCTCGGCCGTGCCGTTGACCCAGGTGTACACGTGGTCGATGGCGGCGTTGGCGGCCGAGGCGGCGGAGGACGCGCCCCGGGCCTCGATGATCGCGGCGCCGCGCTTGGCGACGGTCGGGATGAAGTCCTCGGCGAGCCACTTCTCGTCGTTGCCGATGGCCTCGATGGCCGGCTTGCCCGCGACGGACGCCTGGAAGATGTCCGGGTACTGGGTGGCCGAGTGGTTGCCCCAGATCGTCAGGCGCTGGATGTCGGCGACGGTCGAGCCGGTCTTCTTCGCGAGCTGGGTCAGCGCGCGGTTGTGGTCGAGGCGCGTCATGGCGGTGAAGCGCTCGGCCGGCACGTCCGGCGCGGCGGCCTGGGCGATGAGGGCGTTGGTGTTCGCCGGGTTGCCGACGACGAGGATCTTGACGTCGTCCGCGGCGTTGTCGTTGATGGCCCTGCCCTGCGGCTTGAAGATGCCGCCGTTGGCCTCCAGGAGGTCACCGCGCTCCATGCCCTTGGTGCGGGGGCGGGCGCCGACGAGCAGGCCCACGTTGGTGCCGTCGAAGGCGACGTTCGGGTCGTCGGTGATGTCGATGCCCTGGAGGAGCGGGAACGCGCAGTCGTCGAGCTCCATCGCGGTGCCCTCGGCGGCCTTGAGCGCCGGGGTGATCTCCAGGAGGCGCAGCTTGACCGGCACGTCCGCGCCGAGCAGCTGGCCGGAGGCGATGCGGAAGAGCAGTGCGTAGCCGATCTGGCCGGCGGCGCCGGTGACGGTGACGTTCACGGGAGTGCGGGTCATGGCGTTCTCCGTATGACAGCGAGGCTTTTGATCGATCTCTTGATACCAAGAGATCCGCTCGTCAGGCTATCGCCTCTGGGCCGTACGCGACCCCCGGGTCCGTGTGGCTCACCCCACAGAGCGGGGTCGCGGGGCCCCGGACACGGCGGCGGCCGCCGCCCCAGGGGGGGGAGAGGGGCGGGCGGCCGCCAAGGGTGCCACCGTGTGGCCATCCCGTGGGGGTACCGATCGCCTTCCCCGTCCCCACGCCCTCATGCCTGCTTTTCCGGGCCGGTCTTTCCTGCCGCGTCCGGGGCTACGGGGTGGGGCTACGGGGTGCAGCCCTTCTGGCCCGCCGCCAGCGTCCCGCAGGCCTTCGCCTCGGCGGCCGAGCCGACCCCGATCATCGGGGTGTACGTGCCGGTGTCCCCGTCGCCGACCCGGCTCTTCTGCGCCGTCGCGGAGCCCGCGGACAGCGTCACCCCGTCGCCGGGCGCCGCGAGCTGGATCCGCGCCCAGGCCGCCTTGCACGTCTTGCTGTAACGGACCTCGACGTTCGCCGCGCCGACCGTGACCTTCGCCGCGCTCTCGACCAGTTCGCCGCCGCAGCCCATGGCCTCGGGGTCCTTGCCGGTGCAGGCGTCGCCGACGCACTTCACGCCGGGGGGCAGCGCGGGGGCGCTGGTCGTCGGCGACTTCGACGGCTCGGCCGCGGTCCCCTTGTCGTCGCCACCCCTGAGCAGGACGTAGCCGACGAGCCCGACGACGACGAGGCCGACGACCCCCGCGACGAGCAGGAACAGCGAGCGCCTGCCGCCGGACCTGCCCCGCTGCGGCGAGGACACCACGGGCGGCGGGCCGAACCCGCCACCGCCGGGGGCCGGCGCCGGCCCGCGCGACGCGGCCGGCGCCCCGGCGGGCTCCGCCACCCCGGTGGACCGGGCGGGCGCGGCGCCGCCGCCGTTCCCCGGCCGGGCCGCGGGCCCCGCGAACTCCCCCAGCGCGGCGCGCGCCTGGGAGATCCGTATCGCCTCCATGGTCATGTCGTGCCGCATCTCGGAACGGCTCCAGGACCGCTCCGCCAGCTCCCACATGGTGTTGAGGTGGACGGGGTTGGTGCCGGTGACCTCGGCGAGCGCGACGATCGCGCCCTTGGGGGCGAGCAGCCGTCCGTTCAGATAACGCTCCCACGACGTCTTGCTGTACCCGGTGCGGTCCGCGAGCGCGGCGATCCCGAGCCCGCTGCGGTCCACCAGCCGGCGCAATTGGCCGGCGAACTCCTTGATCTGCGGGTCGAGTTCGTCCGGTAGCGGCTTCCAACGAGGCATTGCCCCTCCCCCTCTTCCCCCCATGCGTGTCCGAATCACCCGCGCCGCGCCTGCCCGTCGGCGTCCCACCGGGTACCCGGTGGGATGTGAGGAGCCAGGATGTCAGTTCCCCGGACGGGGGCGCACGGAGGCATTCGCCACATTCGACACCAGGGTGCGCCCCTCGCGCACACCACCAGGACGTGATGCCCGCTTTGCCCGTCCGTTCCCTCAGCGCACGGTGAAGTGCAGGGTGTCCTGGAGGAACGGGATGCGCAGCCACGGCTGGGGCTGCGCCATCATCGCGAGCAGCACGATGACGAGGCCGAGAAGCCCGTACGTGAGCATGTCCGTGAAGCGGGAGCGCACGGCGAGCATGCCGACGCCGGGCAGCGCCCAGCGCAGCACGGCGCCGCCGATCAGGGCCAGGCCCACCAGCATCGTGCCGACCCGGAACAGGTCGAACGCCGTGAGCAGCAGGCCGAGACCGGCCACCGTGAGCACGGAGATCAGCGGCCACTGGCGGGCGGGCGCCGGGGCGTCGCCGGGGGCGGCCCGGCCACCGCCCTCGGGGCGCGCGGTGTCGCGGGTCCACAGCGGGAACCGGCGCGTGCCGCGCTTCGTCCCGCGCCGCGCGCCGGACGACGGGCGCTCCGTCCCGCCGGTCGCGCCGGTCGCGCCGGTCGCGCCGGACGTGTCCCGCGCGGGGTCCTGCGAGGCGTTCACCGGCGTGCCCCCGGCGGCCTCAGCGGACACCGTCGGCGTCCCGCTCGGCGGCCTCCACGACGTTCACCAGCAGCTGGGCGCGCGTCATCGGGCCGACTCCGCCGGGGTTCGGGGAGATCCAGCCGGCGACCTCGGCGACGCCCGGGTGCACATCGCCGACGATCTTGCCGTTCGCGTCGCGCGAGACACCGACGTCGAGCACGGCGGCGCCCGGCTTGACGTCCTCGGGCCGGATCAGGTGCGGCACACCGGCCGCGGCCACGATGATGTCGGCGCGGCGCAGGTGCGAGGCGAGGTCACGGGTGCCGGTGTGGCACTGGGTGACCGTCGCGTTCTCCGACTTGCGGGTGAGCAGCAGCGGCATCGGGCGGCCGATGGTGACCCCGCGGCCGACGACGACGACCTCGGCGCCCTTGATCTCGACGCCGTGCTTGCGCAGCAGCGTGATGATGCCGAACGGGGTGCAGGGCAGCGGCGCCGGCTCGTTGAGCACCAGGCGCCCCAGGTTCATGGGGTGCAGGCCGTCGGCGTCCTTGTCCGGGTCCATCAGTTCGAGGACGCGGTTCTCGTCGATGCCCTTGGGCAGCGGCAGCTGGACGATGTAGCCGGTGCAGGCCGGGTCGTCGTTCAGCTCGCGGACGACGGCCTCGATCTCCTCCTGCGTGGCCGTGGCGGGCAGTTCGCGCTGGATGGAGGCGATGCCGACCTGCGCGCAGTCGCGGTGCTTGCCCGCGACGTACTTCTGGCTGCCGGGATCCTCGCCGACCAGGACGGTGCCGAGACCGGGCGTGACCCCCTTCTCCTTCAGGGCCGCCACGCGGGCGGTCAGTTCGGACTTGATCGCGGCTGCGGTGGCCTTGCCATCGAGAATCTGGGCGGTCATGCCGTCCATTCTTTCAGGGCGGGCCTCGATCACCCAAGTTGCACTTGCACAACAGCCCCGTCCACCGCTGGACAACACGGTGGCCGGTTCACGACCATGATCCCAGCAGTGCCGCGGATCAGCGGCAAGGGGGGCTGCCGCTCACGCGACCACCACGCCGTGGTGATCCTCCGCAGGTCCGCGACGTCCCCGTTCCCGTCACCGGAGGATCCCGCCATGAGTTACGGCGACCCCAACAACCCGTACGGCCAGCAGCCCCCGCAGGGCGGCAACCCGTACGGCCAGCCGCCGCAGGGCCCACCCCAGGGCCAGCCCGGATACGGCTACCCGCAGCAGGCCCCGCAGGGCGTCCCCCCGCAGGGGTACGGCTATCCGCAGGCGCCCGGCGCCTACCCGCAGCAGGGCGGCATGGCGCCGTACCCGCAGGGCGGACAGCCCGGCATGCCGCCGGTCGCGGGCATGGGCCGCCGCCTCGGCGCCCGCGCCATCGACGGTGTCCTGTATTCGATCATCTACTTCGCGCTCGTCGGCCCGCTGCTGGTGGACAGCGTCAAGTCCGCCACGGACTGCGACCCCATGTCGAGCACGTACAACACCTGCGTGGACAACGCGAGCTCGGGCATGTTCGGCAAGATCCTCCCGATAGCCCTCGGCATGATGGGCGTGATGCTGGTCTACGAGGTCCTGATGGTCTCGTTCGTGGGCGCCACGCTCGGCAAGCTGGCCGTCGGCATCCGCGTGCTGCGTCTGGAGAACGGCCAGAAGCCCGGCCTCGGCAAGGGCCTGCTGCGCTGGCTGGTCCCGTTCGCCGGCTACATCGTCTGCGGCATCGGCATGCTCCTGGTCTACCTGTCGCCGTTCTTCGACAACTCCGGGCGGCAGCAGGGCTGGCACGACAAGGCGGCGGGCACCATCGCCGTCCACGTCAAGGGCTGAACCCACGGCGAGGGCCCGCCGGTCGACGACCGGCGGGCCCTTGCGCGTACCGGCGCGGGGATCAGTGGAAGAAGTGCCGCGTCCCCGTGAAGTACATGGTCACGCCCGCCTTCTTGGCGGCCTCGACGACCTGCTCGTCACGGATCGAGCCGCCGGGCTGGACGATCGCCCGCACACCGGCGTCGATCAGGATCTGCGGCCCGTCGGGGAACGGGAAGAACGCGTCCGACGCGGCGTACGCGCCGCGCGCCCGCTCCTCGCCGGCCCGCTCGACGGCGAGCTTGCAGGAGTCGACGCGGTTGACCTGGCCCATGCCGACGCCGACCGAGGCGCCGTCCTTGGCGAGCAGGATCGCGTTGGACTTCACGGCCCGGCACGCCTTCCAGGCGAACGCCAGCTCGTCCAGCTCGCCCGGGGACAGCGCGTCGCCGGTGGCCAGGGTCCACGACGTGGGGTCGTCGCCGGCGGCCTGGAGGCGGTCGGTGACCTGGAGGAGCGCGCCGCCGTCGATCTGCCGGGTCTCGACGGCCGCGGACGGCCCGTGCGGGGCGCGCAGCACGCGGATGTTCTTCTTCTTGGTGAGGGCTTCGAGGGCGCCGTCCTCGTAGTCGGGCGCGACGATGACCTCGGTGAAGATGTCGGCGACCTGCTCCGCCATCTCCTTGGTGACCGGACGGTTCACGGCGATGACGCCGCCGTAGGCCGACACCGGGTCACAGGCGTGCGCCTTGCGGTGCGCCTCCGCGACGTTCGCGGCGACGGCGATGCCGCAGGGGTTGGCGTGCTTGATGATCGCGACGCAGGGGTCCTCGTGGTCGTACGCGGCACGGCGCGCGGCGTCCGTGTCCGTGAAGTTGTTGTACGACATCTCCTTGCCGTGCAGCTGCTCGGCCTCGGCGAGGCCGCCGGTGCCGTCGACGTAGAGGGCCGCGCCCTGGTGCGGGTTCTCGCCGTAGCGCAGCACGTTCTTGCGCGCGTAGGTGGCACCGAGGAAGTCGGGGTGGCCGCTGTCGTCGGCGGCCGCGTAGTCGGCGGCGAACCAGGAGGCGACGGCCACGTCGTACGCGGCGGTGTGCTGGAACGCCTCGGCGGCCAGCCGCTTGCGGGCGGTCAGGTCGAACCCGCCGTCGGCGACGGCCTTCAGCACGTCGGCGTACGCGGCCGGGTTCACGACGACCGCGACCGACGGGTGGTTCTTGGCGGCGGCGCGCACCATGGACGGGCCGCCGATGTCGATCTGCTCCACGCACTCGTCGGGGGTCGCGCCGGAGGCGACGGTCTCCTTGAACGGGTACAGGTTCACGATCACGAGGTCGAACGGCCGCACCCCGAGGTCGGCGAGCTGCGTGCGGTGGTCCTCAAGGCGCAGGTCGGCGAGGATGCCCGCGTGCACCTTCGGGTGCAGGGTCTTCACGCGCCCGTCGAGGCACTCGGGGAACCCGGTGACCTCCTCGACCTTGGTGACCGGCACCCCGGCCCCGGCGATCTTCCCGGCGGTGGAGCCGGTGGAGACCAGCTCGACGCCCGCCGCGTGGAGCCCGCGCGCCAGCTCCTCCAGACCGGTCTTGTCGTAGACGCTGACCAGCGCCCGGCGAATGGGCCGCTTGTTGCTCTCGGCGGTCACGGGATAACTACCTTTCGTCCCTCAATGCTGAAGCCGTTGCGGGCCAGACGCCCCACGACATCGACGAGCAGCGTGCGCTCGATTTCCTTGATGCGCTCGTGCAGAGCGCTCTCGTCGTCCTCATCGCGGATCTCGACCACGCCCTGGGCGATGATCGGTCCGGTGTCGACGCCGTCGTCGACGAAGTGGACGGTGCATCCGGTGACCTTGGCGCCGTACGCGAGGGCGTCGCGCACGCCGTGCGCACCGGGAAAACTGGGCAGCAGGGCCGGGTGCGTGTTCACGCACCGGCCGCCGAAGCGGGCCAGGAACTCCTTGCCCACGATCTTCATGAAGCCCGCGGAGACCACCAGGTCCGGCTCGTACGCGGCCGTGGCCCCGGCGAGCGCCCGGTCCCAGTCCGCGCGCGAGGCGTGGTCCTCGACCCGGCAGACGAAGGTGGGCAGTCCGGCGGCCTCGGCGCGCTCCAGACCCGCGATGCCCTCGCGGTCGGCCCCGACGGCGACGACCTCCGCTCCGTAGGCGGCCACTCCCTGCGCCGCGACGGCGTCGAGCAGTGCCTGAAGGTTCGTGCCTGATCCGGAGACCAGCACGACGAGGCGCTTGGCCTTGGCCACGGCGGGGCCCTTTCTGGGAGAACGACCTGCGTGTCTTTGTACGGTCGTACGAAGGCTTCGGGGTCCCCGATACGGGGAACCCTACGAAGCGGCCGACCGCCAGCAACGATACCGGCACGTCCGACGGCCCCCACGGGACGGGGGCGGGCACGGGGGGTAGCGTCAGCGCACAGGAGGATCCACGGTGGGCGGGAAGATTCGACAAGTCCCGCGCCCACCACGGAACGCGGAGCGGTCACGGAACGTTGACGTAAAGAACGCACCAAGCCGCACCGTGGAACTCCATGACGTTCTTCACGACGACCTAGGGGAAGACGCACTCCTGATGCCGGACCGAAGCCTTCGCCACACGCTGCCCGTCGGCGCCGTCCTGCCGCGCGAAGGCCGACCCACGCCGCCGTCGCCGTCCAAGGAGACGGACGGGCCCAAGGCCGACAACCCCTTCGCCCCGCCGCCCGAGGACGCGCCGGACCGCCCGTGGCAGCCGCGCCGTCCGGAGGGCTCCGACCCCGCCGAGGGCGGCGACGGCGACCGCTCGCCGTGGGGCAGCCAGTGGAGCGACCAGCAGCCGGGCCGCGCGCAGGGCGGCCGCTTCGGCGACCGCCCCCGCCCGGGCGGCGGCCAGGGCGGACCCGAGGGCCAGGGGCCCGGCGGCGGCCCCGGCGGCATGCGCTGGGACCCGACGGACCCGGCCCAGCGCCGCGCGCGCTACGCACTGCTGTCCGGCATGTGGGGCTTCTTCTTCGCCCTGTTCAACTGGCCGTACGTGGCACTGCTGCTGGGCGCGCTCGCCGTGTACTGGGGCAGCAGCTCCCTGCGCGCCAAGCCGCGCACCCCGGACCCGGACAAGCCCACCCCGCCGGTGCCCGACAGCACGCGCCCGCAGACGACGGCCGCGGTCAGCGGCCTGGTCACGGGCGGTCTCGCGCTGGCCCTGGTGGCGTCGGTCTTCACGGCCCGGATGGTCTACAGCGACTTCTACGAGTGCCGCACGGACGCCCTGACCAACCAGGCCCAGAAGGCCTGCGACGACGAACTCCCCAAGCAGCTCAGGCCGCTGCTCGGCTCGGACTAGCCGGCCCGGACCGGTCGGCCCGGCCCGGTCGGCCCGTACTAGTCGGCCTGCTCGTCCGGGCGGTGGGGCGGTTCGGTGGCCCCGGGGGACGCGGCGTCGCGCAGAAAGGCCCAGCGCTCGCCCCGGGACGTCTCGTCGAAGTACTGGTCGAACGGCTCGGACCCGGCGTCGCCGTCGGTGGCGGCGTAGGCGCCGGGGACCGTGTGCGCGGCGGGGGTGCCAGGGGTGCCGGGGACGGTCGCGCGGGCCGGTGCCGGGGCCTGCGCCTCGTCCGGCCCGTCGTCGCGATCGCGGCGGCGCAGCCTCAGGGACATCGCCCAGACCGGCCTGCGCGGACCGCCCGGCGCCGCGTCCCGGCCCCGCCACCAGCGCATCACCAACGCCGTCGGCAGCCCCACCGCGAGCACCCAGGCCGCCGCGGCCGCCCCGGTCGGCCGGCCCTCGGGGCCGAACGCGGAGAGCGCCGCCACCCCGAGCGCCCCGCCGGACGCCACCGCCAGGCACGCCATCGCCACCCCGCACAGCCCGGCCGCCGCCAGCACCGCGCAGGCGACCCGGCCACGCGTCCAGCCGGCCGCGTCCCCCGCCCCGGTCACGAACCACGCCACGGTCACCGCCGCCACCAGCGGCACCAGCGCCACCGCCCAGGTGAACGGCGTCCCGGGCCCGGACGGCACCGCCGCGAGCAGCGGGAAGGCGGGCAGCAGGCCGCTGCCGGAACCGCCCAGCGGGCCCGACGTCATGCCGCCGCCGAGCACCACCCCCGGCCCGAGCGCGTACGCGGCGCCCCACAGCACGGCGTTCGGCACCAGCGCGACACAGAGCAGCAGCACCGCGAACCGTCCCGACCAGGCGCCCGTCACCCGGACGAACGACTCCCGGACCTCTCCCCCGTGCCACACCAGTCCCACGGCCATCACGAGCGCGCCGCCCGCGACGAGCACCAGGAGCCCCGCCGCCGCAGCCCGCGCCGCGACCGGCAGCACCTCCGTCACGAAGACCCGCGGCAGCACGTCCACGCAGCTGCGCAGCGCCCCGGGCAGCGGACCGCGCGGCCTGCCGTGCGCGGCCCACACCCCGGTCCCGGCCGCCACGCCCGCGACCAGCGCCAGATGCGCCCCGCAGCTCACCCAGGAGGGTCGCATCTCGCCGCCCCCCGCGTAGCCGGCGGCAGCGGTCCCCACCAGCAGGTACCCGAAGACGGCGCCGCCCCAGACGCCCCTCCCCTCGGCGCCCTCGGTGTCCTCGGCGGCGTCGCGCGCGGCGCGGTGCACCAGCCACGCGGGCAGGGCGAGCAGCAGCAGGGGCGTGAGCCCCATCGGGGCGGGCGTCCCGGACAGGGTGTCCGTGCGGACGATCTCGGCGCCGTGCGCGATCAGCCACAGCGCGGCGGCGGTGTGCAGCGCGGCGCCGGGTCCGCTGTCGGGGTAGGGCGAGCTGATCCACAGCACCATCACCACGACGGCGCACACCCCGAGTCCGAGCCCGGCCGCCACGACCCCGCCGAGGGCCCCGGCGGCCGGGCCGGGCGCTCGTTCCCGCGCCCGGTTCAGGAGCAGGGGCAAGGACGGTCCACGGCCGGTCATCTGGGTCACCGGCCCATGCTCCCAACGACACGCGCTTTCCTCGCGTAACAGGCGAACTGTGGATGTGTCGCTGAAGATACGCTTATGTACTTTTTCGCGCGAAAGGGTGTGTGGAGTTCCCCATGACGCAGAGCCCTGCGACACCGCTGCCGACGCCCACCGAGCGCCGCAGGCTTCGCGTGGCGAGGTCGTTGACCCAGACACAGGTCGCCGAGCGCATCGGCGTGACCCGCGAAACGGTCCGCTCCTGGGAGACGGGCCGCACGGCCCCGAGAGGCCGCAAGCGGGAGGCGTACGCCAGGCTCCTGGCCGAACTCGGGCGGACGGAGACGGAGACCGCCCCGGCGAGCACCGGGGCCGCCGCCCTGACGGAGGCGGCCGGTCCCGCGCGCTCCGGTGCACCGGCACCCGCCAAGGGCCGCGAGGAGGCGGAAACGGATACGCGTACGAAGGCTGACGTGCGGGGAAGGACCGCGGCGCGGAGCACGGGGTCCGCGCGCGGCGCCGTCGCCGCCGTGCGGGAGGAGACCCGGGAGGCGGCGGGCTCCGGCGACGGGGCGGGGGCCGGGCCGGACCCGAGGCCGGGCCGGGGGCGGCCGCGGAGCGCCACCGAGGCGTTCGACGCCCTGTACGCGCACAGCGCCCCGCACCTCGTCCGCCAGACCTACCTGCTCACCGGCCGCCGCACGCTCGCCCGCGAGTCCGTCGAGCGGGCTTTCCAGCTGGCGTGGCAGCGCTGGCCCGAGGTGGCGGTCGACCCGGACCCCGAGAGCTGGGTGCGGGCCGCCGCCTACGAGTACGCGATGTCGCCGTGGCACCGGCTGCGCCCCGCGCACCGGCAGCCGGACGCGCCGCCCGCCGACGCCGACGACCGCAGGCTCATGGACGTCCTCCAGAGCCTGCCGCCCGCCTACCGGCGCACCCTGCTGCTCTACGACGGCGTGGGCCTCGACCTGCCGGAGACCGCGGCCGAGACGGAGGCCAGCACCCCGGCCGCCGCGAACCGCATCCTGCACGCCCGCGAGGCCGTCGCCGAACAGCTGCCCGACCTCGCCGTGCCCGAGCAGCTGCACCGCAGGCTGACCGAGCTGGCGGGCGCGGAGAAGCTCGACGCGCCGGGGTCGACGCTGGTGCGTGGCGCCGGGGAGAAGCGGGTCCGCTTCTGGACCAGGACCGCGATCGCCGTCACCGCCCTGATCGTCGGCATGACGGTCCTTACGCTGCGGGTGGCGCCCACGCACTACGATCCGACGCCCGCGCCGGGGGCGCCCATCAGCGGGGTGCCGCCGCTGACCGGGCCCGGCCACCTCACGGACCGGGACCTGGCGCTGCGCGAGGCGCTGCGGCAGCGGATGAGCGGCGGCCCCGAGCGGCTGGCACCGCTGGCCGAGTAGCCGGGGCAGCCGGGCAGCTCCTCCGCGCGGCCACGCGAAGAGGCCCGCACCGTGACCGGTGCGGGCCTCTTCGACGTCGTACGACGAACTGCGGGCCGGGATCGGCGAACTACGAGAGCAGCTCGCGCGCCAGCTTGGCGGTCTCGGTCGGCGTCTTGCCGACCTTGACGCCGGCGGCCTCCAGGGCCTCCTTCTTCGCCTGGGCGGTGCCCGACGAACCGGAGACGATGGCGCCCGCGTGGCCCATGGTCTTGCCCTCGGGGGCGGTGAAGCCCGCGACGTAGCCGACGACCGGCTTGGTGACGTGCTTGGCGATGTAGTCCGCCGCACGCTCCTCGGCGTCGCCGCCGATCTCACCGATCATGACGATCAGGTCGGTGTCGGGGTCCGCCTCGAACGCCTCCAGGGCGTCGATGTGCGTGGTGCCGATGACCGGGTCGCCACCGATGCCGACGGCCGACGAGAAGCCGATGTCGCGCAGCTCGTACATCATCTGGTACGTCAGCGTGCCGGACTTCGAGACCAGGCCGATGCGGCCCGGCTTCGTGATGTCGCCCGGGATGATGCCGGCGTTCGACTGGCCCGGGGTGATGAGACCGGGGCAGTTCGGGCCGATGATGCGGGTCTTGTCGCCCTTGGACTTCGCGTACGCGTAGAACGCGGCGGAGTCGTGGACGGCGATGCCCTCGGTGATCACCACGGCGAGCGGGATCTCGGCGTCGATGGCCTCGACCACGGCGGCCTTGGAGAAGGCCGGCGGGACGAAGAGCACGGACACGTTGGCGCCCGTCTTCTCGATCGCCTCGGCGACCGAGCCGAAGACGGGGATCGACGTGCCGTCGAAGTCGACCTCGGTGCCGGCCTTGCGCGGGTTCACGCCGCCGACGATGTTGGTGCCGTCGCCGAGCATGAGCTTGGTGTGCTTCATGCCCGTGGCACCGGTCATGCCCTGGACGATGACCTTGGAGTCCTTGTTGAGGAAAATAGCCATGGCTGTTTAGTCCCTCGTCCCTTACTTCGCAGCCGCGAGCTCGGCGGCCTTGTCGGCCGCGCCGTCCATGGTGTCCACGCGCTGCACCAGCGGGTGGTTGGCGTCGGAGAGGATCTTGCGACCCAGCTCGGCGTTGTTGCCGTCGAGGCGGACGACGAGGGGCTTCTCGACCTTCTCGCCCTTCTCCTCCAGGAGCGCGAGCGCCTGGACGATGCCGTTGGCGACCTCGTCACAGGCGGTGATGCCACCGAAGACGTTGACGAACACGGACTTGACGTCCGGGTCGCCGAGGATGATCTCCAGGCCGTTCGCCATGACGGCGGCGGAGGCGCCACCGCCGATGTCGAGGAAGTTGGCCGGCTTCACGTTGCCGTGGTTCTCACCGGCGTACGCGACGACGTCCAGGGTCGACATGACCAGGCCGGCGCCGTTGCCGATGATGCCGACCTCGCCGTCGAGCTTGACGTAGTTGAGGCCCTTCTCCTTGGCAGCGGCCTCGAGCGGGTTGGCCGCCGCCTTGTCCTGGAGGGCCTCGTGGTCGGCGTGCCGGAACTCGGCGTTCTCGTCGAGCGACACCTTGCCGTCGAGGGCGAGGACGTCACCGGAGGCGACCTTGGCCAGCGGGTTGACCTCGACCAGGAGGGCGTCCTCCTCGACGAAGGTCTTCCACAGCGTCTGGAGGATGTCGGCGACCTGGCCGGCGACCTCGGCCGGGAACTTCGCGTCCTCGACGATCTTGCGGGCGACCTCGGGGGTCACGCCCTCGTTGGCGTCGATCGGCGTCTTGGCGACGGCCTCCGGACGGGTGGCCGCCACCTCCTCGATCTCCATGCCGCCCTCGACGGACGCGATGGAGAGGAAGGTGCGGTTGGTGCGGTCCAGGAGGAAGGAGACGTAGTACTCCTCCACGATCTCCGGGGCCGTCTCGGCGATCATCACCTTGTGGACCGTGTGGCCCTTGATGTCCATTCCGAGAATGTTGGTCGCGTGCTCGACGGCCTCGTCGGCGGAGGCGGCCAGCTTCACGCCGCCGGCCTTGCCGCGGCCACCGACCTTCACCTGTGCCTTGACGACCGACTTGCCGCCCAGCTTCTCGGTGGCCTCGCGCGCCGCCTCAGGCGTGTCGATGACTTCACCGGCCAGCACCGGTACACCGTGCTTGGCGAAGAGGTCCCTCGCCTGGTACTCGAACAGGTCCACGCGCGTCCGTCCCTATCAGTGATCTCGCGGTTCTGCGGTCTGCTGTCTGCGTGGGCGTGCCGCGAGGGGCAACGTGACTCCGCTGTCACACGTGACGACCGCTGTCGCTTGCCGTCACAAGGGAGGCGTACACGGTGACCGGGTACGCGGCATGTCCGTCTCGCAGGTTATCGCCGTGCGGCGATGCCTTCTAAATCGCAGATCACACCTGAGCGGTGATACCGGTCACAGAGCGCCCCTTTTGCCCGTTGTCGGCCAGGACCCCGGCCGGGTGCGGGACGGCTTCGGGATGCCTTCGGGAGGGCTTGGGGAGGGCTTCGGGATGGCTTCAGGGATGGCCTCAGGGCGGCTGCGGGGCGGCGTCCGCGGCCTCACCGTGCGGGGGGTTCGCACGGTGAGGCCACCCGAGGGGCCCGGTGGTACGCCGGTGGGCCCGCGACGGTGGGCCCCGTCCCCACGGGGCGCCCGTCCGCACGCCTGTCGCGGATCCGGCCGGCCGGTGGATGCGGCCCGGCCGGGTCCTGGGCGTCGGTCTCTCAGGACCTCCTGCCCGGTTTTCCCGAAAACCCGCTGTCGGTCCCCGAGGGGGCCGAGTGGGCCGAGGGGGCCGAGGGGCTCACCAGCGGTTCGGGGCCGCTCCCCCGGTGTCCGCGGCCGCGTCCGGTATCGGCAGCGGCCGCTTCTCGATGGCCGCGGCCATGATGTCGGGGAAGAGGTCGGGGGTGCAGGCGAAGGCGGGGGCGCCGAGGGCGGCGAGGGCCGCCGCGTGCTCCCGGTCGTAGGCGGGCGCGCCCTCGTCGGAGAGCGCGAGCAGCGTCACGAACTGGACCCCGGACGCCTTCATCGCCGCGACCCGCTTCAGCATCTCGTCGCGGATGCCGCCTTCGTAGAGGTCGGAGATGAGGACGACGACCGTCTCGGCGGGGCGGGTGATCTGCGACTGGCAGTAGGCGAGCGCCCGGTTGATGTCGGTGCCGCCGCCGAGCTGCGTGCCGAACAGCACGTCGACGGGGTCGTCGAGCTGGTCGGTGAGGTCGACGACGGCGGTGTCGAAGACGACCAGCCGGGTCGAGATCGAGTGCATGGAGGCGAGCACCGCGCCGAAGACCGACGCGTAGACGACGGAGGCCGCCATCGAGCCCGACTGGTCGATGCAGAGGATGACGTCCTTCTTCACCGACTGCGCGGCCCTGCCGTAGCCGATGAGCCGCTCGGGCACGATCGTGCGGTATTCGGGCAGGTAGTGCTTGAGGTTGGCCGCGATGGTGCGGTTCCAGTCGATGTCGTGGTGGCGGGGCCGGCTGATGCGGGCGCTGCGGTCGAGGGCGCCGGTGAGGGTGGCGCGGGTGCGGGTGGCGAGCTTCTTCTCCAGGTCGTCGACGACCTTGCGGACGACCGCCCGCGCCGTCTCCTTGGTGGTCTCCGGCATCGCCTTGCTCAGGGAGAGCAGCGTGCCCACGAGGTGCACGTCCGCGTCGACCGCTTCCAGCATCTCGGGCTCCAGGAGCAGCGTGGACAGGCCCAGGCGGTCGATCGCGTCGCGCTGCATGACCTGGACCACCGAGGAGGGGAAGTAGGTGCGGATGTCGCCCAGCCAGCGGGCCACCGACGGCGCCGAGGCACCGAGCCCCGCGCCGCGGCTGCCGCCGGTGGGGCGGTCCTTCCCCTGCCCCGAGCCGTAGAGCGCGGACAGGGCGCTGTCCATCGCGGCGTCCTGTCCTTCGAGTGCGCAGCCGGTGCCGTCGGCGCTGTCACCGCCGAGCACCAGTCGCCAGCGCCGCAGCCGCTCTTGCGTCTCCGTCATGTCCCCGCCTCCGCTGGTGTGGTGGAACGCCTGTGTGCCGGTGTGCCCGGGTGTCCGGGCGCCGGTGTGCCTGGGCCTGCGGCTCCGGCTCCGGCTCCGGCTCCGAGCAGCAGGTGGACGACGGGGAGCACGGCGTCGGCCCGGTCGGGGTCGAGGTCGTCGGCGAAACCGGGGGGAAGGCCGGCCCCCGTGGGCGCCGAGGCGGTGCCGCCCGGCCCGCGCCGGACCAGCTCGCCCAGGGATCTGCGCACACCGGGCTCGTAGGCCGAGAACGTGCGCCGCAGCAACGGCAGCACATCGGTGAACGCGTCGCCCGGCACCCCGGTGAGCCACCCGTCCACCAGCGCCAGCAGCCGCTCGTCGTGCACCAGGAGCAGCCCGCCCCCCGAGCCTCCCCCGACGAACCCCTCGATCCAGGCGGCGGCCTCTCCGGGCGGCGTGCCCGGGGACAGGGCGAGGCCCATCAGCAGGGCCGTGTCGTCGTCGGTCAGCTCCCCCTCGTCGAGCAGGATCCGCGCGCACCGGCCCCGGATCACCGCGGCCACGCTGTCCCGCCCGGCGAGGGTGCGCAGCACGGCCCGCCACCGGTCCCGCAGCCCGGCGTCCTCCAGCAGGGCGATCGCCCCGTGCACCCCGTCGACCTGGGCGCGCACCGCGGCGGCGGCGTCCGCGTCGAGGCCCGCGCACGCCGGGGGCAGTCCGACGAAGACCCGCTCGGCGAGTCCGGCCGCGACCCCGGCGAGCGCGCCGGTGTCGGTGCCGCGCACGTCGCCGTAGCGCAGCGCGCGGGCCAGGGCGGGCAGCGCCTGGGCGAGGTGGCCGACGTCGGCGTCCAGGGCGGCGCGGTCGGCGAGCACCCGCATGACGACGGGCAGCGCGTCCCCGAGTCCGGCGAGCAGGCACTGCTCGGCGAGCGCGGTGACGTCGGCGAGGGCGGACGCGCCGATCGCGTCGGCCTCCGCCTTGGCGGTCGCGGCGGCGAGCACGGTCGTGCCCCACACCCCGGCCTCGGCGACCCGCACCGACAGCTCCGGCTCCCAGCGCAGCCGCCAGCTCTCGCGGAAGGTGCCGGTGGAGCCGCGCGCGAACCGGGCCGGCTCGCCCCAGGCGACGCCGAGCAGCCGCAGCCGGTGCAGCAGGCGGCTGCGCGCGGCGTCGGTGTCCCCGCGCAGGTCGAGGTCCAGGTCCTTCTCCAGCGCGGCCGGCTTGAGACGCAGGGAGCGCTGGAGCTTGGTGAGGTCGCGCTGCAACGGCACGGCCGGCGCGCTCGACGGCACCTCGCCGAGGTCGTCCCCGACCACGAGCCGGTCGTGGATCAGCGCCAGCGGGACGTCGGAGCCCTCGCAGAACACCGCCCGCACCGCGTCGATGGTCTCGGTCAGGCCCGCCAGCGGCCTGCCCCGCATCACGGCGAGGGTCTCGGCGAGCCGGACGGCCTCGATGACGTGGGCGGACGACACGATGCGGTCCTCGGCGCGGAGCAGCCCCGCGACCTTGGTCAGCCAGCGCTCCACCGGGCGGTCGGGCGCGGCGAACAGGTGCCCGTACCACCCCGGGGACTCGATGCCCGCGCCGTAGCCACTGGCGCGGGCGAGGCGCCGGTGGGTCCACGGCACCCACGTCATGTCGACCTTCGCCTTCGGCAGGCCCTTGAGCAGCGCGCGGTCGGCGGCGACGGGTGTCTTGCGGCGCAGGGCGGGGACGTGCCACGCCCCACACACCACCGCGACCTCGTCGCCGGAGCCGAACTCGCGCAGCGCCGTGCGGATCTGGAGCCGCATGTACGCCTCCCGCACCGGGTCGCGGCGGTGTCCGCCGTCCCCGTACGCCTCCCGCAGGGCGCCCATCGCCTCGCCGAGTGCGCCGAACGCGTCCCCCTCGCGGTGCTCGACGACGTCCTCCCACCAGCGCTCCGCGTCGTCGTAGCCGGCGGTCTCGGCGAGCACACCCAGCGGGTCGACGCGAACGGCGTCCCCCGCCCGCACCGCGCCCTCCCCCGCCTCCCCGTCAGGCACTCGCCCGTCCGGCACTCCCCCATCAGGTGAACGCTCGTCCGGTGTCCGCCCGTCGGGTGCCTGCCCGTCAGGTGAACGCCCGTCCGGCACTCGCACGTCCGGTGTCCGCCCGTCCGGTACTCGCCCGTCCGGTGTCCGCCCGTCCGGTGCCTCCTCGTCGCGCAGCGCCAGGCTGTGCGCCGCCGGGAGGTCGATGAAGCGGACCTGCGCCCCGTGCTCCAGCGCCCAGCGGATCGCGACCCATTCGGGCGAGAACTCGGCGAACGGCCAGAACGCCGACTTCCCCGGCTCGTCCACGACGTGGGCGAGCAGCGCGACCGGCGGCCGCATGTCCGGCTCGGCGGCGAGCGGCACCAGGGCGTCCGCCTCGGGCGGTCCCTCGATCAGGACGGCCACCGGACCCGCCTCGTCCAGCGCGCGGCGCACGGCGCGCGCCGACCCCGGCCCGTGGTGCCGTACGCCGAGCAGCAGCGGGCCCGTCATGCGCTGACCTCGCGGCAGGCCCGGTAGAAGTCCTTCCAGCCGTCCCGCTCGCGCACCACGGCCTCCAGGTACTCCTGCCAGACCACGCGGTCCGCGGCCGGGTCGCGGACGACGGCGCCGAGGATGCCGGCGGCGACGTCGGAGGAGCGCAGCACGCCGTCCCCGAAGTGGGCGGACAGGGCGAGGCCGCTGGTGACGACGGAGATCGCCTCCGCCGTCGACAGGGTGCCGCTCGGCGACTTGATCTTCGTACGGCCGTCGGAGGTCACGCCGTCGCGCAGCTCGCGGAAGACGGTGACGACGCGCCGGATCTCGTCCATGCCGTCGGGCGCCGCGGGCAGCTCCAGGGAGCGGCCGACCTGCTCGACCCGGCGGGAGACGATGTCGACCTCCGCCTCCACCGTCGCGGGCAGCGGCAGCACCACCGTGTTGAACCGGCGGCGCAGCGCGCTCGACAGGTCGTTGACCCCGCGGTCCCGGTCGTTGGCCGTCGCGATCAGGTTGAAGCCGCGGACCGCCTGCACCTCCTGCCCCAGCTCCGGTATCGGCAGGGTCTTCTCGGACAGGATCGTGATCAGGGTGTCCTGCACGTCGGCGGGGATGCGGGTCAGCTCCTCCACCCGCGCCGTCATGCCCTCCGCCATCGCCCGCATGACCGGACTGGGCACCAGGGCGTCCCGGCTGGGGCCGTGGGCCAGGAGCTGCGCGTAGTTCCACCCGTAGCGGATGGCCTCCTCCGGGGTGCCGGCCGTGCCCTGCACCAGCAGGGTCGAATCGCCGCTCACGGCCGCGGCGAGGTGCTCGGACACCCATGTCTTCGCGGTGCCCGGGACGCCGAGCAGCAGCAGCGCCCGGTCGGTCGCCAGGGTCGTCACCGCCACCTCGACGATGCGCCGCGGGCCCACGTACTTCGGCGAGATCACCGTGCCGTCCGGCAGCGTGCCGCCCAGCAGGTACGTGGCGACGGCCCACGGCGACATCCGCCAGCGGGCCGGCCGCGGCCGGTCGTCCTGCGCGGCCAGCGCGGCGAGCTCGGCCGCGAACGCGTGCTCGGCGTGCGGCCGCAGCGCCTGGCCCCCGGTGTCGGACCCGGCCTGTTCCTCGACAGAAACGGTCATGGCTGTCCCCCTCCAACTCGCGTCCAGCGCGCGTCGCATCACTTCGAATCGCCCAGCTCGAACCAGCGCGGCAGGACGGGTCGACCGCCTTCGCCGCGCGTTGGTTCCCACGGTGCACCACGCCACTGACAATCGACCCCGCCCATTCGATCACCGCAGGTCAGAGCGGTTTTCTGAGAGATTGTCAGTGGCGGGACCTACCGTCGGGGACATGACTCAGCAGGGGGTGCGCTGGACAGCGGACCAGGTGCTTGCACTGGCGCCTGACGCCGCGTCACGCAAGGCGGGAAGCAAGCTCGGGACGGCGGGACCCTGGTCGCAGACCGGGAGTTCGGACGAGGGGGCGATATGGGGACTGTGCAAGGGCAGCGGCAGCAAGCCGTATCAGACGATCGTCGACAGCGGCGGGGACGGCGGCGGCACCGGCCCGGCGTACAAGTGCAGTTGCCCGAGCCGGAAGTTCCCGTGCAAGCACGCGCTGGGGCTGCTGCTGCTCTGGGCGGGCGGCGACCAGCAGGTGCCGGGCGGGCAGGCGCCGCCGGAGTGGACCGCGCAGTGGCTGGCCGGCCGCAGACAGCGGGCGACGGAGCGGCGCACGGCGCGGGACGGGGACGCGGGGAGCGCGCCGGCCGATCCGGAAGCGGCCCGGCGCCGGGCCGAGCGGCGCGCGCAGCGGATCACCGCGGGCGCCGCCGAGCTTGAGCAGCGCCTGACCGATCTGCTGCGCGGCGGTCTGGCGCAGGCGGAGCGGGCGGGATACGGGCTGTGGGAGGAGACGGCGGCGCGCATGGTCGACGCGCAGGCCCCCGGACTGGCCTCGCGCGTACGGGAATTGGGGGCCGTGCCGGGCTCGGGTCCCGGCTGGCCGGTGCGGCTCCTGGAGGAGTGCGCGCTGCTCCACCTCCTCGTCCAGGGCTGGCTGCACCGCGCCGGGCTGCCCGAGGAGCTGGCGGCCACGGTCCGCTCCCGGGTCGGCCTGCCGGCGTCGGCCGAGGGGCCCCCGCAGCGGGACGACTGGCTGGTCCTGGCCCAGTACGACGCGGCGGACGGCCACCTGACCACGCGCCGCATATGGCTGTACGGCACGGCGACGCACCGCACCGCGCTCCTCCTCTCCTACGGCGCCGTGGGCCGCGCCCCCGCCCTGGCCCTGCCGGCCGGGCTGACCCTGGACGCCGCCGTGTCGGGGTATCCCGGCGCGGGGGCGTTGCGGGTGGAGCTCGGCGAGCAGTTCGGGACGGCGCGGCCCAAGGACGTCCGGCCGCCGGGGACCGCGGTCGGCGACGCGCTCGCGGCGTACAGCGAAGCGCTCACGGCCGACCCGTGGCTGGAGTCGTGGCCGGTGACGCTCGCGGACGTGGTGCCGGCGCGGGACCCGGACGGCGGGAGCTGGCAACTGGCGGACGCGGACGGCAAGTCGGCGCTCCCGCTGGCCCCGCAGACCTCGCCGTCCGGGCTGTGGCGGCTCACCGCGGTGTCCGGCGGGGCGCCGGTGACGGTGTTCGGCGAGTGCGGGCACCGGGGCTTCCGCCCGCTGGCCGCCTGGACGGGGGCCGCCGGTGAGGTCATATCGCTGTGCTGAGCGCGCGGTACGTCGGCGCCCTCGACGGCGACCGATCGCCACCCCGTCCACGCTCCTGACAGCGCGCTCGACAGAGCGCTCGGCCTAGCCCCTGGTCGAGCGCCTCCACAGAGAGGAAGAGGCCCCGTATGACGCCCACGACCACACCCGGCACATCAACCACATCCGGCACACCGAGCACACCGAGCACACCGAGCACACCGAGCATGCCGGCCCCGTCCCCCGCTCCCGCTGCCACCACCTGGGACGGTCTCGTCACGGCGGCCCTGCTCGGTACGGAGCGGCGGTCGGGCACCGGCCCGCGCACGCTGCTCGACGAGGCGGCCGCCCAGACCGCGCGGCGCCGCGCGGGCCTGCGCCCCGCCCCGGCCGTGGCGCTGCCCGAGCCCACCGCCGACGACCCGCGCCCGCCGCTGCCCACGGCCGCACGCCGGCGCCTGGCGATGCTGCTCACCGACCGCCCCGGCACCGGCACCACCCGCCGCGGCTCCGCGCCCGACCTGCTCGAACTGCTCCCGCAGTGGCTGGCGGCGGCCAACGAGCACGGGTACGGGCCGCCCCCCGAGCTGCTGCCCGCCCTGCTCGACGCGGCGCGCGGCCGCACCGATCTGCGGCCCCAGGCCCTCGCCTTCGCCGGGCCGCGCGCGCTGTGGCTGGGTCGGCTCAACCCGGACTGGAAGTTCGCGCTGCGCGCCACTCCCGGCGCGAGCGCGGCGCTGCCGGCGCCCGAGGACGCCGAGCGGGTCCGGCAGCTCTGGGAGGAGGGCCTGTTCGCGGAGCGGGTGGCGTTGCTCGCCGCCGTCCGCGCGCACGACCCGGAGGCGGCCCGCGCACTCCTCGCGGGGACCTGGAGCACGGAGCGCGCCGAGGACCGGCTGATGTTCCTCGACTCCCTGCGCACCGGACTCGGCGCCGCCGACGAGCCGTTCCTAGAGCAGGCCCTCAGCGACCGCAGCAGGAACGTGCGGGCGACGGCGGCCGAGCTGCTGTCCGCGCTGCCGGGCTCCGCGCTCGCCGGGCGGATGGCGGACCGGGCCCTGTCGTGCGTGGCGCTGGACCGGACGACGGCGACGGTCGCCGTCGAGGCGCCGCACGAGTGCGACCCGGCGATGGAGCGGGACGGAGTCGTCGCCAAGCCGCCCGCGGGCCGGGGCGAGCGGTCGTGGTGGCTGGGCCAGCTGGTCGAGGCCGCTCCGCTGGACCGCTGGCCGGACCGGTTCGGCGGGCGCGGCGCGCAGGAGATCGTGGCGCTCGCGGTGGCCGACGACTGGCAGGGCGAGCTGCACGCGGCGTGGTGCCGGGCGGCGGTGCGCCAGCGGGACATCGGGTGGTCGCGCGCGCTGCTCGGACCCGCCACGGCGGCCGGGGCGGCGGGGCCCGGCGCGGTGTCGCTGGCCGAGCGGGCGAAGCTGCTCACGGCGCTGCCGCAGGACGAACGGGCCGAGTGGGTCGGCGAGTTCATCGCGGCGCACGGGCTCTCCGAGGCGTTCCAGCTGCTCGGGGTGTGCGCCACGCCGTGGGCGGTGCCGCTCGGGCGGGCCGTCGTCGACGCGCTGAACATCGCGCGGGACGCGGGGAGTTATCCGTGGAGCTTCAGCGGGGTGATGGGGCTGGCCGAGCGCTGCCTCGACCCCGCGGAGGTCGTCCGGCTCGAAGCGCTGACGGCCGCCGTCGAGGAACCGGAGGGGTCGGCGCCCGGGGCGGGCGGGTACTGGGCCGAGGCCTTCCAGCGGCTGGCCGGCACGCTGCGGCTGCGCCGTGCCATGCGGGACGAACTGACGCCGGGCGAGCCCGGTCCCGACGTCCGATGAGGTGCGGCGGGGCCGGTCGCCATGTCCGGGCCGACGGCGCGGCTTTCGTCGCGGCCCGGAGAGGCGCCGGTCCGACGGCGCGGCTCTCGGCATGGCCGGTCGCCATGTCCGGTCCAACGGCGCGGTCTTCGTCGCGGCCGGGAGAGGCGCCGGTCCGACGGCGCGGCTCTCGGCATGGCCGCGAGAGATACCGGCCAGACGGCGCGGCTCTCGGCATGGCCGCTCACGACCCCGCCCGAGCGGTCACCCGCGCCCCTGGGGCATTCCGAGCAGCCCCCGGACTAGTCCCGGACCAGTCCCGGGCCGCCCCCGGGCCGGGTCCGCGCTCCTGGTTCAGGTCCGGGTGGGCGCCTGGTGGTCGGTCAGGTTCAGGCGGGCTGGTGGACGTTGGCCCGGACCCAGTCGACGATGGAGGCCGTGGTGGCGCCGGGGGTGAAGATCTCCGCGACGCCCTTCTCCTTCAGAGGCGCGATGTCGGCCTCGGGGATGATGCCGCCGCCGAAGACCTTGATGTCGGCGGCGTCCCGCTCGGCCAGCAGCTCGATGACGCGCGCGAAGAGGGTGTTGTGCGCGCCGGAGAGGATGGACAGACCGATCGCGTCGGCGTCCTCCTGGATGGCGGTGTCCACGATCTGCTCGGGAGTCTGGTGCAGCCCCGTGTAGATGACCTCCATACCGGCGTCGCGCAGCGCACGCGCGATCACCTTGGCCCCGCGATCGTGGCCGTCGAGCCCAGGCTTCGCGACGACCACGCGGATCGGACCGGCTGCCACACCCATCACTGCCTCCCTGAAGCGACTGCCCCGGAAACCCCATCGTGGATGACCGAAGTGAACGAACGTTATCGACAGCATCCCGCACGCGCCCGTTTCACGGTGCGCAGCGAGGGGGAAATCACACGGTGGGACACGTTCGCTGCGCGCCACGTACGGGACGGGCGCGAGGGGAGCCGCTTCGGGATCGCCGCGCCACCGCGCCGTCAGCCGCACGGCACGGTGGCCCGGTGTTCACGTCGCCGGCGCGGACCGACTCGCGGGGGCCGATGAGTCGGCGCAGCAGCCCACCGCGCGTCCGCCCGCCCGGCAGGCTCTCCAGAAGTGCGTCCGGGGGACAGCGAGGTCCCCCGCACGCCGACGGGAGGTCGACCGATGGAGGTCACGAGGGCTCTGCCCTTTCGCCCGCTCCGCCACCTGCTGCCCGCGAGGCCGGCCGGTCTGTCGGCCGCGCTGCTGAAGGCGGCCGCGCTGGAGCTGGCCATCCTGGCCGGGCATCTGCTGCTCTACCCCTCGGGCATCCTCCCCGAACGACCACGGCCGGCGGCCCTGCCGCACGTTCCGCCGCTCGACACCGATCCGCCGCCCGAGGGCTTCCTGGACGACGCGGACCCGGCGCCGCCGGTGACGGCGTCCGCGCCCCGGCTGCCGACCTCGCAGAAGCCCCCGGTACTGCTGCTGCACGGTTTCATCGACAACCGTTCCGTCTTCGTCCTGCTGCGCCGCACGCTGGCCCAGCACGGCGGGCAGCCGGTCGAATCGCTCAACTACTCGCCGCTGACCTGCGACATCCGGGCCGCCGCCCGGTTGCTCGGGCGGCACGTGACGCAGTTGTGCGAGCATTCCGGGCAGCAGCGGATCGACATCGTGGGGCACAGCCTGGGCGGCCTCATCGCCCGCTACTACGTGCAGCGGCTCGGCGGCGACGCGCACGTCCGCACCCTCGTCACGCTCGGCACCCCGCACGCGGGCACCCGGGTCGTGCCGTTCGCGGACGCGCACCCGATCGTGCGGCAGATGCGGCCCGGCTCGTCGGTGATCGAGGAGTTGAAGGAGCCGGCGCCCGGCTGCCGGACGCGCTTCGTGAGCTTCTGGAGCGACCTCGACCATCTGATGGATCCGCTGGAGACGGCCGGCGTGGACCACCCGGACCTGCTCGTGGAGAACGTGCGGGTGACCGGCATCGGGCACCTGGCGCTGCCGGTCCACCCGGCGGTCGCGACCGGTGTCCGCCAGGCCCTCGACGCCGCGCCGACGGCGGAAGCGGCGCACGCCGCCCCCTCGGTCGGCGGCCTGACGGTGGCCTGACAACGGCCCGGCGGTCGGCACCCGGCCGCCCCACGGCGGCCCCGGGCCGGCCGCGCACCCGCTCACCGGCGGTTTGACGGTGTCTCACCACGGGCCGTGGGAACGCTCGGCGCGGCGCCGGGATCGAACGTTTCTCGAACTCAGCGCCAAAGCTCTGCCCGCAGTCCACCGAAAGACGGGCGATTGCCCGTTTCCCCGGGATCGGAAACCTGCGGAAGATTGTCGCGCCCTCGTACCGCCGGGTACAGTCGCCGCACTGCTCTGGCAGCCCCTGTTGTCGAGGCGAAAGAGAAGTGGGTGAACGACCGTCATCCGTCGGGGACCGCGCACTACGCGGCACACGACGGTTACTCCACGACCAGCTTCGCCACCGATCCACTCTTCGGTGACCTGCCGGGCGACGGCTCCTACGACACGGGTTCCTACCCGGCCGCGGCCACCGCGACCGCCGTCGGACCCGCTGACGACACGGGCTCCCACACCAGCGGACACTGGTACGCCGACCCCGGCCACCAGCAGCAGTACGCCGACCCGTACGCGTCCTCGTACGACACCGGCGGCCACGGCACGAGCGGTGTCTGGCCCACACCCGGGTACGAGCACACCACCACCATCCCCGCGCAGTCCGGCACGGCCGGACAGCACGGCGGGCAGCACACCGGGCAGTGGGACACCGCGGAGTACCCGGGTGCGCAGCACACCGGGACCCATCTCTTCGAGACCTCGTCGTTCGGGACCCAGCCGTACGAGACCCAGACGTTCACCGCCCCGAACTCCGGGACGCAGAGCTTCGGTACGCAGGGCTTCGATACACAGAGCTTCGATACGCAAGGCTTCGACACCCGGGCCTTCCAGGCGCCGGTCTTCGACGCGCAGCAGCTCGCCGCGCAGACCTACGACACGCAGACCTTCGAGTCGCCGGTCTTCGGCACCACCGCGTACGACACCGGCGCCTACGACGCCACGCAGTGGAACTCCGCCGGCGCCCCCACCGCCCCCGCCCCCGCCGCCCTCGGCGACACGGGCCGGATGGAAGCGGTGCACGAGCAGGCGCCTGCGCCGGAGCACCACGACGACGCCGAGCCGGCCGCGACGCACCCCGATCCGGACGCCGAACCCCGCGCGGCGGGGCGGGAATTCACGCCGCGCGCCGCGGCCCGCGGCCGCGCCCGGCGCCGCTCCCCCGCCAAGCGCTCCGCGCTGCTGACGGTCGCCGTGCCGTCGGTGTGCGTGGTCGGCATCGCCGGGATCGCGGCGGCCTCGGTCGGGGTCGGCTCGGGCGGCAGCGGTGACACGGAGACGCAGGCCATGACGGCGTCCGACGCCACGGCCGTGAAGCCGTCCACGGCCAACAACAAGCTGGACACCCAGCTCGCCGATCTCTCCCAGGACGCCGGTGACTTCGCCGACCGGGCGAGCCGCACCCAGGAACGCATCGATCTGAAGGCCAAGCAGGAGGCGGACCGCAAGAAGGCCGCCGAGGAGGCCGCCCGCAAGGAAGCGGCCCGTCCGAAGTTCGCGCTGCCGGTGAAGCAGCACGGGCTGAGCGCCTATTACGGGCAGGCCGGCATCAACTGGATGTCCGTGCACTCCGGCATCGACTTCCCCGTGAGCTACGGGACCCCGGTGATGTCCGCGACCGACGGCACCGTGCGCACGCAGTGGAACAGCGCGTACGGGAACATGGCGATAGTGACCGCCAAGGACGGCACCGAGACCTGGTACTGCCATCTGTCCGCGCACACCGTGATGAGCGGCCCGGTCAAGGCCGGAGACGTCATCGCACGGTCGGGCAACTCCGGGAACTCGACCGGACCGCACCTGCACTTCGAGGTGCGCCCCGGGGGCGGCTCCGCGATCGACCCGCTGCCGTGGCTGCGCAGCCACGGCCTCGACCCGACCTAGATCCTCGACCCAGGGCCTCGACCTAGGGCCTGGCCGACCCCGGGCGCCCGGCATCCCGCCCGGCGCCCGGCTACAGCTTCTCCACCGGCGCGTACCGCAGCAGCAGCCGCTTCGGCTTCGGGTCCCCGAAGTCGATCGTCGCCTCCGCGTTCGACCCCGAGCCGGTCACCCCGACCACCGTGCCGAGACCGAACTGGTCGTGCGTGACGCGGTCGCCGACCGTCAGGGACACCACCGGCTTCTCGCTCGCGCGGCGCGTGGCGAACGCCGGGGTCGACGAGCGGGAGCGCGACGAGGACAGCGAGGCCGCGATACCGCCTCCGATGCTCTTCGTCGAGGCCGCCGGGGTGGAGGGGCCGGTGCGCTTCCAGTCCAGGTGCGCGGCCGGGATCTCCTCCAGGAACCGGGACGGCGGATTGTACGAGGGCTGGCCCCAGGCGCTGCGCATGGTGGACCGGGTCAGGTACAGCCGCTCCCGCGCGCGGGTGATGCCGACATAGGCGAGCCGGCGCTCCTCCTCCAGCTCCTTGGCCTGGCCGAGGGAGCGCATGTGCGGGAAGACGCCGTCCTCCAGGCCGGTCAGGAAGACCACCGGGAACTCCAGGCCCTTGGCGGTGTGCAGGGTCATCAGGGTGATGACGCCGCTGCCGTCCTCGTCCTCGTCGGGGATCTGGTCCGAGTCGGCCACGAGCGCGACCCGCTCCAGGAAGTCGGAGAGCGTCCCGCCGGAGACCGGGGCATCCGCGCCGTCCGCCTCGGCGCCACCGCCCTGCGCGCCACCGCCCTGCGCGCCGTCCTCCTGCGCGCCGTCCGGCTGCGCGTCCGTGGCGGCGGCCGACTCCTGCTCGAACTCCAGTGCCACGGCGGCGAGTTCCTGAAGGTTCTCGATGCGGGTCTCGTCCTGCGGGTCGGTGGAGGCCTGGAGCTCCGCGAGGTAGCCGGTGCGCTCCAGGACCGCTTCCAGGACCGTCGCCGGGCCCGCGCCGGACTCGACGATCGTGCGCAGGTCCTCCATGAGCGTGTTGAACCGCTTCACCGCGTTCGTGGAGCGGGCCGCCATGCCGTACGCCTCGTCGACGCGGCGCAGCGCCTGCGCGAAGCTGATCTTCTCGCGCAGCGACAGGGCGTCGATCATCGCCTCGGCGCGGTCGCCGATGCCGCGCTTCGGCACGTTCAGGATCCGGCGGAGCGGGACGGAGTCCTCCGGGTTCGAGAGGACCCGCAGGTAGGCAAGGATGTCCCTGACCTCCTTGCGCTCGTAGAAGCGGACGCCGCCGACGACCTTGTACGGCAGGCCGACGCGGATGAAGACCTCTTCGAAGACACGGGACTGCGCGTTCGTCCGGTAGAAGACGGCGACGTCACCGGCCTGCGCGTCGCCCGCGTCCGTGAGGCGGTCGATCTCGTCGGCGATGAACTGGGCCTCGTCGTGCTCGGTGTCCGCGACGTATCCGGTGATCTGGGCGCCCGCTCCCGCGTTCGTCCACAGGTTCTTGGGGCGGCGCGACTCGTTGCGCTCGATCACCGCGTTGGCCGCCGAGAGGATCGTCTGCGTGGAGCGGTAGTTCTGCTCCAGCATGATCGTCGTCGCGTTCGGATAGTCCTCCTCGAAGTCGAGGATGTTCCGGATCGTGGCGCCGCGGAAGGCGTAGATCGACTGGTCGGCGTCACCGACGACGCACAGCTCGGCCGGGTCCGCTCCCTCGCCGTCCGCCGGGCCCACCAGCTCCTTGACCAGCGCGTACTGCGCGTGGTTCGTGTCCTGGTACTCGTCGACCATGACGTGCCGGAAGCGGCGGCGGTAGTGCTCCGCGACGTCGGGGAACGCGCGCAGCAGGTTCACCGTCGTCATGATCAGGTCGTCGAAGTCCAGCGCGTTCGCCTCGCGGAGGCGGGACTGGTACATCACGTAGGCCTGGGCGAGGGTCTTCTCGAAGCCGTCGGCGGCCTGGCCGGCGAAGTCCTCCTCGTCGATCAGCTCGTTCTTCAGGTTGCTGATCTTGGCGCTGAAGGACTTCGGCGGGAACTTCTTCGGGTCCAGGTCCAGGTCGCGGCAGACCAGGGCCATGAGGCGCTTGCTGTCGGCCGCGTCGTAGATCGAGAAGGAGGACGTGAAGCCCAGCTTCTTGCTCTCCCGGCGCAGGATGCGCACGCACGCGCTGTGGAAGGTCGACACCCACATCGCGTGCGCCCGCGGGCCGACCAGGGCCTCGACGCGCTCCTTCATCTCGCCCGCGGCCTTGTTCGTGAAGGTGATCGCGAGGATCTGGCCCGGGTGGGCGCCGCGCTCCGCCAGCAGGTACGCGATGCGGTGCGTCAGCACGCGGGTCTTGCCGGAGCCGGCGCCCGCGACGATGAGCAGGGGTGAGCCGCCGTGCACCACGGCGGCCCTCTGGTGCTCGTTCAACCCCTCCAGGAGGGATTCCGGATCGACCGCCGGGCGCGGGGCGCCGTCCCGGTAGTACGCGTCCCTGGCCGGGGGCACGTCGAACTTCCCGCCGAACAGATCGTCGGGGATCGGCTCCGGCGCGCTGTCGTGGGCGGGATCCTCGGGCGGCGGGGGCTGCTCCGCGCCGCTCTGGAGGCTGGCCAGGAAACTGTCGTCAAAGAGGCTGCTCATCGCCCTCCGAGTCTAGGCCGCCCCACTGACACACCGCCGCCGCCTTTGCGATACCGGGCCGCCGCCGCCCCGCGGGAGCCCGGCACGGCGGGCTCCGCATGACGCAGATCACCCCCCCGGGGCCCGTGCCGATCCCCCACCCGCAGCAAGGTCACGAAAATGTATCGGGCATATCGCACATCAACCTTCACAGCGGCGACACCGGTTGGCTACGGTGCTGCGCGGGCCGCCCGTCCCCCCGTCCGCGAGCGTCGCGGCGAGCGGTCGGCCCCCGCCGAGTTCCGCACGCCGTGAGGCAGGGAGCCGGGGACCCACCGACCTTTGGGGTGAATCGGCCCGATGTCCCGGCAGCGCCGGGCGGCGGACCGTAGGGCAACCTTCCGTACGCCCGAACCCGACAGCTAACCCGGTAGGCGGATGACGGAAGGAGTCGCCAGCCTTGGCGTCGCACCGCAAGCCGCGCAACCGCTCCCGACTCAGCGGCGGTCTTCGCACCACCCCGGCGATCGGCATCACGACCGCCGCGCTCACCTCGGTCGCCCTGCTCTCGCAGACGGCGCAGGCCGTGCCCGCGCAGCCGGACCGGCCGAGCCTGGAGGAGGTCCAGCAGAAAGTCGACAGCCTCTACCGCCAGGCCGAGGTCGCCACGCAGAAGTACAACGCGGCCAAGGAGCGGACCGCCGGCAAGAAGCAGCAGATCGACCGGCTCCTCGACGACATCGCGCGGCGCACCGAGAAGATGAACGAGGCCCGCCAGAAGCTGGGCCGGTTCGCCGCCGAGCAGTACCGCTCGGGCGGGATGAGCGACACCGCGACGATGTTCCTCGCCGACGACCCCGAGGACTACTTCGCGCAGGACCGGCTGCTCAGCCGGGTGACGGACGAGCAGAAGAAGGCCGTCGACGACTTCCAGGACGAGCAGCGCAGGACCGCGAAGAAGCGCACCGAGGCGCAGGAGAGCCTGCGGCAGCTCTCCGGCTCGCAGGACGAGTTGCAGAGCTCCAAGGAGGACGTGCAGACGAAGCTGTCGGACGCGCGCCGCCTGCTCTCCGAGCTGACCGCCGAGGAGAAGGCGCGGCTCGCGCGGATCGCGCGGGCCAAGGAGGAGGCGGCCCGCGAGAAGGCCGCCGAGCTGGCCGCGAAGCAGAAGAAGGCGGAGGAGGCCCGGCGCGAGCGGGCCGCGCAGGAGGCGGCCGACGACGGGGCTCCCGCCTCCGGGACGGGCGGCTCGGGCGGGTCGGCGACGGGCGGGTCCGGCGCGTCGGCGCCGTCGTCCGGCTACGCCGCCAAGGCGGCCCGGGCCCTCGCCTTCGCCCGGGCCCAGGAGGGCAAGCCGTACGTGTGGGGCGCCAGCGGCCCCGGCTCCTACGACTGCTCGGGCCTGACCCAGGCCGCCTGGAAGGCCGCCGGGATCTCCCTGCCCCGCACCACCTGGGACCAGGTGGAGACCGGCACGACGGTGCCGCTCTCCGCCATCCAGCCGGGCGACCTGGTGTTCTTCTACGACGACATCAGCCACGTCGGCCTCTACCTCGGCGACGGCATGATGATCCACGCCCCGAAGCCGGGCGCGTACGTGCGCGAGGAGTCCATCTACTACGACGGCACCTCGTCGATCCACAGCGTGGTGCGCCCGGCCTGACCGCTTGCAAATTCGCTGTAGACCTATCGGATTCTCAGCGTTCTGTCGCCAACTTGTCGTCTGCGACAGATCGCCGAGGGTCACTCCTTAGAGTGACCCTCGGTCACTCACGGCATCCGTGCGATCTCCGGGCACATGGGACGCCTCAGCACATGGGCAGTCTTCGCCGCCCAGAACTGAAGAGGTCCGCTATCGCCAGGCAGACGGGGTCGTCGCGGAGACCCGTGAGACCTGCTGATGAGTGAACAGGTAGCGGCCGGGCTGGCGGGGCGGGGTTTCGCTCGTGTAAGGGCGTCGGCACTCCTCGGGCTGGTACCACGCGGCGACGGGGCGATCGCCTGCTGGCCTACGAGAGTCGTTCGGAGCTCGCCGGATCTTGCTGGCGGAATCCGCCAGGGGTGTGGTCGGCACTGCCGCTCAGCCGTTCCAGGGGTGCGGGGACGACGGGTCCGCGTCTGTCGGCACGTGCCGGATCTGCTGCTGACGCATGTGGACGGACTGGTCGCGGTGGTGGACGTGAACGCTCCGTAGCGTGTGGACCTACCGGAGGAAGTGGCCCAGTTCAACTGGACACGGAAGCTGTCCTAGCTGCGGGACCGGGCTTTCGATGTGCACACGCGGCCTCGCCGCCCAACTCGCCATCGAAGATGGACTAGTCGCCCGCCGATTCCTGCAACTCGGCATCCCCCTGCGCCCGCTGGGCGTTCACAGCCACACCATCATGACCACCAAGGTCGACTAGAGCGTCCCGCGCAATAACCGCCCGGCAGTCGAAGGCATGCTGCACGGCTGGCTTCACTTCACCGCTTCCAAATTGCCATGGCCCTGCCGAATGTCGGAACCGCCGCTGACTACCTCGGCATGCACTGAGGTGCCCGGGGCCACCAATTCCAGCGCCTGGAACGCGATCTCGGGCATGCGCTGTTCCATCGCGCTGCCTTCGGAAAACCGCACCGTCCGACCAGACACGGCAACGCCCTTCTGCGCTCCTTTGGCGCGGGTGAGATCCAGGCGACGATGCACTCCGCACTCGGCTCCGACCAGATCACGCGCGTGCTGGGCATGGCCAGGCCGGCCAGAGCCGCGCGACCTGATCGACCACCAGAACGAAGAGTTCCACGGCGCCCAGGTCCATGCGAGACGCGGCATCGACAACGGCAGCCTCCATCCGTGGCTCAAGAGGATGGAACGAGAGGGCTGGTTCACCAGTCACCCGAAGCCGAAGAGTCCTGGCCTGCGCGAGCCCCGGTCGGCTGTGGCCCCGATTGCCAACGCACCTACTACGCGCTCACATCCGATGGGCTCCGCGCAGCCGTCCACGAAGTCCAGCACCACAAACCATGCCGTCGCACATACGATGAGCCCTTCGTCATACTCGGCGAGTCATGTTTTCGGATCTGCGACGATGAACCAACAACAGTCGAAAGGCAGACGGGGCAGTGGTGACTGACTACAGGAGCGAAGTCCGACCGAGTGTGATCACCGACTTGGAGACGAAGGTCGCCAAGGAGAACTACGGCAAGTACCTCAAGCGGTTGACTCTGCGGAAGCTCCGGGGCTTCACGGACCGAGAAGTCACCTTCGACTTTCCCGTCACTGCCCTAGTCGGACCGAACGGCGGAGGGAAGACAACCGTTCTGGGGGCGGCGGCCCTGGCCTACAAGAGTGTCTCGCCAGGACGATTCTTCGCCAAGAGCGGCAAGTACGACTCCAGCATGCAGAACTGGTCAATCGAGTACGAAATTATCGACAAGGAGCACACACCGCGTCTCTCGGTCTCGCGCACAGCCAGCTTTAAGCAACTGAAGTGGAACCGCACCGCTCTTGAACGCGAAGTTCTGGTGTTCGGAGTCGAGCGGACCCTGCCCGCCACGGAGCGCGCCAAGCTCAAGGCCGCCATTGGTGGATCTTTCGCCGCTGTCCGCGAGGTGACCCTTGCCCCCGAGGTCACGCATCAAGCGGCAAGGATCCTGGCCAAACCAATCGAAGGGTTCCAGCAGCTCTATGTGGACGCTGCGGAAAGAGTGTCTCTCTTCTCCGGCCTCACTCCTCGGGGGGACGGGTACTCCGAGTTTCACTTCGGTGCCGGCGAGGCGAGCGTCATCCGAATCGTCGCAGAGGTCGAAGCGGCCTCGCCGGGGGCGATGATCCTCATCGAAGAGATCGAGAACGGCCTGCACCCGGTGGCCACTCAGCGCATGGTCGAATACTTGATCGGTGTCGCCCATCGCAAGTCCTGTCAGGTCATCTTCACCACGCACTCCAACGACGCGCTCGCCCCGTTGCCTTCCAAGGCCGTCTGGGCGGCTCTGCAAGGCAACGTGATCCAGGGCAAGCTGGACGTCAAAGCTCTGCGGACCATCACCGGACAGATCCAGGCCAAGCTCGCGATCTTCGTCGAAGACGACTTCGCCGAGCTCATGGTTCTCACGGCCCTGCGCAGCCATGGCGGCATCGAACTGGACGAGGTCAAGGTGCACGCGATGGGTGGCCACGACCCTGCGATCAAGGTCAACACCCATCACAATGTCGACCCCACCGCAACCTATCCGTCGATCTGCATCCTCGACGGCGACCAGGCCGAACGCGCCAATCCGGACAAGGGCATCTTCACACTCCCTGGAGCCGGCTATCCCGAAGCCCATTTGCTGGAGCGGGTTTTGGACTGTCTCAGCGAGGAGGCGGGGCGGCTCGCGGTGGCCCTCCACCTCGGCCTGCACGCACAGGAACGAGTGAAGAAGGTGGTGACGGAGCGCGCACTCACCAACTGGGACCGGCACACGATCTGGGAACAGATCGGTGGCGACCTGGACTTCACCTCGGGCCACATCGTGAAGAGCGCGTTTCTGACGACCTGGGCCCAGAAGTTCCCCGAAGAAGTCAAGGCTCTGGTCGACGCGATCGGTGACAAGCTCCCTCGCCGGGACAGCAACCAACCGTGACCCCCGGCGGCCGCCACGAGCAGAAGGCCGAGCTTGACGGATTCGCCTTGGCTCGAGGTGCCTACTGCCGGCCTCGGTGAACGCTGCGCCAGCCTGCCCGTAGCTTCGGAAGGGGCCACGCCGAATGCGCCATGCTGATGCGGACGCAGCGTCTCATACAGCGCGTTGACTGCCCGCGCGGCCAGACGCTTCGCGAAGGAGACCCAGTGACTAAGAACCGCTAACGAAATGAGTGACAGGGAACGCTAGGCTCACGTGGCATGAGTCAGAGCGGTTCGCAAGCGGCAGCATTCTTCCGAGATGCCCGTCAGAGCGGAGTGGTCTGGTTTGTTCGGGATGACGAGGGAAGCCCGGCTCCCCGCTCCTCGGACGGCACGAGAAGTCTTCCCTACTGGTCGACCTCAGCTCGCGCCCAGAGGGCGGCGACGATCTGGGGGCATGGGCTACGTGTTGAATCCATGTCCCTGAACGTCTGGCGCGATCGCGATCTGGCTGATGCCGCCCGAGAGGGATACATGATCGGCATCAACTGGAGCGGACCGCGCCTCGTCGGCTGGAGCTTCACCCCGATGGAAGTTCTCAACCGACTGACGCCGGGTGACTAGCCCACGGCGCCGCTCAACACGGAGCGCAGCCGCCGCCAGCAGATGAGCGGGCATCCGAGGGTGAGGAAGGCTTCGTGGATGTCGTCGCGGATCTCCCAACGGATCCGCAGACGGCGGAACCAGTGCAGATGAGCGAACGCGCGCTCCACGACCAAGCGTTGACTGCCGAGCCCGGAGCCGTGCTCGGTGCCACGACGGGCGATCAGCGGCTTCACTCCGAGGTCCCAGACCTGGCGGCGGTACTTGTCGTGGTCGCAGCCGCGGTCGCCCAGCACCACGTCCGGGCGGCGCCGGGGCCGGCCGCGCTTGCCCCGCACCGGCGGCACGGCCCGCAGGAGTGGGATCAGCCGGGTGACGTCGTTGCGGTTGCCGCCGGTGAGGATGGCGGCGAGCGGGATGCCGGTGGCGTCGGTGATCAGGTGGTGTTTGCTGCCCGTCCTGCCCCGGTCGACAGGGCTTCGTCCGGCCATGACTCCCCCTTTACCGCGCGGATGTGGGAGCCGTCGACCGCCGCCCTGGAGAAGTCCAGGGCGTTCGCGCTGCGAAGCTTGGCCAGGAGGGCCTCATGCAGCCGGGGCCACACGCCGGCGTCGGTCCACTCGGCCAGGCGGCGCCAGCAGGTCATGCCGGAACCGAAGCCGAGTTCCTGCGGCAGGTGTTCCCAAGCGATCCCGGTGTGCAGGACGAACAGGATGCCCTGAAGCACCAGCCGGTCCGGATGCCGCTTGCGCCCCGGATGCCGGGGCCGACGCTCAACCTTAGGAAGCAGCGGCTCGATCACCGCCCACAACTCGTCATCGACTTCCCACGGCTTCGGCCGCGCTCCCCCGCGCCGCCGGATCACCGGTCCTGGAGTGATCCAACCATCTCGAAGATCATTTCGTTAGGAGTTCTAAGCGCCAGTACAGCGATGCGGGGAAACAGGGCGCCCGCAAAGCCGAACAGGCGTGTGAGCTGCTCGGGGTCTCCCGAACCGCTTTCTACGCCGCCGTACCAGCGCTCCACGAGTGCGGCCCTGAGGCCGAACTGGCCGAGCAGATCACCACCCAGCTCTCGGACCATCGCCGTCGCCAAGGGTGTCCACGCCCTCCTCGACTCCTGACCAGCCCATGGCCGCGCGCAGGAGATGCCGCTACCCCAGCCCGCGAAGAAACGGACAGACCAATGAGAATGCACCCCAAACCGCAGCCCAGCGACACCCACTCCGACAAATGTGATGGGAACCTACACCGCTCAGGGCCGGGCGGTCAGGTCCACAGCACCGCGATGAAGATGTTCGCGACGGTGAGCGCGCCGACCGTCGCGAACAGCCCCTTCTCGGCCCTCTCCTCGTCCCGCTTCACGTAGACGATGCCGAGGATCACGATCAGGATCGCGAGCTTCACACCGATCTTGATGTTGTTGACGGTGTGGTCGTCGGCCTGGTTGAGGCCGACCAGGGCGACACCGGTCACCAGCATGGTCAGGGCGCCGTGCAGCATCGCCTTGTTGAAGCGGGCGGTGCCCTTGCCGATCGCCGACATCTGCGTGAGGAAGCCGCCGAGCAGCGAGGCGATGCCGATGATGTGCAGGCCGACGAAGAGATGGATGAGTACGTCCATGGTTCCGGAGCCTAACGGGACGGACGGGACGCCCCGCCACCGATCCCCCGCGCGCACTCCCGGTCGCTGAACGGTCACTCTCCGACGTCACCGACCATGAGTGGGCAGTTGCGAACAATCCGGCAGCAACCCGTGACGCCGAGGTTTAGCGTCCTTCCTCAGGTGACCGGCTCCCCACCGCCGCCCGGACCAGGGGCGGCAGTCGGACACCACCGCCGAGGAGGATCCGGCGGCGGCCCGCTCCCCCTGTGGCGGGCCGTCGCCGGGAACACGCCGAGGCGGGCGTACGACCCGGAAGGACGTGGCGCTTCGTGCCGGCAGCGCATCGCAAGCCCAGGCCGCGCTCGCTCAGCGGCCATACGGCCCGCACCGCGGCCACCCTCGCCCTCGCCTCCGCGGCGGGCGTCACCGCTCTCGACGGCGGCCCGGCGCACGCGGAGCCGGACCTCGGCCCCGCCCAGGTCCGCGCGAAGGTCGACCGGCTCTACCGGGAGGCGGAGGTCGCCACCGACCGGTACAACGGGGCGCGGGAGGACGCGGCCGAGGCCCGCCAGAAGGTGCGGGCGCTCCAGGACGAGGCGGCCCGGCGCGAGGACGCCCTGAACTCCGAGCGGCAGCGCCTCGGTTCGACGGCGGCCGCCCAGTACCGCACGGGCGGCGTCGACCCGTCCCTGCAACTCCTGCTCTCCGCCACCCCGGACCGCTATCTCGACGAGGCGTCCTTCGCGGACCGGGCCGGCACCCGGCAGGCGGCCACCGTCAGCCGCGTCCGCGCCCGGTTGCGCGACGTCGAGCAGTTGCGCGCCCGGGCCGCCGGCCAGGTCTCCGAACTCCGGTCGCGGCAGCGGGAGCTGACCCGGCAGAAGAAGACGGTCACGCGCAAGCTGGGCGAGGCCCGCGACCTGCTGCGCCGGCTCACCCCGGCCGAGCGCGCCGCCGCCCCGGACGCGGGCCGCGCCTCCCGGTCCGGGGCCGACCGCACCGCGCCGGCGTCCGAGGCCCCCGGCCCCCGCGCCGCCGCGGCCATCGCGTACGCGCGCCGGGCCCTCGGCAGCCCCTACGTCTGGGGGGCGACGGGCCCGGACGCCTTCGACTGCTCGGGGCTGACGCAGGCCGCCTACCGCGCGGCGGGCGTCTCCCTGCCGCGCACCACCTACGCGCAGATCAACGCGGGCCGGCGCGTGTCCCGCTCCGCACTGCAACCCGGCGACCTGGTGTTCTTCTACTCCGGGATCAGTCACGTCGGCCTCTACATCGGCAACGGCGAGATGATCCACGCCCCGAACCCGAGCGCGCCGGTGCGCATCGCCCCGATCGACCAGATGCCGTTCGCCGGGGCGGCCCGGGTGGTGTGAAGGGCCGGCGGCCCTACGGGATCGGGACGGTGGGGCCGTTGTCGCCGCTCAGGTTCTCGCCGAACAGCGCCTTCGCGGACGGCGCGCCGATGTCCGTCGGGTTGACCGCGACCGAGTTCGTCGCCGTCAGTCCGGCGGTGGCGCCGCGCAGGTTCCACACCGCGCCGCTGTTGACGACGCTGCCCAGGTCCTCGCCGGGCGCACCGGCGACCAGGTCCGCCCTGCCGTCGCCCGTCACGTCGAGCAGCCGCACCGCGCCACCGAACGCGTCACCGGCCTCCGCGGCCCCCGGTACGCCCGCCGTGTCCTGGTGGAACGCCTGCGCGCCGGTACCGGTGAGCCCGCCACTGCCGCCCTTGAGCAGCACCACGGCGCCGGCCTTCGCCTTCGTGCCGATGGCCTCGCCGGGGACGCCGACGGCCAGGTCCGCGTAGCCGTCGCCGGTCACGTCGGCGGCACTCAGGCGCGAGCCGAACTGGTCGGCCTTCTCGCTCGCGCCGGGGACGCCCGCCGTGTTCTGCGTGATCGTCTTCGTCCGGGTCCTGCTGGGGCCGGTCGGCGAGCCGTAGAACACCTTGACGGTGCCGGGGTCGGTCTCGGTGCCCTCGGTCAGCTCGCCCGGCCAGACCCGGGTGGCGAGGTCGGCGTAGCCGTCCTTGTCGAAGTCGCCGACGGCCGCGGTGGCCGCGGAGGGCAGCGCCGTATAGGTGCTGGACAGGCCGTTCTTGGTGCCTAGCCAGAGCTTGCCGCCCTCGGCGTGGTTCTCGTAGACGTAGAAGGTCGCGAGGTCCTCGATGCCGTCGCCGTTGAAGTCGCCCGCGGTGGTGGTGTTGATGAAGTTGTCGGTGCTGTACACCTTCACCTGCTGCTCGCGGGCGGCGGCGCCGTCGCGGCCGATGGGCCCGTAGAGGACGGCGTGGTAGTCGTAGTCGTCGCCGTGCTTCAGGAACAGGTCGGTGTGGCCGTCGCCGTCGAAGTCGCCCGCGGTCAGGTCCTCGCCGATCGAGGTGCCGGCGGGCGCGGCGAGACGGACCGACTCGGCGCCGGTCATGCCGCCCTTGCGGCCCCACAGGACGGTCACCGCGCCGTTGACCCCGGCGGTCTCGTCGTACTCGCTGGAGAGCACGGCGAGGTCGGTCAGGCCGTCGCCGTCCAGGTCGCGGGAGACCAGCGCGTACCCGAACTTGTGGTCGTCGCCGGAGACGCCGGGCACGCCCGCGGTGTCCTGGCTGATGACCTTGGTGCGCGCGGCGTCGATGCCGTGCGCCGAGCCGTAGCTGACCGTGATGTACCCGGCCCAGGTGTGGCCGCCGATCTTGGCCTGCGGGGCGGCGACGGCGACGTCCTGGAAGCCGTCGCCGTCGAAGTCCTCGCGCACGGTGGTGGCCCGGGTCTGCGCGGACGCGGTCCCGGCGAGGAGCGGCACGCCCAGCGAGCCGATCATCGCGGCGGCTATGGCGGTCGACAGGACGGGTCTGCGGATGGACACGGTTCCTCCTTGGGGCGCGCGGGCGGCGCGGGACGGCGACACGGACGCGTGAACGTGAATGTGAGTCGTCTGCGAGACGCGCGTGAACGCCGGATGGTTGCGCACCGACCCCTGGGTGAACCCGTTCGGCCGCGGAACGCGGCCGGTGACGGCCCGTCAGGCCCCGGCAGTCCCCGTCAGGACCCGTCAGGCCCCATCAGGCCCCATCAGGCCCCGTCAGTCTTTGCGGCCCGTCACCGCCACGGTGACGCCGAGGCCGACCATCGCGAGGCCGCCGGCGCCGCCGACCGCGGCGAGCCGGCGCGGCGAGCGGGCGAACCAGCCGCGGGCCGTGGCCGCCGCCAGGCCCCAGATGCTGTCCGACGCCACCGCGATGACGTTGAACACCAGTCCGAGCAGCAGCATCTGGAGCGCGGTGTGGCCCGCCTCCCGGTCGACGAACTGGGGCAGGACCGCCGCGAAGAAGACGATCGTCTTGGGGTTCGCGACGCCGACCGCGAACCCCTCCCAGAAGGTGCGCGAGCCCGTCGCGGTCCGCCCGTCCGGGCCGGCGAACACCGTCGTCAGCGCCCGGCGCCGGCGGATCGCCTGCACCCCCAGGTAGACGAGGTAGGCCGCGCCCGCCAGCTTCAGGACGGTGAACACGGCGATCGAGCGTTCCACGACCGCGCCGACGCCGAGCGCGACGGCGGCGACGAGGACGTACGACCCGGCCGTGTTCCCGGCGACGGTGGTCAGCGCCGCCCGGCGGCCCTGGGACAGCGCCCGGCCGACGACGAACAGGACGCTCGGGCCGGGGACGACGATGAGGAGGAGGGACATCGCGGCGAACGCGAGCAGGCGGTCGATGGACATCATGGGCACCATGAAGACACAGCGGTGCCCGCCGCGTAAACCGGTGGAACGCCGGGGTGCGGGCCGCCGCTCAGACCAGCCGGCGCGCCGTCGCCCACCGGGTCAGCTCGTGCCGGTTGGACAGCTGGAGCTTCCTGAGGACCGCCGACACGTGCGACTCGACCGTCTTCACCGAGATGAAGAGCTGCTTGGCGATCTCCTTGTAGGCGTAGCCCCGGGCGATCAGGCGCAGCACCTCGCGCTCGCGCTGGGTGAGCCGGTCCAGGTCCTCGTCGACCGGCGGCGCGTCCGTCGAGGCGAACGCGTCGAGCACGAAGCCCGCGAGCCGCGGGGAGAACACGGCGTCGCCGTCCTGGACGCGGAAGACGGAGTCGACCAGGTCGGTGCCGGTGATGGTCTTGGTGACGTAGCCGCGGGCGCCGCCGCGGATCACGCCGATGACGTCCTCCGCCGCGTCCGACACGGACAGCGCGAGGAAGCGCACCGGGTGCTCGGCGTCGGCCATCAACGCCGCGCTGCGGCGCAGCACTTCGACGCCGCCGCCGCCCGGGAGGTGGACGTCGAGGAGGACGACCTCGGGGCGGGTCGCCGTGATGACGGTGACCGCCTGGTCGACGTCGGCCGCCTCGCCGACGACCTCGACGCCCGTCGTCTCGGTGCGGCCGATCTCCGCCTGGACCCCCGTACGGAACATCCTGTGGTCGTCGACCAGGACCACCCGCACGTGCCGTCCGGGGCCCTGCTCCGCCGCTGCGTCGGTCATGACGTCCTCTCCGCCCTCTTCATGGTCAGTTCGACCTCCGTGCCGCCGTCGGGCACCGCCCGCAGACGGGCCGTGCCGCCGTTGCGTTCCATCCGGCCGATGATGGATTCTCTTACGCCCATGCGGTCGGCGGGCACGGCGTCCATGTCGAAGCCCGGTCCGCGGTCGCGTACGGACACGAACACCTCGACCCCCTCGGACGTCGTCTCGATCTCCGCGTAGACCTGCACCGCGCCGCCCTCGCCACCGTACTTGGCGGCGTTCACCATCGCCTCCCTCGCGGCCTGCATCTGTGCCGTGAGGGCGTCGTCGAGCGGGCAGTCGCCGACGACGACGACCTCCAGCGGGACGCCGTGCTTGTCCTCGACCTCCGCCGCGCCCCGCTTGACGGCCTCGGCGACCGTCGTGGGCTCCTGCGGGTCCTCGGCGGCGGCCGGCTTGTAGAGCCAGGCCCGCAGGTCGCGTTCCTGGGCGCGGGCGAGGCGGCGCACCTCCGCGCCGTTGTCAGCGTTGCGCTGGATCAGGGTCAGGGTGTGCAGGACCGAGTCGTGGACGTGGGCCGCGACCTCGGCCCGCTCCTGCGCGCGGATGCGCATCAGGCGTTCCTCGGAGAGGTCCTGCGTCATGCGGATGAGGTAGGGGCCCGCGAGCAGCGCGATGCCGACCAGCACGGCGAGCGCCGCCTGGAGGATCGAGCCGAGGTGTTCGGTGGCGCCCTGGGTGACGAAGATGCCGGTCACGCCCGCGCCGACCAGGACGACCCCGGCGGCGGCGCGGGCCAGGTTCAGGGTGCGCCTGCGGCGGCCGACCTCGGCCCAGCGGGCCCGGCGCGCGTTGTCCGCCTGGCGCCACACCAGGGCGACGCCCGCGCCGACCAGCACGGCGGGGACGAGGTACGCCTTGGTGTTGCCGGACAGCCGCACGTTCTGTACGAAGGCGATCGCGACGACGACCATCAGGGCGAGGGCGACGATCTGCCCCTTGTCGGGGCGCCGCGCCACCAGCCTGCGGCGGCCGTCGGCGGAGACCTCGATGGTCAGGACCGTCGAGGGCAGCGGCCGGTCGGTGCCGACACCGCCGACGCCGAGCGGCACGAAGAACCAGAACGCCGCGTACAGCAGGGCGCCCAGGCCGTCGGCCATGAACAGGCCGACGAAGACCAGCCGCACCCAGACGACGGGCAGGCCGAGATGGCCCGCCAGGCCCCGCGCGACTCCGCCCAGCCAGCGTCCGTCGCTGCTTCGGTAGAGCTTGCGCGGCGGCCGCGGGTCTTCCACGAGAGAGGCGGTCGCTGCTTCCGGCATGCCCCCGATCGTCACACGCCGGGACGGTGCCCGGCATCAGGGTCGGGCCCGGACACGTCCCTGATCTTCGCGCCCGGCGCGCGCCGCGGCTCAGGGACGATCTCAGGGTCCGGCCAGGGTTGTCCCGGCTCCCGCCGGCGGCCCCGGGACGCCACCATGGACGTATGACGCACGAGGATGCCCCGGCCGGCGCGGCCACCGCCACGGCCCCCGGCGGGGAGCCGGAGCCCGCCCCGCCGCGCCGGTTCCGCCGCGACCGGCGGCACAAGACGCTGGGCGGGGTGTGCGCGGGGCTGGGCCGGCACAGCGACATGGACCCGGTGATCTACCGGATCGGCCTGGCGGTGCTCGCCGTGACCGGCGGCCTGGGGCTGATCTTCTACGGCTTCGCATGGCTGTTCGTGGCGTACGACGACGAGGACGAGACCGAGTTCCGCAAGCTGCTCACCGGGCGGGTCGACGGGCCCGGGCTCGCCGCGATCGTCACCGCGCTGGTCGGCTGCGGGGTCTTCCTGTCCATGCTGAACAACGGCGGGGCGCTGTCCTTCGCCGCCGTGCTCGCCCTGCTGCTGGCCGGTGCCGGGTACTGGTCGCAGCGGCGCACCACGACCGCCGACGCCGATCCGGTCGCCGCGCAGGCCGTCGCCGACGCGCCGCCCGAGGCGCAGGCCCCGCCGGTGACCGGGGCGCCGTCGTGGTGGCGCGACCCGATCGTCAAGGACGGTACGCACGTCGGGGGCACCGGATACTTCTGGGGGCCGCCGGACATGGCACCGGCCGCCGCCGCCCGGCCCGCCGGGGGCTGGCCGGGCGGGCGGGGGCGGCCCGTGGGACCCGGACAGCCGCGCGGGCCGCGCCCGCCGCGCGGGATCGGGGCGCTCACCTTCCTGGGGGCGCTCGTCGCCGGGCTCGTCGGCGCCGGGGTCACCTGGGACGACCGGTCGCTCGGGCACAGCCTCCAGACCGGGCTCGCCTGCGCGCTGGGGGTCTTCGGGCTCGGCATCGCGGTCAGCTCCTTCTGCGGGCGCACCGGCGTCGGCTCGATCGTGCTCGCCGTCGTCACGGCCGGGCTGCTCACGGCGTCCGCCGCGCTGCCCGGCAACATCAGTACGCGGTGGATGCGCACGCAGTGGGCACCGGCGAGCGCCGCCGCCGTCTCGCCCTCGTACGAGCTGGGGTCCGGGATCGGCACGCTCGATCTGTCCCGGGTGCGGCTCGGGGCCGGGAAGTCGCTGGCCGTGCACGTCGAGGTGGGCGCCGGGCGGGCCAGGGTCGTCGTGCCCGCGGCGGCGACGGTGGAGCTGCGTGCCGAGGTGGGGGTCGGGGACGTCCAGTTGCCCGGGGACGCCTCCGACGACGTCGACGTCCAGCCGGGCGTCGAGCAACGTACGACGCTCGAACCGCCGTCCGGGACGAAGGCCTCCGGCACGGTCGAGCTGCATGTCGAGGTCGGGGTCGGACAGGTGGAGGTCTCCCGTGCGTCGTGAATTCCGTCCGGGGCGGTTGCTGGCCGGGGTCGTGCTGATGGTGACCTCGGGGGTGTATCTCGGGGATGCCGGCGGGGCGTGGGTCACTCCGTGGTTCGTGGCGATTCCGTTGGTGGCCGGGGGGTTGGTGCTGGCCGGGATCGTGGGCCTGACGACCCACACCCTCCGCCACCGCCACCCCCCTCACCCCGACTGACCCCCCGGCCCGGCTCGTCGCCCGCGGCTCCCGTCGTGGCTGGTCGCGCAGTTCCCCGCGCCCCTGGGTCGCACGTCGCCTGCGGGCCGGTGGCCTCTTCCCGCGCAGTTCCCCGCCGGGCCGCAGGCCACGAAACTGTGCGAGGTGGTGGGGTGGGGTCAGCGTAGGGAGATGGACCGGGTGCGGGAGCGCCACCACGCGTCGACCGACCACACCGCCGCCCCACCCAGAACCAACGGCAGCCACGCCATCAGATACGCCAGATCGTTGCCGAGGTAGTACGGCTCCGTCTGCCAGCTCACCGTCAGCCACAGACTCAGCGAGATCAGCACACCGCCCAGCGCGGCGATCCGCGCCAGCACCCCCAGCAGCGTGCCGATCCCGACGGCCAGCTCCCCGAGCGCGATCGCGTAGCCGAACCCCGAAGGGGACCTCAGCGCCAGATCGACGAGCGCCGGGATCGCGGAGCTGTCCCGCACCCCGCGCATCTGATCCCCGATGGACCCGGCCCCGGACGCCTTGAAGAACGCGCTGTCGCTCAGTTTGTCGTACGCCGCGTAGATGAACGTGATGCCGAGAAAGACCCGCAACGGCACCAGCGCGTACCGCTGCGCGGTCTCCCGCCAGCCGCCGCGCCCTCTGTCGACATACCCGGTGTACGAATCGGTCCGCATGCCGTGTGCCATCACCGCTCCGCCGCCTCTCGCGCTGGGCGCTCCACACGCCTTTACCCGACCATACGTACGAGAGACGGGTTCGGCTCAGTCCGTGACGTCGATCGTGCACCGGTTGGTCTCGACCCCGGTGGCCGTGACGACCTGCACCTCCACCCGGCCGGGCTCGACGTCCACCGGCACCGGCACGGTGAGCAGCGCGTCCGCCGGGTTGGTGAACCCGCCCGCGACCGGAACCAGCGGCACGTGCACCTGGACGGGCCCGATGCGCACCGCCACCCGCGCCAGCTGGTCGGCGCCGCCCGCGCCCGGCGGCACGAACCCGGCGCCGCGGATCTCGATGTCGTCACCGGTGCGGATGGGCGCGTCGAGGTCACCGGCCTCCCGGGCCCGCACCACGGAGAGGATGACCGGCCGGCCGCCCTCGGCGTACTTGCCGGCCAGATAGGTCGCCGCCGAGACGACGACGAGGACGGCCAGGCCCCAGGGCAGGTCGGGAAGCTGGTCGGGGCGGCGGGCCAGGCGCGCCCCGGCCCAGAGCACGGCGGCGGCGCACACGGCGACGTACTGCGTGTCGGTGAAGCTGCCGCGCCCCGAGTCGTCGGTGAGCAGGTCGGCGGCGCGCGGCCGGGCGGCCCGCACCTTCTGGAGGCGCTGACCGGTGACCCGCAGCCCGACGACCCGCCGCACCAGCACGGCGACCGCGCAGACCACGGCGAGCACGGTCAGCAGGCCCGCCCCGGCGGCGAGTTCGAGGCCGTCGATGAGCGCGTCGCGGTGGGCCGGACCGGAGGCCGCCGCGAGTTCACCGGCGAGGACCAGGACGGCGTACACCGACAGCAGCACCACCCCGCCCGCGACCGCCCGCGATGTCGACAGCCGGTTGTCCTCGCCGATCATCGGCGCGAGCACCCCGCCACGCGCCCGGTGCCCGTAGGCGGCGCCGGTCAGCAGCGCGCCGAGCAGCACGGCGGCGGCGAGTCCGGCCGTGCGGGCGGCCGTCCAGCCCGTGCCGAGCGCCGTGAGCAGCTGGACGAGGAGGAGCACCCCGGTCGCCCCCCACACCACGGACAGGGTCCGCGGCCACAGCCCGGCCAGCCAGGCGGCGCCCTCCTCGCGGCCTCGGTCGGCGACCGTCTGGGCGGACTGGGTCAGTTCGTCGGAGATCCACTGCCGGGACGCCCCGGCCGAGTGGGCGACGGCGGCCGGCAGACCGGTGCCGGCCGCCAGTTCGTCCCGCCTGGCCACGAACGCGGCGACCGCCCTGCGGTGCCCCTGGCGTGCGCCGTGCGGACAGTCGCCGCACGTGCACCCGCCCCCGTGCGAGTCCTGCCCCTGCCGCGCTTCCTGCACCGCCACCGTCGTGCCCCCGCCTTCGGGATCATGGACCCCGTGGTCGTCGTCAACTTCCGTGTGATGAGAGGGAATTGTGCCGTACCCGGCGCGTGCTCCGGCGCGCAGGTCCACCGCTGGAGGCTGAACGGCTTTCGTCCGCATTGACCGGAGTGTTGACGGTGCTGCGAGAATTTCTCCATGGCCGAGATCATCCAGCGTGACGGGGCCTGGGCCTTCGACGGAACCACGGTCCGCATCACCCCAGGTCTGCACCGCAGCGTGGCGCTGCTGCGGCAGGCCTACGGCGAGATCGAGGTGCCGCTGGCGGCCGTCGCGGGGGTCGCCTACGAGCCGGAGCGGCATCGCGGCCGGCTCCGGCTCACCCTGCGCGAGGCCGCCGATCCGCTGCTCCAGGCCACCGGTGGCCGGCTTCCGCGGACAGCGGACCCCTACCGGCTCGCGGTCGACACGGACCGGTCGGGCGTCGCCGAGTATCTGGCCGAGGAGATCCGGCAGGCGCTGCTGCTCGAACAACTCCCGGACGGGCCCGCCGACTCGTACCTCGTGCCGGGCCCGGCCGTGCCGGTCTCGGTCCGCTCCAGCGACGGCACGGTCTCCTTCGACGGCGGCCGGGTCCGCATCGACTGGAGCGACACCTCGGACCGGGTGAAGCGGGCGACGGGCCCGCGCGTCATCGCCCTCGACGACCTGGACGGGGTCGACTGGCTGCCCAACTCCGGGGACGGGGACGGGTTCCTGCGCTTCGTCACCAAGGGGGCGGTGGACGCCGTCGCCGGGCACGTGCGGCTTGCGCCGGAGAAGGATCCCTACGCCCTCGATCTGTGGGGCAACGCCCGCAAGGACCTGCTGACGGCGCTGGTCGCGGCGGCCGTCACCGCCCGGCTCCCGCATCCTTCGGCTCCGCGTGGGGGGCCGGCGGGGGTGGCCGGGGGGTCGGTGCGGGCCGATCATGATGTGCTGTTGCGGCGGTTACGGGAGTTGGGTGAGCTGCACCGGCAAGGTGTCCTCACCGACGACGAGTTCACCCGGACCAAGACCGTGGTACTCGACGACTTCCGATGACCCCACGCCTTACCCGGCTCCGGTCTTGCGGCTGCGGCTCGCGTCGCGCCTGCTCGCGCAGTTCCCCGCGCCCCTGGGTCGTACGTCGTCCGCGGGCCGGTGGGGCTTCTCGCGCAGTTCCCCGCGCCCCTGGGCAGTCCTTCGTCCGCGGCCCGGTGCCCGGCGTCTCGCGCAGTTCCCCGCGCCCCTGAGGCATGCGCTGCGCGCAGCCTTTCCCAGAGGCTGCGCTTCGCGCGCCTCTCCCGAGAGGCCGGACGGTGGCGCGCCTCTCCTGAGAAGCGGGACGATGGCGCGCCTCTCCTGAGAAGCGGGACGATGGCGCGCCTCTCCTGAGAAGCGGGACGATGGCGCGCCTCTCCTGATGAGATGGCGCACGCAGTGCGCATCTCAGGGGCGCGGGGAACTGCGCGACCAGCCACGACGAGAGCCGCACCCGAAAGACCACCCAGGGGCGCGGGGAACTGCGCGAGCGGCCACCACCGGGGCGCGGACGGATGACGAGCGGGCAGGGGTTCGGTCAGGGGGCGGGTAGGAAGTCCGGGTCGCTTTTTGTGAGGTCCTGCCACAGGCTCTGGTAATTGATCCAGGCCACGAGATCGCCCCCGGTACGGTCCCGGGTCTCCACGGCCTGGCGGCGATCGATGAGCACGGGCCGCCCGGCCGCCCGCGCGGCCAACTGCACCTCGCAGCACCGTTCGAGCGCGATGAACCACCAGGCCGCCGCGTCCACGGAGTCGCCCACGGTCAGCAGCCCGTGATTGCGCAGCACCAGCGCCTTGAAACCGCCGAGCGCGACGGCGATCCGCTTGCCCTCCCCGGCGTCCACGGACACCCCGGTGTACTCGTCGAGCAGCACATGGTCCTCGTAGAAGGCGCACGCCTCCTGGGTGATCGGTTCGATGAGCTCGCCGAGCGCGGACAGGGCGCGGCCGTACGTGGAGTGGCAGTGCGCGACGGCGACCAGTTCGGGCCGGGCCCGGTGCACCTCGGCGTGGACGGTGAAGGCGGCCTGGTTGACGTGGTGGCGGCCCTCCAGGACCTGCCCCTCGCCGTTGGCGAGGACGAGGTCGCCGACGGTGACGTGCCGCAGCGGCACCCCGAACGGGTTGACCCAGTAGCAGTCGTCGTACTCCGGGTCGCGGGCGGTGATGTGCCCCGACACCCCGTCCTCGTACCCGAGCCGCCCGAAGATGCGCAGCGCGCCCGCGAGCCGCTCCTTGCGGTGCCGTCGCTCGGCGGCGGCGCTGGTGTGGACCGGCGGCATGGCGAAGTGCAGCTGGTCCGTCGGTATCGGGGCGGGCGCGGGCGCGGGCACGGGTCCGGGGTTCTGCGTCGACATGCAGCGGAAGGTACCTCTGTGACCTCGAAGGCGACAGGGCCGGGCGGTGAAGAGAATGCGCCGGGTCTCCGGGAAAAACCGACAGGAGTTGTCGGGTAGGGGCGGCAGACTCGCCGCATGACGTCGAACTGGTCAGCCTTCCGCGCCGCCGAACCGGATCTCGCCACGACGGTCGAGGACCGTTTCGGCGCCTTCACGCACCACGTCCTGGCGACCCTGCGCAAGGACGGCTCCCCGCGCACCTGCGGGCTGGAGGTCCGCTTCCTGGACGGCGAGCTGTGGCTCGGCATGATGGCGGGCTCGCTCAAGGCGCTGGACCTGCTGCGCGACCCGCGGTGCGCGCTCCAGGCGAACCCGGGTGAGGGCACGTCCATGGGCGGCGGGGACGTGCGGGTCTCGGGTCGTGCGCTGCTCGTCGAGGACGAGCCGACGGTCGGCCGGTACACGGGGCAGGTCGCGGTCCCCGACCCGTCGTCCTTCCACCTGTTCCGCGTCGAGGTGACCGAGGTGACCCGGACGTCGGTGCGGGACGACGCGTACCTGCTGGTGGAGGTGTGGACGCCGGACGGCGGGCTGCGGTCGGTGCGGCGCACCTGAGGGGTGCCCGCGGGGCCCCGCACGCGAGAGTGCCGCCCACCCGGAGGCGGACGGCACTCGGCGTGCGGGCGTGGGGACTACTCCCACTCGATGGTGCCCGGCGGCTTCGACGTCACGTCGAGCACGACGCGGTTGACGTCCGAGACCTCGTTGGTGATGCGCGTCGAGATCTTCGCGAGCGTCTCGTACGGCATCCGCGTCCAGTCCGCCGTCATGGCGTCCTCGGACGAGACCGGGCGCAGCACGATCGGGTGGCCGTAGGTGCGGCCGTCGCCCTGGACGCCCACGCTGCGGACGTCCGCGAGCAGGACGACCGGGCACTGCCAGATGTCGCGGTCGAGGCCGGCCGCGGTCAGCTCCTCGCGGGCGATGGCGTCGGCCTCGCGCAGCAGGTCCAGGCGCTCCTCGGTGACCTCGCCGACGATCCGGATGCCCAGGCCCGGGCCGGGGAACGGCTGGCGCTGGACGATCTCGTCCGGCAGGCCCAGCTGGGCGCCGACCATGCGGACCTCGTCCTTGAACAGCTGGCGCAGCGGCTCGACGAGTTCGAACTCGATGTCGTCGGGGAGCCCGCCGACGTTGTGGTGCGACTTGATGTTCGCCGTGCCGGTGCCGCCGCCGGACTCGACGACGTCCGGGTAGAGGGTGCCCTGCACGAGGAAGGCGACCTCGGGGCCGTCCTCCTGGAGGATCTCCAGCTGGGCCTGCTCGAAGACGCGGATGAACTCCCGGCCGATGATCTTGCGCTTGGTCTCCGGGTCGGAGACCCCGGCGAGGGCCTTGAGGAAGCGCTCGCTGGCGTCGACGACCTTCAGGTTCGCGCCGGTGGCCGCGACGAAGTCCTTCTCGACCTGCTCGGTCTCGCCCTTGCGCATCAGCCCGTGGTCGACGTAGACGCAGGTCAGCTGGGAGCCGACGGCCTTCTGGACGAGGGCCGCGGCGACCGCGGAGTCGACGCCGCCGGACAGGCCGCAGATGGCGCGCTTGTCGCCGACCTGGGCGCGGATCGCCTCGACCTGCTCCTCGATCACGTTGCCCGTGGTCCAGGTGGGCTCGATGCCCGCGCCCCGGTACAGGAAGTGCTCCAGGACCTGCTGGCCGTGCGTGGAGTGCATGACCTCGGGGTGGTACTGGACCCCGTACAGCTTCTTCTCGTCGTTCTCGAAGGCCGCGACCGGGACGACGTCGGTGGACGCGGTGACGGTGAAGCCCTCGGGGGCGGCGGAGCAGGCGTCGCCGTGCGACATCCACACGGGCTGCTCGGCCGGGGTGCCCTCGAAGAGCGTCGAGTCGGCCCTGGAGACGGTCAGCGGGGTGCGGCCGTACTCACGGGCGCCGTTGTCGTCGACGGTGCCGCCGAGGGCCGTCGCCATCAGCTGGAAGCCGTAGCACATGCCGAAGACGGGGACGCCCGCCTCGAAGATCGCGCGGTCCAGGCTGGGGGCGCCCTCCGCGTAGACCGACGAGGGGCCGCCGGAGAGGATGATCGCCGCCGGGTTCTTGGCGAGGATCTCCTCGACCGGCATGGTCGACGGGACGATCTCGCTGTAGACCCGGGCCTCACGGACGCGGCGGGCGATGAGCTGGGCGTACTGCGCGCCGAAGTCGACGACCAGGACGGTGTCGGGAGCGGCGGCAGCGGTGGACGCTGATGACACGGGTTGCCTTCCGGCGGCTTTACGGGGGGTCGGTACCGGCGATTCTACCGGTTCGCGGGGGACGGCCCTCGGGCGCGATGGGTGGCGTTATAGTGGCCGCGTGTTCACGCTCACGACGACCTTCGTCTTTACCTATGGCAGCCGGCCCGCCGGATGCCATGGTCGTGCTGCTTGAGCCACTGACAAGCCACTTCCCAGGCGCCCCGGGCCGACAAGGCCCGGGGCGCCTGGCGTGTACGGGGACTGTCGGTCCGGGGACGTCGCCGCCCCGCACAGAGACCGGAGTCCCGCCCATGACCGCCACGCACGACACCGCCACCGCCGGCCTGATCGCCGGCGCCCGCGAGCGCATCGACGCCCTCGACGACCGGATCATCGGGCTCGTCCAGGAACGGATGGCCGTGTCCGCCGTCGTCCAGGAGGCCCGGATCACCTCGGGCGGCCGGCGGGTGAACCTCTCCCGCGAGATGGAGATCCTCGGCCGCTACCGGGAGGCGCTGGGCCGGCCCGGCACCGCGCTCGCCATGACCCTGCTGGAGCTGAGTCGCGGCAAGGTCTGACGCCCGTATCCCAGTTCGGTTCCGCACTCACCCGTACGGCGCGTGACCCCGGGCCCGCGGGCTTCGTTGGTCCCGATGTCCGTGCCAGCCAGGCGCGGGCCGATCGAACCACGCGTGGCTCCGCTGGAGCGATGAGACGTCACGGCCACGCCGTACGTCGTGGGACCTCGCTCCAGTGAAGTGACCGGACGGCAGGGGACAGCAGCCCGGTCACCGAAGAGAACGGCCGGCCCCGGGGACGCCCGGGGCCGGTCGGCCTCCTTCACCTCCCCCCTCCAGACCTCGGCCGAGCACGACACGCGGGACACCCCAGGCCCGCGCGTCCGTCCCCTGCCCGGCCCGCAGTACGACCCACCCTTCCGAGACCAGCGGCGCGACCCCCCGGCGCCGCTTCCCGGCACCGGCGCCGCCCTGACGTCGGAGCCGACCGTGCGGGGCCCGCAGACCTGTGCTGCGGGCCCCGCACTGCTGCGTGCGCGCGGTCCGGCGGCGGCCCTCGTAAAGATTCTGTGAGATTCGGGACAACCATTCACAGGGATCACCGGTCACACATGCCGAACCAACGGTCCGAACCATCGAGGTCCTCATGAAGCTACGCCGCGCACTGGTGACGGCGGCCGCGACGGCCGCCATAGCGCCGATCGCGCTCCTTTCCGCTCCGGGCGCCTTCGCGGACGAGACGCCCGGCACCGTCGGCGAGAGCGCCGCGACGCCGTCGCCGCAGGCCCCGGAGTCGACGCCCGCCGCGGAGACGACCCCGTCGGACACCGCGACCACCCCGGCCGCCGAGGACACGGCCCAGGCCACCGAGAAGCCGCTCGCCCCGGCCGACGACGTCGTGCCCACCGAGGACCCGGAGAAGACGCCCGGCGACGACGAGGAGACGCCGACCGACCCGGCCGACGAGTGCACGGACCACGAGGACAGCCCCGGCACCCTCGCCGAGCTGCGCGGACTGCCCTCCGAGATCGTGGCGGGCTCCGGCTGGCAGGGCTTCACGTTCCGCGTCTCGAACTACACCGGCACGGCCTTCGAGTCGTTCTCCGCCGACCTGTACGCCTTCTCGTACGCGTACGACACGAACACCACCGAGACGAGCCGGTACCTGCACGTCCAGTGGTACGACGGCACCGCGTGGCAGGACCTCGACACCCGGATCGAGTCCGACCACGAGAACTTCGGCGAGGGCGGGCCGCTCGCCCCGGGCGACCACGCCGACATCCGGCTGCGCATCAAGGTCGACGCGAAGGCCCCGGCCGGGATCGGCGGCTCGGTGGCCTTCGCCACCAGCGTCAACACCGAGGGCGTCTGCGGTTACAGCGTGCCCGAGGACCAGGAGTACCGCTTCGAGATCCTGCCCGCGGCCACCAAGCCGGGCGGCGGGGTCCCGCCGGCCACGGCCGAGCCGAAGCCGTCGGCGACGCCGTCGGCGAAGCCGAGCAACACCCCGGCCCCGCAGGCCAGCAGCACCCCGCTGGCCGGTTCGCTCGCCGCGACCGGCTCCAGCAGCGCGCTGCCCACCATGGGCGTCGTCGGCGGTGTCGCCGTCCTCGCCGGCGCCGGTGTCGTCTACTCGGTGCGCCGCCGCAGGGTGAGCGACGAGGCGTAGGCGCCGCGCACGACCCGCGACCTCGGGAAGGACCCGCACTCGGAGGGGGGTGCGGGTCCTTTCGGTCGGCGGCTACGCCTCCTTGGGCGGCACCGCGGGCATCCCGAGGAACGGCAGCCGCAGCGCGCCGAACGCGTCCGCCGGGACCGCCGGGTTCTTCGGCTCGACGGCGGACAGCCGGACATAGGCCGCGCCGGACTCCGGACGCGGGTCCTCCTCGCCCTTGTTGGGCCAGTACGACATCGCGCGCTCGGCCTGCGCCGTGATGGTCAGCGACGGGTTCACGCCCAGGTTCGCGGTGACCGCGGCGCCGTCCACCACCGAGATGCCGGGGTGGCCGTAGAGCCGGTGATAGGGGTCGATCACCCCGGTCCCGGCGCTGTCGCCGATGGGGCAGCCGCCGAGGAAGTGCGCGGTCAGCGGGGTGCCCATCAGCTCGCCGACGTTCGACCCGGCGAAGCCGTTGATCTCCGCGGCGATCGCCGCCGCGCCCTCGGACGCCGCCCTGATCTGCTTGGGGTTGGGAGCGCCATGGCCCTGGCGCGCGGTGAGCAGGCCCTTGCCGACGCCGTCCGCCTTGAGGTGCGTCGTCAGGGAGTTGTCCAGCGACTGCATCACCAGGCCGATGATGGTGCGCTCCGACCACTTGCGGTTGGACAGCGACCGCACGGCCAGGCTCGGGTGCTTGGCCACGTTCGCCAGCCAGCCCGCGACCCGCGAGGAGCCCTCCACGTACGGCACCTGGAGGATCGACATGCCGCCCATCGCGTTCGAGCCCCTGCCGTAGCGGACCGGCTCGATGTGGGTGTTGGCGTCCGGGTGGATCGAGGACGTGATCGCGACGCCGCGGGTGAAGTCCGCGCGGTCCGCGCCGTGCTTGCGGCGGTAGCGGCGGTCGGTGGTCTGCGCGCCGACCAGCGCCTCGGAGTTCGTGCGCGTCAGCTCGCCCAGCCGCGCCGACAGGTGCGGGAGGTGGCCGCTCGCCCTCATCCGGTGCAGCAGGGTCTGCGTGCCGTACGTGCCGGCCGCGACGACGACCCTGCGGGCCGTGAAGGTGCGGCCCCGGGCCTTCTTCCTCGCGTCCGTGGGCAGCGTCGCGACGGCGTAGCCGCCCCGGGAGTCGTCCGTCACCGAGACCACCGTCGTCATCGGGTGGACCACCGCGCCCGCCTTCTCGGCGAGGTACAGGTAGTTCTCGTTGAGGGTGTTCTTCGCGCCGTGGCGGCAGCCCGTCATGCACTCGCCGCACTCGGTGCACGCCTTGCGGGCCGGGCCGGCGCCGCCGAAGTACGGGTCCGGGACCTGCCGGCCGGGCTCGGCCCGCACCCCCTCGGCGTCGTCGCCGTCGCCGAAGAAGACGCCGACCGGCGCCATGTGGAAGGTGTCGCCGATGCCCATCGACCGGGCCGCCGCCTTCAGGTGCACGTCGGCCGGGGTCATCGTCGGGTTGAGCCGGACCCCGAGCATGCGCTGCGCCTGCTCGTAGTACGGCTTCAGCTCCGCCTCCCAGTCGGTGATGTCCTTCCACTGCGGGTCCTCGAAGAACGGCTTCGGGGGGACGTAGAGGGTGTTGGCGTAGTTCAGCGAACCGCCGCCGACACCCGCGCCCGCCAGCACCATGACGTTGCCGAGCAGATGGATGCGCTGGATGCCGTACATGCCGAGCCTGGGCGCCCAGAGGTAGTTCTTGATGTCCCAGGAGTTCTTCGGAAGGGTGCCGGGGGTGAACCGGCGACCCGCCTCTAGCACTCCGACCCGGTAGCCCTTCTCGGTCAGCCGCAGGGCCGACACCGAGCCGCCGAAACCGGAGCCGATGACCACGACGTCGTAGTCGTAGGCGTCCTCAGTCACGTACACGTTCTCCTTCGAACGACCGCTGTGGCTGCTGGCTGGAGTCTTACTTGAGGTGGAACTTCTTCATCAGGCCCAGGCTGCGCGTCATGAAGTCCGCGTACTTCTCGTCGCTCATCCCGAACGACGGCGCCATCGGCATCACGCGCTGGTGGGCGACGGTCTGCGCCTCGGTGTACTTGAGGATGCCCTCGGAGCCGTGCCGGCGGCCGAGACCGGAGTCCTTCATGCCGCCCATCGGGGACTGCACGGAGCCGTAGGCGGGCGCGTAGCCCTCGTTGATGTTCACGGTGCCGGTGCGCAGCCGGGCCGCGACCTCGTGGCCGCGCCTGGCGTCCTTCGTCCACACCGAGGCGTTCAGGCCGTACGCGGTGCCGTTGGCCTCCGCGATCGCCTCGTCCTCGTCGGTGAAGCGGTAGAGGGAGACGACCGGGCCGAAGGTCTCCTCGGTGCAGACCGCCATCGGCGCCTCGACGCCGTCGAGGATGGTCGGCTCGAAGAAGTACGGGCCGATGTCCGGGCGCGCGACACCGCCCGCGACGAGGGTGGCGCCCTTGGCGACGGCCTCCTCGACGTGCCGGGACACCGTCTCCAGCTGGCGCTCGCCGACCAGCGAGCCCATGTCGGCGCCGTACGCGAGGGACGTGCCGAGCCGCATCGCCTTGGTGCGGGCGGCGAACCGGGCGACGAACGCGTCGGCGACCGACTCGTGCACGTACAGGCGCTCGATGGAGATGCACAGCTGGCCCGCGGACGAGAAGCAGGCGCGCACCGCGCCCGCGGCGGCCTTCTCCACGTCGGCGTCGGCGAGCACCAGCATGGCGTTCTTGCCGCCGAGTTCGAGGGAGACGCCGACCAGCCGGGCGGCGGCGCCCTGCGCGACCTCGCGGCCGGTGCGGGTGGAGCCGGTGAACGAGACGTAGTCGGCGTGCTTGACCAGCTCGGGGCCGACCACCGGGCCCTCGCCGAGGACGACCTGGAAGACCTCGGCGGGCAGTCCGGCCTCGATGAGGAGGTCGCGGGCCCACAGCGCGGTGAGGCAGGTCTCCGTGTCCGGCTTCATCACGACCGCGTTGCCCGCGGCGAAGGCGGGGAGCGCGTCGCCGACCGACAGCTCCAGCGGGTAGTTCCAGGGGGCGATCTGGCCGACGACGCCGCGCGGCTGGCGCAGCTCGGTCACCTTGGTGAGCGTCGGGACGGCGCCGGTGTGCCGCTTGGGCTTCAGATAGGCCGGGGCCCTGCGGCCGTAGTGCCGGGCGGCCACCGCGACGGCCTGCACCTCTTCGTGCGCGTGCAGCCGGGCCTTGCCGGTCTCCAGCTGGATCAGGTCGAGCACCTCGGCCTGGCGGGCCAGCACCAGGTCGTGGAAGCGCAGCAGGACGGCGGCGCGGCGGCGGACCGGGGTCCGTGCCCAGACGGCCTGCGCCGCGCGGGCCCGCTCGAAGGCCAGCGCCACGTCGTCGGGCGTCGACTCGGGCAGGTCGGCGAGCTTCTCCCCGGTGAACGGCGTGTGGTTCGCCGTGCGGCCGGAGCCGACCACGTCACGGGTGAGCTGGGCGATCAGCTCGGGGGTGACCACGTCGGTGACCGTGCGCGCCCCTGCGGGTGCGGCGGCGATCGGGTTCGTCCCGGTCGTCCCGGGCTTCTCGGTCTGCTCTGGGGTGGCCTGCGACTCCGTCATGAAGGGGAGCGTAAGCCTCGGCGCACACTTTGGGTACCCGTCGGTAATCTCCCTTCACGGCGTTCACACACCGCGCCAGCGATCACTGGCAGCAAAGCTGCTGATCAGCGCCTTTGCCGGTGCCCGGGGCCGGCCCTCAACTCTTTCCCAGCCGAAGCCTCGCGCGGGCCTCCGTGAAGAGGTCGGTGCCCTGCTTCTCGTGCTCCCCGCCGTCCTTCGGCATGCTCACCCCGAGGTCGTAGCGGCCCTGGTCGCCGACGATGTAGAGGCGGATCTCCCGCACGGCGTCGTCGCTGCCCGCGCTCGTGTACGTGATGTCGAGCCGGGCGGCGTCCATGCCGTGGAAGTCCGTCCTGGTGACCGTCCTGCGGACGTCGCCGAGGCCCTTGTCCGGGTAGGAGTCGCCGACGCCGGTCGCCCAGTCGGCCGCCGAGGAGGTGCCGGTCGCCCAGCGCTTCAGGCTCAGCGTCACGTCGCTCTTGGGGTCGGTGTACTGCACGCCGTCGTCGGAGGGGTCGTGGTAGACGTCGGTGAGCCGGTCGGGGACCGAGACCACCGCCCGCAGACCGGGTTCCTCGCGCACCGTCCAGCCCTTGTCGGAGCGGGCGGTGGCCGACGACGGGGCCGACGACGGGGCCGACGCCGGGGCCTGCGACGACGCGGGGCCCGACGGCGACCGCGACGCCGTCGCCCGCGTCCCGGACGGCGACCGGTGCGGCCCGGACGCCGCTCCCTCGCTGTACCCGGTGCCGCTGCCGCCGGAGTCCGCGCCGAGCGAGGTGCCGAGCCAGACCCCGCCGCCGACCAGCAGCGCACCCGCCAGCGCGGCCGCCAGCAGGGCGGGGGTGCGGCGGGATCCGCCGGCCCGCGCCCCTTCCCGGGTGGCACCGGGCGCGGGCGCCGCCGGTTCCTCCTCGACCGCCCCGGCCGCCCCGCCCGGCCGGGGCACGGACGGCGCGGTCGGCGACGGCGGGGTCGGCGCGGACTGAGTGGTCGGCGGGGTCGGCGGGGTCGCGGCGAGGGCCGCCGTCAGCTCCCCGGCCACCTCGTCCGCGTCCGGCCGCCGCGCCGGGTCCTTGGCGAGCAGCCGGGCGATCAACGGCCCGAGCGCACCGGCCCGTTCGGGCTCGGGCGGGTCGAAGGAGAGGATCGCGGCGAGCGTCGACTCCAGCGTCGTGCGGCGGAACGGCGACCAGCCCTCCACGGCCGCGTACAGCAGGACGCCCAGCGACCACAGGTCGCTCGCCGGGCCCGCGCCGTCGCCCGACATGCGCTCCGGCGCGATGGACTCCAGCGAGCCGACGAACTCGCCGCTGACCGTCAGCGACTCCTCGCCCTGGATGTGCGCGATGCCGAAGTCGGTGAGGACGACGCGGCCGTGCGGGCCGAGCAGCACGTTCGCCGGTTTCACGTCCCGGTGCAGGATGCCTCTGGCGTGCGCGGCGCGCAGGGCGCCGAGCACCGCGAGCCCGATCCGCGCCGCCTCGGGCGGGTCGAGCGGGCCGCGGGCCAGCAGTTCGTGCAGCGACTCGCCGCGCACCAGCTCCATGACGATCCACGGCAGCCGGTCCTCGACGACGACGTCGTGCACGGTGACCGCCGACGGGTGGTCGACGCCCGCGGCGGCCCGCGCCTCGCGCTGGAGGCGGGCGTAGGCGCGCTGCTGCGCCTCGCCGTGCGGGTCGCCGGGCAGCCGCGGCTGCTTCACGGCGACGTCGCGGCCGACGAGTTCGTCGACCGCGCGCCACACGGTGCCCATGCCGCCCGCGCCGATCCGCTCGGCGAGCCGGTAGCGGCCGCCGACGAGCCGGCCCTCCTGTTCCCCGTACCCGTCCACGTCAGGAGTTCTCGATCTCCAGGTTGGCGACGGCGGCGTCGGCCACCTCGCGGCCGCGGTCGGCGAAGTCGCCCTCCCGCGGGTAGTCGGCCCTCAGCTCGTACATGTCGCCGCCGGCCTTGACGTAGAGGATGCGGATCTCGCGCTTGAGCGAGCCGGTGCTCTCGGAGGTCCGGTACGTGACGGTGTTGGTGCCCGCCGTGTCGTCGCCGTGGAACGAGGTGTCCTTGGGCGCGCCCTTGGGTGCCGGGGCGGCGGCCATCCCGATGTCCGGGTCGCCGCTCGCCTCGAAGTCCTTGTTGTCGGCGAAGGCCTGGGCGACGCCGTCCTTGGCGATCTCGTCGAGGCTGTCGTCCGCCTTGCGCCGCACCGACAGGCTCACCCACACCGCGCCGCTCGCGTCGGTGTACCGCACCCAGTGCTCGTCCGCGGGCGCGTCCGCGGCGGGCTTCGACTCGGTGTACCCGGCGGGCGCGGCGACCGTCGCCTTCAGCTCCGGCACGCCGTGCCACGTCCAGCCGTCGGGCAGCGGGCCCGCGAACGGCTCGGCCAGGACCAGGTAGGCCACGGCCGCCAGGACGACGACGCCCGCCGCGATCCCGGTCAGCGCCTTGCGGCCGAGCCGGATCCCGCCCTGCCCGGAGCCGATCCGCACCACCTGGGTGGGCGGCGGGGCCGGCGGCTGCGCGGCCCGTTCGAGGAGGGCGCGGACCCGCGGGGCGCCCGGCCGGTGCGCCGGGTCCTTCTGGAGCAGCCCGTTGATGCAGTCGGCGAGCGGGCCGCGCGCCGAGGCGGGCGCGGCCGGTGTCGCGTTCAGCACCGACTGGAGGGTGGCCGGGGTGTTGCTGCGGCGGAACGGCGAGACGCCCTCGGTGGCCGCGTACAGCACGACCCCCAGCGACCACAGGTCGGAGGCGGGGCCGGGCCGCTGGCCCAGGACGCGCTCGGGCGCGATGAACTCCGGCGAGCCGACGAAGCCGCCGGTGTCGGTCAGACTGGTCTCGCCCTCGATCTGGGCGATGCCGAAGTCGGTGAGGACCACCCGGTCGTGGCGGCCCAGCAGCACATTGTCCGGCTTGACGTCGCGGTGCAGGATCCCGGCCGCGTGGGCGGCCTCCAGCGCGCCGAGCACCTGGAGGCCGATCCGGGCGGCCTCGCGCACCCCGAGGGTGCCCTCCTGGAGCGCCTCGCCGAGGGAGCGGCCCCGCACGAACTCCATGACGATCCACGGCTGTCCGTCCTCGACGGCCACGTCGTGGACGTTCACCACCGCCGGGTGGTCGAGCCGGGCCGCGGCGCGCGCCTCGCGGCGCATCCGCTCGAAGGCGTTGGACCGCTCCCGCTCGGGCAGCTGGTCCGGCAGCCGGGGCTCCTTGACGGCGACCTCCCGGTCCACCGTCACGTCCTCGGCCCGCCACACGGTGCCCATCCCGCCGTTGCCCAGCTTGCTCAGCAGCCGGTAGCGCCCGGCGACGACCCGGCCCGCGCCCGGGTCGGGCTGCCGCGGCGGCGCCGGCTCGGCCTGCGGCGCGGCAGCGGCGGCGGGCCGCGCGTACGGGTTGTCCGGGTGCGGCACGTACGACGGCTGCGGCTGCGGCGGCCGCAGCGCGAAGCTGGTGGGCTCGTCCGCGCCCCGGCCCGGCCCGGTGGGTACTCCCCCGTTGTCACTCATGGCCCTATCCCTACCGTGCGGGCCGCCCCGGATCCACCGGGGTCACGGAGTTGTGACCGCGCTGATGCACCCCGCGGGTCAGTCCCCCGCGGTGGGCACGAACGTGTCGACCGCCGCGTCGAAGTGGGCCCGTCCCTGGCCGGCCTCGGCGACCGGCGCCGAGACCCACACGTCGTACATCCGGCCGCCCTGTTCCCAGCACAGGTCGACGGTGTGCCGGGGGCCCTCGGCCGTGCTGAAGCCGTTCCAGGTGAACTCCCACAGCGCCGCGGCGCGCCCGTCGTGGGTGGTGTCGGTGACCTTCCCCGCCCGGTAGCCGGGGTTGTTCCTCGGCCCGTCGGCGGCCGACCGGCGCTGCACCGCGCCCGGCCCGCCGCTCTCGGTGTCCGCCACCTTGATGCCGATGCGGAAGGTCTTGTCCGGTGACATGTAGAAGGTCCGCGGCCCCTGGAGCTGCCGGACGAAGCCGTCGGGCACGGCGAGCCGGAACCCCCGGCCGTCCTCGACGATGCGGTATCCGGCGGGGGCGGAGGCGCGCGGGGTCGCGGTGCGGGTCTCCCGGCGGGTGACGGTGACGGTCGGCGTGGGCGCGCCGGACCCCGCCGCGGACCCCGGCCCGGACGCGGACGGCCGGGGCGACGCCGAGGCGGTGCCCTCCGGTGGCGCGTTGTCGCCCGTGTCCTGCCGGGGCAGCAGCACGGCGACCGCGATCCCGGCGCCCGCGACGGCCGCGACGAGCGCCGCCGCGACGAGCAGCACCCGGGTCGAGGGCCCGCGCCGGGCGGTCGCCGGGGGCCGGTCGAGCCGGGTCGGCGTGTACAGGGCGCGGGACGGCTGGAACCCGTGGGGCACGGCGGGCTGCGGGGTGGCGCCGGTGGCGACGAACGCGCGCAGCAGCCGCTCGGCCTCGTCGAGGCCCAGGCGCCGGTGCGGTTCGCGCTGGAGCAGGCCCTGGATCACCGGGAGCAGCGGTTCGGCCGCGGCGGGCGGCCGGATGTCCTCGTAGACGACCGCGTGCAGGATGCCGCCCAGGGAGTCGCGGCGGAACGGTGATTCGCCGGTGAGGACGGCGAGGAGCAGCACGCCGAGCGACCACAGGTCGGCGCCCGTGCCGGCCCGCTCGCCCGCCATCCGCTCGGGCGCGGTGTACTCGGGCGAGCCGACGAAGCCGCCGGTCTCGGTGAGGGTGGCGGCCCCCTCGACCTGCGCGATCCCGAAGTCGGTGAGGACGACGCGGCCGGCCTCCAGGAGGACGTTCGCCGGTTTGAGGTCGCGGTGCAGCACTCCGGCGGCGTGGGCGACGCGCAGCGCGCCGAGGAGCGCGAGCCCGATCCGGGCGGCCTCGGTGGCCTCCACCGGGCCCTGCCGGGCGATCCGGTCGGCGAGCGAGCCGCCCTCGATCAACTCCATGACGATGTAGGGGTGTTCGTCGTGCAGGACGACGTCGTGGACGACGATGATGTTGGGGTGCCGCAGCTGGGCGACGGCCCGCGCCTCGCGCAGCATCCGCTCGCGCTGCTGGCGCGCGTCGTCCGCCGGCAGGTTCTCGTCGAGGCCGAGTTCCTTGACGGCGACCTCCCGTCCGAGCAGGGTGTCGGTCGCCCGCCACACGACGCCCATGCCGCCACGGCCGATCCTGGCCTCAAACCGGTAACGCCCGCCGATCACACGGGCGTTGACCCCCTCGGTCCCCATGCGCCCCATCATGCCGCACGGGTGTCCGGATTGAGGGGAAGGTTCCGGTCAGGGGGCGGGGGCGCTATCCGGCGGGCCGCCAGCCCTTGCGGATGTTGTCGAACTGCTCGCGGGCGCTCGGCCACTCGCCCGCCGGGGCGGACAGGTAGAGGGCGTACTCGGTGCCGCTGTCGGCCGTGTACGTCTCCTCGATGGCCCGGCGCGGTCCGCTCGCCGTGTCGTGGGAGCCGCCGGTCCAGGTGAAGTCCCACAGGGCGCCGGGCCGGTCCCGGAAGGTGTTCTCCTGCAAGGACACCCGGCGGTAGTCGGGCAGCGACTTCTGGAGGACCTTCTCCAGGTCCAGCTGGTGCTGGTAGGCGTCCGGCCAGTCGGAGTCCGTCTCGATGCCGACGCGCACGAAGCGCTGCCCGTCGCCGGGCCCGTAGTCGATCTGGGTCTCCTTGCTGGAGTCGAGGCGGTGCCAGCCGGGCGGCAGCATCAGGCTGAACCCGGCGGGGTCGTCCACCTGCTTCCAGTCCGCCGGGATGCCGCCGGTGCCGGGCCGCGCGGACCCCGTCGCGGATCCGGAGGGCGTCGGGCTCTGCGACGCGGTGGCGCCGGTGCCGCCGTCGCCGCCCGCGTCCTGCCGCGAGGACGTGCCGGAGTCCCGGTGGTCCAGGTAGGTGATCACGCCGAACGCGCCGCCGCCCCCGACGAGCAGCGCGGCGACCACGCCCGCGACCCACTGCGGCCAGTGCCGCTGCCGGGCGCCGGTGGCCGTCGACGTCGTGGTGTGCTGGACGGGCGGCCGAGGCAGGGGCGCCGCCGCGTGCGTCGGCGCGGTGGGCGCCGCGGTGGGCACTGCGGTGGCGTGCGTCGGCGCCGACGGGTGCACCTGCGTCGGTACGTACGCCTGGGCCCCGCTGGTGCGGCGCCCCTCGGCGACCTCGGCGAGCATCATCTCGGCCTCGTCGGGGCCGGGCCGCGCCGCCGGTTCCTTGCGCAGCAGCGCGGCGATGACCGGCCCCAGCTCGCCCGCGTGCCCGGGGGTCTCGGGCTCGTCCTCGACCACGGCCTGCATGGTGCTCAGCGGCGAGGTGCGGCGGAACGGCGAGCGTCCCTCCACGGCCGTGTACAGGGTGGCGCCCAGCGCCCACAGGTCGGAGGCGGGGCCCGGCGCGGAGCCGCTGACCCGCTCCGGCGCCAGGTAGTCCACGGAGCCGACGATCTCGCCGGTGCGGGTGAGGGTGGAGTCGCCCTCGACCTGCGCGATGCCGAAGTCGGTGAGCTTGACGCTGCCGTCGTGCGCGAGCAGGACGTTTCCGGGCTTCACGTCGCGGTGCAGCACTCCGGCCCGGTGCGCGGCGCGCAGGGCCCGCAGCGTCCACAGGCCGATCCGGGCCGCTTCCGCGGGGACGATCCGTCCGTGCTCCTTGACGGCGTCGGCGAGCGAGGGGCCCTCGACCAGCTCCATGACGATCCACGGCCGGTCGTCGTGCTCCAGCACGTCGTGCACGGTCACGACCGCCGGGTGGTTGATGCGGGCGGCGGCCCGCGCCTCCGTCTGCGTGCGGGCCAGGAGCGGGGCGCGGTCGGCCTCGGACACCCATTGAGCGGCCGTCAGTTCCTTCACGGCGACCGAGCGGTGCAGGACCTCGTCGTGCGCCCGCCAGACGCGGCCCATGCCACCGCGGCCTATCGATTCTCCGAGCCGGTAGCGGCCCGCGAGGAGCTGGCCCTGCATCTGATTCACGTTCCCCCGCAAAGGTCTTGACGGGGCCACCCTAGGGAGGAGGGGGCGCCCAAGGAACAGGCGGGGGCCCATGGAGACCGCACTGTGACGCGTGTCGCGTTCACCTTCCCGTCGCCCCGGCGTACCCGCCGGATACCCGCGGGGGGTGCTCAACCCCCGTACTGGTACGTGGAGGACGCCTGGTCGAACAGGCGCGACACCTCGTCGCGCTCGGCCTCGGGTCCGCGCACCTGCACGACGTGGTACTTGCCGCCGACGACCATGGCGAGATTGCGCACGTACACCTGCCGGCCGTCGCCGCCCTGCCAGGTGAACTGCCCCTCGGCCATGGTCCGCCCGCCCACGTCGATGGTCTTCATGCCGCTGGAGGTGGCCCAGGTCGAGTCGCGGAACGGCTGGAGCTCGCGCTCGTCCTCGCGCTGGTACTTCATCGGGTCGCGGCCGTACGTGGCCGTGGAGTCGCGCCCGGGGACGACGAGCAGCTCGAAGTCGCCCTGCGCGTAGACGACCTGGCCCCGCCCGTTCTTCCCCGCGCGCTGCCAGCCCTTGGCGACGGCGACCTCGAAGCCCTCGGCGTCCTTGCGCAGGGTGAACCCGGCGGCGACGTCGGACTGCGGCTGGGTCGAGGACGGCTTGGAACTGCTGTGGCCCTTGGGCGACTTCGAGAGTGCGGGGGTCGACGGCTCGCGGCTCTTCTCGGAGGGGCGGGGCGCGCCGCCCACCGAGTTGGCGTTCTCCCGGGTGCCGCTGCCGTCGCCGGTGCCGGACTTCGGCATGAACACCATGGCGTACGTGAGCGCGCCGGCGAGCCCGAGCAGCACGAGGGTGACGAGGAGCCTGCCGAGCGAGCGGGGCCGCCGGGGCGCGGACTCGCGGGCGGCCCGGGGCGGCGGCGCGGCGACCCGGGCCGGGCGGGGCGGTTTCGGCGCGCGGGGGGCCTTGGGCGCGCGGGTCTCCTCGACGGGCCGGGGCATCCGGTCGTCGCGGCCGCGCTTGTGCCGGGCCCCGTGGCGGCCGGCCGTCCGCGCCCCGCGCCGCCTGCGCACCAGTTCGCCGCGGCGGCGCTTGATCGGCAGCCGGGTCGCGTCGTAGGCGGGCGCGGGCACGACCTGGGTCCCGGCCTCCGGTTCGGGCGCGGAGCGCACCAGGGACCGCAGCCAGCCCCGCAGGTCCTCGAAGTCGAGCCGCTCGGTGGGGTCCTGGCGCAGCAGGGACTCCACGACGGGCCGCAGCGGCCCGCACTCCTCGGCGAACGCGGGCGGTTCGGCGCACACCATCTGCACCAGCTCGGCCGTGGACTCCTCCGGGTAGGGAGCGTGCCCCTGCACGGCGCGGAAGAGCAGCGCCCCGAGGGCCCAGAGGTCGGTGGCGGGCCCGACGGGCGCGGCGAGCTGCCAGCTCTCCTGCACCGGGTAGGCCTGCTCGGGCGCCCAGCGTTCGGTGACGGGCCCGACGACGGTCATGCGGACCTGCCGGGCGCGCTCGGCGTCGAGGGTGGTGAGCGCGGGGCGCCCTGCGGGCCTGCGGACGGCGCCCGCGGCCGGTTCGGGTCCGTCCGTGCCTGGGGCGTCCGTGCCGGGGGCATCCGTGCCGGGGGCGGGCTCGGCGCCGGGTATCAGCTCGTTCCACCGCGTGGGCTGCACGGGCGGGGCGGGCTCGGCCGGGCCCTCGGTGACGGGCCGCCGGGTGGCGCCGTGCCAGGAGTCCCGTACGCCGTAGGGATCGTCGACCTGGCCCGGGGGGCTCCCGGCGGCCGGTCCGGCCTCCCGGCCCGCGGCGGGGCCGGTCGCCGGGTCCGCGGCCGGGCCGGCGATCTGGCGCGTGGTCCGGCCCGCGGCGGCCCGCGCCCCGGCCCGGTAGGCGGCGATCGCCCCGGCGCGGGCGGCCCGGAAGTCACCGGACTCGATCGCGGGGGCGGCGGCGGGCGCGGGCGGCTTGGTCAGGACGGGCCGCGCGGGCTCCGGCGCGGGGGCGGGCTCCGGGTCCGGCTCCGGGTCCGCCTCGGGCTCCGGGGCCGGGCGCGGGTCGTAGCCGCACAGGGCCTCCTCCGCGGCGCCGGCCGCGAGCCCGGTGAGGACCACCCGCCCGTCGTCACAGACGAGCACGGTGCGCGCGGTGATGTTCCGGTGCACCCAGCCGTGCGCGTGCAGCGCCCGCAGGGCGGTCAGGACGTCGGCGGCCAGCTCGGCGGCGCGGTAGGGGCTCAGCGGCCCCTGGGCGAGCAGCGCGGCGAGCGGCCGGGCCGCGACGACCTCGCTCACGACCCACAGCGACCCGCCCTCGGCGAACACGTCGAAGACCTGGTCGAGCCGGGGGTGGTCGGGTATCTGGGCGGCGGCCTGCGCGGCCTCGATGGCGCGGGCCACGGACGGCTCGGCCGACGGGCGCGCCGGCGGTGCTCCGGGCCGAAACCCCTCCGGCAGTCCGTCCGCGTCGAGCACCTCGGCCTCGACGACCTCGGGCAACGGGACCTGCCGGACCAGGACTTCCTGCCCGCTGTACGTGTCGAAGGCGCGGGAGGCCCACGACCGCGTGGTGTCGTAGGCGTCGGCGGCTGGCAGCGGCAGGCGGTACCGGTCGGCGAGCACCCGTCCCGCGTACTCGTCCACGATGCCTCCCGCGCTCCGCCCGCCGGTCAAATCCGTTCGCTTTGCGACCTGTTACCCGTACTGATGCGCCGACATACGGCTGCGTACGGTTCGCAAGCACTCACGATACGTGCCGAACGGCGTCGAGGGAGAGGGTTCAGGACTTGCGGGCGGCTCAGGACCTGGGCGTAAAGCTCTGGGTAAAGGTCTTCCAGGTGGACTTGCGCAGCGCACCGTCCCAGTCGGCGTCCTTCGCGGTGTACATCAGCCCGTACCCCTGCGAGCCGCTCACCACGAACCCGCGGTCCACGGACCGGTACTTCGTGCCCCCGTCGGAATAGGTGAACTCCCAGTCGGCCGTGTTCCAGCCCCGGTAGTCCACCGCGGCTATGCGTATGCGGTGGTACTCCGAGCGGCGCATGTACCGCTCCTGGGCGCGCCAGTCGGCCACCGGGTCGGACTTGGGCGTGCTGGTCCAGCCGACCAGCAGCTTCTGCCCCTTGGGGCCGGTGAAGCGGGCGCCCGCGGCGCTGGTGGACGTGTACTTCCAGCCCGTGGGCAGGCCGATCTTGAAGCCCTGGCTGTGCCGGTACGTCGTCGCGGCGGCCGTGCCGGAGCCCTTGCCGGAGGAGGAGTCGTCGTCCGCCGACTCCGACGCGCTCCGCGACGCGGACGAACTCGGGCCGCCACCGGCGCCCTTGCCGTCCTTGTCGTCGCTCTTGCCGCTGTCGTCGCCCTTGCCGTCCGTACCGCTCTTGTCGTCCTTGCCGCTCTTGCCGCTCTTGTCGCTGTCGGTGCCGCCGGTACCGGCGGAGGACGTGCCGCTGTCGCCGCCCGCCTTGCCGCCCCCGTCGTCCCCGCCGCCCAGCGTGAGGGCCAGCACGGTGCCGACCACGAGGAGCGCGGCCACCACCGCGGCGATCAGCAGGGTGCGGCGCGGCACGACGTCCGTGATCGCGGCCCGCTTCGCCGGGGCGCCCGGCGACGCGCCGGCCGACCGCTCCGTGACGGCCGTGGCGGCGGCCTTGCGCACCGAGGTGAGCGCGCCGCGCAGCCGCTCGGCTGCCTCCCCGCTCCTGGCGGCGACGGCCCCCGCGGCGGCCCCGGCGGCAGCCGGACCCGCCGCCCCCGAGCGCTTCTTGTCCTCGGGCGGCAGCGGCGGCAGCGGGACGACCTTGGTCGCCTCGACCGGCTCCGGCGCGGGGACGGCCTTCGGCTCCGGCGCGTGGATCACGTCGTTGAGCAGCGCCCGGGCGCCCGCGTCGTCGAGCCGCTGCGCGGGGTCCTTGGCGAGCAGTCCGTAGATCACCGGGGCGAGCGGTCCCGCGTTGGTCGGCGGGTCGACCGGCTCGGTCATCACGGCGGTCAGGGTCGCGATCGCCGACCCCTTGTCGTACGGGGGCACGCCCTCGACCGAGGCGTAGAGCAGGCCGCCGAGGGACCACAGGTCGGCGGCGGGTCCGGGCTTGTGGCCGCGGGCGCGCTCCGGAGAGATGTACGAGGGGGCGCCGACCAGCATGCCGGTGGACGTGATCGAGGGGTCGCCCTCCACCTGCGCGATGCCGAAGTCGGTGAGCACGACCCGGCCGTCCTCGGCGATCAGCACGTTCGAGGGCTTCACGTCGCGGTGCAGGATGCCCTCGCGGTGCGCGGAGCGCAGCACGTCGAGGATGGCGAGACCGACCTCGGCCGCCCGCTTCGGTTCGAGCAGACCGTCCTCACGGACGGCCTCGGCGAGGGACTTGCCCTCGACCAGCTCCATCACGATCCAGGGCCGGTCGTCCTCGTCGACGACGTCGTAGACCGTCACCGCGCCGCTGTTGCGGATCCGGGCGATCGCCTTCGCCTCGCGCAGCGTCCGCGTGACGAGCCGGCGCTTCTCCTCGTCGTCGATGCTGGTCGGGAAGCGCAGTTCCTTGACCGCGACCGTGCGGCCCAGGGTCTCGTCCTTGGCCCGCCACACCGTGCCCATGCCGCCGCGGCCGAGTACCGCGCCCAGCCGGTAGCGGCCGGCGAGCAGCCGGCCCTCGGCGCCCCGCGACGCACTCGCGGCCTCGGCGCCCGCTGCGGACTCGGCACCGGTCCCGACCCCGTCCGACACGGGAGAGTCCTGACGAGTGCTCTTGTCCTGACGGGTTTCGCCCGCCCGCTCCGCGTCCGACATGCGTCCCCTCTGCAACCCGCCCTGACAGAACCTTCATTGTCCCTCACACCGGGACCACTTGACGCCCAGGGTCACCCCTCGGACCACCTGCTCGGGACCGCCCCGCCCACGGGGCCGCGGGAGCGGACGGACCGTCACGCGCGCACTCTGGACACTCCTGGCCATACCCGTGGCCACGCCCCTTCTGTGCCTGAATCCGGCCAGCTCACCGCAGTTCGCCGCCCCGCCGCACGCCCACTCTTCCCCCGCGCGTCGGCGAGGGCAAGGCCCCGGGGAGCTCAACACGGCATCCACCCAGGGCCGTTACGGCCGCACCCCGCGCCGGGGGGCGGCCCCGCGGTGCCCTCTACGCCAGCGGCGCGATGTCCGGCGCCCCCAGCCGGGCCGCGTCGGCGGTCAGGTCGTCGGGCTGCAACTGCGACTCCCGCTCGGCCTGCACCCGCTTCTCGTAGTGCTCGACCTCCCGCTCCACCTGGTCCTTGTCCCAGCCGAGCACCGGCGCCATCAGCTCGGCGGCCTCCCGTGCGGAGCGGGTGCCCCGGTCGAAGGTCTCGATGGAGATGCGGGTCCGCCGCGTCAGCACGTCGTCGAGGTGCCGGGCGCCCTCGTGCGAGGCGGCGTAGACGACCTCGGCCCGCAGGTAGTCGTCGGCCCCGCCCAGCGGCGCGCCGAGCCCGGGGTCGCCCGCGACGAGGTCGAGGACCTCCTCGGCCAGCGCCCCGTACCGGTTGAGCAGGTGCTCGACGCGCACCACGTGCAGTCCGGTGCGGGCGGCGATCCGCGCCCGCGCGTTCCACAGCGCCCGGTAGCCCTCCGCCCCGATCAGCGGCACGTCCTCGGTGACGCACTCGGCGACCCGCTGGTCGAGGGCGCGCACCGCCTCGTCGACCGCGTCCTTGGCCATCACCCGGTACGTCGTGTACTTGCCGCCCGCGACGACGACGAGCCCGGGCACGGGGTGCGCCACGGTGTGCTCGCGGGACAGCTTGCTGGTGGCGTCGGACTCCCCGGCGAGCAGGGGCCGCAGCCCCGCGTACACCCCCTGCACGTCGTCGCGGGTGAGCGGCACGCCCAGCACCGAGTTCACATGCTCCAGCAGGTAGTCGATGTCGGCGCTGGACGCCGCCGGGTGGGCCTTGTCGAGGTCCCAGTCGGTGTCCGTGGTGCCCACGATCCAGTGCCGCCCCCAGGGGATGACGAACAGCACGCTCTTCTCGGTACGCAGGATCAGCCCGGTCGACGAGTTGATCCGGTCCTTCGGCACGACGAGGTGGATGCCCTTGGACGCCCGCACGTGGAACTGCCCGCGCTCCCCGACCAGGGCCTGGGTGTCGTCGGTCCACACGCCCGTGGCGTTGACGATCTGGCGGGCGCGGATCTCGTACTCGCCGCCGCCCTCCACGTCCTGCACGCGCGCGCCGACGACCCGCTCGCCCTCGCGCAGGAACCCGGTGACCCGCGCCCGGTTCGCGGCCTGGGCGCCGTACATGGCGGCGGTGCGCACCAGCGTGGCGACATAGCGGGCGTCGTCCATCTGCGCGTCGTAGTACTGCAACGCCCCGACCAGGGCGTCCTTCTTCAGGGCCGGCGCGACGCGCAGCGCGTGCTTGCGCGACAGGTGCCGGTGCGTGGGCAGCCCGCGCCCGTGCCCCCGCGCCATGGACATCGCGTCGTACAGGGCGACGCCCGATCCGGCGTAGAGCCGCTCCCAGCCCTTGTGCTGGAGCGGGTACAGGAACGGCACCGGCTTCACGAGGTGCGGCGCGAGCCGCTCCAGGAGCAGCCCGCGCTCCTTGAGCGCCTCCCGGACGAGGGTGAAGTCCAGCATCTCCAGGTACCTGAGCCCGCCGTGGATCAGCTTGCTCGACCGGCTCGACGTGCCGGACGCCCAGTCCCGGGCCTCCACGAGCCCGGTGGACAGGCCGCGGGTCACGGCGTCGAGCGCGGTGCCCGCGCCGACCACTCCCGCGCCCACCACGAGGATGTCCAGCTCCCGTTCGGCCATCGCCGCCAGAGCCTGCGCGCGCTGCTCGGGTCCCAGTGTCGCTGCCTTCACTGCTGCCTCCCGCTGTCGTCGGCGCCGGCCTCACCGGCTGGTGCTGCGTGGTCCCGGGAGATACCGGCCCGTTCCCGATTCTGACCCTCCTGCCCGATTACGGCCACCAGCAGACCTCAGCCTGTGGACAACCTTCCGCGGGGCCCGCGACATGCCTCGACTCGCGGCGGCGCAATGAGGCATATCGGTCATATTTACTCCTAGTCTGACTGTGCGCTCGCCCGTTCTGTCCACAGGGCTTGCGCTCACGTCCCGCTCCGGCTAACGCCGGTCCGCCTCCCGGGAAGGACGGCCACCGCCATGCCCGCTGACCTCGCCGTCGTCGGCCTCGGCCACCTCGGCCTGCCGCTCGCCCAGGCCGCCGTCGCCGCCAGGATCGCGACCGTCGGCCACGACCCCGCCCGCGCCCGGGACCTGGCCGCCGGCCGGCTCCCCTGCGACGGCGACGCCGCGGCCCTGACCGCCGCCGACGTCCGCCGGATGCTCGCCGCGGGCTTCCGCCCCACCGCGAACCCCGCCGAACTGGCCCGCGTCCGCACCGCGGTCGTCTGCGCCCCTACCCCGCCCGGCGCGGACGGCAGCCCCTCCCTCGCCCCGGTGATCGAGGCGACCCGCACCCTCGCCGCGCACCTGCGCCCGCACACCACGGTGGTCGTCGAGTCCCCGGTGCCGCCGGGCACCACGGAGAACACGCTGCTGCCGCTGCTGGAGGAGGGTTCCGGGCTGCGCGCGGGCCGCGACTTCCACCTGGCCCACGCGCCGGGCCGGATCGACGCCGGCCAGCGCGCCCGCCCCTACTCCGCCACCCCCCGGGTGATCGGCGGCCACACCCCGGCCTGCACGGAGTCGGCGGCCACCTTCTACAGCCGCCTCACCGACAAGGTGGTCCGCGCGCGCGGGCTGCGCGAGGCGGAGACGGTCCACCTCCTGGAGACCAACTACCGGCACGTCAACATCGCCCTGGTCAACGAGATGGCGGTGCTCTGCCACGACCTCGGCGTCGACCTGTGGGACGTCATCCGCTGCGCGGAGACCAAGCCCTTCGGCTTCCAGGCGTTCCGCCCCGGCCCCGGCGTCGGCGGCCACGCGCTCGCCCAGGACCTCACCTCGCCCCACCTGCCCACCCGCCCGCTGCGCCTGGTCGAACTGGCCCGCCAGGTCAACCACCACATGCCGGGATACGTGGTCCAGCGCGCCGCCGCCCTCCTCAACGAGCACGGCAAGTCGGCCCGCGGCGCCCGCGTCCTGCTGCTCGGCGTCACCTACAAGCCGGACCTCGCCGACCGGCAGGGCGCACCGGCCGAGGAGATCGCGACCCGGCTGATGCAGCTCGGCGCCGCCGTCAGCTACCACGACCCCTTCGTCCCGTCCTGGAACGTCCTGGACCGGCCGGTGCCGCGCGCCGACTCCCTCTACGAGGCCGCGGCCGACGCCGACCTGACGATCCTGCTCCAGCACCACCGCACGTACGACCTCCAGGGCCTGTCCGTGAAAGCCCAGTTGCTGCTGGACACCAGGGGTGCGACCCCGGCCGGAGCGGCCCATCGCCTCTGACTGCTACTGTGCGGCCCCTCCGGGCACATACGTGCCCACGTTCACACTCCAGGGGGACCGCATGACCCAGCCGCAGCAGCCACCGCAGCCACAGCCGCAGGACGGGAATCCGTACGCGCAGTCGGCGCCCGCCGCCGGCCAGGCGAAGCAGCCGGGTCACGGCTACCCGCAGCAGCCCGGCCAGCCGCAGCAGCAGTACGCGCCGTTCCCGCAGCAGCAGGCCGGTTCGGGCGGCTTCCCGCCGGCCCGGCCGGTGGGCGGCGGCGGCAACGTGGCGCTCGGCATCGTCGCCGCCGTGGTCGCCGGCCTCGTCCTGGCCTGGGCCTACGGCGCGATCATGAAGGCCACCGACCACGAGATCGGTTACGCGGCCATCGGGGTCGGCTTCGTCGTCGGCCTCGTCGGCGGCAAGGTCGGCGGGCGCAACCCGCTGGTGCCCGTCCTGTGCGCCGCGATCTCGCTCGTCGCCGTGTACCTGGGCCAGATCACCGGCATCGCGATGTACCTCGGCGACATGGCGCACATCTCGTTCCTCACGGCGCTCACCGACCACTTCGGTGACATCAACAGCGCCTGGAAGGAAGCCGCGGACTTCAAGGAGTACGCGTTCATACTGGTCGGCGCCTTCGCCGCGTTCGGGTCGGCCCGGAAGGCCGCTTCCTGACGCATCCGCCACCGCGTGCGCGAAGGGCCGGGCCCCGCCGTCCGATCGGCGGGGCCCGGCCCTTCGTGCGTGTCGTGCGCGCGGGTCAGCGGCGGTGCTGCGAGTCCGCGACCGTGACCTCGACCCGCTGGAACTCCTTGAGCTCGCTGTAGCCGGTGGTCGCCATGGCCCGCTTCAGGGCGCCGAAGAAGTTCATCGACCCGTCGGGGATGTGCGAGGGACCGGTGAGGATCTCCTCCGTCGTGCCGACCGTGCCGAGGTCGACCTTCTTGCCGCGCGGCACGTCCTCGTGGACGGCCTCCATGCCCCAGTGGTGACCGCGGCCGGGCGCGTCCGTGGCGCGGGCCAGCGGCGACCCCATCATCACGGAGTCGGCACCGCAGGCGATGGCCTTCGGCAGGTCGCCGGACCAGCCGACGCCGCCGTCGGCGATGACGTGCACGTAGCGGCCGCCGGACTCGTCCATGTAGTCGCGGCGGGCCGCGGCGACGTCGGCGACGGCGGTCGCCATCGGGACCTGGATGCCCAGCACGTTGCGCGTGGTGTGGGCGGCGCCGCCGCCGAAGCCGACCAGCACACCGGCCGCGCCGGTCCGCATCAGGTGCAGCGCGGCGGTGTACGTGGCGCAGCCGCCGACGATCACCGGGACGTCCAGCTCGTAGATGAACTGCTTCAGGTTCAGCGGCTCGGCGGCGCCGGACACGTGCTCGGCGGAGACCGTGGTCCCGCGGATCACGAAGATGTCGACGCCCGCGTCCACCACGGCCTTGGAGAACTCGGCGGTGCGCTGCGGGGAAAGCGCGGCGGCGGTGACGACGCCGGAGTCGCGCACCTCCTTGATCCGCTGCTTGATCAGCTCGGCCTGGATCGGCGCCGCGTAGATCTCCTGGAGGCGGGCCGTGGCGGCCTCCGGCTGAAGCTCGGCGATCTCGTCGAGCAGCGGCTGCGGGTCCTCGTACCGGGTCCACAGTCCTTCGAGGTTGAGCACGCCGAGGCCGCCCAGCTCACCGATGCGGATCGCGGTCGCCGGGGAGACGACGGAGTCCATGGGCGCTGCCAGGAACGGCAGCTCGAAGCGGTAGGCGTCGATCTGCCAGGCGATCGAGACCTCCTTCGGGTCGCGGGTGCGCCGGCTCGGCACGACGGCGATGTCGTCGAACGCGTACGCACGGCGGCCGCGCTTGCCGCGCCCGATCTCGATCTCAGTCACGATGTGGGGCCTTTCCCTCTTGGTCTGCGTGTCCAGTATCCCCGACACGCGTGAGAGGGGCCGCCCTGGTGATCTCGGGGCGGCCCCTCCTGCGATGACCTGCGATTACTTCCGGCTGTAGTTCGGTGCCTCGACCGTCATCTGGATGTCGTGCGGGTGGCTCTCCTTGAGGCCCGCGGACGTGATGCGCACGAAGCGGCCCTTGGACTCCATCTCGTCGATGGTGGCGGCGCCGACGTAGCCCATGGTCTGGCGCAGACCGCCGACGAGCTGGTGCAGCACGTTGGCCAGCGGACCGCGGTAGGGCACCTGGCCCTCGATGCCCTCGGGCACGAGCTTGTCGTCGGAGGCGACCTCGGCCTGGAAGTAGCGGTCCTTGGAGTAGGACCGGCCCTGGCCGCGGGACTGCATGGCGCCCAGCGAGCCCATGCCGCGGTACGACTTGAACTGCTTGCCGTTGATGAACATCAGCTCGCCCGGCGACTCCTCGCAGCCCGCGAGCAGCGAGCCGAGCATCACCGTGTCGGCGCCGGCGGCGAGCGCCTTGCCGATGTCGCCGGAGTACTGGAGGCCGCCGTCGCCGATGACCGGGACACCGGCCGCGCGGGCCGCGACCGCCGCCTCGTAGATCGCCGTGACCTGCGGGACGCCGATGCCGGCGACGACGCGGGTGGTGCAGATGGAGCCCGGGCCGACGCCCACCTTGACGCCGTCGACACCGGCGTCGATGAGCGCCTGGGCGCCGTCGCGGGTCGCCACGTTGCCGCCGATCACGTCCACGTCCACCGCGGACTTGATCTTGGACATCCAGCTCAGCGCGTTGCTGTTGTGGCCGTGCGAGGTGTCGACGATGAGGAAGTCGGCACCGGCGGCGGCCAGCGCCTGGGCCCGCTCCAGCGCCTCGGGGCTCGCGCCCACGGCGGCGCCGACGAGGAGGCGGCCCTCGGCGTCCTTCGCCGCGTTCGGGTACTGCTCGGCCTTCTTGAAGTCCTTGACGGTGATGAGGCCCTTGAGCACGCCCGCGTCGTCGACCAGCGGCAGCTTCTCGATCTTGTGGCGGCGCAGCAGCTCCATGGCGTCGACGCCGGAGATGCCGACCTTGCCGGTGACCAGCGGCATCGGCGTCATGACCTCGCGGACCTGGCGGCCGCGGTCGTTCTCGAACGCCATGTCGCGGTTGGTGACGATGCCGAGCAGCTTGCCCGCCGGGTCGGTCACCGGGACGCCGGAGATGCGGAACTTCGCGCACAGCGCGTCGGCCTCGGCCAGCGTCGCGTCGGGGTGCACGGTGATCGGGTCGGTGACCATGCCGGACTCGGAGCGCTTCACGAGGTCGACCTGGTTGACCTGGTCCTCGACCGAGAGGTTGCGGTGCAGCACGCCGACGCCGCCCTGGCGGGCCATGGCGATCGCCATGCGGGCCTCGGTCACCTTGTCCATCGCGGCGGACAGCAGCGGGATGTTCACCCGCACGTTGCGCGAGATGCGGGACGAGGTGTCGACCGCGTTCGGGAGGACCTCCGACGCGCCGGGCAGCAGCAGCACGTCGTCGTAGGTCAGCCCGAGAGTCGCGAATTTACCGGGCACGCCTTCGACGTTCGCAGTCATGACACCTTCTCCAAATGGCCTTGATCGGTGCGGGTGTCCATGCTAACGGCCTACGGACGTGTCTCATTCCACGAGCAAGATCATCGGACTTCTTTGTACGTTCCCACGTACCGGGCCCGGGTGGTGTGCTACTGCTCGGCGAGCGCGCGCAGGCGGCTCAGCGCCCGGTGCTGCGCGACGCGCACGGCCCCGGGTGACATGCCCAACATCTGCCCGGTCTCCTCGGCGGTGAGGCCGACGGCGATGCGCAGGAGCAGCAGCTCCCGCTGGTTCTCCGGGAGGTTCGCGAGGAGTTTCTTGGCCCACTCGGCGTCGCTGCTGAGCAGGGCGCGCTCCTCGGGGCCGAGGGAGTCGTCGGGCCGCTCCGGCATCTCGTCGGACGGCACGGCCGTCGAGCCGGGGCCGCGCATCGCCGCGCGCTGGAGGTCGGCGACCTTGTGGGCGGCGATGGCGAAGACGAAGGCCTCGAAGGGCCGGCCGGTGTCCTTGTAGCGCGGCAGCGCGAGCAGGACCGCGACGCAGACTTCCTGGGCGAGGTCCTCGACGAAGTGCCGGGCGTCGCCGGGCAGCCGGGACAGCCGGGTGCGGCAGTACCGGATGGCGAGGGGGTGGACGTGCGCGAGGAGGTCGTGCGTGGCCTGCGCGTCGCCGTCGACCGCGCGGCCGACGAGCGTGCCGATGACCCCCTGCTGGGCCGCTCCCTCGTCGTCGCGCATCGACCCATGGTGCCCTGTCGGGGTGCGGTCCGCGGCATCGCGTCCCTGGTTGTGCACCGAAGCGTTATGGACCGATGCGCCTGCGGCGCCCGAAGCGTTCGGGGCAGGTGCGCTGGAACTCATCTCCTGCGCCCTCCCCTCTCGCTGACCCTGCTCGCCCGATTCGTCGTCCCCGCGGAACTCCACACCACCAAGGATGCGGCATCGCGCGTCAAACGTGGAACGACGTCCCACACCGCGCCCCGCCGAAGGCGCGGAGCCGCGTCCCTGAGCGGCTCCGCCGCGGAGCGCGACCAGCCACGACGAGGCCGCGGCGGCCCGCGACACCCCGAGCGGAGTGTTACCGCACGAGGCCCCATCGGAACCCGAGCGCCACCGCGTGCGCCCGGTCGGACGCACCGAGCTTCTTGAACAGCCGCCGTGCGTGGGTCTTCACGGTGTCCTCGGAGAGGAAGAGCTCGCGCCCGATCTCCGCGTTGGACCGGCCGTGGCTCATGCCCTCCAGCACCTGGATCTCGCGCGCGGTGAGGGTGGGCGCGGCGCCCATCTCGGCCGAGCGCAGCCGGCGCGGGGCGAGCCGCCAGGTCGGGTCCGCGAGGGCCTGGGTCACCGTGGCCCGCAGTTCGGCGCGCGAGGCGTCCTTGTGCAGATAGCCGCGGGCACCGGCGGCGACCGCGAGGGCCACCCCGTCCAGGTCCTCGGCGACGGTGAGCATGATGATGCGCGCACCGGGGTCGGCGGACAGGAGCCGGCGGACCGTCTCGACACCGCCGAGACCCGGCATGCGCACGTCCATCAGAATCAGGTCCGAGCGGTCGGCGCCCCAGCGGCGGAGGACTTCCTCGCCGTTGGCCGCGGTCGTCACGCGCTCGACGCCGGGCACGGTCGCAACCGCGCGGCGCAGCGCCTCTCGGGCGAGCGGGGAGTCGTCACAGACGAGGACGGATGTCATGACCGCCCTCCGCAGCTGATGCGCGTCACCTTGAGCCTCCAGGCTTTGTACGAATCGTCACCTGTGCGGTCGACACTCGGCAAGCCATTCGGACAGATGCCCGAGAGCTTGCTGCTTCAACCGCCTCTGCACTCTCAACGATGGTCACTCGAAAGAGTTACGGGTCAGACGGCCTGGTTCGGCACTCTACGTGAGGGGTCGGACACAAAGCGGGCAGCGCGGCGCGCCCCCGACGTTTCCTCACAAGCAATGCCCCATTTAGCGGCTTTTCTTCCCTTTTGCTGGTGTCTACGCCTAGATTCGCAATGAGTCATATTTTCATCTCCTTAGACAGTAGATGTACGGTCATGGGCACCGTTCCGCGTCACAACGGCTACAACGGCAACAAGGGGACACACCAATGGCAGATTTCTCCCGCCTTCCCGGACCGAACGCAGACCTGTGGGACTGGCAGCTCCTCGCGGCCTGCCGCGGGGTCGACAGCTCGCTCTTCTTCCACCCCGAGGGCGAGCGCGGGGCGGCCCGCAGCGCCCGTGAGACCTCGGCCAAGGAGGTCTGCATGCGGTGCCCGGTCCGGGCGGAGTGCGCTGCTCACGCGCTCCAGGTACGCGAGCCGTACGGCGTGTGGGGCGGGCTCACCGAGGACGAGCGCGAGGAGCTGATGGGGCGCGCCCGCAACCGGCTCGTCACCGCGTCGCCGACGGGCGGCGCGCCGTCCGCGGCCACCGTCTCCCCGCACTGAAGGAACGTTTCTCCATACACGGCCGCACCCGGCGGGGCGCCGCGCCGCTCAGCGCGCGGCGGCCCGGTCGGCGGCGCGCGTCAGGTGGTCCAGGGTCGCGGCGACGGCCGGCACCTGGGCCAGATCGGGCAGGGTGAGCGCGACGATCTCGCGCTGCACGGGCGGCTCGACCGTCACTGTGCGTGCACCCTTGGGCCGAACGGATTCGATGGCCAGTTCGGGCATGACGGCGACGCCGAGCCCGGCGCCGACGAGTCCGATCACCGCCGGGTAGTCGTCCGTCGCGAAGTCGATGCGGGGGGCGAACCCGGCGCCCCGGCACACCTCCACCAGCTGGCGGCGGCAGCGCGGGCAGCCCGCGATCCACGACTCGTCCGCGAACGCGTCGATGGTGACCGAGCCCGCGTCCGCGAGCCGGTGCGCCTCGGGGACCAGGCCCACCAGGCGGTCGGCGAGCAGCGGGCGCACCACGAGGTCGTCCCAGTCCTCCGCGGCCCCGGCGCCCTCGTACCGGAAGGCGAGCGCGACGTCGCAGTCGCCCTCGCGCAGCATCTCCACCGAGCGCGGCGGCTCGGCCTCGACCAGGGAGACCCGGGTGCCGGGGTGCTCGGCGCGCAGGGCGGCGAGCGCCGTCGGGACCAGCGTCGAGCTGCCGCTGGGGAAGGAGACCAGGCGCACCCGGCCCGCGCGCAGCCCGGCGATCGCGGCGACCTCCTCCTCCGCGGCGGTGAGCCCGGCGAGGATGCCCGCCGCGTGCCGGACCAGCGCCTCGCCCGCCTGGGTCAGCCGCATCTCGCGGCCGGTGCGGATCAGCAGCGGGGTGCCGGTGGAGGTCTCCAGCGCCTTCATCTGCTGGCTGACCGCGGGCTGGGTGCAGCCCAGCTCGCGGGCGGCCGCCGAGAAGGAGCCGGTGGCGGCGACGGCACGCAGGACGCGGAGGTGGCGGGCTTCGATCACCCGTCAAGCATAAGCCGACCTTGGGGAATGCGCCGAATAATGCGTGGCGGCTTTGGCACGGGTCCCGTAGCGTGGCGGCCATGAAGCTGCTGTCTCTCAACATCGGGCGCCCCGAGGCCGTCGCGTACACGGACCAGGCCGAGGGCGTCACCGGTATCGGCAAGCGGCCGGTCGAGGGGCCCGTGCGGGTGTCCGCGCCGGGGCCGAAGGGCATCGGCGGCAGCGGTCTGGCCGGGGACGCGGTGTGCGACAGACGCCACCACGGCGGCGACGACCAGGCCGTGTACGCCTACGCGCGCGAGGACCTGGACGCCTGGGAGCGCACCCTGGGCCGGCCGGTCCCCAGCGGCGCCTTCGGGGAGAACCTGACGACCGAGGGCCTGGACATCACCGGCGCGCTGATCGGCGAGCGCTGGCGGATCGGCTCCGAGGTGGTCCTCGAAGTGACGTCCAGCCGGATCCCGTGCCGGACGTTCCAGGGGCATCTCGGCGAGAAGGGCTGGGTCCGGCGGTTCACGCGCGAGGGGGCCGCGGGCGCCTATCTGCGGGTGATCGAGCCGGGCGGGATCCGCGCCGGGGACCCGATCGAGATCGTGCACCGCCCGGACCACGCCGTGACGGTCCGGCTCGCCTTCCGCGCGGCGACCACGGAGCGCTCGCTGCTGCCGGACGTGCTGGCGGCCGGCGAGGCGCTGCACCCGGAGGAGCTGCGGGCCGCGCGGGAGTACGTGGCGAAGTACGGCTCCTGATCCGGCCGGTGATCACCGGCACCACCGGGGCGTCACTAACCTGGGGCCATGACTACGGCACTGATCACCGGATCCACCGCGGGCATCGGCGCCGCGTTCGCCCGGCGCCTGGCCGCCGACGGCCACAACCTGGTCCTCGTCGCGCGCGACACCGAGCGCCTCCAGGACCAGGCGACGGAGCTGCACGACCGGCACGGCATCGAGGCCGAGGTGCTGACCGCCGACCTCGCCACGGACGCGGGCATCGCCGCGGTCGAGAAGCGGCTGGGCGACCGCAAGCACGCGGTCGACCTGCTCGTGAACAACGCGGGGTTCGGCAACAGGGGCAGCTATCTGGACGTCCCCATGGCCGACGAGCTGACCATGCTGAAGGTGCACTGCGAGGCGGTGCTGCGGCTGACGTCGGCGGCGGCCGCCCCGATGCGCGAGCGCGGTCGCGGCGGGGTGGTGAACGTGGCGTCGGTCGCCGCGTTCGTGCCGCGCGGCACGTACGGGGCGTCGAAGGCGTGGGTCGTGCAGTTCACGCAGGGCGCCGCGAAGGATCTGGCGGGCACCGGGGTGCGGCTGATGGCGCTGTGCCCCGGGTTCGTGCGCACCGAGTTCCACGAGCGGGCCGGGATGGGCACCGACAACATCCCGAACTGGATGTGGCTCGACGCGGACAAGCTGGTGTCGGCGGCCCTGACCGACCTGTCCCGCGGCAAGTCGCTGTCGATCCCGGATCCGCGGTACAAGGCGCTGATGGGGGTCGTGAAGGTGACCCCGCGTTCCCTGCTGGGCGGGGTGACGTCGCGGACGGGACGCAAGTACGGGCCGCAGTAGGCGCGGCGGCCAGGTCGGGACGCGGCCGCGCGGTCCCGGGCCGCGGCCCGGCACGGCGCCAGTGATCCGCCGGGGCGGCGCGTCCGCCGGAGCAGGCGGCGTGTCACCCCGCCGGGCGCGTCCGCATCATGCGCCCGCTCGACGTCTTCAGCCAGACCCCGACATCGCGTCCGAGTCCGGCCACGTCGGCCAGGCGTTCCTCGGCTTCGGGCCACCCGGCCAGAGTCCTTTCGACGGTCTCCGCGGCGACGTCCGTCAGCCGCGCCTGGGTGGCACCGAACCGGCGGTCGAGCCTGCTCTCCAGCCGCCGGAAACTCTGCGCCGTCACCGTCTCGAACCGCCTGCTGCCCTGTAGCTTCAGGCCGAGATCCTCCCCCCGCCCCTCGGGCGCGTACGGAACGGTGGAGACCAGGTCGTATGCCGGCGAGAGGCGCGGATTAACCCTGTCCGGATAGATGAGCGACCAGTTCTTGAGGTGTGCGTCGCCATTGCCGATCAGGACCGCGAAAACGATCCTGCGCACGGCCTCACGCAGGTCGTCCACGTGCTGCCCGCGGTAGGCGAGGGCAGCGACCGTCTCGAACGAGGACTGATACTTGTCGATCGGGTAGATGTCCCTGACCTGCGCGAAGTCCTCAATGTGAATGCGAGTGCGAGCCGGGTCGAGCGTCCGGTCGAACCGGCGCACCGCGTAGGCCCACTCCTCCTCGTTCGGCCACATCACCGCGGGCAGACCGATCAGTTCGTCGCGGTGGACGAGGCGGACTTCCGGGACCTCGATTCCGGCGGCGGCTGCCAGACGCATCATGGCGTACTCGTTCTGCGGGACGCACGGATGGCGGACGTCGGGAAATTTGACCAGCCAGTCTCCCAGCTGACCTCCGACGGGAACCGTCAGGCGGTCCCCCTGGCTGAGCATCGAGAACTTCAGGGCGACACCCGCCAGAGAGAACCGCCACGGCGACTCGGCGGGTGCCGACGCGTCCGCCCGTGCGGTGCCGAGCGCGCTCGCCTCGCTCCACTCCCAGTCCTCGTCCGGTCCGGCGGCGGGCACGACCTGCACGCCTCCCGGCAGATCGTGCCCCACCTGTGCGAGGAGTTCCATCTCCCGGTCGAGCGCGACCCCTCGGTCCTGCGCGATCCAATCCCGCAGCGGGCCTTCGGGCAGCAGGTTGGAGAACCAGCGCGGCAGCCGGAGCGCGGCAGCGTACGAGGCGGTCAAGCGCTCCTCGAACCGCAGTCCGAGAACCGGTCGGCGCGGCTCGTCGAGGTAGGACGGACTCAGCACGAATCGCGTGTAGTCCCCGCGCTGGCACAACGTCCCCACCCGCTCACCGTGGAGGAGCACAGCGTGGTAGACCTCAGGCAGGCGAGTACTCATGGCATCCCCGTTCTCCGCACCTTCCCGGTTCGACTATCGGAGCACTATCGGAGCACGTCGTCGTCGAAGGACAACGTCAGGTCCTGCGACTCCTCGTCGTCCAGGTCGAGCGAATCAAGCGTGGGCGTGTCCTCGTAGTCCCATTCGGTCATCCGGGCGAGGAAGTCCGTGAGGTTCGTGCGGATGAGCTGCTGGCGGGCCTTGAGGAAGTTCACCCGATTCGCCTGGTCGAGAGCGGCCAGAGCCCGTTCGTCGATCAGGTGGGACGTCAGGACACTCTGCCACACGCCCTCGTCCGTACCTCTCTTCAACTTGGCCAGAGAGCCGGTCAGTTCCGACATGGGGTCTCCGCCGAACGGCAGGAACAGTCGGTTCGCCGCCCACAGGCGCATCCCCTTCTCTTCCTGCGACGTCAGGCGGGGAAAGACGTAGGGCGTGGCGTTCGCGGGAGTCTGGTCGTCGGCCAGCAGGCTGAACAGGTCCTGGAGGTCGGCCGGCTCGCCCGTCTCGAGGGAGCGCGGACCCAGGGCCCACCACGCGCTCAGGACGATCTTCGCCGTGGCCTCGTTGGTCCGGAACCGGTCGGGGTTCGGACCGGCCCGCACGGCACCTTCCATGGTGTCGAGCAGCGCCTTGACCGACCCCTCCTCGTCCCCGCTGTGGATCCGGTTGCCGAGGGTGCGGCTGAACTGGGTGAAGCTTCCCTTGAAGACCGAGGGTCCGGCGATGGAAAGGCGCCAGAAGAGGCGCCGGAGCAGCCGGAGGGTGTTGTGTCCCGGCTGCGGGAACAGAGCGAAGAACCGGGTGAGCACGACGAGTTGGGCACGGTAGGGCAGCAGCGCGATGTGCGGCACCCCGGCCTCCTCGATGAGGAAGGTGACGGCCCTGACCAGCGCCTCCTCGGCCTCCCGGTAGGCGGTCCCCTCGTCCTCCCCGGGGAAGTCCATGGTGCGCCGCAGGGTCTCGGAGAACTCGTCCCGGATGTCGCGCATCGGGTCCGGACCGCGCCGCGCCAGGAAGGAGGCCAGCACCGTGTTGACGTCGATCGTTCCGAACAGGGTCTGCGTCGCCACATTGTCGGAGATCCGCGCGAAGTTCAGTCGGTCGTCGACCTCCTCCTCCGCTCCGGAGTTGAGGGCGGAGAAGATCTCGGCACGGTTGAGGCGCCGCCCGAAATTGTTCATCCGGTCGAAGATGTCCGTCAGGATCGACAGGTCGTCCTGCTTCACCAAGTACGCGGGAACCTTGTACTGGCGGATTTTGGTCGAGATCTCCTCGGCGATCTCGTAGTACTGCTCGACATCCGGCCCCTGCTTACGGAACCAGGTGAGCAGACGCCGGCCGTCGAACAGGGTGGACGCATTGATGTGATGCGGCTCATTTCCCTGTCGCGGCCGCTCGATGAACTTCTCGGCCGCCAGGTCGAAGACCACCGTGAAGGGGTCGTGCACATTCCCCTCGGGGCTCAGCGCATTGGCAAGGCTCGTCAACCGCTGCTGGCCGTCCACCACCCACAGCGCCTCGTCGTGCGCGGGGGCATTGATACGGAGCTTGCTGAGCGTGATGGTGGCTTCCGGCGACTTCCTGACCCACAACAGCAGGTTGCCGATCGGGTAGCCCTTGACGATGCTGTCGAAGAGCCGGAGTACGTCCTTGACCTGCCACCGGAAGTCCCGCTGGAAATGCGGAACTCGAATCCGCCCCTCTTGCGCCCATGGAACGATCTGACCCAGTTCATAGGTGGTGGCGCTCGGCTGAGTGGTCAGTCCCGGGGTGGTCTCGGACATGGGCAGCTCCAGAGGAATCAGAGTCAGCTCTGCTGACGGCTCCCCCAGTGTGACATTCGAACGATCCGCACTGCCGGGAATATGCTCAGCCGGGTCGATCTCCGCGCGCTCGTGCGCACACGCCGTGGGCCCGGCCCCCGGAAGAGGGGGCCGGGCCCACGGCGCGTACCGGAAGCGGTGTCAGTGCGAGTGACCGTGGCTGTGGCCGTGGCCGGCGTCGGCCTCGTCCTCGGCCGGCTTCTCGACGACCAGCGTCTCGGTGGTGAGCAGCAGCGACGCGATCGACGCGGCGTTCTCCAGCGCGGAGCGCGTCACCTTGACCGGGTCGATGACGCCGGCCTTGACCAGGTCGCCGTACTCGCCGGTCGCGGCGTTGTAGCCCTGGCCCTTCTCGAGCTCCTTGACCTTGGAGACGATGACGTAGCCCTCCTGGCCGGCGTTCTCACCGATCCAGCGGAGCGGCTCGACGACGGCGTTGCGGACGACGGAGACGCCGGTGGCCTCGTCGCCCTCCTTGCCGAGGGAGCCCTCCAGGACCTTGGAGGCGTGCACCAGGGCGGAGCCACCACCGGAGACGATGCCCTCCTCGACCGCGGCGCGGGTCGCGGAGATGGCGTCCTCCAGACGGTGCTTCTTCTCCTTGAGCTCGACCTCGGTCGCGGCACCGACCTTGATCACGCAGACGCCGCCGGCGAGCTTCGCGAGGCGCTCCTGGAGCTTCTCGCGGTCCCAGTCGGAGTCCGTGTTCTCGATCTCGGCCTTGATCTGGTTGACGCGGCCGTCGACGTCGGCCTTGTTGCCGCCACCGTCGACGATCGTGGTGTCGTCCTTGGTGATGGTCACGCGGCGCGCGGAGCCGAGGATGTCCAGACCGGCCTGGTCGAGCTTGAGGCCGACCTCCTCGGCGATGACGGTGGCACCGGTGAGGGTGGCCATGTCCTGGAGCATCGCCTTGCGGCGGTCGCCGAAGCCGGGGGCCTTGACGGCGACGGCGTTGAACGTGCCGCGGATCTTGTTCACGACCAGGGTCGACAGGGCCTCGCCCTCGACGTCCTCGGCGATGATCAGGAGGGGCTTCGAGCCGCCCGCCTGGATGACCTTCTCCAGGAGCGGGAGCAGGTCCTGGATGGACCCGATCTTGCCCTGGTGGATCAGGATGTACGGGTCGTCGAGGACGGCCTCCATCCGCTCCTGGTCGGTGACGAAGTACGGGGACAGGTAGCCCTTGTCGAAGGCCATGCCCTCGGTGAAGTCCAGCTCAAGACCGAAGGTGTTGGACTCCTCGACGGTGATGACACCGTCCTTGCCGACCTTGTCCATCGCCTCGGCGATCAGCTCGCCGACCTGCGAGTCCTGGGCGGAGAGACCGGCGACGGCCGCGATGTCGGACTTCTCGTCGATCGGACGCGCCGTGGCGAGCAGGTCCTCGGAGACGGCCTTGACGGCGGCGTCGATGCCCTTCTTCAGGGCGGCCGGGGAGGCGCCGGCGGCGACGTTGCGCAGGCCCTCGCGGACCAGGGCCTGGGCCAGGACGGTGGCGGTGGTGGTGCCGTCGCCCGCGATGTCGTTGGTCTTGGTCGCCACCTCCTTCACCAGCTGGGCGCCGAGGTTCTCGTACGGGTCCTCGATCTCGACCTCACGGGCGATCGTGACACCGTCGTTGGTGATGGTGGGGGCGCCGAACTTCTTGTCGATGACGACGTTGCGGCCGCGGGGGCCGATCGTCACCTTCACCGTGTCGGCCAGCTTGTTGACGCCGCGCTCAAGGGCGCGACGGGCGTCCTCGTCGAACTTCAGGATCTTCGCCATGGGAGCGTTTCAGCCCTCTCGGAAAACTAGGGTGAAGCTTGGTGTGAAAAACGAACCGCGCCCCTGACCCCGGCTGATGTGAATCGCGGGTGCCAGGGGCGCGGGTCGAAGCAGAACGATGTCGCTTCGGTGAAGCAGGTAATCCGGAGTGGATTACTTCTCGATGATCGCGAGCACGTCGCGGGCCGAGAGGACGAGGTACTCCTCGCCGTTGTACTTCACCTCGGTGCCGCCGTACTTGCTGTACAGAACGACGTCGCCGACCTTGACGTCGAGCGGCAGGCGCTCGCCGTTCTCGAAACGGCCCGGGCCCACGGCGAGGACGGCGCCCTCCTGGGGCTTCTCCTTCGCGGTGTCCGGAATGACCAGGCCTGAGGCCGTGGTCTGCTCGGCGTCGAGCGGCTGGACCACAATGCGGTCCTCGAGCGGCTTGATGGCAACCTTGGAGCTGGCGGTCGTCACGATCCGACCTCCCCCTTCGGAGATCTCACGGGGTTAACTGTCTGAGGTGGCGACCAGGTGGATCCGTCGTCGCGGGTGCCGGACCTGCCCGTCGCTATTGGCACTCTCCTACGGGGAGTGCCAGAAGCGAGACTATGACCGCGATTAGCACTCGGTCAAGCGGACTGCTAATCACGCCCTCCGCGCGGCGCCGTTCGCACCCCGCCGCGAGCCCGCCCCGAGGGCCTTCCGGCGGCTTCCGGCGGGCCACGGATCGGTCTCGGTCGGGGAACGTGCGGGCGGAGCCCACGGTTCCGTACGAGAGTCCTGCCGTGGCCGCTGCGCACCGGCGGTCCACCGGTGCCCGAAGGAGGCGCGTGGCGTGGAGCGGCCGGACGAGGACGTGTTCGCGGCGGGCTGCCTGGTCGCCCTGGTGCTGGCCCTGGAGGCCGCCTGCACGGCCCTCGTGGGGTTCACGCTGGTGCTGCGGGGCCTGGGCGGCCCGGCGGCCGGGGCCGACCGGACCGAGGTGTGGTGCTGGGGCGGCGGCGCGGTGGCGGCCCTGGCCTTCGGGGTGTTGTTCCTGTGGCTGCGGCGGCCCTGGGCCGGATCCGCGCAGGTGGTCGCGGCGCTGGGGGCGGCGACCCTGGCGGTCGCCGCCTGGCAGCGGGGTCAGACGTAGTCCTCCAGGCGGGCCACCGTGAAGCCCTGCGCCTGGATGCGGCGGAGCATCCGCGAGGTCATCTCCGTCAGGGACGTGCCCTTCAGCTCGGCGGGCCCCCGGAAGTGGGCCAGCACGATGTCGCCGGGGCGCAGCCGGTCGCCGTCGGCGTAGCGGAGGTCGTCGATCCGCATCGAGGCCCGCCACAGCACGATCGCGTCGATGCCGCAGGCGCCGGCCGCCCGCAGGGTGACCGCGTCGTAGTCGCCGTAGGGCGGGCGGAACAGGCGCGGGGCCGCGCCGAAGCGGGACTTCAGCCGGGCCTGCTGGCCGCAGATCTCGGCGTGCTGGTCGACGTAGCCCCGGCCGGGCAGGAACGGATGGGTCAGGGTGTGGTTCTCCACCTGGGCGCCCAGCCGCCGCAGCCGGCCGAAGTGGTCGTGGCCGGTGCCCGCGGCCCCGTCGGCGAGGAACATCGAGATCGGCAGCCGCAGGTCGCGGACCATGTCGACGAACCGGGGGTCGCGCTCGGTGCCGTCGTCGAAGGTCAGGAAGACGACCTTGTCGCGGGTGCGGACGTGGTCGATGACCGGCGGCACCGCGCCGGGCGCGCGGGCCGCGAGCACCCGGTGCGGCCGGGGCGCCGGGGCCAGCGGGGCCGCCAGCCCCCAGCGGCGGTGGGCGTCCGCGACCGGGGCGGGGGCGGCTGCGGGGGCGGCCGCGGGGGCGCCGGCCGCCGGGGGCGGATCGGGCCTGCGGACCTTCTGCGCCGCCTTGCGGCCCATCCGCTCGATCGGGTCGACGGACTGGGCGCACCCGGTGAGCAGCGCGGCGGCCAGCGCGCAGGCGATCGCCGCCCGCGCCGCCGGCCGCCGGTGACCGCCCCCCGCCCGTGGAGCTGTCACAGGTAGTCCTCCAGGCGTGCCACCGCGTACCCCTTGGCGGTGACGTACTTCATGAACATTCGGATCATGTCGGGCATCGTGCCCTTCCAGTCCTCGCGTCCCCGGAAATGCGTGAGGACGATGTCGCCCGGATGGATGTCGCGGTCCCATTCGCGATAGTCCATTCGGTCCACGAAGACCTCGGCGTTCCAGATCGGCGCGTATTTCACCCCGCAGGACTTGGCCGCCTTCAGCGTGTCCTGGTTGTAGTTGCCGTAGGGCGGGCGGAAGAGGACCGGGCGCTTTCCGTAGCGCTTCTCGATGACGTCCTGCATGCCGCAGATCTCGCGCTTCTGTCCCGCGTAGGTCAGACCCGGCAGGTAGGGGTGGGTCAGCGTGTGGTTGTTCAGGCCGGTCCCGGCCCGCTGCATCGCCGTGAAGTAGCCGTAGTCCTCCTTGGCGAGGTAGTCGCTGAGGAAGGCGGTGTACGGGATCCTCAGCTCGCTCATCATCTTCACGAAGGCCGGGTCCTTCTCGGCGCCGTCGTCGATGGTGAGGAAGACGATCTTCTTCTTGGTGGGGATCGTCGTGAAGACGGGCGGCAGACCGAGTTCCCGCTGGCCGTCGACCTCGAAGCCCTCGCGCGGTGCGATGTGCGGCTTGTGCGCGGGCGGGGCCGGCGCGGTGAGCGGCGGCGCGGCCAGCCGCCAGCGCTTCGCCGCCGCGACGACGCGGGCGCGTTCGGCCTTGAGGCGGGTGGCGTACGAGTCGAGGGCCCGGGCCGGCGGCGCCTTGAGGGGCTGCTGGCCGGGGGCCGGGCGCACGGCCGGCTCGCCGCCGCCGGCGGCGCACCCGGAGACGAGGGCGCAGGCGGCCAGGACGGCGGCCGAGAGCCGTCGCGCCGTCCGTCTTCCCCCGTATTCTTCTTTTTGTCGTACTAGTTGCATGGCGCCGGATCCTTGCAGCTCACGGCGGTGGTCAGGGGCCGACACCGCCGCCGGACGCACACCATCCACCGACTGGCCCACAATGGACCGGGTGAACGACCCCGCTTCTTTCGCCGCCCTCCTGACCCCCGCCGGACAGGCCCTGCTCGACGCCCTGCGCGACCACGACCCGGCCCGGGAACTCGCCCTCGCCACCCGGCTGCGCCGCGAGCACCCGGCGGACCTGGTGTCGGCCGCGCTCGCCCAGGCCCGGCTGCGGCAGCGGGCGGCGGCGAAGTTCGGGGCGCGGGACGCGGCCCGGATGTACTTCACGGCGCCCGGCGTCGAGCAGGCGACCCGGACCAGCGTGGCCGAGTACCGCGCGCGGGCCCTCGCCGACCTGGGCGTGCGCTCCGTCGCCGACCTGTGCTGCGGCATCGGCGGCGACGCGATCGCGCTGGCCCGCGCCGGGATCTCCGTCCTCGCCGTCGACCGCTCCCCGCTGACCTGCGCCGTCGCCCGGGCCAACGCCGAGGCGCTGGGCCTCGCCGAGCTGATCGAGGTGCGCGAGGCGGATGTCACGGAGGTGGCGACGGCGGGGTACGACGCGGTCTTCGTCGACCCCGCGCGCCGGGGCGGCCGCGGCCGGATCTTCGACCCCGAGGCCTACTCCCCTCCCCTGTCCTGGGCCGTCGCCGCCGCGCTGAAGGCGCCCCGGGCGGCACTGAAGATCGCGCCCGGCATCCCGCACGAGGCGATCCCGCGCGAGGCCGACGCGGAGTGGATCTCGGACGGGGGCGACGTGAAGGAGGCCGTGCTGTGGTTCGGCACCGCGCCCGGCAGGACGCGGGCCACCCTGCTGCCGGGGCCGCGCGCGCTGACCGGCCGCGGGCTGCCCGACCCCGCGGTGCGGCCGGTAGGGCGCTATCTGTACGAGCCCGACGGCGCCGTCATCCGGGCGCACCTGGTCGCCGAGGTGGCCGAACAGGTGGCCGGCGGCCTCCTCGACGAGACCATCGCGTACGTGACGGCGGACGACCTGCGGGCGACGCCGTACGCCACGGCCTACGAGATCACCGACCGGCTGCCGTTCAACGTGAAGAAGCTGAAGGCGCTGCTGCGCGAGCGCGGCGTCGGGGTGCTCACCGTGAAGAAGCGCGGGTCGGCCGTGGAGCCGGAGGAGCTGCGGCGCAAGGTGATGCCGAAGCCGTACGGCAAGGCGTCCGCGACGGTGTTCCTGACCCGGGTGGCGGGGGCGCCGACCATGCTGGTGGGGGCGCCGTGCTCAGGGCCCGCCGGGGCCTGAGGCGCGGGCGCGCAGGTAGGCCCGTTCGCGCTCGTTGCGGGTGAGGTCCGCCGCCCGGGCGAACTCCGCGCGGGCCTCCGCCGTCCTGCCGAGCCGCTCCAGCAGGTCCCCGCGCACGCTCGGCAGCAGGTGGTAGGCGCGCAGGGCGGGTGCGTCCGCCACGGCGTCCACGAGCGCGAGCCCCGCCGCCGGGCCCTCGGCCATGGACACGGCGACGGCCCGGTTCAGTTCGATCACCGGCGACGGGGTGCGGGCGGCGAGCAGCCCGTACAGGGTGGCGATGCGCGGCCAGTCGGTGTCCTGGTACCGGTGGGCGCGGGCGTGGCAGGCGGCGATCGCGGCCTGGAGGACGTACGGGCCGGGGCCGCCCACCGGCAGGGCCGTCTCCGCGCGGGCCAGGGCGGTGAAGCCGCGGCGGATCAGGAGCCGGTTCCAGCGGCCGCGGTGCTGGTCCTTCAGCAGGACGGGCGCGCCGTCGGGGGTCGTGCGGGCGGCGGTGCGCGACGCCTGGAGTTCGAGCAGCGCCGCCAGGCCGTGCACCTCGGGCTCCTTCGGCATCAGCGCCTGGAGGACGCGGGCCAGGCGCAGCGCGTCCTCGCACAGCCCGGGGCGGAGGTGGTCGGCGCCCGCCGTGGCCGCGTACCCCTCGTTGAAGATCAGGTAGATGACTTCGAGGACCGAGCCGAGGCGGGCCTCGCGGTCCGGTCCGCCGGGCACCTCGAAGGCGACGCCGCTGGTGGCGAGGGTGCGTTTGGCGCGCACGACGCGCTGGGCGACGGTCGCCTCGGGGGCGAGCACGGCGCGGGCGATCTCGGCGGTGGTCAGGCCGCCGAGCAGCCGCAGGGTGAGCGCGACGCGGGCCTCGGCGGAGAGCACCGGGTGACAGCTCATGAAGACGAGCCGCAGCAGGTCGTCGTCGATGTCGTCGGGGTCCGGGTCCGCCTCCCGCTCGTGGGCGGACGCGGCCCCGCGCCCGACCTCCTCCAGCTTGCGCGCGTAGGTCTCCCGCCGGCGCACCAGGTCGACGGCGCGCCGCCGGGCGGCCACGGTCAGCCAGGCCCCCGGACGGTCGGGGACCCCCGAGCGCGGCCAGCTCTCCAGCGCGGCGACCAGCGCGTCCTGCGCCAGTTCCTCGGCGATCCCGACGTCGCGCACGATCCGGGTGACCGCGGCGATGATCCGCGCCGCCTCCATCCGGAAGACGGTCTCGACCATCGCCGCCACCTCGGCCGGGGCGGGTCCGGCGGCGCCCGCGCCGCCGTCCCCGCCACCGTGCCCCGTGCTGTCGCTTCGCTCTGTCACGGGCCACCATCAGACACCCGGGAGCGGCCCGGGCCAAGGGGCTCAGCCCTCGGCGAGCTCGCGGACCTCGCAGGTGACGGTCCAGAAGTCCTCGTGGACCTGGAGGAACCGCTTGGTCCACTCGACCGCCTCGGCCAGGTCCTTGCACTGCATCAGGGCGTAGCCGCCGACGACCTCCTTGGACTCGGTGAACGGGCCGTCGGTGACGGAGGAGCGGCCGCCCTCCCAGTGCACCCGCTTGCCCTGCTCGGGCGGCAGCAGGCCGGCGGTGTCGAGCATGACCCCCGCCTTGGTCATCTCCTCCAGCAGTTCCCCCATCCGCCGTTCCAGCTCGGGGCTGGGGCCCTCGGCGGGCGCGGTGCTCGCGTCGACGCGGATGAGTGAGATGTAGCGCGGCATGACGACTCCTCGGGTGCGGTGGCGCCGGTCCGTACCGGCGCCTTCCTCCGTACGTCGAACGGGCCGGGCCCGGATCGACACACCCGCGGATCTTTCCGCGAGAATTCTCCGGCCCGGGCCCGGGGCGGTTCCCAGGGCGGGGCGGCCGGGCTGTCCCGGGCTCCGTCAGCGCAGGGATTCCCAGAGTTTCTCGGCCTCCGGTTCGTCGGCCACCACCCGGTTGCGGTCGGACGGGGCGGGCACCACCGGCATCATCACGGTCCGCACGGCGTCGCCGGACAGGTCCTGGAGGCTGCGGGCCAGGTCCGACAGCTTGGTCAGCGAGTCGAGGCCGGTGTCCGTGGTGAGGGCGCCGGTCGCCGCGTCGGCGACCCGGTAGAGGCGGGCCGGGCTGGTGAGCAGTCCGGAGCCGGACACCTGGTCCGCCAGCGCCTTCACCAACTGCTGCTGGAGCCTGATGCGGCCCAGGTCGCTGCCGTCGCCGACCCCGTGCCGGGTGCGGGCGAAGGCGAGGGCGGTCCTGCCGTCGAGGTGGTGCGGCCCGGCCCGGAGATGGAGTTGGCTCAGCTCGTCGTCGATGTCCTCGTCGGTGGTGACGTCGACCCCGCCGAGCGCGTCGATGAGCCGGGCGAAGCCGGCGAAGTCGACCTCCAGGTAGTGGTCCATGCGCACGCCGGTCAGGGTCTCGACGGTCTTCACCGCGCAGACCGGGCCGCCCAGCGCGTAGGCGCTGTTGAACATGGCGCCGTACGCGGGCGCGCTGGTCCCGCCGGACTCCGTCGGGCAGGACGGACGCTCCACGAGGGTGTCGCGCGGGATGCTGACGACGGTCGCCTCCGAGCGGTCGGCGTTCAGGTGCAGGACCATCGCGGTGTCGGACCGGGCACCGCCGCTGTCGCCGCCGCCGAGCTTCTTGTTCTCCTTGCCGGAGCGCGAGTCGGAGCCGAGGACGAGGAGGTTCAGGACGCCCTTCTCGACCGGCGGGGCCGGCGAGGCGGACGGCGCGGGCGAGGGGTCGGCCGCGTCGGCGCGGGCGGGGCGGTCGTCCCCGAGCGCCCCGTCGATGTCGACGCTGTGGATGTTGCGGTTCAGGTGCCAGTACGCCCAGCCGGCACCACCGCCGCCGAGGACGAGGGCGCAGCCGAGCACCACGCCGGCAGCCTTCACCGCACGCCCACGGAACCGTTTCTTCTCTGTCACCCGGGGAACGTAAGTCCGGATTATTACAACGGTAAACCTCTCGCCCGGACTCTTCGGAAAATCTCAGAAAATCTCCGCCGCACACCGCCGCGAAACGGTTCGTACCGGACCTCCGGCCGGGCGGGCGTTCAGGCGGTCTCGAAGCGCCAGCGGTGCACCGCGCGCGTCACCAGGTCCGGGTCGGGCTCGGGGAGTTCGGGGAGGTCGGCGTCGTAGGCGGCGTCCCACCAGGTGATGACGAGGACCCGGTCCTGGGGCGCGCGCAGCGTCTCGTGGCGCAGCGGCGCGACCGCCAGGGCCAGGGTCCGCTCCCTGGCCCAGGCGAGCAGCTCGTCGCCCCGGCCGGCGACCGCCCGGGCCTCCCACATCAGGGCGACGCTCACGGGTAGAGGTTCTCCTTGCTGACCTCGTGCACGTGGTCGTGGCCGTGGTGGTGGCCCGGCACGTGTGTCTCGGTCACCGGCAGCGAGGAGTCCGCGGACAGGTCCCACGAGGAGGCCGCCCGGTTCCTGGCCACCATCTCGGCGCCGAGCGCGGCGACCATCGCGCCGTTGTCCGTGCACAGCTTGGGGCGCGGCACCCGCAGCCGGATCCCGGCCCGCTCGCAGCGCTCCTGGGCGAGGGCGCGCAGCCGCGAGTTGGCCGCGACGCCGCCGCCGATCATCAGGTGGTCGACGCCCTCGTCCTTGCAGGCGCGGACGGCCTTGCGGGTCAGCACGTCGACGACGGCCTCCTGGAAGGACGCCGACACGTCCCGCACCGGCACGTCCTCGCCGGCGGCCCGCCGGGCCTCGATCCAGCGGGCCACGGCGGTCTTCAGCCCGGAGAAGGAGAAGTCGTACGCGGGGTCGCGCGGGCCGGTCAGCCCGCGCGGGAAGGCGATCGCGGCCGGGTCGCCCTCCCGGGCGTACCGGTCGATGACGGGGCCGCCCGGGAAGCCGAGGTTCAGCACGCGCGCGATCTTGTCGAAGGCCTCGCCCGCCGCGTCGTCGATGGTCGCGCCGAGGGGCCGCACGTCGGAGGTGATGTCGGTGGACAGCAGCAGCGACGAGTGGCCGCCGGAGACCAGCAGCGCCATCGTCGGCTCGGGCAGCCTGCCGTGCTCCAGCTGGTCGACGCAGATGTGCGAGGCGAGGTGGTTGACGCCGTAGAGCGGCTTGTCGAGCGCGTACGCGTACGCCTTCGCGGCCGAGACGCCGACGAGGAGGGCGCCCGCGAGCCCGGGGCCCGCGGTGACGGAGATGCCGTCGAGGTCTTTGGCGCTCACCCCGGCGTCCTTCAGGGCCCGCTGGATCGTGGGGACCATCGCCTCCAGATGTGCGCGGGAGGCGACCTCGGGGACGACGCCGCCGAAGCGGGCGTGCTCGTCGACGCTGGAGGCGACGGCGTCGGCGAGCAGGGTGGTGCCGCGGACGATGCCGACGCCGGTCTCGTCGCAGGAGGTCTCGATGCCGAGGACGAGGGGTTCGTCAGCCATGGTTCTTCTCTTCTGTCTCGGGCGTGGTGGTCAGGCGCATCACGAGGGCGTCCACGTTGCCCGGCTGGTAGTAGCCGCGCCGGAAGCCGATCGGCTCGAAGCCGAAGCGCTCGTAGAGTCTCTGCGCCCGGGTGTTGTCGACGCGCACCTCGAGCATCACCTCGGCGGCCTCGAAGGCGGTGGCGTGCCGCAGCAGTTCGGTGAGCAGCCGGGCGCCGAGCCCGCTGCCCCACTGGTCGCGGGCGACGGCGATGGTCTGGACGTCGGCCAGGTCCCCGGACGCGGCGAGCCCGCCGTAGCCGAGCAGCCGGTCCCCGTCGTACGCGACGACGTAGCGCCGCGTCGAGCCGACCCCGCGCGCGTGCGACAGCTCGGACCAGAACATGCCGCGCGACCAGGCGTCGTCCGGGAAGAGGTCCTTCTCCAGGGCGAGGACGGGATCGATGTCCCACCAGCGCATCTCGCGGAGGTCGGCGGTCACCGGGGAGTGACCACCTTGTAGTTCTTGGGCACCTGGGCGTCGGGCCTGCGCAGGTACAGCGGCCGGGGTTCGAGCAGTTCCTGGCCCGCCGCCAGCCGCTCGGCGGCCAGCGCGGCGAGCGCGGCGGCGCTGACGTGCTCGGGGGCGTGCGCGTCCGGGAAGACCTCGGGGTAGAGCAGCGCGCCCGCGCCGACGGCGGGCAGCCCCGCGACCCGCTCGGCGATGTCGGCGGGCCGGTCGACGGCGGCGTCGGTGATGCGGGTGCGCGGGTCGTCGTAGCGCGCCCAGTACACCTCCTTGCGCCGGGCGTCGGTGGCGACGACGAAGGGGCCGTCCACCTGCGCCTCGAACGCGAGTCCGTCCAGGGTGCACACGCCGTGCACGGGCACGTCGAGCGCGAGCCCGAAGGTGTCGGCGGTCATCAGGCCGACGCGCAGTCCGGTGTACGGTCCCGGGCCGACGCCCACGACGATCCCGGTGACGGCGTCGAGCCTCAGTCCGGCCTCCTGGAGCACCCGGTCGACGGCGGGCAGCAGCAGCTCCCCGTGTCTGCGGGCGTCCACCTGGCTCGACTCCGCGACGACGGAGGAGCCGTCGTGCAGGGCGACGGTGACGGCGGGGGTGGCGGTATCCACAGCGAGCAACAGCACGCGAACAGCCTACGACCACACCGGAGCGGACACGTCCGGACCGGCGACAACCCGGGGAGGGCCCGCTCCCGGCTGCTACCGTCACCCGGAGAAGTCGAACACCGAGAGGCAGGCACCTGGTGGCACGGAGCAGCACCGGATTCGTGACCGCGCTGACCGCGGGAGCGCTCGCCGTGGTCGGCTTCCTCGCCTATCAGGCCTCGGCCAGCGCCCCGGCCGATCTCGGCAAGTCGCCCGCCGCCTCGTCGTCCTCGTCGTCCTCGTCGTCCGCCGCGCCGAAGAAGAAGGCGGACCCGAAGGCGCTGCCCGCGCAGTCCGGCAAGGGCGAGCGGGTCGTCTACGCGCTGGGCGCGGACCGCGTCTGGCTGGTGGGCGGCAACGGCAAGGTGCAGCGCACGTACGAGGTGACGCCCGGCACGGTCGACCCGGCGCCCGGCAGGTACACGGTGAACTCGCGCTCGGGCGCGATCCCCGGCACGGACGGCACGCCGGTCGAGCACGTGGTGCGGTTCGCGAGCGCGAGCGGGGTGGTGATCGGGTTCAGCGCCGCGGTCGACGGCTCCACGCCCGAGCCCGACCCGACGAAGCAGACCGGCGGCATCCGCGAGTCGCGGGCCGACGGCGACGCGATGTGGGAGTTCGCCACCTTCGGGCGGCTCATTGTCGTGGTGCCCTGAGGGCCACCCGGACGTCCCCCGGCCCGCGCGCCGGGTCCTGACGGGAGTCCGGCGCGGGCGGCGCCGACACCAGCCGGGCCGCCGCGCAGGAGGCCAGCAGGTCCGCCATCGACACCCCGCGCACCACGTCCCGCCCGGCGCGCGGCAGCGGCGCCGCGGCGCGCGTCTCCACGTCACGTTCCGATGTCGTCATGGACGCCTCCCGGGGCCGCCTCGGCGATCGAGGTTAGGTAGACCTAACCAAGACGTGCTTCCATGTGAACACGCCGGAGGGGCGTCGCGCAACACGTTGCCGACGCCCTGTCGGGATGTGGGGAGGGAGCCGCCGGGCGCGGGCTCAGCGCGCCAGGGAGGCCAGGTCCGCCTCGGTCCAGCGCGCCCCGATGCCGCGCAGCGTCACCTCGCGCACCTCGTCGGCGGTGTCGCCGGTGGCCCGGTCGATGAGCACGTGCAGCCGGTCGTCGGAGAGCTCCTCGACCTTGCCGTCGCCCCACTCCACGACGACCACGGAGTCCGGGAGCGAGACGTCGAGGTCCAGGTCCTCCATCTCGTCGAGACCGCCGCCGAGCCGGTAGGCGTCGACGTGCACCAGCGCCGGGCCCGTGCCCAGCGGCGGGTGGACGCGGGCGATCACGAAGGTCGGCGAGGTCACCGCGCCGCGCACGCCCAGGCCCGCGCCGAGGCCGCGGGTCAGGGTCGTCTTGCCGGCGCCCAGCTCCCCGGTGAGCATCACGAGGTCGCCGGGGCGCAGCCGTCTCGCGAGGGCGAGACCCAGCTCCCGCATCGCGTCCGGGGAGCCGACCGTGATCGTGACGGCAGAGACAGGCGTGCCGGAAGGGGCAGGGCTGTCGGGGGTGGTGGGTTCAGCCGCCGGGTCGTGCGGTGCTGCCGGTGTCTCCATAGATCCCCACGGTAGCGGCTGCCGGCAGCGCTCCCGCACGGGCCAGCAGCTCGGCCAGCCGGTCGGTGACGACCTCCGGGTGCTCCAGCATCACCAGGTGCCCGGCGTCCGGCACGAGCACGAACTCGGCGCCGGGCAGCAGCTCCGCGATCGCCTCGCTGTGCCCGCTCGGCGTCACCAGGTCCTGCTCCCCCGCGAGGACCAGCACGGGCAGCCCGGCGAAGCGGCCCAGGGCGGCCGTCTTGTCGTGGTCCTGGAACGCCGGATAGAACTCGGCGACCACGTCGATGGGGGTGCCCTCGATCATCCGCTCGGCGAACCGGGCGATCGCCGGGTCGACGTCCCGGGTCGCGAACGAGTACCGCTTGACGATCCCGGCGAACAGGTCGGCCGTCGCCCGGCGCCCCCGCTCGACCAGGTCCGCGCGCTGCCCGAGGGCCTTGAGGACACCGGGCAGGATCCGGCGCACCACGTTCATCCCGGCCACCGGGAGCCCGTAGTTCACCTCGCCGAGCCGGCCCGACGAGGTGCCCACGAGCGCCACGCCCACCACCCGGTCGCGGACCAGCTCCGGGACCGTGTCCGCGAGCGCCATCACGGTCATGCCGCCCATGGAGTGGCCGACGAGGACGAGCGGGCCCTCGGGCGCCGCCGCCTCGATGACGGCCGCGAGATCGCCGCCGAGGGTGTCGATGGAGACCGGCCGGCCGCTCTCCGTCTGCTCCACCCCGCGCCCGGACCGGCCGTGGCTGCGCTGGTCCCAGTACACGCAGCGCACGAGACCGCGCAGGGCCGCGCGCTGGAAGTGCCAGGAGTCCTGGTTGAGGCAGTAGCCGTGGCTGAAGACGACGGTGACCGGCGCGGACGCCTTGCGGCCGAACAGGCGCCGCCCGCGGGGACCGGCCGCGGCGGCGTCCTCCCGCTCCACGTCGTCGACCTCGTAGTACAGCTCCGTGCCGTCGGCGGCGTACGCCTTGCCGGGCAGGCCGCGCAGCGAGCCGTACGGACCCGCCGCGTCCAGCGCGAGCCGGGCCTTGCGGCGCATCCCGCGGCCCACGGTGAGCCGCTCCACGGCGACCCCGGCGGCCGCGCCCGCCGCGACCACCCCCACCGCCGCGCCCGCGAGACCGGCCCGCCGCCAGGTCCCCGAGGCGGCCGCGGCGGCCTCGGTGACGGCCGCCGTGGCCGGTGCGCTGGTCTCGCTCACGTGCCGCTCCCTCGCTGTGCGCGCCGCTGCCGGGCCGCTCCGTCTTCCCCTGGTTCCCCGGATTTCCCGATCGCTTCCCGATTCACCCGGTGCGGGCCCGGTCGGCCCGCTCCGCGTCCGGCGTGCCGGCGGTCCCCCCGAGGTGGACGCGCGGGACGCGCGCGCCGATCCGCGTCACGATCTCGTACGCGATGGTGCCCGCCGCCGCCGCCCAGTCCTCGGCGGTCGGCTCGCCCGCGTCGCCGGGGCCGAACAGCACCGCCTCGTCGCCCGCGGCCGGCTCGTCGCCCCCGAGGTCGACGACGAACTGGTCCATCGCGACCCGGCCCGCGACCGTGCGCCGCTTGCCGCCGATCAGCACCGGTCCGGTGCCGGAGGCGTGCCGCGGGACGCCGTCCGCGTAGCCCAGCGGGACCAGGCCGAGGGTCGTGGGGCCGGGGGTGACGTAGTGGTGTCCGTAGCTGACGCCGAGGCCGCCCGGCGCGTGCTTGACGAGCGCCAGCGACGCCTTCAGGGTCATCACCGGGCGCAGCCCGAAGTCCTCCGGGGTGCCGAGCGCGGGGCTGGGCGAGATGCCGTACATGGCGATGCCCGGGCGGACCAGGTCGAAGTGGGTCTCGGGCAGGGTCAGGGTGCCCGGCGAGTTGGCGATGTGCCGCACCTCGGGGGTGACGCCCTCGCCCTCCGCGTGGCCGACCATCGCGCGGAACTCGCTCAACTGCGCGGCGATGGAGGGGTGTCCGGGCTCGTCGGCGCAGGCGAAGTGCGACCACAGGCCGGTGACCGTGATCAGACCCGCGGCCTGCGCGGCCAGCGCCTCGCGCACCAGCTCCGGCCAGTCCGCGCGCAGGCAGCCGCCCCGGCCGAGCCCGGTGTCGGCCTTGAGCTGGACGCGCGCGGTACGGCCCAGCTCCCGTGCGGCGGCGCTCACTTCGCGCAGCGCCCACAGGCCGCCCACCGACATGTCCAGGTCGGCCTCGACGCCCTCGCGCCAGGGCCCGCCGGGCACCCACAGCCAGCACATGATGCGGCCCGGGATCCCGGCCGCGCGCAGGGCCAGCGCCTCCTCGGGGGTGGCGGTGCCGATCCACTCGGCGCCCGCCTCCTTCGCGGCGCGGGCCACCGGCAGCATCCCGTGCCCGTACGCGTCGGCCTTCACGACGGCCATGAACGCGGCCCCCGGCGCGTGCGCGCGCAGGGACCGCACATTGGCCTGGAGCGCGGCCAGGTCGATCTCGGCGCGGGCGCGGAGCGGGGCAGTCACGTTCTCGTTCATGGTGCGCCCAGTGTCTCAGAGCGGTGCGACAACTCCCCGGAGAGTCAGGTGCCGGGCCTGCGCCCCCACACGTAGACCCGGTCGCCGCCCTTGAGGACGCCCCACAGCCGCTTGGCGTCGGCCACCCGCAGATTGACGCACCCGCGCGAGCCGGGCGGGCTGTACACGCTCCCGTAGATGCCGTGGAACGCCTGCCCGCCGCTGAAGAACTGGCTGTACGGCATCGGGCTGTTGTACAGCGACGACCAGTGGTTCTTGTGCCGCCAGTACACCTTGTGCCAGCCGGTGCGGGTGCGCTCGCCGGCCCGTCCGGTGCGGATCGGGACCGGCCCGTAGACGATCTTCCTGCCCTTGCTGACCCACATGAGCTGGCGCGGCAGGTCGACACAGGCGAGGCGGTACGCGCGCGTGGGGCACTTCTTCGCCGCGTCGGGGTTCTCGCGGGCGCTGATGGCGCGCATCCGGCCCCAGGTGACGGGCCCGGTGAAACCGGCGTTCGGGCGGATGCCCTGCCGGGTCTGGAAGGCGCGGACGGCGCGGCAGTCGGCGGGCGACTGCCGCCCGTCGACGGGCCGCCCGAGCCAGCGTTCGACCTGGCGCTGGTAGGGGCCGGCCCGCCGGGTGCAGGCGGGTGCCGCGAGCGGGCCGGGCGCCCCGGCGCCGGACGCCGCCGGGTGGCGCGCCTCGCCCGGCGGCACGTACTCGATGAGCGCGTCGGCCTCCGGCGGCGCGGGCGGCGGCTCGGTCGCCTCGTCCTCGGCGCCGGGCCGGAAGACGTGCGGGGGCAGCGTCTGGTCGGGGGTGTCCTGGGGCCACCGGCGATGGGGGGCGGGCCGGACGCCGGGGACGAGTCCGGCGCCGGGGGCCGGGGCGGACGCCGTCGCCGCGGCCGGCGCCGGCGGCCCGGGGTCCGCGAGGGCGTGGCCGGCGGGCAGCGCCGCGGCGAGGGCGAGCAGCACGGCGAGTCCGCCGCGCACGGGGGTGCTGGTCATGGGCCCGAGAGAAACCCGGCGGCGCGGCGCTTCCCGGTCAGCCGCGCGGCACGCGGCCCGAAAAGCGGTTGATCGGCCTACTGGAACCTGCGTACCGTAAGCAGAAACCTAGGGACCCTAGGTGAACGGAAAGGGGCCGTAGGAACATGATGATGGCCAGGGCGGGCCTGACCGGCGAGCGGGTGGTGGCCGCCGCCGCCGATCTCGCGGACACGGTCGGCTTCGAGCACATCACCATCGCGGCGCTCGCCCGCGGCTTCGGCGTGAAGGACGCGAGCCTGTACGCGCACGTGCGCAACCTCTCCGACCTGAGCACCCGGGTCGCGGTGCTCTCCGGGCTCGACCTCGCGGACCGGATCTCGGACGCGCTCGCGGGCCGCGCCGGGCGGGACGCGCTGTTCGCCTTCGCGCACGCCTACCGCGCCTTCGCCCGGGACCACCCCGGCCGGTACGCGGCGACCCAGCTGGAGCTCGGCCCCTCCGCGCTCGACGACCACCCGGGCCTGCGCCGCAACCTGACCGGCCCCTACGCCCTGCTCCAGGGCTACGGCCTGGCCGAACCGGCCCTGACCGACGCGGTGCGCCTGCTGCGCAGCACCTTCCACGGCTTCGTCGCCCTGGAGCTGGCGGGCGGCTTCCGGCACAGCCGGGACGTGGAGCGGTCCTGGACCGCCGCCCTGGAGGCCCTGCACCTCGCGCTCTCCCACTGGCCCGGGGTGGGGGACACTCGATGACATGCGCACTGCCTATGACGTGGAAACGGTCCGGTCCGCCGAACGCGCGCTGATGGCCCGGCTGCCGGACGGCACGCTGATGCACCGCGCCGCGGCGGGTCTCGCCGTCGCCTGCGCGGACCTGCTCGGCAAGGTGTACGGGTCCCGGGTGACGGTGCTGGCCGGCTCCGGCGACAACGGCGGCGACGCGCTGTTCGCGGGCGCGCGGCTGGCCCGGCGCGGCGCGGGCGTCACCGCCCTGCTGCTGGCCCCGGACCGGGCCCACCCGGGCGGTCTCGCCGCCCTGCGCGCCGCCGGGGGCGCGGTCGCGGACGCCGGGTCGGCGACCGCCGAGGAGACCGTCTCCCGGGCGGACCTGGTCCTGGACGGCATCGTCGGCATCGGCGGCCGGGGCGGGCTGCGGCCCCGCGCGGCCCGGCTGATCGAGGCCGCCCGGGGCATCGTGGTGGCCGTGGACCTGCCGAGCGGCGTCGACGCGGACACCGGCGAGGTGCACGGCGACGCCGTCCGGGCCACGGCGACCGTCGCCTTCGGCGCGTACAAGCCGGGGCTGCTGATCGACCCGGCGCACGAGTACGCGGGCGCGCTCCGCCTGGTCGACATCGGCCTCGGACTCCCGCCCGAACAGGCCGTGCTGGAGGCGCTGCACCACGCGGACGTGGCGGCGCTGCTGCCGGAGCCGGCCGGCGAGAGCGACAAGTACCGGCGCGGTGTGGTCGGCGTCGTCGCCGGCTCGGCGCGCTACCCGGGCGCGGCGGTCCTGGCCGTGGCGGGCGCCCTGCACGGCGGCGCGGGCGCGGTGCGCTACGTGGGGCCGGCGGCGGACGCGGTGCTCGCGCGGTTCCCCGAGACGCTGGTCTCGGCGGGGCCGCCCGCGAAGGCGGGGCGCGTGCAGTCCTGGGTGATCGGGCCCGGCCTGGGCGACGACACCGCCGGGCTGCCGGACGTCCTGGACGCCGACGTGCCGGTCCTGATCGACGCGGACGGGCTGCGGCTGGCCGACGCGCGGGCCGTGCGGGCCCGCACCGCGCCCACCGTGCTCACGCCGCACGCCGGGGAGGCGGCGGCGCTCCTGGGGGTCGCCCGCGACGAGGTGGAGGGCCGGCGCCTGTCCTCCGTACGGGAGTTGGCGGAGCGCTTCCGGGCGACGGTGCTCCTGAAAGGCTCGACGACCCTGGTCGCGGCGCCCGACGGCCCGGTCCGCGTGAACCCGACCGGCACCCCCTGGCTCGCCACCGCGGGCAGCGGCGACGTCCTCTCGGGCCTGACCGGCTCCCTCCTCGCGGCGGGTCTGCGTCCCCTGGACGCCGCCTCCGCCGCCGCCTACCTCCACGGCCTGGCGGCCCGCTCCACCGCCAACGGCGCCCCGGTCACGTCCCAGGACATCGCCCAGGCCGTCCCGACGGCCTGGCGCTCCATCAAAACACCGTAACCACACCGGGCCCTTCCATCACCCGCGGCCCGGTGACCGCGTCTCGCGCAGTTCCCCGCGCCCCTAGGCCGTCTCTCACGCGCGCCACCGTCGTGGCTGGTCGCGCAGTTCCCCGCGCCCCTGAGGCTGCGCTGCGCGCTGCCTCCCCCCAGGGGGCACGGGTGGGGGTTGGTGCACCGCCCCTGGGCGAGCGGAGCTCGCACCCAGGGGCGCGGGGAACTGCGCGAGACGCGGCCACCGGCCGTCACCCGGGGAAGAGAACCCGTGGGGCAGACGCGGATCCCTCAGGGGCGCGGGGAACTGCGCGAGACGCGGCCACCGGCCGTCACCCGGGGAAGAGAACCCGTGGGGCAGACGCCGATCCCCCAGGGGCGCGGGGAACTGCGCGAGAAGCGGCCACCGGCCGTCAGCCGGGAAGGCAACCCGTGGGGCAGACGCCGATCCGTCCGGGGCGGGGCGGGGCCACCGGCCAGCCCCCCGGACGAACACCCGCCCCGAAAGACCGCTCAAGCGCGGCATCAGCCCTCGGCGACCACCACGGCCGACGCCACCCCGGCATCATGGCTGAGCGAGACATGGAAGGACCGCACCCCCAGCTCGGCGGCGCGCGCGGCCACGGTCCCGCTCACCCGCAACCGCGGCTGCCCGCTCTCCTCGACATACACCTCGGCATCCCCCCACCGCAGCCCCCGAGGCGCCCCCAGCGCCTTGGCCGCCGCCTCCTTGGCCGCGAACCGGGCGGCGAGCGAGGCGACCCCGCGCCGCCCGCCCCCCGGCAGCACCAGCTCCCCGTCCGTGAACAGCCGCGCCGCCATCCCGGGCGTACGCTCAAGCGCCGCCGCGAACCGCTCGATCTCGGCCACGTCGATCCCGACCCCGATGATGCTCATGCCGAGCACTTTAAGGTCGCGCCGTCACTCGACGGTCACCGACTTCGCCAGGTTCCGCGGCTGGTCCACCTCGTTCCCCCGCGCCGTCGCCAGCTCGCACGCGAACACCTGCAACGGCACCGTCGCCACCAGCGGCTGGAGCAGCGTCGGCGTGACCGGCACCCGCACCAGGTGATCGGCGTACGGCACCACGGCCTCGTCGCCCTCCTCCGCGATGACGATGGTCAGCGCCCCGCGCGCCCGGATCTCCTGGATGTTGGAGACGATCTTGTCGTGCAGCACCGAGCGCCCGCGCGGCGACGGCACCACGACGACCACCGGCACCCCGTCCTCGATCAGCGCGATCGGCCCGTGCTTCAGCTCCCCCGCGGCGAACCCCTCGGCGTGCATGTACGCCAGCTCCTTGAGCTTCAGCGCCCCCTCCAGGGCCACGGGGTACCCGACGTGCCGCCCGAGGAAGAGCACGGTGTCCTGCCCGGCCAGCGACCGGGCCAGCTCGCGCACCGGCTCCATGGTCTCCAGGACCCGCTCGACCTCGTCGCCGATGCGCCCCAGCTCCCGTACGACGGCGGTGATCTCGTCGCCCCACTTGGTGCCCCGCACCTGGCCCAGGTACAGCGCGACCAGATAGCAGGCGACGAGCTGCGTCAGGAACGCCTTCGTCGAGGCGACGGCCACCTCGGGGCCGGCGTGCGTGTACAGCACGGCGTCGGACTCGCGCGGGATCGTCGAGCCGTTGGTGTTGCAGATGGCGAGCACCGTCGCCCCCTGCTCGCGCGCGTGCCGCAGCGCCATCAGGGTGTCCATGGTCTCGCCGGACTGCGAGATCGCGATGACCAGCGACCGCGCGTCGAGGATCGGGTCCCGGTAGCGGAACTCGCTCGCCAGCTCCACCTCGCACGGGATCCGGGTCCAGTGCTCGATGGCGTATTTGGCGATCAGCCCGGCGTGGAACGCGGTCCCGCAGGCCACGATGACGACCTTGTCGACCATCCGCAGCACCTGCGCCGGGATCCGCAGCTCGTCCAGCGTCAGCTGCCCCTCGGCGCCGATCCGGCCCAGCAGCGTGTCGGCGACGGCCTTCGGCTGCTCCGCGATCTCCTTGAGCATGAAGTAGTCGTAGCCGCCCTTCTCGGCGGCGGAGGCGTCCCAGTCGATGTGGTAGCTGCGCACCTCGGCGGGCCGGCCGTCGAAGTCCGTCACGACGATCGCGTCCGCCCGCAGCTCGACGACCTGGTCCTGGCCCAGCTCGATCGCGGAGCGGGTGTGCGCGATGAACGCCGACACGTCCGACGCCAGGAACGCCTCGCCCTCCCCGACGCCCACCACCAGCGGCGAGTTCCGGCGCGCGCCCACCACCACGTCCGGCGCGTCCGCGTCCACCGCGACCAGCGTGAACGCGCCCTCCAGCCGCCGGCACACCCGGCGCATGGCCTCCGCCAGGTCCCCGGCGCGCTCCTCGCCCAGCAGGTGCGCGACCACCTCGGTGTCCGTCTCGGAGACGAGCGGGTGCCCGCGCTCGGCCAGCTCCTCGCGCAGGGCCGCGAAGTTCTCGATGATCCCGTTGTGGACGACCGCGATCCGGCCGGAGCCGTCCGCGTGCGGGTGCGCGTTGGCGTCCGTGGGCCCGCCGTGGGTGGCCCAGCGGGTATGTCCGATGCCCGTGGACCCGACCGGCAGCGGCCGGTCGACCAGGGCCTTCTCCAGGTTGGCGAGCTTGCCGGCCTTCTTCACCGAGGACAGCGCACCGTCGGCGAGGACCGCGATCCCCGCCGAGTCGTAGCCCCGGTACTCCAGGCGCTTGAGCCCCGCCAGCACCACGTCATGAGCCGACTGTGAACCTACGTATCCGACGATTCCGCACATACAGGGCAGGGTAGGCCCGCGTCCGCCGCGATCAGCGGCCCCACGCGATCCGGTCCCGCGCGTCCTGCACCAGGTGCAGGTACTCGGCCTCCTCGCAGCGCGGCTTGCTCCCCATCTCGTACAGGTCGAGGCAGTCGTCGAGGTCCTCGCCGATGTCCTCGTCGGGCAGCTCGTCGGCCAGCTCGCTGCGCACCCGCCCCGCCCACTCCTCCGCGTCCCGGCCCGCCTCCAGCCACGTACGGACGAACGCGGGCACCCGGAGCAAGGACATCGCGTCACACCTCCCGCCCACGCGACCGGCTCCGTCCCGCAGGCCCACGGAACGTATCGCCGCACCCACCGGAGGTCCATAGACGTGCACGACCTGTGACGGCGGGACGGTGCGGGGGTACCCGGCGTGACGCAGCCCACGCCCACGACATGCCACACAGCCGTAACAATGGACTGTGATCTCTCCGGTCTCCGAAAATCTGCGGAGCGCCCACCGGCACAGGCCGGAGGCGACTCCCTACGTCGACCTCACCCGCGGCGAGTGGAGCGCGCTGCGCGACAAGACACCGCTGCCCCTCACCGCCGAGGAGCTGGAGCGGCTGCGCGGCCTCGGCGACGTGATCGACCTCGACGAGGTCCGCGACATCTACCTGCCGCTGTCGCGCCTGCTCAACCTGTACGTCGGCGCGACCGACGGCCTGCGCAGCGCGCTCAACACCTTCCTCGGCGACACGGGCGAGAAGGGCTCCCAGTCGGGCACGCCGTTCGTCATAGGGGTCGCGGGCTCGGTGGCCGTCGGCAAGTCGACCGTCGCGCGGCTGCTCCAGGCGCTGCTGTCGCGCTGGCCCGAGCACCCGCGCGTCGAGCGCGTCACCACCGACGGCTTCCTGCTGCCCACCAGGGAGCTGGAGGCCCGCGGCCTGATGGCGCGCAAGGGCTTCCCCGAGTCCTACGACCGGCGGGCGCTGACCCGGTTCGTCGCCGACATCAAGGCGGGCAAGGACGAGGTGACGGCGCCCGTCTACTCGCACCTGATCTACGACATCGTGCCGGACGAGCGGCTCGTCGTGCGCCGCCCGGACATCCTCATCGTCGAGGGCATCAACGTCCTGCAACCCGCGCTGCCCGGCAAGGACGGCCGCACCCGGGTGGGCCTCGCCGACTTCTTCGACTTCAGCGTGTACGTGGACGCGCGCGAGGAGGACATCCAGCGCTGGTACCTCAACCGCTTCAAGAAGCTGCGCGCGACGGCGTTCCAGAACCCGTCCTCGTACTTCCAGAAGTACACGCGGGTCTCGGAGGAGGAGGCGCTCGACTACGCCCGCTCCACCTGGCGCACCGTCAACCGGGTCAACCTGCTGGAGAACGTGGCGCCCACCCGCGGCCGCGCGAGCCTCGTCATCACCAAGGGCCCGGACCACAAGGTGCAGCGGCTGCGACTGCGCAAGCTGTGACCGCGCGCCCGCACGCGGGCCGGGGCTGTTAGAAAGGCGTCATGCTGCATCTGCGCCTGATCACCCCGGCCGACGCGACGGACGACGCGGTGCGTCTGCTGGAGACGACGGTCGGCACCACCCACCTCGTGGTGCTGCCGGGCGCGGCCCGCGACCCCGCGGGCGACGTCGTCCTGTGCGACGTCGCCCGCGAGGCCGGCGACGAACTCCTCGCCCGGCTCAGGGATCTGGGGATCGACGAGACCGGCTCGATCGCCGTCGAGAACATCGACCTCTCGCTCTCCCGGCACGCCGACCGGGCGGAGGCCGACGCACCGGGCGAGGGCGCGGACGCGGTCCTGTGGGACCAGCTGACCGAGGCCACCCACGAGGAGTCGACGCTCTCCGTCACCTACGTCGCCTTCATGCTGATCGCCACCATGATCGCGGCCTGCGGCGTGGTGCTCGACAACGCGATCCTGATCGTCGGCGCCATGGCCGTCGGCCCCGACTTCGGCCCGGTCGCCGGCCTGTCCACGGCCCTCGTGCGACGCGCCCCGCGGCTGGCCCTGCGGGCGCTGGTCGCGCTGCTCGTCGGCTTCGCGGTGTCGATGGTGGTGGCGGTGGGCTTCAGCTTCTTCATGGACGCGGTCGGCCTGTTCAGCCGCGCCCAGCTGGAGGCGGACCGCCCCAACACGAGCTTCATCTTCAACCCGGACTGGTTCTCGTTCGTGGTGGCGGTCCTCGCGGGCGTCGCCGGCACCCTCTCCCTCACCTCGGCGAAGTCCGGCGCGCTGGTGGGCGTCGCCATCTCGGTGACGACCGTCCCGGCCGCGGCGAACGCGGCGGTGGCGTTCAGCTACACCGAGTACCGCCAGGCCTGGGGCTCGACGGAACAACTGCTCCTGAACCTCCTGGGCATCGTCGTGGCCGGCACCCTGACCCTCCTGGTCCAGAAGTGGTCCTGGAGCAGAACGCGCCCCTGAGGCGAGCGGGGCTCGCTCCCAGGGGCGCGCGAAGCGGCACCGCACGACGGCGGCGCCGCCCGGACTATCCCAGCGCCGACTTCACGACATCGGCGAGCCGGCCGGCGACGGCCCGCGCCTGCTCGATGTCGGCGGCCTCGACCATCACCCGCACCAGCGGCTCGGTCCCGGACGACCGCAGCAGCACCCGCCCGGTGGAGCCCAGTTCGGCCTCGGCCTCGGCCACGGCACCGGCGATCTCCGGCGCCGACCCGACCCGCGACTTGTCCACGTCCGGCACGTTGATGAGCACCTGCGGCAGCCGCTCCATGACGGACGCGAGGTCCTGGAGCGAACGCCCGGTCTGCGCGACGCGCGCCGCGAGCAGCAGCCCGGTGAGGGTGCCGTCCCCGGTGGTCGCGTGGTCCAGGACGATGACGTGCCCGGACTGCTCGCCGCCCAGCGCGTACCCGTGCTCCTTCATGTTCTCCAGCACGTACCGGTCGCCGACCGCGGTCTGTTCGAGCGTGACGCCCGCGCGCTCCAGGGCCAGCTTCAGCCCGAGATTCGACATGACGGTCGCGACAACGGTGTCGTGCCGCAGCGCGCCGCGCTCCTTCATCGCCAGCGACAGCACCGCGATGATCTGGTCGCCGTCGACCTCGGAGCCGGTGTGGTCCACGGCGAGGCAGCGGTCGGCGTCCCCGTCGTGCGCGATGCCGAAGTGGGCGCCGTGCTCGACGACGGCGGCCTTCAGCAGGTCCAGGTGGGTCGAGCCGCACCCGTCGTTGATGTTGAGCCCGTCGGGCTCGGCGCCGATGGTGACGATCTCGGCCCCGGCCCGGGTGAACGCCTCGGGCGAGACCCGCGAGGCCGCGCCGTGCGCCTCGTCGAGGACGATCTTCAGCCCTTCGAGCCGGTTCGGCAGCACGCCCACCAGGTGCGCGATGTACTGGTCGTGGCCCTCGTCGTACGTCTTGACGCGGCCGACCCCGGCGCCGGTCGGCCGGCTCCACGGGGCGCCGGTGCGGTGCTCCTGGTAGATCGTCTCGATGCGCTCCTCCAGGGCGTCGTCCAGCTTGTGGCCGCCGCGCGCGAGGAACTTGATGCCGTTGTCCGGCATGGCGTTGTGGCTCGCGGAGAGCATCACGCCGAGGTCGGCGCCCAGCGCGCCGGTGAGATACGCCACCGCGGGGGTGGGCAGCACGCCGACGCGCAGGACGTCGACGCCCGCGCTCGCCAGGCCCGCGACGACCGCGGCCTCCAGGAACTCGCCCGAGGCGCGCGGATCGCGGCCGACGACCGCGACGGGCCGGTGCCCCTCGAACGAACCGGCCTCACCGAGTACGTGCGCCGCGGCGACCGACAGACCGAGCGCCATCTCGGCGGTCAGATCGGCATTGGCCACACCGCGCACGCCGTCCGTGCCGAAGAGTCGTCCCACTTGGTGTCCTCCGAACTGAAAACAAGTCGACCATAAAGCCGAACGCCCCGGCAGCACGCGAAGTGCCGCCGGGGCGAACGGGAAGAGCAAGCAGGCAGCGAGCTTTAGCGCTTGCTGTACTGCGGGGCCTTACGGGCCTTCTTGAGACCGGCCTTCTTGCGCTCGACCGCACGGTCGTCACGCTTGAGGTAACCGGCCTTCTTGAGCGCCGGACGGTTGTTGTCCACGTCGGCCTCGTTCAGCGCGCGGGCGACACCGAGGCGCAGCGCACCGGCCTGGCCGGAGACACCGCCACCCGCGATGCGGGCGATGACGTCGTAGCGGCCGTCGAGCTCGAGCACCTTGAAGGGCTCGTTGACTTCCTGCTGGTGGACCTTGTTCGGGAAGTAGTCCTCGAGCGTGCGCCCGTTGACCTTCCACTTGCCCGTGCCCGGCACGATGCGGACGCGCGCGATGGCGTTCTTGCGACGGCCCAGGCCGGCGGCCGGCTGCGGGTCGCCGAAGCGGGCGGGGTTGGACTCCGAGGTGTACTCGCCCTCGACGGGCGCGTCCGACTCGGTGGTGTAGCTCTCGACGTCGACGATCTCGGTCTCTTCGACCGGCGTCTCGGCAGTGGTCTCGGCCACGATTCTCCTCAGATTCTTTTCTGTCTTTGGGGGTGTGGCCGGAACTACTGCGCGACCTGGGTGATCTCGAACGGCACCGGCTGCTGGGCAGCGTGCGGGTGCTGGTCGCCCGAGTAGACCTTCAGCTTCGAGAGCATCTGACGGCCGAGCGTGTTCTTGGGAAGCATGCCCTTGACGGCCTTCTCGATGGCCTTCTCGGGGTTCTTCGCCAGAAGCTCGTCGTAACGGACGGAGCGCAGACCACCCGGGTAGCCGGAGTGGCGGTACGCCATCTTCTGGGTCTTCTTGTTGCCGGACAGGTGAACCTTGTCGGCGTTGACGATGACGACGAAGTCGCCCATGTCCATGTGCGGGGCATAGGTCGGCTTGTGCTTGCCACGGAGGAGGGTCGCGGCAGTGGTGGCCAGACGGCCCAGGACGATGTCCTGCGCGTCGATGACGTGCCACTGGCGAGTCACGTCGCCGGGCTTAGGGCTGTACGTACGCACTTAGCAGCCTTCTTCTTCAGTGGATGGGTGCTGAAACATGGCATCACTGAAGCGATCGTGCAGCTGGGGACGACAGTGCCGGGTTCAGCGCCCGTATGCCGCCCACTGGTAACTGCTCCAGGGAACCCGTGCGGGGGCCTCTCACATGAACATGAGCGAACCACCACACATAACGACTAGGCAGACTACCCGCGGCGCCCCGCACGGGTCAAAACGCGTCCCGGGCGGCCGGCCGCCTGCACCCCTCCCCCCGCACTCCTGTGCCCCGTTTAAGATGCGCCCCATGAGCTTCGGGCAGGGGGGACCCCCGTGGGGGCCCAATGACAACGGAAACGCTCCGGACTGGGCGGCGCTCGCCGAGGCCTCGGAAGCACGCGCTCGCAAGCGTCGGTGGCTGCTGATCGTCGGCGCCGTGGTCGCCACGCTCGCCGTGGGCTCGGTGGTGGCCTGGGGGATCGTCTCCGCGAACGGGAGCGACGGCGCCGACGGCAAGCCGGCCGACCGGCTGCCGAGCACCGCGGACATCCCGAGCGAGGAGAAGAGCGCGCAGCCGTCCTTCGCGCCGACGTCGGCGCCGCCGCCGCTGGACCCGAACGACTTCATCGACAGCGCGGCGAAGGACACCGCCCCGCTCGGCCCGGACACGCTGTTCCCGGGCCGGACGCTCACGTTCGGTGGCCACACGTACACGAAGGGCGCCACGAGCCGCAGCGCCGACTGCACCGCCGCCGCGCAGAAGGGCCTGGCCGGCGTCCTGAAGCGCAACGGCTGCACCGAGGTCATCCGCGCCACGTACTACAAGAGCGGGTCGGCGGTCACCATCGGCGTCGCCGTCTTCGGCAGCAAGGCGCAGGCCACGAACGCCAAGGAGCAGTACGACTTCGACGGCGGCGTCGTCTCGCTGCCGGGCTCCGGCGTCCCCACGTTCTGCCGTACGACGGTCTGCCGGCAGACCGCGAACTCGGTGGGCCGGTACGCGTACTTCACCAACGGCGGCCGCACCAACGGCACGGACGCCACCAAGAAGGACAGCGTCCTGTTCGCGCTCGGCGACGACCTCCAGGAGTACACGTTCCAGAAGATCAAGCAGCGCGGCGAGACCCAGGCATCGGCCGCCGCCCGCCGCTGAGGCCGGCGGGGCTCAGCCGCCGGTCCTGACCCAGATCCGGTACCGGCCGGTGCCGGCGGAGTTGCGGAACGGCAGCTCGGCCAGCAGCCGGTAGCGGGTGCCGTCCCGGACCGCGGCGGCGACGAGGTCGTCGACCCGCGGGTTGGTGAGCCCGTCGAGGACGATCAGGTCGAACGCGCCGTCGCGGACCGCGGCGCGGTAGGCGTCGTCCCCCGCGTGGTAGCCGCCCCGGCGGTCCTCGTACTCCATCCCGAAGACGCTCTGCCACTGCTCGTGCCCGGCCCGGCGGCGCAGGTAGTAGGCGGGCACCTCGGGCGTCGAGCCGAGGTAGTACCCGGTGGAGTCCACGCGCGGGGCGATCGTCCGGATCATCCGCGAGGAGTCGGGCCACAGGCCGAACCGCCAGTCCGCCTGCTGGATGCCCAGGCACAGCGCGGTCGTCCACAGCAGGATGCCGAGCTGCGGGTGCCGGAAGTGCGCGCCGACCAGCCGGGTCACGCCGACGCCCGCCATCGGCGCGGCGAAGAACAGGCCGAAGCCGATGTGCTTGAACAGCGAGACCACCGTCGCCAGATGGATCTGGTACGCGGGCGCGAGCAGCGCGGTGCCGCACAGCAGCAGCCCGAGCAGCAGCCGCCGCCCCCGGCCGGGACCGGCCAGCCCCCGGGCGAGCGGTGACTCGTTGAGCCGGCCGCGCCACCCGTACGAGAGCGCGCCGCCGACCGCCGTGAGGAACATCAGGCCACCCCACTGGACGGACTGTTCCAGCAGGTAGCGGGTGCTGTCGCCGCCGTGGGCGCGGTCGGTGGTGGTCTGCCGCACACCGGCGAGCAGGTCGGTGGCGTGGGCGCCCGCGGCGAGCAGCCCGCCGGTGCCCAGCACCAGCAGCACCGCCCGCAGGACGGCGGACCCGGCGCCGCGCCCCGGCCACGCCGTGATCAGCGCCAGCAGCACGATCGTCGGCAGGTACAGGGCGGACGCGTACTTCACGCCGACGGCGAGCACGGCGACGGGCACGGCGAGCAGCCCGGCGACGGCGGGCAGCCGGTCGGTGCGCACCACGATCCAGGTGGCCAGCGCGAGCAGGAACAGCGCCGTCGCGTCGTACGTCGCGAAGTGCCCCATGACGGTCGTCGACTGCATGACGGCGAACAGCCCGGCCGCGGCGAGCGCCGCCCGCTCGCTGAACAGGCGCCGGGTGATCGTGTAGAGCAGGCCGGTGGTGCCCAGCATGAGGACGAGGCTCAGGGCGCGCGCCCCGGACAGCCCGAACCGCCCGTCGACCAGGGCGGCGAGCACGGGGTACAGCTGCGGGGCACCCGAGAAGTAGGCCGCGTAGTCCTTCGGCAGCGGGGTGCCGTGGAGCAGGTGGGCGAGTTCGGCGTGCCCGGCGGTCAGATACAGCGCCTCGTCCTGGAACGCGGTGTTGGACAGGCGCAGCGACAGCGCCGCCTGGACCGCCAGGATCAGCACCAGCACGGCCCGGCTGACCCAGGCGCGCCGGGCGCCGGCCGTCATGTCCCAGGCCGCCTCGGGCGTCCCCGGGATCTCGTAGCCCGGCTCGGGCTCGACGGGCGCCGGCTGGGTCACGGTCCGCAGCGCGTACGTCTCGTCGTCGGGCCTGCGCAGGGGCACGGGGTACGGCTCCGGCCCGGAGCGGCCGCCGGGGTTCACCGCGGGTTCCGGACGTCGAAGCCGAAGCGGTCGTCTGCGGCGAGCCGGCGGAACTGCCGGAGGCCGGACGGGCTCGCCGCCAGCCGCCAGTCGGCCCGCTTGTCGTAGTCGAACCAGACGAACCCGATCAGGTCGTCGTCGCCCTCGACGCCCGCGAACAGGTGGCGCACGGCGGCGGCGCGCCGGGGCCCCGGGTCCGCGGCGGTCTCCAGGAGCAGCAGCGGCTTGGCGCTGAACCGCCGGATCTCGCGGATCGTCCGGCCGAAGACGGCGTCGAACGAGGTCGCCCGGGGGCCGGAGAAGTAGCCGACCAGGCCCACCCAGTCCACGTAGTCGTCGCCCGGGTAGTAGGGCGCGAGACGCACGTCGGGCATGGGTTCGACGACGTTCGGCGCCCAGGCCCAGATCACGTTCGAGGCGCCCGCCTCGGCGAACGTGTCGTGGATGTGCCGCCAGGCGGCGACGTACTGCCGGGGGGTGGCGTGCCGGGTGCCCCACTTCTCCCAGGGGCCGTTCATCTCGTCGGCGAAGTCGATGACGACGGGCAGGTTCAGCTTCTTCACGGCGGCCGCGTACGACTTCAGGTAGGTGTCCCGCTCGCCGGCGGCGATGTCGGCGAGCGGCGCGTCGAACGGCTCCCAGGACATCAGGGTCAGCGCCCCCGCGCGCCAGGCGTTGCGCACCCCGGTGGCGTCGAAGCCGTCGCCCCAGGCCGCGTAGTACTCGACGAGGTTGGGCCGCTTGCCCGTCAGCCGGGCGTACGCCTCGACGGGCTTCATGGAGGTCGGGGCGCCGTCGACGGCCGCGCCGAAGTACTTCCTGGCGGGCTTGAGCAGCGGGGTCACGTCGTAGGGCGGGCGCGTCCCGGACGGCGCCGCCGGGCCGCCGTCGCCGCCGCGCGGGCCCGGGCCGCCGCTGCGCGCCCCGGAGTCGCCGCCCGGCAGCGAGCAGCCGCCGAGCGCGAGGACCGCGGCGAGCAGCAGGCCCGTGCCGCGCAGGCCCGTCCGGGTCGTCGTCCGCGTCGGTATGAGGGGCGTCACGGGGCACTCTCCGCTCGGGGCTGCACGAGAACCCGGCCCACGACGAGCGCGTAGAACAGACCGGAGGACAGGATCAGGGCGAAGTCGGGGGCGTTCATGGTGAGGGTCCGCCAGACCGCAAGGCCCACCCACAGCGCCGCCGTGCCGCCGCTCCACGCCCACATGCCGATCCAGAACCTGCGCGTCCCCTCGCCGCGCGCGCCGGAGGAACCGGTGGGCCGCCAGCCGAGCCGGCGCCCGCGCAGGATGTCCCAGAGGGCGAAGACGTGCGCCCAGCCGTACATCAGGCGGGCGGCCCAGGCCTCCAGCCGGTACGGCGTGCGGTGCCACATCGGGAAGACGAGCGTGGCGTACAGGACGCTGGGGAGCACCAGCTGGAGGTTCTCGACCAGCAGCTTGCCGGGCAGGACGAGCAGCAGCACGAGCGGCACGACGGGGGCGGCGAAGGTGAACAGGGCCGTGTGGATGTAGTAGAAGAACCCGGACAGGTAGCAGAGCCGGGTCGACAGCCTGATCCTGCGCCGCCAGAACTTGGCGCTGCCCAGCAGGCTCATGGAGCCCGCGCACCACCGGTACTGCTGGTGGAGGAAGGCGCCGACGGTGTCCGGGCACACCCCGGTGGACAGGGCGACCGGCACATAGCGCAGGTCCCAGCCGAGGCCGCGGAGGTCGAACCCGGTGTGCACGTCCTCGGAGTGCTCGATGAGGGTGCTCCCGCCGTTGGCCTCCAGCGCGGTCCGCCGGTACACGGCGCAGCTGCCGACGCAGATGGCGCCGTCGCTGCCCTGCCGGGACACCTGCACGGACCGGTAGAACAGCTCCTGCACGGCGCCGGCGCCGCGCTCTATCCAGTTCTGCGAGTCGAGCACCCGGAAGTACTGCGGCGACTGCACGATGCCGACCCGCTCGTCGGACTCCAGGTAGGGCAGCAGCTCCTGGAGCAGGTCGGCGCGCGGGGTGAAGTCGGCGTCCAGGATCAGGATGTAGGTGCCGTCGGACCGGCCGAACCCGAAGTGCAGGTTCCCGGCCTTCTTGAACCAGCCGCGGTTCTCCCGGGCGCCGTACCGGAACCCGAAGTCCCGCGCCATCGCGGCGAGTTCCGGGGAGGCGCCGTCGTCCAGGACGAACGGCACGCACACGCCCGGATAGCGGTCGGCCATCGCCCGCACGTGCCGCCAGGTGTTGTGGAGCACCTGGATCGGCTCCCCGCACACCGGCAGGAACACGTCGACGGACGGATGGTCCCGGGGCCGCCAGCCGCGCACCAGACGGCGGTGCCGCCTGAGGTCGAAGTCCCGGGAGAAGCCGTTCACCCGCAGCGACACGAGGTAGTAGACGACGCTGAAGGCGAGCAGCGGCGCGTACGCCCACAACAGCGGTGCGGACCGCGCCAGTTGGACCTGACTGGCCACCAGGCAGCCGAAGCTGACGAGCGAGCCGGTCGTCAGGACCCACAGCCGCCGTCGGGCGTAGGAGTACTTCTCCCGGTCCGAGGGCGGCGGCGGCAGCAGTCCGAACCGCTCCGTGTCATGTCGAGGTGCGGCGCGGCGCCCGCGGGACCGCACCGAGCCGGATGAAGCCATCGACGGAAACCCCCCAGGTCCCGCGCAACCACACGGTCACCCGGCCACCCCTTTCGTTTCCCCGTGGCCGGATCGCGGAAGCATATCCAAGTTGCCTGGGATGTACACGAGTTACTTCAGCAACAGCCCGCCCCCGGCAGGGTCCGCCGGTTGCGCGCCTCGCGGTTGCGGGCGGCCAGCAGCTCGTCGGCCGGGTAGCCGACCTCCTCCAGGGTGAGCCCGTGCGGCCGCACCACGTGCACGGCCGAGTCCCGCACCCCGGCGGCGAGCACCTTGCCGGGCCAGTCCGGCGCCCGGTGCCCGTCGCCGACGAACAGCAGGGCGCCGATCAGCGAGCGCACCATGTTGTGGCAGAAGGCGTCGGCCCGCACGGTCGCGGTGATCACCCCGTCGTCGCCGCGCACCAGGCTCAGCTCCTGGAGCGTGCGGATGGTCGTGGCGCCCTCGCGCCGCTTGCAGTACGCGGCGAAGTCGTGCTCGCCGAGCAGGTCCCGCGCGGCCGTGTTCATCGCCGCGACGTCCAGCGGCCAGTCGTGCCACAGCACGTGCCCGCGCAGCAGCGGGTCGACGCCGCCGGGGTGGTCGGTGACCCGGTACGCGTACCGCCGCCACACGGCGGAGAACCGTGCGTTGAAACCGCTCGGCGCGGGCGCCACGGACCACACCCGGACGTCCTTGGACAGCCGCCCGGCGAGCCGCTTCAGCAGCTTCTCCCGGTGCTCGGCCCACACGTCCAGCGGCAGGTCGACGTGGGCCACCTGCCCGCGCGCGTGCACCCCGGAGTCGGTGCGCCCGGCCACGGTCAGCTCGTACGTCCGCTCCGAGCGGGTCACGGTGCGCAGCGCGCTCTCGATCTCCCCCTGCACGGTCCGCCGCCCGCCGGCCTGCTTGGCCCACCCGGAGAAGTCGGCGCCGTCGTAGGACAGGTCGAGCCGTACCCGCACGAACCCGTCCGCTGCTTCATCACTCACCAGAACATTCCCTCGCTAGAGACGGGAAGAGCGGGCCCGCCCCGGAGGGCGGACCCGCTCAGCACTCGAGGCGCGGGGCCTCAGGCGTCCTTGGACTCCTCGGCGGCGGCCTCGTCGGCCGGCTTGGCGTCCTCGACGACCTCGGCCGGAGCCTCGGTCTTCGGCTCGGCGTCCTTGGCGGCACGCTTGGTGGCGGCCTCGGCCTCACCGGTGGCCTGCTGCGCGACCGTCAGGGCCTCGACCAGCTCGATGACGGCCATGGGCGCGTTGTCGCCACGGCGGTTACCGATCTTGGTGATACGGGTGTAACCACCCGGACGGTTCTCGTAGCGCGGGGCGATCTCGGTGAAGAGCGTGTGGACGACGCTCTTGTCCGTGATGACCGTGAGCACCTGACGGCGGTTGTGAAGGTCGCCCTTCTTCGCCTTGGTGACCAGACGCTCCGCGTACGGACGCAGACGACGGGCCTTGGCCTCGGTCGTCGTGATCTTGCCGTGCTCGAAGAGCGACTTCGCGAGGTTCGCGAGAAGCAGCTTCTCGTGCGCGGCGCTGCCGCCCAGACGGGCACCCTTGGCGGGCTTCGGCATGGTGTTTCTCCTTGGTGTCTGCCCCGGCCGTATCAGGTACCGGGGTCAGTGTCCGAGCGGGCAGGATTGCCCGTCGGAGACCCGCGCCCCCAGGGGGCGCGGGGAACCGCACGACCCGTCGCGACGGACGCGCGGTCGTCGAGCCGGGCTCCCGGAGGAGCGGCTCAGTACTGCTCGGTCTCGACGAATCCGGCGTCGGCGTCGTCGTCGGCGCCGAAGGCGTCGGCGGCGGCGGTCGGGTCGAACCCGGGAGGCGAGTCCTTCAGGGCGAGACCCATGCCGGCCAGCTTGGCCTTGACCTCGTCGATCGACTTCGCACCGAAGTTGCGGATGTCGAGCAGGTCGGCCTCGGAGCGGGCGACGAGCTCACCCACGGAGTGGATGCCCTCGCGCTTGAGGCAGTTGTACGACCGGACGGTGAGCTCCAGCTCCTCGATCGGCAGGGCCAGATCGGCGGCCAGGGCGGCATCCGTCGGGGACGGACCCATGTCGATGCCCTCGGCGTCGATGTTCAGCTCGCGGGCGAGACCGAACAGCTCGACCAGGGTCTTGCCGGCCGACGCCATGGCGTCACGGGGACGCATGGCCTGCTTGGTCTCGACGTCGACGATCAGCTTGTCGAAGTCGGTGCGCTGCTCGACACGCGTGGCCTCGACCTTGTACGTGACCTTGAGGACCGGCGAGTAGATCGAGTCGACCGGGATGCGCCCGATCTCCTGACCCACCTGCTTGTTCTGCACGGCGGAGACGTAGCCGCGACCGCGCTCGACGGTCAGCTCCATCTCCAGCTTGCCCTTGCCGTTGAGCGTGGCGAGGACGAGGTCGGGGTTGTGCACCTCGACACCGGCCGGGGGCGCGATGTCGGCGGCGGTGACCAGACCCGGGCCCTGCTTGCGCAGGTACATCACGACCGGCTCGTCGTGCTCCGAGGAGACGACCAGCTGCTTGATGTTGAGGATCAGGTCGGTGACGTCTTCCTTGACGCCCGGCACGGTGGTGAACTCGTGCAGGACACCGTCGATCCGGATGGACGTGACGGCCGCACCCGGGATCGAGGACAGAAGAGTCCGGCGGAGGGAGTTGCCGAGGGTGTAGCCGAAGCCCGGCTCCAGCGGCTCGATGACGAACCGGGAGCGGAACTCGTCGACGACCTCTTCGGTCAACGAGGGACGCTGAGCAATCAGCATGTTGCGATCCTTCAGTCAGGGGCACCCACTATTTGATGCCCTGCCACCGGGCGCGAGCCCGATATGTACTGCGAGTACAAGGGTACGGGCGGCACGACCCCGAGGAGCCGTACCGCCCGAAAACCTCAGACCAAGCAGTCGTACGTCAGATCAGACGCGGCGACGCTTGGGCGGACGGCAGCCGTTGTGCGGGGTGGGCGTGACGTCCTGGATGGAGCCGACCTCGAGACCGGTCGCCTGAAGCGAACGGATGGCGGTCTCACGACCCGAGCCCGGGCCCTTGACGAACACGTCGACCTTGCGCATGCCGTGCTCCTGCGCGCGACGGGCGGCCGACTCGGCGGCCATCTGCGCGGCGAACGGCGTCGACTTGCGCGAGCCCTTGAAGCCCACGTGGCCGGCGGAGGCCCACGAGATCACGTTGCCGGTCGGGTCCGTGATGGACACGATCGTGTTGTTGAACGTGCTCTTGATGTGCGCGTGGCCGTGAGCGACGTTCTTCTTTTCCTTGCGGCGCACCTTCTTGGCAGCGCCCTGACGTCCCTTGGGGGGCATGTCGTTCTCCTACGGGAGGTGGTCGGTCCTACAGCGAAGACCGCTGAAAAGCGTCCGCTGAGGACTACTTCTTGCCCGGCTTCTTCTTGCCGGCGATGGCGCGACGCGGGCCCTTGCGGGTACGAGCGTTCGTGCTGGTGCGCTGGCCGCGGACCGGCAGACCACGACGGTGGCGCAGACCCTGGTAGCAGCCGATCTCGACCTTGCGGCGGATGTCGGCCTGGATCTCGCGACGGAGGTCACCCTCGGTCTGGAAGTTCTGGTCCACGTACTCGCGGATCTTGACGAGGTCTTCCTCGCTCAGGTCGCGAACACGGGTGTTGCGGTCGATACCGACCGTGTCCAGCGTCAGCTGGGCGCGGGTGCGCCCGATGCCGAACACGTAGGTGAGGGCGACCTCGATGCGCTTTTCGCGCGGGAGGTCAACGCCTTCAACGCGTGCCATTCATGGCTCCTGTTGATATTCGGAGGTCTGCAGCAGAACCGGTCCCAGGCGCCGTATGAGGTACTACCTGGGTCCTCAGCCTCCGACTGAGGGTGTCGCCACGGTGAGTGATCCACCGCCGGCGGGTTCTGCACATGTACTCGATGTGTTGCGTGCGTCGCGCGAATCTCTGCGAACGAACTGCAGTCAGTCGTGCGTCAGCCCTGGCGCTGCTTGTGGCGCGGGTTGTCGCAGATCACCATGACCCGGCCGTGACGGCGGATCACCCTGCACTTGTCGCAGATCTTCTTGACGCTCGGCTTGACCTTCATGGGTGAGGTTCTCCGGGTCAGTTGCCGGCGGCCCGCAGGAAGCGGGACTCGGGCAAGATCTACTTGTACCGGTAGACGATCCGGCCACGCGTCAGGTCGTACGGAGACAGCTCCACCACGACCCGGTCGTCAGGGAGGATACGGATGTAGTGCATGCGCATCTTGCCGCTGATGTGTGCCAGGACCTGGTGGCCGTTCTGGAGCTCGACCTTGAACATGGCGTTCGGAAGAGACTCGACGACAGTGCCCTCGATCTCGATGGCACCTTGCTTCTTGGCCACGCTTCGCCCTTCGAATCGACTACCTTGATCGACTCCCGCTTCGCATGCAGACATGCCAATACACGAGAGCCGACGCGTCAGTCTACGTCAGTACCCCCGGAAAGACGAATCCAGGGATTCTCCCCTACCAGAGAGATCACTAAGCCCGCCACCCGGGCGACTTTCGCGCTCAGGCCAGCGGATCCGGCGCGGCCGTGATCCCCATCTCGGCGAGCTTCGCCCGGCCGCCGTCCGGCGCCGTCAGGACCAGCGGGCCCTCCTCCGTCACCGCCACCGAGTGCTCCCAGTGCGAGGACCAGGTGCCGTCCGTGGAGACGACCGTCCAGTCGTCCTCCAGGACCGCGGTGCGCGGCGTGCCCAGGGCGACCATCGGCTCGATGGCGAGGCAGAGGCCGGGGACCAGCTTGGGGCCCTTGCCGCGGCGCCGCTCGACGTAGTTCAGCAGGTGCGGGTCCATGTGCATCTCGGTGCCGATGCCGTGGCCGCCGTAGTCCTCGACGATGCCGTACTTGCCGCCGCCGGGCTTCGGCTGGCGGCGGATGTACGTCTCGATGGCCCGGGAGACGTCCACCAGCCGGTTGCCGCTCTTCATGGCGGCGATCCCGGCCCACATCGACTCCTCGGTCACCCGGGACAGCTCGATCAGCTCCGGGGCGTGACCGGACCCGACGAACGCCGTGTACGCCGCGTCGCCGTGCCAGCCGTCCACGATCGCGCCGCAGTCGATGGAGATGATGTCGCCGTCCTCCAGGACCACCTTCTCGCTGGGGATGCCGTGCACCACCACCTCGTTCTTCGAGGTGCAGATGGTGGCGGGGAACCCGCCGTAGCCCAGGAAGTTCGACTTCGCGCCGTGCTCGTCGAGCACCTTGCGCGCCACCTCGTCCAGGTCCCGGGTGGTGGCGCCGGGCACGGCCGCCTCACGGGTCGCGGCGTGGATCGCCGCGACGACAAGCCCCGCCTCCCGCATCTTGCGAATCTGGTCGGGGGTCTTGATCTGCACCATGGGGGCCTGCGCTCTCCGTCATCCGGTACGGGGTGTACGTACACCAACACTAAGGCCGCGGCCCCCCGGACGGGGAACCGCGGCCTCAGCCACGTACGGAAGTGCGGGGGCGACTAGCGCCCCAGGGCCTCCATGGCCCGCGCCGTGACCTCCTCGACCTTGCCGAGGGCGGAGATCGTCACGACGAGCCCCTGCTCCCGGTAGTAGTCGATGATCGGCTCGGTCTGCGTGTGGTAGACCTCGAGCCGCTTGCGCACGGTCTCTTCCTTGTCGTCGTCGCGCTGGTACAGCTCGCCGCCACAGGTGTCACAGACACCCTCGGCCTCGGGCTGCTTGTACGCGACGTGGAAGACGTGCGCGGAGTCGTTGCGGCAGATGCGGCGGCCGGCGATGCGCTTGACCACCTCGTCCTCGGGGACCTCCAGGTCCAGGACCGCGTCCAGCTTCACGTCGTCCGCCTTGAGGGCGACGTCCAGCGCCTCGGCCTGCGAGACGTTGCGGGGGAAGCCGTCGAGCAGGAAGCCGTTCACGGCGTCCGGCTGCTCCATGCGGTCCTTGGCCATCCCGATGGTGACCTCGTCCGGTACCAGCTGGCCCGCGTCCATGTAGGACTTCGCCTGCTTGCCGAGATCCGTGCCCTTGCTGATGTTGGCACGGAAGAGGTCGCCCGTGGAGATGTGCGGGATCGACAGGTTCTGAGCGAGAAACGCGGCCTGCGTTCCCTTGCCAGCACCCGGCGGCCCGACGAGGACGATTCGCATCAGCGGAGGAACCCTTCGTAATTGCGCTGCTGGAGCTGGCTCTCGATCTGCTTCACCGTCTCAAGACCGACACCCACGATGATGAGGATGCTGGTGCCGCCGAAGGGGAAGTTCTGGCTTGCCCCGAAACCAACCAACGCCATCGTCGGTACGAGAGCGATCAGACCCAAGTACAGCGAACCCGGCCAGGTGATCCGGTTGAGCACGTACGAAAGGTACTCAGCGGTCGGTCGGCCAGCCCGGATGCCCGGGATGAAGCCACCATACTTCTTCATGTTGTCCGCGACTTCCTCGGGGTTGAACGAGATCGCCACGTAGAAGAACGCGAAGAAAACGATCAGGAGGAAGTACGTGACGATGTAAATCGGGTGATTTCCCTTGGTCAGGTGGTCGTCGATCCACAGCTTCCAGCTGGAGTTGCCGCCCGCGAACTGGGCGACGAGTGCCGGGATGTAGAGGAGCGACGAGGCGAAGATGACAGGGATCACACCCGCCTGGTTCACCTTGAGCGGGATGTACGTCGACGTACCGCCGTAGGACCGGCGGCCGATCATGCGCTTCGCGTACTGGACCGGGATCCGGCGCTGGGCCTGCTCGACGAAGACCACCAGGCCGACCATGACGAGGCCGACGAGGATGACGGTGCCGAACTCGATCCAGCCGTCGGCCAGCGAGCCCTGCTGCTTGATGGCCCACAGCGAGGCCGGGAAGCTGGCCGCGATCGAGATGAACATCAGGATCGACATGCCGTTGCCGATGCCGCGGTCGGTGATCAGCTCACCGAGCCACATCATCACGCAGGTGCCGGCGGTCATGACGATGACCATGGTGACGGTGATGAAGATCGACTGGTCGGGAACGATCTGGCTCGCCACGGAGCAGCCCTGGAAGAGCGCCCCGGTGCGGGCGGTGGCCACCAGGCCGGTGCCCTGGAGGATGGCGAGAGCCACGGTCAGGTAGCGCGTGTACTGCGTGATCTTCGCCGTGCCGGCCTGACCCTCCTTCTTGAGGGCCTCCAGCCGCGGGATCACCACGGTGAGCAGTTGCAGAATGATGCTCGCGGTGATGTACGGCATGATGCCGAGCGCGAAGACCGTGATCTGCAACAGCGCGCCACCACTGAACATGTTCACCAGGCCGAACAGGCCGGTGGTGGAACTGGACTGGTCCATGCACGTCTGGACGCTCGTGTAGTCGATCCCGGGGATCGGCACATGCGCGCCGAGCCGGTAGATCACGACGATGCCCAACGTGAAGAGCAGCTTCTTGCGCAGGTCGGGCGTCTTGAACGCCCGGGCGAACGCGGTGAGCACGGTGCCTCCTGCGACCCCCGCGCGCGTGCGTCAGAGGTGACGGTCTTGAGGATTCGACGAATACGTAACGGTCAAGGTCCGTGATTGGTGCCGGGGGCACACAGATCCCAGAAATTAACAGCGGAGGCCACCTTACCGGCGTACCTGCCCCCCTAGGAACGACCAACCGGGGATACCCCTTTTGTGGAGTATCCCCGGTCGGGATCGTTCACGTCATCGAGACGTCCGATGGACTCAGACGAGCTCGGTGACCGTACCGCCGGCGGCGGTGATCTTCTCCTTGGCGGAACCGGAGACGGCGTCCACCGTCACCTGGAGCGCCACGGTGATCTCGCCCTGGCCCAGGACCTTGACGAGGCTGTTCTTGCGGACAGCACCCTTCTCCACCAGACCCTCGACGGTGACTTCGCCACCCTCGGGGTACAGCGAGGCGAGCTTGTCCAGGTTCACGACCTGGAACTCGACCTTGAAGGGGTTCTTGAAGCCCTTCAGCTTCGGGAGACGCATGTGGAGGGGCATCTGGCCACCCTCGAAGCGCTCCGGAACCTGGTAACGGGCCTTCGTGCCCTTGGTACCACGACCGGCCGTCTTACCCTTCGACGCCTCACCACGACCGACACGGGTCTTCGCGGTCTTGGCACCGGGGGCCGGACGGAGGTTGTGGATCTTCAGCGGGTTGTTCTCCGCCATGATCAGACCTCCTCAACCGTCACGAGGTGGCGGACGGTGTGCACCATGCCGCGGAACTCGGGGCGGTCCTCCTTGACGACCTGCGTGTTGATGCCCTTGAGACCAAGGGAACGCAGGGTGTCACGGTGGTTCTGCTTGCTGCCGATGTACGACTTCACCTGCGTGATCTTGAGCTGCGCCATTACGCACCAGCCCCGGCACGCGCACGGAGAAGAGCCGCGGGGGCGACGTCCTCGAGGGGCAGACCACGGCGGGCCGCGATCTCCTCGGGACGCTGCAGGCCCTTGAGGGCCGCCACGGTCGCGTGCACGATGTTGATCGCGTTGTCGGAGCCCAGGGACTTCGACAGGATGTCGTGAACGCCGGCGCACTCGAGCACGGCGCGCACCGGGCCACCGGCGATAACACCGGTACCGGGGGACGCGGGCTTGAGCAGCACGACGCCGGCAGCCTTCTCACCCTGGATCGGGTGCGGGATGGTGCCCTGGATACGGGGGACCTTGAAGAAGTGCTTCTTGGCCTCCTCAACACCCTTGGCGATGGCGGCCGGCACCTCCTTGGCCTTGCCGTAACCGACACCGACGGTGCCGTCACCATCGCCCACCACGACCAGCGCGGTGAAGCTGAAGCGACGACCACCCTTCACAACCTTGGCGACGCGGTTGATCGCGACAACGCGCTCAACGTACGCGGTCTTCTCGGCGGCAGCAGCGCCACCGTCGCGACCCTTCCGGTCCCGCCGCTCGCCGCCACCGGCACCGCCACCGCGGCGCTGGGGTCCAGCCATTGGAATTACCTCTCTCTGTTTCCGCTAGCTACGGAACCGGATCAGAACTTCAGTCCGGCTTCGCGGGCGGCGTCCGCCAGGGCGGCGATGCGCCCGGCGTACTGGTTACCACCACGGTCGAACACGACAGCCTCGACACCGGCGGCCTTGGCACGCTCGGCGACCAGGGCGCCGACCGACTTGGCCTGGGCGGACTTGTCGCCCTCGCCACCGCGGATCGAGGTGTCCAGGGTCGACGCCGACGCGAGGGTGTGACCCTTAACGTCGTCGATGACCTGGGCCACGATGTTGCGGTTCGAGCGCGTCACGACCAGGCGCGGACGCTCGGCCGTACCCGAGATGTGCTTGCGGATACGGATGTGGCGGCGCTTGATTGCCGCACGCTTGTAAGCGTCGCCCTTAGCGATCTTCTGACCGTATGCCATGGCTTACTTACCCGCCTTTCCGACCTTGCGGCGGATGACTTCGCCTTCGTACTTGACGCCCTTGGCCTTGTACGGGTCGGGCTTGCGCAGCTTGCGGATGTTGGCCGCAACCTCGCCGACCTTCTGCTTGTCGATGCCCTCGACCGAGAACTTGGTCGGCGACTCGACCTTGAACGAGATGCCCTCGGGCGCCTCGACCGTGATCGAGTGGCTGTAGCCGAGCGAGAACTCCAGGTTGGAGCCCTTCGCCAGGACGCGGTAACCGACACCGCTGATCTCGAGCTTCTTCACGTAACCCGTGGTCACGCCGGTGATCATGTTCGCCACCAGCGTGCGGGACAGGCCGTGCAGGGCCTTGTTCTGACGCTCGTCGTTGGGGCGGGTGACGTTCAGGACGCCGTCCTCGCCCTTGGCGATCTCGATCGGCGCCACGACGGTGTGGGTCAGGGTGCCCTTGGAGCCCTTGACCGTGACCGTCTGGCCGTCGATGGTGACGTCCACGCCGGCGGGAACCGTGATGGGGAGCTTGCCAATACGCGACATAGCTGTTTCCTCCTGTTCCCTTCCGCTACCAGACGTAGGCGAGGACTTCCCCACCCACGCCCTTCTTGCCTGCCTGCTGGCCGGTCAGGAGACCGTGCGACGTGGAGATGATCGCCACGCCCAGGCCACCGAGGACCTTCGGCAGGTTGGTGGACTTCGCGTAAACGCGCAGACCCGGCTTGGAGATGCGCTTGATGCCGGCGATCGAACGCTCACGGTTCGGGCCGAACTTCAGCTCCAGGACGAGGTTCTTGCCGACTTCGGCGTCCTCGACCTTCCAGCCGGTGATGAAACCCTCCTGCTGGAGGATCTCGGCGATGTGCGACTTGATCTTGCTGTGCGGCATAGCCACGGTGTCGTGGTACGCCGAGTTCGCGTTCCGCAGACGCGTAAGCATGTCTGCGATCGGATCAGTCATGGTCATGAATTGGCCTTCGGCCTCTCTCGCCGGGGTTTCCTGTATGCGCCATCCCTCTCCCCACACAGGGGCGGGACGGGTGCGGCGCGGGGACCTACGGCGTAGTAAGCATCCATTTGCGGGCCTGGCCCGCGGGCGGTCGGGCGGCAGAGCGCCCAACCCTCCTAGCCTAAGCCATGAGAGCGGGAGTCTCTGCCGACCCTTTACTTACCGAGAGATCCAGGCAGTCCCGAAGAGCGGGGACTACCAGGAGCTCTTGGTCACGCCCGGCAGCTCGCCACGGTGAGCCATCTCACGAAGGCACACGCGGCACAGGCCGAACTTGCGGTAGACGGAGTGCGGACGACCGCAGCGCTGGCAGCGGGTGTACGCGCGCACGCCGAACTTGGGCTTGCGGGCAGCCTTCGCGATGAGAGCCTTCTTCGCCATCTCGCTTACGCCTCCTTGAACGGGAAGCCGAGGTGACGAAGGAGCGCGCGGCCCTCAGCGTCGTTGGTCGCCGTGGTGACCACGGTGATGTCCATACCCCGGACGCGGTCGATCTTGTCCTGGTCGATCTCGTGGAACATGACCTGCTCGGTGAGACCGAAGGTGTAGTTGCCACGGCCGTCGAACTGCTTGGGGGACAGACCACGGAAGTCGCGGATGCGCGGGAGCGCGAGCGACAGGGTGCGGTCCAGGAACTCCCACATGCGGTCGCCACGGAGCGTGACGTGGGCACCGATCGGCTGGCCCTCACGCAGCTTGAACTGCGCGATGGACTTGCGGGCCTTGGTGATGGCCGGCTTCTGACCCGTGATGGTGGTCAGGTCGCGGACGGCACCGTCCATGAGCTTCGAGTCGCGCGCGGCGTCGCCGACACCCATGTTGACCACGATCTTGACCAGACCGGGGATCTGCATGACGTTCTCGTACGAGAACTCGTCCTGCAGCTTGCCCTTGATCTCGTCGCGGTACTTCTGCTTCAGACGCGGGGAAGTGGTGGTGGTCGTCATCAGATGTCCTCACCCGTCCGCTTGGCAACGCGGATCTTGTTGCCTTCGTCGTCGAAGCGGTAACCGACGCGCGTCACAACCTTGTTGCCGTCCTTCTCCACGACCAGCTGGACGTTGGAGACGTGGACGGGGGCCTCGGTCGTGACGATGCCGCCGGCCTGCGAGCCGGAGGCCGTGGGGCCGGCCTTGGTGTGCTTCTTGACCCGGTTGACACCCTCGACCAGGACGCGCTCGTCGCGCGGGTAAGCGGCAATGACCTTGCCCTGCTTGCCCTTGTCCTTACCGGTGATGACCTGGACCAGGTCGCCCTTCTTGATCTTCATGCTTACAGCACCTCCGGCGCGAGCGAGATGATCTTCATGAACTTCTTCTCGCGCAGCTCACGGCCGACCGGGCCGAAGATACGGGTGCCGCGGGGGTCGCCGTCGTTCTTCAGAATGACGGCGGCGTTCTCGTCGAAGCGGATGTACGAGCCATCCGGACGGCGACGCTCCTTGACGGTGCGAACGATGACCGCCTTGACGACGTCACCCTTCTTCACGTTGCCACCGGGGATCGCGTCCTTGACGGTGGCGACGATGACGTCACCGATGCCCGCGTAGCGGCGACCCGAGCCACCGAGAACACGGATGGTGAGGATTTCCTTCGCACCCGTGTTGTCGGCGACACGAAGTCGCGACTCCTGCTGGATCACGTCTATCTCCTGTTTGTCTGCCGGTTCCCCCGGGGCAGTTCAGCGAACTGCCCCAGGAGCCTGGCGGAACGAACCCTGAGGGATACCCCTCAGAGAATTACTTGGCCTTCTCGAGGATCTCGACGATGCGCCAGCGCTTGGTCGACGACAGCGGACGCGTCTCCATCAGGAGGACGCGGTCGCCGACGCCGGCAGCGTTCTGCTCGTCGTGCGCCTTGAGCTTGTTCGTACGGCGGATGACCTTGCCGTACAGCGCGTGCTTGACGCGGTCCTCGACAGCGACGACGACGGTCTTGTCCATCTTGTCGCTGACAACAAGGCCCTCACGGGTCTTGCGGAAGCCGCGGGCGGCAGTCTCTTCAGTCACAGTCTTCTCGCTCATCAGGCGCTCTCCACCGTCTCGATGCCCAGCTCGCGCTCGCGCATGAGGGTGTAGATCCGCGCGATGTCCTTACGGACGGCCTTGAGCCGGCCGTGGTTCTCGAGCTGACCGGTCGCCGCCTGGAAGCGGAGGTTGAACAGCTCTTCCTTGGCCTCGCGGAGCTTGTTGAGGAGCTCCTCGTTGCCCAGCTCGCGCAGCTCTGACGCCTTGGTACCGGTCGACATCACGCTTCACCTGCCTCGCGCTTGACGATCTTGCACTTCATCGGCAGCTTGTGAGCCGCACGAGTCAGCGCCTCGCGCGCGGTCTTCTCGTTGGGGTACGACAGCTCGAACATCACGCGTCCGGGCTTGACGTTGGCGACCCACCACTCCGGGGAACCCTTACCGGAACCCATGCGGGTCTCGGCAGGCTTCTTGGTGAGGGGGCGGTCCGGGTAGATGTTGATCCAGACCTTGCCGCCACGCTTGATGTGACGCGTCATGGCGATACGAGCGGCCTCGATCTGACGGTTCGTCACGTACGCCGGGGTGAGGGCCTGAATGCCGTACTCACCGAACGCAACCTGCGTGCCACCCTTGGACATACCGCTGCGCTTCGGGTGGTGCTGCTTGCGGTGCTTGACCCTACGGGGGATCAGCATTTCGGTCAGGCCTCCGTTCCGGTGCTCTCAGCAGCCGGAGCGGCAGCGGCGGGAGCGTCGGCCTTGGGGGCCTCGGCAGCCGGCGCGGACTGCTGCTGCGGCTTGCGACCGCGACCGCCACGCTCGCCGCCACGGCCACCACCACGGGCCGGGCGGTCGTTGCCGCCACGGGCCGGACGGTTGCCGGCGCGGGCCGCGGCGTTCTCGGCGCGAACCTCGGCGATGTTCTTGACGTCGCCCTTGTAGATCCAGACCTTCACGCCGATGCGGCCGAAGGTCGTCTTGGCCTCGAAGAAGCCGTAGTCCACGTTGGCGCGGAGCGTGTGCAGGGGCACACGGCCCTCGCGGTAGAACTCCGAACGGGACATCTCGGCACCGCCGAGACGACCGCCACACTGGATCTTGATGCCCTTGGCGCCCGCCTTCATCGCCGACTGCATGCTCTTACGCATGGCGCGACGGAAGGAGACGCGGGAGGACAGCTGCTCCGCGACGGCCTGGGCCACGAGCTGAGCGTCCGTCTCGGGGTTCTTGACCTCGAGGATGTTCAGCTGGACCTGCTTGCCCGTGAGCTTCTCGAGGTCACCGCGGATGCGGTCGGCCTCGGCGCCACGGCGGCCGATGACGATGCCGGGACGAGCGGTGTGGATGTCCACACGCACGCGGTCACGGGTGCGCTCGATCTCCACCTTCGAGATGCCGGCGCGCTCCATGCCGGACGTCATCATCCGACGGATGGCGACGTCTTCCTTGACGTAGTCCTTGTACAGCTTGTCGGCGTACCAACGCGACTTGAAGTCGGTCGTGACACCGAGCCGGAACCCGTGCGGGTTTACCTTCTGGCCCATTACCGGGTTCCTTCCTTGCTGCTGACGACCACGGTGATGTGGGAGGTCCGCTTGCGGATCCGGTAGGCACGGCCCTGGGCACGCGGACGGAACCGCTTCAGGGTCGGGCCCTCATCGACGAACGCCTCGCTGATGAACAGCGACGTGGCGTCCGGGTGGTCGTAGTTGTGCGCGGCGTTGGCAATGGCGCTGTCCAGCACCTTGCCGACCGGCACGCTCGCGGCCTGCGGGGCGAAACGCAGGACCGCCTGAGCCTCCGTGGCATCCATGCCACGGATGAGGTCCACCACGCGGCGGGCCTTCATGGGCGTGACGCGGATGTACCGCGCCTGGGCCCTGGCTTCCATGGTTGTCCCTTCGGTGTTAGTCATAGTCGATTCCACCCCGCCTTAGCGGCGCTTCGACTTCCGGTCGTCCTTGACGTGACCCCGGAAGGTGCGCGTCGGCGAGAACTCGCCGAGCTTGTGGCCGACCATCGACTCGGTGACGAACACCGGGATGTGGGTCTTGCCGTTGTGCACCGCGATCGTGTGGCCCAGCATGCTGGGGATGATCATCGAGCGACGGGACCAGGTCTTGATGACGTTCTTGGTACCGGCTTCGTTCTGTACGTCCACCTTCTTTACGAGGTGACCGTCGACGAAGGGTCCCTTCTTGAGACTGCGCGGCATCTAAACCCGCTCCTAGCGCTTCTTGTTCGACTTGCGGCGGCGGACGATGTACTTGTTGCTCGCCTTGTTGCGATCACGAGTACGACCCTCCTTCTTGCCCCACGGCGAGACCGGGTGACGACCACCGGAGGTCTTGCCTTCACCACCACCGTGCGGGTGGTCGACCGGGTTCATGACGACACCACGCACGGTCGGGCGGACGCCCTTCCAGCGCATGCGGCCGGCCTTGCCCCAGTTGATGTTGCTCTGCTCGGCGTTGCCGACCTCGCCGACGGTGGCGCGGCAGCGCACGTCGACCAGGCGGATCTCACCGGACGGCATACGGAGGTGCGCCATGACGCCCTCCTTGGCCAGCAGCTGCACGGAGGCACCCGCGGAGCGGGCGAACTTGGCGCCACCACCGGGACGGAGCTCGATCGCGTGGATCGTGGTACCGACCGGGATGTTGCGGAGGGCCAGGTTGTTACCGGGCTTGATGTCGGCCGCCGGGCCGTTCTCCACCACGGCACCCTGCGCGAGACCGCGCGGGGCCAGGATGTAGCGCTTCTCGCCGTCCGCGTAGTGCAGGAGGGCGATGCGGGCGGTGCGGTTGGGGTCGTACTCGATGTGAGCGACCTTGGCCGGCACGCCGTCCTTGTCGTGACGACGGAAGTCGATCACGCGGTAGGCGCGCTTGTGTCCGCCACCCTGGTGGCGAACGGTCACGCGACCGGAGTTGTTACGACCGCCCTTGCTGTGCAGGGGGCGGACCAGCGACTTCTCCGGCGTGGACCGCGTGACCTCGACGAAGTCGGCGACGGAGGAGCCACGGCGGCCCGGCGTCGTCGGCTTGTACTTGCGGATTCCCATTTCTCAGTCCTCGTCCGATATTCGGACCGGGCGCTCCGTTAGGAGGCCTGGCCGAAGATGTCGATACGGTCGCCCTCAGCAAGGGTCACGATCGCGCGCTTGGTGTCGGCACGCTTGCCGAACCCGGTGCGCGTGCGCTTGCGCTTGCCCTGACGGTTGATCGTGTTGACGCCGGTGACCTTGACCGAGAAGACCGCCTCGACGGCCTGCTTGATCTGGGTCTTGTTGGCGCCGGGGGCCACGACGAACGTGTACTTGCCCTCGTCGAGGAGCGCGTACGACTTCTCGGAGACGACCGGCTTGACGAGAACGTCGCGCGGGTCCGAGAAGGACTTGCTCAGCGGCGTGGGCTCGACAGCGATCTTGCCCTCGGTGGCGATGCGCTTCGCCTTGGCGACGCGCGCGGCCTTCGCGGCCTTGGCGGCCTTCGAGGCGATGCTCGGGTGACGCGTAGCCATCAGGCCTCGCTCCCTTCGGTGTCAGCGGCCTTGGGGCCAGACACGAAGGACTCGAAAGCGGCCTTGGTGAAGACCACGTCGTCCGAGACGAGAACGTCGTACGTGTTCAGCTGGCCCGGCTCCAGGATGTGGACCTGGGGCAGGTTGCGGGCGGAGAGCCACGCGGCCTCGTCGGCGCGGTCGACGACCAGGAGCAGGTTCTTGCGCTCCGAGATCTTGCCGAACAGCGTCTTCGCGGCCTTGGTGGAGACCTCGCCCTCGACCACGCCGGAGACGACGTGGATGCGAGCGTTGCGGGCCCGGTCGGTGAGGGCGTGACGCAGCGCGGCAGCCTTCATCTTCTTCGGGGTCCGCTGCGAGTAGTCACGCGGCACGGGACCGTGCACGACGCCACCACCGGCGAACTGCGGCGCGCGGGTCGAGCCCTGACGGGCGCGGCCGGTGCCCTTCTGGCGGTAAGGCTTCTTGCCACCACCACGGACTTCGCCACGGGTCTTGGTCTTGTGCGTGCCCTGGCGGGCAGCGGCCAGCTGCGCGACGACGACCTGGTGAAGCAGCGGAACGCTGATCTTCTCGACGGCGAAGATCTCCGCGGGGAGTTCGACCGTCCCGGTCTTGTCGCCTGCCGGCGAAAGGATGTCAACAGTGCTCATCGGTTACCTCAGGCCCCCTTGGCCGCAGTGCGGACCAGGACGAGGCCGCCGTTCGGACCGGGAACCGCGCCCTTGATGAGCAGCAGACCCTTCTCCGCGTCAACGGCGTGGACGGTCAGGTTCTGGGTGGTGACCCGCTCGTTGCCCATACGGCCCGCCATGCGGAGGCCCTTGAACACACGGCCGGGGGTGGCGCAGCCACCGATCGAGCCCGGCTTGCGGTGCACGCGGTGGGCACCGTGCGATGCCTTGCCACCGGCGAAGTTGTGGCGCTTCATGACACCGGCGAAGCCCTTGCCCTTGCTCTTGCCGGTGACGTCGACCTTCACGCCGGACTCGAAGGTCTCAGCGGTGATCTCCTGGCCGAGGGTGTACTCGGAAGCGTCCGAGGTACGGATCTCGACGAGGTGACGACGGGGGGTGACGTCGGCCTTGGCGAAGTGGCCCTTGAGGGGCTTGTTCACCTTGCGCGGGTCGATCTCGCCGAAGGCGATCTGGACCGACTCGTAGCCGTCGATGTCGTTCGTACGGACCTGGGTCACGACGTTCGGGCCGGCCTTGACGACGGTGACCGGAACAACACGGTTGTTCTCGTCCCACACCTGCGTCATGCCGAGCTTCTCGCCCAGGATGCCCTTGATCTGCTTAGCCATCTCTCAGATCACCGGCCCTCAGAGCTTGATCTCGATGTCGACACCGGCCGGGAGGTCGAGTCGCATCAGGGAGTCAACGGTCTTGGGCGTCGGGTCGAGGATGTCGATCAGGCGCTTGTGCGTGCGCATCTCGAAGTGCTCGCGCGAGTCCTTGTACTTGTGCGGCGACTTGATGACGCAGTACACGTTCTTCTCGGTAGGCAGCGGCACCGGGCCTGCGACCGACGCACCAGTGCGCGTCACCGTCTCGACGATCTTCTTGGCCGAAGAGTCGATGACCTCGTGGTCGTAGGCCTTGAGCCGGATGCGGATCTTCTGTCCCGCCATGGCTACTTAGTAGTCCTGTCTCTCATAACGCTCTGGCTCCTGGGGGCCCTGTTTCACACTTCCTCCGACCCACGCGGTCGGGCGTGTCGCGGTGTCGCTGACAGGGATGTCCGTACGGATCTCCCTGCTACAGGAACCGCGGCCCAGGACCGCGAGGCTGGGGGAAGAAACCCACCAGGTGCCTGGTGGAGCTCCGCGCTGAGCATTCCCGGAAGATTCCCGTACGTCCGCTCCAGCGCTGCCGCAAGCGACAGATGGGGCGACGAGTACTGTGGGACTCGCTTCCGGTCCCCCCGGCGGGAGGCGCGCAGCATCGGCACTCAACCGAGCAACCCCGCTAGTCTGCCATACGGGGCACGCCCGGGGCCAATCGAGCCGTAGAGACTACCCCGAGAGTGACGAAGGTCAAACCCGTCGGCTAGCTCCCCGCGTGCGCCAGGTACAGCGTGCGCAGCGACTCGGTCAGCGCCCGCGCCGACTCCTCGTCGAGCGGCGCCAGATAGGCCCGCTCCGCCTCGACGCGCGCCCGGTCCGCCTCGCGCTGGCAGCTGACGCCCTCGGGGGTGAGCACCACGACGTTGCGCCGGCGGTCGTGGACGCTGCGGTGCCGCTCGACCAGACCCTTGTCCTCCAGCTCGTCCACGGCCGCGACCATCGTCGTGCGGTCGAGGCCGACCAGCCGCGCCAGCTCGTGCTGCGAGCGCTCCTCGGTGTCGGCGGCGAGCACCGAGAGGATGCCCAGTTCGCGCGGGTGGACGCCGTAGGGGCCCAGCGCCTCGGTGAGCCGGCCGGCGAGCTGGAGGTGCGCGTGCTTGACGAGGTACCCCAGGCGCCGGGTCAGGAGTGTCGTGTGCGCCAGGTCGTCCGTCATGGTTCGTAGCGTATCCTTACCCTGATAGTCAGCACTACTGACGATCAGGCCCGCTCGCCGGACGACCACAGTCCTCGGTATGCAGCACAGCGCCCCGCCGTCTCAGGCGCCCCTCTCCCCCCGTGATCCAAAGGAAGCGACACCTCGCCCATGAGCGACTCCATATCCGCGCCCGCAGCCGGAGCGGCACCGGTCTCCTCCGGCGCCCCGGCGGCCGATGCCCCCGATCCCCGCCGCTGGTGGGGCCTGGTCGTCATCGCCCTGGCCCAGCTGATGGTGGTCCTCGACGCGACCATCGTGAACATCGCGCTGCCGTCCGCCCAGACGGCCCTCGGCATCTCCGACGCGAACCGCCAGTGGGTCATCACGGCCTACACCCTGGCCTTCGGCGGCCTGCTGCTGCTCGGCGGCCGCGTCGCCGACCTCGTCGGCCGCAAGCGCACCTTCATCATCGGCCTGATCGGCTTCGCGCTGGCCTCAGCGCTCGGCGGCGCCGCGCAGAACCCCGGCATGCTGTTCGGCGCCCGTGCGTTGCAGGGCGTCTTCGGCGCGCTCCTCGCCCCGTCGGCGCTGTCGCTGATGACCACGACGTTCACCGACCCGCGCGAGCGGGGCAAGGCGTTCGGCATCTACGGCGCGCTCGCGGGCGCGGGCGGCGCCGTGGGCCTGCTGCTCGGCGGCGTCCTCACCTCGTACCTGAACTGGCGCTGGTGCCTGTACGTCAACATCCCGATCGCGATCGTCGCCGTCGTCGGCGCCGTGATCCTGCTGCACGACCGCGCGGGCCACAAGGACATCAGGCTCGACGTGCCCGGCGTGATCCTGGGCTGCGGCGGTCTCGTCGCGATCGTCTACGGCTTCTCGGAGGCCCAGCCGCGCGGCTGGGGCGACTCGATGGTCGTCTCGCTGCTCATCGGCGGCGCGGTGCTGCTCGTCGCGTTCGTCTTCTGGCAGTCCCGCGCGAAGTCGCCGCTGCTGCCGCTGCACATCCTGAAGGACCGCAACCGGGCCGGCTGCTTCCTGACCATGGGTCTGGCCACGATCGGCATGTTCGGCCTGTTCCTGTTCCTGACGTACTACCTCCAGGGCATCCTGCACTACTCGGCGGTCCGCACCGGTCTGGCCTTCCTGCCGATGTCGGTCGCGATCATCGTCGGCTCGACGCAGATCTCGGCCCGGCTGCTGCCGAAGGTCCCGGCGCGCGCCCTCATGGTCCCGGGCATGCTCCTGGCCGCCTGCGGCCTGCTGATCCTGACCCAGCTCGGCGTCGACTCCTCGTACGTCAGCCACGTGCTGCCCGCCGAGCTGATCCTCGGCCTCGGCATGGGCCTGACGTTCATGCCGGTCTTCTCCACGGCCACCAGCGGCATCCGCCCGCAGGACGCCGGTGTGACGTCCGCGATGGTCAACACCTCGCAGCAGGTCGGCGGTTCGCTCGGCACGGCGCTGCTGAACACGATCGCGACGTCGGCCACGGGCACGTACATCGCCTCGCACATGACCGACCCCTCGAAGAAGGACCAGGTCGTCGCCGCGGGCGTCGTCCACGGCTACACCCACGCGATCTGGTACGCGGTCGGCTCGATGCTGCTGGCCGGTGTCTGCGCGGCGCTGCTGGTCGACGCCAAGCCGCAGGCGGGCCGCCACTGACCGCCCCGCCACGGCCCCCGGTGCCCCCGTCCTCGCCCGCCGAGGACGGGGGCACCGGCCTTCTCCCGCCCCTTCCGGGTTAACGGACCGGGTACATGCGTGGAACCTGCATCCCCCGGCGACCCTCTCTCCAGGTGAACCACCGGAACACCTGAACAGAGGCGAGCGCACCACCGACCGCTGCCTCCCCAGCGGACGGAGTGCGCCCCCATGCGGAATCGACCTGCGATACCGAGGCCCGAAAAGCCCGCTACGCGAGGAATGTCCCGCCGCTCCCTCGTCCTCGGCGGGACCGCCGCCCTCGCCGCCGCCGGCCCGCTCACCGCCTGTTCCCGCACCGCGCCCGCTCCCCCGCCGCACCTCACCGCCCCCTCCCCCGCCTCCGGGCTGCCCGCCGCCCAGGCCGAGCGCGCCCTCCTCCTCCAGGTCCTCGCCCACCCCGACGACGACCTGTACTTCATGAACCCGGACGCCCAGCACGCCTTCGGCACCGGGACCCCGCTGGTCTGTGTCTACGTCACCGCGGGCGAGGCCGACGGCCGCAACAAGACGCCCGGCGACCGGCGCCCGGCCCCGAACAAGGCCGCCTACTCCGCCGCCCGCCACCAGGGCCTGCGCCAGTCCTACGCGGCCCAGCTCGGCCTGCCCCTCTTCACCCCCTGGGACATCACCGCCCTGCGCCTGCGCGGCGGCCTCCAGGTGGAGCTGAACTCCCTCGAACACCGGGGCCGCCGCGTCGAGTTGATCCATCTGGACCTGGCGATGCACACCCCGGCCGGCCACATGGGCGTCCCCGCGCTGTGGCGCGAGCCGGGCCTGCTGCTGCGCACGCTCGTCCCGGACGGCTCCCCGCTGCGCACGGTCCAGAGCTACAGCCACGACGCGCTGACCGGTGTGCTCGTCGAGCTGTTCGAGCGGTACCGGCCGACCCTGGTGCACACCCTCGACCCGGATCCGGACCTCCAGGTGAGCGACCGCGCCACCCAGATCCGCGACAGCGAGCAGCCCGGCTACTCCGACCACGCCGACCACACCGCCGTCGCCTGCTTCACCTGGGCCGCGCTGATCCGCTGGACGCAGGGCGCGGCGTCCGGCCCGCCGGCGGTCGCCGTCACCGCGTTCCGCGGCTACTACAACCACCACTGGCCCAAGAACCTCCCGCCGCAGGTGCTCCGCCCCAAGGCCGCCCACCTGGTCCCCTACGGCGCGGGCCCGGACTGGAGCTGCGGCGACCCGTCGGGCTGCGGCGACTACAACGTGGGCGGCGACCGCCCGCTGACCAACCGCAAGGGCTGGGTCCGCGCCACCCACCACCGCTACCCCGGCCCGCGCCTGGCCCTGTTCCCCGGCGCCGACGGGACGCTGACGGCGTACGGCGTCCTCGGGCTGCGGGCGGTGCGGTACACGGAGGCCGACGGGGGCAGCGGGTTCGGCCGGCCCGTCGACCTCGGCGGCGGCCCGCTCGCCCCGGTCCTCGGCGGCGCCGCGCTCCCCGACGGCCGCCATCTGATCCTCGGCCTGCGGCTCGCCGCGATGGGGGGCCGGGGCGCGCGCGACGTCCGCGAGATCGTGGCCCTGGAGCAGCGCGGGCCCGGCCGGTACGGCTCCTGGACGAGCCTCGGCAACCCCGAGGGCACCGACGCCGACCGGGGCCGCCGCACGGGCGTCCCGGTGGCGGTCACCGCGCCCGACGGCCGGGTCCACCTCTTCGTGCGCAACGCGGCGCAGGGCATCAGCACGCGCGTACGGGACACGGCGGGCAGCTGGTCGCCGTGGCGGGACCTGGGCGGCGGCCCCGTCCAGGACGGTCTCACGGCGGTCGTCGCCGACGGCGGGGTGCACGTCTACGCGCCCGGCCGGGACACGGTCCACCACTGGACGCCGGACGGGCCCGCCCCGCTCGCCGGGCTGCCCGTGCCGGCCGACGCGGTGGCCTTCGCGGACGGCCGCCTCTCCTACCGGCCGCCCGCCTCCCCGCGGCTGCTGAGCCCGGGCGGCCCGCCGGTCGACTTCCCCGGCTACGGTCCGGTGGCGGCCGCGGGCCCGTACCTGCTCGGGCTCGGCACCGACGGCCGGGTGCAGCTCCTGGAGCGCGGCCGCGTGCTGCGCCCGGCCACCGACCCCGTCACCCTGGACGGCCCGGCGCTGGTGGCGGACCGGCGCGGGCCGACCGCCGCGGGGCTCTCGCCGGACGCCCGCCCGTGGTTGTGGCGGCCGTCCCGGGCAAAGGCCTGACGGACCGGGGGCCGGGCCCGCACACTGGCCCGATGCCACGCGACCACGACCTGCCCGGGGCCGACCGCGGCCGGCTGCGGCTGATCCTCGCCGTGCCGGTCGTCATCCTGACGCTGCTGTCCTGCTACTTCTGCTGGTGGGCCGTGACCATCCGGCCGGCGGGCCCCTGGGACGAGACCGCCCACCGGGGCGTCGCGCTGTCCTGCTTCCTCACGATCGGGTTCGGCGTCGCCCTGCTCGGCCTGTGGCTGCCGCGGCCGCTGCGCCGGCTCGTCGACTGGACCTGGGTCGCGCCGGGTGCCGTCCTCGCCGCCGTGGCCGCGGCGCGCTGGGCGATCGCCCCCTGACCGGGCCGCGGCACCCGGCGCGACATGCGGAAAGGGCCCGTACGACCGAAGTCGTACGGGCCCTTTCAGAGCTCGCTGGAGCTACCAGGCGTCAAGCCCAACAGGTAAGCGGTGCTTACTTGTTGATCTTGGTGACCTGGCCGGCGCCGACGGTCCGGCCACCCTCACGGATGGCGAACTTGAGGCCCTCCTCCATGGCGACGGGCTGGATGAGCTCCACCTTCATCTCGGTGTTGTCACCCGGCATGACCATCTCGGTGCCCTCGGGGAGGGTCACGACGCCGGTCACGTCCGTCGTACGGAAGTAGAACTGCGGGCGGTAGTTGTTGAAGAAGGGGGTGTGACGGCCACCCTCGTCCTTCGACAGGATGTACGCCTGCGCCTCGAACTCGGTGTGCGGCGTGACCGAACCCGGCTTGATGATGACCTGGCCGCGCTCGACGTCCTCGCGCTTGATGCCACGGAGGAGCAGACCGACGTTCTCACCGGCCTGGCCCTCGTCGAGCAGCTTGCGGAACATCTCGATGCCGGTGACCGTGGTGGTGGTCTTCTCGGTCTTGATGCCGATGATGTCGACGGTCTCGTTGACCTTCAGGACACCACGCTCGATACGGCCGGTGACGACCGTACCGCGACCGGTGATCGTGAAGACGTCCTCGATGGGCATGAGGAACGGCTTGTCGACGTCACGCTCGGGCTGCGGGATGGACTCGTCGACGGCCTTCATCAGGTCGAGGATCGAGTTGCCCCACTCCTTGTCGCCCTCAAGGGCCTTCAGAGCCGAGACCTTGACGACCGGAACGTCGTCGCCCGGGAACTCGTACTCGGAGAGGAGCTCACGGACCTCGAGCTCGACGAGCTCCAGGATCTCCTCGTCGTCCACCATGTCGGCCTTGTTCAGGGCGACGACGATGTACGGAACGCCGACCTGGCGGGCCAGGAGCACGTGCTCCTTGGTCTGCGGCATCGGGCCGTCGGTGGCGGCGACCACGAGGATGGCGCCGTCCATCTGCGCGGCACCCGTGATCATGTTCTTGATGTAGTCCGCGTGACCGGGGCAGTCGACGTGCGCGTAGTGACGCGTCTCCGTCTGGTACTCGACGTGCGCGATCGAGATCGTGATACCGCGCTGGCGCTCCTCAGGAGCCTTGTCGATCTGGTCGAAGGCCGAGGCCTCGTTCAGGTCCGGGTACGCGTCGTGCAGCACCTTGGTAATGGCGGCCGTGAGGGTCGTCTTACCGTGGTCGATGTGACCGATGGTGCCGATGTTGACGTGCGGCTTAGTCCGCTCGAACTTCGCCTTCGCCACTGGGTCCTCCTGTGGAGTGGTTCTGTACGCCTTGCTTCATCGGCGCCAGGTGATCTTTGCTGGAAAGCCAGGGCCCGGGGGCATTCAGCGACGGTCGTCCCTGAATGCCCGGTCGGGCTCCGGAGTCAAGCCTAAAGCGTGAACTCGAGTGAGTTACTCGCCCTTGGCCTTCGCGATGATCTCCTCGGCGACGTTCCGCGGAACCTCGGCGTAGGAGTCGAACTGCATCGAGTAGCTCGCGCGACCCGACGTCTTGCTGCGGAGGTCTCCGACGTAGCCGAACATCTCCGAGAGGGGCACGAGGCCCTTCACGACGCGAGCGCCGCTGCGCTCCTCCATGGCCTGGATCTGGCCACGGCGGGAGTTGATGTCACCGATGACATCGCCCATGTAGTCCTCGGGCGTGGTGACCTCGACGGCCATCATCGGCTCGAGCAGCACGGGGGACGCCTTGCGCGCGGCCTCCTTGAAGGCCTGCGAACCGGCGATCTTGAAGGCCAGCTCGGAGGAGTCGACCTCGTGGTAGGCACCGTCGAGCAGCGTGACACGCACACCGGTCATCTCGTAACCGGCGAGGATGCCGAACTGCATGGCCTCCTGCGCACCGGCGTCCACCGACGGGATGTACTCCCGCGGGATGCGGCCACCGGTGACCTTGTTCACGAACTCGTACGACGACTCGCCGCCCTCGATGGGCTCGATCGCGATCTGCACCTTGGCGAACTGACCGGTACCACCGGTCTGCTTCTTGTGGGTGTAGTCCACGCGCTCGACGGCCTTGCGGATCGTCTCGCGGTACGCGACCTGGGGCTTGCCGACGTTCGCCTCGACGCGGAACTCGCGCTTCATGCGGTCGACGAGCACCTCGAGGTGGAGCTCACCCATACCACCGATGATGGTCTGGCCGGTCTCCTCGTCCGAGTGCACCTGGAAGGAGGGGTCCTCCTCCGAGAGGCGCTGGATGGCGACACCCAGCTTCTCCTGGTCACCCTTGGACTTCGGCTCGATGGCGACCTGGATGACAGGCGCCGGGAAGTCCATGGACTCCAGGATGACCTGCTGCTTGTCGTCACAGAGCGTCTCGCCCGTGGTGGTCTGCTTCAGACCCATGACGGCGACGATGTCACCGGCGCCCACCGACTCGATCTCCTCACGCTTGTTCGCGTGCATGCGGTAGATCTTGCCGATGCGCTCCTTCTTGCCCTTGACGGGGTTCAGCACCGCGGTGCCGGACTCCAGGCGGCCCGAGTAGACCCGGACGAAGGTGAGCTTGCCCAGGTGCGGGTCGCTCATGATCTTGAACGCGAGGGCGGCCAGCGGCTCGTCGTCCGACGGCTTGCGCTTGACGACGACCTCGGGGTCCTTGACGTCGTGGCCCTCGATGGCCTCGACGTCGAGCGGGGTCGGCAGGTAGCGCACGACGGCGTCGAGCAGGGGCTGAACGCCCTTGTTCTTGAACGCGGTGCCGCAGAACACGGGGGTGACGGTGGTGTCGCCGCCCTTGCCGGAGGCGATGGTGATGCGACGCACGGCGGCGTGCAGCTGCTCGATGGTGGGCTCGGTGCCCTCCAGGAACAGCTCCATCATCTCTTCGTCGTTCTCCGCGACGGCCTCGAGCAGCTTGCCGCGGTACTCCTCGGCAGCCTCGACGTGCGTGGCCGGGATGTCGACGATGTCGTACGCCTCGCCCTTGGCGGCCTCGGCCGACCAGACGAACGCCTTCATCGTGACGAGGTCGACGACACCCTGGAAGTCGGCCTCGGCACCGATCGGGAGCTGCATGACCAGCGGGGTCGCACCGAGGCGGTCGACGATCATGTCGACGCAGCGGTGGAACTCGGCACCGGTACGGTCCAGCTTGTTCACGAAGCAGATGCGCGGCACGCCGTAACGGTCGGCCTGACGCCACACCGTCTCGGACTGCGGCTCGACGCCGGCGACGCCGTCGAACACCGTCACAGCACCATCGAGCACACGCAGGGAGCGCTCCACCTCAACGGTGAAGTCGACGTGCCCGGGGGTGTCGATGATGTTGATCGTGTAGTCGTCGTTCTCGAGCGGCCAGTGACAGGTGGTGGCAGCAGAGGTGATCGTGATGCCACGCTCCTGCTCCTGCTCCATCCAGTCCATGGTGGCAGCGCCGTCGTGGACCTCACCGATCTTGTACGAGACACCGGTGTAGAACAGGATCCGCTCGGTCGTCGTCGTCTTGCCCGCGTCGATGTGCGCCATGATCCCGATGTTGCGGACCTTGGCAAGGTCAAGTGAAGTGGTAGCCATAAGGCTTCAGTCTTCTCTCGGTCTCGATGTGGGTAGCGACTACCAGCGGTAGTGCGCGAAGGCCTTGTTGGACTCGGCCATCTTGTGCGTGTCCTCGCGCTTCTTGACGGCAGCACCGAGGCCGTTGGAGGCGTCGAGCAGCTCGTTCATCAGACGCTCGGTCATCGTCTTCTCGCGACGGGCGCGGGAGTAGCCGACGAGCCAGCGGAGCGCGAGGGTGTTGGCGCGGCCGGGCTTGACCTCGACCGGGACCTGGTAGGTCGCGCCACCGACACGGCGGGACTTGACCTCGAGGGTCGGCTTGATGTTCTCGAGCGCGCGCTTCAGCGTGATGACCGGGTCGTTGCCCGACTTCTCACGCAGGCCCTCCATGGCGCCGTACACGATGCGCTCGGCGGTGGAGCGCTTGCCGTTCAGCAGCACCTTGTTGATGAGGGAGGTCACCAGAGGAGAACCGTAGACCGGGTCGATGATGACCGGGCGCTTCGGGGCGGGGCCCTTACGAGGCATTCTTACTTCTCCTTCTTGGCGCCGTAGCGGCTGCGGGCCTGCTTGCGGTTCTTGACACCCTGGGTGTCGAGGGAACCGCGGATGATCTTGTAACGAACACCGGGCAGGTCCTTCACACGGCCACCGCGCACGAGCACGATGGAGTGCTCCTGCAGGTTGTGTCCCTCACCCGGAATGTAGGCCGTGACCTCGATGCCGCTGGTCAGACGCACACGCGCGACCTTACGGAGGGCCGAGTTCGGCTTCTTCGGGGTGGTCGTGAACACACGCGTGCAGACGCCACGGCGCTGGGGCGAACCCTCGAGTGCGGGCGTCTTGTTCTTCTCGACCTTGTCCTGCCGGCCCTTCCGGACCAGCTGCTGGATCGTAGGCACTACTTCTCCGGTTTCTGTGTGCCGAGTAGTAAAGCTAACCTGGAACTTTGCCGACCCACGCGGTCGGGTGTGTCGAATACTGCAGACCCCCGCTCAGGAGCGGGAGGCGGCAGATTGCGGTGGCCGTGATCAGACTGAGCGGACTGATCCGGACTCGCCGTGCGGCAGATGACACGCACAGGAGCCCAGGCACACCCCAGGCACAAGGTCTGAGCGTACCTACCTCACGGACTTCGGTCAAAACAAATGCAGCCCACTCCGACACGCCGGACTTCTCGCCCCCGCGCGCGGTATTCGTCCCCGTGGTCGCGGCCTTCCGGAGCGTGATCGGACGGCGCCCGCGCCGGGGTCGGCCCCAGGGGGAAGCCTAGGAGGAGCCGACGGCGGCGATCATGATGATGGCCAGGAGGAACGCCCACAGAGCGATCCACAGCCAGCCGAGCACGAGCCCGGCGACGGCCATTCCCTCGCCCCCCTGCTGTGTGCGACGGATCTCACCGCGCGCCATGTGGCCGAGGATGACGGCCGGGACGGCGGTGACCCCTCCGCAGAAGAAGGCCCCCAGCCCGCAGGACAGCGCGCCGATCGCCTTGCCGTTCGTGGGCGGCGCCGGGGCCGGCAGGAAGGTCCGCGGGACCTGCGTCATGGGCGGTCCGCCCGCCATGGGCATCTGCTGCTGGGCCAGGGGCCCCTGCGGCAGGTCCGCGACGAGCGTGCTCAGCTCGCCCACGGTGCGGGCCTGGTAGGCGCGCTCGATCCGCCTCTCGTACTCCGGCTGCGCGAGCCGGCCCTCGGCGAACCCGGCCCGCAGCACGTCGACCGCGCGCTCGCGGTCGGCGTGGGCGGCCAGCATGGACGGCTGCTGGTTCTGCTGCGGCGGCCAGGGCGCCGGCTGCCATTGCGGATTCGACACGAGACCACTTCCCCCGGACCTGTTGTGCTCTCCATGATGCGTCACCCCATGGCGGGGCGGCCACCCCGATGTGTCCCGGGGTGACCGTCCTGTGACGCACGGGGTGCGGGCTAACGCGCCGGGGGTGTGGGGCGCCGGGCCCCCGCGCGCTCGGCGGCGAAGACGTCCTCCAGGCGGAAGAGCGCGGCCCGGCCCGCCCTGCCCGCCGCCTTCAGGCGTCCCGTCTGGACCCATTTGCGGATGGTCGCCGGGGCGACGCCGGCCTCCTGCGCGGCGAGGGGGCCGGGGATGAGCGTGGGCGGTGCGGGGACGGAGCTCGGCGGGGTCGTCCTGCGATCGGTCATACGGTCCTCTCTCCTACGGGTGTTCCCCTACGGGCGGGCGGGGCGGCGGGGCGCGCGGCGGGGTCGGTCATCCCTGGGCCCACGCGTGCCGGTAGGCCGGGTCGTCGTGGCAGCCGCAGTCGGGCGCGGAGCAGCGGCAGGCCGGGTTCACGCAGAGGACGGCGGCCCGCTCGGGGAAGGCGCGCAGCGAGACGGAGTCGCACCACGGGCAGCGTCCGGCGACGCGCACGACGGTCTCGGTGTCGCCCAGGGCGCGGGCGCAGCGCCGGGCCATGCGGCGGCTCTCGTCCCGCACGTGTCCGGCGAGCACCGGGTCGGCGGCGATGTCGTCGAGGAGCGCGGTGATGCGGCGCAGCCGTGCGGGCACGTCGGCGCGGCGGGCGCGGGGCAGCCGGAGCCGTTCACGCACCGCCTCCTCCAGTTCGATCACGCCGTCGGTGATGTCCCGGATGGTGTCGGAGATGTGCAGCCGCAGCGGGGCGGCGCCGGGCCCGGGCGCGGTGAGGCCGTGGCGCTGCTGGAGCAGCAGGGCCTCGGCATGCTCCGCACGGATCCGCTCCGCGAGGTCCGGCGGGGGCGGGGCGGCGGCGCGGGGGGCCGGGGTGGTGCGGCCGGGGACGAGTTCGACGGCCAGCTCGGGAAACTGCTGGAGCAGCGTGCCGATCCAGAGCGCGGCGTCGTCGCCGGTGGGGGGTGGGGTGGCGGCGGTCGAGGTGGCGGGGGCCGGTACGCCGGGGGCCGGGACGCCGGGGGCCGGTACGCCGGGAGCCGGGACGCCGGGAGCCGGTACGCCGGGAGCCGGTACGCCGGGGGCCGGACGGTCGGGAGCCGGACGGCCGGGAGCCGGGACGCCGGGAGCCGGTACGCCGGGAGCCGGTACGCCGGGGGCCGGACGGTCGGGAGCCGGACGGCCGGGAGCCGGGACGCCGGGAGCCGGTACGCCGGGAGCCGGACGGTCGGGAGCCGGGACGCCGGGTGCCGCACGGCCGAAAGCCGGACGGCCGGAAGCCGGACGGCCGGGGGCCGGACGGTCGGAGGAAGGGTGTCGGTCACGCAACGGAGCCTCCCCGCAGGTGGAGGTCGACGAAGCGGGCGGGCAGGTCGACCGGGCGTCCGCTGCGCCAGAGCCGACCCCCGCAGACCCCGTCGAACCAGTTGTCGGCCGGGGCCACCGCCTCCTCGCAGCGGCGGCGCACCGGACAGCCGGCACAGGCGCGCAGCGCGGGCACGGCCTCCTTGGCCTTCTTGGAGAAGACGACCGCCGGCGGGAGCCCCGCGCAGGCGGCGGCGGACTGCCAGGCGTGTGATCGGGGCGGTGCCGGACACGAGCCGGTGACGGACATGGAGCCTCCACTGGTGCGAAGCATGCAAGGTGACGCGGCCGCGCGACGTGAACGGCGAGACGCGGGCGATGACGAGTGGCCCCTGGTGGAGCGGGCGACCGCCAGGGTGGCAGATTGCGTGCGCGCTCGCAACGAATATGCGGCTGCCACGTGCTCATAAGTGCTTGCACGCAAGCACGTAATTCCGCGCGCGCAAGCAAGCTAGACTGGCCGTCTCCAACGGAAGCGAGCCCTGTGATGACCAGCCAGGAACTGGACGCGTTCGCCGCCTGGGTCGAGGACCTGATGCGCGAGCGCGGCTACGACATCGACAGCCCGCGCGGTGGAGGCAAGTCGCGCATCGCGGACGAGGCGGGCGTCCACCGCGCCGCCGTGACCCGCCTGCTCCAGCGCCAGAGCATGCCGGACCTGGAGACCACGCGCAGACTCGCCCGCGTACTGGGGGTGCCGGTCCGCGAGATGCTCATCCGTTCCGGGCGGCTCACCGCCGAGGAACTGGCCGACCCGCGCGAGCACCTGGCGACACCCGAGCCCGGCGCGGCGCCGGGCCGCCGGCCCACCCTGGAGGAGGTCGCCGATCTGCTGGGGGTGCCCGCGGACCGGCGGGAGATGTTCGTACGCGTGGTCGAGCAGTTCCTGCCGGGCGAGACCGCGGGATCTGGAGCGGGACCGGCACCGACACCGGCACCGGCACCCGCATCGGGACCAGCGCACGCCTGACACCACCCCCCTCCCCCACCCGCGCACGACCCGCCCCCTCCTCCCCGTCCCCCCTGCTCCCCCTCCTCCCCGCGCCGCCCGCACCACCTCGTACCGGCCCGGCGCATTCGCTTTCCGTTTTAGTTGCGTGCGCGCACGCACTCATGTCACAGTTGGTGCAGCGGCGGAGCTGTGCCGCCTTCCCGAAGCTGCCCCGAGGTGACCCGGCATGACCACACCCACTCCCCCGAGCACCTTCCCCGACGTCGAGGCGATGGTCGTCGACGTGCTGAAGGACGACTCCAGGCTCTCCGGCGCGATCGTCGCCGTCCAGGCCCCGACAGGTTTCGACGGCACGGCCGCCGCCGTGTTCGTCAACCGGCGCGGTGGCGCCTGGGTCGGCGAGCGCCATGTCGACCAGCCGCTGATCGAGCTGGAGGTGTACGGACCGACCAAGCACACCGCGCACCTCCTCGCCAACGACGCCCGCCAGGCCGTCCTGGCCATGGCCGGCAAGCGGTTCGGCACGAACTTCGTCACGGAGGCCGAGGAGCAGGACGGGCCGCGCTGGCTGCCCGACTACCTCTACTCCGCGGCCAATCGCTACGTGACCCTCATCAAGGTGTACGTCGACGTCCACTGACGGACACCGACCTGCGCGGCGGCCCCTCCCCGGGGCTCCGCCGCGCCCCCGGACCGAAGGCCCCGCCGACCCGGCGGGGCCTTCGTCGTACCCGGACCGCTCCGAGTACGGCAGCCACCCCACCACCAGCACCCACCTCACCAAGGAGAACAACCACCATGGCAGGAACCAACTCCTCCGAGATCCGCATCGCGGGCGTAGGCCGTCTCTACGTCGCCAAGGCCGACACCCCGGTGCCGACGGCGTTCACCGCGGACTCCGCCCTCGACTGGACCGGCTGGACCGATCTCGGCTTCACCTCCGGTGACGGCGTCACCTTCAGCAAGAAGGACAAGCTGGAGCCGGTCGACGTGTGGCAGGCCGTCAGCCCGGTGCACTTCGTGTACTCGGACCGCGACCTGACGCTGAAGTTCTCGCTGATGCAGTTCAACGAGGACACGCTGCCCCTCTTCATGGGCGGCGGCAGCGTCTCGGCCGTCTCCGGTTCGAGCGGCGTCTACCAGTACGACGTCGCGGACCGGCCGTACGCCGATGTGCGCGCCCTCGGCCTGGAGTTCACCGACAAGGCCAGCGACGGCAGCGCCGTCACCTACCGCTTCGGCGTTCCGCGCGGCCAGGTCACGGCCGCGGACGACATCAAGCTGGCCCGCAAGGCGCCGGCCCAGCTCGGCATCACCTTCACGGCGATGGCCAACGCCGACGGCTCGGCGCTGGCGAGCTTCGTCATGAAGGACGGCTCGTACGCCGCCTCGGCGGCCTGACCGGCCGGGGCGGGGCGGCGGGCATCGGCGCCCGCCGCCCCGCCCCGGACCCCGTACCACCGTGACGGACCACTCTGACGGACCACCGTGACGCACCACCCTGACGGACCACCCGCCTTCCCGGCCCATCCGACCCAAGGAGCACTCCTCGCCATGACCCGTTTCGACGTCAACGCCGCGCGCGCCCAGCGCCTCGAAGCCCTCGGCCGCAGCTGGTCGTTCGAGCTCGACAGCGAGAACTACACCCTGCCCACCGAGCTGAACCGCGCCACCGCCAAGGCGCTGCGCAAGCTCGACGACAACGACGTGGACGGGCTGCTGCGACTGCTGCTGGGCGAGAAGCAGTTCACCCGCTTCGAACAGCACGAGGTCACGATGCAGGACATCGCCGCCATCCTGGAGGCCTACGGCAAGGAGACCGGGCTCGGCCTGGGGGAAGGCTGAGCCTCGTCGGGTTCGTCGATGAACACGCCGAGGCCCTCGAAGCGGACCTGCTCCGCTACTACGGCATCGACCTGCTCGACTGGCACCGTGAGGCGCTGTCCGCGCGCCGGCTCACCCTGCTGATCAAGCACCTTCCGCGCGACTGCGCCCTCAACCGCGACCTGCACGGCGAGGCCGCCGAGTGGTCGGTGGGCGACCACCTGCTGGCCGCCGCCGTCGATCACCTGGCGGCCTCGAACTGGATGTTCGCGAGCGTCAACTCCGAGGAGGGCGAGCAGCCGGATCCGCCGGCCCCGGTGCCGCGACCGGAGTACGAGGAGGAGGAGCCCGCCGACGGGACCCCCGCGGCCCCCGCGCCGGCGGACGGCCCGGCCGCCGCCGCCGACGACGGGGCGCCGTCCGCCGTCCAACTGGCCCGGTTCTTCGCCTGAGTCCGGCGGATCGGGCGGTCCGCCGGGCAGGACGACCGTTGACTTTCGGTCGTTCCTGCGCGATTCCCCGGCGGGAGAGCGCCGGGATCATGCGCCTCGAACCCGGTGGTTCCCGCCCCGGCGCCGCCGTCCGTGCAGGTCCGGACCGTGGGACGGTCAAGATCGCGACAGAGAGTTCGCGTCAGGCACTCACCGCCACCACGCTCTTCTCGTACACTAGTTCGAACAGACGCTTCGAACGCCCTCGGGAGCGCCACCTGTACCACCAGCCCAGCGGACAGACCGGAAAGCAGGCCGACATGGCGACTGGCACGACCCACTCCCCGCAGCAGCCGATCGACGCATACACCCACCTCGCCCACCTCCTGCGCTCCCCCGCTCCCGACAGCGAGGCACTGCTGGACCGGCTGTACGAGGAACTGCTGAACCGGGAGTCGCGGGCGTACGCGGCGGGCTGGACGGACGCGCTGGCGCAGGCGCGGCGGGGCGGCGCCGACCACGCGGGGTAGCGGGTCCGCCCCCCCTCGGGCCACGACCAACGGCCGCCGCCGGCTCGACCGGCGGCGGCCGACGGCGTTCCGGACCAACCCTTCACCGCGCTTTCGCGCGGATCACTTCGCGCGGATCACTTCGCGCGGATCACTGCGCGCGGATCACTTCGCGCGGATCACTTCGCGCGGGTCACAGGGCCAGCACCCACAGGCTCGCCCCGAGCGACAGCACTCCACACCCGGCCAGCACGGCCACGCGCACCGGGTGCGGCTCCCAGGCCGTGCCCTCTTCCGCACCGTGCCATTGCAGCAACGCACCCAGCAGAAGAATACCCGCGAGCAGCATGAGGCCCGCGGAGACGAAAAATGTTCCGACCAGTCCCACATTTCCCCCAGAATCACCTCGCCACGGCGCTAGAGGCTAACAGAGGGGACAGGGCGCGGCAAGAGCCGAATACGAGCCGCACCCCTGGTCGAACCACGACGAAAGAAAGGGAAATGATGGCGAATCACACGACGAACGACGTGTACGCGCAGCTTGTCGACCTCGACAAGAAGCTCGACTCCAGCTCGAAGTCTGCCGTGACAACCGCTCATTTCGACACGCAGATAAAGGAGGTGAAGACGGCTGTAGAAAAGATAGGGAAGAAAAAGGAGGACGAGACACAGAACTGGAAGGACATCCTCAAGGAGACCTCCCCCGTCAAGGAATTCCTCGCCGTCTTCAAGGGGGGTGACTTCATCGCGCAGACCATGCTCGTCGCCACCGCGATCACCGCCGCCGTCACGCTCGTCGTGGGTCTCCTGGCCAAGCTCAAGGAATTCCAGCACACGGTCACCGGGCGGACACGCCAGCTCGGGCTCTTCGGCTCCGTACGCCCGGAGGCGCAGCGCGTGCGCGCTCACCTCGGCCGGGACGAGAGCGGCGCCTGGGGAATGCAGCCCGAACAGGCCGCCGACGCCGCGCAGCCGAATCTCCCCTCCGTCAGTCAGATCAACGACGTCAAGGAGGCCATGGGGCACCTCAGCACCGCGGTCGACCTCTACCGCGGCAAGGTACGGGGCCTCGCCACCCCTCGCGCCATGCGCCAGATGGCCTCCGCGGCCAAGAAGCTGGAGAGCGCCGCGAAGAAGCACCAGTCCATCGACACGCTCACCGGCTCGATCCGTGAGCTCAACAGGGAAATGGGCACGCTGGCCACCCGGGCCGCGGGCTGACCCGTGCGAGGAGACAACAGATGAGCCTCGTCAGTTCGTTGAAGAAGGCGTCCGGTTCCCTCCAGGACTTCAAACAGAAGGCCGCCGCGGCGGGAACGGCCGCGAAGGGGCTGGGCAGCGCGGGCCAGCAGGGCGCCGGACAGCTCAAGAACCTCCGGTCGTCCGTGCAGGACTCGGAGAAGGAGCTGAAGAGCCTCAAATCCGCGTCGGACAGGACCGAGAAGTCCCTCGGCAAGGCCGGCAGAACCGGTACCAGCGCCGGGAAGAACCTCGGGAAGTACGAGTCCGGGGCGAGCAAGGCCGCCAAGGGCCAGGACAAGATGAACAAGTCGATGAAGGGCAACTTCTTCGGCATGCTCATGCAGCTGTTGCAGCCGCTGATCGAGAAGGTCGTCGACATGGCGGCCAACTCCAAGACGATGCAGAAGGTCCTGAAGCAGGCCTTCGAGGTCATCAAGTCCGTGATCAGCAACGTCATGAAGGCCATCGGGCCGATCATGAAGAACGCCGGCAAGCTGATCAAGTCGGTGTGGAACGGCATCAAGACGGCCGTCTCGAACGTCGTCAAGGCCGTCGCCACCGTCATCCGCACCTACGTCGCCATCTGGAAGAAGGTCATCAGCACCGCGCTGAACGCGATCAAGACGGTCGTCTCCAGCGTGTGGAAGGGCATCAAGGCCCTCATCTCCCCGGTCGTCGGCTGGATCAGGTCCGCGATCCCCAGCGCCTTCCAGGCCGTCAAGAGCAAGCTGTCCAGCATCTGGGGCGGCCTCAAGGGCATCGCGAGCCGCGCGTTCGACGGCATCAAGGGCGCGGTCAAGGGCCCGATCAACGCCGTCATCGGCATCATCAACTCCGCGATCGGCGCCCTCAACCGCATCCACGTGTCCATCCCGGGCTGGGTCCCGATGGTCGGCGGCAAGACCTTCGGCGTCAGCCTGCCGAGGATCCCGGCGCTGGCCACCGGCGGTGTCGTCATGCCCCGCTCCGGCGGCGTCCCCGCGCTGCTCGCCGAGGCCGGTGAGGCGGAGGCCGTGCTGCCGCTCACCAAGCTCGACCGGCTGCTCAAGGCGGCGGCCTCCCGGGGCCGCGCCCACGCCGGCGCCGCGGGCTCCGACGGCGGCGCGCTGCACATCGAGCACTACTACGCGGCCGAGACCAGCAGCCCGCAGCGCACCGCCGACGCGCTGATGTTCCTGGCCAAGGCGCGCGGATGAGCGGCATGGCGGCCGTCCCGGCCGATCCGCTCGGCTCCGTCCCGACCGTCGTGCGCTCCCTGCGCGGCCGCGTCGAGCAGAGCGTCACCGCGCTGCGCACCGTCACCGCCCGCCTCAAGGACGCCGACACCGGGATCGGCCGCCTCGCCGCCGCGGCCGGCCAGGCCGCCGGCTCCGTGCGCAGGAGCAGGCAGGACGCCGACGCGAGCGCCCGGTCCCTCACCCGGACGGGACGCACCGCCGCTTCGGCGGCGAGCGGCGTGCGGGCCTTCCGGACCGGCGCCAAGGGGGCCGGCTCCCGGCTGGGGCCGCTGCTGACCGGCCTCGGCGGCGTGCTGTCCCTGATCGTCGGCCTCATCGACGTCGCCGGGCCGCTGGGCACCCTCATGTCGGCCTTCGGCACCGCCATGACCATCGGCTCCGGCGTCCTCCTGGTCGTCAACGCCCTCACCCGCGCCAACCCCATCGGCTTCGTCACCGGCCTGCTGCTGCCGGTGGCCGGGTGGCTGCTCGACATCGCGATGAACTCCGAGACCGGCCAACGGCTGATGGACCAGCTGGCCAAGCTGGTCCTGCGCTACGTCGAGAGCTACCTGACGATCCTCACCCCGGTCCTCAGGGCGATCGCCGGCGCCGTGAACACGTACGTCACCGGCTACCTCACCGTGATCACCGGCGTGCTCACGGCCCTCGGCACCCTCATCGGCACCGGCTTCGCCGTCCTCAAGGCGCTCACCACCGGCGACACCCGGGCGCTGAGCGGCAGGGTGTCGGCGATCTGGCGCGGGTTCAGGACGGCGGTCCAGCCCGTCCTCGGCTGGATCACCAGGGACCTCCCCCGGATCTTCGGCCGGGTCAAGGAGGCCACCTCCCGCACCCTGAGCGCCATGGGGCAGTTCGTGACCACCGGCGCGCAGACCGTCGCCGGGGTCGTGCGGGGGCCCGTCCAGGGGCTCGTCGCCTTCGCGAACTGGGTGGTCGACGGACTCAACAAGCTCAGCTTCAACCTCCTCGGCAAGAAGTTCGGCGTGCATCTCAGCAAGATCCCGATGCTCGCCGAGGGCGGCGTCGCGGTCCCCGGCGCCACCCGCCACTCCGGCAGGGTGCTGCCGCTGACCGCCCTGGAACACCGGCGCGCCCCGGCACTCGGGGGCCGGACCGCCGCCGCCCGGCCCCCGCACCGCGTCGAGCGGTTCCACGAGAGCCACGGCACCGGCGCCCGCACCGTCGCGGAGGACCTCCTCTTCCTGGCCCGCGCCCACGCCCCCGGCGCCCACGGCCGCGCCCCCAGCCCCGCATGACCGCTGAAAGCGAGGTGCCGGCCCCATGGCCGACCTGACCACCACCGCATCCACCGAGGACCTTCCCCCCGGCTCACTCATCACCCGCGACGGGCAGATGCAGTGGGCCGGACTGCTGCTCGGCCCCGGCACGCCGTACGAGATCGGCAGCGACGGGCTCACCGGCTGGGAGGACCTGCCCGAGTACGACACCACCGACGCCGACCACCCCACCGCGCACGGCGCCTGGCCGGGCGCCCGCTACGCCAAGCCCCGCAAGGTCGGCGGCACCGTCTGGACGCTCCCGGCCAGCGACGACACCGCCTCCTCGCTCACCGCGATCCGCGCCCTGCGCCAGGCCCTGCTGCTCGGCGACGCGGAGCGCTGGCTCGCGGTGCGGCTGCACGGCGAGACCCTGGCGGTACGGGCCCGGGTCAGCCAGCGCGTGCTGACCGCCGACCGCACCTACTCCACGCAGGGCGTCTCCAAGGCGTCCGTGCAGTGGTACGCCACCGATCCGCGCCGCTACGCCGTCGACGAGCAGACCGCCGTCACCGGCCCGCCCCAGCCCGAGACCGGCCTGACCTGGCCGCTGACCTGGCCGCTCCAATGGGGGCGGGCCACCTCCACGGGGGACCTCGACGCCGACAACAACGGCTCGGCCCCGACCCACCCCCGGCTCACCTTCACCGGCCCGTGCACCAACCCCACGGTCACGGACCGCAGTTCGGGCCGCCGGCTGCGCTACGAGATCGGGCTCGCCGCCGGTGACGAGCTGGTCGTCGACACGGCCGCCGGCACGGTCACCCTCAACGGCACCGCCTCGCGCCGCCACACCGCCGCCGCAGACAGCAGCCCCGAGGAACTCTTCGCCTTCGAACCGGGCCGCGCCGAACTCGCCTACCGCCCCGACACCTACGCCCCCGGCGCCCAGTTCACGGTCCGCTGGCGCTCGGCCGACTGGTGAGCACCCGCACCACCGCCACCCGCACCACCGCCACCGCCCGCACCACCCCTGCCCGCACCGCCCCCGCCGCGCCCTCCCCCGGCCCCGGCGCCCCGGCCGCCGCCACGACAGAACAGGAGACCCGCACATGAACCTGCGCAGCTCATGGGTGGCCGAGACCGGCCAGACCCGCGAGGACACCCGGCTGACCCAGATCGGCGCGACCACCCCCGCCAACCAGCTGGAGGTCCGCTCCGGCATCCTGCCCGGCTCCGCCGACGGCCTCTCCCGGATGTCCGGCTTCCGGCTGGAGGGCACCACCGGCTCGATGACGGCGAACGTCCGCGAGGGCCGGGCCGTCATCGCGGCCGGCCGCGGCCGGGGCGCCTACCCGGTCACCCTGCCGGAGACCGCCTCCCTCACCTTCGCCGACGGCGACGCGGCCAACCCCCGCATCGACCTCGTCGTCCTGAAGATCTACGACGCGCTGTACGACAACTCGGGGCAGACCAAGGCCGCCCTGGAGATCGTCCAGGGCACCCCGGCCTCCACCCCCGTCGCGCCCGCCGCCCCCGCCATCGGCCTGCCGATCCACCAGGTCACGGTCCGCAGCGGGATCAGCGCGGGCAAGGGCGGCATCAACTGGAGCACCGACGTGCTCGACCTGCGCGCCCCAGTCGTCGCGGCCGGCGGCATCCTGCCCGCCTACGGCGAGACGGGCACCGGCGCCTACCCGGGCCAGTACCGCGACTCCGGCGGCGCGCTGCAACGCTGGGACGGCTCCGCCTGGGTGTCGTACCCGAGCGCGCTCGGCGGCATCGCCCCGGCCGGCGCGGTCGGCACGGCCAGCTACACGGGCCAGTACCGGGACTCCTCCGCGGGCCTGCTCCAGCGCTGGAACGGCACCGGCTGGGTGTCGTACCAGCCCGTGCCCAGCTGGACCGACTACACGCCGAAGTGGACCGTCGACACCGGCACCGCGCCCGCCATCGGCAACGGCACCCTCGCCGGGTCGTACGTGAAGACCGGCAACGTCGTCCACGTACGCATCTATCTCAAGATCGGCTCGACGACGAACCTGTCCGCCCAGGCGGCGAAGGCCAACTGGACGTTCTCCCTGCCGGCCGCACCCGTCTCCACCGCCTGGAAGCTCGACGGCCGGGTGATCGGCGCCGACGCCTTCGACGCCTCGACCGGCCTCCAGTACCACGGCACCGGCGTGCTCGCGACGACCGGCGGCGGCGTCGTGCGCTCGCTGCGCGACACCCAGGGGGGCGTCAACGGCACCTGGGACAAGGGCGTGCCCTTCACCTGGGCGTCCAACGACGTGCTGTCCGTCCACGGCACCTACGAATCCGTCTCCTGACCCCCGGAGGAACCCCATGACCGTACGCTCCGCGTGGCTGTCCCCCGACGGCCAGGGCCGCGAGGACACCCGGACCAACCAGGTCGGCGCGCTGACCGCCGTCGACGAGAGCAGGGGCCGCTCCGGCGTCCTGCCCGGCTCCGCGACCGGCCAGTACCGCACGGGCGGCCTTTCGCTGACCGGCGCCGCGGGCACCCTCGGCGCCTCGGTCGGCGCCGGCCGGGCGGTCGTCCAGGCGGGCGCCGACCGAGGCGCCTACCCGGTGGCCGTCACCGCACCGGTCCCGCTGACCTTCGCCGACGGCGACGCCCAGTACGGCCGCGTCGACCTCGTCGTGCTGCGCGTCTACGACGACACGTACGACGGCTCCGGCCGCACCGAGGCCGCCGTCGAGATCGTGCGGGGCACCCCGGCCGCCGTCCCGGCCGCACCCGCCGCACCGGACGTCGCGCTCGCGCTGTTCAGCGTGGCCGTCCCGGCGAACGCCGGCACCGGCCGGGGCGGACTCGCCTGGGACACCGCCGTCGTGGACCTGCGGCCGACCACGGTCGCGCTCGGCGGCATCCTGCCGACCCGCCCCGACGACACCGCGCCCGGCGGCTACCCCGGCCAGTACCGCGATATCAACAACACCCTGGAGCGCTGGGACGGCGCCGCCTGGACCGGCTACCCCAAGGGCGTCGGCGGCATCGCCCCGGCCGGCGCCGTCGGCACGGGCGCCTACGCCGGGCAGTACCGGGACACGGCGAACGGCGTCCTCCAGCGGTGGAACGGCGCGGTGTGGCTGCCCGCCGCGGCCCCGTCGTCCTTCACCGGCACCAACGACGCGGGGCGCACCTCGTCGACGACGTACACGAGCACGCTCGTCGACACCGCCGTCAGCACCCTCGCCCTGAGCTTCGTCGCGCCGCCCAACGGCGCGATCCTGCTGAGCTTCGGCGCCCGGATGGTGACCACGGGCAGCAGCACCGCCAGCGCCTTCCTCGCCCCGCAGATCGTCCAGGGCAGCACCGTCGCGCTGGCCGCCGTGGACGACAACGCCGTCACGTACGGCGGGGCCGTCACCGCATCGGTGGCCACCACCACCCGGGTCTACGGCCTCGCCCCCGGCAAGACCCACACCCTGACGGCCCTGTACCGCACCAGCGACGCCGCCGTCTCCTGCTGGTTCGACAACGTCTTCCTGCGCGTCGACCCCGCCAACTGACCCTCTGCGACAAGGAGTTCCGCATGTCCGTACGCTCTGGCTGGCTGTCCCCCGACGGGCAGTCCCGGGAGGACAGCCGGGTCGTCCCGCTCGGCGCGTTCACCCCGCTCTCGCCCGTGGCCACCCGCTCCGGCATCCTGCCGGGCTCCACCGACGGCGTGCTGCGGCTGTCCGGCTTCGCGCTGACCGGCACGCCCGGCACCATGACCGCCACGGTCGGCCCGGGCCGGGCCGTCGTCCAGGGCACCGACGCCCAGGGCGCCTACCCGGTCGCCCTGACCGAGAACCTGCCCCTCGCCTTCGCCGACGGCGACGCCCAGTACGGCCGCGTCGACCTGGTCGTGCTGCGCGTCTACGACGACACGTACGACGGCTCCGGCCGCACCGAGGCCGTCGTCGAGATCGTCCCGGGCCGGCCGGCCGCCACCCCGGCCGCGCCCGCGCTCCCCGCCCTGTCCCTCCCGCTGTACGAGGTCGCCGTGCCCGCGGGCGCCAGTGCGGGCACCAAGGCCATCGCCTGGGACACCGCGACGACCGGCCGCCGCTCCGCCACCGTTGCGCTCGGCGGCATCCTGCCGGTCACGACGGACACCGCGAACGGCGCCTACCCGGGCCAGTACCGGGACGCGGGCGCGGTCCTGCAACGCTGGTCCGGCACCGCCTGGGCCGACTACCAGCCGCCGCAGGTCACCGAGACCATGACGACCGGCGCCACCGCCTCCGGCAACTGGTCGCTGTCCGCCTACCGCGCCCGCCGCACCGCGGGCATCTGCTCGTTCAGCCTCGTACTGCTGCGCACGACCAGCGCCCTGACGGCCACCGCCGCGGGCACCACCAACCCGGGCAACGTCGCCGACGAACTGCTGGGCTACCTCCCCGCCGGCTGGCGGCCCACCACCGACTCCTACGCGGTCGCGACGGACGGCTACGCCGACGGAGCCGTGAAGCTCGGCACCGACGGCTCGGTCACCCTGCTCACCTGGTCGACCAGCGGTGTCATCCAGGCCGGCAACAGCCTCAGGCTCTCCGCCTGCTTCGTACTGTGACCCCCGCCAGGCCAAGGAGCTGACAGCCGCCATGACCGGCAACCCGAACCTCGACACCCCCTACCGGGCGATCTTCTGCGATCTGCTCACCGACCGCACCATCGACATCCTGCCGCTGCGCGACGTCACCGTCGACGACTTCATCGGCAAGGCCGGCTCCCTGTCCGGCACCGTCCCCGTCCCCAACGCGGCGATGGCCGCCCGGGTCCGCCGGATCGAGGAGGGCCGCACCGCGGTCTACCTCCAGCGCGGCCACGACCTGTGGTGGGGCGGCATCATCTGGACCAGCACCCTGGGCAGCGACGACCAGGGCGTCCTCACCCTCGGCCTCCAGGCGGCGACCTTCGAGTCGTACGCGGGACGCCGGCTGATCCGGGCGCGGACCCCGGCCTACGACCCCGGCTACCGGCTCACCCTCGGCGGCGACCAGCTGGAGGTCGCCCGCGGCCTGTGGCGCGACCTCCAGACCGCGCTGCCCGGCGGCGACATCGGCGTCACCTACGGCACCGAGACCTCCGGCGTGACCCGCTCCGTGAGCTACCGCGACGGCGACGAGACCTGCTACCTCGACGCCGTGGAGGCCCTGGCCGGGCTGGAGAACGGCTTCGAGCACTACATCTCCGTCTACGCCGACCCGGCCACCGGCGCCCGGGTGCGCCGGCTGCGCCTGGGCAGCCCGACCGTCACCACCGGCAGCACCGACCTGGTGATGGACCGCCCGGGCTCGATCCTCGCCTACTCCTTCCCGCGCGACGCCACCCGCGGCGGCAGCACCGCCCGCACCCGCGGCGCCTCCACCAACAGCGACCAGGCCAGCGAGTCCCGCCCGCTGTGCTCCACGGTCGCCGTCGCCACCGACCTGATCGGCCAGGCCGGATACCCGCGCGTCGACCTGACCTCGGACCACAACGAGATCACCGACGCCGCCACCCTGACCGCCCTCGCCCGCACCGAACTGGCCGCGGGCACCGGAGCGGTGGTGATCCCCGAGATCAGCGTGCGCCTCGACGACCTGGTGCCGCCGGCGCTGCTCGGCAGGACCGTGCGCATCCGGATCACCGACGAGTGGTTCACCGAGGGCCTCGACGCCCGCTACCGGATCGTCGGCGTCAAGGTCGAGCCCGCCCAGCGCGGCCGCCCCGACACCGCCGATCTCTACCTGGAGGAGGTCTGATGCCCCAACTGCCCGAAGACATCATCGACCGGCTGACGCAGATGGAACGCCGCATCCAGCAGCTGTCGACGGCCGTCAACACCCGCCCCGCGCTCAACACGGTCCAGGGCGGCGGCGTCGAGATCACCGACGGCGGCTATCTGTACGTACGGCCGCCGGACGGCGGACCCGCCGTCTTCGCCGTCGGCCGGTGGAGCGGCGACGAGTACGGCCTGGCCATCCGCCGCCAGACCGGCAAGCTGGCCCTGGCCGTCTTCAACGGCGACGGCTCCGGCACCTCGCAGCAGCCGATGCGGCTCTACGACTCCGCCGAGCGCGAGATCTTCTCGGACGACGTCATCAGCGGCGGGCTCGCCCGGCCCTGGCTGAACATGCTGCCGCCGCAGGACTCCGCCGTCGCCCGCTGGCCGCAGACCACGTCGACCTCCTTCGTGACCATCGCGATGTCCTACAACGTCGTGTGGCAGCCGCGCATGCGGCTGCTGATGAACACCCGCGCCGGCACCGGCGCCGCCGGATCCGTCCAGGTGCTGGTCAACGGCGCCAAGTGGGGCGGCACGGTCCCCGCGGGCACCGACTTCGACTTCTCGGGCCCGGTCAGCTCCGCCTTCGACACGGCGTTCGGCACCCTGCTCAAGGTCGAGGTCCAGGCCATGGTCACCAGCGCCTCCGGCACCGTCTACGCCAACCCCGTACTGATGTACGGGCGTCAGACCTGAGGAAAGGATCCCCGCCCATGGACATCGACCCCACCCAGCCCTGGGGCCTCGCCATCGACTTCGCGGGCCGCGCCACCCTCGTCGAGGCCGGCCACACCGTCTACGTCAACGTCGCCGACACCAGCCTCAACAGCGTGATCGCGCCCGACTCGATCACCGGCACCTACTCCCCCGTCACCATCACCGCCCAGCTCACCGAGTCCGGCGAGAACGGCTCGGTGCTGCGCGGCACCGGCCGCGTCACGGTCATGCCCACCGGCACCGACCCGGTGGCCCCCGACCAGAGCGCGGTGCAGCGCGCGGTGGCCGCGGCCCTCGCCGACTTCGCGCAGAACACCGCCGACTACGCCGCGCTGTGCGCCGTATGGACGGGCGACGACGCCCCCGCACCGGGGGACGGCGGCGACACCCCGGGCGGCGACACCCCCGGCGGCGGCGCGGACCCCGCCCCGCGGAGCGGCACCTGAGCCCCGCACCCCCACCCCGAACGCCCCACCCCACACACCCCGAGCCACCACCGCGGCCGGGGTTTTTCGCTGCCCCGCCCCGGAAGGCACCGCCCATGGCAACTCCCCTGTCCGCCGACGCCCTCGTCTCCGCACTGCGGAACGAGGGCGTCACCCTCGTCGAACACGCCGGCTGGCGCACCCACAACCGCAACGGCAGAGGCGGCTGGGGCCCGGTGAACGGCGTGATCGTCCACCACACCGTCACCTCCGGCACCAGCACCTCGGTCAGCATGTGCTTCAACGGCCGCTCCGACCTGCCCGGCCCGCTCTGCCACGGCGTCATCGCCAAGGACGGCACGGTCCACCTCGTCGGCAACGGCCGCGCCAACCACGCGGGCCGCGGCGACGGCGACGTCCTGCGGGCCGTCGTCGCCGAACGCGCCACGCTCCCCGCCCCCGACCGCGACGACACCGACGGCAACGTCCACTTCTACGGCTTCGAGTGCGTCAACCTCGGCGACGGCAAGGACCCGTGGCCCGCCGTCCAGCTGGACGCCATGGTCCGGGCCGCGGCCGCGCTCTGCCGGGCGCACGGCTGGAGCGCCCGCTCGGTGATCGGGCACAAGGAGTGGACCGCCACCAAGATCGACCCGCGCGGCTTCGCGATGGCCGACTTCCGCGCCCGGGTCGCGGCCCGCCTCGGCACGAAACCCCCGGCCACACCCCGGCCGCCGGCCCACCAGCCGTTCCCCGGCGCGGCCTGGTTCACCAAGGGCCCCACGTCGCCCGTCGTCACCGCGATGGGCAGGCGGCTGGTCGCCGTCGGCTGCTCGGCGTACGCCACGGGGCCCGGCCCCCGCTGGACCGACGCCGACCGGGCGTCCTACGCCCGGTGGCAGCGCAGGCTCGGCTACACCGGCGCCGCCGCGGACGGCTGGCCCGGCCCGACGTCCTGGGCCGCGCTGAAGGTCCCGTACAGCTCGTGACGGAGGAGGTCACCGTGGAAGAGAACACCAGACGCGCCCTGCGCACCGCCGTGCAGACCGCTGTCGGCCTGTGCGTGCTGCTCCCGACGGTCGTCGAGGCCGCCGGGATCCCGGCCACGCTCCCCTGGGCGGCCGGCGCCCTCGCCGTCGCCGCCGGCGCGGCCCGCGTGATGGCCCTGCCCGGCGTCCAGGCCCTGCTGCCGCCGTGGCTCCGCACCGATCAGGGGGAGGACCGTTGACGGTACCCACGGACCAGCACGACGTGGCCCTCGAACTCGAACGCCTGCGCGGCACCGTCGAGGCCGGCTTCGCCCGGGTCGACGGCTCGCTCGCCCTGCTGGTGCAGCGCAGCGACCAGACCGACCGGCAGGTCGCCGACCACGAACAGCGCCTGGACGCCCTGGAACGCGCCCGCTGGCCGCTGGCCAGCGTCGGCGCCCTGGCCGCCCTCGCGACGGTGGTGGTCACCTCGCTCGAACTGACCGGACGCTGACCGGACGCTGACCCGACCCACGCCGAAGGGCGGTCCCCCCGTACGCGTACGGGGGGACCGCCCTTCGGCTCAAGCGACTCGCTTACTGGTTGTACGGACCGTAGTCGTAGTCCTCCAGCGGAACGGCCTGGCCGGAGCCGGTGCCGAACGGCGAGTAGTCGATGTCGTCGTAGCCGACGGCCGAGTACATCGCGGCCTTGGCCTCCTCGGTGGGCTCCACCCGGATGTTGCGGTAGCGGGACAGACCCGTACCGGCCGGGATGAGCTTACCGATGATGACGTTCTCCTTGAGGCCGATGAGGCTGTCGGACTTGGCGTTGATCGCCGCGTCCGTCAGGACTCGGGTCGTCTCCTGGAAGGAGGCGGCCGACAGCCAGGATTCCGTCGCCAGCGAGGCCTTGGTGATACCCATCAGCTGCGGACGGCCGGAGGCGGGGTGACCGCCCTCGGTGACCACACGACGGTTCTCGGTCTCGAACTTCGAGCGCTCGACGAGCTCGCCCGGCAGCAGCTCCGCGTCGCCGGACTCGATGATCGTCACACGGCGCAGCATCTGCCGGATGATGATCTCGATGTGCTTGTCGTGGATCGACACGCCCTGCGAGTTGTAGACCTTCTGGACCTCGCCGACCAGGTGGACCTGGACGGCACGCTGACCCAGGATGCGCAGCACGTCGTGCGGGTTGGTGGCACCCACGGTCAGCTTCTGGCCGACCTCGACGTGGTCGCCCTCGCCCACGAGCAGACGGGCGCGCTTCGAGATCGGGAACGGCGTCTCGTCGCTGCCGTCGTCCGGGGTGACGACGAGCTTCTTGGTCTTCTCGGTCTCCTCGATGCGGACCCGGCCCGCGGCCTCGGAGATCGGGGCGACACCCTTCGGCGTACGGGCCTCGAAGAGCTCGACGACACGGGGCAGACCCTGGGTGATGTCGTCACCGGCCACACCACCGGTGTGGAAGGTACGCATCGTCAGCTGGGTACCGGGCTCACCGATGGACTGGGCGGCGATGATGCCGACCGCCTCACCGATGTCCACCAGCTTGCCGGTCGCCAGCGAGCGGCCGTAGCAGAAGGCACAGGTGCCGACCGCGGACTCGCAGGTGAGGACCGAGCGGGTCTTGACGACCTCGACGCCGTGCGCGACCAGCTGGTCGATGAGCACGTCACCCAGGTCGACGTTGGCCGGCGCGATGACCTTGCCGTCGACGACGATGTCCTCGGCGAGCATGCGGGCGTACACGCTGGTCTCGACGTCGTCGGCCTTGCGCAGGACGCCGTCCTCGCCACGGGTGGCGATGGCCAGCTTGAGACCGCGGTCGGTGCCGCAGTCCTCCTCGCGGATGATGACGTCCTGGGAGACGTCGACCAGACGACGGGTGAGGTAACCCGAGTCGGCGGTACGCAGGGCGGTGTCCGCCAGACCCTTACGGGCACCGTGCGTGGAGATGAAGTACTCCAGCACGGACAGGCCCTCACGGAACGACGCCTTGATGGGACGCGGGATCGTCTCGTTCTTGGCGTTCGACACCAGACCGCGCATACCGGCGATCTGACGCATCTGCATCATGTTTCCTCGGGCACCCGAGTCGACCATCATGAAGATGGGGTTCGTCTTCGGGAAGTTCGCGTTCATCGCCTCGGCGACCTCGTTGGTCGCCTTGGTCCAGATCGCGATGAGCTCCTGAGTGCGCTCTTCCTTCGTGATGAGACCGCGCTCGTACTGCTTCTGGACCTTCTCGTCCTGGGCCTCGTAGCCCTTGACGATCTCGACCTTCGCCTCGGGAACGACGATGTCGGAGATGGCCACGGTGACGCCGGAGCGGGTCGCCCAGAAGAAGCCGGACGCCTTCAGGTTGTCGAGCGTCGCCGCCACGATGACCTTGGGGTAGCGCTCGGCCAGGTCGTTGACGATCTCGGAGAGCTGCTTCTTGCCCACCGAGTAGTCGACGAACGGGTAGTCCTCGGGCAGCAGCTCGTTGAAGAGCGCGCGGCCCAGGGTCGTGCGCAGCCGGAAGCTGTCGCCCGCCTGGTACTCGGGCTCGCCCTCCTCGGCGACCGGCGGGGTCCAGCCGCGCGGCGGGATGGTGCCCACCGGGAAGCGGATGTCGACCTGCGACTGGAGCGCCAGCTCGCCGGCGTCGAACGCCATGATCGCCTCGGCGACGGAGCCGAACGCGCGGCCCTCGCCCTTGGTGTCACGGAGCTCACCGTCGGTGGTGAGGAAGAACAGACCGAGGACCATGTCCTGGGTCGGCATCGTCACCGGACGGCCGTCGGCGGGCTTGAGGATGTTGTTCGAGGACAGCATCAGGATGCGGGCCTCGGCCTGCGCCTCCGCGGAGAGCGGCAGGTGCACGGCCATCTGGTCACCGTCGAAGTCCGCGTTGAACGCGGTGCAGACGAGCGGGTGGATCTGGATGGCCTTGCCCTCGACCAGCTGCGGCTCGAAGGCCTGGATGCCGAGGCGGTGCAGGGTGGGAGCACGGTTCAGCAGCACCGGGTGCTCGGCGATGACCTCTTCGAGGACGTCGTACACGACGGTGCGGCCGCGCTCCACCATGCGCTTGGCGCTCTTGATGTTCTGCGCGTGGTTCAGGTCGACCAGGCGCTTCATCACGAACGGCTTGAAGAGCTCCAGCGCCATGGCCTTCGGCAGACCGCACTGGTGCAGCTTCAGCTGCGGACCGACGACGATCACGGAACGCGCGGAGTAGTCCACACGCTTGCCGAGGAGGTTCTGACGGAAACGACCCTGCTTGCCCTTGAGCATGTCGCTCAGGGACTTCAGCGGGCGGTTGCCGGGACCGGTCACCGGGCGACCACGACGACCGTTGTCGAAGAGGGCGTCCACGGCCTCCTGGAGCATGCGCTTCTCGTTGTTCACGATGATCTCGGGCGCACCGAGGTCGAGAAGGCGCTTCAGGCGGTTGTTGCGGTTGATCACGCGGCGGTACAGGTCGTTCAGGTCGGAGGTCGCGAAGCGGCCACCGTCCAGCTGCACCATCGGACGCAGGTCCGGCGGGATGACCGGCACGCAGTCCAGCACCATGCCCTTGGGGCTGTTGCTGGTCTGGAGGAACGCGGAGACGACCTTGAGGCGCTTGAGCGCACGGGTCTTCTTCTGGCCCTTGCCGGTACGGATGATCTCGCGGAGGCGCTCGGCCTCCTCCTCGAGGTCGAAGGTCTCCAGGCGCTTCTGAAGCGCCGCGGCACCCATCGAACCGTCGAAGTACGTGCCGAAGCGGTCGCGCAGCTCGCGGTAGAGCAGCTCGTCGCCCTCCAGGTCCTGGACCTTGAGGTTCTTGAAGCGGGACCAGACCTCGTCCAGACGGTCGATCTCGCGCTGCGCACGGTCGCGCAGCTGCTTCATCTCGCGCTCGGCACCCTCGCGCACCTTGCGGCGCACGTCGGCCTTGGCGCCCTCGGCCTCCAGCTCGGCCAGGTCGGTCTCGAGCTTCTTGGCGCGGGCCTCCAGGTCGGAGTCGCGGCGGTTCTCGACCTGCTGACGCTCGACCTGGACGTGCGCCTCCAGGGAGGGCAGGTCGCGGGTACGGCGCTCCTCGTCCACGTACGTGATCATGTACGCGGCGAAGTAGATGACCTTCTCGAGGTCCTTCGGGGCGAGGTCGAGCAGGTAGCCCAGCCGCGACGGAACGCCCTTGAAGTACCAGATGTGCGTGACGGGAGCGGCCAGCTCGATGTGGCCCATCCGCTCACGACGCACCTTGGCGCGCGTGACCTCCACGCCGCAGCGCTCGCAGATGATGCCCTTGAAGCGGACACGCTTGTACTTGCCGCAGTAGCACTCCCAGTCCCGGGTCGGACCGAAGATCTTCTCGCAGAAGAGTCCGTCCTTCTCGGGCTTGAGGGTGCGGTAGTTGATGGTCTCGGGCTTCTTGACCTCGCCGTGGCTCCACTGACGGATGTCGTCAGCGGTGGCCAGACCGATCCGGAGCTCATCGAAGAAGTTGACGTCGAGCACTATGCGTCAATCCCTCTCAGGGTTGTAAGTCTGTGGTCTGAAACGGGGGTCGCGGGGTCGGTGCGGGGGCTCATCCCTGAGCCCCCGCACCGGACTCCCGTCAGACCTCTTCGACGCTGCTCGGCTCGCGCCGGGACAGGTCGATGCCGAGCTCCTCCGCCGCGCGGAAGACGTCCTCGTCGGTGTCGCGCATCTCGATGGACATGCCGTCCGAGGACAGCACCTCCACGTTGAGGCACAGGGACTGCATTTCCTTGATGAGCACCTTGAAGGACTCGGGGATGCCGGGCTCGGGGATGTTCTCGCCCTTGACGATGGCCTCGTAGACCTTCACGCGGCCGGTGACGTCGTCGGACTTGATCGTCAGCAGCTCCTGGAGGGCGTAAGCGGCGCCGTACGCCTCCAGCGCCCACACCTCCATCTCACCGAAGCGCTGGCCACCGAACTGGGCCTTACCACCCAGCGGCTGCTGGGTGATCATCGAGTACGGACCGGTCGAACGGGCGTGCAGCTTGTCGTCGACCAGGTGGTGCAGCTTGAGGATGTACATGTACCCGATGGAGATCGGGTCCGGGAACGGCTCACCGGAGCGGCCGTCGAACAGCCTCGCCTTGCCGGACGGGAGGACCATGCGGTCGCCGTCGCGGTTCGGGATGGTGTGCTGGAGCAGACCCGCGAGCTCGTCCTCACGCGCACCGTCGAAGACGGGGGTGGCGACGTTCGTGCCCGGGTCGACCTGGTCGGCGCCGATGGCCTGGAGGCGCTGCGCCCACTCGTCGCCGAGGCCGGAGACGTCCCAGCCGCGGCTGGCGAGCCAGCCGAGGTGGATCTCCAGGACCTGTCCCGGGTTCATTCGGGACGGCACACCCAGCGGGTTCAGGATGATGTCGACCGGGGTGCCGTCCTCCAGGAACGGCATGTCCTCGATCGGCAGGATCTTCGAGATGACGCCCTTGTTGCCGTGGCGGCCGGCGAGCTTGTCACCGTCCGTGATCTTGCGCTTCTGCGCCACGTAGACCCGAACCAGCTGGTTCACGCCCGGCGGCAGCTCGTCGCCCTCTTCACGGTCGAAGACGCGGACGCCGATGACCTTGCCGATCTCGCCGTGCGGCACCTTCAGGGAGGTGTCACGGACCTCGCGGGCCTTCTCACCGAAGATGGCGCGCAGCAGGCGCTCCTCCGGCGTCAGCTCGGTCTCGCCCTTGGGCGTGACCTTGCCGACGAGGATGTCGCCGGCGACGACGTCCGCACCGATGCGGATGATGCCGCGCTCGTCGAGGTCGGCGAGGACCTCCTCCGAGACGTTCGGGATGTCCCGGGTGATCTCCTCCGGGCCGAGCTTGGTGTCACGGGCGTCGACCTCGTGCTCCTCGATGTGGATCGAGGAGAGGACGTCGTCCTGCACGAGGCGCTGCGACAGGATGATCGCGTCCTCGTAGTTGTGACCCTCCCACGGCATGAACGCCACGAGCAGGTTCTTGCCGAGGGCCATCTCGCCCTCTTCGGTCGCGGGACCGTCGGCCAGGACCTGACCGGCGATGATCCGCGCGCCCTCGTCCACGACGACCTTCTGGTTCACAGAGGTGCCCTGGTTGGAGCGGGAGAACTTCGACAGGCGGTACGTGGTGTACGTGCCGTCGTCGTTGGTGATGGTGATGTAGTCCGCGGAGACCTCCTGGACCACACCGTCCTTCTCGGCCTTGAGCACGTCGCCGGCGTCGGTGGCGCAGCGGTACTCCATGCCGGTGCCGACGAGCGGCGCCTCGGACTTGATGAGCGGCACGGCCTGGCGCATCATGTTCGCGCCCATGAGGGCGCGGTTGGCGTCGTCGTGCTCCAGGAACGGGATCATGGCGGTCGCGACCGACACCATCTGGCGCGGCGAGACGTCCATGTAGTCGACGTCCGTGCCGGGCACGTAGTCGACCTCTCCGCCACGGCGGCGGACCAGCACGCGGTTCTCGACGAACTGGAATTCGTCGTTGAGCGGCGCGTTGGCCTGCGCGATGACGAAGCGGTCTTCCTCGTCGGCCGTCAGGTAGTCGACGTCGTCGGTGACGACGCCCTCGACGACCTTGCGGTACGGCGTCTCGATGAAGCCGAACGGGTTGATCCGTCCGTACGAGGCGAGCGAGCCGATCAGGCCGATGTTCGGGCCTTCGGGGGTCTCGATCGGGCACATGCGGCCGTAGTGCGACGGGTGCACGTCTCGGACCTCGAAGCCGGCCCGCTCACGGGAGAGACCACCCGGGCCCAGGGCGTTCAGACGACGCTTGTGCGTCAGCCCCGAGAGCGGGTTGTTCTGGTCCATGAACTGGGACAGCTGCGACGTACCGAAGAACTCCTTGATCGACGCCACCACGGGGCGGATGTTGATCAGGGTCTGCGGGGTGATCGCCTCGACGTCCTGGGTCGTCATGCGCTCGCGCACGACGCGCTCCATACGGGCGAGACCCGTACGGACCTGGTTCTGGATGAGCTCACCGACGTTGCGGATACGGCGGTTGCCGAAGTGGTCGATGTCGTCGGTCTCGACGATGATCGAGCGACCCGACTCGGCGACCGTCTCGGTCTCCCCGGCGTGCAGCTTGACCAGGTACTTGATGGTCGCGATGACGTCGTCGGTGGTGAGCACGCCGGCGTCCAGCGGCTCGTCCGCGCCGAGCTTCTTGTTCACCTTGTAGCGGCCGACCTTCGCGAGGTCGTAGCGCTTGGGGTTGAAGTAGAGGTTCTCGAGCAGCGTCTGAGCGGCCTCGCGCGTGGGCGGCTCGCCCGGGCGCAGCTTGCGGTAGATGTCGAGCAGCGCGTCGTCCTGGCCCTGGGTGTGGTCCTTCTCCAGGGTGGCGCGCATGGACTCGTACTCGCCGAACTCCTCCAGGATCTGCTCGGTCGTCCAACCGAGAGCCTTGAGCAGGACGGTGACGGACTGCTTGCGCTTGCGGTCGATGCGCACACCGACCATGTCGCGCTTGTCGATCTCCATCTCCAGCCAGGCACCCCGGGACGGGATGATCTTGGCGGAGAAGATGTCCTTGTCGGACGTCTTGTCGATGGAGGAGTCGAAGTAGACACCCGGCGAGCGGACCAGCTGGGACACCACGACACGCTCGGTGCCGTTGATGACGAAGGTGCCCTTGTTGGTCATGAGCGGGAAGTCGCCCATGAAGACCGTCTGGGACTTGATCTCGCCGGTCTCGTTGTTGGTGAACTCGGCCGTCACGAAGAGCGGAGCCGCGAACGTGAAGTCGCGCTCCTTGCACTCGTCGATGCTGTTCTTCGGCGGCTCGAAACGGTGGTCGCGGAACGTCAGCGACATCGACCCGGAGAAGTCCTCGATCGGAGAGATCTCCTCGAAGATCTCCTCCAGACCGGACTTGGTGGGGACGTCCTGACCCGACTCGAGAGCCGCCTCGACCCGACTCTGCCAGGCGGTGTTGCCGAGCAGCCAGTCAAAGCTCTCGGTCTGCAGCGCGAGCAGGTTCGGAACCTCGAGGGGCTCCTTGATCTTTGCAAAAGAGATGCGCAGCGGGGCGGTGCTTGCGCCGTTGTTCGTATTCGCGGTCGAGGCGTTGCGCGAGGCGGCCAAGAGGGGGTCCTTCCGAGGGCTCGGACTCACTACGCGCGTACCGGTCCCAAGCCATGCAGAGGGACAGAAAGCCCTGGTCAGGGCGGATTCGGTCCACTGTGCTCAAGCGAGGGCATGCCCCTGGTGACGGGCAGGGAGCAGCTAACAGGCAGCGCAAAGGGACAGTGTAGCCAGAAGGCTCACTGATGTCCAGTGCGGGTTTTTTGACACCCTCGTTGTTCTCAACCATTCACTGTGTGCGGCATGCCCTGTACGCGGAGCGCACATCCTTACTGCCCTCTTCGCCGCCGATCCATGCCTCGGAACCGGATCCTGTTGTGACGACGCGTCCTGAGAATTGCGCGCTGCGTGCTGTTCGTCAAGGCCCCCTCTTGACCGAACAGGGGTGGCGCCAGGCACAACGAAGATCACCATACTCCGCGCGACCGACAGTGCAAGGCACCCTCGGCCTGCGTGCCAGACAACGCCGAAAGGCGACCACCCAACTGGGTGATCGCCCTTCGGTACCTCGGTGTTACAGCTCCCGGAGGAGCTTTTTTCACCGCGGAGGAGTCACAGCGGACTCGCAGAGGTCTTACTTGACCTCGACGGAGGCGCCGGCGCCCTTGAGGGACTCGGCAGCCTTCTCGGCGGCCTCCTTGGTGACCTTCTCCAGGACGGGCTTCGGGGTGCCGTCGACGAGGTCCTTGGCCTCCTTCAGGCCCAGGGAGGTCAGCTCACGCACGACCTTGATGACCTGGATCTTCTTCTCGCCGGCGCCGGTGAGGATGACGTCGAACTCGTCCTGCTCCTCGGCGGCCTCGACCGGGGCGCCCGGGCCCGCGGGGCCGGCGACGGCGACGGCCGCGGCGGCGGTGACGTCGAACTTCTCCTCGAAGGCCTTCACGAACTCGGAGAGCTCGATGAGGGTCATCTCCTCGAACTGGGCGAGCAGGTCTTCCTGGCTGAGCTTCGCCATGATGGGCGATCCTTCCACTAAATCGGCTGGTGCCGGTTGTCCATGTAGGCGGGCGTACTGACGGCCCGCTTCGACCGTCGCCTCAGGCGGCGGTCAAGGTGCGAGCCGAGTTACTCGGCACCGCCCTGCTCGGCCTGCTTGACCCGAAGCGCCTCCGCGGTGCGGACGAACTTCGACGGGAGCGCCTGGAGGACCTGAGCAGTCTGCGTCTGCTTGCCCTTGAACGCACCGGCCAGCTTGCTGAGCAGAACCTCGCGGGACTCGAGGTCCGCAAGCTTCTTGATCTCGTCGGCGGACAGCGCCTTGCCGTCAAGGACACCGCCCTTGATGACGAGGTTGGGGTTGTCCTTGGCGAAGTCACGAAGACCCTTCGCCGACTCCACCGGGTCACCGGTGACGAAGGCAACCGCCGTCGGACCCGTGAAGAGGTCGTCCAGCGTGTCGATCCCGGCCTCGTTGGCCGCGATCTTGGTCAGCGTGTTCTTCACCACGGCGTACTCGGAGTTCTCACCGAGCGAACGGCGCAGCTGCTTGAGCTGGGCCACGGTGAGACCCCGGTACTCGGTCAGCACGGCGGCGTTCGAGCTGCGGAACTTGTCCGTGAGCTCGGCTACCGCGGCAGCCTTGTCGGGCGTCGGCATAGAGCGTCGGCCTCCTTCCGGGTGATGAGGACCGCTCAGAAGGGGCCGGCAAAACAAAACGCCCCAGCGCAGGCGCTTGGGGCGTGGGCTCGACCTTCGCGGACGGATCCGGACGGGAGCGCTTCCTCAATCACCTGCGCGGGTCGTCCGCAGTTTCAGCGGATCCTTCGGCCACCGCACCCTCTTGCGAGAACACAGCAACGACCAGCGGTCTTTGGCTTCTCCGGAAGGCTACGGGACCGGGGCCGCGTCAGGCAAATCCGCTCGGGACCGCCCCGCCGCGGCGCCTCAGCCGGCCGCCGTCACCTCGGTGGAGTCCAGGGTGTCGCGGGCCGGCGGCCGCCGGGCCGCGGCCCGGGCGCCGTAGTCGCTGTAACGGACGGTGACGGTGAACTCACCCTCGCGGTAGGAGCGTTGGACCAGGAGGTGGCGGGCGTCGAGCCACACGTCCAGGTGCTGTCCGCCGGCGGTCCCCCGGTAGTGGGTGGTCGCGGTGCCGCGCAGGGTGGCCCGCCCGACCCGGTGCACGTCGTCGGCGGCGCCGAGCGTCGTGAGGGCGTCGGCCGGCGTGAGGTCGCTCGCCGTGTCGTACGGGCGCCGGATCCAGTGCCGTCCGCCCTGCCCGGCGGCGAAGGCGTCCGTCATCCGCGTGTAGAAGGCGTCGGGCAGGAAGCGGGTCTGGGACGGGTCGCCGCCCAGCTTCCGTGTGGAGGCGGCCAGTTCGCCGCCCGTGATCCGCACCGCCACCGTGCCCCGGACGCCGCGGGCCCAGCCGAGGGTGCCGGTGGAGCGCGAGGAGAGGGCGCCGCCGGTGCGCATCGTCGCGTCGATCCGGGCCGAGCCGGCCGCGGTGACCGCCCGGTGGGCGGCGCGCAGCGCGTCGGCCGCCTCGTCCGCCCCGGCGCCGCGCTCCGCGCCGCAGCCCGTGAGCAGGACGCCCACCACGGCCAGGCCCATCAGTCGTCCGTGCCTCATCCGCTCCCCCCGGGTCGATCACGTGACGCTAGCGCAGCCGCCCGCGGGGCGAGCCGGAAAAGCGAATCCCGGGGGTACGGGAACGGGCCCCGCACCTGGAGAGGTGCGGGGCCCGTGGCCGACTTCACTGGGTCACGAGGACTCAGACAGCAGCCGGGTCCTCTTCGGTGAGGAGGTTCCGGGTGCGGTTCGGGTCGACGGGAACGCCGGGGCCCATCGTGGTGGCGATGGCGGCCTTCTTGATGTAGCGACCCTTGGCGGCGGACGGCTTCAGACGAAGGATCTCGTCGAGGGCCGCGCCGTAGTTCTCCACCAGCTTGGTGTCGTCGAAGGACACCTTGCCGATGATGAAGTGCAGGTTCGAGTGCTTGTCGACGCGGAACTCGATCTTGCCGCCCTTGATCTCGTTCACGGCCTTGGCCACGTCCGGGGTCACGGTGCCGGTCTTCGGGTTCGGCATCAGGCCACGGGGACCGAGCACGCGGCCCAGACGGCCGACCTTGCCCATGAGGTCCGGCGTGGCGACAACGGCGTCGAACTCGTTCAGGCGCTGGCCCTTGGAGATCTCGTCGATGAGCTCGTCCGAGCCGACGATGTCGGCGCCGGCGGCCTCCGCGGCCGCAGCACGGTCACCGGTCGCGAAGACCAGGACCCGGGCGGTCTTGCCGGTGCCGTGCGGGAGGTTCACGGTGCCACGGACCATCTGGTCGGCCTTGCGCGGGTCGACGCCCAGGCGGAAGGCGACCTCGACGGTGCCGTCGAACTTCGTCGCGGAGGTGTCCTTGGCGAGACGGACGGCCTCGAGCGGGGCGTAGAGCTTGTCCCGGTCGATCTTGGCGTCCGCAGCGCGGAGAGTCTTGCTGCGCTTGCTCACTACTGCTCCTGTGTGTGTCTGAGGAGTCGTGGTGTGGGCCGAGCAGGCCCTGCCACGGTGTTCTGCTTGCGAGGGGCTACGAGAGGTTCTCGTCAGCCCTCGACCGTGATGCCCATGGAGCGGGCGGTGCCGGCGATGATCTTCGACGCGGCGTCCAGGTCGTTGGCGTTGAGGTCGGCCATCTTGGTGGTGGCGATCTCGCGGACCTGAGCGTCGGTGATCTTGGCGACCTTGGTCTTGTGGGGCTCGCCCGAGCCCTTCTCGACGCCGGCGGCCTTGAGGATCATCTTCGCGGCCGGCGGGGTCTTGGTGATGAAGGTGAACGAGCGGTCCTCGTAAACCGTGATCTCCACCGGGATGACCCAGCCACGCTGCGACTCGGTCGCGGCGTTGTAGGCCTTGCAGAACTCCATGATGTTGACGCCGTGCTGGCCCAGCGCGGGGCCGACCGGCGGGGCCGGGTTGGCGGCGCCGGCCTGGATCTGGAGCTTGATGAGCCCCGTGACCTTCTTCTTCTTGGGAGGCATGTGCTCTCTCTCCGGGTCTTAGTGAGAGTGTTCAGCCGCCACCCGTGAACGATGATCGTCCAGATCATCCGGATGGAGGCATACCGCACAACGATAACGGGTATCCATGCGCGGCTAAAAACCGAGCAGGTCAGACCGGCTTTTGCGAGCCCGTCTGACCTGTTCGGAAGCGTGTGTCCAGAAGGTGCCGGTGACTGCTAGTTCTTCTGGATCTGGTCGAAGCTCAGCTCGACCGGGGTCTCGCGGCCGAAGATCTCGACGAGGCCCTTGACCTTCTTCGAGTCGGCGTTGATCTCGTTGATCGTGGCCTGGAGCGTGGCGAACGGGCCGTCGGTGACGGTGACCGAGTCGCCGACCTCGAAGTCCAGGACCTCGACGGTGACCTTGCGGGCCGGAGCCGGCTTGCCCTCGGCCTCGGCGGCCTCACGGGCGGCCTTCTCCTCGGCCTCCGGGGCGAGCATCTTGACGATCTCGTCCAGGGTCAGCGGGTACGGGTCGTACGCGTTGCCCACGAAGCCGGTGACGCCGGGGGTGTTGCGGACGACGCCCCAGGACTCGTTCGTCAGATCCATGCGGACGAGAACGTAACCGGGCAGCTTGTTCTGCCGGACGTTCTTGCGCTCGCCGTTCTTGATCTGGACGATCTCTTCCTCGGGCACCTCGGCCTGGTAGATGAACTCCTCGACGTTCAGCGAGACGGCGCGCTGCTCCAGGTTCGCCTTCACGCGCTTCTCGTAGCCCGCGTAGGTGTGGATGACGTACCACTCACCGGGCAGGCCACGCAGCTCCTCGCGGAGAGCGGTCACCGGATCGACCGGCTCCTGCTCCTCCTCGGGCTCCTCGGCGGCGGCCTCGGCCTCTTCAGCCTCTTCGGCCTCGTCGGCGATGGCGGCCTCGACGGCCTCATCGGCGTCGGCGGCGGTCTCGTCGCTCGTGTCGCTCTCGGCGAGTTCGGCGTCGATCTCGGCGATGTCCGCGTCGGCGGCCTCGACCTCGATGGCGGCCTCTTCGGCGGGTACACCGGCGGCGATGTCGGCAGCCTCGGCCTGGTCCGGCTCCTCGGCGTCCGCCGCCTCGACGATGTCGAGCTCGTCCTCAGCGGACTCGACCGGCTCGATCGCCTCGTTCAGGTTCGGGTCAGACACTGTGGCTGCTTCTTCCTGGATACATGGGGGTGGAACACGCGAAAGGGGCGCCGCACAGGCGCCCTCCGCATTTCGGCTCAGCCGAAGACGTACTTGACGAGGTGGCTGAACCCATAGTCAATCACGGTGACGAGACCGATCATGATGACGACGAAGACGATCACCACGGTCGTGTACGTCGAGAGCTGGTTGCGCGAAGGCCAGACGACCTTGCGGAGCTCCGCGATGATCTGGCGGTAGAAGAGCGCGAGACGGCCGAAGGGGCCCTTCTTGCCGCGCTTGCCGCCCTTCTTCCGCGCCTTCTTCGACTCGGGCGCCTCATCCTCGGCATCAGGCATGTCGATGGAGCCCACGGCGTCCGTCACGCGTCCTCACCTGATTCCGGGTCGTGGCCGTGCCGCGCCCGGTATGAGCCGCACGGCGGTGCAATGCAGTACGTACATGCGCACACATCCTGGCGAAGGTGTGTGTAGCAGGGCCGGAGGGACTTGAACCCCCAACCGCTGGTTTTGGAGACCAGTGCTCTACCAATTGAGCTACGACCCTTTGTTTCCCCCAACGTACCGCATCCGCCGCACCGCAAGGACTGCGGCCGGGAAGTGCGGCCGGTGAAGGCCAACGAGCAGTGAGTGTACGTGCTCCGGGGCCCTCCGTCGAACGAACAGGGGCAGCAAGTTGATCAACGGCTGATCCGCCGGTCTTCGAATCCCGTGTGCCAAGCGGGTTTCCGGTCTGGAACGATGGGGTTATGAGCGCTGCAACTCCTTCTTCTTCTGCCGGTGGTTCCTCCCCTACCGAGCGTCGGGTCTCCGCCCGTGTCGCCTCGATCTCCGAGTCCGCGACCCTCGCGGTCGACGCCAAGGCCAAGGCTCTCAAGGCCGCCGGGCGTCCGGTGATCGGCTTCGGCGCCGGTGAACCCGACTTCCCGACGCCGGACTACGTGGTCGAGGCCGCCATCGAGGCCTGCAAGAACCCGAAGTTCCACCGCTACACGCCGGCCGGGGGTCTGCCCGAGCTGAAGTCGGCGATCGCCGCCAAGACGCTGCGCGACTCCGGCTACGAGGTCGACGCCTCGCAGATCCTGGTGACCAACGGCGGCAAGCAGGCCATCTACGAGGCGTTCGCCGCGATCCTCGACCCGGGCGACGAGGTCATCGTCCCGGCCCCGTACTGGACGACGTACCCGGAGTCGATCCGGCTCGCGGGCGGCGTGCCGGTGGAGGTCGTGGCCGACGAGACGACCGGATACCGCGTCTCCGTCGAGCAGTTGGAGGCCGCGCGCACCGAGCGCACGAAGGTCGTGCTGTTCGTGTCGCCGTCGAACCCGACGGGCGCCGTGTACAGCGAGGCCGACGCCGAGGCGATCGGCCGCTGGGCCGTGGAGCACGGCCTGTGGGTCATGACGGACGAGATCTACGAGCACCTCGTCTACGGGGACGCGACGTTCACCTCGCTGCCCGCGATCCTGCCCGAGCTGCGCGACAAGTGCATCGTGGTCAACGGGGTCGCGAAGACGTACGCGATGACCGGCTGGCGCGTGGGGTGGATCATCGGCCCGAAGGACGTCGTGAAGGCCGCGACGAACCTCCAGTCGCACGCCACGTCGAACGTGTCCAACGTGGCGCAGGCGGCCGCGCTCGCCGCCGTCTCCGGCGACCTGACCGCCGTCCAGGAGATGAAGAAGGCCTTCGACCGGCGCCGCCAGACGATCGTGCGGATGCTGAACGAGATCGACGGCGTGCTCTGCCCGGAGCCGGAGGGCGCCTTCTACGCGTACCCGTCGGTGAAGGCGCTGCTGGGCAAGGAGATCCGCGGCAAGCGCCCGTCGACCTCGGTCGAGCTGGCCGCGCTCATCCTGGAGGAGGCCGAGGTCGCCGTGGTCCCGGGCGAGGCCTTCGGCACGCCGGGCTACCTGCGTCTTTCGTACGCGCTGGGTGACGAGGATCTCGTCGAGGGCGTCTCCCGCATGCAGAAGCTGCTGGCCGAGGCCCAGGACTGAGCCGTACGCCGTCGTGGAACGGGCCGCCTCCGTACGGAGGCGGCCCGTTTCTTCGTTCGGGCGAGCCCTCGAAGGGGGAAGCGGCTACCGGTATGACCGGTGCGTGCGGCAGGATCTTGGGATGGAGCGTGAAGGACGTGATGTACGCCAGTTGCCCAAGGCCCATCTGCACCTGCATTTCACCGGGTCGATGCGGCCCGCGACGCTGCTCGACCTCGCGGACAAGTACGGGGTGCGGCTGCCCGAGGCGCTGACCGGGGCGGAGCCGCCGAAGCTGCGGGCCACGGACGAGCGCGGCTGGTTCCGCTTCCAGCGGCTGTACGACGCGGCGCGGTCCTGCCTGCGGGAGCCCGAGGACATCCAGCGGCTGGTGCGCGAGGCCGCCGAGGAGGACATCGCCGACGGGTCGGGGTGGCTGGAGATCCAGGTCGACCCCACGTCGTACGCGCCCCGGCTGGGCGGGCTGATCCCCGCCCTGGAGATCATCCTGGACGCCGTGGACAGCGCCTCGCGCGAGACCGGGCTCGGGATGCGCGTGCTGGTGGCCGCGAACCGGATGAAGCACCCGCTGGACGCCCGGACGCTGGCGCGGCTCGCGGTGCGGTACGCGGACCGGGGCATCGTCGGCTTCGGGCTCTCCAACGACGAACGGCGCGGGATGGCGCGGGACTTCGACCGGGCGTTCGCCATCGCGCGCGAGGGCGGGCTGCTGTCCGCGCCGCACGGCGGCGAGCTGACGGGCCCGTCGTCCGTGCGCGACTGCCTGGACGACCTGGAAGCGCACCGCATCGGGCACGGCGTGCGGGCCGCGGAGGACCCGCGGCTGCTGCGGCGGCTCGCCGAGTCCGGCGTGACCTGCGAGGTGTGCCCGGCGTCGAACGTCGCGCTCGGCGTGTACGAGAAGCCCGCCGACGTGCCGCTGCGCACGCTCTTCGACGCCGGGGTGCCGATGGCGCTGGGCGCCGACGACCCGCTCCTGTTCGGCTCGCGGCTCGCCGCCCAGTACGAGCTGGTGCGCCGTCACCACGGCTTCACGGACACCGAACTGGCCGAGCTGGCCCGTCAGTCGGTGCGCGGCTCCGCGGCGCCCGGTGAGGTCAAGGAGAAGCTCCTGAACGGCGTGGAGGAGTGGCTGGCGGGCTGAGTCACGCCCCGCCGGCCGCCGCCATGCCGTTCACCATCACGGCGACGACCACCGGCAGCTGTGCCTCGTCGAACATGCCGCCCCGCAACCGGTCGGGCACGACGGTGTCGTTGACGGCGAAGGTCGGGGTGCCGGGGGCGCCGTCCCGCTCGTACGCGCGCTGCGACGCCTTCACGAAGGCGCGGTACTTCATGGTGCGCACCGCGGTGTCGAACTGCTCGCCCCGCAGGCCCTTCACCTTGGACGCCATGCGCAGCAGGAAGGCATCGGTGTAGCCGTCGACCGCCTCCTCGGGCTGGTGCGCGAAGAGCACGTCGTGGAACTCGATGAAGCGGTCCTGCTCCAGGGCGGCGCGCAGGGCGTTGGCCGCGCGCAGCGAGCCGCTGCCGCCGAGCCGGTCGTCCAGGAACGAGGCCAGCGTGTAGTGGGCCGCGACCTGGCCGCTGAGGACGAGATCGCGCAGGGCCTCACCGCCGCCGCGCTCCTCGTAGTCCTCGCAGACGGGGCAGCGCAGGTCCTCGTAGACGTGGACCGTCGTGGCGGCGCCGGGCGCGCCCACCAGGATCGTCGTGCCGTCGTCGGCCAGGTGCTCGGGCAGTTCGGCGACGCTGCTGTAGCGGGCCGCTCCGTCCTTGCCGCTGTCCTTGCCGCTGTCCTCGTCGACCGCCCGTGTGGGCCCGCCGCACCCCGTGGCCAGTACCGCCGTGGCCACCATCAGCGCCGCCATCACGGCGGCGCGTCCCGCCCGTCCCGCGTCCACCCGCATCGAAGATCCTCTCCCCTGGAACAGGGTGACTTTATGCGATACCGGTGAGCAGGGTGTGCGCGATCTGTGCGGCGAACGCGTCGAGCGGCTGCGGGGGCCGGCGGTCCGGTGACATGTCGTAGGCGAAGGCGCGCTGCGCGCAGGCGCCCAGGAGGAGGGACGCGGCCGCGTAGGTGTCGGCGCCCGCGCCGATGCGGCCCGCCCGCTGTTCGGCGCGCAGGTAGGCGTCCAGGCGCTGGATGGGCCGGTGCGGGCCCGCGCCGAGTTCGCGCATCACCTCTTCGTGGCGGCGCTTGAGCCGGGGTTCCGCGTACAGGGACGCGGCCATCGGGAAGGTCTGCTCGTAGAAGAGGGCCGCTTCGCGGGCGATGTCCGTGAGGTTCTCCTCGACCGTGCGGCCGGGGTCGCCGACGCCCTCGGTGAGCAGCCGGTCCAGGAGGGAGCCGAGCTTCGGGAGGCGCTCGTTGAGCACCGTCACGAACAGCTCCTCCTTGTTGGGGAAGTACTTGTAGAGCGCCGCCTCGGAGCATCCGGCGGCCCCGGCGATCGCCTTGGTGGTGGTGCGCGCGAGGCCGATGGTCAGCATGAGTTCGTGGGCCGCTTCGACGATGCGGACGCGGGCCGGTTTCTGGTCCATGCGGTTTCCAACCAACCTTGACGCGTGGGTGAGTACTCACTCACTCTAAAGGTGAGCGGGGGTGAGTGAGTACTCACCCACCACAGTTCTCGCTGTGGGGGACGCGGACCTGGAGGCACGCCATGAAGCTCACTGTTCTCGGTGCGACCGGCGGCATCGGCCGCGAGATCGTCCGGCAGGCCCTGGCGGCCGGGCACGAGGTGACGGCGGTGGTGCGCGATCCGGCCCGCCTCGCCGTGACCGGCGAGCACCTGGAGGTCGTCCGCGACGACCTGTCGGACGCCGGGTCGCTGCGCCCCGCGGTCGCCGGCCGGGACGCGGTCCTCTCCGGGCTCGGCGCCCGCCGGCGCTCGGACGCGGGCATCGCGACGACGCTCACGCGGACCGTGCTGCGGGCCATGGAGGCGGCGGGCACGCGCCGCCTGCTGGTGGTCAGCGCGGCGCCGGTGGGCCCGATGCCGGAGAACTCGCCGCTCGCCGACCGGATCGGCGGGAAGATCGTCGGCGCGCTCCTCAAGGACATCTACCGGGACCTGACGGCCATGGAGGCCGAGCTGGCGCGCAGCGCGACGGACTGGACGTCGGTGCGCCCGCCCCGGCTCCAGAACAAGCCGGTCACCGGGGCGTACCGGACCGTCGTGGGCGGCTTCCCGCGCGCGGGCCGCTTCGCGGGGCGCGCGGACGTGGCGCACGCGATGCTGGCGATGGTCGACGACCCGGCGACGGTCAAGCAGGCGGTCGGGGTGGCCTACTAGGCCTGTCCGGCGGCGTTCAGAGGCGGACGCCGACCGTCACCGGTTCGTTGACGAGCGTCACGCCGAAGGCGTCCCGGACCCCGCTCACGACCTCGCGGGCCAGGGCCAGCAGGTCCTCGGTGGTGGCCCCGCCGCGGTTGGTGAGCGCGAGGGTGTGCTTGGTGGAGATGCGGGCCGGGCCGCTGCCGTAGCCCTTGGTGAAGCCCGCCCTGTCGATGAGCCAGGCCGCGGAGGTCTTCGTCAGGCCGTCCCCGGCGGGGAAGGCGGGCGCCGCGGCGTCGGGGCCGAGGCGTTCGGCCACGCGCGCGTGGAAGGCCGCGAACTCCTCGTCCGTGAGGAGCGGGTTGGTGAAGAACGACCCGGCCGACCAGGTGTCGTGGTCCTCGGGGTCGAGCACCATGCCCTTGCCCGCGCGCAGCTTCAGGACGGTCTCGCGCGCGGTCGCGGCGGGCACCCGGTCGCCGGCCTCCACCCCGAGGGCGCGCGCGGTCTCGGGGTACTTGAGGGGCGCGCTCAGGCCGCCCGCGTCCTCCAGCTCGAACCGCACGCGCAGCACCACATAGCGGTCGGGTTCGGCCTTGAAGCGGCTGTGCCGGTACGAGAAGGCGCAGTCGGCGTTCGGGACGGTGACCGTCTCGCCCTTCTTGCGGTCGTAGGCGACGACCTCGGTGATCGTGGTGGAGACCTCCTGGCCGTACGCGCCGACGTTCTGGATCGGTGTCGCGCCCGCGGAGCCCGGGATCCCGGCGAGGCACTCGATGCCCGCGAGACCGGCTTCCACGGTGCGGGCCACGGCGTCGGTCCACACCTCGCCTGCGGCCAGCTCCAGCGTGGTGCCGTCGAGGGCGAAGCCCCGGGTGGCGATCCGCAGGGCGGTGCCGGAGAAGCCCGCGTCGCCGATGACGAGGTTGCTGCCGCCGCCGATGATCAGCAGCGGGGTGCCGGTGGCGTCGGCCTCGCGCACCGCGTCGATCACCTCGGCGTCGGTGGTCGCGGTGAGCAGCCGGGTGGCGGGCCCGCCGAGCCGGAAGGTGGTCAGGGGGGCGAGGGGGGCTTCGTGGAGTTCCTGCACGCGCTCCAGAGTACGAGAACGGCCCCGCCGTCCGGACGGGGCCGTTCTCGTGCCGGGTCCCACCGGGAGCGCCGCGGGGCGTCCTCCCGGTGGGGGCGGGCCGGCGGCGCGGACGCCGCGGAGTCCGTCGGGGCCCCGGCCGCGGGGTGGGCCGGGGCAGGGTCGGCGTGGCGTGCGCGCTTCGGCGTACGAAGCCCGGGCGCGGGTGCGGCCGGGCTCCGTACGGAGGCTGCGGTCAGGCGTTCTCCAGGACCGGGCGGGCGTCCTGCGCCGGCCCGGGCGTCCCGTCCGCCGCGCGTCGCGCGCCGGGGATGGCGAGGGCGGCGAGGCCCGCGACGGCGACCAGGGCGGCGCCCACCCACAGGGCGGGCCGGATGCCGTCCACGAAGCTCCGCGCGGAGTCGTAGCCGCCCTGCGCCGAGAAGATCGACGCCATGATCGCGATGCCGAGGGCGCCGCCGACCTCGCGCAGCGCGTTGTTGGAGCCGGAGGCGATGCCCTGCTCCTCGGGGCGGACGCTGGCCATGACCAGGTTGGAGGCCGGGGCGAAGTACAGGGCCATGCCGACGCCGCTGACGATCAGCGCAGGCAGCTGGGCCGCGTACGAGACGTCGGCGGAGATCACGGTGGCGAACCAGCCGAGCCCGAGCGCCTGGAGGAACAGGCCGGTGGCGGCGATGGTGCGGCCGCTGATCCGGTCGGAGAGGTATCCGGCGATCGGCGCGACCAGCATCGGCATGCCGGTCCAGGGCAGCATCCGCAGCCCCGCCTCGGTGGGCGAGTAGCCGAGGACGCCCTGGAGGAACTGGCTGAGCAGGAAGATCGAGCCGAACATGCCGAGGAACATCAGCAGGCTCGCGGCGTTGATCCCCGCGAAGGCGCGGGAGCGGAAGAGCCGCATGGGGAGCATGGGGTTCTCGGCGCGGATGCCGTGGAGGACGAAGCCGACGAGGAGGGCGGTGCCGGCGAACAGCCCGGTCAGGACGACGCTGTCGCTCCAGCCGACGATGGGCGCGCGGACCAGCCCGTAGACGATGCCGAACAGGCCGCCGCTGGCGAGCAGGGTGCCGGTGAGGTCGAGGGGGGCGCCGGTGCCGTGCGACTCCTTGAGGCGCAGCCGGGCGAGGGGCAGCAGCGCGAGGCCGACCGGGACGTTCAGCCAGAAGATCCAGTGCCAGGACACGTGTTCGGTGAGAGTGCCGCCGATGAGCGGTCCCGAGGCGACCGCGAGCCCGTTCGCCGCGCCCCAGACGCCGAACGCCATGCCGCGCTTGGCGGCCGGGACGGCCGCGCTGAGCAGGGTCAGGGTGAGCGGCATCATGATCGCGCCGCCGACGCCCTGCACCGCGCGGGCGGCGATCAGCGCCTCGATGCCGGTGGACATCGCGGCGGCGGCGGAGGCCGCGGTGAAGACGGTGATGCCGACCAGGAAGAGCCGGCGGCGGCCGAACCGGTCACCGAGCGCCGCGCCGAACATCAGCAGCACGGCGAAGGTGAGCGTGTAGGCGCTGACCGTCCATTCCAGGTCGTCGAGGGCCCCGCCGAGGTCCTGCCGGATGGACGGCAGGGCCGTGGTGACGACGAGGTTGTCGAGGGCCGCCATGAATCCGGCGACGCTGGTGATGACGAGGGCCCAGACGGCTCCCCCGCCCCGGGTGGTTCCGGCTTGCTGTGACATCGCTTCCCCCAGTGTTTCTGCCGTCGGTTAGTTATTGATTACTAACTTTTTTGCCAAGAAAACGCGACCGCCCGCACGGATCGCCCCGCCCTCCCGGATCACTGAGGACGGTTCTCACCCAGGGCGCCTAGGACGATTTCCGCCTAGGACGGTGCTCCGCAGCCGGTCCACACCCGGTGCTCGGGCGGAAAGCCCATCGACACCAGGACGTTGATCAGCATGCCGTGCGCGAGGAAGTTCGCCGCTCCCTCGACGTCCGCCCCCATGGCCAGCAGGACGGTGTCGTACATCTCCGCCCACAGGCGGCGTGCTTCCTCGCCGAACTCCACGTCGCCGGAGGCTTCCGCGGCGGCCACGGCCACGTAGATCTGCATCTGCATCAGCAGCATGTCCGGGTCGTCGGCGATGAGGGACAGGTACGCGTCCCCCATGGCCTCCTTGATCTTCTCGGGCGCGACCCCTTCGGCGGTCTTGCGGAACACCTCGGTGATGTTCTCGCAACACCGCCGGGTCGCGGCCAGGAAGATGGCCTGCTTGCCGGGGAAGAGGCGGAAGAGGTAGGGCTGCGAGACGCCCACCCGCTTGGCGATCGCCTCGGTCGAGGTGCCGTTGTACCCACCCCGGGCGAATTCGGTGATCGCCGCGCGAACGACGCTCTCGCGTCGCTCCTGCGCACTCATCCTGACCATGCGACGAAGTTAGTGGCCAATCACTACCCGAGTCAACCCCTGCGCCCCGCGCGGGAAACGCGTAAGGGGCACTCCCCCATGGAGGATGCCCCTTACCTGTCTGCCCGCGCGAGGGCTTGCCCCGCGAGGACCTGCCCGCGCGAGGACCTGCCCGCGCGAGGACCTGCCCCGCGAGGACCTGCGCCTCTGGGCGCCGGCGCCCGCGAAGGGCGTGCGATCAGACCAGCTGGACGACCGCCCGCGACATTCCGAGCACCTTCTGCCCCGCGCTCATGGCGATCAGGTCGACGCGGACGCGGCGGTCGTCGAGCTTGGCCGCGACCTTGGCGCTGACCTCGATCTCGGCGCCCTTGTCGTCGTTCGGGACGACGACCGGCTTGGTGAAGCGCACGCCGTACTCGACGACGGCGGCCGGGTCGCCGGCCCAGTCGGTGACGACGCGGATCGCCTCGGCCATGGTGAACATGCCGTGCGCGATGACGTCCGGCAGGCCGACCTCGACCGCGAACTTCTCGTTCCAGTGGATCGGGTTGAAGTCGCCCGAGGCGCCCGCGTACTGGACGAGCGTGGCGCGCGTCACCGGGAACGTCCGGGCGGGCAGCTCGGTGCCGACCTCGACCTCGTCGTACGTGATGGTCGTCGCCATGGCGATCAGGCCCCTTCCCCGGTGGCGGCGGCGCGCGAGACGAGCTTGGTCCAGGCGGTCACGACGTGCTCGCCCTTCTCGTCGTGGACCTCGCCGCGCACGTCGATGATGTCGTTGCCCGCGAGGGACTTGATCGCCTCGATGGTGGATGTCACGGAGAGTAGGTCTCCGGCGTGCACCGGACGCGTGTACGCGAACTTCTGGTCACCGTGCACCACCCGGCTGTAGTCAAGGCCCAGCTCAGGGTCGTGGACGACCGCGCCCGCGGCCTTGAACGTGATGGCGAACACAAAGGTCGGCGGGGCGATCACGTCGGGATGGCCGAGCGCCAGGGCCGCCTCACGGTCGACGTAGGCGGGATGGGTGTCCCCCACGGCCTCGGCGAACTCGCGGATCTTCTCCCGGCCGACCTCGTACGGGGCGCTGGGCGGGTAGCTCCGCCCCACGTAGGACTGGTCGAGCGCCATGGACGCGGCACCTCCTGTGTCTGCCCGGACCTGCGAAGACAGGGCCCGGGGTTACGGGGGAAACGGGGTGGTTGCGGGGCATCGGCCGATGCAACGACACGAGGCCGCCCCCTGACGGGGACGGCCTCGTGTACGAGCCTGATTTATCGCGTTTCGCGGTGCGCGGTGTGCGCATTGCAACGCGGGCAGTGCTTCTTCATCTCAAGACGGTCCGGGTTGTTACGCCGGTTCTTCTTGGTGATGTAGTTCCGCTCCTTGCACTCCACGCAGGCCAGCGTGATCTTCGGGCGGACGTCGGTGGCAGCCACGTGAGTGCTCCTTGACGAACGGATGGGACATGGTTTAACGCATAAAAGAGTAGCCGATCGAAGGACCGACCCCACAATCGGCTACTTTCAGTAGCGGTGACCGGACTTGAACCGGTGACACAGCGATTATGAGCCGCTTGCTCTACCGACTGAGCTACACCGCTTTGATACGCGCACCGCGAGCGGTGTGTGTACCAGAGCCCCAATGCGGAATCGAACCGCAGACCTTCTCCTTACCATGGAGACGCTCTACCGACTGAGCTATTGGGGCGAGCGATGAAGACATTACACGGTTGCCCGCCGATCGCCCAAATCCGTTTCGCGGGTCCCGCCGTCGGGAACGGCGAGCCCTTGTCCCGACCGGCCCAGGGGCCCCTGAGACCCCACCCGAGACGCCACCTGAGACCCCATCAGTACGACTATTGCGGCGCTCCGCGAAGCGCGCCCGTCGCCGCCCTAGGCTCGCCCTGTCCCGCGTGATCTTGCTCGTGGGACCCGGTTCCCGAGCCCCTGGAGCGCGATGCCCGACAGTCCTCCGCAGCAGCCCCCCGCGCCCGGCTCACCCGGCTCACCCGACGACGTGCCCGACAGCTCCGGCCTGTTGCTGTGCGGCGCCCGGCTCACCGACGGCAGGACCGTGGACGTGCGGCTGGGCGGCGGGCGCATCGAGGCGGTCGGCACGGCGGGCAGTCTCACCGCGCACGGCTCGCGCGTGGACCTGAGCGGCTATCTGCTGCTGCCCGCGCCCGCCGAGCCGCACGCGCACGGCGACACGGCCCTGTCGGCGGACGACGGCGGACCGGTGTCCTACGACGCCGAGGACGTCCAGCGCCGCGCCACCGAGGCGACCCTGCTCCAGCTGGGGCACGGCGCGACCGCCGTCCGCTCCCACGTGCGGGTGGGCGAGATGGAGGGCCTCGGATCGCTGGAGGCGGTCCTCCAGGCGCGCCGTTCGCTGGTGGGCCTCGCGGACCTGCGGTCCGTGGCGATGCCGCGGCTGCTGACGGGGGTCGCCGGGGCGAACGGGCTCGCGATGCTGCGCGACGCGCTGAAGATGGGCGCCTCCGTGGTGGGCGGCTGCCCCGACCTCGACCCCGATCCGACCGGCTACGTGGAGGCGGTCCTGGAGGTCGCCGCCGAGCACGGCAGCCCGGTCGACCTGCACACGGACGGCGCCGACCCGGCGCGGCTCGGCCGGCTCGCGGCGGCCGCGGGCGGGCTGCGCACGGGTGTCGTCGTGGGTCCGCTCGGCGGTCTGGCGAGGATGCCCGCGGAGGCCGTGCGGCGGGCCGTCGACGGCCTCGCGGCGGCCGGGGTGACCGTCGCCTGCCTCCCCCAGGGCGGCTGCGCCGGGGTCGACGGGCGGGGCGTCGCGCCCGTACGGCTGCTGCGGGCGGCCGGGGTGCGGGTGGCCGCGGGCAGCGGGGCGATGCGGGACGTGTCGAACCCGGTGGGCCGGGGCGATCCGCTGGAGGCCGCCTACCTGCTGGCGTCCCGGTACGGGCTGCGCCCCGAGGACGCGTACGACACGGTGAGTTCGGCGGCACGGGCGGCGCTCGGGCTGCCGGAGGTGCGGGTGGAGGCCGGCTTCCCCGCCGAACTGCTCGCCGTGCGGGGCGACCGGCTCTCGGGGGCGCTGTCGCTGGCATACAGCCGGATCGTCGTGCACCGGGGCCGGGTGGTGGCCCGGACGAGTGCGGTGCGGGAGTACTGCGACTCGGCGGCCGCGGTCGCGCTGGATCTGCCGCGCCAGGGCCGGGCGGCCAAGCACGGCGGCGGGAACGGGCCGGCGTAGGCGGGAACGGGCCGGCCCCAGGGTTCGGCTCCACCGGATCGGCAACTACGCGCGCGGGGCGGCTCCTTGGCCCGGGGCGGGCCTGCGTGCGGCCTTCCACGCGCGCGTGCCGGGAAGGCGCGCCGGAATGGTTGCCCGGTCAACCGTGCCGGCTCGGCGTACGGTCGGCATCATGCGCATTGTCATCGCTGGTGGTCATGGTCAGATCGCGCTGCGGCTGGAGCGTCTGCTCGCCGCGCGCGGCAACGAGGTCGCGGGCATCATCCGCAAGGCCGAGCAGGGCGACGATCTGCGGTCGGCCGGTGCGGAACCCCTGCTGTGCGACCTGGAGTCGGCGTCCGTGGAGGAGGTCGCGGAGCACCTGCGGGGTGCCGACGCGGCCGTCTTCGCCGCCGGCGCGGGTCCGGGCAGCACGGTGGACCGCAAGGACACCGTGGACCGCGACGCGGCCGTGCTGTTCGCGGACGCGGCGGAGCGGGCCGGGGTGCGCCGGTACGTCGTCGTGTCGTCGATGGGCGCCGACGCGGCGCACCAGGGCGACGACATCTTCGACGTGTACCTGCGGGCCAAGGGCGCGGCCGACGACGACGTCCGCCGCCGCACCGCCCTGGACTGGACGATCCTGCGGCCCGGGTCGCTGACGAACGACGCGGGCAAGGGCATGGTCCGTCTGGAGGCGTCGACCGGGCGCGGGTCCGTGCCGCGGGACGACGTCGCCGCGGTGCTGGCCGAGCTGGTGGACACGCCGGCCACCGCCGGGCTGACCCTGGAACTGGTCTCCGGGTCGGCGCCGGTCGCGGTGGCGGTCAAGTCGGTCGCCGGGAACTGATCCCCGTACCGCTGTCGGGTCGTCAGGTCGTCGCGCCGTCAGGTCGTCGGGCCGTCAGGTCGTCGGGGCATCGCATCGCCGCACTGTCGCGCGTCCGGTCCGCGTCCGCGTCGTCCGCGTCAGAACAGCGGCATCTGCCCGGGCACGTGCGGGACGACGTACCCGTCGAGGGCGTCCTGCACGGCCCCCAGCTGGGCCTGACGGCGGGAGCCGGGGCAGGAGACGAGTTCGCCCGCGTCGCGTGCGCCGGGTGGGTCGTGGCGGGCGAAGCGGCCTGCGACGACGGCGATGTCACGACGGCACTCGGGGCAGTTTCGGCGGCGCGCTGTGGTCGGCATGGGGACAAGTCTGCGCGGTGATCGCCGCGGGCACGCGGTGACACCCGCGCGTGGCGGGTGTCACCGGCCCCCGGACGGGGGCGCGGAGCCCGGCCGGACGCGCGGGCGGGCTGCTGTGGTGCGGCTCAGTCCGTGGCGGCGGTCAGCGTCACGTTCTGCTTGCGCGCGGCGTGGAAGTGCGGGAGCGGCAGCCCGGCCTGCGGGCGCAGTTCCATCACCGTCGCCTCGACCTGCGCGGCGCCGGGCTCGACGGTGCCGTCCGGGAGCCGGGCGCTGTTGTGCCAGGCGTGCTCGCGGCCGTCGCAGTCGGCCAGGCTGCCGCCGACGCCGTGGCGCGGGCCGTCGGACGTCTGGCGGACGGAGGCCGAGACGAGGACCGGGGCGAGCCCGGCGGTGCAGCGGTAGGTGCCGGAGAGGGTCACGGTGCCGTCCTCGGCGATCGTGCCGACCGGGGCGACGGTGACGGACTCGGCGGGTTCGGCGGCGCCGACCGCGGCGGGCGCGGCGAGCAGCAGCAGGGCGGCGCCGGTGACGGTGCCGAGTGAGGCGAGCGGCTTGGGGGGAAGCACGGGCATGGCAGACCTCCTGGTCGGGGCTTCATGGGGGGATCGCGGCCTCATGGACGGGCCGTGACCCCATGGGCGGGTCGAGATCCATCGGACGGGTCGAGATCCCATGGGCGGGTCGTGACTCATTGATAACCGGATCGCGACGCTCCCCTCACTCAACGTCACTCCTTCGACGGCGTTTCCGCTCGGGGCGGCGACGGGTGGTGGGGCCGGCGGGGCGGTCGGTGGTCTCTTTGCCGGAGGGGCGCGTGGTGCGTTGCGACGGTCCTGGCCCGCTCTCGTGGGCGGCCCGGTGCCCGTGCCGACCGCGCGGCCTACCGTGACGGCATGCCCCTGCCGGAGCTGCTCGGTCCGGCGATCGCGGCGGATTCGAGAGCCGGCCGGCGTTGCCGGTCCGCCGGCAGGACGGGCCCTGGAGCCGCTCCCGGGGGACGTCCGGGGCCGCACCCCACGCACCTCGGCCGGCCGGTTGTGTCGGTCGACATAATTCGCCAGCTTTCGCCACCCGCCGGAGGCGGCCCACCAGGCGTTTCTCAGCGATCTCCGTTCGACAGGGGCGCACGCCACCCCCTAACGCCATGCCTCACCAGGGGATCCGCCACGATTTTCGATCTTGGAGCCGGCTCTCGTGCTTGATGCTCCTGGCGACTTGAGGTTTCCTCGTCCTGGGTCCGAAAGGCCCCGCGACGCATGATGGCCTGGCTCCGGGCAGCCACCCGGAGCCAGGCTCACATGCGGGTCACGGGCGGGTCCGGCCGCGTACGAACCGGTCGGGCTCGCCTACCGCCCCACCATCCGTCCGGACCGCCGTCGAGGCATCACACAACGTGTTCGATGCACCCCGCGATGGCTGTGACCGCAGTCAGGAACAGGGCCGCAAGCTGAACCCAGTCGGACAACTGGCTGCGCCTGCGGCACCGTGTCCGCCGTGCCGATCGCTCCATCTGATCCGATCTCCCATCTCTCAGTGACCCCAACGATGTGGGGACCCGCCCACCGCAGGCGGGCGATCGGGGAGAGATGCATCGGACACACAGCAATCTAACCGGCGCCACAGTGGCGGAAGTGCCGGTGAGAGGGTGGCGAATGCTGGCGAACAGTAAGCACCGACCGACCCCGGTTCAGGGGGCGGCCACAGGGTCGTCGTGCTGCTCCGGGTCCACGCCGGGGCCACGCCGGGGCCACGCCGGGGCCACATGGAGAGCTGACATCGACGCGCCGCCCGACGTGCACGCGGGCGGCGACGATAAGGCCGCGGGGAGAGCAAAAGAAGAAGCCCCCGACCTGCTGAAACAGCAGGTCGGGGGCTTCTTGCCTTCCTGTGGCGGCGCCAGGATTCGAACCTGGGAAGGCTGAGCCGGCAGATTTACAGCGGGCCCCGTCTCCCACGTGTAGCCTGCGCCTTTGCCCGCGCCCACAGTTACTGGGGGACGCCTGGGGGATTGGCCCTCGCCCCTCAGATCCAAGAGCCGCTAGCGTCAGGCGCCGACAGCAGGCGACGAGTAACTATCGTTCGACTCGCTGGACGATACAGCTGGCCAGGTTCATGAAGTTCGTGATCGATGGGGCTTCCAGGACCAAGAGCTTGGGCGCACGCTCGCTACCGTCTCCAAGACCGCATCCGCTCTCAGCCACCAGAGGCGTAAGCCAGCGGACGGTATCGCGCTCAGCAGCAAAGAAGATCACTGGCCGATCCGCCCACGGGTGTTCGCCGGAGTGGCTGCGGCAACTCGCAGCCGTGAAGCACCCAATCGATGTGAGGGCATACGAGAGGCCTGCCACACCAAGTTCCAGGGCTTCCAGGGGAACCCCGTCGTCGGAGTCTAGGCTCGCTTCCCGAACCAGTTCGCTGTCCGGGTGTTGCTCGGCGTAGCCGACTGGGAGGTACTCAAGTTCCCTCTTCTCTATCGCCTGAGCCAGGCAGTCGAACTCAACCTCGTTGCGGCTTGCCTGATCGACGAGGCTAACCAGGCGTCTTTCTTCTTCGATCATGGCGCGCGCCTCCTCGTGCCCCACCTCACCTGTGGCCCAAACATCACGGAAGTAGCCGTACCCCTCTTCGTCCACCTCGTCTGGGGCGGGCAAGCCCATCGCCAAGTGCACAGGGAAGACGGGGACAACGTCGATGTCGGCACTCGGGATCACGCAGCAGCTCCCACTGGGTTTGGACGTTTCTAATCCGCCGCATCCGAGGACTGACCGGCCCGCCCCACCCTGCAACGCACCACCGTCACAGCACAACAGATGTGCGGGGGACGTCTCCGCACCGCCGGCGCGTGGCGCGAGTCGCGTCGTCCCATCGCTTGCCCGTCGCACCGCTTGCGGGGCTAGTCGCCCGGCATGCCGTGAGCGATCATTGAGCCTTGGTGGCACCAAGAGATTAGGGGGCCAGTCAATGGACGCCTACCGTAAGCTGCAGAATTTGGCACAGGAACTTCCGAGAGGCTTAGAAATTTGGAAGTTCGGACAGTCCAGCCTGCACGCTTTACTTCTATCTATTTCCGTGCGATACATGAAAGAACTTCTCCAGTCCCAGAAAGACGGAGAAACAGAATTTGATTCGTCTGGGCGTCAGTACGCCAACGCTACCGCACGGCTGATCGAATGGAGCTATCAGTATTGCGATCAGTCTTTCAGCGGCACCCCCGACGTCAAGTCTGTGGAAGAAGCGGTGAATCTAGCGCTTGACTGGGAGGTTGTCGAGGTAGGCATTCAAGGCGGACGCGCCGGTCGGGTACAGGTATATGAAGACGAGGAGGGCCTTTATATTGAACCTGCATCTCACGCCAGCATCGAAGTTCTAGACATGGTTTTAGAGCAGATCGACACTCTCAACCCCGAAGAAAACCAAATAGGACCGAGCCTGGAGCCCGCTCACTCATTCTTCGCCTCCCAACAGGGTGTATTGCACGTGCACAAGCGGCTTCCATCATGGATCGGTGGGCTTTATGTGCAGCATATGAAGAACTATTCAGCGCAGCGCATTTGGGAGATACCAGAGGACGCCGATATCGGCGGCTTGAAGGTCCGAGATGCCGTCCCCCTGATAGGGACAATGAAGGGCATGTCACTACTCCAGCTCACACTGTTTAGGGGTGAGCCGCTCCCGAATACAGCATATCTCTCGATGTCACCGGAGACCCTGAGAAGATATCTGAAACGCTATAACCCAGGAAATGATGCGGTTGACAGATTCATCGAAATGGTCACCTACACAGGCCCCGGGGGCAAGACGCCGTTCTCGGCACCAGTGGTGCCCTGGGGCGACAAGGTAATAATGCCATTCCCTCTGCTATCAGAAGGCTCTGAGGAGCGGATGGTCCTTCGCGCCGCAGCATCGAATCCGGCAACCTCAGGGTCTCTAGGCGGCGCCCTGGGCAAAGTCGGTAGGCGATGGGGAGATCGGCTCGCAGGGTCAATACCGGGTGCCCGTGTCGTGCATGAGGTGAAGGTACTAGCCCCCAATCGCAGAAAGATCGGCGATTTGGACGTAGTAGTTCTGGACCCGGACCGCAAAAGCGGTTTGATCGTCGAAGTAAAATGGCCGATCGACGCCCGAAATCTCTCCGAAGCATGGAAGCAGGAAGATGCCATAGATAAGGGCCGAGCGCAGGTATCACGCCTACAGAAGGAGATCAAGGAGGGGGCAACTGTCAAGCTTCCGCCGAACTGGCCACCTTTCGATCAGGTTAACTGGCAGTGGATTGTTGGAACGGCCAGGTACCTTGACCCACGTATCACGGACAGCGAAGTAGCCTCCACAAGCCTTCGACTTGTGGAGCAACTTCTACCGGTAAGCACAACGCGAGAATTGCTCTATAAACTACAGCACTTCCCTTACCCTCAAGAAGGTCAAGAGTTCATCCTAGGGTGGAAGCGGATTCGTGCAGGCGGACAGGCCATTCGCTGTCGCCTTATAGAGATAATCGAACCTCTGCCCGTGCCGCCTCGCGACCGTAAGCGATCCAAGGGTTGGACATAGCCCCAATCGTCACCTAGAGCGTTGAGGCGAGCATCTCATACTGAGAAGTGTCGCTTCAGAAAGCGCACGCAGTGGAGGTACCAGACGTACTGAGCCTCAACCGAACTGGATGTCGCTATCCGTGCTGTGCATGATGATCTGCCGCGCCCTGGCAGCATCCTGCTCCTCCGAGGGCAGTGTGGCCCACCATGTGCGGGCGCCGGCCAACATATCCAGCGCGAACGTATCGACCATGAGATTTAGCGCCCTGCCAGACTTGTTCATATGCACGCTGTTTCCAAGCCTGCCCGGTGTGCAGAAGTGAAAATCGTCGAGCGCATCGCGTACTTCATGGGCGGTGGTTTTGTCACTGCCTTCGTGCAGCAACGCGCAGCGGAGGGCGTAACAGTCCTTGCCAGACAGGAACTTGACCTCTTCCCTGTCTGTTGACGCCCCCACGTAGCGGGTGTACGTCGGCGCGACGTACACCTCGAACCATGCAGCGTAGCGAGATCTCGAAGTCTTACGCTCCGGATCGCTGACCTTCACACAAATGTCCGGCAGGGTCAATGCCATCACCAGCGCCGCATGCCAGTTACTGCCCTTCACTGCCTGCTCAAGTCCGTTGAAGAAGCCTTCCATTGCCGTGCCCTCCTCGCTTCGCCTCTGTCCCTCCATACAACCTCAGGAAGATTGGAAACGCCCCTCAGGCCCCAGCTAGACGGATCGGCGGGGTCTTGAACGGGCGTGCACCCAGCGAGGTCGGCTCAGGTCTTTGCTGCAGTGGGCATCAGACGACTGGTGAAGCCTTGGCGCGCCAGCCGCTCGTAGGCCTCAACTACGTCCCGCGGAACATCTTGCGGGATCGCCAAGTTCCGCCCAGGGAAGGCCAGTACTCGCTGGAGCGCGCCCACGATCATGTCGATCACCATCGAAGCGTCGCCGATCGTTTCGACGTACTCGTGCAGCTTCATGTGCGTGGACGCGCTAACGACATCCACTGTCGGCCACAGCTTTCGCATCATGGCGTAAGAGCGCCGCTCCTCATACGGCTTGCTGACGAGCAAGACAGAGGACACTGCAACGTCAGCATCCGCCAGCACCTGCCTGCTGAACTCAATGTTCTCCCCGGTGTTGGTCGCACGGGGCTCTACCAAGATGGCCTTATCCGGTACCCCGAGCTCCAGGGCCCGCTCACGGTAGTGAACGGCCTCGCCCCGAGGCATACGCACCCGTGTCGTCGGACTGGTAGCACCGGTAAAAACAAGCACCGGTGCCAAGCCTTGGTGGTACAGATCGGCCGCGACGTCAGCCACTCCGAGATCGTGGCTGCCCAAGCCGATGACGACCGAACTGGCTCGGGGAGCATGGTGCATGCGGTTGTAGTCCCAGAGCAGTCTGGCGTCCTCCCACGCCTCCGCTGAGATCATTCCTGTTCCTCCCTGTCCCTTGCTGAGTCCGGAACTTTGAAGTCGTACTCCCACGCAAAGCGAGAGGCCGAGTGGATGCCTACTGCGAACTCGACCACCGTGCCATCCGCCGTGCGCGTAGTCCGGTGAAGCTCAACCACTGGCTCACCAGCGGGAAGTTGCAGGAGCTGCACTTCATCTGCTGTCGGAACGCGCGCGAACAGCGACTCCCTCATGTGGTCGATCTCGTACCCGGCGTCGTAGAGGACGCGATACCCGCCGCCTCTGCCGGCGGGGCCGGGCGTGGGGTCAACAAGTCGTGTCCCCTCAACATGCTCCGGCCTGTAGTAGCTGGTCAAAGTATGGGTGGGCTGGGCCCCTTCCCGGACAAGCCGGGCGCGCGCGTACACGTCAGAACCGGCCGGCACGCCTAGCGCCTCCGCCACAAGATCGCTCGCGTGCACTCGACTGACGGTCTGAGTCTGCTCGTCGCGCTTGTACGCACGCCCCGTAGCGACTCGGTCGGCGATGAACGCAACTTCGTCGCCGTCGCGCCACTTGGCCTTGTCGTACCGGTAAATGCCGAGCCGCTTAAGCGGAGCACGCTGCCGCACCACCGTTCCGTGGCCACGCGTGGACGTGACGAGCCCCTCGGCCTCAAGGGCCTTGTAGGCCTGATGAACCGTTGCCTTCGAGCCTTCTCCTGCCTCGACCAGGTCCCTGATCTGGGGCAACTGAGCGCCAGGATCGTACTCGCCGTTCTTGATCTGCTCCGCCAGCCTGTCCGCCAGGTCTCGCCACTTGGGTGCCACGCAGAACTCCTCTCGACAGAGCCAGTGAAACACAGTCCTAGGACTGTTGACAGTCCTAGGACTGCATGCCATCTTCTTCTTAGGCCGCTCGCAGTCCTAGGACAGCGAGTGGGGTGGTTCTTCTTTGGGCTGCCTCAAGCCACGCCGGTTCGGGATAGCTCGCCTTGTGAGGGGCCCCGAGTTGGTCGCCCTTTGAGAACTGAAAAGCGTGCTGAGGGAATCCCGCCCCACCTCGCAATAAGCGGGCGGGTGCGCACGGCTCTGCCCCGTGCGCAGTGCAGCGCATCACGACCTTTCCGCAGCTCATCGGCTGCGGCGGTTGCCTCCGCTGCTCGTCTCGTACGAGCAGCGCTGAGGGGAGCCGGATCTACCGACTTCAACGGCGCGCGGCCCCGGGTGGCTAGACCCGGGGCCGCTGTTCGGGCCGTTGCCACCTGCTAGGGAGAACACGACCCATGAATGACATCGTCACTGTTCAGGAAGCTGTTACCGCCGCCGAGTGCTTCGACTCCATGGAGCCCACGAACGCGGAGCTGGACGCCATCGACATCGAGATGCCCGTCATCCGGGCGGACGTCGACCTGCTGGACGCGCACATCGTCACCCTCGACCGCACCCCGAGCGAGCTGGACGTCCGGCGTATCCGCCGGGCCCGTCGCAGGGCGCTGGCCGCCCGGGTCGCGCTCCTCAACCTCAACTCCGGCACGGGCGTGTCCGGGGGTGCCGCATGAGTGCCACCGAAGCGAACCTGACCGCCGCGCACGCCGAGGTCAAGGCGGAGATCGCCCGCACGGATGCGAAGACGGCGCTGCTGCTGGCGTTCGTCGGCGCGGTCCTCGCCGGGACGTGGACGGTTGCACGGGACCTGCCGCTGAACCCCGCCGCCTGCATCGTGGGCGGTGCCGGGATGGCGCTGCTGGTCGGCGCGTCCGGGCTGCTGCTGCGCTCGATCCGCCCCAACCTCGGCGGCCGGCACGGCTTCCCCCTGTGGGCCACGCTCACCGCCGAGGAGATCACCACGGCGGTCGAGCGGGACCTGGCCGCCGATATCGCCGGACTGTCCCGGCTCGCGGTCGCGAAGTTCACGTGCCTGCGTCGCGCGGTCGACCTGACCGCCGCCGGCGGCGCGCTGCTCGTCCTCGCGTCCCTGCCCACCGCCGGGGGTGCTCTGTGAGGACGAAGACCGCTCTGCCCGCCGTCGCGATGACGACGGTGTCGATGGTGCTCACCCTGGCCGTGGTCATGATGTGGCTCGGCACGGCGGTGCCGTGGCCGGTCGCGCTGGTCGTCGGTCTCGGTATCGACGGGGGATGGCTGGCCACCCTCGCCTACGAACGCCGCCTGGCCGCCCAGGGCGACCACAACCGCGCCGTTACCGCGGTCGGCTGGTCCTTCGGGCTGCTGGCCACTGGGGTTCTGGTCGCACACGCGCTGACCGTCGACCATGCGGCTGGCGCGTGGCTGGCCGTGGCGTGGCTGCCGATTGCAGCCAAGGCCCTGTGGCTGGTCCACAGCCTGTGGGAGCGCACCGCCCTCACCGACAACGCCCTGACCGCCATCAAGGACATCCAACAAGAGGCCCGCGACGACGCGGCTGTGGCCCGCGCCCGGCTGCGGGCGGAAGCGGCCACCGAGGAGACCCGCCTGACGGCCGTGACGGCGGCAGGGGCACGCGTCGCACGCGTCCAGGCCACCACCGCCCGCACCCTCGCCGGGGCCTGGTCGACGCTGGAGAGCGCCCGCCAGGGTGAGGAGACGGGTAGGGCGCTGACCAGCGTGACGAGTCCCGTCACGGCCGACGTCACGGCCCGCTGGGAACTGCCCGTGTGGGGCCCGAGCGAACCGACCGGCGCCCCCGCCTTGGAGGCGGCCCCGGCTCTGTCGGATGACGTCCTGGATGTGCTGGTGGAGGAGATCCGCACCAGCGAGCACCCGGCGCTGTCCTACCGGGAGATGGCGCTGCGCTTCCGCGCCGCCGGGCACTCCGCGTCCGAGGTCCGCCTGCGGGCCGCCTGGAAGCGGATGGTCGCCTGATGACCACCCTCCCCGTCTACCGGTGGCGCCTCGCCCCGGACGGGTTGGCCACGCGCCGACAGCTCCGGGCGCGCGGCCTGCGCCCGGGAGGTCAGGACGTGGCCGCGCAGATCGAGCGGTCCCGGCGCCGCCGGGGCCCGTTGGTCGCCTACCTCTACCGCGTCGACCAGGCGCTTCCCGTGCGGCCGATGACGCCGGCGCGGTGGGCGGCCCTGGACCGGGCGAACACCGCCAAGCGCACCTGCCCCGAGTGCCGACGCGATGCCGGATACATCATCCCGGTCTCACTCGGCATGTGCGTGCCCTGCCACGACAACCCCACCTCTGTTGCCGCGTGAGCTGCGGCGATTCGTGATCGGAGAAGCTGTGAAGCACGCCATCACCACGCATCAGCTCCGGGGCCGCCGCGACCTGGAACGCGACACCAAACACCTCGCCCCGCATGCGATGCGGCAGGTCAGCCGGGCCGTGAACGGCCGGATGCCCGCCGTGGAGATCATCCTGACCAACGCCAAGGGCATGGCTGAACTCGGCGTTCAGGCCGAGGTCGACCTGTCCGGCTGCACCGACTGCCGCCGCATCGACAAGGCCCGGCGCGAGAGCCTGCGTCACGCTCGCGATGCCGCCGGCCTCGCCGTCCCCCGCGCCGACGGGTCGGTCCTGGTGCTGGTCAACGCCGAGCAGCACCGCACCCGCGAGGACATCGCGACCACCCTCGTGCACGAGCTGACGCACGCCATGCAGTTCTCCCGCCGGGGCGTCCTGGACGTGATCGTGCGGGACCTGCGCGCCGCCTACGGCGTGCAACGCCAGTCCCGGCGCGATGCCCGCACCTTCGAGCGGGCGCTGAAGGATCACGAGCGCGAGGCGTACGACACCGAACGCCTCGCCGCCCACCTGCTCTGACCCTCCCCACTTTCCGGGGTCCGCCGTGCGGCGGGCCCCGCCCCGTCGTGCCCGCTTCTGGGCTGTCTGGAGTCAACACGCATGAGTGACAACGTCGTTCACCTGCACAAGAACCCCGACACCACCCCCGAACCCCCGTCCAACGTCACCACCCTGACCGTGGTGCCCGAGCCGCGTCCGGTGCCCCTGTGGGTGCGCTCCGGGCGGGCCGTGCGCAAGGTCGCCACGGCCGAGAACGCCCGCACCGCTGGACGGATCACGGTCCGGCACACCACGTACGTGCTCGGCGGGGCCCGGATCGTGGCCCGGCGGGCGTGGGACGGGCGCACCGCGGCCCGCTATGAGCGCCTGCTGCGCGCCGCTGAGGCGGCGGGGAACTACGAGGCCGCGACCGAGTGGGAGGAGCGCGGGCAGCGCTACCGCGAGGCACGCCACCGCCGCCGCATGGACCTGCTCACCTCCCCCGTGGACGCCGCCAAGGGCGCCGCCGCCGGGGTCGGGCTGGGCATCGGCGGTCTGCTGCTGATCGGCATCGCCCTGGCCGTGGCCACCAAGGACGCGGTCGACGTCATCACGCCGCTGATGGCGGTTGTCCGGCTGATTCGCCTGCTCATCACGATCGTTCAGGTCACCTGGGGCCCGCTCATCACCATCGGGCCCCTGCTCGCCCTGCTCGGCTTGTGGGAGGTCGGGCGTCGGGCGCAGGCGGCCCCGTATTGGGCGCTGCCGGACAACGTCCGCAGCAGCGAGGGTGAGCCGATCACGCCGTCCATCGTGGTCAAGGCCCTGCGCGACCTCGGCGTCCCCGCGCTGCGGAACGCCATCAAGGACATGGGCGACGCCGGCGCCTCCATGCTCGGCCCGATCCGGATCGCTGGATGCGGCGTCGAAGTCGACGTGACACTCCCGTCCGGGGTGTCCACGATCGAGGTCCAGCAGCGCCGCCGCAAGCTCGCCGAGAACCTGACCCGCCATGAGCACGAGGTGTTCATCACGATCCCGGAAGCGGCCCGCACGGTCCGCCTGTGGGTCGCCGACTCCGGGGCGCTCGATGAGCCGATCGGCCCGTCCCCGCTGGTCACCGACGAGACGATGACCGCCGACTACGCCAAGGGCAAGGCCCCGTGGGGGCAGGATCTGCGCGGGGATGCCGCCGCACTGTCCCTCTACCAGCGCCACCTGCTCATCACCGGCCTGTCGAACCAGGGCAAGACCGTCGCCCTGCGCTCCCTCGCCCTGTGGCTCGCACTCGACAAGTCGGTGGAGTTCTGGATGGGTGACCTCAAGGGCGTCGGCGACTGGAACATGTTCGACGGACTCGCGACCCGGCTCATCCAGGGCCCGACCGACGAGCACGTCATCCAGGTCACCGAGATGGCCGAGGACGCTGTGGCGGAGATGAACCGCCGTCTCCAGGCCCCGCCCGGAACGCAGTTCCCCGCGCTGATCGTGCTTGTCGACGAAGCGCAGGTCGCGTTCATGTGCCCGATCAAGGACGAAGACGGACGCTTCTACGGCGGCTCCAAGGCCACGTCCCGCTACTACATGGCGGCCCGCAAGATCCACAACCAGGGCCGCGCGGTGAACGTGCTGCTGTGGCAGGGCACCCAGGACCCCACCGACCAGAACCTTCCCAAGCTGGTCCGCGAGGGCGCACACACCCGCGCCTCCCTCGCGCTCGGCACCGAGTCGCAGGCCCGCATGGCGCTCGGCGACAAGGCCGTGGACGGCGGCGCCGCCCCGAACCTGCTGCGTCCCGGCCTGGACCAGGGGACTCTCGTCGTCGCGTCGTCCGGCATCCACATCCCCAAGGGCCAGTCATCCATCACGGTGCGCACGCACTACGTCGACGACGACGCGGCCAAGGCCATCATCGAGCGGGCCAAGGCCCTGCGCGACGGCGTCACCACCCTGCACGTGATCGAACGGGGCGAGGAGCGCGACCCGCTCGCCGACATCGCCTCTGTGCTCGGGGACGCGCCGCGCGTGCTCACCCAGACCGTGCTTCAGCGGCTCGCCGCCCTGAACGACGACGCCTACGGACGCTGGTCGTTCGGTGACCTCAAGCGCGCCCTGGAGGACGTCGGCGCCGATCCGCGCAAGTCCGACGGCCGCATGGTCGTCGACCGTGAGCGCGTGGTCCGCGCGCTCGCCAACCGCGACGACGAGGGTTCCGCTTCCGCCGACGGATGACAGGGAGCCAACCCCGCCCGGGGCAGGGAGGCAGGGAGAACTCCCTGACCGCCTCCCTGCCCTGCCTCCCTGGCCCTGACCTGCGAAAAGGATCAATCAGGGAGTCAGGGAGGCCCGCAGGTCAGCACCCCTGAAACCCCCTCCACAGCACCCCGGCAAGGGGGTACCTCTACCTCCCTGGCCATCGGCCGGAAGGGATTCCGCATGCTGCCCGAACCCGCCCACCACACCGCCGTAAAGGCGCCCGTCATCGTCCACCAGCCCGCCCCGATCCAGCCCGTCCAGACCGCTCCGGTCGTCGCGGTGCAGCCGGGCCAGATTCCCACCGTGCAGACGATCGTGTTGCCCGACGGGCGGACGGTCACCGGCTACGCCATCAACCCCATGCAGCCCGAGCCGGTCGCGGCCAAGCCGGTTGTGTCGCGGGCTGCGGTGAACGTCGCGCTCGGCGGTGTCGGCTTCCTTGCGGTGTGCGGTGGGCTGCTGCTGCTCACCACGTTCATCGCCGCACTCGCCGCCCTCATCCAGCAACTCATCATCCTGGCCGCCGTCGTGTTCGGCGGGTTCATCGCCGTGCAGGTGCTGAGCGCCTCGCGTGGCGGGACCACGGTCAACATCCGCAAGGCGATCTTCAAGCGCAACCACTTCCACGGTTGAGGCTGGTCAGTTGTGGTGTTCGTGCCAGTGCACGGCCAGCCAGGACCGGTGCTCAGGGCGCAGGTTGGCGTGCGGGGCTTGGCCGTGCAGCTGCTCGTAGAGCGGGTAGCCGTGCAGGCTCTCATCGACGTCAATGAGGCCGGTGTCCGGGCGGATGCCGATCTGGCCGCGGTCGAAGAGCCGGTGCACGTCGGAGCGGAGCAGCAGGCCCCCGAACGGGAAGTGCTCTTCGGCCTCGGCATACCCGTACAGGTGCGCCGCGTCCAGCACAGCCGCGGGCGCGGGGCCGCTGAGCGCGCAGCTCTGTCCCTGCTCACCCAGCAGCTGGTTACGGAAGGTCTGCTGTCCGACGCGGGTACGGGCGCGCACGATGCGGTGCCCACCCCGCACCGGCCGCCACGCCTCACGGACTGCCTCATCCGGGTCCGGCCAGTCAGGGCCGGAGACCTCTTCCAGCGCCGCGCGCAGCTTCTCCCATCGCGCCGGCCGCATGGACAGCTGCGAGTTCGGCGAGTCACACAGCGCCCGCAGCTGGCGGCCCGTGAGCGTGCCGCGCCCGTCCTTCCACTGAGCGCCGTGCAGCGACCGGTAAGTAGTCACCGTCTCGATCCGCTGCGCCGGTTCATCGAAGAGGGCACCGCACTTGTTGCACCGCCAGGCCGGTGTCAGACGCTTGCGGCGCTTGAAGTCCGCCCGCGAGCACGTCGGGCAGGAGTAGCGGGCCTTCTCGGCCTCACCGGTCTCGACCTCCTCGATGACCGAGACACCGACCAGCTCGCGCTTGTTCCAGACCGCGATCACATCCCCCGCAGCGATCTCGCCGGAGTTGGGGACGGTGCTGTCCCAGCTGTAGTGCTCGCTCGGGTTGTCGTCATAGCCGTCATTGCCGCCGTGCTGCCGCGCGTCCCCGACCGCGAGCACCAGCCAAGCCGTCGTCACTGCCCCATCCCCCTGTTCGCCCGAAGAGGCAGCCGCCTCTCGCCAAAGAACACGGCTGCCTCATCCCCCGACCCACTCAGAGGAACCGGAGACAACCAGGATGACCCATCCCACTGACAACCGGCCCCGCCTGCTCGACCTGTACTGCTGCCAGGGCGGCGCCGCCAAGGGCTACGCCGACGCCGGATTCGACGTCACCGGCGTCGACATCGCCCCGCAGCCCCGCTACCCGTTCCGCTTCATCCAGGCCGACGCGATCACGTTCCTGTGCAAGCACGGTGCGGAGTTCGACTTCATCCACGCCTCGCCGCCGTGCCAGCACGACACGGACTGCCAGCGGTTGCGCGGCAACGACCACCCCGACCTGATCCGCCCCACACGCGACGCGCTGAATGCGAGCGGTCGGCCGTGGGTGATGGAGAACGTGCGTGGGGCGGTGGCTAAGCTGCGCGGGCCGGTGATGCTGTGTGGGCAGATGTTCCGCCTGGCCAACTACCGTCACCGCTACTTCGAGACCGGCGGCGGCTTCACCCTCGACCAGCCGCAGCATCCCCCGCACCTGGTGCCACAGGCCAAGATGGGCCGCCCTGTCCCGCCCGGTCACTACGGCCAGTTCGTCGGCAACTTCTCCGGCGTCGGCCTGGCCCGCCGCGTCCTCGGGGTGTCGTGGATGAACCGCGACGGCATCCGCGAATGCATCCCCCCGGCCTACACCCACCACATCGGCACCGCCGCCCAGCACCAGCTCACCGCCGCCCGGCTGGGGGTGGCCGCATGAACGCGCGCGTCTTACCGCTGCGGCGACCGAACGGGATGCGAGTGCTGGACCTGTGCTCCGGTGCGGGCGGCCTGTCCATGGGCTACTACCTCGCCGGATTCGACGTCGTCGGCGTCGACATCAACCCGCAGCCCAGCTACCCCTTCACCTTCCACCAAGGCGACGCCCTGGAGTACTGCGCCCGGCACGGGCACATCTTCGACTTGGTCCACGGCTCGTGGCCGTGCGAGCGCTACGCCACCGTCACCCGCTGGCGCGGCAACCCCGACGACCACCCGGACCTGATCGGCCCGGGCCGCCAGGTCATGCAGGCGACCGGACGCCCGTGGGTCATCGAGAACGTCCCCGAGACCGCCACGGCCGGCATCCTGCGCCCCGACTACATCCTGTGCGGCTCGCAGTTCGGGTTGAAGGTTCGCCGCCACCGTGTCTTCGAGACGTCGTGGCACGGCGGCGGAGAGCTTCTTCCGCCGTGCTGGCACCCGAAGGGCCGTAACAAGCTCATGCCGTTCGAGCACAAGGATGAGCGCGCATACGCCGACGCCATGGGCTGCACCTGGATGACCAACCTGCAAGCCCGCAAAGCCGTGCCCCCCATCTACACCCAGTGGATTGCCACCCAGTACCTCGACCTGGAAGGGAGGGCCGCCGCATGAGCGAACACCTGCTGAATGCGGCCCTGAACGCCTCCGCACACGGCTGGTACGTCTTCCCCCTGCGCCCCGGCACCAAGCAGCCCGCACTCCACGGTGAGAGCGCCTGCCCGCGCACCGGAGCGTGCGAGCACGGGCACGCAAAGTGGGAGCAGCGCGCCACCACCGACCCAGACCGCATCCACGCCGCCTGGTCCACCGGCCCCTTCAACGTCGGTATCGCGACCGGCCCGTCCGGGCTGCTGGTCGTCGATCTCGACAAGCCGAAGGACAAGGGCAGTTCGGACGCGCCTGACGGCGCGGCAACCTTTCGTGCGCTCTGCGAGCGCGCCGGGCACGCCGTTCCAGACACCTACCGGGTGCGGACCGCGAGCGGCGGAACTCACCTGTACTTCACCGCCCCTGACGGCTCCCGGTACGCCAACACCGCAGGAACCATCGGCGAGTTGGTCGACACCCGGGGCTGGGGCGGGTACGTCGTCGCGGCGGGCAGCACCACCCCCGCCGGACCCTACGAACCGCTCAGCGCCCCTCAGGCGGCCCCGCTGCCGCCCTGGCTCCAAACCGTCCTGACGCCCGCCCCCAAGCCCTCTCAGGCCCCTCCTACGGCCGTACCGGGTCAATCTAGGGGTTATGCGGATGTAGCGCTCGCCAAGGAGACGCGGAACGTCGCCTCGGCCCGCGAGGGCGGGCGGGAGACGGCACTGTTCCGGGCCGCACGCGCCCTGGGGCGGTTCGTCGCATGGGGCGACCTGGCCCGGCCCGTGGTTGAACAGGCTCTTCAGGAAGCGGGGGAGTCGACGGGTCTGCCGGCCTCCCAGTGCCGCTCGACCCTGCGCAGCGCTCTGGACTGGTCCATCGCCCACAACACCGCAAGGAGGGACGCGGCATGACCCCCACCCCCAGTCCCCCACTGAAGAGCATCCCCACCACCGGCCGGCCACACGACGCCGAACCGGCCGCAGCACAGACGGCCCGGGGCGAGCCGCAAGGCGCCGCCCGCCAGGGCGTCCGCACTGCTCCTGTCCCTGACCCCGACACCTGCTACATCAGCGGCATCTGGCCCGGCCTCCAAGTGCAGTTCACACACCCTCCCGTCGCGGACTGGCTGTGCGCCTGCGGACACCACGAACGCGCCATCGGCCGGACGGCCGTAATCGAACTCACCACCCGCGTCCACGTCGGCACCTGCCCCCACACCACCCCCCCCCCAGGAAGGAAGGGCCGCCGCATGACCGAGACCATCGACACGGAGGAACTTCCCCCGCCGTCCAACCCGCTCGCCGTCGCCCGCCGTCTCCTGCCGGACTGGCAGCGAGAGAACGGCCAGCTCGTATGCCGCCGCTGGCGTGCCTCATGGATGCGCTGGAACGGCTCCTGCTGGCGCGAGGTCGACGAGGCACAGATGAAGGCCGCCATGTACGAGCGGCTGGAGCACGTGGTGTTCCGGGCGCCCGGCAAGGACGGCAAGACCGAGGAACGCCCGTGGGCCCCCACGAAGCAGAAGATCGGCAACCTGCTCGACGCCATGGGCGCGATCACGCTCCTGCCCACCGAGACCGACGCGCCGGCCTGGATCGGCGCGGACGCCGAAGACCACGACGACAGTCCGATCGTGGCCTGCGAGAACGGGCTGCTGCGCATCCGGGACCGGGCGCTGCTGCCGCACGGACCCGGCTTCTTCAACCTGGTCTCCGTCCCCTTCCCCTTCCGCCCGGACGCGACCGCGCCGAGCTGGGAAGCGTTCCTGCACCAGATCTGGCCCGACGACGAACAGGCCATCGCCGCCCTTCAGGAGTGGTTCGGCTACGTCCTGTCCGGGCGCACCGACCAGCAGAAGATCCTGCTCATGGTCGGCCCCTCCCGCTCCGGCAAGGGCACCATCGCACGAGTCCTGAAAGAGCTGGTCGGCCGCGAGAACCTGGCCGGGCCCACGCTGGCGGGGCTGGGCACGAACTTCGGGCTGTCCACGCTGCTGGGCAAGCCGCTGGCGGTCATCGCGGACGCCCGGCTGTCCGGCAACGACAGCACCGCCGTGGTCGAGCGGCTGCTGACCATCTCCGGTGAGGACACCATCGACATCGACCGCAAGTACCGCGACGTGTGGACCGGCAAGCTCCCCACCCGGCTGGTCATCCTGACCAACGAACTACCGCACTTCGGGGACTCGTCCGGCGTCATCGCCCGCCGCTTCATCGTCCTCAACATGACCGTCTCCTGGCTCGGCAAGGAAGACACCACCCTCATGGACCGGCTCGCCACCGAGATGCCCGGCATCCTCAACTGGGCCCTGGAAGGACTGGCCCGCCTTGAACGCACCGGCCGCATCACCCAGCCCACATCCAGCCGGGACGCGGTCGCGACCATGCAGGACACCGCCTCGCCCACGTCCGCGTTCGTGCGCGAGTGCTGCTCGACCGGGGCCACGTGCAGCGTGCCCGTGGAAACCCTGTGGGCGGTCTGGCGGGACTGGGCCGACGACAACGGCGTCCGCCCCGGCACGAAGCAGATGTTCGGTCGCAACCTGCTCTCCGTCGTCCCCCAGCTCAACCGATCCCGACCCCGCGACGCATACGGCCGACAGGTGATCACCTACAACGGCATCACCGTGCGCGCCGAACGCTGAACAACCTCGCCCCACATTTGCCTGAGTCGCGACTCATCGACGCTCAAGCCGTCTCTGAGAGCCGCTGAGTGCCGATGAGTCGCGACTCAGAGCAATGTCACCCGAACTCTGTCAGCGCCGACGCGCACCTTCCCGAGGAGTGAAATGGCCCGCCCCCCGATGCTCAAGCTCCCCGAAGTCCTCGAAGAGATCGAGATGAGCCGCGCCGCCTTCTATCGCATGCGGGCCCGCGGCAAGGCCCCCCGTCTCCGGAAGCTCCCGAACGGTCAAGTCCGCGTCAGCCGCGCCGACCTCGACGCGTGGTGGGAGACCTGCACCGAAAACGTCGCCTGACCCGCCGTCTACCGGGCCCGCCCCCACTCCGGGGCGGGCCCTTTCATCGTCTGGAGAGCAATGCCCCTCACGTACGACGTGCGCGTCTACAGCATCGAGACCCGCCGCGATCGCCCGAAGCCCTACCGCGTCCGCTGGCTTGTCGGCCCGCAGAAGCACTCGAAAAGCTACACAGTCAAAGCCCAAGCGGATGGTCGGCGCTCAGAGTTGATGACCGCCCTCCGCAGAGGCGAGCAGTTCGACGTGGAAACGGGTATGCCCGCCTCCGAACTCCGCGCGCTGAACGGCTCTGTGACCTGGTACGAGCACACCCGCGCGTACATCGATCGCAGGTGGGACCGTCTTCCTGCCAAGTCCCGCCGCAACGACGCGGACGCGCTCGCCACCATCACCCCGGCGCTCGTGAAGACGACCGCGGGCCAACCTGCCGCCCGGACGCTCCGCACCGCCCTGTACGGATGGGCGTACAACAAGAGCCGCTGGGACCAGGAGCCCCCTGCCGAAGTCGCGGATGCGCTCCGCTGGATTGAGAAGAGTTCTCTTCCCGTCTCGGCCCTCGAAGACCCCGGAACGCTCCGCCTGGCGCTCGATGCCCTGTCTACGCTGCTCGATGGCTCCTCTGCGGCCGGACGTACGGCGAACCGCAAGCGGGCCTGCCTGAGCGATGTTCTCGGTCTCGCGGTAGAGCGGCGGTACTTCAGCGTTCCCGTGAATCCTCTGTCCACCGTGAAGTGGAAGGCGCCGAAGTCGACGGAGGAAGTCGATCCGGCGAGCGTCGCCAACCCTCGCCAGATTCAGGAACTACTCACAGGTGTTCGCGCCCAGGGCGACCGCGGCGCCCACCTCGAAGTCTTCTTCGGATGCCTCTACTACGCCTCCATGCGCCCCGCCGAAGCCGTGGGCCTGACCGCGCCACAGTGCCACCTCCCCAAGCGCGGCTGGGGCCGGCTCACGCTCCGCGGTGGCATCGTCCACGCCGGCCATGGCTGGACGGACGACGACCGGGCCCACCAGGATCGCCACCTGAAGGCGCGAGCGGTCCGAGACTCGCGTGTGGTGCCGATCCCGCCGCACTTCGTGGCCATGCTCCGGTGGCACATCACGCGCTACGGCACGGCGCCGGATGGTCGGCTCTTCCGGACGAGCCGCGGCGGCGTGATCCAGGACACAGGTTATGGCGAGGTCTGGGCAGAGGCTCGGAGTAAGGCCCTCTCCCCCACCGAGGCTGCATCGCCCCTCGCTCGCCGCCCGTATGACCTCAGGTGCGCCGGCGTCTCCTTCTGGCTCTTCTCCGGGGTCGATCCGATGGAAGTGGCCCGCCGGGCAGGCCACTCCGTCGCGGTGCTTCTCAGGGTCTACGCGAAGGTTCTGGCTCAGGCGGAGGACCGGGCAAACCGCCAGATCGAGGTCGGCCTGCGGGAATGGCACTCAAACGGCCCGTCCCCCGGGGGACGCCTGGGGGACACAGGCTGATCAGAACTGGGACACACCCGAGACCGGGTGAGACAAGCCTCGCTTTTCGACCACTGTTCGAATCGCGGTGGTCGAATAAAAAACCCCCTCCGCGCTGCGTTTCCGCAGTTCGGAGGGGGTTTTCCCCAGTGTGGCGGCGCCAGGATTCGAACCTGGGAAGGCTGAGCCGGCAGATTTACAGTCTGCTCCCTTTGGCCGCTCGGGCACACCGCCTAGGGTTTGTCGCCCCGGTCCCGCCTCTCGGCGGTGTTCGCTGGCAACGACGTAAACAATACCCGATGGAAGGGGGTGCTTCGCCACCCGATTGATCGGCGGGCGGGTGCGGGGCGGTGGCTAGGCTTTGCACCGGGTGCGGCTCAGCGGTGCGCACCCGTCCAGGGCCCGGCCGGTGCCGGGTCCGCTGTCGCCACACCCCCGATACAAGGAGCCACAGGACATGGCCGACTCCAGTTTCGACATCGTCTCGAAGGTCGAGCGGCAGGAGGTCGACAACGCCCTCAACCAGGCCGCCAAGGAGATCTCGCAGCGCTACGACTTCAAGAACGTCGGCGCCTCCATCTCCTGGTCCGGCGAGAAGATCCTGATGGAGGCCAACTCCGAGGAGCGCGTCAACGCCATCCTCGACGTCTTCCAGACCAAGCTGATCAAGCGCGGCATCTCGCTGAAGGCGCTGGACGCCGGCGAGCCGCAGCTCTCCGGCAAGGAGTACAAGATCTTCGCCTCCATCGAGGAGGGCATCTCGCAGGAGAACGCCAAGAAGGTCGCGAAGATCATCCGCGATGAGGGCCCGAAGGGCGTCAAGGCGCAGGTGCAGGGCGAGGAGCTGCGGGTCAGCTCCAAGAGCCGTGACGACCTGCAATCCGTGCAGGCGCTCCTCAAGGGCAAGGACTTCGACTTCGCGTTGCAGTTCGTGAACTACCGGTAGCAGCCGCCGGTGGCGGACGCGGGGAGGGGCGGCACCCACCACGGGTGCCGCCCCTCCCTGTGTCCGCGCCCCTCCCGTCCGCGTCGACTTGCCTGGAAACAGGGGCGATCGGGGCGATGCGATGGTCTGCTGAGGGGCGTGGTGTCACGCTGGTGGCACCGCTGTTTTCCGCTGCCCGCCGGGCAGGGCTTGGAGGTAGGTAGGCATGAGCACAGGAGCGACCGGGTCCACCGGACCGGGCGGGGCGACGCTCGAACTGGAGCTGTACGCCCCCGATCCCACGCCGGCCGAACTGGCGGATCTCCAGGAGGCGCTGGCGGCCGCGGGGGCCGCCCGGGTCGAGCGGACCCTGCTGACCGCGCCGGAGTCCGACCAGCGCGTCGCCGAACTGGTGGAGGTGGCCACGCTGATCGTGGGCGGGGTCGGGAACGTCGTCGCCGTGGTGGAGACCGTGCGCCAGTGGATGGAGCGGCGGCGCGCGGCGACCGCGCTGCGGGTCGTGGCCTCGGCCGACGAGGAGGCGGTGCCGCGGGTGCGGGTGACGCTCGACGGGGACGTCCTCGAACTGGTGCACCCTTCGGAGCGGGCCACCGACGAGGCGATCGCCCGGTTCTACGACCGGCACCGCGCGGTCGGCGGCGCCGACGGCGCCGGCCCGTCCGGCAGCCCGTCCGGCGACCCGACCGGCGACCCGTCCCGCGGCCCCGCCCGATGATGACGACCCTCCAGGTGCGGGTCACCGAGGTGCGGCCCGGCCGCACCCAGTACTCGTACGAACTCCGCTCGGGGGACGGGTCGCTGGTCGGGCCGCTGGAGCAGGAGCACACCGTCTCGGTCAGCCAGGACCTGGTCAAGGGGCTCTGCAAGGAGATCGAGGCGGCCGTGAAGTGCGCCGATCCCGACGGCGCGGACGCGCTGCGGCAGGAGCTGGCCCGGCTGGGCGGACAGTTGTACGACGCCCTGTTCCCGCAGACCGGGCGGCTCGACCTCGTACGGCGGCTGCGGGAGGCCACCGGGCCGCTGCTGGTGCAGAGCAACGAGTCGCTCGTACCGTGGGAACTCCTGCACGACGAGAACGAGTTCCTCGGGCTCTCGCACGACATCGGGCGGCGGGCCAAGGTCGACAGCTTCGTGGTCGACGGGCGCGGCAGCGACCGGATCCGGCGGGCGCTCGTGGTCGGGGACACCCTCGGGGACCTGTCCGCCGCCCGCGAGGAGATCGCGCGGATCAGCGCCTGGCTGACCGGGCGGGGCGTGGAGTGCACCGTGCTGAGCGGCGCCCAGGCGAGCATGACGCGGGTCGTCGGCGAGCTGGCGGACAAGGCCCGCCCGTACGACCTGTTCCACTACTCGGGGCATGTGTCGGGCGAGCCGGACGCCGCCGGACTGCTGGTGCACGACCGGAAGTTCATCGGGCTCGACGCGCTCCAGCCGCTGGCCAGGCGCGGCGCCCCGCCCATCGTGTTCGTGAACGGGTGCACGACGGCGTCGTCCACCCTCGACGCGGGTTCGTTCGCGCTCGCCCAGGCCGCGAAGACGATGAACGCCTGCATGTCGTTCATGCTGATGGGCGCCAAGACCGTGGTCGGGACGCGGACCCCGGTGGGCGACGGGAGCGCGCTGAGGTTCGCGGAGGCCTTCTACCAGCAGCTCGGCGAGCAGGCGGCGGCCGGGGCCGCGGTGCGCGGTGCGCGGGCCGAGCTGGCCGAGGCCGGGGACGGGACCTGGGCGTCGTTCGTGCTGTACGGGGACCCGAGCGTGAAGATCACCGCGGCCGACGATCCGCCGGCGCCCCCACAGCCCTCCGGCGCCGCGCACGACCGGCTGCGCTACACGCCGCAGGCCCTCGAACTGCTGCGCAAGGCACGCCGGTTCGGGGCCATGCGGGGGATGATCACGTCGGTCGACCTGCTCACGGCGCTGCTCGACACGGACGAGGTGTGGGAGCGGGCCGTCGTGCGGATCGGGGCACGGCGGCTGCACAAGCTGACGGCACTGCTGGAGCAGGTGCAGAGCCACGCGCCCGCGAGCGACGCGAGCGGAGCCGGGAACGGGAACGGGGCGGGGAGCGGGGTCGGGGTCGGGAACGGGGTCACCGGCGAGGACTCGTCCGCCCGGAACGGCACGCAGCAGGACAGCACGCAGCGGAGCGGCACGCGGCGCGGCGGGCAGGAGCCGGACAGTCAAGAGCGGGGCGGCAAGGAGGGGGGCGGTAGGGAGCGGATCGCCTTCTCCGACACCATCGCCCGGGTCGTCGAGGGCGCCGACGCGGCGGCCGTCGCCGACGGGCGGGACACCGTCGGCGTCGACGACATCGCGGTGGCGTTCCTGGACACCGGCGGCGGCAACTGCGCCGAGCTGCTGCACGTGTGCGGGGTGCGGCCGGAGCGGCTGCTCTCCCCGACGCCGCCCGCCGCCGGGCGGACCGACGAGGAGGAGCGGCGGCTCGACCTGTCCGCGCTAGGGCCGGGCGCCGCCGCGGCGGTGCGCAGCGCGCGGCTGCTCGCGGCGACCGGCGAGAAGCGGATCAGTACGAGTCTGCTGTTGCAGGCGTTCGCGGTGGCCGGCAGCGAGGTGCTGCGCGGGGCCCTCGCCGACCAGGGCGACGAGGGCCTGGAGGCGTACCGGCGGATGGCCGGGCTCGGGCGGCCGCGGCCCAGTGAGTTCTACGGGCGCACCCGCGACAAGCTGGAGCGGCTGACGGCGCAGGCGGCGGAGACCGGCGCGCCCGTCGGCGAGGAGGCGCTGCTCCTCGAACTCCTCGCCGACGACGACTCCACGGCGCACAAGCTGCTGCACAAGCTGGGCGTGGAGCCGGAACTCCTCATTCAGGCACTGCGGGACGCGGCGGATCCGCAGGAGCGGCAGCAGTCCCAGTAGGACCGGCCCCGGACCCGGACCCGGAACCGGCCTCTGCTTCGGTTTCGGCCTCGGGTTCGGCTTCGGCAGGGGTGGCGGCGGCGGGCTCGGTGGTGGCGAGGAGTGCGAGGCCCGCGCGCGCCGTCCGGTCCTGCGGGCGGCGGGCCGCGGCCTGCTCCCACTGGCGGCGGGCCTCGGCCGTGTCCCCCAGCTCGTAGCAGGCCAGGCCGAGGGCGCTGCGGGCCTCCGCGTCGTGCGGGCACCAGTGCACGATCGCGGCGAACCGGTCGCGGGCCGCCGCGAAGTCGCCGACCCGGGCGGCCGCGAGACCGTCGTTGAACAGGCGTGCGGTGTGGGTGCCCAGCCGCACGTACGCGCGCAGGGGCGTGCCGCAGCGGCCGCAGCTCTCGGCCGCCGCGTCGTTGTGCGCGCGGCAGCGCGGGATCGGGCAGACGACCGCGACCGCCGGGGCGAGCGCCGGGCTCGCGGGCGCCGTCACTGGTGCCTCCCCTGGCCCGGGCCGCCGCCCTGGAGGAGGATCGGCACGCCGTGGTCGCTGCCGCCGTCGACGTCGATCAGCATGCGGGCGAGCTGGCGCAGCCGGGCGTTCATCCTGCTGATGTCGCGCAGCACGCCCTCGGGGTCGGCCGGGATCCTGGCCTCTTGCAGGCGCAGCTTGTGGTGGATGTCGGACAGCTCGCGCGACTCGACGGTGCGGCCGGTCCCCTCGGCCACCCGGATCAGCTCCTCGGTGGCCTTGAGGTCGGCCTGCAACTGGGCGCTCGCCCGCACAGCGGGCGGGATCTCGGCGGCCGTCCGCTCGCTGCGCAGCAGACCTTGCAGATAGCCGAAGACGCGCTGGAGCCGCTGGATGACCTCGCCGTACGCGCGCTGGTCGCCGGCCGCGTGCGCCTGCTCGCCGCGCAGCCGCTGCTGCTCGATGCCGGAGGCGATCTCGGGGGCGTCGAACGTCTTGCCCTCCGGCACGCCGTGCTCCACGAGGTGGGCGTGCAGACCCTGGCAGTCGGCGACGAGTTCGTCGAAGTCCCGCTTGGGCGGCTGGAGTTCGCCGCCGGAGCGGGAGACCGCGTCGGCGATCTGCTCCAGTTCGCGGAACTCGTGCACGGCGCCGGGCACGTCGCCGTCGCGCCGGGCCTCCTCGAAGGCGCGCTCGGCCATGGCCCACTGCGCCTTCGCCGTGTTCTGCGGGCCGGCGGCGAGGTAGCCGAGGTTCTCCTCGAACCGCTGCCGGAGCGCCGCGATCTCCGCCTCGCCGGGCATCTCGCGCTCGACGGGCAGCTCGATGGGGACGTCGAAGGAGATCTCGCCGATGGAGCCGCGGACGGCGATCGCGGCGTTCTCGTACATGGCGACGTTGAGGTGGATCGCCGTGCCGCGCGGGGTCGACGAGGGGACGAGGACGGTGATCACCTGGATGGGCACGCTCTGCTGGAAGAGCCGCAGTTCGACGCGTTCCTTGCCCGGGTGGGCGAACTCGAACGGCCGCTCGTACGGGAGCTGTTGCATCGCCGGTACGAGTTCTTCGCGGCCGGTGCGGCCGTCGCCGTAGTCGACCTCCATGAGGACGGCCTTGGCGGTGATCGCGGCGCCGCCGGTGCCGCCGGTGGGGCGCTGTTCGCCGGAGGTGTGGGCGAGCTGGCGGCCGGCGGTGGCCCGCAGGTCGCCGTAGGCGTCGTAGACCTCGAAGGTGAGGCTCGATTCGGCGTCGGGCTGGACGGGGACGTCGCGGAAGGCGAAGGCGCCCTCGGCGGACAGGTCGGTCTGGTCCTCGAACCCGGCAGTGGTGAGCCGGACCTGGCCGTCGGTGAGGTCGAGGCCGTCCGTCAGGGCCTTCACGGTGCCGCCGACGGAGGTGGTGGCGCGGCCGGTGGTGGCGGTGCCGTGGAAGGAGACGCGGACGGTGCGCCCGGCGTCGTAGACGGACAGCCCGCCGACGGCTGCCGCGCGGACGGCGGCGCCGAGGGCGACGACGGTGTCCACCTGCTCGTACACCGGCCCGGCGCAGGCCGCCCGGGTGCGGCGCGGGGAGTCGGGCGCGGGGGTGCCGCACAGTTCGTCGGTGACCATCTGGCGCACCAGCGGCATGTGGGTGGAGCCGCCCGCGAGGATGATGTGGTCGACGTCGGCGAGGGTGATGCCGGCGCGGTCCGCCGCGCGGGCGATCGCCTCGTCGCAGTAGGTGAAGGTGCGCTCGATGAACGGGCGGGCCACCGCGTCGAGTTCGGCCCGCTCCAGGAGCGTCTCGATGACGACGGGCTCGCCCTGCTGGTCGGTGAGGCGGCCGGTGTCGCGCAGGATGTAGTCGGTGCGCTCGGACAGGGCCTTCTTGGCGCCCTCGGCGAGGATCTTCAGCTGGCTGAAGCGCAGCGCGTCCTCGGGGTCCTTCTCGGGGGCGAGGTCGAGCGCGTAGCCGTCGGCCTGGAGCATCTTCTGCAGATGGCGGGCCATGGCGGCGTCGATGTCGTCGCCGCCGAGGCGGTTGTTGCCGCTGATGCCCAGGACCTCGAAGGTGCCGGCGGTGCAGCGCAGGACGCTGACGTCGAAGGTGCCGCCGCCCAGGTCGTAGACGAGGAACGTGCCGTTCTGCGTCGCGGTGCGCCAGCAGTAGTGGCTGGCGGCCGCCGTCGGCTCGTGGAGCAGGCCGAGGACCTCCAGGCCCGCCTGTTCGGCCGCCTCGCGCGTGGCGTCGATCTGGGGCTGGTCGAAGTAGGCCGGGACGGTGACGACGGCCCGGTCCACGATCCAGCGCACGCCCTCGGTGTCGAACGCCGCGACGTCGTCCTCGATCTGCCGCTTCATCTCGGCCAGGATCGCCGCCGACACCTGCTGAGGGGTGCGCCGCTCGCCGCCGAGGTCCACCGTCGTCCGCGTCCCCATCAGGCGCTTCACCGAGGTGACCGGCTCGGGGGTGCTGCCCTTGCGGGCGAACGCCTTGCGTCCCACGACCGGTTCGCCGCCCGCCGGGGAGCGCCACACGCAGCTGGGCGTCGTGGACGACTTCGTGACGGGGTCGCGGTGGATGACGATGTCGCCGTCGGCGGGGTCCATCACCGCGACGGCGCTGTTGGTCGTGCCGAGGTCGATCCCGACGGCTTTGCTCACGATCTGCTGCGTCATGCGTCGTCATCCGTTTCGGAGGGCTTGGCCAGGGTGGCGGGTGCGCGGGGATCGGGCGGGGCGGGGGCGGGGGCGGTGTCCGGGGCGGGGGCGGGGGCCGTGTTCAGTGCTGGGGCGGGTGCCGGGTTCGGGGCTGGGGCGGGAGCCGTTTTCGGGGCTGGGGCGGGGGCCGGGTCGGCGGCGGGGGTTTCGGTCGGGGTCGGTGCCGGGTCGGCGGCGGGGGTTTCGGTGGAGGGCTCAGGGGAGCCCATGAAGACGCGGGCCAGGCGGACCACGGCGCCGTGGTGGAAGACGGCCGGGTCGTCGGTCTGGGCCACCGATTCGACGGTGAACTGGGGTCCGTAGCGCCAGCCCACCGGATCGGTCCAGTCGGCGACCTCGTCGGCGGGCAGGCCCAGCGGGTCGCGGACCTCGACGCCGTCGTCGCGCAGGGTCTGCAACATCTGTTCCTTGAGGATGCGCAGCCTGCGGTGCAGCCGGGCCTGACCGCTGTCGGCCAGGGCCTGCTCTCCGGCGGCGATGAGCTGGTCGAGCCGGCCCACCAGGGTGGCCAGTTCGAAGACGGTGTCGCGGGCGCCGGACGCGGCCCGCGCCGCCTCCCCGCGCACCGCGCTCAGGTCCTCGTGGCGGCGTTGCAGCACCCCCGCGAGTTCGGCCTGCGGGGACACCGCCTCGTCGCCGCCCGAGGGCATCGCGCGCTCGGTGAACTCCCCCCAGTCCAGGGCGCAGTCCAGGGCGGTGCGGTCAGCCGAAGAGGACATCGCGGGCCTCCAGTTCACTGCCCGGGGCGTCGGCCGCCGGGCGCTCCAGGGCGGCCCGGGCCGCGTCGGGCACGGGCCGGTGCAGTTCCCGTACGACCCTGCGCACCGCCGAGGGCAGGTCGAAGGCGTCGGGCGTGAGGCGGTGGCCGCGCAGGTCGGCCGGGTTCGCCCGGTGGCGCCGCGCGAACGCGTCCCAGGAGCGATCCCGGTATCCCGTGCCCGGCGGCTCGGTCAGCGCGTGCCGCTGCCGGGTGCGCGGATGCCCGATCAGCTCGCGCATCGCCCAGTCGTACAGGGCGCGTTCGCGTTCGCCGGCGGCCGTGCGGATACCGTCCTCGGCCCGCTCGACGATGCTCTGTTCGTCGGCGTCGGAGGGCAGGGCGAGGACGTGGAAGGGGTTGGGTCTGCGGTCTGCCGTGCTCATCTCAGGAATCTCCTGATCATCTCCTCCGCGCGGGTCAGGTTCTCCCCGGCGGTCGTGTTGGCGGGGTGGAGGTCCAGGGCCTCGCGCAGCAGCGGCTTCGCGGCGACCAGGCCGAGCAGTGCGTCGGGGTCGCCGTCCGCCGCCGCGTTGGCGGCGTTGATGAAGACGACCGCGCGGTTGTTGAGCAGCGCGGACAGCGCCTGGTTCGTGTCCGGTACGAGCTTGGGATCGTCGGTCACCTCGGGGGCGAGGACGAGGACCTCGCGCAGGCAGCGCTCGGCGCTGTCGAAGTGGCGCTCCCGGAGTTCGCGCTTCCCCATGCCGTAGAGGGCGTTGACCCGCAGTTGGACATGGGTGCCGTGGTTGTCCTCGGTGTCGGGGATGCTGCCGAGCAGGGCCAGCGCCTCCTCGTAGCGGGCCGCGTCGTTGTGCTCCCGTACGGGGACGAACACGAGGTCCGCGCGGCGCGACGCGAGGAACCGGCCCACCTCCTGGTTGGCCGGGTCCCACTCCTCGGCCTGCTCCAGGAAGCGGACCGCCTCCGCGTTGCGTCCGTTGAGCAGGCCGCGCTCCAGGAAGTGGAAGCCGAGCACCTGGTTCTCCTTGAGGTGCGGGCGGCGCGGGGTGGCCAGTGCGGCGAGCTGCTCCGCGTACGGGATCGCCCTGGCCAGGACCGCGCGGACGGCCTCCCAGTCGCTGAGCCGGTACAGGCCGAACTGCCACTGGTTGTGCCAGTCCAGGGCGGCGCAGAGCACGGGCACCGGTGCGAAGCCGTGCTGGATCGCGGTGTCGAGGAGCGTGATGCCCGCTTCGTAGTCGCGGTCGACGCCGACGGGCAGTCCCTCGACGGCGGCCGGGTCGTCGACCCGCTCGGTCGCCGTGCGCACCAGGTCGGCGGCCCAGTCGTCGAGCAGGCGGCCCGCGCGTGTGGCCGCCGCGTCGAACAGGTCCGGGTCCACTCCGTCGGGCACCGCCCGTGCGAGCGGCCCGCCGGCCAGGAGCGCCCGGGTGGCCTGCGGGCCTTTGCGTACGGCTCTCAGGACGCGCAGGTGGGCGGCGAGGTCGGTCGGGCGGCCGGCGTCCAGGGCGCGGGCGCCGTGCAGCCGGTGCAGGCCGAGGAGTTCGTCGGTGAGGTCGCGGCGCAGGTCGGTGGCGGCTGTTTCGTCGCTCACGCGCGCGTGCGTCCAGAACGCCGGGTGGGCGAGGAGGAGCGCCCACAGGGCGGTGGCGGCGGTCAGTTCGGGGCCGGGGACGCCGGTGCGGGCCAGGGCGGCCAGCGCCTCTTCCCGGTGGAGCACGGCGAGGGTGTGCGGCAGGGCGAGGTCGTCGGGGTCGCCGATGTCGAGCAGGGCGGCCAGTTCGCGCAGTATGGCGGTCGGGTCGTCGCGCTCCAGGGCGCGCCAGAGCGCCGGGTAGGGCTCCGCCGCGTCCTCGATGGCGCGATACCGGCCGCGCCGCTCGAAGTCCGGGACGGCGTCCGGGAACAGCGCGGCGAGCAGGGCGTCCATCCGGCCGTCGCGCACCAGGTCCGTCACGCGCTGGTGGACCGGGTGGTCGGCGGGGAGGTGCCGTGCCGCCTGGTGCAGCAGGTCGACGGCGGCCACCGGGTCCCCCGCCTCGTGCACGGTCACCGCGCGGTGGCACAGATAGGCGCCGTACTGCTCGCGTTCGGGGCCCTGCGGAGCGGCTCCCGCGAGGATGCGCTGCCAGAGGTCGTCGGCGGTGACGTGATCACCGAGGGCCACCGCGCAGTGGGCGAGGGTGTGCAGGGTGGGGGTGGTCGTGGGGGTGGTCGTGGGTGGGGTGGCGGGTGTTATCGCGGGTGGGGTGGCGGTCCGGGGGCCGGGTGAGGTGGCGGACTTGATCGCCGCTGGACCGGGGGTCCCGGGCGGGGGTGAAGTGGCGGACCCGGGCGCGGGTGAGGTGGCGACCCCGGGCCCGGGTGAAGTGGCGGACCCGGCCCCCGCTGGACCGGCAGACCCGGGCGGGGATGAAGTGGCGGACCCGGCCGCCGCTGGACCGGCGGGCCCAGTCCCGAGTGAGGTGGCGGGCCCGGCCCCCACTGGACCGGCAGACCCCGTCCCGAGCGATGCAGCGGACCCGGCCGCCCCTGAACCGGCGGGCCCGGTCCCAGGTACATCGGTGCCCCTCGTCGCGGGTGAGGTGGCGGGCCCGGCCCCCGGCGGGGTGGCGCGACTGGTCCCCGGTGGGGTGGTGAACCCGGTCGCCGGTGAGCCGGAGACTCCGGCCACCGGCGATCCGCCCGCCCCGGTCACCGGCGATCCGGCCGCACCGGTCACCGATGATCCCGCCGCCCCGGTCACCGATGAGACACCGCCCCCGGTCGCCGGCGAGCCCCCCGGACTGGCCGACGACAGAGTAGCGGCGGCCGAGTGCCCGACTGCTCCCGCGCTGTCGTCGCCCGCGAGCAGGGCGGCGGCCTGGGCGCGGACGATGCCGGTGAGGGCGTCGGCGCGGGCGTCGCGGCGCTTGGCGCGGGCGACCCGGGCGCACAGGGCGGGCACCACGGCGCCGAGGTCGAGGAGCCCCGCGAAGTCGCGCGGGTCGTGGTCGGCGAGGCCCTGCGTGAGGACGGTCGCGGCGCCCGCCAGGTCGGCGTCGGCGAGCGCGGCGGCCCGCGCGGTCAGCAGCGGCGCCGCGAGCCCGGGCAGCCCGTCGGCGGAGGGCAGCCCGCGATCGGATCCGCCCTCCAGGACGTGCGCCAGGAACTCGGCGGCCTGCCGCGCCGGACCGTCCTGCACGACCCCCGCGGGCCGCGTGTCGGGGCCGTCGGGAACCGCGTCCGGGGCCCGGGCCGCACCCGGCGCGGCGGCGCCCGCGGTCCGCCCGGCAGCGCGCTGGGCCCGCAGCACCCGTACCGCCGCCTCGCGCCCCTCGGCGCCCAGCGCGTCCGCCGCCGCCGTCAGCACCGCCAGCGGGTCGCCCCAGGCCGGCTCCGCGGGCAGCCCGTGGCGGCGGCGCAACTCGGCCAGCAGCACGCCCGGTTCGGCATCGACGTCGACTTCGGCATCGACTTGGGCATCGGCATCGGCATCGGGGACCGGATCCGGGCCCGGGCCTGGGCCCGGAGCGAGCGCGCAGGCGCGGGCCAGCGCGGCCGCCAGACCCGGCGCCTCGTCCCGGGGCGTCCACTCGGCCAGCGCCTCGACGAGCACCGGTTCGACGCGCTCCGGCTCGGCCAGCAGCTGGGCGAGCCCCAGCAGGCGCGCGAACGGCGGCCGGTGCCGCACCGCCCGCCACGGGGAACGCCCCCGGCCGGGATCCAGCGCCCGCCCGGCGAGCAGCCGTGCGGCCCGGCCCAGCTCATGGGCCTGCGGCGGCACGGGCGGCACCGCGTCCTGGCCGGTGAGCGCGGCGTCGGTGAGCCGGGCGGCGGCCCGCTCGGCCTCCTGCCGGGCCGCGTCGGCCGCGCCGGTCGCCCACCGTGCGGCCGCCCGGTGCAGCCCGATGAGCCCCAGCTCGTAGCGGGCGCGCGGCATGTGCCGTACGGCGTCGCCCAGCAGCCGCTGCTCCGCCGCGAGGGTGTCGCCCAGGAGGATCTCCGCGCGGGCCCGCAGCAGTTCGGCGGCCCGGCCGACGGCGCCCTCCAGCAGGGAGTGCACCGCCGCCGGGTTGCCCGCGCCCAGTTCGGCCGCGGCGCGGATCTGGGCGGCCCGGTCGCGGCCGAGGGCGTGTGCCTCGACGAGCAGCCGCACGGCGCGGTGCGGGTCGGCGGGCTGTGCCGCGACGCCTTCCCACAGCCGCTGTTCGGCCCGGGGCAGCCGGTGGAAGAGGGGCAGCCGCAGGAGCCGGTCCGCTTCGTGCGGGCGCCCGCGCCCCAGCTCGGCGGCGAGCATCGTGCGCAGCGCTTCGATGCGGTGCGGCAGGGTGCATCCGGTGAGGTCGAGCCGGTCCCAGCCGGGCAGGTCCGCGGCGGGCCGCCGTCCCTGCGCCATCCGCAGCCGGGCGTGCACGACGGGCGCCAGGGCTCCCGCCCCGGCGGCGAGCCGCTCGCGCGTGTCGGCCGGGACGGCACGGTCGGGGTCGGCGTCGAGCAGCAGGCAGAACAGCGGCCAGGAGATGCCCGTGTCGGTGGCGGCGAGGGCGGTGAGGGTGTCGGCGGCCTCCCGGCGGCGGCCGTCGAGGAGCCGGGCCCACGCCGCGTGGTAGGCGAGGTCGGCCCGGTGCGGCTGGGCCGCGGCGACCGCCGCCAGCGCCTCCCCCGCCGGTCGTGCGCGCCCTTCGAGCAACTGGCGCCGGCCCAGCGCGTACCGCACCCAGGGCGCCGTGTCCGGGCCCTCCTCGATCTCGGCGAGCCGCGCCGCGTCGAGCGGCTGCTGCGCGGCGTCCGTCACCAGGGTGTCGTCGTCCAGCCAGGCCAGCGTGCGGCACAGGTCGACGATCTGCCAGACCCGGGCGGTCAGCCCGGTCTCGCGGCCCGCGAGCGCCTCTCGCGCCTGAAGGTGCCGGCCCGCCTGGAGATGGGCGGCGACGAGACCGTGCACCGCCACCGGGTCGGCGGGGGCCGCACGGCAGGCGGCCTCGAAGTGCCGGACGGCGTCGGCCGGGCGGCCGTGCAGCAGGAGCGCCGCGAAGCCGAGCGCCCGGTCGGTGAGGAGGGCGCCGGGCCGCGCCGTGGACAGGCGCGCGGCCAGCGCGGCGGCCCGCTCCACGCGCGCGACGGGCGCGTCGAAGTCCGTGGCGAGCAACCGCTGTACGTGGTCCAGGACGGTGCCCGACGGTGTGTGCCGGCCGAGCAGGTCGGCGTAGACGTCGAGCGCCGCGTCGCTGTCCGCGCCCGCCTCGACGAGGGCCCGGGCCGCGCCGTCGCGCGCCTCCTCGTCCCCCTGCGGGGCCCGGTAGAGGCGTGTGAGCAGGGCGGTGCCCCAGGTGCGGTCGTCGGGGGTGCCGCGGCGCAGGACCGCGCGGGCCAGCGGGATCCACGACCGGTGCAGCGCGATGTGGCCCTGCCGGGCCATCAGCTCGCCGAGAGCGGCGAGGCGCCCCAGGTCGTCGGGGGCGAGCAGCGGGCCGAACCGGTCGTCCAGGAAGGAGTCCTGGAACGACGGCCACAGCGTCGCCGTCTGCTCCGGCCGCTCCTCGAAGCTCTTGAGGACCTCGCGCAGCCGGGCGAGCGCGCCGTCCTGGTCGGTCTCCTTCAGGGCGGTGGCCCACGCGTTCTCCACCCGCCCCGGGAAGGACAGGGACTTGCGGAACGACCACTCCGGCTCCATGGCTCAGCCCCCGTCCCGCGCGAGCCGTGCGAAGTGCCCGGCCTGGAACTTGTTGCCCGCCGCGCGGAACGCCGCTTCCGCACGGCGTGCGAGCAGCTCGCGGCTCAGGCCGTCCGGGGGCCGTGCCCCCGCGCGTACGGACTCGTGGGCCTGTGCCCACTGGGTGGCCGCCGCGGCGTGCTCGCCCAACGCGTCGTGCGCGCGTGCCAGTTCGACCAGGAGCGCGGGCAGCAGCGCGCGCGGGGTGCCGCCCCGGCCGATCACCCGCCGCAGCAGGTCGACGGCCTCGGCGGGCCGGCCCTCGCGCACCGCGTGCCGGGCCGCCGTCAGCTCGGCCGGTCCGCGCGCCGGGGCGGTGGGGGCGCCTGCGGCCCGGCCGCCGCGTCCCGGGCCGGGCAGGGCGTCCAGGGCGGCGATGACCTCGTCGGCGGTGCGGAAGCGGTCCTCGGGCCGCAGTTCCAGGCAGCGCATGACGATCTCGTCCAGCTCGGGCGGGACCGCCGCCTCCACGGACGAGGGGCGCACGGGCGGCGCCGCGCGCTTGGCCTCCACCAGCCACTGCGCCAGCGCCCGGTCCGGCAGGTCGAGGGGGGCGGCCAGATGGGCGTACGGCGGGCGTCCGGTCAGTCCCTCGTAGAGCAGCAGGCCGAGCGAGTACAGGTCGGACGCGGGCAGCCCGGCGCCGCCCGCGGTCTCCGGCGCCATGTACCGGGTGGTACCGGCGACGCCGTCGGCCTGGCCGGTGGCGCGCATCCGGGCGGCGAGTCCGAAGTCGATGAGGCGGACGGCGCGGTCCTGCCCGAGCAGGACGTTGTCCGGCTTGAGGTCGCGGTGCAGCAGGGGTGGCAGCAGGCAGTGCAGCCCGCGCAGGGCGACGGCGATCTGTCGCGCCCACTTGACCATCAGGCGCGGCGGCACCCGCTCCATGCGGGCGAACTCGGCGGCGAGGGTGCCTCCTTGGACGTACTCCATGACGAGGTAGGCGCGGCCGCCCAGGTCGTGGGCGAGGCCCGCGTCGTAGACGTGGACGAGGTGGCGGCGGGCCTCCAGGTCGGTCATGGTGCCCATGACGTCGGCGAGGACGAGGACGTCGGCGAAGAGTTCGCCCGCGGTGCGCTCGGTCAGGCCGGGGCGCCGGGACACCTTGCAGGCGACGGGGCGCACGGCACGGCCCAGTACGTACTGGTCGCTGCGGAACACCGCGCCGAATCCGCCGCCGCCGATCCACTCGCGCAGCAGATACCGGCCGTCGATCACCCGGCCGAGGAACTCCCGCAGGTCGGTGTCAGGCACGCTCATGCGACGCCTCCCCGGCCGTGGCCCGCGCGGGCGGACCCGCCGGGTCGGGCCCGTCGGACCCGTCCCGCGGCGGGGGCGGCTCCGCCCGGGCGTCCGTCGGGCCGGCGGTCGGCGCCTCCTGTCCCGGCGTGCCCGGCGGCGGCGGTACGAGCGTGACCCGCGTGCGCCGGACCACGGGCTCCGCGAAGGGGTCCTCCCACGCGGGGGCGGGCGCGCAGGTCACCTCGATGCGCGCGGCCTCGCGGAACTCCGCGGGCCGCTCCTCGCGCGTGGCGAGCACCGGGGTGTCCACCAGGTCGGTCAGCAGGGTGTTCATGATGCGGCCGCCCTCCCTGCCGTGGGCGGCGAGGTCCTGCTCATGGCCCAGCCCGGCCGCGTACCGCAGCAGTTCGTCCGAGACCGCGAGGTCCTTCTCCAGCCGCTCGCGCCAGTGCGCGCGGCGCCGCTCGACGATGAGCCGTCCGATGGCGTACATCGCCTCCTGGGTGAGCGGGCGGAAGACGACGACACGGTCGATGCGGGCCAGGAACTCCGGGGTGAAGACGGTCTCGCCCTGCCGGTGGCGGAGGGTGGCCAGGCGCTCGGCGACGGCCGTGGCGATCTCGCGGTCGCCGCGGTGCGGGGCGTCGTGGGAGATCAGTTCGTGTCCCGCGTTCGTCGTCAGGACGAAGATCGCGCGGTCGGCGTGGGCCTTCACCCCGCGCTGGTCGGTGATCCAGCCCTCGTCGAAGAGGTTGAGGAACGGGCGCAGCACCTCGGGGTGGGCCTTCTCGACCTCGTCGAGGAGGAAGACGCAGTACGGGTCGGCGTTCAGCTCGTTGATCAGGCGGCCGCCACGGTCGTGGCCGTGGTAGCCGACCGGGGAGCCGATGAGGCCCGCGACGCTGTGCGGCTCCGTGAAGTTGCCCATCGAGTACGTCTGGAGCCGCTTGGACGCCGAGTACAGGCCGGCCAGGGCCTTGGCCAGCTCGGTCTTGCCGACGCCGGTGAGCCCGGCGAACAGCAGGACGGCGGCGGGGCCCGAACCGGCGTCCGCGAGGCCCGCCTTGATCCGCCGCAGCTGGTCGGAGACGACGCGCACGGCCGTCTCCTGGCCGACGACGCGGGCGCCGAGCGCCGTCTCGTAGTCGACGCGGGTGTCGTCGCCGGAGGCGGCGCCGGCGAGCTGGCCGCGCGGGACGCCCGACACCTCGGCCACCACGTCGATCACTTCGTCGTACGTCACCGTGGCGCGCGGGTCGTCGAGCTGGTCGCGCGCGTAGTGCAGGTCCTCGCAGGCGCGGCGCAGCACGCGCGCGGCCGACTGGGGCAGCTTGCGGTGGGCGATGAACTCGCCGGCCAGGACGACGGCCCGGTCGACGGCGCGGTCCTCCACCTGGACGCCGAACTCCTCGGCGAGCGAGTCGGCCGTCTGCCGCACCATGTCGCGGGCGCTGTCGCGGTCGGGCTCGCTCATGTCGACGCGGCTGGTCAGGTCGCGCAGTTCGTGGTCGGCGGCGAGCAGGTCCTCGTGGTCGGTCGGGGAGAGCACGCCGACCAGGTGCAGGCGGCGCTCGGCGAGGGCGCGGCGCAGCTCCAGGACGTGGGTGGTGCCGCGCGGGCCGCGCAGCAGCGGGCCGAGTCCGTCCACGCAGACCACCAGGTCGGTGCGGCCCTCGACCTGGCTGATGAGTCCGGCCAGTTGGGCGGCGCTCTCCTCCTCCGCGACATCCCGGCAGTCGACGCGCAGGAACCTCTTGCGGCGCAGGAAGGGGATCTCGCCGGCCGCCGCGCGCCGGGCCAGCTCCCGCAGCAGGGTGGTGGTGCCGACGCCGGGCAGGCCGGTGATCAGCACGTGGTTGCTGTCCGAGCGGTGCAGGGCGCGGCAGAGCGGGTCGAAGTAGCGGTCGAGGTGGCGGGCGGGCTTCTCGTCGGGCGCCTGCCAGGTGAGGTCCTCGGCGGGGGGCAGGAAGGCGGGCAGTTTGTAGGCCGGCTCGCGCGGGGTGGCGGTGCGGCGCGCCCGCAGGTTCTCCGCGAGGTGGGCGCGCAGGCGGTCGAGGTCGAGGCGGAGCGGCTCGGCGGAGAGGACGACGGCGAGGCGCTGGGGCGGGTCGTCGAGGAGGGCGGCCAGCAGGTGCGGGGTGTCGATCCGCTCGGCGTCCCAGAGGGCGGCGGCGCGGCGGGCCGCGGCGAGCAGGGCGACCAGGGCGTCGGTGCAGTCGTCGCGGTGCAGGCGGGGCGGGTCGGGGCGGGCCAGGTCGGAGAGGCGGAACGCGGCGGAGATCAGCTCGACGGCCTTCACCAGGCCGATCTGGGGCGGGAGCTGGAGCCGCAGTAAGCGCTCCGCGAGGCCCTCGGTCTCGGCGAGCAGGGCGAGCAGGCAGTGCGGGGGCAGGAGCCGGTCGTAGCCGAGGGCGGCGGCGCGCTCCGCCGCCTGTTCGAGGACGGTCCAGGCGTCGGCGGTGAACCCTTCGGAGCGCAGTCGGCCGGATCCCTCGTCGAACACGTCGTGCGGCGCCTCGGCGTGGACCCGCACCCGGCGGCGTAACGCCTCGGCGGCGCGGGCCAGGTCGAGGACGCCGCCGAGGAAGGCCCGGTCCTGCTCCTCGGGGTGGGCGAGCACGCAGGAGAGGAGCAGGTCGAGGACCGCGGCTCCTTCGACGCCGGGCCCCTCCGCGGACGCGGCGCGCGTGAACGCGTCGAAGGCGGCGCGCAGTTCGGGTGCCACCCGCTCCGGGGAGCCGTCGAACTCGTAGGCCGTGCCCGGGGGGTTGTAGACGTCGATGGCCTCCAGGAGGTGGCCCGGTGCCGCTCCGTCGACGAGCGCGACGTCCAGGGCGGCCAGCAGGGCGGCGTCGCGGCCGGTCAGGGCCGCGTGCACCACGTCGCTGGGGCGCAGCTGCCGGCCGGCCCGCTGGGCGGCGGCGGTCAGGACCGCGGCGGTCCGCCGGTCCCCGCACGCCTGTGGGTCGAGCACTCCGTCCGTGAAGAAATCCATACGCGTCACGCGGGGCTCCCCTGGCTCGGGCCCCACGCTTCCCCCTCCCCCGTTGCGCCAATGTTTCCACAACGGGTGGCCCGAGCCCCACGGTTCCGGGGAGAGACCTCACGAATGCTCGGGAGGGGTGGTGCGAGGGCCCGCCGCCGGGCCGGGAGTGCGCCCCGGCGCACAGGGGCGCGCGGCGGACGCGGCGGCGGTGCGGGGGGATGCGGCGGCGGTGTGCGCCGAGGTCAGCGGCGTTCGCGGGAGTTGCCGAAGAAGATGCGGTAGAGGATCAGCAGGACGAGCGCGCCGCCGATCGCGGCGACCCAGGTCGCGCCGTCGTAGAAGTCCTTGCTGACGGGCCGGTCGAGCCACTCGGCCGATATCCAGCCGCCGATGAAGGCGCCGGCTATGCCGATGAGTGTGGTGCCGATCAGGCCGCCCGGGTCGCGCCCCGGCAGCAGGATCTTGGCGATGGCGCCGGCGAGCAGGCCCAGGATGATCCAGCTGATGATGCCCATGCCGTGACGGCCTCTCTTCCAGGGGGTGTTGCGGTGGACCGGCTCCGCGGCGACGCCGCGGTCCCTTGATCCATCACTGCCCTGGAAGACGCCGGACAGGCCGGGTCCGGTTGCGCGGGATCCGCGCCCCCCGGGGGGTCCGGCCGGTCCCGGCCCGCGCTCTAGCGGGTGGCGAACGGCTGGTCCGTACGGACGATCTCGCGGCCGAGCGGGAGCAGCGAGAGCGGGATCATCTTGAAGTTGGCGATGCCGAACGGGATGCCGATGATCGTCACGCACAGGGCGATGCCCGTGAAGACGTGGGCGAGCGCCAGCCACCAGCCGGCCAGGATCAGCCACAGCACGTTGCCGACGCAGGAGGGTGCGCCCCCGTCGCGGCGCTCGACGGCGGTGTACCCGAAGGGCCACAGCGCGTAGACGCCGATCCGGAAGGCGGCGATCCCGAAGGGGATGCCGATGATGGTGATGCAGAGCAGCACGCCTGCGAGCAGGTATCCGAGGAACAGCCAGAAGCCGCTCAGGACGAGCCAGATGACGTTCAGGACGGTCTTCACCGGCGGGGGCCTCCTGCCATTTGCTCCAGCCGCTCGATGCGCTCGGCCATCGGCGGGTGCGTGGAGAACATTTTCGACATTCCCTGACCCGGACGGAACGGGTTGGCGATCATCATGTGGCTCGCCGTCTCGATCCGCGGCTCGGGCGGCAGCGGCAGCTGCTTGGTCCCGGCGTCGAGCTTGCGCAGGGCGCTGGCGAGGGCCAGCGGGTCGCCGGTCAGCTGCGCGCCGGAGGCGTCGGCCTCGTACTCGCGCGAGCGGCTGATGGCGAGCTGGATGAGGGACGCGGCGAGCGGTCCCAGGATCATGACCAGGAGCATCCCGAAGATGCCGGGGCCGTCGTCGTCGTTCGAGCGGCCGATCGGGATGAGCCACGCGAAGTTCACCAGGAACATGATCACCGAGGCGAGGGCGCCGGCCACCGACGAGATCAGGATGTCGCGGTTGTAGACGTGGCTCAGCTCGTGCCCGATGACGCCGCGCAGCTCGCGCTCGTCCAGCAGGCGCAGGATGCCCTCGGTGCAGCAGACGGCGGCATTGCGCGGATTGCGTCCGGTCGCGAACGCGTTCGGCGCCTCGGTGGGCGAGATGTACAGCCGGGGCATGGGCTGCCTGGCCTGCGTGGACAGCTCGCGGACCATCCGGTACAGCGCCGGGGCCTCGAACTCGCTGACCGGGCGGGCCCGCATCGCGCGCAGGGCCAGCTTGTCGCTGTTCCAGTACGCGTACGCGTTCGTCCCGATGGCGATGACGAGGCCGATGATCAGGCCCGTGCGGCCGAAGAAGCTGCCGATGACGAGAATGAGGGCGGAGAGCCCTCCGAGGAGTACGGCGGTCTTCAGCCCATTGTGCCGGCGGTGCACGGTACGCCCTCCTGGTGGTGCGGCAGGGGAACCCACTGCTCTGTCTCTTGCTGGCCACTGGCGCGCGGGTCGCGCGTGTTCCTGTCCAGTGGACCCTCCCGTACTGGTCAACGCCAGACGAGAGGCTCTAGTTCCCTTGTGCGCGGCCGGAGGGCGGGGTCCGCGTGTAGGCCGTACGGGTCAGACCTTCTCCTTGACCTGCTGCCCGGGGAGCATCCCGGCGATCTCCAGGGCCTTCTGGTCGGGCTCGATCTCGCTGGTGCACTGGGGGCAGCGGGTGGCGATGCCGGGGATCTGCGCGAAGCAGCGCGGGCAGTCGCGCATGGAGGCCTTGATGTCGACCGGCTTGTTGCGGTCCATGCGGGCCTGGAACTTCATCATCGGCAGGACGATCAGGAAGTAGAGCACCGCGGCGGTGATGAAGAAGGCGATCGTGGCGTCGATGAACTTCCCGTAGAGGAACTTCACCCCGTCGACCTCGAAGACCGCGTCGGAGTAGTCACCGATGGAGCCGGTGGCCCACCCGAGGAGCGGGGTGATGAAGGCCGTGCTGAAGGCGGTCACCAGGGCGGTGAACGCCGTTCCGATGGCGAGGCCGACCGCCGTGGTGATGATGTTGCCGCGGAGGATGAATGTCTTGAAGCCGCTCAGCACGGTACTGCTCCTGGGTATCGGGGTTGTCTGGGGCATGCCTGAACCAGGCGACCCCAAAACGTACCAAAGAGGCAGGCCCGCTTGTCACCTCATCACAGGAACAGCCCACTGTTCACAAAGTGGAGGATGAGTTGTGGAGCCCCGGAGAGCGCCACCCCGATGACGGCCGTGAGGGCGATCGCGGCGGTGAGCGGCGCCGAGAACCGGTAGACCGCCGGCTCGCCCTCGGGGGCGCGGAAGAGGTCCGCGGTCCACTGGAGGTAGTAGAAGAGGGCGATCACGACGTTCACCGCCATGACGACGGCGAGCCAGCCCAGGCCCGCGTCGACGGCCGCCGAGAAGACGGTGACCTTGGCGAAGAGGCCGATGACGCCCGGCGGCAGCCCGGCGAGGCACAGCAGGAAGAAGCCCAGGACGAGGGCGGCGAGCGGCCGCGAGGCGTACAGGCCGCGGTAGTCGCCGAGACGGTTGAGCGGCTTGGTGCGGGCGACCAGCGCCGCCACGGCGAAGGCGCCGAGGTTCACGGCCGCGTACATGAGGGCGTACGCGAGCGTGGAGCCGATCGACTTCTCCGGGTCGTCGGCGTAGGCGGCCGAGGCGATCGGCACCAGGAGGTAGCCGGCCTGGCCGACGGACGACCAGGCGAGCAGCCGTACGGCGCTGTACGCACGCGTGGCCTGTTGGCGCAGGGCGGCGACGTTGCCGACGGTCATGGTCAGTGCGGCCAGGGCGGCGAGCGCCGGGCCCCACACGTCGGCGTAGGACGGGAACGCGACGACGGTGACGAGGATGAGGCCGGTGAAGCCGACCGCCTTGCCGACGACCGACAGGTAGGCGGCGATCGGCAGCGGCGCGCCCGCATAAGTGTCGGGCACCCAGAAGTGGAACGGGACGGCGGCCGTCTTGAAGGCGAATCCGATGAGGGTGAGGGCGACGCCCGCCTGGGCGAGGGTGTCGAGCCGGCCGTCCACGTGGGTGAGCTGCTCGGCGACGCGGTTCAGGTGCAGGCTGCCGGTGGCCGCGTACACGAAGCTCACGCCGAGCAGGGTGACGGCGGTCGCGGTGACGGAGGACAGGAAGAACTTGAGGGCGGCGTCCGAGGAGCGCCGGTCGCCCTGCTTGAGCCCGACCAGTGCGAAGGCGGGCAGCGAGGCGACCTCCAGGGCGACGACGAGCGTGGCCAGGTCGCGGGAGGCGGGCAGCAGGGCGGCGCCCGCGGCGGAGGACAGCAGCAGGAACCAGTACTCCCCCTCGGGGAACGGCCGGTGCGCGTTCTTCGCGTCCTTGAGCGCGCTGATCGACAGCAGCGCGGTCAGCAGGGCGCCCGCGAGGACCAGGAACTGGACGACGAGGGTGAACCGGTCCGCCGTGTAGCTGCACGCCTGATACGGGGTGCCCTTGAGGCAGAAGGTGGAGCGTTCGTCGCCGATCAGCGGGATCAGCGCGAGCGCGGCGGCGGCCAGGCCCGCGACGGAGATCCAGCCGAGGACCGCCTTGCGCGCCTCCCCGACGAACAGGTCGGCGACCAGGACGACGAGGGCGACGACCGCGGCGATGGTGGGCGGCGCGATCGCGGCCCAGTCGACGGACTGGACGAGGGACACCACGGAGGGCGCGGCGACGGCGATCACTTCAGGCCTCCTGCGAGGAGCTTCTGCACGGCCGGGTCGGTGAGGCCGAGCAGGGCGGCGGGCCACAGGCCCGCGAGGACGGTGAGGGCGACGAGCGGGGTCCAGGCGGCGAACTCGTACCCCTGTACGTCCGCGAGCGCCGGGGCCTGCCGCGGGCGCGGGCCCATGCAGACGCGCCGGACCAGGATGAGCAGGTAGGCGGCGGTGAGCAGGGTGCCGAGGCCGGCGATGGCCAGGAACACCAGGAACGCGGGCCGGCTGAGGTCGTCGGCGGGCCGGAACGCCCCGAACAGGGCGAGCATCTCGCCCCAGAACCCGGCGAGCCCGGGCAGGCCGAGCGAGGCGACGGCGGCGAAGGCAAGCAGGCCGCCCAGGCGCGGGGCCTTGCCGTACAGGGCCATGCCGCTCTGTTCGGCGAGGGTGTCGAGGTCGCTGGTGCCGGTCCGGTCCTTGAGGGCGCCGACGAGGAAGAAGAGCAGGCCGGTGATGAGGCCGTGGGCGATGTTGGCGAACAGGGCGCCGTTCACGCCGGTCGGGCTCATCGTGGCGATGCCGAGGAGCACGAAGCCCATGTGGCCGACGGAGGAGTAGGCGATGAGGCGCTTGAGGTCGCCCTTGGCGCCCTGCTTGGCGAGGTTCAGGCAGGCCAGCGACCCGTAGATGATCCCGGTCACGGCGAGGGCGGCGAGGTACGGCGCGAAGGTGCGGAAGCCGTCGGGCGCGATCGGGAGCAGGATGCGGACGAATCCGTACGTCCCCATTTTCAGCAGCACGCCGGCGAGGAGGACCGAGCCGACGGTCGGGGCGGCGGTGTGGGCGTCCGGCAGCCAGCTGTGCAGCGGCCACATCGGGGTCTTGACGGCGAGCCCGATCCCGATGGCCAGAGCGGCGATGACCTGCACGGACGTGCTCAGGCCCCGGCCGTTGTCAGTGGCGAGTGCCATCATGTCGAAGGTGCCCGACTTAACACCGATAAGGAGAATGCCGAGCAGCATCACGACCGAGCCGAGCAGGGTGAACAGGATGAACTTCCAGGCCGCCGCGGCCCGTTCGGCACCGCCCCAGCGGGCGATGAGGAAGTACATCGGGATGAGCACCATCTCGAAGGCGAGGAAGAAGAGCAGGAGGTCCAGGACGGCGAAGGTGGCCAGCGTGCCCGATTCGAGCAGCAGGACCAGGGCGACGAACGCCTTGGGGGAAGGGCCCGCGGGCCTTTTGAAGTAGGAGTACAGCGCGCACAGGAACGTGAGCAGCGCCGTGAGCACCAGGAGGGGGAGGGAGATGCCGTCGATGCCGAGGTGGATCCGCACGTGCAGCGCCGGGATCCAGCTGATGTCCGTCGTGGCCTGCATCCTGGACGGCTGGTCGTGGTCGAAGCCCAGCGCGAGGACGACGGCGGCGAGAAGGATCGCGCCGGTCACGGTCACGCCGTGGCGGAGCACGGCCTGGTCGGGGGAGGTCCCCTTCAGTCCGGGCGGGGCCGGCAGGAGGGCGAGGACGGCGCCGATGAGCGGGCCGACGACGATCAGTGCGAGAAGGAGCTGCATCACGGATTCGCTGATATCGATCACGGCTGCTCACGCTCCGGCGGTGGCGACGAGGACGACGGCGACCACCAGGACGACGGTGCCTGCGAGCAGTGCGCTGAGGTAGGTCTGGACGTTTCCGGTCTGGGCGCGGCGCACGGCCCGGCCCAGGAGTCCGGGGGTCATGGCCGCGCCGCGTACGTAGGTGTCGACGACCGTGCGGTCCAGGAAGGCGACCAGGGTGGCGCCGGCCCGGACGGGGCGGACGAAGAGCGCCGCGTAGAGCGCGTCCAGGTGGAAGCCGACGGCGGCGTGCCGGTGCAGCGGGCCCAGTAGCAGTCGGCCGGGGTCGGCCGGGTCGGGGGCGCTCGCGACATCGCCGTAGACCGGGGTGTGGCTGGCGATGGCCTCGGCCTCGACGAGCCCGCCGTCGCCCTGCTCGGTGTCGATCGCGACGGCGCCGATCGGGACGGCGGAGCGGGCGGCCGACGCGGTGGTGTGCCGCCAGGCCGCGTAGGTGACCAGGCCGCCGACGAGGGCGAAGCCCGTGCCGAGGACCGAGGTGGTCAGCGTCGGGGCGAGCGAGTGGCCGTCGAACCAGTCGGGCAGCCGCAGGAAGGACAGGCCGAGGGCGAAGGAGGGGATGGCCAGGATCCACAGCACGGCGCTCATCGCGACGGGCTGCTTGCCGTGGCGGGGGGCCTCGGGGCCGCGGCCGTTGAAGGCCAGCAGCCACAGGCGGGTCGCGTAGGCGGCGGTGAGCAGGGCCGTGAACAGCCCCGCGACGAGCACGATCCAGCCGGACGCGGCGGGGATCGACGGGCCGCCGACGGCGTCGCCGGTGGCGGTGTGCTCGGCGGCGCCGAGGACGGCTTCCTTGGAGAAGAAGCCGCTGAAGGGCGGGATCGCGGCGAGCGCGAGCAGCGCCACGGTCATCGTCCAGAAGGCGTCGGGGACGCGGGCCCGCAGGTTGCCCATGCGGGACATCGCGGCCAGTGAGTTGGTGCCGGCGGCGTGGATGACCGCGCCCGCCGCGAGGAACAGCAGCGCCTTGAAGGCGCCGTGCGTGAGGAGGTGGAAGACGGCGGCCCCGCGGTCGCCGACGGCGAGGGCGCCGGTCATGTAGCCGAGCTGCCCGATCGTCGAGTAGGCGAGGACGCGCTTGATGTCGTCCTGGGCGAGCGCGGCGAGCGCCGAGCCGAGCATGGTGACGCCGGCCATCGCCGCGAGCACGACCAGGGCCGCCCCGGAGGCGGCGAAGACCGGGAGGAGGCGGGCGACGAAGTAGACACCGGCGGCGACCATCGTCGCGGCGTGGATCAGCGCGGAGACGGGCGTGGGGCCCGCCATCGCGTCGGGCAGCCAGGTGTGCAGCGGGAACTGCGCGGACTTGCCCGCCACTCCGGCGAGGAGCAGCAGGGCGATCAGGGTGGGGTGGTCGAGGCCGCCCGCGCTGGTGACCTTGCCCAGGATCGTCGTGATGCGGAACGAGCCGGCGTCCGTGGCGAGCGCGAACAGGCCGATGAGGAAGGGGACGTCGCCGAGTTTCGTGACGAGGAAGGCCTTGAGGGAGGCGGCGCGCGCCTCGGGGGTCTCCCAGTAGTGGCCGACGAGGAAGTAGGAGCAGATGCCCATGACCTCCCAGCCGACCAGCAGCACCATCAGGTCGCCCGAGTAGACGACGAGCAGCATGGCGGAGGTGAACAGGGAGACGATCGCGGCGTAGCTGGGGTAGCGCGGGTCGTCGCGCAGATAGCCCGTCGAGTACAGCTGGACGCAGGTCGCGACCAGGCCGACCAGGACGGCGACGAGGGCGGCGAAGCCGTCGATGTGCAGGGCGAGTTCGATCGGCACGGAGCCGGTCGGGGTGAGTTCGGTGTGCGCGTCGAGGGCCGTGGTGCCGCTGCCGGAGCCGCCGCCCTGCCGGCCCGCGACCACGGCGGCCAGGATCAGCGCGGCGAGTGTCGGCAGCACGGCCAGCGGGCGGACGAACGCGGGCGCCGTGCGGCCGAGCAGCAGCCCGGCGACGGCGCCGAGGAACGGCAGGAGGGGGACGAGGACGGCGAGGGTCGTGGTGGTCACGCGGTGGCCTCTGCCTTCTCGTCGGCGCCGGGCTCGCCGGTCCGCGCCGCGGACGGGTCGTGCGGGTCTCGCGGGTCGTCGTCCGGGTCGCGGGGCTCGGCGGCGTCGCGGAGCCTGTCGATGTCCGAGGTGCCGCGGTTGCGGTGGACGGCCAGGACGATGGCGAGGCCGATGCCGATCTCGGCGGCGGCGACGGCGATGGTGAACAGGGTCAGGGCCTGGCCGGCGTGCAGGGTGTCGCGCAGCCAGACGTCGAAGGCGACGAGGTTCAGGTTGACGGCGTTGAGCATCAGCTCGACGGACATCAGGACCAGGATCGCGTTGCGGCGGGCCAGTACGCCGTACAGGCCCGTGCAGAAGAGGAGGGAGGCGAGGACGGCCGGGTAGACGAGGTGCATCAGCGGTTGTCCTCCTGCTGTGCGCGTGGCGCGCCGGGCCCGCCGGATGCGGGGGCCGCGCCGGATGCGGGGGCCGCGCCGGTGTCGGCGTGCTGCTTGCGGGACAGGACGATCGCGCCGACCAGTGCCGCGAGCAGCAGGACGGACAGGGCCTCGAAGGGCAGCACCCAGTGCCGGAAGAGGACCGAGCCGGTGACCGCCGTGTTGCTCTGGGCGGCGCCGTGGTCCAGGTCGATCCAGGTCGCGCGGAAGGCGTCGGCGACGACCCAGACCAGTGCGGCGGCCGCGGCAGCGGCGACGGTCAGGGCGGCCCAGCGGTGCGCGTTGTCGGCGTCGGGTGAGCGGCCGATGGGCGCCCGGGTCAGCATCAGTCCGAACAGCAGGAGGACGACGACGGAACCCACGTAGATCAGCACCTGCACCCACGCGATGAACTCGGCGGTGAGCAGGAGGTATTCGACGGCGAGGCCGCCGAGGGCGACGACCAGCCACAGGGCGGCGTGCACCAGCTGCTTGGTGGTGACGGTGGCGACGGCGGCGCCGAAGGTGACCAGGCCGACGAGGAGGAAGGCGATCTCGACGCCGGTCGGGGACAGGAAGCCGGGGTGTGCGGCGGCCGTGGCCTGCCATGCGGCGGCGCTCATCCGGCGGACTCCTCTCCGGTCGCGGCGGGATCCGTCCGGTCCGCCTGGGCCTGAGCAGCCAGTTTCTCTGCCGTCTTGCGGGCCGCGGCGAGTTCCTTGGGTTCCTCGGCCGCGGGGTCGAGGGCGGGCGGGGCCGGCACGGTCCACATCCACTCGCGGAGCTTGTCGCGCTCGTGGGTGAGTTCGTGGATGTCGGTCTCGGCGTACTCGAACTCCGGGGACCAGAACAGCGCGTCGAACGGGCAGACCTCGATGCAGATACCGCAGTACATGCAGAGGGAGAAGTCGATGGCGAAGCGGTCGAGGACGTTGCGGGAGCGCTCGCGGCCGCCCTCGACGGCGGGCGGCACCGTCTCCTTGTGGGAGTCGATGTAGATGCACCAGTCCGGGCACTCGCGGGCGCACAGCATGCAGACCGTGCAGTTCTCCTCGAACAGGCCGATCACGCCTCGGGTGCGGGGCGGGAGTTCGGGCTGGGTGTCCGGGTACTGCGCGGTGACGGTCTTCTTCGTCATCGTGCGCAGGGTGACGGCGAGGCCCTTGGCCAGGCCGCTGCCAGGGATCGGGGGCATCAGGCGATCGCCACCTTCACGATTCCGGTGAGCGCGATCTGCGCGAGGGCGAGGGGGACGAGCGTGGTCCAGGCGAGCTTCTGCAACTGGTCCTCGCGCAGGCGCGGGTACGAGACGCGCAGCCAGATCACGACGAAGGCGAGGACGGCCGTCTTGAGCAGCGTCCAGACCCAGCCGAGGCCGTCGGCGCCCCACGGGCCGTGCCAGCCGCCCAGGAAGAGGACGGTGGTCAGGCCGCACAGGACGACGATGCCCGCATACTCGGCGAGCAGGAACAGGGCGAAGCGCAGGCCCGTGTACTCGGTGTACGCGCCGAAGATGATCTCGGAGTCGGCGACGGGCATGTCGAAGGGGGGCCGCTGGAGTTCGGCGAGGCCCGCCACGAAGAAGACGAGGGCGCCGACGATCTGCCAGGGCAGCCACCACCACTCGAAGGCGTCGAGGATGCCGGGCAGCGAGACCGTTCCGGCGGCCATGGCCACGGACGCCGCGGCGAGCAGCATCGGCAGTTCGTACGCGAGCAGTTGCGCGGCCGTGCGCAGGCCGCCGAGGAGGGAGAACTTGTTGGCGCTGGCCCAGCCCGCCATCAGCGCGCCGAGGACGCCGACGCCCATCACCGCGAGCACGAAGAAGATGCCCGCGTCGATGACCTGGCCGACCGCGCCGTCGCCCGGGCCGACCGGGATCGCCAGCAGCACGAGGAGGTAGGGCAGCAGGGCGACGGCGGGGGCCAGCTGGAAGACGCGGCGGTCGGCGGCGGCCGGGACCACGTCCTCCTTCTGCGCGAACTTCACTCCGTCGGCGACGAGCTGGGCCCAGCCGTGGAAGCCGCCCGCGTACATCGGGCCGAGCCGGCCCTGCATGTGGGCCATGACCTTGTGCTCGGTCTGGCCGACGACCAGGGGCAGCACCAGGAAGGCGACGAAGACGACGACGAGGCGCAGGGCGACGTCGAGAGCGTCGTTCACTGCGTGCCTCCTTCGGTGGTTCCGGGCTCGTCGGGGGTGGCCTTCTCGGGAGCCGGGTCCGGTGCGGGAGCCGGTTCCGGTGCGGGGTCCGGTTCCGGTGCGGGGTCCGGTTCCGGTGCCGGTGCCGGTGAGGCCGGCTCCGGCGACACGGTCGGCTCAGGCGAAGCGGCCGGCTCAGGCGACGCGGTCGGCTCCGGCGGTGCGGCCGGTTTCGGGTCCTCGTCGAAGGCGGGCTTGGCGTGGTGCCAGGGGGCGTCGCTCGTACGGGGTTTCGCCGCCGGGCCGGTCGTTGACCCGGCCGGTGACCCGGCACCCGGCTCCGCGCCCGGCTCGGCCCCCGGCGTAGCCCCGGGCCCGGGCCGCTGGCTCGCCGACCCCTCCGAGACGCTGCGGGCGCGGCGGGCCGGACGCGCGGGACGCTCTTCGGCGGCCGCACCCGGACCAGCAGCAGGCGCGTCCGGAGCCGCGGGCGCGTCCGGAGCGGCAGCCGCCTGGCTGGCCGACCCCTGGCTCGCCGACCGTGTGCGCCGCGCCGGCCGCTCCCCGGCCGCCGCCCGCCCCGCGCCACCGGCACCGGCACCGGCACCGGCACCGGCACCCGCACCCGCACCCGCACCGGCGGCACCCGCCCCCGCAGCCCGCCGCGCGGGACGTGCCGGAGCCGGGGGCAACTGGCCCTTCAGCGGACCCCATTCGTTCGGGTCGGGCACGCCCGGCGGGAGCATCTGGCGGCGCTTGGGCCCGCCGTGCCCGGCCCCCTCCCCCGGCTCCTTGGCCCCCGGCCACGCCTTGGCGACCCGGGCGGCGAGCACGAAGTCCTTGCGCAGCGGATGCCCTTCGAAGCCGTCGGGCAGCAGCAGCGGATCGAGGCCGGGGTGACCGGTGAAGCCGACGCCGAACATCTCGTGCGTCTCGCGCTCGTGCCAGGCGGCGCCCGCGTACACGCCGACCGCGGAGGCGAGCACCGGCGCCGCGTGCGGCACGGTCGTGCGCAGCAGCAGACGGCGTACGGAACCGGGCGCGACGGCCGCGACGTGCGCGCAGACGCGGAACCCGGCGCCGGGCTCGTCCACCGCGCTCAGCCAGTCGAAGTACGTGCACCCCAGACGCGTACGGGCCGTCTCCAGAGCGGTGGTCCACTCCTCGGCCGGGACGTCGACGGTCAGCAGGTCGTACGCCTCCTCGGCCGCGGCCCCCGCGCCGAACAGCTCCTCGACCGTCCCCGGCAGCCAGCCCGCGCTCGGCGGCCCGGCGCTCATCGGCCCTCCCCCGGCTTCGGCGGCTCGACGAGGCCGCTGCTCAGCGCGGCGGCCGAGGGGCGGCCCGCGGCGGCGTCGGCGGAGGTGTACCGCTCCCCGAGCGACTCGCGAGCGATCTTCTCCTGGAGCTTGAGGATGCCCTGGAGCAGCGCCTCGGGCCGGGGCGGGCAGCCGGGCACGTACACGTCGACGGGGATGATCTGGTCGACGCCCTTCGTCACCGAGTACGAGTCCCAGTACGGTCCGCCGCAGTTGGAGCAGGCGCCGAAGGAGATGACGTACTTGGGCTCGGGCATCTGTTCGTACAGGCGCTTCACGGCGGGCGCCATCTTGTCCGTGACCGTGCCGGAGACGACCATCAGGTCCGCCTGGCGCGGGCCCGGCGCGAAGGGGATGACGCCGAGCCGGATGAAGTCGTGCCGGGCCATGGACGCGGCGATGAACTCGATGGCGCAGCAGGCGAGCCCGAAGTTGAAGACCCACAGGCTGTAGCGGCGGCCCCAGTTGAGGACCACCTTCATCGGCTCGGGGGCGAGCCGCGAGAGCACGCCCAGCTTCTTCGGGCCCAGGGGGTCGGGCAGCGGCACCGGCTCCGACGGGGTCACATCACTCACGTCCACGTCACTCACGCCCACGTCACTCACGCCCACGTCATTCACGCCCACGTAAGGACGCCCTTCTTGTATGCGTACAGCAGCCCCACGGCCAGGAAGCCGAGGAAGATGAACATCTCGGCCAGGGTCGCCGCGCCGAAGCCCGGTGCGGCGAAGACCGTGGCCCAGGGGAAGAGGAAGATCGAGTCGACGGCGAAGATCACGTAGAGGAACGCGTACACGTAGTAGCGGACCTGGGTGTGGGCCCAGCCCTCGCCGACGGGATCGACCCCGCACTCGTACGTGAGGAGTTTCTCCGGCGTCGGCACCACGGGCCGCAGCAGCCGGCCCGCGCCGAAGGCGACGGCGACGAAGAGCACGCCGACGACGGCGAGCAGCCCGACCACCGAGTACGAGCGGAAGTAGTCCGCCGCGATGACGGTCACGTCTCAGCGCCCCTCGCGTGTTCGTTGTTGGTTCGTGTTCGACGATCTGTACGGACACGGAGTCTAGGGCCTGTTAAAGGGACGGTAAGCAGTCCGGTGTCACCGGAGGGGACGGCGGGGTGGGGTTATCCCCCGTTCGTCCTGGGCAGTCCGCCTCATGGCGCGGCCCGTCGGCCACAGGGCACTCTTTCGGCTATGACCGACCCACTCCACGTCCCCGACGTCACGGACGGCGGCCCCGGCGAAGACCGCGGCGACGGATGCGACGACGACCGTCCCGTGCTGCCGCCGGCCCGTTTCGCCTTCGACCGGCACACCTGGAAGGAGATCGCGTATCTCCTGAGCAGTTTCCCGCTGGCCGTCCTCGGCTTCGTGTACGCCGTGACGATGCTGTCGCTCGGCGCCGGGCTGACGGTGACGGTGATCGGGCTGCCGCTGATCGCCGCCGGGCTGCGCGGCGCGCGGCTGCTGGCACGGGCGGAGCGCGCCCGGGCCCGGGCGCTGCTCGGCGTGCGGATCGACGAGCCGAGCCCGCTGCCGGTGCGGGGCGCGGGCGGTTTCTTCGCCTGGCTGTGGAACGGCCTGAAGGACCCGGTGGGCTGGCGGGCCGTGCTGTACGAGGTGATCCGGCTGCCGTGGAGCGTGCTGACGTTCGCGCTGATGCTGCCGTCGCTGCTGGTGCTGTGGCCGGTGCTGCCGTTCCTCGCGCGGGGCCTGGCCAACGCGGACCGGGCCATGGTCCGCGCGCTGCTGTCGCCGTCGGACGAGCTGGAGCAGCGGATCGCCGAGCTGGAGTCGGACCGGGGCGTCGTGGTCGACACGGCCGCCGCCGACCTGCGCCGCATCGAGCGCGACCTGCACGACGGCGCGCAGGCCCGCCTGGTGAACCTGGCGATGGGCCTGGGCCTGGCCAAGGAGAAGCTGCTGGAGGGCCGGGCCGACGAGACGGTGGCCGCGATGGTCGACGAGGCGCACGGCGAGGTGAAGCTCGCTCTCCAGGAGCTGCGCGACCTGGCCCGCGGCATCCACCCGGCGGTCCTCACCGACCGCGGCCTGGACGCGGCCCTGTCCTCCGTCGCCTCGCGCTGCACCGTGCCGGTGAAGGTGACGGCCGAGCTGCCGGCCCGGCCCGCCGAGGCGATCGAGGGCATCGCCTACTTCACCGTCTCGGAGCTGCTCCAGAACGTCAGCAAGCACAGCCGGGCCACGCAGGCCAGCGTGGACGTGTGGCGCAGCGGCGACCGGCTGCTGATCCAGGTGCAGGACGACGGGGTGGGCGGCGCCGGCCTCGACAAGGGCACCGGCATGTCCGGGCTCGCGGAGCGGCTGGGCGCGGTGGACGGGCTGTTCGTCGTGGACTCGCCGGAGGGCGCCGGTACGACGGTGACGGCCGAGCTGCCCTGGCGCGACCGCTCGGGCCCCGGCCAGGACTAGCCCCCGCCCCGGGGCCGCCACCGCCCCCGGGACCCCCGGGACCGCCGGGGGTAGGGAAAACCCCCGGTCGAAGACGCCGACCCGCCGCATGGCCCGGCCCCCCGCCCGGCGCGCACCCTGGAAGCAGAACCTCACCCGGTCGGCGGCACCCCGCCGGCCGCCGGACAGACCGCGGCAGAAACGGACGGCACCCGATGGCCACGCAGCAGTACGGATACCGCGACCACCGCGACGAGCCCGGGTTCGCGGCCGACCGCCCTCCCCGCTCCTCCGCGGGCCGGTACGCGGGCGGCGGCAGCCCCGGGCGCGGCCTGAACCGGCTCCCGGCCTGGCTGCGCGCCCCCGTCGAGGGCCGGACCTGGCGGGAGTTCTGGTACCAGATGCTGTCCCTGCCGATCAGCATCGCCTTCTTCGTCTGGGCGGTGACGATGACGTCGGTGGGCGTGAGCCTGCTGATCACCTTCATCGGGGTGCCGGTCCTCGCGGCCGCCCTCGCCGGGGCACGCGGCTTCGGCGCGCTGGAGCGGGCCCGGGCGCGCGGCCTGCTCGGCCTGGACGTGGGCACGCCGGAGCCGGTGCGCACGCGCCGGGGCGGCGGCCCCCTGGCCTGGATGGGCGCGACGCTCAAGAGCGGCGTCTCCTGGCGGCACCTGCTGTACGGCGTGCTGCACTTCCCGTGGGCGACCTTCGCGTTCTCGGTGGCGCTGACGTTCTGGACGACGGGCTGGGCGCTGTTCACGTACCCGCTGTGGCGGTGGATCTTCCCGATGTACGCGGGCCAGGCCGGTCTCCAGCTCTACGGCGACGACCACCACTCCGTGTTCCTGGACAACCCCTTCGAGATCGCGGTCACCTCGCTGGCCGGTCTGCTCGTGGTGCTGGCGACGCCGTGGATCCTGCGGGGCCTGACGACGGTGGACCGGCTGATGGTCGGCGGGCTGCTCGGCCCCTCGCGGCTCGCCACCCGCGTGGTGGAGCTGGAGTCGGACCGGGGCGTCGTCGTCGACACGGCCGCCGCCGACCTGCGCCGCATCGAGCGCGACCTGCACGACGGCGCGCAGGCCCGCCTGGTCGGTCTCGCCATGGAGCTGGGCCTGGCGAAGGAGAAGCTCGCCGAGGACCCGGCGGCCGCCGCGCGGATGGTCGACGAGGCGCACGGCGAGGTGAAGACCGCGCTCCAGGAGCTGCGCGACCTGGCCCGCGGCATCCACCCGGCGGTCCTCACCGACCGCGGCCTGGACGCGGCCCTGTCCTCCGTCGCCTCGCGCTGCACCGTGCCGGTGGCCGTGGACGTGGACCTCGGGGAGCGTCCGGCGGCCGCCATCGAGGGCATCGCCTACTTCACCGTCTCGGAGCTGCTCCAGAACGTCAGCAAGCACAGCCGGGCGACCCGGGCGACGGTCGACGTGTGGCGCAGCGGCGAGCGGCTGATGCTCCAGGTGCAGGACGACGGCGTGGGCGGCGCGGCGGCCGGCGCCGGTTCGGGCCTCGCGGGGCTGGCCGAGCGGCTCGACGCGGTCGACGGGATCCTCCTGGTCGACTCGCCGCCGGCCGGGCCGACCCGGGTGACCGCCGAGCTGCCGTGGCGGCGCGCGTAACCGGTGCCGTGCGCCCCCGGTTCCTGCGATGCTGGTCCTGTTCATGACTGCCCCGGTGACAGGTGTCCCGGGGCGCTGGGGGGCCGGAAATCGTGGAGGACAGGGTGCGGGTGGTCATCGCCGAGGATTCAGTGCTGCTCAGGGAGGGGCTGACCCGGCTGCTGACCGACCGCGGACTCGACGTCGTCGCCGGTGTGGGCGACGGCGAGGCACTGGTCAAGACCATCGTCGAGCTGGGCGAGCAGGCGCAGCTTCCGGACGTTGTCGTCGCGGACGTGCGGATGCCGCCGACGCACACCGACGAGGGCGTGCGCGCGGCGGTCAAGCTGCGCGCCAGATTCCCCGAGCTGGGGGTCCTGGTGCTGTCGCAGTACGTGGAGGAGCAGTACGCCACCGAGCTGCTGGCCGGATCCAGCCGCGGGGTGGGCTATCTGCTGAAGGACCGGGTCGCGGAGGTCCGGGAGTTCGTGGACGCGGTCGTGCGGGTCGCCGAGGGCGGCACCGCGCTGGACCCGGAGGTCGTCGCCCAGCTGCTCGGCCGCAGCCGCAAGCAGGACGTCCTGGCGAACCTGACGCCGCGCGAGCGCGAGGTCCTCGGGCTGATGGCGGAGGGCCGGACGAACTCGGCGGTCGCCCGCCAGCTCGTGGTGAGCGACGGCGCGGTCGAGAAGCACGTCAGCAACATCTTCCTGAAGCTGGGCCTGTCGCAGAGTGACGGGGATCACCGCCGGGTCCTGGCCGTGCTGACCTACCTGAAGTCCTGATCACCTGACACCCTGTCAGATACCGGCTCCGGTGACAGTGGCTCATTTCTCGATCCAGGATGCGATTGCTCAGAGGAAGGTGACCCTTACAGACGTAGGGTGGGCCTGGGGACGGCCGGTGCGACGGCCCTGCCCGCACAGCCGCCTCGAGGGAGGTCCAGTTCAGTGACGAGCCAGGTCAGTAGCGCAACCGAGCAGGCCGACAGTGCTGTGGTCGGGGAGCAGCGCACACCTGAGAGTGAATCCAGCAAGGACGTACGGCGTCTGGACCGGGTCATCATCCGGTTCGCGGGCGACTCCGGTGACGGTATGCAGCTCACGGGCGACCGGTTCACCTCCGAGACCGCCTCGTTCGGCAACGACCTCTCCACCCTGCCGAACTTCCCGGCGGAGATCCGGGCCCCCGCCGGCACGCTGCCGGGCGTCTCCTCCTTCCAGCTGCACTTCGCCGACCACGACATCCTGACGCCCGGCGACGCGCCGGACGTCCTGGTGGCGATGAACCCGGCGGCGCTGAAGGCGAACATCGGGGACGTGCCGCGCGGCGCCGAGGTCATCGTCAACACGGACGAGTTCACCAAACGGGCGATGTCGAAGGTCGGCTACGACGCCAGCCCGCTGGAGGACGGCTCGCTCGACGGCTTCCACGTGCATCCGGTGCCGCTGACCACGCTCACCGTGGAGGCGCTCAAGGAGTTCGACCTCTCCCGCAAGGAGGCGGAGCGCTCCAAGAACATGTTCGCGCTGGGCCTGCTGTCGTGGATGTACCACCGGCCGACCGAGGGCACGGAGCGGTTCCTCAAGGCGAAGTTCGCCAGGAAGCCCGAGATCATGAAGGCCAACCTCGCCGCCTTCCACGCGGGGTGGAACTTCGGCGAGACGACCGAGGACTTCGCGGTCTCCTACGAGATCGCGCCCGCCACCAGCGCCTTCCCGGTCGGCACCTACCGCAACATCTCCGGGAACCTGGCGCTGTCCTACGGCCTGATCGCGGCCTCCCGGCAGGCGGATCTGCCGCTGTACCTGGGCTCGTACCCGATCACCCCGGCCTCCGACATCCTGCACGAGCTGTCGAAGCACAAGAACTTCGGCGTGCGCACCTTCCAGGCGGAGGACGAGATCGCCGGGATCGGCGCGGCGCTGGGCGCGGCCTTCGGCGGCAGCCTCGCGGTGACGACGACGTCCGGCCCGGGCGTGGCGCTCAAGTCGGAGACGATCGGCCTCGCGGTCTCGCTGGAACTGCCGCTGCTCGTCGTCGACATCCAGCGCGGCGGCCCGTCCACCGGGCTGCCCACCAAGACCGAGCAGGCCGACCTCCTCCAGGCGATGTACGGGCGCAACGGCGAGGCGCCGGTCCCGGTCGTCGCCCCCCGCACCCCGGCCGACTGCTTCGACGCGACGCTGGAGGCGGCCCGGATCGCGGTCACCTACCGCACCCCGGTGCTGCTGCTCTCCGACGGCTACCTGGCCAACGGCTCGGAGCCCTGGCGGATCCCCGAGGTCGACGAACTCCCGGACCTGCGGGTGCAGTTCGCGTCCGGACCGAACCACACGCTGGACGACGGCACCGAGGTCTTCTGGCCGTACAAGCGCGACCCGCGGACGCTGGCCCGCCCGTGGGCGATCCCCGGCACGCCGGGCCTCGAACACCGCATCGGCGGCATCGAGAAGCAGGACGGCACGGGCAACATCTCCTACGATCCGGCCAACCACGACTTCATGGTCCGCACCCGGCAGGCCAAGATCGACGGCATCGAGGTGCCCGACATCGAGGTCGACGACCCGGCCGGCGAGGCCCGCACGCTGGTGCTCGGCTGGGGTTCGACCTACGGCCCGATCACCGCGGCGGTCCGCCGCCTGCGCGCCGCCGGCGAGCACATCGCCCAGGCCCACCTGCGCCACCTCAACCCGTTCCCGCGGAATCTGGGCGAGGTCCTGAAGCGTTACGACCACGTGGTGATCCCCGAGATGAACCTCGGCCAGCTCGCCACCCTCATCCGGGCGAAGTACCTGGTGGACGCCGCCTCGTACACCCAGGTCAACGGAATGCCGTTCAAGGCTGAGCAGCTCGCCGAAGCTCTCAAGGAGGCCATCGATGGCTGATACGCAGACCAGCGAGTCCACGGCGGGAGCCGGGGAGGACGTCGCCCGGACACTGCTGTCCCTCGTCCCCAAGGCCGAGGCCAAGCAGTCCATGAAGGACTTCAAGTCCGACCAGGAGGTGCGCTGGTGCCCCGGCTGCGGCGACTACGCGATCCTCGCCGCCGTCCAGGGCTTCATGCCCGAGCTGGGCCTGGCGAAGGAGAACGTCGTCTTCGTCTCCGGCATCGGCTGCTCCTCCCGCTTCCCGTACTACATGAACACGTACGGGATGCACTCCATCCACGGCCGCGCCCCGGCCATCGCGACCGGCCTGGCCTCCTCCCGGCGCGATCTGTCGGTCTGGGTGGTCACCGGTGACGGCGACGCCCTCTCCATCGGCGGCAACCACCTGATCCACGCGCTGCGGCGCAACGTGAACCTGAAGATCCTGCTCTTCAACAACCGGATCTACGGCCTCACCAAGGGCCAGTACTCGCCCACCTCCGAGGTCGGCAAGATCACCAAGTCGACGCCGATGGGCTCGCTGGACGCGCCGTTCAACCCGGTCTCCCTGGCGATCGGCGCCGAGGCGTCCTTCGTGGCCCGCACGGTGGACTCCGACCGCAAGCACCTGACCTCGGTGCTGCGCGCGGCCGCCGACCACCAGGGCACGGCGCTCGTCGAGATCTACCAGAACTGCAACATCTTCAACGACGGCGCCTTCGAGGTGCTGAAGGACAAGCAGCAGGCGGAGGAGGCGGTCATCCGCCTGGAGCACGGCGCGCCGATCACCTTCGGTGCGGACGGCTCCAAGGGCGTCGTGCGCGACCCCGCCACCGGGGACCTCGCCGTGGTCCCGGTCACGGACGCCAACCGCGCCGACATCCTGGTCCACGACGCCCATGCCGCGTCCCCGACCACGGCCTTCGCGCTCTCCCGGCTGGCCGACCCGGACACCCTGCACCACACCCCGATCGGCGTCCTGCGCAGTGTCGAACGGCCCGTCTACGACACGCAGATGGCCGATCAGCTGGACTCCGCCGTCGAGCAGAACGGCAAGGGCGACCTGGGCGCGCTGCTGGCGGGCGGCGACACCTGGACCGTGGTCGGCTGAGCACCCCGCGCCGCGCCGGCCCGCGACCGGGAGGGGCCGGGCCCACCGTCTGCGGTGGGCCCGGCCCCTCCCTCACGCCCGGCCGGGCTCAGGCGTCGGGGATGTCACGCCTGGCCCGGATCAGGGTGTCGCGGTCCACCACGACGAGCCGGCGGCCGGGGCCGAGCGCGACGCCCGGCGGCAGCGCGGCGTCGACGACGGCGCCGATCACCGCGAAGTCCCCGTCGGTCAGCTGGAACACGTCAGGGCACCCTTCACCCGTCACGCAGCCCCGTACCCGGGGGGCGTCTCCCAGACGGTGGTGAATCTTCAACTTCGTCCTCTCCACAGAGCGGGGAGGAACAAGCGCCGACGGAGGAGCCCCCGCCTGCCGCCCCCTCAGCGGAAGGCGGCGCCGAGCACCGCCATCGCGAAGCGAGGGCGGGAAGAAGCCGCCCCCGTCACCCAACGCCACCACCGGCGATTGGTCACTGAAGGTGACCCCGGCATCGGCAGAATCAGTAATTCGGCGTACGCGCCGGCCCCGTCAGGTCTGCGGCATGTCCTGCGAGCCCACGACCCACCACTCCTCGGGCTCCTCGGCCAGCTCCTCCAGCATCGCGTCGACCATCTGCCCCGCGCGGCCCTCCAGTGACGACTCGGGGTAGCTGCGACGGTGGTCCACCGTGCGTCCCCAGTACTCGCGGAACAGGTCGTTGCGGCACAGCACCCTGAGCTGGCCCAGCGTCTCCTCCCACGACAGCATGCCGACCCGGTGGGCCAGCAGCACCACGGCGTACTCCCGGTTCACGAAGAGCATCTGCCGTCGCTTCTGGACCGTCAGGCTGGGCAGCGTGGACAGCGCCGCGGCCAGCGTGGGGTCGTCGATGGCGCGGTCCATCTGCTCCAGCGCCACCCGCTGGGCCTGGACGACGTTCGAGCGGTGCATCTCCTCGGCCACCCTGGCGAGCTGGCCGGCCAGCTGGAGCACCAGCTCCTCCCGGCGCCGGCCGCGGTCGCACCACGACCGCAGCCGCTCACCGGTCTTCCTCAGCGGCGATACCCGTGTCCCCATGTCAAAGATGAACCCCCGATTTCGGAACGGCGACGAGCGTCCCACTTCAGGATGCCGGGCGCCGTGCCGCGGCGCGGGAGGCGGACGGGGGGCGCACGGAAGGATGGCGCGCCCGGTGCGGAGCGGTGCCCCGCCCGCTGTCCGCCCGGCGCCGACCGCGGGCGGGCGGGGCCGGACCGCCCTCGGGGACCGCGACGGCCCCTGGGCTGGGACGTCGCGTCAGCCGGCCGGCCCGGCGAGCCGGGTCGCGTCGTACCGCGCCCGCGCCGCCTCCACCGCGCCCATGCGCCGCTCGGTCCACTCCGCGAGCGCCCGCACCTGCGCGGCGGCCTCCCGGCCGAGACCGGTGAGCGTGTAGTCGACGCGCGGCGGGATGACCGGTTTGGCGTCGCGGTGGACGAGGCCGTCGCGCTCCAGGGTCTGGAGGGTCTGGGCGAGCATCTTCTCGCTGACGCCCCCGATCTCGCGGCGCAGCCCGCTGAAGCGGAAGGAGCGCTCCTCCAGCGCGAGCAGCACGAGGACGCCCCACCGGCTCGTGACGTGCTCCAGGACGAGCCGCTGCGGGCACATCCCCTCACCGGCCTGCGCCGTCCACGTACGCACCTTGCTCACTCCCATGCCAGTACCTTACTTCAAAGTGGGTACTTTCGATTCCACAGCGCTTCATTTACGGTGGCGAAGAACGCATAGACAAGCCGCATCAAGGAGTTTTCGGACATGGGTCTCGTCGTCACCGGTGCCACCGGCCAGCTCGGCCGTCTCGTCGTCGAAGGGCTGCTCGCCGCGGGGGTGCCCGCCGGGGACGTCGCCGCGGTCGTCCGCAGCCGGGAGAAGGGCGCGGACCTCGCCGCCCGCGGGGTCGAGCTGCGGATCGCCGACTACGGCACGCCCGCGACGCTGAAGGACGCCTTCCGGGCCGGCGACCGCGTCCTGTTCGTCTCCGGCAGCGAGGTCGGCCGGCGGCTGCCCCAGCACCAAGCCGTCGTCGACGCCGCCCGGGAGGCCGGGGTGGCGCTGCTCGCGTACACCGGCGTCCTCGGCGGCCCGGACGCCGACTTCACCCTCGCCGACGAGCACAAGGTCACCGAGCGGGCGATCCTCGACTCGGGGCTGCCGTACACGTTCCTGCGCAACGGCTGGTACCACGAGAACTACACGCAGAACCTCGCCCCGGTCCTGGAGCACGGCGCCGTCGTGGCGAACGCGGGGGACGGCCGGATCGCCTCGGCCGCCCGCGCCGACTACGCCGCGGCGGCCGTCGCCGTCCTCACCGGCGAGGGCCACGAGAACCGCACGTACGAGCTGAGCGGCGACACCGCCTGGTCGCTCGCCGAGTACGCGGCCGAGGTGGCCCGGCAGTCCGGCAAGGACGTCGTCTACCGCGCCGTCACCCCGGCGGAGAACCACGCGGTGCTGGTCGGCGCGGGCGTCCCGGCGCCGTTCGCCGACATCCTCGTGGACGTCGACACCGCCATCGGCAGGGGCCTGCTCGCGCGCACCGACGGCGACCTCGCCCGGCTCATCGGCCGCCCGACCACGCCGCTCGCGGACGCCGTCGCCGAGGCCCTGAAGTAGCCCGCGCCGACACCTCACGGGAGCTCCCGGCCTGTCAGGACCGTATCGCGATACGGGAATGACACACCGCGCCCCGCGGCGCTACCTTCGAGGTGGCCGCCGCGGGGCTGCCGGGTGTCTGGAGGAGGGGCTGCGTTGGCCGGGACCGAGAAGGAGAAGCAGGGGCGGGTCGGGCTCGTCAACGGCGCGGCGGCCTACGGGATGTGGGGCCTCGTCCCGCTGTTCTGGCCGCTGCTCGAACCCGCGGGCGCCGCCGAGATCCTGGCCCACCGGATGGTGTGGTCGCTGGTCGTGGTGGGCGTCGCGCTGCTCTTCGTCCGCGAGTGGGCCTGGCTGCGCGAGCTGATCCGGCAGCCCCGGCGGCTCGCCCTGGTCGTCGTCGCCGCCACCGTCATCACCGTGAACTGGGGCCTGTACATCTGGTCGGTGAACGCGGGACACGTCGTCGAGGCGTCGCTGGGCTACTTCATCAACCCGCTCGTCTCCATCGCGCTCGGCGTGCTGCTGCTCGGGGAGCGGCTGCGGCCCGCGCAGTGGGCGGCCGTCGGCGTCGGCCTGCTCGCCGTGCTGGTGCTCGCCGTCGGGTACGGGCAGCCGCCGTGGATCTCCCTGGTGCTGGCCTTCTCGTTCGGCACGTACGGACTGGTGAAGAAGAAGGTCGCCCTGAGCGGCGTCGAGTCGCTGGCCGCCGAGACCGCCGTGCAGTTCCTGCCCGCGCTCGCCTTCCTGGTGTGGCTCGGCGCCCAGGGCCGGCTGACCTTCGCCCAGGAGGGCTTCGGGCACGCGGCGCTGCTGGCCTCGACCGGGCTCGTCACCGCGATCCCGCTGGTGTGCTTCGGCGCGGCCGCGATCCGGGTGCCGCTCTCCACGCTCGGACTGCTCCAGTACCTGGCGCCGGTGTTCCAGTTCGCCCTGGGCATCCTCTACTTCCACGAGGCCATGCCGGCCGAGCGGTGGGCCGGATTCGGGCTCGTGTGGGCGGCGCTGGCGGTGCTGACCTGGGACGCGCTGCGCGCCGCGCGGGCCGGCCGGATCCGGCTGGCCCGCGCCGCCGCCGCCGCGGCGGCCGCCCCCGACCCGGCCGGGACCGGCGCGCAGCGCGAATCGGCGCACTGAGCCCCACAGGCCCCTCGGCTTCCGTCGGCCTCATGGGCGCGATGGGCGCCCGGCCCCCTGCCTCCGGCCCTATAACTGACGCATGACTCTGCACTGGAAACTCGTCGTGGACGCCGCCGACCCGCACGCCCAGGCCGCTTTCTGGGCCGCCGCGCTCGGCTACGAGGTGGAGGACAACGCCGACCTGATCGACCGGCTGCTCGGGGCCGGCGCGCTGCCCGCGCAGGAGACCGTGGAGTTCCGGGGGCGCCGCGCCTTCCGGGACCTGATCGCCGTGCGGCACCCCGACGACCCGGTCGACGGGCGGACCGGGACCGGCCTAGGCCGGCGGGTGCTGTTCCAGCGGGTGCCGGAGGCCAAGACGGTCAAGAACCGGCTGCACATCGACGTCCACGCGGAGCCGGGGCGGCGCGACGCCGAGGCCGAGCGGATCACCGGACTCGGCGCGCGGGTCCTGGACCGGGTGTCGTCGCCGGGCGGCGAGTGGATCGTCCTTGCGGACCCGGAGGGCAACGAGTTCTGCGTGAGCTGACCCGCCGCCGGGCCCCGCCGCCCCGGGGCCCGCGGCGCGCGCGTCAGTCGGCGAAGTCCGTGCCCCGGGACGTCTTCTCCCAGGCGACGAGGTCGGCCCGCTGCGCGTCCAGGTGGGCGAGGACGGCGTCCACCGCGTCGCCGCCGAGCGGCAGCCGCAGCGGGGTCGTCTCCGCGTCGAGGGCGAGCCGGATCGCGGCGGCGGCCCTGGCCGGGTCGCCCGGCTGGCGGCCGTCGGAGGTCTCCACCATCCGCCGGGTGGCGCCGGCCGTCCGCGCGTACTCGGGCATGGGCCGGGAGAAATAGGCGGCGCCCGGGCCGAAGAGGTTGGTGCGGAAGGCACCGGGCTCCACGACGAGGACCTTGATCCCGTACGGCGCCATCTCGGCGGCCAGCGCCTCGGAGAGCTGCTCCAGGGCCGCCTTGGTGGCGCTGTACGCGGCGAACCCGGCGAAGGAGAGCTGGCCGCCGACGCTGCTCATGTTCACGATCGCGCCGCCGCGCCGCTCCCGCATCCGCGGCAGCAGGGCCCGGGTCAGCCGGGCCGGGCCGAAGACGTGCAGGTCGAACAGGTCGCGCAGTTCGGCGTCGGTGGTCTCCTCGAAGGCACCGACCTGGGTGCGGCCCGCGTTGTTGACGAGGACGTCGACCCGGCCGTAGCGGGCGAGCACCTCGGCCGCCACCGCGTCGACCCGCTCGCCGTCGGTGATGTCGAGCGCGATCGCCTCCACCCGGTCGGGGTGGGCGGCGACCAGGTCGGCCAGGGTCTCGGCGCGGCGGGCCGTGCCGATCACGATGTCGCCCGCGGCGACGGCCGCCTCGGCGATCGCCCGGCCGAAGCCACTGGTCGCGCCGGTCACGAGCCACACCCTGGCGTTGTCGTCGCTGCTCATTCGACTTCCCCTCCCTCTGTCCCGCGGCGGCCGGTCGACCGGTCCGCGGGGGCGCCCCGCCGGCGTGCCCCCATCCTTCTCCGGCGGATCCGCCCGCGTCCAAGAGCTGCCGTGATAGCCAGAGGGCATGGACGTCCACGGGCGCGACCTGCGCTACTTCACCGCCGTAGCCGACGAGTTGAACTTCACGCGGGCCGCCGAGCGGCTGTACGTCTCCCAGCCCACCCTGAGCAAGCAGATACGGGCGCTGGAGCGGCAGCTCGGCGCCGAGCTGTTCGTGCGCGACCGGCGGGCCGTCCGGCTGACGGCGGTGGGCGAGGCGCTGCTGCCGCACGCCCGCGCGCTGCTCGCCGCCTGGGACGGCGCCGAGGAGGACGTGCGCCGGGCCCGGGCCGCCGAGCGCAGCGCCCTCGTCGTCGGCATGTCGACCAGCCCCGGGCGCGGCCTGCTGCCGGCCCTGCGCTCGCGCCTGCTGGCCCGCCGTCCCGACGCGCGGCCCACGCTGCACCAGGTCGGCTGGGCCGACCCGAGCGCGGGTCTCGCGGACGGGTCGAGCGACGTCGCGTTCGTCTGGCTGCCGCTGCCCGACGGCGAGCGGTACCGGACGGTGGTGGTCGCCGAGGAGCCCCGGCTCGTGGCGCTGCCGCCGGGCCACCGGCTGGCGGGGCGGGCGGTGGTGGACTTCGCGGAGCTGCTCGACGAGCCGTTCCTGGCGCTGCCCGCCGGGGCGGGGGCGCTGCGGGACTACTGGCTGGCGCTGGACGCGCGCGGCGGCCGGGAGCCCCGGATCGGCGGGGTGGTGGGCAGCGCGGAGGAGACCCACGAGGCGGTGGCCAACGGGCAGGGGGTGGTGCTGCTGGCCGTCGGCAACGCCCCGCTGATCGTCCGCGACGAGGTGACCGCCGTGCCGGTGCGCGGCGTCTCCCCCTCCCGGCTGGCGGTGGCCGCCCGGCGCGACGACGCCCGCCCGCTCGTGCGCGCCTATCTGGCCGCCGCCTCCGCGGCGGCGGGATCGATGGCGGAAGCGACGGGGCCGGAAAGACCCCCTACCGCCGAATGAATGCATCTACATATACTGCATGCGCATCTATTCGGCGTACGCGTATCAGGGGGATCCATGACCACGACCACCACGACCACCGGGACCGCCGGGACCACCGGGACCGCCCGCAGCTTCCTCTTCGTCCTCGGCAGCAGCCGCCCCGGCGGCAACACCGAGACGCTGGCCCGCAAGGCCGCCGAGCAGCTGCCGCCGGACGTCACCCAGCGCTGGATCGACCTGGCCGAGCATCCGCTCCCCGACTTCGAGGACCTGCGCCACGACAGCGACCACGTCCGCCCCCAGGACGGCCCCGCGGCCGTGCTCCTGGACGCGACGCTCGCGGCCACCGACCTCGTGATCGCCTCACCGCTGTACTGGTACGCGGTCTCCGCCTCCACCAAGCGCTACCTGGACCACTGGTCGGGCTGGCTGCGCACCCCCGGCGTCGACTTCAAGAAGACGCTCGCCGGGCGCACCCTGTGGGGCGTGAGCGCGCTCGCGCACACCGAGCCCGAGGTCGCCGACCCGCTGGTCGGCACCCTCAACAACTCGGCGGCGTACCTGGGCATGCGGTTCGGCGGCGTCCTGCTCGGCAACGGCAGCAAGCCCGGTGACGTGCTCAAGGACGAGACGGCGCTGCGCGAGGCCAAGACGTTCTTCGCGCGCGAGGCCCCGCTCGCCGCGTTCCCGTACGGGTCCTAGGCCGTGATGTCCTTCGCCGTGAAGCGCGCCCAGGCCGCCGAGCCGAACACGGCCGCGTACAGCACCTGGATCTCCAGGTTCTTGACGAGGTCGGTCCAGTAGACCGGCTCGCGCATCAGATCGGCGAAGGACAGCCACTGGTGGGAGAAGAGGTAGGGCTGGATCGCGTGCAGCTGCGGGATCTGGTCGAGGATCTGGACGGTGATCAGCAGCCCGACCGTGGTCGCCATCGCCGCGATCCCGCTGCCGGTCAGCGTCGAGACGAACAGGCCGAGCGCGGCGATCCCGAGCAGGGAGGCCGCCACGACCAGCGCGATCAGGAGGGCCCGCCACAGGCCGTCCCCGAAGCCGATCCGGGTGCCCGAGATGGTGACCAGGTCGCCCAGCGGGAAGAGGATCGCGCCGGTGACGAGCGCCGAGACGGCCACGGCCAGGGTCGCCACGAGGCAGAACGCCATGGTCGTCGCGTACTTGGTGAGCAGCAGGCGGGTGCGGCCCGCGGGGGCGACGAGCAGATAGCGGAGCGTGCCCGCGTTCGCCTCGCCCGCGATCGCGTCGCCCGCGATCACCCCGACCGACATCGGCAGGAAGAACGGCAGGGTCGCCGCCAGCGAGGTGAAGACCAGGAACAGGCCGTTGTTCGTGATCTGCGCGATGAAGGCGGGCCCGCCGGGCCCCTCCCCCGGCCCCCCGCCCGCCCCGGAGCCGTCGCCCGTCTCGATCTTCACGGCGATGCCGATGAGGACCGGCACGCCGATCAGCACCCCCAGCAGCGCCAGGGTGCGCCAGCGGCGGAAGGTGGTGGTCAGCTCGGAGCGCAGCAGCCCGAGGGTCCACCGCGCGCGGACCGGCGCGGGCGCCGGGGCCGCCGGATCAGCCCGCGACATCGAAGCCCTCCCCGGTCAGCGCGACGAAGGCGTCCTCCAGGGACGCCCGCTCGATCCCGAACCCGCGCACCCGCACCCCGGCCGTGACCAGGGCGGCGGTCAGCTCCGCGAGGTCGGTGCCCGGGGGCGGCGGCTCGGCCGTCACCAGGTCGCCCTCCGCCGCCAGGACCGTGACGCCGTGCTCCTTCAGGACGCGGCGGGCGTCCGCCGGGTCCGGGGTGGTGACGGTGAGCCTGCCGCGCACGCCCGCCGCCAGGTCGGCGACCGGGCCCTGGGTGAGCAGCCGGCCCCGCGCCATCACGGCCGCGTGCGTGCAGACCTGCTCGATCTCGTCCAGGAGGTGCGAGGAGAGGAAGACGGTGGTGCCGTCGGAGGCCAGCTCCCGCACCAGGGCCCTGATCTCGCGCATGCCCTGCGGGTCCAGGCCGTTCGTCGGCTCGTCCAGGACGAGCAGCCGGCGCGGCTGGAGCAGGGCCGAGGCGAGGCCGAGGCGCTGCTTCATGCCGAGCGAGTACGCCTTCGCCTTCTTCGCGGCGGCGGAGGTCAGGCCCACCCGGTCCAGGGCCCGTGCCACGCGCGCCGCACGGGTGCGGGGGTCGGCGGTGGGGTCCGCCGCGTCGTAGCGCAGCAGGTTGTCCCGGCCGGACAGGAATCCGTACAGGGCGGGCCCCTCGATCAGCGCGCCCACGTGCGGCAGCACGCCGCGCACGCCGCGCGGCATGGGGCTGCCGAGCACCCGGGCGGTACCGGCCGTCGGTTCGATCAGGCCCATCAGCATGCGGATGGTGGTGGTCTTGCCCGAGCCGTTCGGCCCGAGGAAGCCGAAGACGGCGCCCTCCGGGACGGTCAGGCTGAGCCGGTCGACGGCCGGCTGGCCACCGCGGTACCGCTTGGTGAGCTCCCGGGTCTCGATCGCCGAGACGGCCGGGCCGGCCGACGCCGCCATACCCCTCCTCGCATGCCGGACGGCGAGGGGGCGGTGCGCACCGCCCCCTCACCGCCGCTGTCCGTCGCCGCCCGGGGCTCAGCCCGCGTCGGCCGCCTTGATGAGGGCGTCCTTGGTGACCGCTCCCGCGTAGGCCGTGCCGTCCTGCGTGATGAGGACGTTGACCAGGCGCGTCGAGTAGACCGTGCCCGTACCGAAGTCGCCCTTGACCTGGTCCCCGAGCGAGCTCAGGAACTTCTGGGCGGCACCGGGCAGGTCGCCGCCGCCGGAGCCGGAGGCGAGACCCGCGGCCTCCTTGGGCAGCTTCAGCTCGGCGACCGAGGTCCAGCCCGCACCGACCACCTTCAGCCCGTCGAGGCCCTGCGCGTCCTTGAACTCCTCGTGGCCCTTGCCCGGGCGGTCCCGGGCCGGCAGGTCGTCGGCCTCGGTGACCTCGGTGCCCTTGGCGGGCTTGAAGTCGAAGGTCGACGCGGCGGGCCTGCCGAAGTCGACGGCGGTGAAGCCCGCGTCGACGACGGCCGCGCCGCCGCCCGCCGGGGTCAGCGTGAACTTCAGCGGCGTACCGGTCCTGGCGTCCACGGAGACCGTGACCGCGCCGACCGTGGAGCCGGACTGACGGGGCTTGATCTGGAGCCGGTACGCGTCGCGGCCCGCGACCTGCGCCGTGCCGTCGACGGTGATCGACGTGTGGTCGCCGGCCGCGTCGAGGATCTGGTCGGTCAGCTCCTTGGGCGTGACGGGCGTCCGGGAGCCGCGCTCCCGCTGGGCCGCGCTCCCGTGCCGGTCGGCGGTGGCGTGGTAGGCCGAGTCCGACGCGCTGTCGTAGGCCCACAGGTCGTCGCCGTTGTGGATCACGCTGTATTCGGACGCGTCGTCCAGCATGGACAGCTTCTGCCGGTCCTCGCCGTCCGCGGCGACCCGCAGGGTGTGGGTGCCGCTGGCCAGCTCGGTCAGCTTCTCCTTGGGGTCGGCCGACGAGGAGCCCTTGCCGCCCCCGCCCACGCCCCCGAAGGCGGACGCGGCGCCGCTCAGCGCGGGCAGCCCCAGGTCCGTGTGGATCTTGACGGTGCCGGAGAGCTGTTCGGTGTCCGACGCGGCGATCTTCTCGATGAGTTCGCGGGCGGTGACCTTCGGCAGGTCCGGATCGCCGGAGTCGGCGAGCGCGGGCACGAGCCCGATCGCCGCCGCTGCCACCCCCACCACGGCCACCGGGACCGCGTACCGGACGACCTTGCGGCGTGCGGCGCTCTGCCCGGCGCCCTGGCTGTCTTCGCTCTCGTACGGTGCCATGTCTGTTGCCCTACCTCCGTGATCGGCGGCGGCGTCCACCCCAAGCCGCCATTCTCACCCGAATTGGTCGGGAGTGGTGTACTCAATCTGACCAAACCGGCCCCGCGGAGGCGTCAGCCCGCGGGAGCAACTCCGCGTACACCTACGGGATGACACGGCGGGGCCGACCCTTGGGTGTGACCTGCGTCACACATGGTTCGGCCCCGCCGGACGCCGCCGTCCTAACCGGCGCGGTGCACCACCGCGTCGCACAGCTCCACCAGCGCCGCCTTCGCCTCGCACTCCGGGAGCGGGGCGAGCACCGCGCGGGCCTCCTCGGCATAGCGGACCGAGTCCCGGCGGGCCAGGTCAAGGGCGGGGTGGGCCCGCAGCCGGGCGACGGCCTCGGCGAGCCGGTCGTCGTCGCCGAGGTCCCCGTCGAGCAGCTCGACCAGCTCCCGGTCCTCGGCGAGGCCGAGCCGGTCGGCGCGCTCGCGCAGCCGCAGCACCGGCAGCGTGGGGATGCCCTCGCGCAGGTCGGTGCCCGGGGTCTTGCCGGACTCGTGCGTGTCGGAGGCGATGTCGAGGACGTCGTCGGCGAGCTGGAAGGCGACGCCGAGCCGCTCCCCGTACTGCGTCAGGACGTCCACGACCGTCTCGTCCGCGCCGGACATCATGGCGCCGAAGCGGCAGGACACGGCGATCAGGGAGCCGGTCTTGCCGTCGAGCACGTCCAGGTAGTGGTCCACCGGGTCGCGGCCGTCGGCCGGGCCCGCGGTCTCCAGGATCTGCCCGGTGACCAGGCGCTCGAACGCCTCCGCCTGGATGCGGACCGCGTCCGGGCCGAGGTCGGCGAGGATGTGCGACGCGCGGGCGAAGAGGAAGTCGCCGGTGAGCACGGCCACCGAGTTGTCCCAGCGGGTGTTGGCGCTGGGCACCCCGCGGCGCACGTCCGCCTCGTCCATCACGTCGTCGTGGTAGAGCGTCGCGAGGTGGGTGAGCTCGACGACGACGGCGGAGGGCACGACGCCCGGCGCGTAGGGGTCGCCGAACTGCGCGGCGAGCGTCACGAGCAGCGGCCGGAACCGCTTGCCCCCGGCCCGCACCAGGTGCTGGGCGGCCTGCGTGATGAAGGGGACCTCGCTCTTGGTGGCCTCGAGCAGTCCCTCCTCGACAGCCATCAAACCGGCCTGGACATCGGCTTCCAGAGCCTGGTCCCGCATGCTAAGACCGAAAGTCCCGACGACGGTCACGAGTGGGTCTCCTGTCTGCTGACGATCACATGGCGAAACTCGCTCGATCCCGGCCGGCCCCCCGGCCGGTCCCTCGGCCGGATCCGACAGCACTTCAGACCTCGCTCGCAACGTCGCTCCCGGCTTCGATCTCGATCGATCATTCGGTCGATGACACGGATTGTCGATGTGTCGCTGCCATCACCCAAGTCAGCGTATCCGGTCGCGTTTCGATCACAGGGGGCACCTGCCCGTGCAACCCAGATCGAGCGGGCCCCAGACACCCCCGGTATGTTCTTGATCAGCCGATACGACCGGGAGTACACCTCTTGTCCCGCACCGCCACCGACCCCGACAGCGGGGCCGACCAGCCGCCTCCGGGCGACGACACCGCCTTCTTCGGGCAGCCGCGCGGGCTGCTGACGCTGTCGGGCCTGGAGGTCTGGGAACGTTTCTCGTTCCTGGGCATGCAGGCCATCCTCGTCCTGTTCTTCGCCGACACCGTCGCACACGGCGGCATGGGCATGGACCCCGGCACGGCCGCGTCGGTCTCGGCCGCGTACGGCACCCTGGTCTATCTGGTGTCCGTCGCGGGCGGCTGGCTCGCCGACCGGATCCTCGGCTCCTACCGCGCGGTGCTGTGGGGCGGCATCCTCATCGCCTGCGGCCATTACTCCATGGCGGTACCGACCGCGACGATGACGTGGGTGGGCCTCGGCCTGATCAGCGCCGGCACCGGCCTGCTGAAGCCGAACGTGGCGACGATGGTCGGCAAGCTCTACCGCACCGACGACGAGCGCCGCGACGCCGGCTTCGCCCTGTACTACATGGGCATCAACCTCGGCGCCTTCGCCGGCCCGCTGATCACCGGCTGGCTCGGCGACCACAAGGGCTGGCACTGGGGCTTCTCGGCGGCCGCCGTCGGCATGACCCTCGGCCTGATCCAGTACGTGGCCGGCCGCCGTCACCTGGCCGGGCGCAGGGCCACCGCCGAGTACCGGCTGCCGGACGACGCGCTGCGCCGGACCGTGCGCACCCTGGTGATCGGGGCCGTCGTGGTGGCCGCGCTGGCCGCGGTCCTCGCGACGGCGGGCTGGCTGACCATGGACCGCTTCGTCGACCTGCTGACCGTCGTCTCCGTCATCGCGCCGGTCGTGTACTTCGCGGTGATGTTCAGGAGCCCGCGCGTCACCCCCGAGGAGCGCGGCCGGCTCAGGCCGTACCTGGTCCTCTTCGTGGCCTCGGTCGCCTTCAACTTCATACTGTTCCAGGCCTACTCCACGATGATGCTGCTGGCCTCGACGAACGCCCGGACCGAGATCTTCGGCTTCCACTTCCCGGCCAGCTGGTACGCCTCCGCGCTCGGCGCCTTCGAGGTGGCGCTCGCGCCCGTCGTGGCGACCGTGTGGGCGCGGATGGGCCCGCGCCAGCCGCACGCCTCCAACAAGATCGCCATCGGGGTGATCCTCGGCGGCCTGTCCTTCGTCCTGATGGTGCTGCCGACGTCGGGGCACCGTGACGACACGTACCTGATGTCGGCCTGGTGGATCGTCGGCTCGTACCTGCTGCTCGGCCTCGGCGACATCCTGCTGGAGACGTCGGGCATGTCGGCGACGACCAAGCTCGCCCCGAAGGCCTTCGCGAACCAGACGATGTCGCTCTGGTTCCTCTCCCTCGCCCTCGCCAACGGCATCCAGGCCCAGACCGTGAAGCTCTACGGCGAGGTCTCCAACCCCGCGTACTTCGGCGTCAACGGCGCCATCGCCGTGGCCGTCGGCGTCGCCGTGATCGCCCTGGCGCCCTGGCTGCGCCGCACCATGCACCCCGTTCACTGAGGTATTCCCATGAGCCCAGCTTCTCCCCGCATCCAGACCGAGTTCCCGTACGGCACGACCCGCGAGGACCTTCGCGTACCCCTCTCGGACGGGACGACGCTCTTCGCCCGTGTCTGGCGCCCGGTGACCGACGAACCGGTTCCGGTGCTCCTCGAATACCTCCCCTACCGGCTCTCCGACTGGACGGCGCCGCGCGACTGGCAGCGCCACCCCTGGTACGCGGGCCACGGCTATGCCTCCGTCCGCGTCGACGTGCGCGGCCACGGCAACTCCGAGGGACTGCCCGGCGACGAGTACGACGCGCAGGAGCTGAGCGACGGCGTCGAGGTCGTCCACTGGCTGGCCGCGCAGCCCTGGTCGTCCGGCAGGGTCGGCATGTTCGGCATCTCCTGGGGCGGCTTCAACTCCCTCCAGATCGCCGCCCTGAACCCCGAGCCGCTGAAGGCGGTCGTCACGGTCTGCTCCACCGACGACCGCTACGACAACGACGTGCACTACACGGGTGGCTCCGTCCTCGCCGTCGACATGCACGCCTGGGCCGCGACCATGCTGGCGTTCGTCTCGCGCCCGCCGGACCCGCAGTTCGTCGGCGACGGCTGGCGGGAGATGTGGACCGAGCGCCTCGAAGCCGTCGACCCCTTCATCCACACCTGGCTCAGGCACCAGACCCGCGACGCGTACTGGCGGCACGGCAGCGTCTGCGAGGACTACTCGGCGATCAGGGCCGGCGTCCTCGCGGTCGGCGGCTGGCACGACCCGTACCGCGACACGGTGCTGCGCCTGGTCGAGCACCTCCCCGACGACCAGGTGCGCGGGCTGATCGGCCCGTGGTCGCACCAGTACCCGGACCGCGGGCTGCCGCCCGGCCCGGCGATCGGCTTCCTCCAGGAGACGCTGCGCTGGTGGGACCACTGGCTGAAGGGCGAGGACACGGGGGTGATGGCCGAGCCGAAGCTCCGCTCGTACATCAGCGACTCGCACCCGCCCGCGACCGTCTACCCCGAGCTGCCCGGCCACTGGGTCGGCGACCCGTCCTGGCCGTCCCCGAACGTCACGGCCGTGGACTACGCCCTCCAGGGCTCCCCCGTCGTGGTCCGCTCCCCGCAGCACACGGGCCTCGACGCGGGCCGCTTCTTCCCGTTCGGCAACGACGCGGACCTGCCGCCCGACCAGCGCGACGAGGACGCCAACAGCGCCTGCTTCGAGTTCGAGGTGCCCCAGGACGTCCAGGTGCTCGGCCGCCCCCGCGTCACCCTGCGGGTGACGTCGGACGTCCCGCGCGGGCAGGTCGTGGCGCGGCTCTGCGACATCGCGCCGGACGGCTCGTCGACGCTGGTCACGCGCGGGGTGCTCAACCTGTCGTCCCGGCACGGCCGGGCGGCGAACGTCCCCTGGCTGCCGGGCACCACCGAGGACGTCACCTTCGAGCTGAACGGCATCGGCCACGCCTTCCCGGCCGGCCACCGCATCCGGCTCGCCGTGTCCTCGGCGTACTGGCCGTGGGTGTGGCCGCAGGCCGGTTCCGAGGCCGGGTTCACGCTGAACCCCGTGGGCAGCGCGCTGCGGCTGCCGGTCCGGTCGGCCGAGCCGGGCGGCACCATCCGCTTCGAGGACCCCGAGCAGTCCCCGCCGCTCGGCGTCGTCCACCCCGCCTCCCTGGAGGAGCAGCGCCCCGAACGCCTCGTCGTCCGCGACGTCGCCAAGGGCGAGTGGCGGCTGGAGGTCGACCCGCGCTACGGCGGCACCCGGGTCTACCCCGACGGCCTGGAGTTCACCGAGGACGCCGTGGAGACGTACGTCGTCCAGGAGGACGACCCCCTGTCGGCCCGCACCCGCTCCGACTGGTCGATCCGCCTGCACCGCCCGGACATGGCCTGGGACGCGACCGTGGAGACCCGCTCCGAGATCTCCTGCACCGCGACCGACTTCCTGACCTCGAACGAGGTGGTGTGCCGCGACGGCGGCGAGGTGGTGTTCCACCGCACCTGGGAGGAGCGGATCCCGCGCACGGCGGGCTGACGGCTCGGCCCGGAGGAGGTGGCCGGTTCACGCCCCCCCGCGCCCAGGACGGGCCCGGGGGGGGGCGGGCCGGACCCGCCCTGTCAGGTGAAGAGGCGGTCCAGGACGGCGGCCACCCCGTCCTCCTCGTTGGACGCCGTGACCTCGTCGGCCACGGCCTTCAGCTCGGGGTGGGCGTTGGCCATGGCCACGCCCCGCGCGGCCCAGCCGAACATCGGTACGTCGTTGGGCATGTCGCCGAAGGCGATGGTGTCGGCGGGGCCCACGCCCACCCGTTCGGCGGCGAGTTCGAGCCCCGTCGCCTTGGTCACGCCGCGCGGCTGGAGTTCGACGGTGCCGGGCCCCGACATGGTGACCGTGGCGAGCGGGCCGACCGCCGCCCGCGCCACGGCGGCCAGTTCGTCGTCGGCCAGCCCGGGATGGCGCAGCAGCACCTTGCTGATGGGCTGCTCCCACAGGTCAGCCCGGCGGTGCACGCGCACGGCGGGCAGCGTCGGATGCGGCATCAGATAGCCGGGCTCGATCAGCGTCAGCCCGTCCACGCCGTCCTGGTCCACGGCCGCGTACACCTGCCCGACCTCGGCCTCGATCTTGCCGAGCGCCTGCTCGGCGAGCTCCCGGTCGAGGGTGAGCGACCAGAGCAGCCGGTCGTGCGCCGCGTCGTACAGCTGCGCGCCCTGCGCGCACACCGCGAGCCCCGCGGCCGCGCCCAGATCGCCGAGCAGGGGCTGCACCCGGGGCGCCGGCCGGCCGGTGACCACGATGTGCCGGGCCCCGGCCACGGCGGCCCGGACGAGGGCGGCCCGCGTCCGGTCCGAGACGGTGTCGTCGCCTCTCAGGAGGGTGCCGTCCAGGTCAGTGGCGATGAGGGCATATGCGGGTGCGGGCATGATCCGAAGAATACGGACCGACGGCCCCGGCGGACCGACGCGTACCGGCCGCCCTTGCGCCGTTCGCCCGCGCCGGGCAACGGGCGACCGTCTTGTCATCTTTTCGGGTCAGCGGGTGGCCGCCGGCTGACGGACCACCGGCGCCCACGTAACGTGTCGCCCACCTGTGTGATCCACCACGTGATCCCGCACGTGATCCACCGAGTGATCCACCCGTGTGACCCACCCTGGAAAGTGAGGCACGTAGGCATGGCAGCCGCAGCCGCGTCCGAGCACACCCCGCTCGACCCGCTCGACCTCCCCGAAGGCCACCCCTTCGGCCCGCACACCCTCCCCTACGGAGTCTTCAGCCGCGCCGGTGAGAGCCCCCGGGTCGGCGTCCGGCTCGGCGACCACGTCCTGGACGCGGGCGCGGCGGCCGACGCCCTCGGCTCGCCGCACGGCCCGCTCCTGGACCGTGCCACCCTCAACCCCCTGCTGGCCGCGGGCCGTCCGGCCTGGGCGGACGTGCGGCGCGCCGTGACGGAGTGGGTGACGGACGCGGCCCACCGCGACACGGTCCGCCCCCATCTGCACCCGCTGTCGGCGGTCACGCTGCACCTGCCCTTCGAGGTCGCGGACTACGTCGACTTCTACGCGTCCGAGCACCACGCCACCAACCTCGGCCGGCTCTTCCGCCCCGACGAGGCGGCCCTGAAGCCCAACTGGAAGCACCTGCCCGTGGGTTACCACGGGCGCGCCGGGACGGTCGTGGTCTCCGGCACCGACGTGGTGCGCCCCAGCGGCCAGCGCAAGGGCCCGCAGGACCCGGCCCCGGTCTTCGGCCCGTCGGTCCGCCTCGACATCGAGACCGAGGTGGGTTACGTGGTCGGGGTGCCGTCGCCGCGGGGCACCCCGGTCCCGCTCGCCGCGTACCGCGACCACGTCTTCGGGCTGTGCCTGCTCAACGACTGGTCGGCGCGCGACATCCAGAACTGGGAGACGGTGCCGCTCGGCCCGCACCTCGGCAAGTCCTTCGCGACCTCGGTCTCGGCGTGGATCACCCCGCTCGAAGCGCTGGACGCGGCGCGCGTGCCCGCGCCCGCGCGGACGGAGCCGCTGCTGCCGTACCTGGACGACTCCGCCCCTGGCCTCGACGACGCGGGCTACGACCTGCGGATCATGGTCTCGCTCAACGGCCACATCGTCTCGGAGCCGCCGTTCGCCGGGATGTACTGGACGGGCGCCCAGATGCTGGCCCACATGACGGTCAACGGCGCCTCCCTGCGCACCGGCGACCTCTACGGCTCCGGCACGGTCAGCGGCGCCGCCGAGAACGAGCGCGGGTCGCTGATCGAGATGACCTGGAACGGGCAGCGCCCGCTGCGACTCCCCGACGGCGAGCGGGGGTTCCTGGAGGACGGCGACGTGGTGACCATGACGGCCTGGGCCCCGGGGCCGGCCGGCACCCGGGTGGGCCTGGGCGAGGTGACGGGCCGCGTGGTGGCCCACCCGTGATCCGGTAGGGCGTGCCCCGGCCCGGTGGGGCCTGCCGCGATCCGGCCCCGCCGGACGCGGACAGGTCCCGCCGGACGGGGACAGGGCTCAGGGGCCAGGGCTCACCGGACGGGCACAGGGCTCACCAGTCGACGTCCTCCGGCTCCGGCTCCGGCCCGAAGTCGGGCTCGGGACCGGGGTCGAACTCCGGCGCCCGCTCGACGGACTCCCCGCCGTCGAGCCCGGCGAGGACCTCCAGCACTCCCGGCCCCCAGGTCGCCAGCTTCTTCTCGCCGACCCCGCCGAGCGTCCCCAGCTGCCCGAGCGAGGTGGGCCGCTGAAGCGCGATCTCCCGGAGCGTGGCGTCATGGAAGATCACATACGCCGGCACCCCGTTCTCCTTGGCCTGGGCGGCGCGCCAGGACCGCAGCGCCTCGAAGACGGGCAGCAGCTCGGCGGGCAGGTCGGCGGCGACGGTCTTGGCCTTGCGCTCCCGGGAGGCCGACCGGGAAGCGGCCGGCCGCGGCGCCTCCTTGCGCAGCCGCACCTCCCGCTCCCGCCCGAGGACGCTCCCGCTCTCCTCGGTGAGCACGAGCGTGCCGAACTCGCCCTCGACCGCGATGAGCCCCTGCGCGAGCAACTGCCGCACCACGCCCCGCCACTCGTTCTCGCTCAGCTCCTCGCCGATACCGAAGACGGACAGCTGGTCGTGGTCGAACTGGATGACCTTGGCGGAGCGCTTGCCGAGCAGGATGTCGATGATCTGGCCCGCGCCGAACTTCTGCCGCCGCTCCCGGTCGAGCCGCACCACGGTGGACAGGATCTTCTGCGCGGCGACCGTGCCGTCCCAGGTCTCGGGCGGCGTCAGGCAGGTGTCGCAGTTGCCGCAGGCCGTCGCGGCCTCCTGGCCGAAGTACGTCAGGAGCTGGGCCCGCCGGCACTGGGCCGTCTCGCAGAGCGCCAGCATCGAGTCGAGGTGGGAGGCGGCCCGGCGGCGGAACGCCTCGTCGCCCTCTCCCATGTTGATCAGCTTGCGCTGCTGCACGACGTCCTGGAGCCCGTACGCCATCCAGGCCGTCGACGCGAGTCCGTCGCGGCCCGCGCGGCCGGTCTCCTGGTAGTACCCCTCGACGGACTTCGGGAGGTCGAGGTGGGCCACGAACCGCACGTCGGGCTTGTCGATGCCCATGCCGAACGCGATGGTCGCGCAGACCACCAGCCCCTCCTCGCGCAGGAAGCGGGACTGGTGCGCCGCGCGGGTGCCCGCGTCGAGGCCCGCGTGGTACGGCACCGCCTCGATCCCGTTCCTGCTGAGGAACTCGGCGGTGGCCTCCACGGACTTGCGCGACAGGCAGTACACGATGCCCGCGTCGCCCTCGTGCTCCTGCTTGAGGAAGGTCAGCAGCTGCTTCTTCGGCTCGGCCTTGGGCACGATCCGGTACTGGATGTTGGGCCGGTCGAAGCTGGCGACGAAGTGCCGGGCCCGCGGCATGCCGAGGCGCTGGGTGATCTCCTGGTGCGTGGCGTGCGTCGCGGTGGCGGTGAGCGCGATCCGCGGCACGTCGGGCCACCGCTCCCCCAGCACGGACAGGGACAGGTAGTCCGGCCGGAAGTCGTGGCCCCACTGCGCCACGCAGTGCGCCTCGTCGATCGCGAAGACGGAGATCTTGCCGCGGGAGAGCAGATCGAGGGTGCTGTCGAGCCGCAGCCGCTCCGGGGCGAGGTAGATCACGTCCAGCTCGCCGGCGAGGAACTCGGCCTCGACGGTGCGCCGCTCGGCGAAGTCCTGCGTCGAGTTCATGAACCCGGCGCGCACGCCGAGCGCCCGCAGCGCGTCCACCTGGTCCTGCATGAGCGCGATCAGCGGCGAGACGACGACACCCGTGCCGGGTCTGACCATGGCCGGGATCTGGTAGCAGAGCGACTTGCCGCCGCCGGTGGGCATCAGGACGACGGCGTCGCCGCCCGCCACGACGTGCTCGATGATCGCTTCCTGCTCACCGCGGAATGCGTCGTACCCGAAGACGCGGTGGAGCGTGGCCAGCGCCTCGCTCTCCGTCACCTCACTCATACCCTCTGTCCCGTCCGTCGTCCGACTGCTCCCGCAACGATAGGGGCCGGGGCCGACAACCCGGAAAGTTATCCACAGGTCCGGCGGTCCCGGCCGCCACGCAGAGGTGCCCGGCGCCCCTCCCAGGGCGCCGGGCACCGGCTCGGGCGTGCGCGGGGGCGCTACCGCACGAAGACTCCGGCCTGGCTCGCCAGGTCCAGGAAGTACTGCGGCGCGAGCCCCAGCACGACGGTGACGGCCACGCCCACCGCGATGGTCGTCATGGTCAGCGGCGACGGCACGGCCACGGTCGGCCCGTCCGCCTTCGGCTCGCTGAAGAACATGAGGACGATCACCCGGATGTAGAAGAACGCGGCGATCGCCGAGGAGATCACACCGACCACGACCAGCGCGCCCGCGCCGCCCTCGGCCGCCGCCTTGAACACGGCGAACTTCCCGGCGAAGCCCGAGGTGAGCGGGATCCCGGCGAAGGCCAGCAGGAACACGGCGAAGACCGCCGCGACCAGCGGCGAGCGCCGGCCGAGCCCGGCCCACTTCGACAGGTGCGTCGCCTCGCCGCCCGCGTCGCGCACCAGCGTCACCACGGCGAAGGCGCCGATGGTCACGAACGAGTACGCGGCCAGGTAGAACAGCACCGACGAGACGCCCTCGGGCGTCGTCGCGATCACGCCGGCCAGGATGAACCCGGCGTGCGCGATGGACGAATACGCGAGGAGCCGCTTGATGTCCGTCTGGGTGATCGCGACGATCGCGCCGGCGAGCATCGTGACGATGGCGACGGCCCACATGACCGGCCGCCAGTCCCAGCGCAGGCCGGGCAGGACCACGTACAGCAGGCGCAGCAGCGCGCCGAAGGCGGCCACCTTGGTCGCCGCCGCCATGAAGCCGGTGACGGGCGTGGGGGCGCCCTGGTAGACGTCCGGCGTCCACATGTGGAAGGGGACGGCGCCGACCTTGAACAGCAGGCCCATGACGACGAGCGCGACGCCGATCAGCAGCAGCGCGTCGTTGCCCATGGTGTCGGCGAGGGCCGGGTCGATGTTGGTGACCGTGCCGTCGACGACGGCGGCGACCTTGGCGTACGAGACCGAGCCCGCGTAGCCGTAGAGCAGCGCGATGCCGAACAGGGTGAACGCGGACGCGAAGGCGCCGAGCAGGAAGTACTTGACCGCGGCCTCCTGCGACACGATCCGCTTGCGGCGGGCCAGTGCGCACAGCAGGTACAGCGGGAGCGAGAAGACCTCCAGGGCGATGAAGAGCGTCAGCAGGTCGTTCGCCGCGGGGAAGACGAGCATGCCGGCGATCGCGAAGAGCGCGAGCGGGAACACCTCGGTGGTGGTGAACCCGGCCCTGGTGGCGGCCTGTTCGCTCTCGCTGCCCGGGACGGACGCGGCCTGCGCGGCGAAGGAGTCGACGCGGTTGCCGTGCGCCTCGGGGTCGAGCCGCCGCTCGGCGAATGTGAAGATCGAGACGAGCCCGGCCAGCAGGATGGTGCCCTGGAGGAAGAGGGCGGGGCCGTCGACGGCGATCGCGCCCATGGCCGCGATGTGCGCCTTGGTCGTCCCGTACCCGCCGGCGGCGAGGCCGACGACGGCCGCGAAGGCCGCCGCGAGGGCCACGACGGAGAGGAACACCTGGACGTAGTAACGGGATGTGCGCGGCACGAACGCCTCGACCAGGATCCCCAGGACGGCGGCGCCGAGGACGATCAGGGTCGGGGACAACTGCCCGTATTCGATCTTCGGGGCGTCGATCTTGGAGATCGGGTCGGCCGCCGTTGTCCACAGGCTGTGGACGACTGGAGCACTCATCAGGGAACTCACTTGTGGGCCGCCTCCACTTCCGGCTTCGGGTCCTTCTTGTGGACGTCGGACAGGGTGTGCTTGACCGCCGGGTTCACCAGCTCGGTCAGCGGCTTCGGGTAGACGCCCAGGAAGATCAGTACGGCGATCAGCGGGACGACGACGGTCAGTTCGCGCGCCTTCAGGTCGGCGATGCCCGCGTTCGACGGCTTCACCGGGCCCGTCATGGTGCGCTGGTAGAGGACCAGCGTGTAGAGCGCGGCGAGCACGATGCCGACGGTGGCGATGATGCCGACCACCGGGTAGCGCGAGAACGTGCCGACCAGCACCAGGAACTCACTCACGAACGGCGCCAGGCCCGGCAGCGAGAGCGTCGCCAGGCCGCCGATCAGGAAGGTGCCGGCGAGCACCGGGGCGACCTTCTGCACACCGCCGTAGTCGGCGATGAGCCGCGAGCCGCGCCGCGAGATCAGGAACCCGGCGACCAGCATCAGCGCGGCGGTGGAGATGCCGTGGTTGACCATGTAGAGCGTCGCGCCGGACTGGCCCTGGCTGGTCATCGCGAAGATGCCCAGGATGATGAAGCCGAAGTGGGAGATCGACGCGTAGGCGACCAGCCGCTTGATGTCCCGCTGGCCGACCGCGAGCAGCGCGCCGTAGACGATGCTGATGAGCGCCAGGACGAGGATCGCCGGCGTCGCCCACTTGCTGGCCTCCGGGAACAGCTGGAGGCAGAAGCGGAGCATCGCGAACGTGCCGACCTTGTCGACCACGGCCGTGATCAGCACGGCGACCGGGGCCGTGGCCTCGCCCATCGCGTTCGGCAGCCAGGTGTGCAGCGGCCACAGCGGGGCCTTCACCGCGAAGGCGAAGAAGAAGCCGAGGAAGAGCAGTCGCTCGGTGCTGGTCGCCATGTCGAGCGAGCCGCTCGCGCGGGCCTCGGCGATCTCCGAGAGGGAGAAGCTGCCGGCGACCACGTACAGCCCGATGACGGCCGCCAGCATGATGAGGCCGCCGACCAGGTTGTAGAGGAGGAACTTGACGGCGGCGTACGAGCGTTGGGTCGCCGCCTCCTTCTCGCCGTGCGGGCCCGCCCGGTCCCCGAAGCCGCCGATGAGGAAGTACATCGGGATGAGCATGGCTTCGAAGAAGATGTAGAAGAGGAAGACGTCGGTGGCCTCGAAGGAGATGATCACCATCGCCTCGACCAGCAGGATCAGCGCGAAGAAGCCCTGCGTCGGCCGCCACCTGGTGTTCCCGGTCTCCAGCGGGTCCGCGTCGTTCCACCCCGCGAGGATGACGAACGGGATCAGCAGCGCGGTCAGCGCGATGAGCGCCAGCCCGATGCCGTCCACGCCCAGCTCGTAGCGGACGCCGAAGTCCCGGATCCAGGAGTGCGATTCGGTCAGTTGGTAGCGGGCGCCCGACGGGTCGAAGCGCACCGCGACCACCGCCGCGACCGCCAGTGTCGCGAGCGAGAACAGCAGCGCGAGCCACTTGGCCGCCGTGCGCCGCTTCGCCGGTACGGCGGCCGTGGCGATGGCGCCCACGGCCGGCAGTACCGCCGTCGCTGTCAGCAGAGGAAAGGACATCGGTATCAGACCGCCCTCATCAGCAGGGTCGCCGCGACGATGACCGCCGCACCGCCGAACATCGAGACGGCGTACGAGCGCACGTAGCCGTTCTGGAGCTTGCGGAGCCGGCCGGAGAGGCCGCCCACCGAAGCCGCCGTGCCGTTCACCACTCCGTCGACCAGGGTGTGGTCGACGTAGACCAGGGAGCGCGTGAGGTGCTCGCCGCCGCGGACCAGGACGACATGGTTGAAGTCGTCCTGGAGCAGGTCCCGGCGGGCCGCCCGGGTGAGCAGCGAGCCGCGCGGGGCGACGACCGGCACCTCCCGGCGTCCGTACAGCGCCCAGGCCAGGCCCACACCGATCACCAGGCAGACCATGGTGGCGCCGGTGACGACGCCCGCGCTGATCGGCGCGTCCCCGTGGTCGTGGCCGGTGACCGGCTCCAGCCAGTGCAGGAAGCGGTCGCCGAGGGAGAAGAAGCCGCCGGCGAAGACCGAGCCGACCGCGAGCACGATCATCGGGATCGTCATGGACGACGGCGACTCGTGCGGGTGCGGCTCGTGGCCCTCCGCGTCGGGCTGCCAGCGCTTCTCGCCGAAGAAGGTCATGATCATCACGCGGGTCATGTAGAACGCGGTGACGGCCGCGCCGACGAGGGCCACCGAGCCGAGGATCCAGCCCTCGGTGCCGCCCTTCGCGAACGCCGCCTCGATGATCTTGTCCTTGGAGAAGAAGCCGGACAGGCCGGGGAAGCCGATGATGGCCAGGTATCCCAGGCCGAACGTCACGAAGGTGACCGGCATGTACTTGCGCAGCGCGCCGTACTTGCGCATGTCCACCTCGTCGTTCATGCCGTGCATGACCGAACCGGCGCCGAGGAAGAGCCCCGCCTTGAAGAAGCCGTGGGTCACCAGGTGCATGATCGCGAAGACGTAGCCGATGGGGCCGAGTCCCGCCGCGAGGATCATGTAGCCGATCTGCGACATCGTCGAACCGGCCAGCGCCTTCTTGATGTCGTCCTTCGCGCAACCGACGATCGCACCGAACAGCAGCGTCACGGCGCCGACGATGGTGACGACGAGCTGGGCGTCCGGCGCGCCGTTGAAGATCGCGCCGGAGCGGACGATCAGGTAGACGCCGGCGGTGACCATGGTCGCCGCGTGGATGAGGGCCGAGACCGGGGTCGGGCCCTCCATCGCGTCCCCGAGCCAGGACTGCAACGGCACCTGCGCCGACTTGCCGCACGCGGCGAGCAGCAGCATCAGGCCGATCGCGGTCAGCTTCCCCTCGGAGGTGTCGCCCGCGGCGTCGAGCACCGGCTCGAAGGCGAACGTCCCGAACGTCGTGAACATCAGCATGATCGCGATGGACAGACCCATGTCACCGACGCGGTTGACGAGGAACGCCTTCTTGGCGGCCGTGGCCGCGCTGGGCTTGTGCTGCCAGAAGCCGATGAGCAGGTAGGAGGCGAGGCCCACACCCTCCCAGCCGACGTACAGCAGCAGGTAGTTGTCGGCGAGGACCAGCAGGAGCATCGCCGCGAGGAACAGGTTCAGGTAGCCGAAGAAGCGGCGGCGCCGCTCGTCGTGCTCCATGTACCCGATGGAGTAGATGTGGATGAGCGTGCCCACGCCGGAGATCAGCAGGACGAACGTCATCGACAGCTGGTCCAGCTGGAAGGCGACGTCCGCCTGGAAGCCCTCGACCGGGATCCAGCTGAACAGGTGCTGGCCGAGCGTGCGGTCCTCCGCGCCCCGGCCGAGCAGATCGGAGAAGAGCACGACCGCGAGCGCGAAGGAGGCGGCCGCGAGCACCGTGCCGAGCAGATGACCCACCCGGTCCAGGGCCCGCCCGCCGCACAGCAGGACGGCCGCTCCGAGCAGTGGCGCCGCGACGAGCAGCGCAATCAGGTTGTTCATGGTGTCCCTGACCCCTTACAGCTTCATCAGGCTGGCGTCGTCGACCGAGGCCGAGTGGCGGGAACGGAACAGCGACACGATGATCGCGAGCCCCACGACGACCTCCGCGGCGGCGACGACCATCGTGAAGAAGGCGATGATCTGGCCGTCCAGATTGCCGTGCATCCGGGAGAACGCGACGAACGCGAGGTTGCACGCGTTCAGCATCAGCTCGATGCACATGAACACGACGATCGCGTTCCGCCTGATGAGGACGCCGGTGGCGCCGATGGTGAACAACAGGCAGGCGAGATACAGATAGTTGACCGGATTCACTTCGCCGCCTCCTCCGCGGTCCTGTCGCCGTCGGTGCGCTCCAGCCGCTCCGCCGACCGCTGCTCCAGGGCCTTCAGGTCGCTGAGCGCCTCGCCGGAGACGTCCCGGATCTGGCCGCGCCGGCGCAGCGTCTGCATGACCGTCAGCTCCGAGGGGGTGCCGTCGGGCAGCAGGCCCGCGATGTCCACGGCGTTGTGCCGGGCGTAGACACCCGGGGCGGGCAGCGGCGGGAGGTGCTTGCCCTCGCGCACGCGCTGCTCGGCCAGCTCCCGCTGGGTCTTGGCCCGCTCGGTGCGCTCGCGGTGCGTGAGCACCATCGCGCCGATCGTGGCGGTGATCAGCAGGGCGCCGGTGATCTCGAACGCGAAGACGTACTTGGTGAAGATGAGGGTGGCCAGGCCCTCCACGTTCCCGTTCGCATTCGCCTTGCCCAGGCCGGTGAACTGCGTCAGCGACGCGTTCGCGACGCCCGCGACCAGCAGGATGCCGAAGCCGAGACCGCACACGGCGGCGAGCCAGCGCTGCCCCTTGATGGTCTCCTTCAGGGAGTCGGCGGCGGTGACGCCGACCAGCATGACCACGAAGAGGAACAGCATCATGATCGCGCCCGTGTAGACGACGATCTGGACGATGCCGAGGAAGTACGCCCCGTTGGCCAGGTAGAAGACCGCCAGGATGATCATGGTTCCGGCCAGGCACAGGGCGCTGTGCACGGCCTTGCGCATCAGGATCGTGCACAGCGCGCCGAGCACGGCGACCGTGCCGAGGACCCAGAACTGGAAGGCCTCGCCGGTGGAGGTGGAGTACGCGGCGAGCTGGGCGCTCATGCCTCCACCCCCTTGATCGTCACGGACCCGGCGGGCTTCTCGCCCTTGGAGACGGCGGTCTGCCGCTCGGTGCCGGGGGCGGCCTCGGTGACCAGGCCCCGGTAGTAGTCCTGCTCGTCCATGCCCGGGTAGATCGCGTGCGGGCTGTCGACCATGGTGTCGTCCAGGCCGGCGAGCAGCTGCTCCTTGGTGTAGATCAGGTTGGCCCGGCTGCTGTCCGCGAGCTCGAACTCGTTCGTCATCGTGAGCGCGCGGGTGGGGCACGCCTCGATGCACAGGCCGCACAGGATGCAGCGGGCGTAGTTGATCTGGTAGACGCGGCCGTACCGCTCGCCCGGGGAGTAGCGCTCCTCCTCGGTGTTGTCCGCGCCCTCCACGTAGATGGCGTCCGCCGGGCAGGCCCAGGCGCACAGCTCGCAGCCGACGCACTTCTCCAGGCCGTCCGGATGGCGGTTGAGCTGGTGCCTGCCGTGGAAGCGGGGAGCGGTGGTCTTCTGCTGCTCCGGATACTGCTCGGTCAGCCGCTTCTTGAACATGGCCTTGAAGGTCACACCGAAGCCGGCGACCGGGTTCATGAACCCGGGGCTGGTGTCCTTCTCGTTCGTCTCGTCAGCCATCGGACGCCTCCTTTCCGTCACGAGCGTCGCGGGGTCCGTCACTCGCAGTATCGGGTCCGCCACTGACAATCAACTCCCGCTCATGGCGCGGGCGTCGGCGCGGGACGGGCGGCAGGGCCTGTCCGGGCAGCGGTGGGACGGGGAATCCGCCCGCCATCGGGTCGAAGGCCGCGGGCTCCTCGGCCGCGCCGCCCTCGGAGGACTGCTTGGCGCCCCGGTCGCGGAAGATGTCGACGACGAACGACAGCAGCAGGAGCACGAGGATGCCGCCGCCGACGTACAGGGCGATGTCGGCGAAGTCGTAGTTCTCGTTGCGCAGCGTGCGCACGGTCGCCACCAGCATCAGCCAGACCACGGAGACCGGGATGAGGACCTTCCAGCCGAGCTTCATCAGCTGGTCGTAGCGCACGCGCGGGAGCGTGCCGCGCAGCCAGATGAAGAAGAACAGCAGCAGCTGGACCTTGATGACGAACCAGAGCATCGGCCACCAGCCGTGGTTCGCGCCCTCCCAGAACGTCGAGACGGGCCACGGTGCGCGCCAGCCGCCGAGGAACAGCGTCACCGACACCGCGGAGACCGTCACCATGTTCACGTACTCGGCGAGCATGAACATCGCGAACTTGATGGACGAATACTCGGTGTTGAAGCCGCCGACGAGGTCGCCCTCGGACTCCGGCATGTCGAACGGGGCGCGGTTGGTCTCGCCGACCATCGTCACGATGTAGATGAGGAACGACACGGGCAGCAGCACGATGTACCAGCGGTCGTGCTGCTGGGCGACGATCTCCGAGGTCGACATCGACCCCGAGTACAGGAACACCGAGGCGAACGCGGCGCCCATCGCGATCTCGTAGGAGATCATCTGCGCGCAGGACCGCAGACCGCCCAGGAGCGGGTACGTCGACCCGGAGGACCAGCCGGCGAGCACGATGCCGTAGATGCCGACGGAGGCGACCGCGAGGATGTAGAGCATCGCGATCGGCAGGTCGGTGAGCTGCATCGTCGTACGGTGGCCGAAGATCGAGATCTCGTTGCCGGCCGGGCCGAACGGGATGACGGCGATCGCCATGAACGCGGGGATCGCGGCGACGACCGGCGCCAGCACGTAGACGACCTTGTCGGCGCGCTTGACGATCAGGTCTTCCTTCAGCATCAGCTTGATGCCGTCGGCGAGCGACTGGAGCATGCCCCAGGGGCCGTGCCGGTTCGGGCCGATGCGCAGCTGCATCCAGGCGACGACCTTGCGCTCCCACACGATGGAGAACAGCACGGTCACCATCAGGAAGGCGAAGCAGAAGACCGCCTTGACGACGACCAGCCACCACGGGTCGCGGCCGAACATCGACAGGTCCTCGAGCGCGAGCGGGCTCAGCGCCATGGGGCTCATGACTGCACCTCCGGGGCCGCGGCGACGGCCGGGCCGATCTTCACGAGGTCGCCGGGGACCGCACCGGTGTCCGAAGCGACGCCCCCGCCGACGGAGTTGAGCGGCAGCCAGACGACCCGGTCGGGCATCTCCGTGATCCGCAGGGGGAGGGTGACGCTGCCGGCGGAGCCGGTGACGGCCAGCGCGGCGCCGTCCGTGACGCCCGCCTCGGCGGCCGTCGCGGCCGACACGCGCGCGTGGGCGGCGTGCCGGGTCCCGGCGAGCGCGTCGTCGCCGTCCTGGAGGCGGCCCTGGTCCAGCAGCAGCCGGTGCCCGGCGAGGACGGCCTCGCCGGCGGCGGGCCGCGGCAGGACCACGCCGGTCTCCAGGGGCTCGGTGGCGTGCGGGCCGTCCCAGTGGCCGAGCCGGTCCAGCTCGGCACGCGCGGTGCGCAGGTCGGGCAGCCCGAGGTGGACGTCCATGGCGTCCGCCAGCATCTGGAGGACGCGCCCGTCGGTCGGGGCGACCCGGCGCGTCATCTGGTCCGGCTTGAGCGCGGCCTCGAACATCCGGGCCCGGCCCTCCCAGTTGAGGAAGGTGCCCGCCTTCTCGGCGACCGCGGCCACCGGCAGGACGACGTCGGCGTGGTCGGTGACCTCGCTGGGCCGCTGCTCCAGGGAGACCAGGAAACCGACCTCGTGAAGCGCTTCACGCGCGCGAGCCGGGTCCGGCAGGTCGGCGATCTCGACGCCCGCGACCAGCAGCGCCCGCAGCTCGCCCGTGGTGGCGGCCTCCACGATCTGACCGGTGTCGCGGCCGTAGCGGTGCGGGAGTTCGGCCACCCGCCAGGCGGAGGCCACCTCCTCCCGCGCGCGCGGGTCGGTCGCCGGACGGCCGCCGGGCAGCAGCGAGGGGATCGCGCCCGCCTCGACGGCGCCGCGCTCACCGGCCCGCCGCGGGACCCACACCAGGGCGGCGCCGGTCGCGGCGGCGGCCCGGACGGCCGCGGTCAGCCCGCCGGCGACGGCCGCGAGCCGCTCACCGACGACGATCACGGCGCCCTCGGCGCGCAGCGCCTCGCCCGCCGCCGCTCCCCCGGCCTCCAGGCCGACACCGGACGACAGCGCGTCCAGCCACTCGGTCTCGGTGCCGGGCGCGGCGGGCAGCAGCGTGCCGCCGGCCTTCTCCAGGCCGCGCGTGCCGTGCGTGGCCAGCGACCAGATCTTCTGGCCGTGCCCGCGCCAGGCCTTGCGGAGCTTGAGGAAGACGCCGGGCGCCTCCTCCTCCGACTCGAAGCCGACGAGGAGCACGGCCGGGGCCTTCTCCAGCTTCGTGTACGTGACGCCGGTGCCGTCCAGGTCGCGCCCGCGACCCGCGACCCGGGCCGCCAGGAAGTCGGCCTCCTCGCTGCTGTGCACGCGCGCGCGGAAGTCGATGTCGTTCGTGTCGAGGGCCACCCGCGCGAACTTGCTGTACGCGTAGGCGTCCTCCACGGTGAGCCGGCCGCCGGTGAGGACACCGGTCCTGCCGCGCCCGGCGGTCAGCCCGCGGGCCGCCGCCTCCAGCGCCTCCGGCCAGGATGCGGGCCGCAGTTCACCGGACTCCGCGTCCCGCACCAGGGGCGTCGTCAGCCGGTCCGGCTTCTGCGCGTACCGGAAGCCGAAGCGGCCCTTGTCGCAGATCCACTCCTCGTTGACCTCCGGGTCGTTGGCCGCGAGGCGGCGCATGACCTTGCCGCGCCGGTGGTCGGTGCGGGTCGCGCAGCCGCTGGAGCAGTGCTCGCACACGCTCGGCGAGGAGATGAGGTCGAAGGGCCGCGAGCGGAAGCGGTACGCCGCCGAGGTCAGCGCGCCGACCGGGCAGATCTGGATGGTGTTCCCGGAGAAGTACGACTCGAAGGGGTCGCCCTCGCCGGTGCCGACCTGCTGGAGCGCGCCGCGCTCGATCAGCTCGATCATCGGGTCGCCCGCGATCTGGTTGGAGAACCGGGTGCAGCGCGCGCACAGCACGCACCGCTCGCGGTCGAGCAGCACCTGGGTGGAGATCGGCACCGGCTTCTCGTAGGTGCGCTTCCTGCCCTCGAAGCGGGAGTCGGACTGGCCGTGCGACATGGCCTGGTTCTGGAGCGGGCACTCGCCGCCCTTGTCGCAGACCGGGCAGTCCAGGGGGTGGTTGATGAGCAGCAGCTCCATGACCCCGCGCTGCGCCTTCTCGGCGACCGGGGAGGAGAGCTGGCTCTTGACCACCATGCCGTCGGTGCAGGTGATCGTGCAGGACGCCATCGGCTTGCGCTGGCCCTCCACCTCCACGATGCACTGGCGGCAGGCGCCGGCCGGGTCCAGGAGCGGGTGGTCGCAGAACCGGGGGATCTCGATGCCCAGCAACTCGGCGGCGCGGATGACCAGGGTGCCCTTGGGGACGCTGATCCCGATGCCGTCGATGGTGAGGGAGACGAGGTCCTCCGGCGGAACGGCCGCCTCGCCGCCCCCGGAGGGGCGTCGGCCCGTGGCGGAGCCACCTGAGGAATCGAGTACGGTCACGCGGTCACCTCCGTGCGGTGCTGGTCGGTCCGGTCGGCCCAGACGGTCGAGCGGGCCGGGTCGAAGGGGCAGCCCTTGCCCGTGATGTGCTGCTCGTACTCGTCGCGGAAGTACTTGAGCGAGGAGAAGATCGGCGAGGCGGCGCCGTCGCCGAGGGCGCAGAACGACTTGCCGTTGATGTTGTCGGCGATGTCGTTCAGCTTGTCGAGGTCGCCCGCCGAGCCCTTGCCGGCCTCGATGTCGCGGAGCAGCTGCACGAGCCAGTACGTGCCCTCGCGGCAGGGCGTGCACTTGCCGCAGGACTCGTGGGCGTAGAACTCGGTCCAGCGGGTCACCGCGCGCACGACGCAGGTCGTCTCGTCGAAGCACTGGAGCGCCTTGGTGCCGAGCATCGAGCCGGCGGCGCCGACGCCCTCGTAGTCGAGGGGGACGTCGAGGTGCTCCTCGGTGAACATCGGGGTGGAACTGCCGCCGGGGGTCCAGAACTTCAGCCGGTGGCCGGGCCGCATGCCGCCGCTCATGTCGAGGAGCTGGCGCAGCGTGATGCCGAGCGGTGCCTCGAACTGGCCGGGGTTGGCGACGTGGCCGCTGAGCGAGTAGAGCGTGAAGCCCGCGGACTTCTCGCTCCCCATCGACTTGAACCAGTCCTTGCCGCGATTCAGGATCGCGGGAACCGACGCGATGGACTCGACGTTGTTCACCACGGTGGGGCATGCGTACAGGCCCGCGACGGCGGGGAAGGGAGGACGCAGTCGCGGCTGGCCGCGCCGGCCTTCGAGGGAGTCCAGGAGCGCGGTCTCCTCGCCGCAGATGTACGCGCCGGCGCCCGCGTGCACGGTGAGTTCGAGGTTGAGCCCGGTGCCGAGGATGTCCTGCCCGAGGAAGCCCGCCGCGTACGCCTCGCGGACGGCCTCGTGCAGCCGCCGCAGCACGGGGACGACTTCGCCGCGCAGGTAGATGAAGGCGTGCTCGGAGCGGATCGCGTAGCAGGCGATCACGATGCCCTCGATGAGGCTGTGCGGGTTGGCGAAGAGGAGGGGGATGTCCTTGCAGGTCCCGGGCTCCGACTCGTCGGCGTTGACGACGAGGTAGTGCGGCTTGCCGTCCCCCTGGGGGATGAACTGCCACTTCATCCCGGTGGGGAATCCGGCGCCGCCGCGTCCGCGCAGCCCCGAGTCCTTCACGTAGGCGATGAGGTCGTCCGGCGACATGGCGAGGGCCTTGCGCAGTCCCTCGTAGCCCTCGTGGCGGCGGTACACGTCCAGGGACCAGGACCTGTCCTCGTCCCAGAAGGCCGACAGGACCGGAGCGAGCAGCTTCTCCGGGCTGGCGTCGTGGTCGTTGACTTCGGCGGCCAAGGTCATCACTCCCCCTCCTCGGCGGTCGGCCCCGCGGGGTGTTCGGGGTCGGAGGCCGATGTGTCCTGCGGCGCGTCGTGCGAGCTGAGGTGCTCGCCGGGCGACGGCTCGTGCGGCGCTTCGGTGTCGCGGGGTTCCGGGTCGCGGGACCCGGTCCGCGGGTGGACGACGCGGGCGGGCGGTGTCTCGCCCTTGGCCAGGCGCAGTCCGATCAGGGAGGCCGGGCCGGCGCTGCCGCTCGCCTCGACGGCGCCCTCGCGCTCGTCGGGGAAGCCGGCCAGGATGCGGGCCGTCTCCTTGAAGGTGCACAGCGGCGCGCCGCGGGTGGGCGAGACCTCCACGCCCGTGCGCAGGTCGTCGACGAGGCGCTTGGCGGACTCGGGCGTCTGGTTGTCGAAGAACTCCCAGTTGACCATCATCACGGGAGCGAAATCACAAGCGGCGTTGCACTCGATGTGCTCCAGCGTGATCTTGCCGTCGTCCGTGGTGCCGTTGTTGCCGACGCCGAGGTGCTCCTGGAGCGTCTCGAAGATGGCGTCGCCGCCCATGACGGCGCACAGCGTGTTGGTGCAGACGCCGACCTGGTAGTCGCCGCTCGGCTTCCTGCGGTACATCGTGTAGAAGGTCGCCACGGCCGTCACCTCGGCGGTGGTCAGGCCGAGCACGTCCGCGCAGAACTGCATGCCGGTCCGCGTGACGTGCCCCTCCTCCGACTGCACGAGGTGCAGCAGCGGCAGCAGGGCGGAGCGGGAGCCGGGGTAGCGGGCGACGATCTCCTTCGCGTCCGCCTCCAGGCGGGTCCGGACGTCGTCCGGGTAGCCGGGGGCGGGCAGCGCGGGCATGCCCAGGCTGACGCCCTGGCCCGCCGGATCCGTAGAACTGGTGGTCACCGGTCGACGCCTCCCATCACGGGGTCGATGGACGCGACCGCGACGATGACGTCGGCGACCTGGCCGCCTTCGCACATCGCGGCCATCGCCTGAAGGTTGGTGAAGGACGGGTCGCGGAAGTGGACCCGGAACGGGCGGGTGCCGCCGTCGGACACGGCGTGCACGCCCAGCTCGCCCTTGGGCGACTCCACGGCGGTGTACGCCTGTCCCGGCGGGACGCGGAAGCCCTCGGTCACCAGCTTGAAGTGGTGGATGAGGGCCTCCATGGAGGTGCCCATGATGTTCTTGATGTGGTCGAGCGAGTTGCCGAGTCCGTCCGGGCCGAGGGCCAGTTGGGCGGGCCAGGCGATCTTCTTGTCGCCGACCATGACCGGGCCCGGCTCCAGGCGGTCCAGGCACTGCTCGACGATGCGCAGCGACTGGCGCATCTCCTCCAGGCGGACCAGGAAGCGTCCGTAGGAGTCGCAGGTGTCGGCGGTCGGGATCTCGAAGTCGTACGTGTCGTAGCCGCAGTACGGCTGCGCCTTGCGCAGGTCGTGCGGCAGGCCGGCCGAGCGCAGGATCGGGCCGGTCGCGCCGAGGGCCATGCAGCCGGCCAGGTCGAGGTAGCCGACGTCCTGCATGCGGGCCTTGAAGATGGGGTTCCCGGTGGCGAGCTTGTCGTACTCGGGGAGGTTCTTCTTCATCTTCTTGACGAACTCGCGCAGCTGGTCCACCGCGCCGGGCGGCAGGTCCTGGGCGAGGCCGCCGGGCCGGACGTACGCGTGGTTCATGCGCAGGCCGGTGATCAACTCGAAGATGTCGAGAATGAGTTCACGATCGCGGAAGCCGTAGATCATGATCGTCGTCGCGCCGAGTTCCATGCCGCCTGTGGCGATGCAGACCAGGTGCGAGGACATCCGGTTCAGCTCCATGAGGAGCACGCGGATGATCGAGGCCCGGTCCGGGATCTCGTCCTCGATGCCGAGGAGCTTCTCGACGGCGAGGCAGTAGGCCGCCTCGTTGTAGAACGGCGTCAGGTAGTCCATGCGGGTCACGAACGTGGTGCCCTGCGTCCACGTGCGGTACTCGAGGTTCTTCTCGATGCCGGTGTGCAGGTAGCCGATGCCGCAGCGGGCCTCGGTGACCGTCTCGCCGTCGATCTCCAGGATCAGCCGGAGCACGCCGTGCGTGGACGGGTGCTGGGGGCCCATGTTGACGATGATGCGCTCGTCGTCGGACGTGGCCGCCGACTGGACGACCTCGTCCCAGTCGCCACCGGTGACCGTGTAGACGGTGCCCTCGGTGGTCTCGCGCGGGGTTGCCTGGGGTGTGGTCACGAGTACGACCTCCGCTGGTCCGGAGCCGGGATCTGGGCGCCCTTGTACTCGACGGCGATGCCGCCGAGGGGGTAGTCCTTGCGCTGCGGGAAGCCCTGCCAGTCGTCCGGCATCATGATCCGCGTCAGCGCGGGGTGGCCGTCGAAGACGATGCCGAAGAAGTCGTACGCCTCGCGCTCGTGCCAGTCGTTCGTGGGATACACGGCGACCAGGGACGGCACGTGCGGGTCCGCGTCGGGCATCGACACCTCCAGGCGGATCAGCCTGTTGTGGGTGATCGACCGCAGGTGGTAGACGGCGTGCAGCTCGCGGCCCTTGTCGCCGGGGTAGTGCACCCCGGAGACGCCCGTGCACAGTTCGAAGCGCAGGGCCGGGTCGTCGCGCAGCGTCCGCGCCACGCGCACCAGGTGCTCGCGCTCGATGTGGAAGGTCAGTTCGCCGCGGTCGACGACCGTGCGGTCGATGGCGTTCTCGGGGACGAGTCCCTGCTCCTCCAGGGCGCCCTCCAGCTCGTCGGCGACCTCGTCGAACCAGCCGCCGTACGGGCGGGTGGCCTCGCCGGGCAGCCGGATCGAGCGGACGAGGCCGCCGTAGCCGGAGGTGTCGCCGCCGTTGTCGGCGCCGAACATGCCGCGCTGGACGCGGATCTCCTCGCCGGTGTCGCCTCGCTGCCCGGGCAGGTTCGAGGCGCTCAGTTCCTTCTCGGGGTTGGCCCCGTCGCTCTGCGCGTCACTCACCGCAGCAGCCCCTTCATCTCGATCGTCGGGAGCGCCTTGAGCGCCGCTTCCTCCGCCTCACGGGCCGCCTCCTCGGCGTTCACGCCGAGCTTGGAGGTCTGGATCTTCTGATGGAGCTTGAGGATCGCGTCCATCAGCATCTCGGGCCGGGGCGGGCAGCCGGGCAGATAGATGTCGACCGGGACGATGTGGTCGACGCCCTGCACGATCGCGTAGTTGTTGAACATGCCGCCGGACGAGGCGCAGACCCCCATGGAGATGACCCACTTGGGGTTGGGCATCTGGTCGTAGACCTGGCGCAGGACGGGCGCCATCTTCTGGCTCACCCGCCCGGCCACGATCATCAGGTCCGCCTGGCGGGGCGATCCGCGGAAGACCTCCATGCCGAACCGCGCCAGGTCGTAGCGGCCCGCGCCCGTCGTCATCATCTCGATGGCGCAGCAGGCGAGGCCGAACGTGGCGGGAAAGACGGACGACTTGCGCACCCATCCCGCGGCCTGTTCGACGGTCGTCAGCAGGAATCCGCTCGGCAGCTTTTCTTCGAGTCCCATTGGTCTGTGGCTCCCGGTCTCCCCTGTGCGGGGCTCAGTCCCATTCCAGGCCGCCGCGCCGCCACACGTACGCGTACGCGACGAAGACGGTGAGCACGAAGAGCAGCATCTCCACGAGCCCGAAAACCCCCAGGGCGTCGAAGGTGACGGCCCAGGGGTAGAGGAAGACGATCTCGATGTCGAAGACGATGAAGAGCATCGCCGTCAGGTAGTACTTGATGGGGAAGCGCCCGCCGCCGGCCGGCGTGGGGGTGGGCTCGATGCCGCACTCGTACGCTTCGAGCTTCGCCCGGTTGTACCGCTTTGGACCGATAAGCGTGGCCATGACCACGGAGAAGATCGCAAAGCCTGCCCCGAGGGCTCCCAGTACGAGGATGGGCGCATACGCGTTCACCGCTCCTCGCTCCTCTCAGTCGGCGCTGACTGCTGGCGGTTGCACGGGCCCGTGCGCCCCGCCCCCCTGCAAACGGTCGAAGATCGCTTACATGTGAAGCAGGTCACAAGCCCAACTTGACCCGCATCCTATGCCTGCTCCTCTGTGATCTGCGACACGGGGTGCGCCAACTACTTTGTGATCTCCACCACCTGACGAAGGATCATGAAGTCGGATGAGCGGTGATCTTCACACTCGAAGCGCCTGAGTGATCACCAGAGGTGACATCTTGGCCGGTTACCCCTGGTCAGAGCGGTGTGTCCACTATCAAGAGCGGGCGGTGGCAGGCAAATTGGCGTTGGACACCCGTGGCTGATAGTGCGCGGCGTTCACACGCCGGAGGGAGGGTGTGGACGGAAGTGGACATCGGGGCCGCCCCCTAGGGGGTTGATGTGACCTGCGTCACGTGCCGCGTAACGCGCCGGAAACCGGGCTTGGCCAACGGCCTCAACCGGTGGTAGGCCCAGGGCAATTCGGGCGTATTACCGAAACCCCATGATCACAGCCTTGATCGACTCTGGCCGATACTGCCCGTATTGCCCGATAAGGCGTCAATGGGGCCTGGCGCGTGAGGGATTCGTGCCCGTCCTTCACAACTGTGGCGCACCACACGTTTCTTGATGGGACCCGTGAAGCCCTGATAGCGGTTGTACCCATGTCCCACACCGCTCACATACCCAGCCACCGGAAGCCCCGTCGCAGCGCCTCGAAGATGGCCCTGCGCGCCGGAGTTACTGGTGGCGTCCTCAGCACCCTGGCAGTGGCCGGTGCGTCGGGTGCGGCCAGCGCTGCCGAGCCCGTGACGCAGACCATCGAACTGCCCACGCTCACCACCGACCTGTCCACGCAGGTCGCCCAGTCCGCGGACGCCACCCAGCAGGCCGCGGCCGACTACCAGCTCCAGGCGGAGCGGGACGAGGCCTTCACCAAGGCCGCGGACCAGGCGAAGAAGGACCAGGCCGAGGCGGAGCAGAAGGCGGCCGCCAAGAAGAAGGCCGCGGCCGCCGCCCGCGCGAAGGCCGAGCGGGAGGCGACCGAGAAGGCCGCCTCGCGCTCCACCGAGCGCACCACCCTCGCCGCCGCCGCCCCCGCCGGCTCCACCGAGACCGCCGCCGCACCCGCCAGCGGCTCCGTGGCCTCCGTCATCAGCTTCCTGAAGGCCCAGGTCGGCGACGCGTACGTCATGGGCGGTACGGGCCCCAGCTCGTGGGACTGCTCGGGCCTCGTCCAGGCCGCGTTCAAGCAGGCCGGTGTCGACCTGCCGCGCACCTCGCAGGCGCAGTCGACGGCCGGCACCTCGGTCTCGCTGTCCAGCGTCCAGGTCGGCGACATCCTGTACTGGGGTGGCGCGGGCTCGGCGTACCACGTCGGTGTCTACATCGGCAACGGCCAGTACCTCGACGCCGCCAACCCCTCCAAGGGCGTCGTCATCCAGGACCTGTCCGGCTACCCGGCGAGCGGCGCGGTCCGCGTCCTCTGAGGATCCAGCACGCACGGCGAAGGCCGCCGCTCCCCTTCCCCGGGGGTGCGGCGGCCTTCGTGCGTCCGCTCACGAGCGCGCGGACGCCCGCCGTCAGGCGGTCCTGCGGCGACGCGTGACGACGACGGCCGCGGCGCCCGCGCCCAGGGCGAGCACGGCGACGCCGCCGACGAGCAGCACGCCGCCCGCACCGGTCAGCGCCAGCCCGCCACCCGGGCCCCGCTCCCCCGAACCCGCCGCGGACGAACCGGAATCACCCGATGTACCAGACGTACCCGACGTATCGGACGAGCCGGACGAGCCCTCGGTGGCGGCGCCCGGCGACGGGCTCGCGGCGGTGCCGCCGTCCGCGGCGCCGCCCGGGCCCTGCCCGTCCCCGGTGCCGTTGAGCACGATCCAGGCGGTGTTGTCGGACGGCTCGGACTCGCGCGGGGTGTCCCCGGCCGGCAGCGTCACCTCGCCCCTGGCGTCCGCCACGACCTCGTCGATCCGCAGTTCGAAGGGGAAGGTCAGCTGCGCGTCCTCCCGCAGGGGCGTGGCAATCCGGCACCGGTAGCCCTTCGCCCCGCCCCCGATCGTGGCGGGGTCGCAGCGGTCCGGCGCCTTGGTGACCCTGGCGCCCTCGGGCACCGCCACGGTGAAGCCGAGCGGCTCGTGGCCGGGGCGCAGCGCGCTGATCCAGCCGGGGCCGTCGTTGCGGAAGCCGATGTCGGCCGTGACCGTGTCGCCCGCCCCGCCCTTCGCCGAGGCGCCGGTGAGCACCAGGTCGTAGGCGCCGGACGTGGGCAGGGATAGCTCGGCGCGGTCCGTGTAGTGCGCCGCCGGGGCGTCGGGGAGTTCCTCCAGGGTGAGCGGGGCGCCGGTGCCCCGCGTGTAGCCGTCCTCGGTGAGCAGCGCCTTCGCCCGGGCCGACGACACCGCGGAGAAGCGGTAGCTGAAGACGTCGTCGAGGGCGAAGCCGGCGGCGCGGACCTTCAGCGGTTCGGCGACGGTGTAGGCGGTGCCCGCCTCGAACCGGCCCGGGACGGTGCAGATCGCGTCGATCCCCCGGTGCGTCAGATCGCCGTCGGTGGTCTCCTTGTAGGCGCAGTTGCCGTAGCGGTCGGGGAGGCTCAGGCCGCGCGAGCCGTGCAGGCGCAGGACCGCGCCGTCGCCGGCCGCTCCTTCGTTGCGGAAGCCGACCGGGGCGCCGTACACGTCGCCGGCCCGGAAGCCCCGGGGCTCGCTCAGCTCGCGGGTGCGGTACTGGGTGCCGCCCACGGTGACGTCGACGGTCAGCGGGGTGAAGGTGACCCCCCGGTCCTCGCCGCGGGTCTCACCGGTGATCCTGATGGAGCCGGAGTCGCCCACGGCGCTGTCGTCGTCGATGTCGAGACGGATGCCGCCGAGCAGGTTGTGCCGTTCCCCCTCGGCGAGTTCGTGGACCTTGCACTCGGCGATCGGCCCGCCGCCGCCGCAGGGCAGCTTCACCGAGGCGACGCCCTTCAGGCCGGTGGCGTCGATCCTGATCCTGAAGTCGCCGTAACGGAGGATCGGGACGAATCCGTTGTCGTCCGGTTCGGGCTCCGTGTCCGTCGTCGCGAGCCGCAGCACGACCTGGGGTTCGGCGGGGCCGCCGTTGTCGCCCCGGAGGGAGAGCTCGACCCTGTCCCGTCCCGTGATGGCCACGGTCATCGGGTCCTCGCCGGTGTCGGCGAGCGCGGGGGCCGCCGTGGCGAGCCCGCCGGCCAGCGCCGCGGCGGCGGCGAGCCCGAGGGCCGCGCGCCACGGGCGCAGGCGGATGTGACGTCTCATCAAGTCTTCCTCGTCGCAGCGAAAAGGGGCGGACCTGGCACGGTCCGCCCCTTTCGACTTCTCCCCCGCGGCGATCGTTGCCCACAGGTTCATCACAAGAGCGTCACAAGCGGTTTCCCGCCCGCCGCGTCACGCCTGCGGCGTCAGCTCCCCCATCGGGCCCCAGCCCTCGTTCGGGATGTCGGCGTTGATGATCTCGGGGGTGCGGGCGATGAGCGGGGCCATCGCGTCGAGGCCGGCCTTGAAGTGGTCGGAGCCGACGTGCGCGGCGCCCGCGTCGGCGTCCCGGAACCCCTCGACGAGGACGAACTGGTTCGGGTCCTCGACCCCGCGCGACCACTCGAAGAAGAGGTTGCCCTCCTCGGCGCGGGTCGCGGCGGTGAACGCGGCGGTCTTCTCCAGCCAGGAGTCGGTGTGCTCGGGGCGGGCGGTGAACTTCACGACGATGAGAATCATGCGTCCAGCCTGCCCCGAGCCGCCCCGCCGGGCAAAAGCGGGCCGGTCAGGCCTTCGGCGCGACCTTGCTCAGCCCGTTGATGATCCGGTCCATGGCGTCGCCGCCCGTCGGGTCGGTGAGGTTCGCCAGCATCTTCAGCGTGAACTTCATCAGCACCGGGTGGGTCAGGCCGCGCTGCGTCGCGATCTTCATGACCTTCGGGTTGCCGATCATCTTCACGAAGGCGCGGCCCAGCGTGTAGTAGCCGCCGTAGGTGTCCTTGAGGACCTTCGGGTAGCGCTGGAGGGCCAGTTCCCGCTGGGCGTCCGTCGCCCGGGCGTGCGCCTGCACGATGACGTCGGCGGCGATCTGCCCGGACTCCATGGCGTACGCGATGCCCTCGCCGTTGAACGGGTTGACGAGGCCGCCCGCGTCACCCACCAGGAGCAGGCCCTTGGTGTAGTGCGGCTGGCGGTTGAAGGCCATCGGGAGGGCGGCGCCGCGGATCGGCATCGTCATGTTCTCCGGGGTGTAGCCCCAGTCCTCCGGCATCGACGCGCACCAGGCCTTGAGGACCTCGCGCCAGTCCAGCTCGCGGAACGCCTTGGAGGAGTTGAGGATGCCGAGGCCCACGTTCGACGTGCCGTCGCCCATGCCGAAGATCCAGCCGTAGCCGGGCAGCAGCCGGTCCTCGCCGGGGCCGCGCTTGTCCCACAGCTCCAGCCAGGACTCCAGGTAGTCGTCGTCGTGGCGCGGCGACGTGAAGTACGTGCGCACGGCGACGCCCATCGGGCGGTCCTCGCGGCGGTGCAGGCCCATCGCCAGCGACAGCCGCGTCGAGTTGCCGTCGGCGGCGACCACCAGCGGGGCGTGGAAGGCGACCTCGCGCTTGTCGTCGCCGAGCTTCGCGTGCACACCGGTGATGCGGCCGGTGCGGTCGTCGACGATCGGGGCGCCGACGTTGCACTGCTCGTACAGGCGCGCCCCCGCCTTCTGCGCCTGCCGTGCGAGCTGCTCGTCGAAGTCGTCGCGCTTGCGCACGAGGCCGTAGTCCGGGTACGAGGCGAGATCCGGCCAGTCCAGCTGGAGCCGGACACCGCCGCCGATGATGCGCAGGCCCTTGTTGCGCAGCCAGCCCGCCTCCTCGGAGATGTCGATGCCCATGGAGACGAGCTGCTTGGTGGCGCGCGGGGTCAGGCCGTCGCCGCACACCTTCTCGCGCGGGAACGCCGTCTTCTCCAGGAGCAGGACGTCCAGGCCCGCCTTGGCGAGGTAGTAGGCGGTCGTCGAACCGGCCGGACCGGCGCCGACCACGATGACGTCCGCGGTGTTCTCGGTGAGGGGCTTGGACTGTTCTGTCACGGCGGGTTCTCCCCAGGTTCGAAAACGGTGTGCCGCGGGGCACGGACATGGGCAGTCTATTCAGCGGTACCGATCACCCAGCCGAAGGGCCAGCCCATGACCCGAACTCTTCCCGCCGTGGATCTGCGCGTCCCCACCCATGAGGACGCCTTCGCCTGGCACCGGGTCTTCGACGACCCGGACGTCATGGAGTTCCTCGGCGGCCGGGCCGCCGCCTCCGAGCTGTCCGTGCACCACGAGGCGACGGCCCGTCAGCGCATGCACGACGCCGAACTGGGCTACTGCCTGTGGTCCCTGGTGAACGGGGAGGGCGAGGTGATGGGCTTCGCGGGCGCCCAGCCGTGGCGGCACCCCTGGGGCCCGGTCGGCGAGATCGAGATCGGCTGGCGGCTCGGGCGCGCGTACTGGGGCAAGGGCTACGCCACCGCGGCGGCGACCACCACGGTCGACCGGCTGCGGGCGTCGGGCGTCGGCAGCGTCGTGGCGATGGTCGACGCCCTCAACACGCGCTCGATCGCGGTGACCCGGCGCCTGGGCATGGAGCTGACCGAGACGTTCGTGACGCCGACGGGCCGTCAGGGACACTGCTTCCGGCTGGCGCTGTAGGGCGCGTCCACGGCCTTCCGGGCGGCGGTGCGGAGGTCTACCCTTCCGGTACCGCATGGGGGGTGACATCTGTGCCGGACACGCCCAGGACACCCGGGACGCCCAGGACACCGGAAGTGCACGTGCCCGCGTTCGTCGGCCTGATGGCCGTCGACGCGCGGGCCACGGCGGCGGCGTACGGGCTGCGGCTGGCCCCCGCGGACCGGCCCGGCCTCGACGAGGCCGCCGTGGACCACGTGGTGCGTCAGTACCCGCCGCCCGGCGTGGAGATCCCCCGGGACGCCGCCGTCACGGTCTGGTTCGACTTCGGGGAGGGCGAGGGCGGCGGCGGGGCGGGCGTGCGCGAGCCCCGCGGTCCGGGACCGCGGGGCGGTGGCATGCGCCGCGAACTGGACGAGCCGGACGCGGTGGCGCCGTGCGCGCCGCTCACTCCGGGGCGGTGAGCCGCCAGGAGTCGAGCCCGATCCGGTAGGTCTCGCCCAGCGTCCCCCAGTCGGCGTCCGCGCCGGTGAGGAAGATGGCGTACTCGGTGCCGTCGGCGGCGATGTACGACTGGTCGATGCCGTGGACCGTGCGCCCGTTCCCGTCCCGGTACGTGTACTCCCAGAGGGCGCCCGACCGGCCCTGGAAGGTGTTCGGCTCCAGCCGGATCCGCTGGTAGCCCGTCTTCTTCGGGTCCGCCTGGAGGTGCTTCTCCAGGTTGAGGAAGTTCCCGTACGAGGTGTAGGGCGCCATCGGAATCACTCCGACGAGGTACCGCTCGCGGTCGGAGCCGCCCGAGTACGTGATCTGGCTGCCGTTCTTGACGCCGGTCCGGCTCCACGCCGCGGGCACCGCGAAGGTGAAGCCCTTCGGGTCGACGACCTGGCGGTAGCCGGCGGGCGCCGCCGCGGGCGCCGTCGCCGACGGCGTGGGCGAGCCCGGCGCGGCGGTCGGGGTGGGGGCCGGTGCCGGGGGCGCCGCGGACGGGGGCCGGTCGGTCCGGGCGGCGACCGGCAGGTCGTCCTTGGCGTCGTCCGCGCCGCCGTCGTCGCGCAGCAGCAGCACCCCGGCGACGGCGCCGCCGCCGATGACGAAGGCGCCCAGCAGGGTGGCGATCCAGACGCTCGCGCGGCCGTGGGCGTCGCGGACGGGCGCGGGCGGCGGCGGGACGGGACGGCCGGCGTACGGGTCGTGGGCGCCCGGCGGCGGGGGCGGCAGGACGGAGCTGGTCCGGGTCGGCGCGTCGGCGAGGTCGCCGACCGGGGGCAGCTCGTGGGCGCCGGTGGCGGCGGCCTGGTCGGCGGCGGGCGGCGCCGTCGCGCCGCCCTCCTCCCCGCCGGGTCCCCGGCCGAGCCCCGCGAGCCGCAGCAGGGAGGGCGCGACGACGACGGCGCCGCCCACCCACAGCAGTCCGAACAGCAGCAGTTCCGTCAGGCCCAGGCCGCCCGTGCCGGTGCGCCCGAGGGCCGAGCCGTCGGTGAGGCCGCCGGAGGTGCGCACCGAGAACCCGCTGACGGCGCCCAGGACGAGCAGCAGGACGACGAAGAGGCCGCCGCCGAGGTACCGCTCGCGCCGGTCCCGCGAGCGCCGCGCGATGAGCACGCCGACCAGCAGCGCGAGCGCCAGCCCGAACGCCAGTACGCCGATGAGCGCGCCGGTCCCGGCGTCGTCCCGCAGCTGTCCCAGGCCGTACGTGTCGTGCTCGTAGCGGCCGCCGCCGAGGCCCGTGCCGCGCAGGTCGATCTCGGCGGGCGCGCCCCATACGAAGCCGAGGCCGGTCAGCGCGAGGTTGGGCAGGTACAGGGCGAGCAGCACGATGCCGGCGACGGCGCCGCCGTCGGTGGCGTCGTCGGTGGTGTCGTCGACGCCGCCGCCGCGTCCGTCGTCGGTGACGATGCCGACGACGAACGCCGCGACGAGCACCAGGGGCAGCACCCAGGCCATCGCCCGGACCGCGGAGCCGAGGGCGCGGCTCACCGCGCGGACGGCCGGGCGCACGGCGAGCCAGCGGGCGATGTCGTCCCGCTGGAACACGGCGACGGTGACGCCCGCGCCGAGCGCCAGGGTGCACAGCGCGACCAGGAACGGCGCCGTGTGGAACGCCACCTGCTGGACCGTGGGCTGCCCGAACAGGCCGAGCACGACCGTCCCCGCCATCGCGAGCAGCCCGACCCGCACGGCGGTCTCCGGGCCGAGGGTGCGGGCGGGCGGCGGCGCCCACGACGCGTCGGGCCGCTGCGCGAGGAGCACACGCGTCCGCAGCATCCGTACGCCGATCAGCAGGGCCACGCACCACAGCACGGGCACCAGCAGCGGGGGCATGAAGAGATCGAGCGAGCCGCTCGCCGACGCGCCGGACGAGGCGCTGTCGAACGGCGCGGAGCCGCCGCCGTCCACCGCGGTCACCTCGAAGGTGCCGCCGAGTCCGTGCATCAGCGCGGTCAGGGCGATCCGCAGCCGGTCGCCGAAGCCGACGAAGTCGTCGGCGTCCGCGCGCTGGCCGTAGCCCGGGACCGCGAGGGCCACGGCCCCGATGAGCAGCAGCCCCACGGGCCACAGCGCGGCCTGCGCGGCGCCGGCCCAGTCACCGCGCAGGGCGCGCCCGAAGAAGGCGCCGAGCGGGGACGGGCCGGTGCGACCCGGGGGCCGGGCGGGCGGCGGCAGCGGGGGTGGCGGGAGCGGTGCGGTGTCCGGGGGGTCGGCCGGCGGCCGGGCCGGGGGTGGCGGGGTGGCCGGTACCGGGGGCAGCGGCTGGTCCAGGGCCGTCGGGGTCGCCGGTGGCGGGAACTGCGGTGAGCGCTCCTTCCCGCATCTCATGCAGAAGCGGGCCTCCACCGGAGCCTCGGCTCCGCAGTGCGGGCAGAACGACATCATGGGGCGCTCCGATCCGTGGACGCATAGGTGCCGCCCCGTCACGAGGCGTCACCACGCAATCAACGGACACATCTTCCCGCCGCGCCGGTTCCCTTCGTCGCCCTGCGTGTTCAGTGAGGTGGAACCGTTACAGATCCACCGCTACTTGACGCCCCGGTGCAGGGCGACGATGCCGCCCGTCAGGTTGCGCCAGGCGACCCCGGTCCAGCCGGCGTCCTGGAGCCGGGCGGCCAGTTCCGGCTGGGTGGGCCAGGCGCGGATGGACTCCGCCAGGTACACGTAGGCGTCCGGGTTCGAGGAGACCGCGCGGGCCACCGGGGGCAGGGCGCGCATCAGGTACTCGGTGTACACGGTGCGGAAGGGGGCCGCCGTGGGGTGGCTGAACTCGCAGATGACGACGCGGCCGCCGGGCTTGGTGACCCGGTACAGCTCGCGCAGCGCCGCGTCGGTGTCCTGGATGTTGCGCAGGCCGAAGGAGATCGTCACCGCGTCGAACGTGTCGTCCTTGAACGGCAGTTTCGTGCCGTCGCCCGCCGTGAACGGCATCCAGGGGTGGCGCTGCTTGCCGACGCGCAGCATGCCCAGCGAGAAGTCGCAGGGGACGACGTAGGCGCCCGCGCGGGCGAACGGCTGGGACGAGGTGGCCGTGCCGGCCGCCAGGTCCAGGATCTTCTGGGCGGGCCGGGCGTCGACGGCCTTGGCCACTTCCTTCCGCCACAGCCGTGCCTGTCCCAGGGACAGCACGTCGTTCGTGAGGTCGTACTTCTCCGCCACGTCGTCGAACATCGAGGCGACTTCGCGGGGCTGCTTGTCCAGGGATGCACGGGTCACCCCCCCATTGTGTCAGCCCCCACCCCGCCCCCAGGCTCCGGTGACCCCCGTCGCACACCACCTGCGCCCCGGTGACCGCGCCCCGCGCCCCTGAGCAGTTCGTCGACTGCGACCCGGTGGGACTTCTCGCGCAGTTCCCCGCGCCCCCAGGCAGTTCGTCGACTGCGGGCCGGTGGCCGCTTCCCGCGCCGTTCCCCGCGCCCCTGGGCAGTTAGTCGACTGCGACCCGATGGGGCTTCTCGCGCAGTTCCCCGCGCCCCTAGGCAGTTCGTCATCCGCGGGCCGGTGGCCGCCTCCCGCGCAGTTCCCCGCGCCCCTAGGCAGTTCGTCATCCGCGGGCCGGTGGCCACCTCCCGCGCCGTTCCCCGCGCCCCTGAGATGCGCACTGCGTGCGGCATCTCGTCGGGGGCGGTCCGGCTGGCTCCCAGGAGAGGCGCGCGGAGCGCTGCCTCGGGGGGAGGGTGCGCGCAGCGCATGCCTCAGGGGCGCGGGGAACTGCGCGACCAGCCACGGCGAGAGCCGCGGACGATGTACGGACCAGGGGCGCGGGGAACTGCGCGACCAGCCACGGCGCGAGTCGCGGACGATGTGCGGACCGGAGGCGCGGGGGCTGTTCGGGGTGGGTCAGTGGGTGCGGAAGAGGAGGCGGCCCGCGATCACGGTGGCGACACACGTCGCAGCGCCCCGGGCCACCAGCTCGGCGCGATCGGCGACGTCGAAGACCGCGAAACGGGCCGGCCCGCCCACGGCGAGGGCGGGCAGCAGCACCAGCGGCTTCGGGGAGAAGGAGACGGGCCCGGGGAGCCGGTCGGGCCGCCCGGCGAAGACGAGCCCGGAGCGCTGGGCGACGTCGAGCACGGCCTTGGCCCGCAACTCACCGGCCACGGCGACGGTCCCGTGCCCGAACAACCGCTGCACCCCGCGCCGCGCACTCGCCCCGAGCCGAGCGGGCTCGCCACGGAAGATCTCCCGCGCCCGCTCCCCGCCGATCGGCACGGTCCCGTACGTGGCGGCCTCGCGCGGATCGGGGTGGTACGTGTGCTCCAGGATCTCCGGGCCGTAGGGATTGAGCAGCCCGGGCGTGAGGATCCCGGGCCACCGCCGCACCCGCGCCCCCGGATGCGCGGCGGCCAGCTCGTCGGCGGAGCCGAGCGCCGCGATCCGGTCGCCCTCGACGAGGACGGACGACCCGTCGGCGACGGTGTGGAGGGTCAGCACGCCGGAGCCCCGCGCCTAGTTGGTGGAGACGAGCTTGAGCTCGGGGTGCGCCGTGCCGCCCTCGATCGCGATGGACGAGATGTGCGAGGAGGCCCGGTCGTCGACGGGGTCGTTCGCCGGGTCGTCGTGCACGACCAGGTGCTCGTACGTGGTGGCGCGCTGCGCCGGGACGCGGCCCGCCTTGCGGATCAGGTCGATGATCTCCATGCGGTTCGAGCGGTGCTTGGCACCGGCCGAGGAGACGACGTTCTCCTCCAGCATGATCGAGCCGAGGTCGTCGGCGCCGTAGTGCAGGGACAGCTGGCCGACCTCCTTGCCCGTCGTCAGCCACGACCCCTGGATGTGCTGGACGTTGTCCAGGAAGATCCGGGCGATGGCGATCATGCGCAGGTACTCGAAGAGCGTGGCCTGCGTACGGCCCTTGAGGTGGTTGTTCTCCGGCTGGTACGTGTACGGGATGAAGGCGCGGAAGCCGCCCGTCCGGTCCTGCACGTCGCGGATCATGCGCAGGTGCTCGATGCGCTCGGCGTTGGTCTCACCGGTGCCCATCAGCATGGTGGAGGTCGACTCGACCCCCAGACCGTGGGCGGTCTCCATGATCTCCAGCCAGCGCTCGCCGGACTCCTTCAGCGGGGCGATGGCCTTGCGGGGGCGCTCCGGCAGCAGCTCGGCGCCGGCGCCCGCGAAGGAGTCGAGCCCGGCGCTGTGGATGCGCTGGATCGCCTCCTCGACGGAGACCTTGGAGATCCGCGCCATGTGCTCGACCTCGGAGGCGCCCAGGCTGTGGATGACCAGCTCGGGGTAGGCCTTCTTGATCGCGGAGAAGTGCTCCTCGTAGTACTCGACGCCGTAGTCCGGGTGGTGGCCGCCCTGGAACATGATCTGGGTGCCGCCCAGCTCGATCGTCTCCGCGCAGCGGCGCAGGATGTCGTCGAGGTCGCGGGTCCAGCCCTTCTTGGTGTCCTTCGGGGCCGCGTAGAAGGCGCAGAACTTGCACGCCGTGACGCACACGTTCGTGTAGTTGATGTTCCGCTCGATGATGTACGTGGCGATGTGCTCGATGCCCGCGTATTTCCGGCGGCGGATCGCGTCGGCGGCGGCGCCCAGCGCGTGCAGCGGGGCGTCCCGGTACAGCTCGACGGCCTCTTCCGGGGTGATGCGCCCGCCGGCGGCGGCACGGTCGAGGACGGACTGCAGTGCGGCCTTCTCGGTCACCGTGCGTGCCCCTTTCAGAGGAGGTAGAGCTGAATTCTCAGCGTACGTCAGGCCGCCAGGGCGCCCAGCAGAACCCCCGCGAACGCCCCGAGGATCATGAAGGGGCCGAACGGGATCTCGGTCTTGCGGCCCGCCCGCCGGGCGACGACGAGCGCGAGCGCGTACAGGCCGTTGAACAGCACGCCCGCGAACGCCCCGAGGAACAGCACGCCCCACCCGTACCAGCCGAGCGCCGCCCCGAGCCCGAGCGCCAGTTTCACGTCGCCCATGCCCAGGCCCGGCGGGTAGGCGAGGAGCAGCAGCAGGTACCCGGTGCCGAGCCCGAGCGCCCCCAGCGCCGCCCCGCGCCACGACCCGCCGGGCTCCGGCAGCAGCGCGGCGGCGCCGAGCGCGAGCAGGGCCGCGCCCGCGAACGGCAGGGTGAGCACGTCGGGCAGCCGGTGGACGGCGAAGTCGACGGTGGCGAGGAGCACGGCGGGCGGCGCGAGGAGCAGCCAGGCGCCCAGTTCGGGCCGGGTGTCGGTGGCCGCGGCGAGCAGGGCGCAGGCGGCGGCGGTGACGGTGGCCGTCCGTGCCGCGGGCGGGCCCGGCCGGGTGCCGAGCCAGCCGCGGGCCGGGCGCCAGGGTTCGCCGGGTTCGACGGAGAGGCGGTGGGCGGCGCGGGGCAGGAGCAGCCCGGCGGCGGCGCCCCACAGCGCGGCGAGCAGGGGCAGCAGGCCGGTGGGCGGCACGTTCACCGGCCCACGCGCTTCAGGTCCGCCGTGGGGTTGCCCGCGTCCGGGTAGCGCGAGGTGTACCGCAGGCCCGCGCCGTCGCGGGCGAGGTGCACGGTGCTGGGGTCGTCGGCGCACGTGAAGTCGCTGCCGGAGATCTTCCTGCCGCTGGCCACCACTTCCTTGGCGGTGACGGACTTCAGGGTGAGTTCGTCGACGCAGTGGTTGCCCGTCAGGTCGGTCGAGGTGACGGTGCCGAGACGGCGGCCGACGCGCGCCTGGGCCAGTTCGACGCGGTAGGTGTCGGCCTGGATGCCGAGCGCCGTGGCCCGGCCCTCCCAGGTGCCGAGGTAGAACGCGGGCACGGCGCCGGACGGCTGCCCCGACGACGACTGACCCGACGACGACTGACCCGGTGACGGCTGTCCCGATGACGGCTGTCCCGATGACGCGGTCGCGGCCGGCGGGGAGCCGGAGGTCCGCGCGGACGCCGTGGGCCGCGCCCCGTCCGCCGCGCCGCCGGACCGGTCCTGGTCGCCCGAGCCGGGCAGCAGGTCCAGGACCAGGGCGCCGCCCACCGTGACCGCGGCCAGCGCCCCCGCCACGGCCAGCGCGACCGAGCAGCTGACCCTGCGGCCCCGCCCGTTCGCCGTCGCCGGGGCCGTGGCCGCCGACACCGACACCGACAGCCGCCCCGGCGCGGCGTCCTGCGGCGCGGTCCCGGCGCGCGGCGCGGGCACGGGCCGGTACGCGGGGTCGGGCGGGTGGGCGGGGTCGGGCCGGTACGCGGGGTCGGGCGGGCCGAAGGTGCCCGGCGCGCCACCGGTGACGGCGGGGCTGCTGAAGCCGACCGGTCCGGTGGCCGGGTCCGCGCCCTCCATGTCGAGGAGCCGGGCCGCGTCCCGCATCACCTGCTCGACCAGCGCGCCCGGCAGCCAGCCGGCCGCGACCAGGGCGGCGGCGCCGTCGGGGGCGAGCCGGCGCGCCAGCTCGCCGGGGGCGGGCCGGTCGGCGGGCGTCTTGGCCAGGCAGGCGGCGACCAGGTCGCGCAACGGGCCGCTCAGGGCGCCCAGTTCGGGCTGCTCGTGGACGACCTTGTAGAGCAGCGCGGCCGAGGAGTCACCCGGGAAGGGGGACTCGCCGGTCGCCGCGTACACGAGGACGGCGCCCAGCGAGAACACGTCGGAGGCGCCGGTGACGCCCTTGCCGAGGATCTGTTCGGGCGCCATGTAGCCGGGCGAGCCGATGGAGACGCCGGTGGAGGTGAGGGACGCGGTGCCGTCGCTGGCCCGCGCGATGCCGAAGTCGATGAGGCGGGGTCCGTCGACGGTGAGCAGCACGTTGCCCGGCTTGACGTCCCGGTGGACGAGGCCCAGGCCGTGCACGGCCGCCAGCGCCTCGGCGAGCCCGGCGCCCAGGACCCGTACGGAGTGCTCGGGCAGCGCGCGGCCCGGACCGGCGGCCTGGGCGAGGGCGGGCCCGGCGACGTACCCGGTGGCCACCCACGGGACCGGCGCCTCGGGGTCCGCGTCGAGCACCGCCGCGGTCCACGCGCCGCCGACCCGCCGGGCCGCGGCGACCTCGCGCCGGAAGCGCGCCCGGAACTCGTCGTCGAGCGCGAAGTGCGGGTGGACGATCTTCACGGCGACGGTCCGGCCGCCCGCGCTGCGGCCCAGGTACACCCGGCCCATGCCGCCGGCCCCGAGCCGGCCCAGGAGGCGGTAGGGGCCGACCGTCGTCGGCTCGTCGGCCTGAAGGGGCTGCATGCGAAGAACCTCCCCCGGGTCCGCGGATGCCACGCACCCAGCAGCGTAGGCCCTGCGCCGCACGGCGCGTACGGCGTTGCGCCCACCCGGTTCCCCAGCGGCCCCGCGGGGCGGCGGACAACTCCGGAGAACCCCGAGAGGCGATGCGCCCCGCGGTCGGACGAAAGGCCCGGGTGGTTTTCTCCGGGTTCACCGGAATTCCACGCAAAGCTCACCGTGGAATTCCGGCGGGCGCCCGCGGGATCACCGGCCGAGGAGTTCGACCTTCACGTCCTTGGGAAATCCGGTGGTCTCCCCGACCCGCCGCGCGAACTCCGTGACGCCTTCCAGCTGCGCCGGGCCGAAGCGGAAGTCGAGGGTCGTGAAGTACTCCTCAAGGACCGTCTCGTCGAAGGCCTCCCAGCGGGCCGCCTGCTCGGCGACCTTGGCGACCTCGTCGAGGGAGAGGTCGCGCGAGGCCAGGAACGCCTCGTGCACCTTGCGGGTGATCTCCGGCTCCCGCTCCGCGTACTCGCGGCGCGCGGCCCACACGGCGAAGACGAACGGCAGCCCCGTCCACTCCTTCCACATGGCGCCCAGGTCGTGCACCTGGAGGCCGAGCCGCGGCCCGTCGTGCAGGTTGGCGCGCAGCGCGGCGTCACCGATGAGGACGGCCGCCTCGGCGTCCTGCATCATCAGGCCGAGGTCCGGCGGGCAGGAGTAGTACTCGGGCGACACGCCGACGCGTTCGGCGAGCAGGAGCTGGGCGAGGCGCACCGACGTGCGGGACGTCGAGCCGAGCGCGACCCGCCGCCCGTCCAGCTGGTCGAGGGGGACCTGCGACACGATCACGCAGGACATGACGGGGCCGTCGCAGCCGACGGCCAGATCGGGGAAGGCCACCAGGTCGTCGGCGGCCTTGAGGAATTCGACGAGGGTGATCGGACCGATGTCCAGACCGCCCTGCACCAGCTGCTCGCTGAGCTTCTCCGGGGTGTCCTTCGTGAGCTCGAAGTCGAGGAGCGAACCGGTCCTGGCCAGGCCCCAGTACAGGGGCATGCAGTTCAGGAACTGGATGTGGCCCACGCGCGGACGGGTGCGCCGCGCGGCCTGGGGAGTCTCGGGAGAATTGTCCACATCGCGAGGCTAGACCCCATGGGATACGGTGCAGGCTCCGGGCCCCCGGGCGGGTTCCGTCAACCCGAATCGGGCTCGCGTCAAACCTGTGGGTGACGTGATCTTGCCCTCTATTGCGTTCGGCTGCCTGCGTGCTAGGCTCGCCGCAAGTTGCAGTTTGGTTTCCCTTGCAGTACAGAGCCTGCGGAGCATGTGACCGCGGGCTCTCGTCGTATTCAGACTTTTGCAGTTGTTCGCAAGCGCATTTGCAGGTTCTGGAGCAGGGCGACCCTTTGGCCCATAGGAGGGCTTATGGCTACCGGAACCGTGAAGTGGTTCAACGCTGAAAAGGGCTTCGGCTTCATCGCCCAGGAGGGTGGCGGCCCGGACGTCTTCGTCCACTACTCGGCGATCAACGCGAACGGCTTCCGCTCCCTCGAGGAGAACCAGGCCGTCAGCTTCGACGTCACGCAGGGTCCGAAGGGCCCGCAGGCGGAGAACGTCACCCCCATGTGATCTTTCCGATCGCTGAGGTCGCCTGGCAGGTGCCAGTCGTGACCTGATCCGGAACCTAGAGCAGTACCCAAGGAGCCCCGCGCCTCACGGCAGCGGGGCTCCTGCCTTTCCGCCTCGACGGTGTCTTCGTCTTCACGGGTGCATGCGCGCGCCCTTGAGGATCTTGTCGACGGCGTTCCTGGGCCCGTACACCGCGAGGCCCACCAGGTCGAGGGCGTCCGTGGCGACGGCGCGCACGGCCGCCCGGTTGTCGCGGTCGTTGCCCGTCGTGAACAGGTCCGAGGTGAACACGGCGCGCGGCAGCCCGCGCCCGAGCGCCTTGCCGTGCGCCGAGGTCAGCGTCTCCTTGCCGCCCTCGAAGACCAGCACCGGCTGGCGGAGCATCGGCAGGTACGGGGTGGCGTCGGCGTCCTCGTACGGCTCCCCGATCACCTCGGGGTGCTGCGTGCCGAGGCCGCTCACCAGGAACGCGGTGACGTTCAGCCGCTGCCAGGTCTCCAGGTCGTCCCGGAGCAGCACGGCGATCTTGGTGTCGAAGCGGACGGGGGCGTCGGCGGTGCCGTGGGCGTGTTCGGTGCTCATGCCGTGAGACTGCCGCGCGGGGCGGGGGCCCGTCTTGTACGTTCTTTGCATGGCGGGACGCGAGGCCGATCCGGACCGGATCACCGCGTGGCGCCCCGAGGTGAAGGGCGTCGCGGAGGTCTTCCACGCCCACTTCACGCGGCACTCCTATCCGATGCACGTCCACGACACCTGGACGCTGCTGATCGTCGACGAGGGTGCGGTCCGCTACGACCTGGAGCGGCACGAGCACGGCACGCCGCTCGGCACGGTCTCGCTGCTGCCGCCCGGGGTCGCGCACAACGGGTCCGCCGCCACGCCGGACGGCTTCCGCAAGCGGGTCCTGTATCTCGACGCCTCCGACGACGGTCCCCTGGACAGCTCGTTCGTCGGGGCCGCCGCCGACGCGCCCGATCTGGTCGATCCGCTGCTGCGGCGGCGGATCGGGCAGTTGCACACCGTGCTGGGGCGGCCCGGGGACGAGCTGGAGGCGGCGGCGCGGCTGGCTCTCGTCGGTGAGCGGCTCCGGGAGCGGTTGCGGCCGGCCTCCGGTGCCGGGGCCCGGCCCGCGCCGGACCGGCGGGTCGCCGACCGGTTGCGGCAGTTGCTGGACGCGCGGGTGGTGGGCGGGGTGGAGCTGGGGGAGGCCGCCGGGGTGCTCCAGGTGCATCCGGCTCATCTGGTGCGGTCGTTCAGTGCCGCGTACGGGATCGCTCCGCATCAGTACCTGATGGCTCGGCGGGTCGATCGGGCCCGGCGGTTGCTTCTTGCCGGGCGGCCTGCCGGTGAGGTCGCGCCCGCGGTCGGCTTCTACGACCAGTCCCATCTGACCCGGCACTTCAAACGCGTGGTGGGCGTACCGCCCGGCCGCTACGCCCGGGGCGCCTGATCCCGGTAGGTCACGCGCGCCACGGTGGTGGCTGGTCGCGCAGTTCCCCGCGCCCCTGGGTGGTTCGTCGTCCGCGGGCCGGTGGCCGCCTCTCGCGCAGTTCCCCGCGCCCCTGGGTCGCACTCCGCCTGCGGGCCGGTGGCCTCTTCTCGCGCAGTTCCCCGCGCCCCTGGGCAGTTCGTCACGCGCGCCACCGTCGTGGCTGATCGCGCAGTTCCCCGCGCCCCTGGGTCGCACTCCGCCTGCGGGCCGGTGGCCGCTTCTCGCGCAGTTCCCCGCGCCCCTGAGGCATGCGCTGCGCGCAGCCTCCCCCAGAGGCTGCGCTGCGCGCGCCTCCACTGAGAGGCGGACGGTGGCGCGCCCCTCCTGGGAAGCGAGACGGTGGGGCGCCTCTCCCGGGAAGCGAGACGGTGGGGCGCCTCTCCTGATGAGATGGCGCACGCAGTGCGCATCTCAGGGGCGCGGGGAACTGCGCGACCAGCCCCCACCGGGCCGCAGACGACCGACCACCCAGAGGCGCGGGGAACCGCGCGGCCAGTCTCGGGGCTAGGGGCGGGGGTGGAGAGTGGTGTGGGAGAGGGTTGCGGTGGTCAGGAGGACGCAACCCGCGATGATCAGACTGACCCGCATCCCCGGCAACGAGAACCCGGCCCCCGCCACGAGCGACCCGAACAGCGCCACGGCCAGCGCCCCACCGGTCTGCCGCAGAGCGTTCAGCAGCCCGGACGCGATCCCGGCCCGCGGCCCCGGCACCGCGTCCATCAGCAGTGCCGTCAGCGCGGGCACCGCGAACGCTCCGCCGAGCCCGCTCGGCACCAGGAGCAGCAGCACGAGCCACATCGGCGTACCGGTGTCGAGCGGCAGCAGGACGAACATGGCCAGGGCCAGGACGAGTTGGCCGATGACGATGACGGGCCGCCGCCCGATGCGCTCGGCGACGCGCGGGGACACCAGGTTCGTGGAGGTGATGAGCACGGCGAGCGGGACGAAGACCAGACCGGCCCCCAGGGCCGACATCCCGCGCGCCTGCTGGAGGTAGAGCCCGAGGAGGAAGACCAGGCCGTAGAAGGCGAGGTTGACGGCGAAGCCGACGGCGAGCGAGACGGCGACGGTGCGGTCGCGCAGCATGGCCGGCGGCACCACGGGCGCCCGGTGCCGCTTCTCGACGGCGCGGAAGGCGACGGCGGCGAGCACGGCGACCCCGAGCGAGCCGAGCACCGGCGCCGAGGTCCAGCCCGCGTGGCCGCCCTCGATCACGGCGAAGGTGAGCCCGGCGAGCGTGAGTACGGCGGCGATCTGCCCGGGGACGTCGATCGGGGCGGGCCGGCGCGGCGACGGCGCGACCTTGACGAGCAGGGCCAGGATGGCGGCGCCGACGGGCAGGTTGAGGAAGAACACGGCCCGCCAGCCGACGGTTTCGGTGAGCGCCCCGCCGAGCACGGGACCGGCCGCCATGGCGACGGACCCGCCGACGGTCCACAGCGCGATGGCCCGCGCCCGGTGCCGCGCGTCGTCGTAGGCCTGCCGGATCAGGGACAGCGAGGCGGGCATGACGACGGCGGCCGCCGCGCCCTGCACCACGCGCGCCGCGACGAGCGTCCCGATGCCGGGGGCGAGCCCGCAGGCCAGGGAGGCGAGGGTGAACAGGCCGGCCCCGAAGGCGTAGGCGCGCCGGGCCCCGGCTCGGTCGGCGAGGGCGCCGGCCGACAGCATCAGCCCGGCGAAGAGCAGCGTGTACGCGTCGACGACCCACTGGAGGCCGGTCATGCCACCGTGCAGCGAGGCCCCGACGGCGGGCAGCGCGATGTTCACGGCCGAGACGTCGATGGTGATGACGGTGAAGCCGAGCAGCGCGGCGATCAGCGCGAGGACGGCGGGCGGCCGGTGGCCGGGTGCGGCCTCGGCGGCGGGCGCCACACGGGTGGTGGTGGCGGTGGTGGTGGTGACGGTGGCGGTGGTCACGCGGGCCTCCAGGTCGGGCCGGTCGGATCGGCCGGTCGGTACGGGCGAGTGGGCGGGGACCCCGGGCCGCGGCCCTGTGACACGCACTCCCTGGGCCCGAGGCCCCCGGCCACTCGCTACGACCACCACTGTGGGGGCGGCGGCGCGCAGGTGGCAGGCCGCGCTTCACCGGGGCGCGGCGTTCCTGGCCCTGACACACCCCCGCACGGCGCCGGGCGGCCGTGGACAATGGAACACATGCCTGAAACCACGGAACTTGGCCGCTACCTGCGGGCCCGCAGGGCCCAGGTCACCCCCGCAGACGCCGGCCTGCCCGCGGGCACCGGACTGCGCCGTACCCCGGGCCTGCGCCGCGAGGAGCTGGCGACGCTCTCCGGCGTGAGCGTGGACTACTACACGCGTCTGGAGCGGGGCCGCGAGACCAACCCGTCGACGGCGGTGATCGACGCCATCGGCCGCGCGCTGCGGCTGCGCGGCGACGCCTACGAGCGGCTGCACGAGCTGGCCGAGCTGGCCTCGGGCCGGACCGCCGACTCCGCCGACGAGCCGCGCCCCACCGACGACGACACGGTGCGCCCGTCGGTGCTGACCATGCTGGAGGCGCTGCGGCCGCTGCCCGCGTACGTCGTCAACCGCTACAACGTCATGCTCGCCGCGAACCCGCCGGGCCGCAGGCTGCTGCCCGGCCTGTGGGACTGGCCGGCCGAGCGGCGCAGCATCACCCGCTACCTCTTCCTGCACCCGGCCGGCCGCGAGCTGTACGTGCCGTGGGAGGAGACGGTGATCAAGTCGGTGGCTCATCTGCGGGCCATCGCGGGCGGCGACCCGGACGATCCGCGGCTGACCGCGCTGGTGGGTGAACTGCTGCTCAAGTCGCCGGAGTTCACCCGCATCTGGGGCCGCTACGACGTGGACGAGCGCAGCGGCGGCACCAAGACCTTCGCCCACCCCAAGGCGGGCACGATGACCTTGACGTACGAGGTCATGCGGCTGGCCAGGACCGGCGGCCAGCGCCTGGTGACGTACCAGGCGCCGGCCGGTTCCCCGGACGAGGAGGCCATGCTGCGGCTCGACCTCCGGTCCCCTTGAGGGGCGGGTGAGGGTCAGGCGCGTTCGAGGATCGCGGTCACGCCCTGGCCGCCCGCCGCGCAGACGGAGATGAGGCCGCGGCCCGGGCCCTCGCGCTCGGCGAGGAGCTTGGCGAGGGTGGCGACGATGCGGGCGCCGGTCGCGGCGAAGGGGTGGCCGGTGGCGAGCGAGGACCCGGCGGTGTTGAGCCGGTCCCGGTCGAGGGGGGCGAGGCCCTGCTTCTCCCAGGCCGCGAGGGTGGCGAGCACCTGGGAGGCGAACGCCTCGTGCACCTCGTACAGGTCGAAGTCCTCGATCCCGAGCCCGGCCCGCTCCAGCATCCGGGGCACGGCGTACGCGGGGGCCATGAGCAGTCCGTCGCCGCCCTCGCGCGCGACGTCCCCGCCGTCACCGGCGAAGTCCACGGCGGCGGTCTCGTACGCGGTCAGGTACGCGAGCGGGGTGAGTCCGCGGGCCTCGGCCCACTCCTCGCTCGCCAGCAGCACCACGGCGGCGCCGTCGGTCAGCGGGGTGGAGTTGCCGGCCGTCATCGTCGCGCCGGGCCGGTCCGTGCCGAACACCGGCTTGAGCGTGGCGAGTTTGGCGACGGTCGAGCCCGGGCGGAGGTTCTGGTCGCGCTCCAGTCCGCGGTACGGGACGACCAGGTCGTCGAGGAAGCCGCGGTCGTACGCGGCGGCGAGCCGCTGGTGGCTGGCGGCGGCGAGTTCGTCCTGGGCCTCGCGCGCGATGCCCCACGCGCGGGCGGTGACGGCGGCGTGCTCGCCCATCGACAGGCCGGTGCGCGGCTCGGCGTTGCGCGGGATGTCGGGGACGAGGTGGCCGGGCCTGATCCGGGCGAGGGCCTTGAGCCGGGCGCCCGCCGACTTCGCCCGGCGGGCCTCCAGGAGGATCTTGCGCAGGTCGTCGTTGACGCCGAGCGGGGCGTCGCTGGCCGTGTCCGAGCCGCCCGCGACGGCGCTCTCGGTCTGCCCGAGGGCGATCTTGTTGGCGGCGGCGATCACGGCTTGCAGGCCGGTGCCGCACGCCTGCTGGATGTCGTACGCGGGGGTGCGCGGATCGAGCTCCGAGCCGAGCACGGTCTCGCGCGCGAGGTTGAAGTCCCGGCTGTGCTTGAGGACCGCGCCGGCCACGAACTCGCTTACGGCGCCCGGCTCTTGAAGTCCGTACCGCTGTACGAGACCGTCGAGCGCGGCCGTCAGCATGTCCTGGTTCGACGCGGTCGCGTACGGGCCGTCGGAGCGGGCGAAGGGGATGCGGCTGCCGGCGACGACGGCGACGCGGCGCGGCACCCCCGCCGCCGGGCTCGCCGGGGTTTTCGCGGTTTTCGCTGGGGCCATCTCGACAACTCCTGACTACTGAGTAACCTTACTCCGAAGTAAATTTACGACCGAGCAGGGAGTTGGACAATGGCCGACCGCTATCTGAACTTCACCGGCACGGCCCCGGGCCGCTTCCTGACCCGACGCCTCGGGCTGCCGCAGCCGGCGCCGCTGCGCCGCTTCTCCCCCGGACACCCCGCTCTCGACGGGCCGTTGCTGCACCTCACGGCGGGCACGTCCGCGTACGGGGAGGAGCTGGCCGGGGTGCTGGGCGGCATCGGGCTCACCGTCGCCGCCCGCGCCGAACGGCCCGCCGGCGTCGTCGTGGACGCCACCGGCGTCGCCGACGTCGACGCGCTCGCCGAGGTGCACGCGGCGCTGCATCCCGTCGTACGGTCCGTCGCCCCGGGCGGCCGGGTCGTCGTGCTCGGCGTCCGGCCGTCGGCCGACGACCACCATCAGGCCGCCGTGCAGCAGGGACTCGAAGGGTTCGTCCGCTCGCTCGGCAAGGAGATCGGGCGCGGCCGGACCGTGAACCTGGTGCGGGTCGCGGGTCCGGCGGCGGGCGCCGAGTCCACCCTGCGCTTCCTGCTCTCCCCCAGGTCGGCCTACGTCAGCGGGCAGGTCGTCGAGGTCGGCGGCGAGGGCGCCGCGGCGCGGGTGCCCGAGGACTGGGCGCGGCCGCTCGCCGGGCGCACCGCGCTGGTCACGGGCTCCGCGCGCGGGATCGGGGAGGCCGTCGCCGAGACGCTGGTCCGGGACGGCGCGCGGGTCGTGCTGCTCGACGTGCCGTCCGCCGGGGACGACCTGGCGCGGGTCGCGGAGCGGCTCGGCGGGCGGGCGCTGCCGCTCGACATCACGGCGGGGGACGCCGGTGAGCGCATCGCCGAGTTCGTGCCCGACGGGCTGGACGTCCTCGTCCACAACGCGGGCATCACCCGGGACCGGCGGCTCGCCAACATGCCCGCCGAGCGGTGGAGTTCGGTGCTCGACGTGAACCTCGCCAGTGTGCTGCGCACCACCGACGCGCTGCTCAAGGCCGGGGCCGTGCGGCGGGGCGGGGCCGTCGTGGCCACCGCCTCCATCGCCGGGATCGCGGGCAACTCGGGGCAGACCAACTACGCCGCCAGCAAGGCCGGCATCGTCGGGCTCGTCCGCTCGCTGGCGCCGCGGGCGCTGGCCGAGCACGGGGTGACCGTGAACGCCGTGGCGCCCGGGTTCATCGAGACCCGGATGACGGCGGCCGTTCCGTTGGTCATCCGGGAGGCCGGGCGGCGGATGAACTCCCTCGGGCAGGGCGGGCTTCCGGTGGACGTCGCCGAGACGACGTCCTGGTTCGCGGCGTCCGGTGCCGTCAACGGGCAGGTCCTCCGGGTCTGCGGCCAAAGCCTCCTGGGCGCCTGACCCACCCCGGTGCCCTCACCCCAATCACCCCCCGCGCTCCCCCTGGTGGCGGCTGCTCACGCAGTTCCCCGCGCCTCTGGGCCGACTCTTACGCGCGCCACCGTCGTGGCTGATCGCGCAGTTCCCCGCGCCCCTGAGATGCGCACTGCGTGCGGCATCTCATCAGGAGAGGCGCGCCACCGTCCCGCGCCCAGGAGAGGCGCGCGAAGCGCAGCCTCAAGGGGAGGCTGCGCGCAGCGCATGCCTCAGGGGCGCGGGGAACTGCGCGAGAAGCGGCCACCGGGCCGCAGACGAGGAACTGCGCGAGAAACCCCCACCGGCCCGCGGACGAGGAACTGCGCGAGAAGCCCCCACCGGGCCGCAGACGAGATGCCAGTCGGTCAGTTCGGGCTCATTCGTCATCGTCATCATCATCACCACCACCCCAAGGACCCGTCATCATGACGTCACCCCCGGCCCTGCTCCCCCTGATGCTGCGCGGCGCCGTGCTGTCCCCCTTCAAGCGGCCCGGCGCAGTCGTCGGGCGGGCGCCGCAGGAGACGGCCCGGATCGCCGGGCTGCGGGTGCGGCCGGCCCATCTCACCGCCTACGAGCGCGTCTGCGCCTACCCGACCGGCCGCGCCGAACTCCCGGTCACCTACCCGCACGTCCTGGGCTTCCCCCTGGCGATGGGGCTGATGTCGACGCGCGCGTTCCCGCTGCCGCTGCTGGGCCTGGTGCACACCTCGATCGAGATCACCCAGCAGCGCGACCTGTCCCCCGCGGCGGACTACGAACTGACGGTGGCCATCCCGGAACTGCGCCCGCACCACCGCGGCACCGAGGCCGTCGTCGTCACCGCCCTGCGTCCCACGGACGACCCCGGCGAGACGCCCGTATGGGAGTCGACCAGCACCTATCTGGCCCGGCACACGACGCGCACCCCGGCCCCGGACCCGGCACGGGAGCAGCTCGCGCCCCCGCTCCCGGACGTCGCCGAATGGCGCCTCGGGGCGGACCTCGGGCGGCGCTACGGCGCGGCGTCCGGCGACCGCAACCCCATCCACCTGCACCCGCTCACGGCCCGCGCCTTCGGCTTCCCGCGCGCCATCGCGCACGGCATGTGGACGGTGGCCCGGTGCCTGGCGGAGTTCGGCGCGTCCGGGCCCGTGCACGTCGCGGCGCGGTTCCGGGCGCCGGTGCTGCTGCCGGGCACGGTGACGTACGCGGCGCTCGGCCCGTCCTTCGCGCTGCGGTCGGCCCGGGGCGAGCGGCTGCACCTGACCGGGGAGGTCACCGCGCTGTCCAGCGCCGCCCGTCCATGAGGCCGCCGAGCCCGGACCAGGCGAAGTTCATCATGGTCGTCGCGGCCTCCCCGGCGGAGACGGTCCGGTCGGCGTTGGCCCAGCCGGCCAGCGCCTCGGCCGCCCCGACCAGGGCCTGGGCGAGCCCGGTGACCTCCCGCTCGGCGAGTTCGGGGTCGCCGTGCGCCTCCCGGGCCGCGGCGGCGATCAGCGCGGTCACGAAGGCGACGATCTCGTCCCGCATGGAGCCGACCTCGGCCACGAACGGGTCGCCGCCCGAGCGCGCCTGGCTGTGCAGCACCGCCCACCCGTCGGGGTGTTCGGCGGTGTGCGTGAAGAAGGCGGTCAGTCCTTCCCAGAGCTGCCGGTCTGCGGCGGCGTCGGCGCGCACCCCGGCCCGCACGGCGGCGATCAGCGCGGCCGACTCCCGCCGGATGCAGGCGGTGAACAGCTCTTCCTTGGAGTTCAGGTACAGGTAGACCAGCGGTTTGGAGACCCCGGCCAGTTCGGCGATCTCGTCCATCGAGGCCGCCCGGTACCCGCGTTCGCCGAACACCCGCACCGCCGCGTCCAGCATCTGCCGCTCGCGCTCGGCCCGCGGCAGCCGTTTCTGCCGCGCCGCCTCGGCCCTGTCGTCCCCGCCCACCCCTGCCGCCTTTCCTCACCTGTCGTGCGTCCCTCACCCTACGGACCCCGCGGGGCGGCCCCCGCACACGACCGTGCCCCGCCCCCGGGGATCCGGGGGACGGGGCACGGTGCGCCGGGCGGTGCGGGCCGCGGGGGACGCGTCAGGCGGCGACGGCCACCCGCTGCGGCTCGTCCACCGGGGACGAGGTCGCGTGGTCGTACGCCTCGCGGTCCAGGATGTTCTCGCGGGCGGAGACGATCACCGGGACCAGCGCCTGGCCGGCGACGTTCGTGGCCGTGCGCATCATGTCGAGGATCGGGTCGATCGCGAGGAGCAGGCCGACGCCCTCCATCGGCAGGCCCAGCGTCGACAGGGTCAGGGTCAGCATGACCGTGGCGCCCGTCAGGCCGGCCGTGGCGGCGGAGCCGACCACGGAGACGAAGGCGATGAGCAGGTAGTCGCCGATGCCGAGGTCGATGTCGAAGATCTGCGCGACGAAGATCGCGGCGATCGCCGGGTAGATCGCGGCGCAGCCGTCCATCTTGGTGGTGGCGCCGAACGGCACGGAGAAGGACGCGTACTCCTTCGGGACGCCGAGGCGCTCGGTGACCTTCTGGGTGAGCGGCATGGTGCCGACCGACGAGCGGGAGACGAAGGCCAGCTGGATGGCGGGCCAGGCGCCCTTGAAGAACTGCACCGGGTTCAGCTTGGCGACGGTCGCGAGCAGCAGCGGGTAGACGCCGAAGAGGACCAGGGCGCAGCCGACGTAGATGTCGGCGGTGAACGTCGCGTACTTGCTGATGAGGTCCCAGCCGTAGGTGGCGATCGCGTAGCCGATGAGGCCGACGGTGCCCAGCGGGGCCAGCTTGATGACCCACCACAGGGCCTTCTGGAGGAGTTCGAGGATCGACTCCGACAGGGTGAGGATCGGCTTGGCCTTCTCGCCGATCTGGAGGATCGCGATGCCCGCGACGGCGGCCATGAAGACGATCTGGAGAACGTTCAGCTCGGTGAACGGCGTGATGACGTCGGTGGGGATGATGCCCGTCAGGAAGTCGATCCAGGAGCCGGCGTGCTCCGGCTTGGCGCCGTCCTTCGGCGTCAGGCCGGTGCCCGAGCCGGGGTTGGTGACCAGGCCGATGGCGAGGCCGATGGCCACCGCGATCAGCGACGTGATCATGAACCAGAGGAGGGTGCGGGACGCGAGGCGCGCGGCGTTGTTGACCTTGCGCAGGTTGGTGATCGACACCAGGATCGCGAAGAAGACGAGCGGGGCGACGGCCAGCTTGAGCAGCTGGATGAAGATGCCGCCGATCTTGTCGAGCGTGGTGACGAGCCAGGAGATGTCCTGGCTGCGGGCGAGCCAGCCGAGCAGCACACCGAGGACGAGACCGCCCACGATCTGCGCCCAGAACGGGACCTTCGGTATGCGGAAGCCGGACTTCGGGGACGCCGGCTTCGCGTCGGCGGGGGTGATGTTCGCGGACACGGAAGCACTCCAGTGATGACGCGCGGGGACAAGGCGAAAGGAAAGGGGGGCGTACGGGAGACCGGAACGTCTTCGTACGGGAGCGGCGACCGTGTTACGAGGTCAACGGCGTCGCTGCATCGGGAGGCGCGCTTCAGGCGCGACAGGCCGCGGACATGCAGCGGCAGAGATCGACATGCAGGCGCTCCACGAGCGGGACGCTCGTGGTGATGCGGGGCGCGGCTGTCGTCTTCATGTCGGGAACGTTAACACCGGCACTTTGAGAACATCAAAGGGCTTCTTTGGGTAAGGCGCGCTGCCCGCCCGCCCCGCGAGCCGCGTCCGCCTTGAAAACACAGGCGCCCCGGCACCTGTGCGGTGCCGGGGCGGGGTGCTGCGTGTGACGTAAGTTACGCGCGGTGGGCGCGGGCGGCGTCGTCCGCCTCGTCCTCCATGGTGCGGCTGGCGTCCATGTTCGCCTTCGCGCGGTCCACGCGGGCGACGATCTTCTCGGAGGCGCGGTCGCGCTCCTTGCGCAGCAGCACGAAGCTGAGCGGCGCGGAGATCACCAGCGCGAGCAGGACGATCCACAGGTAGTTCGAGCCGCCGAGGCCGCGCGGGACGATGCCGGTGGCGACGAGACCCCAGACGACGAGGAAGCAGCCCACGAAGATCCCGAGGCGCATCAGCGTGTAGCGGAACATGTCAATCCACTCTTCCGTTCCGAAAAGGTCCTCTTACAGGACGAGCGCCCCTCCAGTGAAACACGCGGAGGAGCGCCCGAGGTCGGCGGGGGCGAGGTGCTCAGACGCGCATCGGCTGCGGCTCGTCCCGGCGGCCCGGGTCGGCGCCCTCGTACTCGCGGATGATCTCGTAGCGCGTGTTGCGCTCGACGGGCCGGAAGCCGGCGTCCCGGATGAGGTCCAGCAGGTCCTCGCGGGTCAGCTTGTTCGGGGTGCCGTAGTTGTCGGCGTCGTGCGTGATCTTGTACTCGACGACCGAGCCGTCCATGTCGTCGGCCCCGTGCTGGAGCGCCAGCTGCGTGGTGTGCAGGCCGTGCATGACCCAGAAGCACTTCACGTGCGGCACGTTGTCGAACAGCAGCCGCGAGACCGCGAAGGTCTTCAGCGCCTCGGCGCCGGTGGCCATGGTCGTCCGCTCCTGGAGGCGGTTCCTGACCTTGCCGTCCTTCATGTCGACGAAGTCGTGCTGGTAGCGCAGCGGGATGAAGACCTGGAAGCCGTTCGTCTCGTCCTGGAGCTCGCGCAGCCGCAGCACGTGGTCGACCCGGTGCCGGGGCTCCTCGATATGCCCGTACAGCATCGTCGAGGGGGTCTTGAGCCCCTTCTCGTGCGCGAGGCGGTGGATCCGCGACCAGTCCTCCCAGTGGGTGTCGTGGTCGACGATGTGCTGCCGGACCTCCCAGTCGAAGATCTCGGCGCCGCCGCCGGTCAGCGACTCCAGGCCCGCCTCGATCAGCTCGTCGAGGATGTCCGACGCCGAGAGGCCGGAGATCTTCTCGAAGTGGTGGATCTCGGTGGCCGTGAACGCCTTGAGGCCGACGTCCGGCAGGGCCTCCTTGAGGGCCTTGAGGGAGCGCGGGTAGTAGCGCCACGGCAGGTTCGGGTGCAGGCCGTTGACGATGTGCAGCTCGGTGAGGTTCTCCGACTCCATCGCCCGGGCGAGCTTGACGGCCTCCTCGATGCGCATCGTGTACGCGTCCTTCTCGCCCGGCTTGCGCTGGAACGAGCAGTAGGCGCAGGAGGCGGTGCACACGTTCGTCATGTTGAGGTGGCGGTTCACGTTGAAGTGCACGACGTCGCCGTTCTTGCGCGTGCGCACCTCGTGGGCGAGGCCGCCGAGCCAGGCCAGGTCGTCCGAGTCGTAGAGCGCGATGCCGTCCTCGCGGGACAGCCGCTCACCGTCCCTGACCTTCTGCTCCAGCTCGCGCTTGAGCCCTGCGTCCATGCCGGTACCTCTCCTCGCCGGTCCGGACCGCCCGGACCACCCACGACTCAGCCCACCGTACGCCCTCGCGCTCAGACCTCTTCGGGAAGCTCCCCGACCCGGTTCTCCCACTTGGTGGACAGCACGATCGTGGTGCGGGTGCGGGAGACGCCCTTGGTGCCGCTGAGCCGGCGGATGGTCCGCTCCAGGCCGTCGACGTCGCTGGCCCGCACCTTGAGCATGTACGAGTCGTCGCCCGCGATGAACCAGCAGTCCTCGATCTCGTGCAGGTCCTTCAGGCGGTGCGCGACGTCCTCGTGGTCGGCGGCGTCGGAGAGCGAGATGCCGATGAGGGCGATCACGCCGAGACCGAGCGAGGCCGAGTCGACGGTGGCGCGGTAGCCGGTGATGACGCCGGCCGCCTCCAGGCGGTTGATGCGGTCCGTGACGCTCGGCCCGGACAGGCCGACGAGCCGGCCCAACTCCGCATACGAGGCGCGGCCGTTCTCGCGCAGGGCCTGGATGAGCTGCCTGTCCACGGCGTCCATAGGTCCAAAGCCTTTCATTATTCAGCGTTAACGCGAGTCTACGTGTGGAATCCAAGGCTGACTGGGAAAACGCCCAGCAATTTCTAAAGTCCAGCTGAGAAGAGCCGTGCCGCGCTAGTTCGCGCGCGAGCCCCCTCCCAGCTCTCCCTCCCACCGGCGGAACAGCGTGTGCGGCACGCCCGCCGCGTCCAGGGTCCGGCCCGCGACGAAGTCCACGAGGTCCTGGATGTGGGTCGCTCCCGCGTAGAACGCCGGCGACGCCGGGAGCACGACCGCGCCCGCCTCGTCCAGCGTCACGAGGTGCCGGAGGGTCTGCCCGGTCAGCGGGGTCTCGCGCACCGTGACGACCAGGGGACGGCGCTCCTTCAGGGTCACGCTCGCCGCGCGCTGGAGCAGGTCCTTGGAGAGCCCGAGCGCGACCCCGGCCACGCTCGCCGTCGACGCGGGCACGATGATCATGCCCTTGACCGGGTACGACCCGGACGACGGACCGGCGGCGAGATCGCCCGCGGCCCAGTACCGCACGTCGCTCAGATCGAGGCCGGTGAAGGTGTGCGGCTTGCCGTCGGCGCCCCGCGCCAGCCACTCCCCGAGGTCCTCGCGCCAGTGCGCGTCCCGGAAGGAGATGCCGGTCTCGTCGAGCAGTGTGAGCCGCGAGGCCCGCGAGACGACCAGGTCGACGGCCTCGCCCGCCCGCAGCAGGGCGCGCAGCACCGAAGCGGCGTACGGGGTTCCCGAGGCTCCGGACACCCCGACGACCCAGGGCGTGCGGCTGGTTGCGTTGACGTGCTCCACACACCCGAGCCTATCCGGCATGCTCGTGGGGGAACTCGACCAGGGGCCGGGGGCGTTGTGACGGATGACGGGCGGGGTCCGGGGGGACGGGGCTGAGATGGCGTACGAGGCGGAGCAGAAGAGGGCCACCGCGGGCGGGCGGGCGCTGGCCGCCGGCAAGGTGATGATCCTCTGGGTGGCCCTGCTGTGGCTGCTCGAAGGGGTCGACGCGGTGTCCGGGCACGCCCTCGACACCTTCGGCATCGAGCCGCGCGAGCCCTCCGAGCTGATCGACGTGGTCCCGGCGGCCTTCGTCCACTTCGGCTTCGCCCACGTCGCGGCGAACTCGGTGCCCCTGCTGGTCCTCGGCTTCGTCGCCGCGCTCGGCGGGCTGAGCCGCTTCTTCCTCGCCTGTGCGCTGATCGTCGTCGCGGACGGCCTCGGGGTGTGGCTGGTGGCGCCCGCGCACACGAACACGGCGGGCGCGTCGGGCCTGATCTTCGGCCTGTTCGGATTCGTGGTGTTCAGCGGTTTCGTGGAGGGCAGACCGCTCGGCATCGTCATCGGCCTGCTGATAGCGGCGTACTGGGGCACGACGTTCCTGGCGGGCCTGTCCCCGGCGAACGAGGGGGTCAGCTGGCAGGGCCATCTGATCGGCCTGCTCGCGGGGATCGGGGCGGCGTTCGTGCTGGGCAGACCGGCCCGGCGGGTGGTCGCCCCCGGCTGAGCGGTCCTGGCAGCGCTCCGCCACCGGCGAGGCAGGAGGCTCCCGGCCGGGACGCCGAGCGCGAGGCGGCTGCTGCGGTGCGCCGCGCGGGCGGCCGGCCCGGGCCGCGGGTTCGAGTCGGTGGTGGACCGGCTGCCGGACGACCAGGAGGTCACCGCCGGGTTCAAGGCGTCTTGGCGGCTGCCTCGGGCGGACGGGGCGTCGGCCCGGCTGGTGGGGTGGGCCCGGCCAGCCGGGCCTCGTGGCGGGCGAACGCCGTCTCCCGGCCCCGCTCACGGGCCGCCGCGAGCCGCCGGTCGGCCAGCCACAGCGGCACCAGCCACAGGAAGCCGTACGGGACGGGGTCGCTCGCGACGTCGGCCGAGCGCAGCGCCACGTTCGTCGCCAGGGCCAGCAGGAAGCCCGCCGTCCACACCGCGGCGCGGCGCCGGACCAGGAAGCGCAGGGGCGCCCGCCACGGGCCGGACAGTTCGTCCATCGTGGCGGCGAGCACGGCGGCGCCCAGGTGTTCCGGGTGACGCCGCTCCCCGGCCCGCGCGAGCGCCGCCGCGTCCCCGCCGTCCGCCGACGCCCGGTCGAAGACGTCCGCGACCTCGGCCGCCTGGTGCACGACGGCCTGCTTGCGCGTCATCTCCACCGCGGTCCGGCCGACCACGTCCTCGCGCCAGGACCGCCCGGCCCAGCGCTGGGCGGCCCGGGCCTGCTCCGCCGCCTCGGAGCCCGGCGCCAGCTCCTCGACGCGGCGCAGCAGCCCGGCGGCGCGGGCCGCCCGGCCCGGCCGGTCGAAGCCGTCGGTGTTGAAGCACAGCCGGGCGTACCCCGACAGCAGCCCCGGATGGTCGGGGTCCAGGGCGAGGCCGGCCCGGAAGGCCCGCTCCGCCTCGTCGTCGTGGTCGTCCTCGTCCTCGGCGAGATGCCCGAGACCCAGCCAGCACCACAGCCCGGGGTCGGGGCCGCAGCGCTCGATGCCCTCACTCGCGGCGCGGCGCACCGCGGCCGCCGCCCCGGCCTCGTACAGCTCCTGGCAGCGCGCCGCGTACCCCGCCGCGCCGACGGACGTGTCCGTCACCCTTCCCCCCACCCCTTCACCCCTTGTGGAACCGGTCGCCCGCGACCGGTCAGACCGTCAGTCCCCGCACCAGCAGGTCCAGCAGCGCGCACACGAAGAGCGCGATCCCGATGAAGCCGTTGACCTGGAAGAACGCCCGGTTCAGGCGGGACAGGTCGTGCGGCTTGACGATCGTGTGCTCGTACAGGAACGCGGCGGCGACGATCACCAGGCCGAGCCAGAAGAAGACGCCGGCGCCGGTCGCGAGCGCGTACCAGACGAACAGGGCCGTCACCACGGTGTGGCAGGCGCGGGCGCCCCAGATCGCGCCGGGGATGCCGAAGCGGGCGGGGACGGACTTCACGCCGACCTCGCGGTCGGTCTCCACGTCCTGGCAGGCGTAGATCAGGTCGAAGCCGCCGATCCAGATGCCGACGGCGAGTCCGAGGATGACCGCGTCCCACGACCAGGAGCCGGTGATCGCGATCCAGGCGCCGATCGGGCCCATCGCCTGCGCGAGGCCGAGGATGGCCTGCGGGAAGTTCGTGAACCGCTTGCCGTACGGGTAGACGACCATCGGGATCACCGCGATGGGGGCCAGCGCCAGGCACAGCGGGTTCAGCAGGGCCGCCGCGCCCAGGAAGACGACGAGCGCGATCAGCGCGCCGGTCCACGCCGACTTCACGGACACCGCGCCGGTGACCAGCTCGCGGTGGGCGGTGCGCGGGTTACGGGCGTCGATCTCGCGGTCGATGATCCGGTTGGCGGCCATCGCGAAGGTGCGCAGGCCGACCATGCAGACCGTCACCAGGAGCAGCCGGCCCCAGTGGATGTTCCGGTCCAGCTCGAACATCGCGGTCAGCGACGCGATGTAGGCGAAGGGCAGCGCGAAGACCGAGTGCTCGATCATGACCAGGCGCAGGAACGCCCTGGTGCGGCCCGGCTGCTGCGGGATTGCTGCTGAGGCGCTGCTCACTTGAGTCCGTACTCCTTCCAGCGGCGGTCGACGAGCGCCGCCGTCCGGGGATCGGAGACGACCATCTCGGGCCAGCCGCCGTCCCGCGTGTAGCCCTCCTCGGGCCACTTCCTGGTCGCGTCGATTCCCGCCTTGCCGCCCCAGAACTGCTGGTAGGAGGCGTGGTCGAGGTGGTCGACGGGTCCCTCGACGACGGTCAGGTCACGGGCGTAGTCCGTGTTCCCGAGCGCGCGCCACGAGACTTCATGAAGATCGTGCACATCGCAATCGGAGTCGACGACGACGATCAGCTTGGTCAGCGACATCATGTGCGCGCCCCAGACGGCGCTCATCACCTTCTGGGCGTGCTTGGGGTACTTCTTGTCGATCGAGACGATCGCGCAGTTGTGGAAGCCGCCGGACTCGGGCAGGTGGTAGTCCACGATGTCGGGGACGATCACCTTGAGCAGCGGCAGGAAGAAGCGCTCGGTGGCGCGGCCGAGGGGGCCGTCCTCGGTCGGCGGGCGGCCGACGACGATCGACTGGAGCAGCGGCCGCTTGCGCGTCGTGACGCAGTCGATGGTCAGCGCGGGGAACGGCTCCTGCGGGGTGTAGAAGCCGGTGTGGTCGCCGAAGGGGCCCTCGGGCAGCATCTCGCCGGGTTCGAGCCAGCCCTCGATGACGACCTCGGCGTTGGCCGGGACCTGGAGCGGGACGGTCTTGCAGTCGACCATCTCGACCCGCTTGCCCTGGATGAACCCGGCGAGCAGGTACTCGTCGATGTCGCCGGGCAGCGGCGCCGTCGACGCGTAGGTCACGGCGGGCGGGCAGCCGAAGGCGATCGCGACCGGCAGCCTCTCGCCGCGCCGGGCGGCCACCTGGTAGTGGTTGCGGCTGTCCTTGTGGATCTGCCAGTGCATGCCGATGGTGCGCTTGTCGTGGCGCTGGAGGCGGTACAGGCCCAGATTGCGCACGCCGGACTCGGGGTCCTTGGTGTGGGTCAGGCCGAGGTTGAAGAAGGAGCCGCCGTCCTCGGGCCAGGTGAACAGCGCGGGGAGCAGGTCGAGGTCGACGTCGTCGCCGGTGCGGACCACTTCCTGGACGGGCGCGTCCTTGACCTTCTTCGGCGGTACGTGCGTCATCGCGCCGAGCTTGCCGAACGCTTCCCGCATCCCGCCGAAGCCCTGCGGCAGCTCGGGCTTGAGCAGGCCGCCGATCTTGTCGCTGATGTCGTCGTAGGTCGTGAGGCCGAGCGCCTTGAGGAGCCTGCGGTCGGTGCCGTAGACGTTCATCGCGAGGGGCATCGACGCGCCCTTCACGTTCTCGAAGAGCAGGGCGGGGCCGCCGGCCTTGTTCACCCGGTCGACGATCTCACCGACCTCCAGGTACGGGTCGACCTCGGCCTTGATGCGCAGCAGGTCGCCCTCGCGCTCCAGCGCCCGGAGCAGGGAGCGAAGATCGTCGTAAGCCATGCCGTCCAGTATCCGGCAACCGTTACCCTGGCCCGGTCACCGGGGGGCCGCGCGGGTCCCCCATCGCCACTTGGGGGAAGCGCGCACCATGCTCCGGGTCCTGATGTTCCTGATCCCGCTGGCCCTGACGATCTACGCGTTCATCGACTGTCTGAACACGCCGGAGGAGGAGACCAGGCACCTGCCCAAGGTCGCCTGGGTCTTCATCATCCTGCTGTTCTGGGTCGTCGGGCCGGTCGTCTGGCTGGCCGCGGGCAAGCACCGGGCGCCGGCGGCCGGCGGACGCGCCGGCGGTCCCTTCGCGTCGGCGCGCGAGCAGCGGGCCCGGTACGTCGCCCCGGACGACAACCCCGAGTTCCTGGCGTCCCTGCGGGAGGGCGGCGCGCAGGACGAGGCGCTGCTGAAGGACTGGGAGGCCGATCTGCGCCGTCGCGAGGAGGAGCTGCGGCGCCGCGAGGGCGAGCAGGGCACGGACTGACGCGGCCGGGGGCGGTGCGGTGCGGGACCGGCATCCCGCACACTGGAAGGGGAATCCCCTCCTCCGCACCTCGCCCCCGTAAAGGCCCATGTCCAGATCCCCGCAGGTCACCGACCAGAGCACGCCGTCCGAGAAGCTGATAGCCGTCGAGGAGCACGGGGCCGACCCCGTGCCGCCCGGACGCCGGCACGGCTCGCCCCGCCAGTTGCTGTGGACCTGGGCCTCGCCCCAGGTCGGCTTCGCCACCGTCTTCATCGGGGTGCTGTCGGTCTCCGCGTTCGGCCTGGGCTTCTGGCAGGCCGTCGCCGCGCTGGTGCTCGGCGCCGGGCTCGGCTCGCTGGCGCACGGGGTGCTGTCGACGGACGGGCCGCGGTTCGGGGTCCCGCAGATGGTGATCGGGCGGCTGTCCTTCGGGTTCCGGGGCAACGCGCTGCCGTCGGCGGTGAACGCGTTCGTCGCCGGGGTCGGCTGGTTCGCCGTGAACACGGTGGGCGGCGCCTTCGCCCTGAACTCGCTGACCGGGCTGGCCCCGCTGCCCAGCCTGCTGATCCTCGTCGTGCTGGAAGTCGTCATCGGCTATGTCGGGCACGACCTGGTGCACCGGTTCGAGAAGTACGCGTTCCCCGTGCTCTGCGTGATCTTCCTGCTGGCCGGGGTGTGGATCTTCGTGGACGCCGATCTCGGCGCGCCGGCCGGGCCGGGCGGCGGCTTCGGCGGGTTCCTGCTCGCCTTCTCGGCCTGCTTCGGCTTCACCGCGGGCTGGAACCCGTGCGCCTCGGACTACGCCCGCTACCTTCCGGCGGCCACCTCGCGCCGGGCCACCGCCTGGTACGCGGGGCTCGGCCTGTTCCTCTCCGTCTCCGTCGTCTCCGTGATCGGCGCGGCGTCGGCCACGCTCGCCGCGCCCGCCGGCGCCTCCCCCACCGACGCCTTCACCGGGCAGCTCCCGGACTGGCTCGGCAGGCTCACGCTGGTCGCGATCATCCTGGGCGCGATGGCGGCGGCCACCCTCAACGTCTACTCGGCGGCCGTCTCGCTGTCCTCCCTCGACCTGCGGCTGCCGCGCCGGCTGAACCGGGCGGCCCTGGTCGCGGTCGTCGGCGCGTTCGGCACCGCCGCCGGCTGGGCCTCGCTCGCCGACGCCGGGCACGCCTTCGAGAACTTCCTGCTCGTCATCGCGTACTGGATCGCGCCCTGGCTGGGCGTGGTCCTGATGGAGCATCTGCTGCGCGCCCTGCCCGACGCGGCGCTCGCCGAGCGGCTCCAGGACCGTGCGTTCACCCAGCACGCCGGGCTCGTCGCCCTGCTCGCGGGGGTCGCCGTGTCCGTGCCGCTCTTCTCCAACCAGGCCCTGTTCGTCGGCTGGGTGCCCGGCCGGTGGCCCGGCGTCGGGGACCTGACCTGCCCGGTCGGGTTCGTGCTCGGCGCCGGCCTGTACGCGCTCCTGCGCCGCCGCGACACCGCCCGCACGTCCCGCTAGCCCCGACCCCCCTTCACACCCGACAGGAAGGCCCGTACGTCATGGATCTCGACCTCGCCCGCACCTGGCTCGCCACCGCCGTCGAGGAGGCGAAGGCCGGCCTCGCCGAGGGCGGCATCCCGATCGGCGCCGCGCTCTACTCCGCCGACGGCGCCGTGCTCGGCCGCGGCCACAACCGGCGGGTGCAGGACGCCGACCCGTCCGTGCACGGGGAGACCGACGCGTTCCGCAACGCCGGGCGGCAGCGCTCGTACCGGGGCACCACCATGGTCACCACGCTCTCGCCCTGCTGGTACTGCTCGGGCCTGGTGCGGCAGTTCGGGATCTCCCGGGTGATCGTCGGGGAGGCGCGCACCTTCCACGGCGGCCACGACTGGCTGGCCGAGCACGGCGTCGAGATCGTGCTGCTCGACGACCCCGCGTGCGTCGGCATGATGGAGGAGTTCATCGCGGCGAAGCCGGAGCTGTGGCACGAGGACATCGGCGCATAGCCGGACGCCGCTCCCGGCGATCGCACCCCGGAACGGGCCGCCGAACGGTCCCCCGTGCCGCTCGACGGCCCCGGCCGGGGGGTGAACCCCGGCCCGCTCCGTCGCGATCAGTGTGACGCAGCGGGCCCGGAAATTGGAGCGGCTTTCTAGATTTTCACCTGAGAATCACATCCGGAGCCCCGTCGTTGACATGGTGCTTTACGCTGACTGTCACCATGAGTCCCAAGCAACGGCGTGGCGCGGAGACGGTCGAGCGCCTCCTCGACACGGCGCTCTCCGTGTACGCGGAGGCGGGCGAGACCGGGGTGACGGTGCACGCGCTCACGTCGTCCAGCGGAGTGAGCGCGGGGAGCCTCTACCACCACTTCGGCAGCGTCGACGGGCTGATGGGCGCGCTGCTGCTGCGCTGGCTCGGGCGGCTGCTCGACGAGGTGTCCGCGGCGCTGGCCCGGTCCCGGACGGCGCGCACCGGCATCCGCGCCGCGGTCCGCTCCTACCTCGCGTTCGTGGGTGAACACCCGGACGCGGCGAGGCTGTTGCACTCCTCGTACGCGGACCGGCTGACCATGGCGCAGGCCCGGCGGCTGCGGGACAGCCAGGAGGCGCGGCTCTCGCCGGTGGCGGTCTGGCTGGAGCGGCACATCGCGTCGGGCGAACTCGCGGCGCTGCCCGCGCCGTTGATCGAGAGCCTGGCCCTCGGCCCGGTCGTCGCCGTCGCCCGGCGCTGGCTGTCGGTCGGCGACGTCGACCTCACCCACGCGGCCCGCGTCCTGCCGGACCGGATCTGGCGCTCCCTGGAACCGTGACCCGCGGGACGTGCCGAGGCCCCCTGCCCGGGCGGGCAGGGGGCCTCGGCGCGTGCCGCGGGGTCAGACCCCGGCGTACGAGTGCTTGCCGGAGACGAAGATGTTCACGCCGTAGTAGTTGAACAGCCAGCAGCCGAAGGCGATCAGGGCCAGGTAGGCGGCCTTGCGGCCCTTCCAGCCGGCCGTGGCGCGGGCGTGCAGGTAGCAGGCGTAGGCGACCCAGGTGATGAACGACCAGGTCTCCTTCGGGTCCCACTCCCAGTAGCGGCCCCAGGCGTCGCCCGCCCAGATCGCGCCCGCGATGATCGTGAACGTCCACAGCGGGAAGACGGCCGCGTTGATGCGGTACGAGAACTTGTCGAGCGAGGCGGAGGCGGGCAGCCGCTCCAGGACCGAGGTGGCGAAGCGGCCCGGCGTGCCGCCCTGGGACAGCTTGTTCTCGTAGGAGTCCTTGAAGAGGTAGAGCAGGGTGCCGACCGCGCCCACGTAGAAGACGGCGCCGCAGAAGATGGCGGTCGAGACGTGGATGTACAGCCAGTACGAGTGCAGGGCCGGGACCAGCTGGTCGCTCGCGGTGTACAGGACGGTGACGGCGAGACCGAGGTCGAGGAGGACCGTGGTGACCAGCGGCAGGCCGAGCCAGCGGACGTTCTTCTTCAGCGCCAGCAGGCCGAGGTAGACCCCGACGGCGACGGTGGAGAAGGTGATGTTGAACTCGTACATGTTGCCCCACGGGGCACGCTGCACGGAGAGCGCCCGGGTGAGGACACCGCTGAACTCGATGAGGAAGCCGAGCACGGTGAGCGAGATCGCGATCCGCCCGTAGAGGTCGCCCTGCACGTCACCGCCGGAGGCGCCGGGGCCGTCCGGCACGTCGCCGCGGGAGCCGGCGGCGCTGCGGGTGACGACCTGCGGCCGGTCCAGGACGGCGGTGCCGCCCTTCTGCTGGACCTGCACGGCCGGGGCGGCGGCCGGCTTCCGCGCCGGCTGCGTCAGCGCGGCGGCGGCGCGGCCGGTCTTGCTGCGGCTGCCGAAGATCCACTCGGCCATGTTCGCGAAGAAGGCCAGCAGATAGACGGCCATCGACGAGTAGATGAGGACGTTACTGGTTTGCGCCAGGTTCTCGTTGGTCGCGGCGGCGAGATTCACTTCTCAGCCCCTTCGGCGGCAGGAACAGCGGTGGGTGGTTCGGGGGTGGGTTCGGGGGCGCTCGGCGCCTGGGCGTGCAGCTTCCCGACGATCGAGCCCAGCTCGTCGGGGAGCTTCGCGGACTCGCTGCGGCCCAGGCCCGCCGTCTCGACGACGGTGACGCCGTCGTCGCCGGTGGTGGCCCGCACCCAGACGCGGCGGCGCTGGATGAACAGCGAGCCGACCAGGCCCGCGATGGCCGCGATCGCGCCGGTGAGCGCCCAGCCGGTGCCGGGCTGCTTGGCGATCTCGAAGGTGGCCCACTCCTGGACGCCCCTCTCGAAGGTGATCGAGCCGGCGCCGTCGGGCAGCTTCATGGTCTGGCCGGGCAGCAGCCGCTTCTTGAGCAGGCCGCCCTTGGAGTCCTTGAACTTCTTCATGTTGGTCGTGTCGAGCTGGTACACGTTCTGCGGCAGGCCGGCGTCCACGCCCAGGCTGCCGTGGTACGCGGACAGCGCCAGGACCGGGAAGTCGAGCGCCGGGAACTGGGAGAACATGTTGCCCTTGCCCGATCCGGCGAAGGTCGGCACGAAGAAGGCGTTGAAGCCGAGCTGGTCCTTCTTGCCGTCCTTGTCGCGGTAGCCGTCCATGATCTTGATGGCGCCGGTGGACGTCTGGTTGGAGTCGATCGGCAGCAGCGGGACCGGCGTGTGGTCCGAGACGATGTTCCCCTTGCCGTCGCGGACGGTCACCACGGGCGCGTACCCGTGGCCGGAGAGGAAGATCTTGGTGCCGTCGATCTTCAGCGGCTCGTTGACCTTGATGGTCGCCTTCTTCTCCTTGCCGTCGGCGCCCTCGCTGTAGGTGACGTCGGCCTTGTACGTGCGCGCCGTGCCCTTGTTCGGGCCGGTGCGCTCGTAGGTCCCGGTGAAGTCCTTGAGCGTGAAGCTGAAGGGTTCGAGGCCGGTGTCCTGGTCGAAGAGGTTGCCGGAGGAGAAGTCGTCGTACTGCGGGAGGGTGTTGGAGAAGCCGTCGCCCTCCAGCACCAGCTTCGTGCCGTCGGACTTGAACAGCTGGCCGGTGGCGAAGCCCACCAGCATCACGATCAGCGCGACGTGGAAGACCAGGTTGCCGGCCTCGCGCAGATAGCCCTTCTCGGCGGCGACGGCCGACCCGGCGACGTGCGCGCGGTAGCGCCGCTTCTTCAGCAGCGCGAGCGCGGCGGCGCGGACCTCGTCCCCGCCGGCCTCGGTGCGCCACGTCGCGTAGGCGGGCATCCGGTCCAGGCGGCCCGGTGCCCCCGGCGGCCTGCCGCGCAGCTGGCCGACGAACTGCCAGGTGCGCGGGATGATGCAGCCGATCAGCGAGACGAACAGCAGGATGTAGATCGCCGAGAACCACACCGAGCTGTAGACGTGGAAGAGGCCGATGCGGTCGTAGAGCGGCCCGAGGTGCTCGTGGGCCTTCTTGAACGCGTCGACCTTCATCTGGTCGGTGCCGGTCTGCGGGATCAGCGACCCGGGGATCGCGCCGAGCGACAGCAGGAGCAGCAGGATCAGCGCGACCCGCATGGAGGTCAGCTGCCGCCAGAACCAGCGGGCCCAGGCGACGACCCCGAACGTGCCGGTGGCCGGGGAGCGGTCCTCCTGCGGGGCCGTACTGAGCTGGGACGTGGCCTGCTGCTCGGTGGCCTCTTCGGGGGTGTTCGTCTTGCTCATAGGTCAGATTCCCACTTGGAAGCCGTTGGACCACGTCTGCATCTGCTGGACGAGGCTGTCCCACGCGCCGGTCAGCAGCAGGACGCCGGTCAGGATCATCATGATGCCGCCGATGCGCATCACCCAGGCGTAGTGCTTCTTGACCCAGCCGAAGGCGCCGAGCGCCTTGCGGAAGGCGACCGCGGCGAGCACGAAGGGCACGCCGAGTCCGACGCAGTACGCGACCATCAGTATGGCGCCGCGGCCCGCGCTGCCCTGATCCAGGGCCAGGTAGGACACGGAGGAGAGGGTGGGGCCGATGCACGGGGTCCAGCCGATGCCGAACAGCGCGCCGAGCAGCGGCGCGCCCGCCAGACCGGTCACCGGCCGCTTGTGGAAGCGGAACTCGCGCTGGGTGATGCGCGGCAGCAGGCCCATGAAGAAGATCCCCATGAGGATCATGAGGACGCCGAGGACCTTGGACAGGACGTCCCGGTACTCCTGGAGCGTCTGCCCGAAGAAGCCGAAGAGGGCGCCCCCGGAGACGAAGACCACGGTGAAGCCGAGGACGAACAGCGCCGCGCCCGTGGCCATCCGGCCGCGGCGGGCCTCGGCCAGGTCGGTGCCGCTGACGCCGGTCACGTACGACAGGTAGCCGGGGACGAGCGGCAGGACGCACGGGGAGAAGAACGAGACCAGGCCGCCGAGGACGGCGATCGGGATGGCGAACAGCAGGGCGCCGCTGTAGACGGTCCGGTTCAGACCGTCGCCGTCAGCGGCGAGTGCGGCGAGCGTGGAGGACACCGTCGATCACTTTTCCGCGATCACGGGGTCGATCATCTCGTGCAGGCTCTTCTCGTTGAGGGCCTTCAGCGAGCGGGCGGCCAGCTTGCCGTCGCGGTCGACGACCAGCGTGTTGGGGATGCCCTGCGGGTTGAGCGTGCCCCGCTCGTACTTCAGCAGCAGCTTGCCCGCCGGGTCGTAGAAGCTCGGGTAGGTGATGCCGAAGTCCTTCTCGAAGGCGATCGCCGAGCCCTGCTTCGGGTCCCGGGTGTTGATGCCGATGAACTGGACGTCCTTGCCGCGGGTCTGCTCGGCGACCTTGGCGAAGTACTTCGCCTCCAGGCGGCACGGCGAGCACCAGGAGCCCCAGATGTTGATGACCAGGACCTTGCCCTTGTAGTCGTCGGTGCTCAGGGGCTTGCCGGTGAGGTCCTCGCCGGTGAGGGTCGGGGCGTCGTGCCGCTCGTCCTTGGCGACGGTGGAGATCCCGCCGGTGCTGGTCACGAAGTTGGTGTTGCCGCCGCCCCCGGAGGTGCCGCCATTGCCGCACGCCGTCAGGACGAGGGCCGCGACGGCGGCTCCTACGGTCAGCTTGGCGGCGCGGCGCGTGGTCGCGGCGGTGCGGGGGGCGCGGCAGGCGGCACTCATGTGAAAAGTTTCGCATGTCCGTTCAGGGGATCTTTCGCACCCCCCTCGTGGCTGGAAAAGCCCACTTCAGGAGGGGTTTGTGCGGCTCTTTCCGGGGTGTGTGCGGGGCTTCTCCAGGAACCGGCGCCAGCCCTGTGCGGGCTGCTGGCCCACGTCGAGCGAGCGCAGCCTGCCGAGCACCTCGGGGTCCTGCGCGTCCAGCCAGTCCACGAACTGGCGGAAGGAGACGAGCCGTACGTCACGGTGCTTCTCGGCGGTGGCCGCGATGTGCTTGAACGCTTCTTCCACGGCGTCCATGTAGATGCCGCCGTTCCACTCCTCGAAGTGGTTGCCGATGAAGAACGGCGCCCGGTTCGTCCGGTACGCCCGGTCGAACCCGGCGATGTACGCGGCGGCGGACTGCTTGCGCCAGGCCGGGTAGTGGTAGCTGGGCGCCCGGGTGGAGTTGTGGGACTGGTTCGCCAGCATGTTGTAGTCCATGGACAGGACCTCGAAGCTGCGCCCCGGGAAGGGGACGGCCTGGAGCGGCAGGTCCCACACGCCCATCCGCTTCTCGGGCCAGCGCTGCCGGCCGCCGGGCGAGGAGGCGTCGTAGCGCCAGCCCAGCTCGCGGGCGGTGGGCAGCAGGTTGTCCTGGCCGAGCAGGCACGGGGTGCGCCCGCCGACCAGTTCCTTGTCGTAGTCGAACGGCAGCGGCGGCAGGTCGGTCCAGCCGGAGTTCGTCCGCCAGCGCTGCACAAACGTTTTTGCCTGATCGATCTCGCTGCGCCACTGCGCGGGCGTCCAGTGGGCGACGGTGCCGCCGCCCGCGCAGAAGTGGCCGTTGAAGTGCGTGCCGATCTCGTGCCCGTCGAGCCAGGCCTGCCGGGTGTACTTCAGCGTCGCCCTGATGTGCTCGTCGGTGAGGTAGCCGATGTCGGAGGCGCCGACCGGGTTGTTCGGCGGGCGGTACAGGCGCTTCTTGGACTCCGGCAGCAGATACAGCCCGGAGAGGAAGAAGGTCATGTGCGCGCCGTGGTCCTCGGCGAGCTTGAGGAAGCGCGGGAACAGGCCGTTGCCCACCTCGCCCGCGCCGTCCCAGGAGAAGATCACGAACTGCGGCGGCTTCTCGCCCGGCGCGAGCTTCTCGGGCGCGCCCGGCTGCTTGGGCTGCTTGCCGGTGTACGCGGTCGAGCCGTCGCCGATGGGCCGGACGGCCGGCTGCTTGGGGGCGCCGGGGCGGCCGGACCGGGTGGGTTCGGCCCGCACCGGGGACCGGGCGTCGTCCGCGCCGCAGCCGGCCAGCGCCGCCGCGGCCGCGCCCGCTCCCATCCCGATGACTCCCCTACGGCTGACCTCGCGCATTCCGTCCCCTTGTTCGTCGCGCCGGGCCACCCATTCACAGGGCGGCACCCCCTTAGAGGGCGCGAGCAACACGCGGGTTCCTGGAAATAGGACGCTTTTGGGGTGGTTTGATGCGTCACACAGCCGAATCCCCGGGCGGGTCGGCGCGCCGCGCACCGAGGGCGACCGGGTGATCACACACGGGAGGGCCGCCGGTCACGGCGGCCCTCCGGCGGAGCGTGCGTCAGGCGCCGAACGCCTTGTCCTTGCCCTTCACCGGCTTGGCCCCGGCCCGCAGGTGCGCGGGGACCAGGTCGATGGCCGGCTCCGCGTAGCCCACCGAGACGATGGTGTCGCCGCGGTAGGTGAACGTCGTCAGGGAGGCGAGGGTGCACTGCCGCTTGCGCGGGTCGTGCCACAGCCGCCGCTTCTCGACGAAGGAGCGCACGGTCCAGATCGGCAGCTGGTGGCTGACGCACACCGCCTCGTGGCCGCGCGCCGCGTCCTTGGCCGCGTCCAGCGCGCCCATCATCCGCACGACCTGCTCGACGTAGGGCTCGCCCCAGGACGGCTTGAACGGGTTGACGAGGTGCTTCCAGTTGTCCGGGTTCTTCAGCGCGCCGTCGCCGACGCCGAAGGTCTTGCCCTGGAAGACGTTGCCCGCCTCGATGAGCCGGCCGTCGCTCTCCAGGTCGAGGCCGTGCGCCTTGGCGATCGGCGTCGCCGTCTCCTGCGCCCGCTCCAGCGGGGAGGCCACGACGTGCGTGATGTCCCGCGCGGACAGGTGCTCGGCGACCCGGTCGGCCATCTGCCGGCCCAGCTCGGAGAGGTGGTAGTCGGGCAGCCGCCCGTACAGGACCCCCTCGGGGTTGTGCACCTCGCCGTGGCGCATCAGGTGGACGACGGTGATGTCGCTGTCGCTCTTGGGGGTGCTCATGCGGTGGCCTCCGCAGCCGCGCGGGCGGCAGCCGGGAGCGCGGCGGCGATGCGCTCGACCGCCCGCTCGTCGTGGGCGGTCGAGACGAACCAGGACTCGAACGCGGACGGGGGCAGGTACACGCCCTGCTCCAGCATCGAGTGGAAGAACGGGGTGAAGCGGAAGGACTCCTGGCCCTTCGCGTCGTCGTAGTCGCGCACCTCGCCGTCCGTGAAGAACACGGAGAACATGTTGGAGGCGTTCTGCACGCGGTGCGCGACGCCCTCCTTGGTGAGCGCCTCGGTGACCAGGGCGCGCAGCTGGGCGCTGACCGCGTCGACCGCGGCGTACGCGGCGTCGTCGAGCAGCCGGAGCTGGGCGAGCCCGGCGGCGGTCGCGATCGGGTTGCCGGACAGGGTGCCCGCCTGGTAGACGGGGCCCGCCGGGGCGAGGTGGGCCATGACGTCGGCCCGGCCGCCGAACGCCGCGGCCGGGAAGCCGCCGCCCATGACCTTGCCGAACGTCATCAGGTCGGGCGCGACGCCGTCGACGCCGAACCAGCCGGCCTTCGAGGTGCGGAAGCCGGTCATGACCTCGTCGGAGATGTACAGCGCGCCGTTCTCCCGGCACGCCGCCCTCAGCCCGGCGCTGAAGCCGTCGCGCGGCGGGACGACGCCCATGTTGCCGGGCGAGGCCTCGGTGATGACGCAGGCGATCTCGCCGGGGTGCGCGGCGAACGCGGCCCGCACGGCCTCCAGGTCGTTGTACGGGAGCACGATCGTGTCGCCCGCCTGGGCGCCGGTGACGCCGGGGGTGTCGGGCAGGCCGAAGGTGGCGACGCCGGAGCCGGCGGCGGCCAGCAGCGCGTCGACGTGGCCGTGGTAGCAGCCGGCGAACTTGATCACCTTGGCGCGGCCGGTGAAGCCGCGGGCCAGCCGGATCGCCGACATGGTCGCCTCGGTGCCGGACGACACCAGGCGCACCTGCTCGACGGGCTCGATCCGGGCGACGATCTCCTCGGCGAGCGCGACCTCGCCCTCGCCGGGCGTGCCGAAGGAGGTGCCGCGGGCGACGGCCCGCTGCACGGCCGCGATGACCTCGGGGTGGGAATGGCCGAGGATCATCGGCCCCCACGAGCACACGAGGTCGACGTACTCGCGTCCGTCGGCGTCCGTCAGATACGGACCGGTACCGGACACCATGAAACGGGGCGTACCGCCCACGGCTCGGAACGCGCGCACCGGAGAGTTCACGCCACCGGGCGTGACGACGGACGCACGGTCGAAGAGCCCCTGCGAAACGGGTGCCTCATAGGGATAGGGGGTGTTGTTCGCCTCTGCCATGCCTCTCAGCGTACGGCCCGTGTCCGCGGACCCCTCCGCGCGGACCCGTCGCCGCCTAGACTCGCACCGTCGGACCGTCATCACCCCGTGCGGCGTCGGTACGGGCGGTGGGGGCCCCGCTCGCGCGGTTGTGCCGCCGGGACGTTTCGGCGGGTGACCGTGGGGGAGGTCACTGACACGATGATCGGGTTGCGCGTCGGCGGTCGCGCGGCCTAGAAAAGGGCCCTGGCGCCCTGAGAACAGCAGTCGGGTGGAGATATGCATCGCGGTGGCGGCGGACTGGGCGAGGGGACCGACGACCTGGGCCCCCGGCGTGCCCGGCGGGGAAAGCACCGGCGCGACGACCGCGGGGAGCCTTTGGTGGGGAGCGGAAGCGGGAATGGTGGCCGGGTGGGGGTGACGTACAAATACTTCGGCGCGCCCGACGGCGCGACGGCGGCCCGGGTCCCGATCTCCATGCGTCCCGAGGAGCTCGGCGGTGACGAGCTGGGCATGGGCGGCATGTTCACCAAGATCAAGCCGGAGACGATGGCCGCGATGGTCCTCACCGGCATCGAGGGCATACCCCTGCACAGGGTCCCGCCGCTGGAGTTGGTCGTGCTCCACCCCGACTACGCGGTGGTGAAGCTGCCGATGACGGTCGTCGACCCCCTGCGCGGGGTCGGCGAGGAGGCCGTCGGCGCGGCGGCGTTCATCTGGTCCACGGTCCCCGACCGGGGCGGCCCCCGCGACGCGTTCAACGTGTACCAACTCCTGCACGAGTGGCAGGACTTCAGTCACCGTCTGCACGACGCCGGACACCAGGCGTACTGCCTGGTCTGGCCCTGACCGCCCCCGGGGAGGTCGTCCCGGCGACGGTGGTCACAGGGCCGGGGGGCCCGCCTCGACGCGGCGCAGCACCGCCTCGTACGCGTCGATGGACCCGCCGGTCTGGAGCTGCCGTTCGTCCCACCAGGTGGCGCCCGCGTCGGCCAGCGGGCCGATGATGTCGCGGGCCGCGCCCGGGTCGCCGGGGGTGAGCCCGCCGGCGACGAACTCGAAGTCCGCCCCCGGCGTGTCCCGGTGGTCGTTCACGTACGCGACGACCTCCGCGAACCGGTCGGGGCGCGGCGGCACCCCGTGCGGGGCGTCGGCGAAGAGCGGGGCGGCGCCGTCCCAGCGGGCCGCGCGGCGCATCGGGCGGCGGTGCGGCCAGAAGCCGCCGACCCACACGGGCGGCCGGGGCCGCTGCACGGTGGCGGGCAGCAACTGGGTGTCGTGGACGCGGTAGTGGGTGCCGGCGTGGTCGACGCGGTCGCCGGACCAGTAGCGGGCGAGCAGGCCGAGGCCCTCGTCGAGGCGTTCGGCGTGCACCGCGCGGTCGACGGTGTCGCCGAAGCCGCCGTACTCGTCGGCGACCGGCCCGCCGAGCCCGGCGCCGAAGACGGTCCGCCCGCCGCTGACCGCGTCGAGGGTGGCGACCTGGCGGGCCAGCTGCTCGGTGCGGTAGCGGGGCACGGGTGTGACCAGGGTGCCGAGCCGGATCCGGGTGGTGGCGAGGGCGGCCGCGGTGAGCAGCATCCACGGGTCGCCGAACGGCTTGCCGCGCTGGACCTCCTTGTCGTGGACCACGTGGTCCCAGAGCAACAGGCCGTCCCAGCCCGCCTGTTCGGCCGCCCGCGCGGTCCGGGCGACGGTACGGGGGTCGGCGAAGTCGCCGAAGTTCGGGATGTTGACGGAGAAGCGCATGGGGTCATGGTGACCGGCGGGCGGCCGCCGCGCCATGGCGCGGTTCAGCGCCGGCCCGCCGCGGTCCCCGGCTCCCGCGCCCCTTTCACCACGAAGCCGATGACCGCTCCGCCGCCGTCCCGCCGCGCGGCGAACGGCACCCCGCCGTGGGCCGCCGCGACCTCCCGCACGATCGACAGGCCCAGACCCGAGCCGGGCAGGCTGCGGGCGGCCGGGGCCCGGTAGAAGCGGTCGAAGATGCGGTCCGCGTCGCTGTCGGCGATGCCGGGGCCGCGGTCGAGGACCTCCACCCGGACGCCGCTGCCGGCGCCCGACAGCCGGGTGACGACGATCTCGATGGGGGCGGTGCCGCCGGTGTCGAACTTGGCGGCGTTCTCCACCAGGTTGGACAGCGCGCGCTGCAACTGCGCCGGGCGGCCGGTGACGGTGGTGTCGCCGCCCGCCGGTCCCTCCACGCGGACGGTGACCGTGCGGCCCGTGCGGCGCCGGGTCAGCGTGGCGACGTCCTCGGCGGTCTCGGCGAGGGCGACGGCGACGGCGGCCTCGTCGTCCTCCTTGCCGGCCGCGAGCTCCACCAGTTCGTTGACCAGGTCGGTGAGTTCCCGCGACTCCTGGGCGAGGTCGGCGACCAGCTCCCCGCGGGCGGCGGGCGGCAGTTCGTCGATCCGGTGCAGCAGCGAGATGTTGGTCCGCAGCGAGGTCAGCGGGGTGCGCAGCTCGTGGCCGGCGTCCTGCACCAGCCGGCGCTGGTCCTCCACCGAGCGGGCCAGGCGGCCCAGCATCCGGTCGAAGGAGCGGCCCAGGCTGCCGACCTCGTCGCCGCCGGTGACGGGGACCGCGACGTCGAGGCGGCCGGTCGACGCCACGCCCTCCGCGGTCTGCGCGAGCCGGACCAGCCGGGAGGTGACGCGGCGCGCCAGCCACCAGCCGAACAGCCCCGCCGCGAGGACGACCGCCGCCGCGAACAGCAGGGTGCGCCGCTGCAACTCGGCGAGCAGGTCCTCGGTGTCGCTGAACTCCTGGGCGACCTGCACCGCGCCGCGCCCGCCGCCGAGCGAGACGGTCGCCAGCCGGTACGCGTCGCCGTCGATCCGCACGTCGGTGTCCTCGGCGAGGCCGCCCGCCGTCCGCGCCTCGGCGATGCGCCGGTCGTCGGCCTCGACGGGCAGCGGCGGGCTGCCCCGGTCGGTGACGGTGCCGCCGGGGCCGAGGACCTGGATGTCGGTGCCGACCGGGCGGGTCAGGTCGTCGCGCGGCCCGTCGTGGTCGGGGTCGCCGGAGCCGAAGTCGCCGGGGGTGAGCGGCTCGGCGCGGACCTGCTGGCGCAGGTCGTGGACGACCTCGTCGAAGACGGCCTCCTGGTCGACGCGGACCAGCCGGGCCGCCGAGTCGTAGGAGAGGAAGCCGACGAGCGCCGTCACCCCGGCGGCCACCGCCGCGAAGGACAGGGCCAGCTTGGTGCGCAGGCTCCGGGAGGCGGGAGCCACTCAGCCCTCCCTCAGCACGTAGCCCACTCCCCTGACCGTGTGGAGGAGCGGAACGCCGTCCGGCTCGTCCACCTTGCGCCTGAGGTAGCCGACGTAGACGGCGAGGTTCTTCGAGCCGGGCCCGAAGTCGTAGCCCCAGATCCGGTCGTAGATCGTGGCGTGGTCGAGGACGATGCCGCTGTTGCGGGCGAGCAGCTCCAGCAGGTCGAACTCGGTCCTGGTCAGTTCCAGCTCGCGGGCGCCGCGCCAGGCGCGCCGGGCGGCCGGGTCGATGCGCAGGTCGGCGGCGGTCACCTGGCGGCCGTCGTCGCAGGGGTCCTCGGGCACCGGGGCGGCGCGGCGCAGCAGGGCGCGCAGCCGGGCGAAGACCTCCTCCACGTCGAAGGGCTTCACCACGTAGTCGTCGGCGCCCGCGTCCAGGCCGGCGATCCGGTCCGGGGTCTCGACCAGCGCGGTCAGCATCAGGATCGGGGTGCGGTCGCCCTCGGCGCGCAGCACCCGGCAGACCTGGAGGCCGTCGATGCCCGGCATCATCACGTCCAGGACGAGGATGTCGGGCCGGGAGCGGTGGGCGGCGGCGAGCGCCTCGACGCCGTCGGCGACGGCCGTGACCACATAGCCCTCCAGCGCCAGGGCGCGTTCCAGGGCGTTGCGGATCGGCCGGTCGTCCTCGGCGAGCAGCACGGTCGGGGCGGGGGCCGGAGTGGGCGGAGCGGTGTGCGACACCCCGCCAGTCTGCCCCCACGGGCGGTGCGCATCGCCTGATCGGCCGTCCGCCAATGGGCTTCTTACTCGCCTCTCACCCCCACCGGACGGGCGGCTTACCTGATCCGAGCAGTCTCCCTTCCGGACATTGGGGGCAAGCCGGGGAAGGCAGTACGCATGAAGATCGTGTTCCTGCTGCACAACGTGTACGCCATCGGCGGCACGGTGCGCACGACGCTCAACCTCGCCGCCGCGCTCGTCGAGCACGGCGGCCACGAGGTGGAGATCGTGTCGATGTCCCGGCACCGGGAGTCGCCGCGCTTCCCGGTGGACCCGCGGATCCGGCTCGTCCCGCTCGTGGACGGCCGGGCGGGCGGCGCCGACAGCGCGCTGCCCGCGTTCGGCGAGCCGGCCCGGGAGTTCCCGGCCGCGGAGAAGCGCCACAAGCAGTACACGCTCCTGCACGACCAGCGGGTGCGCGCGTACCTGGAGGAGCGGTGCGACGCCGACGTGGTGATCGGCACCCGGCCCGGCATCAACGTCTACCTGGCGAAGTGGGGCCCGCGGCGGGCGCTGCGGATCGCGCAGGAGCACCTGCGGCACGACGCGCACGACAAGAGGCTGCGCGCGGTGCTCGCCCGGTACTACCGGCGGCTCGACGCGCTGGTGACGGTGACCGAGGAGGACGCGGCGGTCTACCGGTCGCGGATGCCGCTGCCGGGGGTGCGGGTGCTGGCCGTGCCGAACATCGTGCCGCCCGCCGCCGTCCCGCCGTCGGACGGCACCTCGAAGATCATCGCGGCGGCCGGGCGGCTCGCCCCGGGCAAGCGCTACGACCTGCTCCTGGAGGCGTTCGCCGCGGTCGCGGCGAAGGAGCCGGGCTGGGAGCTGCGGATCTACGGCGGCGGCGCGCAGGAGGCGCGGCTGCGTGATCTGGTGGCCGGGCTCGGGCTGACCGGGCGGGCCCGGCTGATGGGCGCGGTGTCGCCGATCGAGCCGGAGTTCGCCAGGGCGTCGCTCGTGGTGAGCGCCTCCGACGCGGAGTCCTTCGGGATGACGCTGGTGGAGGCGATGCGCTGCGGGGTGCCGGTGGTGAGCACGGACGCGCCGCTGGGCCCCGGCGAGATCGTCACGGACGGGCACGACGGCCGGCTGGTGCCGGTCGGGGACGCGCGGGCGCTGGCCGAGGCGATGGTCGAGCTGATCGAGGACGACACCCTGCGCCGGGCGATGGGCGCCGCCGCGCTGGAGTCCGCGCACCGCTACGACCCGGAGCCGATCGTCGCCCGCTACGACGCGCTCTTCACCCGGCTCCGCGCCACCCGAGGGCGCCGCGCGGGGCAGCGGATGCACGGCCGGGCCGTCAACTGGGCGCGCAGGCGAGCCCGTTCGGTACGGGGAACACGCTCCCGCGGACAAGAGGGGACCCGCCATGACGACCGAGGCCACCGGACCAGGGGCGCCGCCGCGCGACCCCGGACGCCGTAGGACGACGATGACCACGCCCCCGGCGCACGAGCGCACCGCACCGCCCACCGAGACGTCCGTCCCGCCGGGGCCCCCGGCCCCCGGTCCCCGGCGGCGACGGACCCCCCAGGGACGGAGGACGGACCGACAAAGTCGGTGGCGGCCCGCCCTCCGTCCCACCCTCCCCTCCCTCCCCGCCCTCCCCGCCGTCCGTTCCGCCCTCGCGGCGCGGTGGAGCCTGTGGTCCCCCGCCCCCGCCGGGGTCCTCGCGTTCGCCGCGGCGGGCCCCGTCGCCGCGCCGCCCGCACCGCCGCGCGTGCGGCCGGGGGCGCGCCCGTCCCGGGCCCGGCGCGTCCCGGGGCCCGACGGCTGGCTCGCCGCCGTCGCCGTGCTCTACACGCTCGCCCAGCTCACCCTCGTCGTGCCCCGGCTGGGGCACGGCCTCGGCTGGGACGAGTCCGTCTACGTCTCCCAGTACGACCCGCGCAACCCGGCCGTGTTCTTCAGCGCGCCGCGCTCGCGCGGGACGAGCCTGCTGACCGCGCCGTTCGTCGCGGCCGGCGCCGGACCGTCCGCCCTGCGCGCCGTGCTCGCCGTGCTGTCCGGCGCCGCCCTGTTCGCTGCGTTCCGCGTCTGGCGCCCGCTGGTCGGCGCCCGCACCACCGCGTTCGCCGCGCTGCTGTTCGGCAGCCTGTGGATCAGCGTGCTGTCCGGGGCGATGGCCATGCCCAACCTGTGGGTGGCGTTCGGCGCGCTCGGCGCGGTGGGCTGGTTCCTGCGCGGCGACAGCCGGCGGTGCGCGCTGTGCGTCGCGGTGGTGGCGCTGTTCCGGGCGCCGGACGCGGTGTGGCTGGTGCTGCCGCTCGCCGGGTACGCGCTCCTCGTACGGGACCGGCGGCGCACCCTGCCGTGGCTGGCCGCGGGGCTCGCGGCCGGGCTCGCCCAGTGGGTCGTCGAGGCGTACGTGCGCTGGGGCGGGGTCACCGAGCGGCTGCACGTGTCCAGTGCCACCGAGGGCGACATGGGCCCGCACCTCAACCTCGGCACGGCCTGGCGCGCGGTGAACGGCCCGCTGCTGTGCCGCCCCTGCACGGCGGGCGCCCCCGACCAGCCGCTCCTCGCTCTGTGGTGGCCGGCGCTGCCGCTGCTCGCGGTGGCGGCCGTCCTGCTGGCCCGGCGCGACGCGCGGCGCGCGGCGACCGTGCTGCCGGTGGTCTGCGCGGCGGCCCTGAGCGCGTCGTACCTGCTGCTCATCGGCTACTCGGCGCCGCGCTTCCTGCTCCCGTCGTACGCGCTGCTCGCCCCGCCCGTCGCGGTGCTGCTGCGGCGCCTGGCGCGCGGCCGCCCCCTGGCGGTCGCGGTGGCGCTGCTGGTGGCGGCGCAGATCGCCTCGCAGGGCGTGGTACTGCACCGGGAGGTCGCCGCCACGGCCGCGACCGACGCCCGCTACGTCGCCGCCGCGCGGGGCCTGCGCACCCTGGGTCTCACCCCGCCCTGCCTGGTCACGGGCCCGCGCGCGCTGCCCGTCGGCTACGCGGCGGGCTGCGCGTCCGCGCAGATCCGGGGCAACAACACCTCCACGACCCGCGCGGCGCTGCTGCGCCGCGCGGCCCGGGTGCCGACGGCGCTGCTCACCGCCCGCGGCACCCGCCCGCCGTCCTACGCGGCGCACTGGACCCCGTACGACCTGCCCGGCACCCGGGGCTGGACCGCGTGGAAGGCGCCGGAGCCGGCCGCGCTGCGGCTAGTCGGCCGGCCGTAGGGCCGCGAGCCGCTGCGCGAAGGGGACCACCTGGAAGCCGTCGGCCGGGTCCACCGAGGTGATCGCGCCGTGCGCCGAGCGCGGCGCGATCGCGGCGGCGGTGTCCACGTCGGGCGCGGCGTCGGCCGCGGTCACCGAGGGCGCCATGAACCGCGCCAGCTCGGCGCCCGCGCGGCTGATCCGGGCGGCGAGCCCCTCCTCGCCCCAGTCCTCCGACGCCGCGTACACGGCGGTCGGCAGCACGAGGGCGCGCAGGTACGTGAAGAGCGGGCGCAGCGCGTGCTCGGTCACCAGCGAGTGCCGGGCGGTGCCGCCGGTCGCGGCGACCAGCACGGGCTTGCCGGTCAGCGCGTCCTTGTCGATGACGTCGAAGAACGACTTGAACAGTCCGCTGTACGAGGCCGCGAACACCGGCGTCACGGCGATCAGGCCGTCCGCCGCCGCCACCGCGTCGAGCGCGGCGGCGAGCCGGGCGGGCGGGAAGCCGGTGACGAAGTGCCGCGCGATCTCCGTGGCGAGGTCCCGCAGCTCGACCACCTCCACCTCCGCGTCCACCTGGTGCAGGGTCGCCGCCGTGAGCCGGTCGGCGAGCAGCCGGGTGGACGAGGGGGAGCTGAGCCCCGCGGACACGACGACGAGCTTCATGCGCTCCTGGCCTCCTCGTTCCCGTTGTTCCCGTTGTTGTCGCTGTTGTCGCTGGTCCCGTGCGTGTTCTTCGCCGCGACCCGTGCGGCGTGGGTCGGCGCGTCCGGCACGTTCGCGGGCCGCTGGTTGGCGAACTCCTTGCGCAGCACCGGCACGACCTCCTCGCCGAGCAGGTCGAGCTGTTCCAGGACCGTCTTGAGCGGCAGGCCCGCGTGGTCCATCAGGAACAGCTGGCGCTGGTAGTCGCCGACGTAGTCGCGGAAGGACAGCGTCCGGTCGATGACCTCCTGCGGCGAGCCGACGGTCAGCGGCGTCTCGCGGGTGAAGTCCTCCAGGGACGGGCCGTGGCCGTAGACCGGCGCGTTGTCGAAGTACGGACGGAACTCGCGCACCGCGTCCTGCGAGTTCTTCCGCATGAACACCTGGCCGCCGAGGCCGACGACGGCCTGTTCCGGGGTGCCGTGCCCGTAGTGGGCGTAGCGCTGGCGGTACAGGTTCACCATCTGCTTCGTGTGGCTGGCGGGCCAGAAGATGTTGTTGTGGAAGAAGCCGTCGCCGTAGTACGCGGCCTGCTCGGCGATCTCCGGGGAGCGGATGGAGCCGTGCCAGACGAACGGCGCGACGCCGTCGAGCGGGCGCGGGGTCGAGGTGAAGGACTGGAGCGGCGTGCGGAACTTGCCCTTCCAGGTCACGACGTCCTCGTCCCACAGGCGGCGCAGCAGGGCGTAGTTCTCGATGGCGAGGTCGATGCCGTCGCGGATGTCCTTGCCGAACCAGGGGTAGACCGGGCCGGTGTTGCCGCGCCCCATCATCACGTCGACGCGGCCGTCCGCGACGTGCTGGAGCATCGCGAAGTCCTCGGCGATCTTCACCGGGTCGTTGGTGGTGATGAGGGTGGTGGAGGTGGACAGGACCAGCTTCTCGGTGCGGGCCGCGATGTAGCCGAGCATCGTCGTCGGGGAGGACGGGACGAACGGCGGGTTGTGGTGCTCGCCGGTCGCGAAGACGTCCAGGCCGACCTCCTCCGCCTTGAGCGCGATGGCCAGCATCGCCTTGATCCGCTCGTGCTCGGTGGGGGCACGCCCGGTCGTCGGGTCGACCGTGACGTCGCCGACGGTGAAGATCCCGAACTGCATGGCTGCTCACCTTCCAGGTTGTTGACGCTTCAACTATACCCCTGGAACAGTGCCCCGGCCCCACTTATTTCCGCGTGCGCGCCGGGCGGGGCTGGGCGCGCGGTTCCCTCGCGGGGCCGGTGGGGGCTGGGCGCGCAGTTCCCTCGCGGGGCCGGTGGGGGCTGAGCGCGCAGTTCCCCGCGCCCCTGGGTCCGCTCTCGACCGACGGCCGGTGGGGGCTGAGCGCGCAGCTCCCCGCGCCCCTGAGATGCGCACTTCGTGCGCCATCTCATCGGGGAGAGGCGCGCCAGCGTCTCGCCTCTCAGCGGAGGCGCGCGGAGCGCAGCCTCAAGGGGAGGCTGCGCGTCAGCGCATGCCTCAGGGGCGCGGGGAACTGCGCGAGAAGCGGCCACCGGGCCGCAGGCGAAGTACGACACGGCCAACCCCGCACCGGCCCGCAGGCGACGAACCGACCAGGGGCTAGGCGGCGTGGTGGATCGCGTAGATCATCACGAAGGCGACGAGGTGGATGCCGAAGAGGAAATAGCCCAGGTACCACCACATGTACCGCTCCCCCTTCTTCTCCTCGGCGAGCCGCCGCTCGTCGAGCTCCCGCTGGAGCACGTCCAGCGGATCCGGCGCGTCAGAGGTCACGGTGCACCTTGGTGTTGGACGCCTGGGCGCGCGGCCGGACCACCAGCAGGTCGATGTTCACGTGCGACGGCCGCGTCACCGCCCAGCTGATCGTGTCGGCGACATCGTCCGCGGTCAGCGGCTCGGCCACCCCCGCGTACACCTTCGCCGCCTTCTCCTGGTCCCCGCCGAACCGCGTCAGCGCGAACTCGTCCGTCTTCACCATGCCGGGCGCCACCTCGACGACCCGCACCGGCGTACCGACGATCTCCAGCCGCAGCGTCTCCGCCAGCACGTGCTCGGCGTGCTTGGCCGCCACGTAACCGCCGCCGCCCTCGTACGTCGCGAACCCGGCGGTCGAGGAGAGGACGACCACCGTGCCGTCGCCGGAGGCGGTCAGCGCGGGCAGCAGGGCCTGCGTCACGTTCAGCGTGCCGATGACGTTCGTCTCGTACATCTGCCGCCACTGCTCGGGGTCACCGGTGGCCACCGGGTCGGCGCCCAGCGCACCCCCGGCGTTGTTCACCAGCACGCCGACCGTCCTGAACGCCGTCGCGAACTCGTCCACCGCCGCCCGGTCGGTCACGTCCAGGGCGTACGCGGCCGCCTGGTGCCCGGCGCCGTTGATCTCCTCCGCCAGCGCCTCGATGCGGTCCTTGCGGCGGGCGGTGAGCACCACCCGGTACCCGGCCGCCGCCAGCTGCCGGGCCGTCGCGGCACCGATGCCGCTGCTCGCGCCCGTGACGACGGCGATACGGGATGCGGGGGCGGGGGCCATGACTGCTCCTCGGGGCTCGGCGGACGGCTGCCGCCAGCCTACGACGGACCCTCACTCGCCCCGCGGCGCGTACATGATCACGGCCATCCCCACCAGGCAGATCAGCGCGCCGGCCACGTCCCAGCGGGTCGGCCGGTAGCCGTCCGCGACCACGCCCCAGGCGATCGACCCGGCGACGAACACCCCGCCGTACGCGGCCAGGATCCGCCCGAAGTCCCCGTCCGGCTGGAGCGTCGCCACGAACCCGTACAGCCCGAGCGCGATCACCCCCGCCCCGATCCACGCCCAGCCGCGGTGCTCGCGCACCCCCTGCCACACCAGCCAGGCGCCGCCGATCTCGAAGAGCGCGGCGAGGACGAACAGCGACACGGAACGGGCGACGGTCATGCGCCACAGGGTGCCACCCGCCGGACACCGGCTCCCGTCACCGTCCCGGCGCCGCCCCGGCGCCGGGTGGCCGGTCACCCCTTGACGCAGACGACCTGCTTCAGCCTGGCGACGACCTCGACGAGGTCCCGCTGCTGCTCGATGACCTGCTCGATCGGCTTGTAGGCGGCGGGGATCTCGTCCACGACACCGGAGTCCTTGCGGCACTCCACGCCCCGCGTCTGCTCCTCCAGGTCCCGGGTCGAGAAGCGCCTCTTCGCCGCGCCCCGGCTCATCCTGCGGCCCGCGCCGTGCGACGCGGAGTTGAAGGAGGCCGCGTTGCCGAGCCCCTTCACGATGTACGAGCCGGTGCCCATGGAGCCCGGGATGATCCCGTGTTCGCCGGAGCCCGCGCGGATCGCGCCCTTGCGGGTGACCAGCAGGTCCACGCCGTCGTACCGCTCCTCGCTCACGTAGTTGTGGTGAGCGCTGATCTCCGGCTCGAAGGAGGGCGCCGCCTTCTTGAACTCCTTGCGGATCACGTCCTTGAGGAGGGCCATCATGAGGGAGCGGTTGTACTTGGCGTACTCCTGCGCCCAGAACAGGTCGTTGCGGTATGCCGCCATCTGCGGGGTGTCCGCGACTAAGACGGCGAGGTCGCGGTCGATCAGGTCCTGGTTGTGCGGGAGGCCCCGGGCCACCCCGATGTGATGGTCCGCCAGCTCCTTGCCGATGTTGCGCGACCCGGAGTGCAGCATGAGCCACACAGCGTCGGACGTGTCGACGCAGACCTCCACGAAGTGGTTGCCGCCGCCCAGCGTCCCCATCTGCCTGGCGGCCCGGTCCTCGCGGAACCTCACGGCGTCGGCGACCCCGTCGAAGCGGTCCCAGAAGCCGTCCCAGCCGGCGGTCGCGAGGCCGTGCATCCGGCGCGGGTCGACCGGGTCGTCGTGCATCCCGCGGCCCACCGGGATCGCCTGCTCGATCTTCGAGCGCAGCCGGGACAGGTCGCCCGGCAGGTCGTTGGCGGTCAGCGAGGTCCGCACCGCGCTCATCCCGCATCCGATGTCCACCCCCACCGCGGCCGGGCACACCGCGCCCCGCATCGCGATGACGGAACCGACCGTCGCGCCCTTGCCGTAGTGCACGTCGGGCATGACCGCGAGGCCCTCGACCCAGGGCAGCGTCGCCACGTTGCGCAGCTGCTGCATCGCGGCGGGCTCGACCGAGGCCGGATCGGCCCACATGCGGATGGGGATCTTCGCCCCCGGTACCTCTACGTATGACATGAAATCCCCCGTCGGACGCGACAGTTGTGCCTAAGTGAACAGAAGCAGGGAAACGCAAATACCCGCGCCAAGGTCAACAAAAGGGATGCTGGACCGGCGTCCACGGCGATGCGTGCGATAGACATGGCACCATCGGCCGCGCCGCCGCGGCAATCGAATAACCTGGCGTCAGCCCAGTAAGGAGCCCCAGGGTGCAGCGGAAGTCGTACGCGTACGTACCGGGTGTCGCCGTCCTGCTGACGGCCCTGCTCACCGGGTGCAGCGGAAGCGCCGACGACGGCGGCGGCACCGACGACTCCAAGCCGGGCGACGTCACCGCGTCGGCGACCGTGGCGAAGCCCGGCAAGTACCGGACCCTGCCGGAGCCGTGCGGGCAGCCCGAGCAGAGCATGCTGGACACGATGCTGCCGGGGATCGCGAAGATCACGGACCCGGACCAGCGGGACAAGGCGTACGAGGGCGTGGCGACGACCACCTTCGACACCGGGCGCCGGGTCGGCTGCCGCTGGAAGGACGACTCGGCCGCGGGCGGTTCGCACCGGCTGACGCTCGACTTCGAGCGGGTGGTGTCGTACGACGCCGGGGTGAGCGACGACGCGTCGGCGGAGCGGGTCTTCGCCGGGAAGGCCCGCAAGGCGGATCTCCCGGACCCGGGCACGGCCACGGGGACCGACGACCCCGCGCCCCCGTCCGCCTCCGCCTCCGGTTCGCCGGAGTCGGGCGGCGCGTCGGCACAGACGGGGAAGTCCGGAACATCAGGAAAAGACGGCAGAGAAGGAACAGAAGGAACAGAAGGGACAGAAGGGACTTCAGGGGCGGATCGGGGGTCGAACGAGTCGTCCGGTACGTCCGAAGACTCCGCGTCCGCCGACGGGTCCGGGGCGCCGGAGTCCGGCTCCGCGTCGGAATCCGTCTCGCCCGGCGACCTGCGGCCCCGCCTGCTCGACGGCCTCGGCGACCAGGCGTTCCTGAACGACGTGCAGGCGGGCCCGACGGCGTCGTCGGCCCGCACCGTGACTGTGGTGTTCCGCACGTCGAACGTCGTGGTGACCCTCGCCTACGAGGCCCAGCCGACGGCCGCCGGACAGGCGCCGGACAGCAAGGAAATGCAGGACAGGGCGCAGGAACTGGCGCAGAAGCTGGTCGGGAAGTTCGGCGAGTAGGACCGCTCGGGGCCCCGGGACGGGTGCGGGGAAGCCGAGGCGTGCGGGTCGGACAGCGCGTACGGTGGCCCATCGGACCCGGGTTCGTGAAGGCCGGCTGGAGATCGACCGGCGCTCGCGTGTCCGGTCCGTGTCCCTGTCAGCGTCCCTGTGAAGGAACCATGCACCGTCCGACCAAGCGACTCACCCGCATACTCGCCTGCGCCACCGCCGTGCCGGTGGCCCTCGTCGTCGCCGGCTGCTCCTCCGACTCGGGTTCCGACGACGCGGGCGCCACGGACAAGGCGTCGGCGGGATCGAAGGCCTCCGCGTCCACCGCGGAGGGGACCGCGAAGAAGGTCCGGGCCGCGACGTACAAGACACTGCCGCAGGCGTGCGACGCGGTGTCGAAGAAGACGCTGGACGACCTGGTGCCGCACGGCAAGAGCAAGTCCGGGGCCTCGGACGACGAGTCGACGCGGGCCGGCTGCTCCTGGGCGAGCCTGGACAGCAACGGCGTGAAGGGCTCCCAGTACCGCTGGCTGACCGTCTCCATGCTCCGCTTCGACTCGGACGTGAACCGGGGCAGCGGCGACGACCTGGCGTCCGCGTACTACGCGAAGCAGGTCAAGGACGCGCAGACGGCCGAGGGCGCGAAGAAGGTGAAGACGTCCGAGGTCTCCGGTACGGGTGACGAGGCGACGCTGGTGCGCTCCGACAACACGTACAAGGTGAAGAAGAAGGACGTCACCTCGAAGCAGCAGACGGTCGTCTCGCGCCTCGACAACGTGGTCGTCACGGTGGACTACAACGGTTCGGGTCTCGCGGGCGAGAAGACGCCGGACGCGGACGCGCTGGCGAAGGACGCCGAGAAGGCCGCCAAGGAGACGGTGGCCTCGGTCGAGGACACCCTGTCGGGCAAGAGCGCCTCGCCGACGGCGTCCGCGTCGAAGTCGGCCGACGGGTCGAAGTCGAAGTCGAAGTCCGATTCCAAGGCCGACTCCAAGGCCGACTCCGAGTCCTCGAAGGCTCCGAAGTCCTCGGCCTCCGACAAGGACAAGTAGCCGCCGCCCGCCCGGTATTTGCCTGGGATTCGAGGAGCCCGGCCCCTTTTGGGAGCCGGGCTCCCGGTGTACCGGCCCACGGCGCCCCGCACACATGTGCCAGTCTGTGGGCGCAACGTGCCGAACTGGGAGGGGAACCGAAGTGGCAGGGCCACTGAAGCTGACACGGACGCACCGGATACTCGCGGGCGTGGTCATCGCCGGTGCCGTGGTCATCGCGGGCATCGGCTTCGCCGGTTCCTACGCGGCCGTGCGCGAACTGGCGATCGAGAAGGGCTTCGGGAACTTCTCCTACGTCTTCCCGATCGGCATCGACGCGGGCATCTGCGTGCTGCTCGCGCTGGACCTGCTCCTGACCTGGATCCGCATTCCGTTCCCGCTGCTGCGCCAGACGGCGTGGCTGCTGACGGCCGCGACGATCGCCTTCAACGGCGCGGCGGCCTGGCCGGATCCGCTGGGCGTCGGCATGCACGCCGTCATACCGATCCTGTTCGTGGTGTCCGTGGAGGCGGCCCGGCACGCCATCGGGCGCATCGCGGACATCACCGCGGACAAGCACATGGAGGGCGTGCGGATCACGCGCTGGCTGCTGTCGCCGCTGCCGACGTTCCTGCTGTGGCGGCGGATGAAACTGTGGGAGCTGCGTTCGTACGAGGCCGTGATCAAGCTGGAGCAGGAGCGGCTGGTGTACCAGGCGCGGCTGCGTTCCCGGTTCGGGCGGGCGTGGCGGCGCAAGGCCCCGGTGGAGTCGCTGATGCCGCTGCGGCTCGCGCGGTACGGGGTGCCGCTGGCGGAGACCGCTCCGGCGGGGCTCGCGGCGGCCGGCATCGAACCGCACCTGCTGCCGCCCGTCCCGCACCCGGCGGAACTGGAACCGGCGGCACCGCAGCAGCGACCGGACCCGGAAGCGCAGCCTCAGCCTCAGCCACAGCCGCAGACACAGCAGGCCCAGCAGGCGCCGCAAGCCCAGCCCCAACAGCCGTCGCAGGCACCGGAACCGGAGCAGGCCGAGGCCCAGGCCCAGCCGCACCCCCAGGACCAGCAGGCTCAGCAGGTTCAGCAGGCTCAGGTGCAGCCCGGGACGGGGGCCGAGGCCGACGCGCAGACGAGCCAGTGGTTCGCGCAGCAGCGGGCGGTGGAGTACCAGGGCGGCTACGACCCGACCTTCGAGGTGCCCCAGGAGGCGCCGCAGCAGCAGGTCGTGGTCCCGCACCCGCGCGCCGCCGAGGCCCAGCAGCCGCAGCAGCCGCAGCCCGAGCCGGAGCCCGGGTTCCCGGTGCCGAACGGCGCGGGCGGGACGCGGCCGCTCGGCGACGGTGCGGCGCCGGCGTCCGCGCCGTCCGACGAGGACCTGTACCAGGTGTTCCGGTACTCGATAGACGGTGAGGGCATGCCGACGCCGGGCGCGTTCCAGGCGAACGTCGAGGCCGCCTACAGCAGCCGGCTCTCCCAGCGCGATCTGGCCCGCTACCACGAGATGTTCACCAAGCGCCTGAACGCGGAGTTCGTGGACGACCACATCGCGTGATCCCGCGTCAACGACACGAAAAGACCCGACAGAAATACGTGTGCCCTGCAACCGTTCGGGCGACGGTGATGTCTTGAGCTTCGGCCCGACCGCCCCACCGGTCACCTTCGTGTCTTGACGAAAGGAAACCCATGTCTCGCCACAAGCGCCCCGGGCGCCGAGCCGTAGCCGGTGCCACCGCCGTCGCGACGGCCCTGGCCGGCGGTCTCCTCGTGCTGCTGCCCGGCGCCGCGAGCGCCGCCGCGCCGTCCGGTTACGCCGACGACTTCAACGGCGACGGCTACCACGACGTCGCGACGAGCGCCCCCGGCGCCGTCGCGAACGGCAAGGCCAAGGCGGGTGCCGTCGTCGTCAACTACGGTGCGTCGGCCGGGATCGCCGCCGCCCGCCACACGATCACGTCGCAGAGTTCGTCCGGGGTGCCGGGGGCGTCGGAGGCGGACGACCGCTTCGGCACCGAGCTGGCGCACGGCGACCTCGACGGCGACGGCTACGGCGACCTCGTCGTCGGGACGCCGCAGGAGGACGTGGGCGGCGACAAGGACGGCGGTTCCGTCACCATCCTGTGGGGCGGTGCGTCCGGGCTGTCCGGCGGGACGACGGTCAGCGACCCGAACCCGACGGGGCACGACCTGTTCGGCCAGTCCCTCGCGGTCGGCGACTTCACCGGGGACAAGAAGCCGGACCTTGCGGTCGGTTCGACCGGCAAGGACGTGTGGATCTTCAAGGGCGGCTTCACCAGGTCCGCGGGCGCGGCCGGGAAGCTGCGCCTCGACACGGACGTGCGGTCGGGCGCCTACCCGGACGGCGTGGGGCAGCTGGCCGCCGGGGACTTCGACGGCGACGGCACGGACGATCTGGCGGTGGGCTCCTACGTGGGGACGTTCGTCTACCGGGGCTCGAAGTCCGGGCCCGCGCTCCAGGCGCGGGCGACCGACGAGCACGCGGCGTCGCTCGCCGCGGGGGACTTCGACCGCGACGGGCACGACGACCTCGCCCTCGGCATCGACTTCCCGTCCATCGGCGCCCCGGCGCGCGGCGGCTACGTCACCGTGGTCCCCGGCGGGGACGCGGGGATCGACCCGGCCGGCAGCCGCGTGCTGAGCCAGGCCAGCGCCGGGGTGCCCGGGGACGACGAGTCCGACGACTGGTTCGGCATGGCGGTCGCCGCCGGTGACGTCGACGGTGACGGGTACGCGGATCTGGCCGTCGGCGCCCCGGGCGAGGCGATCGGCAGCGTCGCGGGGGCCGGCAACGTGTGGGTGCTGCGGGGTGGCTCCGGCGGGTTGACCGGGGCCGGGGCGCAGTCCGTCAATCAGGGCAGCGCCGGGGTGCCGGGGGCCAATGAGGCGTCCGACCTGTTCGGCGCGGCGGTGCGGCTCGCCGACGTCAACCGCGACGGGCGGGCCGATCTGGTGGTCGGGGCCGGCGGCGAGAACAGCGACGACGGCGCCGTGACCGTGCTGCGCGGGTCCGCCGCGGGGGTGGCGAGCACGAACGGCGTCGGGTTCAGCGGGCCCACCGTGGGCATCGCCGCCTCCGGCCAGGACCCCATGTTCGGGGACACCTTCTCGGGTTCCTGACCGCCTCTCGGTGAGGGCGTATCGCACGGTCCCCCGCGCCCCTGGACACGGGCTCTGCTCCTGTCCAGGGGCGCAAAGAGCCGTCAGGCTCCGAGGAGTTCGCGGACCCGGGGGGCGCCCACGGCCAGCAGCAGGGTGGGGAGGCGGGGGCCGGTGTCCCGGCCGACCAGGAGGTCGTAGAGGAGCGCGAAGAAGGCGCGCTGGGCCCCCTTGATCTCGGCGGGCAGTTCCTTGGGGGTGGCGTCGGCGGGGAAGCCGGCCTGGACCTTCGGGACGCCGTAGACGAGGTGGGTCAGTCCGTCGAGCGACCAGTGCGAGTCGAGCCCGTCGAGCAGCAGCCGGATCGAGGCGCGGGACGCCTCGTCGAGCTCGGCGAGCGCGGCGGTGTCCGGCTCGGTGCGCACGATGGTGCGGGACTCGGCGGGCACGTATGTGGTGATCCACGCCTCGGCCCGGTCGAGCCGCGGCCGCACGGAGGCGAGGTCGGTCACCGGGTTCTCCGGGTCGAGCTCGGAGAGGATGCGCAGGGTCTGCTCGGTGTCCCCGGCCGTGACGTCGGCGACGGAGGCCAGCGTGCGGTACGGCAGCGGGCGCGGCGTGCGCGGCAGTTCGCGGCCCGCGACGCCGACGGCCCGGCTGTACGCGGCGGCGTCGGCGGGCAGCGCCGAGCCGTCCGCCACCTTGGCGGAGAGCTTGTCCCACTCGTCGTAGAGCCGCTGGATCTCCTGGTCGAAGGCGATCTTGAACGACTGGTTGGGGCGGCGGCGGGCGTACAGCCAGCGCAGGATCTGCGGCTCCATGATCTGGAGCGCGTCACCGGGGGTGGGGACGCCGCCCTTGCTGGACGACATCTTGGCCATGCCGCTGATGCCCACGAACGCGTACATCGGGCCGATCGGCTGCTTGCCGCCGAAGACCTGGTCGACGATCTGCCCGCCGACCTGGAACGACGAGCCCGGCGACGAGTGGTCGACACCGCTCGGCTCGAAGATCACGCCCTCGTACGCCCAGCGCATCGGCCAGTCGACCTTCCAGACCAGCTTGCCGCGGTTGAACTCCGAGAGGAGGACCGTCTCCGTGAAGCCGTCGAGGGTGCAGGTGTAGGACAGCTCCGTCGTCGCGTCGTCGTACGAGGTGACGGTGGTGAGGTCCTTGCCGCACTCGCCGCAGAACGGCTTGTACGGGTAGTAGCCGCCGGCGCCGCCGCTGCCGTCGTCCTCGTCGGCCGCGCCGGAGCCCTCGGCGGCCTCCAGCTCGGCCTCGTCGACCGGCTTCTGGTTCTTCTGCTGCTGCGGCTTCTTACCGGCCTTGGCCGGGTCCTTCTTGGTGCGGTACTGGTCGAGGATCGCGTCGATGTCGTCGCGGTGCTTCATCGCGTGCAGGATCTGCTCGCGGTAGGTGCCCGCCGTGTACTGCGCGGTCTGGCTGATGCCGTCGAACTCGACGCCCATCTCGCCGAGCGCCTCGACCATGGCGGCCTTGAAGTGCTCCGCCCAGTTCGGGTACGCCGATCCGGCCGGGGCCGGGACCGAGGTCAGCGGCTTGCCGATGTGCTCGGCCCAGGACGCGTCGGTGCCGGGCACGCCGTTCGGCACCTTGCGGTAGCGGTCGAAGTCGTCCCAGGAGATCAGGTGCCGGACCGGGTACCCGCGGCGGCGGATCTCGTCGGCGACCAGGTGCGGGGTCATGACCTCGCGCAGGTTGCCCAGGTGGATCGGGCCGGACGGGGAGAGGCCGGAGGCGACGACGACCGGTTTGCCCGGGGCACGGCGCTCGGACTCGGCGATGACATCGTCCGCGAATCGGGACACCCAGTCCGTGTTCTCGACGGTCTCCTGGGGCTCCGTGCTCGTGCTCTGGGCCACGGTCAGTCGGTCCTTCTCTTGTTTCGGGGTGCGCGGAACGCTCCGCGTCGCCGCCATTGTCCCAGCTACCCGCGGCCGACGGAAAACGGATTGCCCCCGCCGCACAACCCCCCGGCCCCCGCGACGGTCCTGTCAGCGTGATCACTGACAGATTCGTGGCCGGGCGCCGTACCGCGGCGGCCGGCCTGGCGCTCGCCCTGCCGCTGGGCGGCGCGCTCCTCGCAGCACCCGCCGCCCACGCGGCCGTGACCTGCGCCGACACCACGTTCAAGCGGACCTTCTACGCGAACACCAGCTTCTCGGGCACCCCGAAGAAGACGGACTGCGACACCACCGTCGACCAGACCTGGACCGGCGCGCCGGCCACCGGGATGCCCGCGAACAACTTCTCGGTGCGCTGGTCGCTGACCCGCGACTTCGGCTCGGGCGGCTGCTTCACGTACCGCCTCTCCGGCACGGACGGCCTGCGGCTGTACGTGGACGGGGTGCGCCGGGTCGACAGGTGGAAGAACACCGGGGACGCGGGCAACAGCGTCCCCGGGACCTTCTGCGTCGGCTCCGGCAGCCACAGCGTGCGCGTCGACCACGCGAACTGGACGGGCCCGTCCAGGGTGCGGTTCGGCTGGCCCGCCTCGTCCGACAGCCGGGCGCCGCTCGCGCCGACCGGCGTCAGGACTGCCTACGACGCGGCGACCGGCAGGGCGACCGCGAGCTGGACGAAGAACCGCGAGCTGGACATCAAGCACTACCGGGTGCTGGTCGAGACGGCCGGCTCGGGCGTCGAGGACTGGACGACCACCGCCACCACGGCGTCGTACACGCTGCCCGCCGACGGCCGGAAGTACCGGTTCTGCGTGGCGGCCGTGGACCGCTGGACCAACTACGGGCCGTGGGGGTGCGGCCCGTACGTGACGCCGCCGGACCGGACGGCGCCGCCGGTGCCCTCCGTGCGCGCGTCGGACGTCACCGTGTCGACGGTCATGGAGGAGCCGCGCGTCAACGTCTGGCTGGGCCAGGTGCACGCGGCCGAGGGCCCGCTCTTCACGCTGTGGCGGGCCACGGCCGCGGCGGGCCCGTACACCGCGGTCGCGACGATGGACCTGCGGCGGACGCCGGGCGAGCAGTACCTGTACGACGGGACGCCCGCGCAGAAGACGACGTACCACTACGCGGTGAGCGCGACGGACGCGGCGGGCAACACCTCGGCGCGCACCGCGCCCGTGGCGGTGACCACCCCGGACACCCGGGGCCCGGCCGCGGTGGCCTCGCTCGCGGCGAAGGCGGACGCGGGCGGCGTCGCGCTGTCCTGGGCCGCGCCGGCCGACGACGCGGTGAGCTGGCAGGTGTACGGCTCCGACGGGGGCGCCGCGCCGGCCCTGCTGGGCACCGCGAAGACCGCCGCGTACCGCGACACCACGGCGCGGCCCGGCGTGGTCCGCACCTACACCGTGTACGCGCTGGACGCGGCCGGGCACCGCGCGAAGCCGGTGTCGGTGACGTCGCGGCGGCTGGTGGCGCCCGCGACGATCGTGTCCCTGCGGCCCGACGCGGACGGCCGCGCCGAGCTGCGTTTCCGGGTGCCGGCGGACAACGACCACGAGGGCGGCTTCACGGTGTACTCGGGCACGGCCGTGTCCACGGCCCGCACCAACCCGCGCGCGTGCGCGGCGACGGAGCTGCTGAGCACCGACGCGTTCGTCGAGTACGGCTGCGTCGTGGCGGGCCTCGGCGCCTCGACGGACCGCTACGTCACCGTGGTCGCGAAGGCCTCGAACGGGATCCTGTCGACCGCGGCGACGCCGGTGCGCTACGCAGACCCGGACGCGCCCCCGGTGCCGGCCGGCCTGACGGCCACCGCCGAGGCGTGGGGCACGGCCCTGTCCTGGGACGCCTCCCCGGCGGCCGACGTGCACGCCTACTGGCTGCGGGCGGGCCGCCCGGAGACGGTCGACGGGGTGCGCGGCTGCGCGGGCGGCGAGACGTACGTCCTGGAGGGCGGCGCCACGTCCTTCCGGGACACGCAGGGCCTGCCGGACGGCGAGGAGCGCTGCTGGGAGCTGCGCGCGGTGGACGGCGCGAACAACTACACCGGCCCCGTCACCGTGTACGCGACCGAGCGGGACACCCGGCCCGCCGAGGCGACGGCGCCGGGCTCCCCGGTGACCGGCCTCGACGCCACGGCGAACGCCGGTGACGTGGCCCTGAACTGGGACGCGCTCGACGGCGCCACCGGCTACCGGGTCTACCGCTGGGACCGCACCACCGGCGCGTACGAGCGGCTCGCCGAGGGGCCGATGGGCCTGGCGGACGCCGAGGGGTTCCGGCACTACCGCGACGACCGGGCCCCGGCCGGCACCGCCGCCTACTACCGGGTGAGCGCGGTGTACGCGGACGGCACGGAGTCGGCCCCGGCGCTCGCGGCGGTGGCCCTGGCGCCCGCGCCCTGACGCGGCCGGCCGCGGGGGCGGGCGGGAATGCGGGCGACCGCCCGGCCGCCCCCGTGGGAGACTGAGGGGGTTCTTCGAACACACCACACCCCTACGAGCGGAACGGCACCCTCTCCATGGCCTCGGTCACGTCCATCACCGCCACCGTCCACCAGCGTCTCGCCGACGCCCTCGCCTCCGCCCTGCCGGACGCGAGCGGCGCGGACCCGCTGCTGCGACGTAGCGACCGGGCCGACTACCAGGCCAACGGGATCCTGGCGCTCGCCAAGAAGGCCGGGGCGAACCCGCGGGAGCTGGCCGGCCAGGTCGTCGAGAAGATCGACGGCGGCGACCTGCTCGCCGGCGTCGAGGTCTCCGGCCCCGGCTTCCTGAACGTGACGGTCACCGACCGGGCGATCACCGGGACGCTCGCGGCGCGCGCCGCCGACGACCGGCTCGGCGTGCCCCTGAAGGACGCGCCGGGCCTCACGGTCATCGACTACGCGCAGCCGAACGTGGCGAAGGAGATGCACGTCGGCCACCTGCGCTCGGCCGTCATCGGCGACGCGCTGCGCGGCATGCTCGACTTCACCGGCGAGCGGACCGTCGGCCGGCACCACATCGGCGACTGGGGCACCCAGTTCGGCATGCTCATCCAGTACCTGATCGAGAACCCGGGCACCCTGGCCCCGGCCGCCGGGGACGCCGCCGACGGCGAGCAGGCCATGTCGAACCTGAACAAGGTGTACAAGGCGTCGCGCGCGGTCTTCGACTCCGACGAGGACTTCAAGGAGCGGGCCCGCAGGCGGGTCGTCGCCCTCCAGTCCGGCGACAAGGAGACGCTCGACCTGTGGCAGCGGTTCGTCGACGAGTCGAAGGTGTACTTCTACTCGGTCTTCGAGAAGCTCGACATGGAGATCCGCGACGACGAGATCGTCGGGGAGAGCGCCTACAACGACATGATGGCCGAGACGGCGCGGCTCCTGGAGGAGTCGGGCGTCGCGGTCCGCTCCGAGGGCGCGCTCGTCGTGTTCTTCGACGACATCAAGGGCAAGGACGACCAGCCGGTCCCGCTGATCGTGCAGAAGAAGGACGGCGGCTTCGGCTACGCGGCCTCCGACCTGTCCGCGATCCGCGACCGCGTGGTCGGCCTGCACGCCACGTCGCTGATCTACGTGGTGGACGTGCGGCAGTCGCTGCACTTCAAGATGGTCTTCGAGACGGCGCGGCGCGCGGGCTGGCTGGGCGACGACGTCACGGCCCACAACATGGGCTACGGCACGGTGCTCGGCGCGGACGGCAAGCCGTTCAAGACGCGTGAGGGCGAGACGGTCCGGCTGGAGGACCTGCTCGACGAGGCCGTCGAGCGGGCCACCGCGGTCGTCCGGGAGAAGGCCGAGAAGGTGGGCCTGACCGAGGACGAGATCGTGGAGAACGGGCGCTACGTCGGGATCGGCGCCGTGAAGTACGCGGACCTGTCGACGTCGCCGAGCCGGGACTACAAGTTCGACCTGGACCAGATGGTGTCGCTGAACGGCGACACGAGCGTGTACCTCCAGTACGCGTATGCGCGGATCAGGTCGATCCTGCGCCGGGCCGACGGCGTCGCCCCGGCCGCGCACCCGGAGCTCGGGCTCGCCCCGGCGGAGCGGGCTCTCGGCCTGCACCTGGACGCGTTCGGCGACACCGTGTTCGAGGCGTCGGCCGAGTACGCGCCGCACAAGCTGGCCGCGTACCTGTTCCAGCTCGCGTCGCTGTTCACGACGTTCTACGACCAGTGCCCGGTGCTCAAGGCCGAGACGCCGGCGCAGGTCGAGAACCGGCTGTTCCTGTGCGACCTGACGGCCCGCACCCTGCACCGGGGCATGGCGCTCCTCGGGATCCGCACCCCCGAGAAGCTCTGACGGACGGCGCCCCGGACTACCGCTGCTCCTCGCGCGCGATCCATTCGCCGCCGCCGAGGGGGTAGTCGTAGCCGGGGCGTCCCGCGTTCGCGCTGGTGCGGAACGGGGTGCCCGCGTCGTCGATCCGGACGGTGCCGCGGCGGCCCCCGCTGGAGTATTCGAGGGTGAGTTCCCAGCGGACGTCGTGCGCCGCGGTGCGGGCGACGACGTAGAAGACCTCGGGGTCGGACTCGCTCACCTTGTAGGGGAAGTCGCGCTTGCCGCCGCGGACGCCGACGGTGGGGCTGCCCGCGTCGAGGTCGACGGCGAAGGACGCGGTGTCGACGCCGCCGCCGCAGCCGACGCCCATCGCGTAGTCGTTCCAGGCGAGCGGCGCCGACCTGGAGACGACGCGTACCCGCAGGGCCTCCAGGACGACGGTCTGCGCGCCGGTGCCCTGGACGGTGAGCGCGACCTCCTGCTCGCCGGAGGAGACGGCGCCGTACGCGGCGGCCCAGCGGGGGGCGTCCTGTTCCCCGGCGGGCGGTCCGACCTGGGCGGGTCCGCTGTCGACGAGGAAGTGCTGGCTGCACGGGCTGTCGTAGACGTAGGGGCGGACGCCGACGCTCAGCGGGGCGGCGGTGCCGCCCGCCGGGGCCCTGGCGTCGCCCTCCGGGACGGCCGACGACCCGGACGACCCGGCCGATCCCGACGCGCTCGCCGACGCCGACGGGTTCTTCCTCGGGGAGGGACTCGCGGAGGGCGACCGGGGGGCGGACGCCGACGGGTCCCGGTGCGCGCCGCTCCGTGCGGCGGCCGGCGCCCCGTCGGCCCGCTGCCGGTCCGCGCCGCCGCCCCCGCCGCCGAGGTGCACGGCGAGCACGACGGCGCCGGTGACGGCGGCGACCGCGACACCGGCGATGACGGCGGTGCGCCTGCTCGCGGCGCCGGGCCGCGCGCCGCTCCCCGCCGCACCGGGCACGGGCGCGGGCTCCGGCTCCGGCTCCGGCTCCGGCTCCGGCTCCGGCTCCGGCTCCGGCGAGGGATCCGGCTCCTGAAGGGGTACGGGCTCGGGCTCCGGGTCGCCTTTTCGGCCCCGCGCCGCGTCCGCGAGGATCCACCGCCGGTGCAGCTCCACCAGCTCCCCGGGGCTCGCCCCGCACCGCCGGGCGAGCCGCTCCACGGGCGCGTAGTCGGTCGGCACCGCCGTGCCGTTGCAGTAGCGGTGCAGTGTCGACGTGCTCATGTGCAGCCGCTTCGCCAGCGTGCCGTAACTCAGTCCCGAACGGTCCTTCAACTCCCGCAGCAGCGGCGCGAACCCGTCCCCAGACACTCGTTCCTCCATGCCCCCGCGTCCCATTCCGGCGTTCCAGGGGCCCTGTGTTCCCCCAGGTCATAGCCCGTTTCAGCGTTCCAGCGTGCCGAACTCCCGGTGGGTGGTGGCACCTGGGACGGATCTCCCCGCAGGCTCTGGGTCATCCAAGCACCACACCGACCCGCATTCCCAAGGGGCACGTCATGTCGAGCATCCGCACCTCCCGCACCGCCCGCACCCGCCTGCTGACCGCCGCCGCGGGCATCGCGATCGCCGCGCTCCCGCTGACCGCCTGCGACGACGGATCGGGCGTGCAGGACGAGGGCGCGTCCGCCGCGTCCGCCGCATCGTCGTCGGCGGCACCGCGGGCGGGATCGGGCGCCGGGTCCGGGACGCGGTCCGCCACCCCGTCCACCACCGCGTCCACGAACGCGACCGGGACCGGGGCGAAGACGCCGGCGCGCTCGGCCGCCGCCGCGAAGCCGGGCGCCTGTTCCGGCACCGGCACCCGGACGGTCGCGGCCCCCCTCACCCGGCCCGTCAACCACCTGCTGCTCACCGTCACCAACACCGGCGGCCGGCCCTGCTTCCTGTACGGCTACCCGGCGGTCCGCTTCGGCGCGGCCCAGTCGGTGCCACCGGCCGTCGAGGAGTCCCGGCCGCAGGCCGTGGTGACGCTGAACCCCGGTGAGTCCGGCTACGCGGCGGTGCTGCTGTCCGCCGCCGACGGCAGCGCCGCCCACGGCCACACGGAGAAGAAGCTGGAGGTCATGTTCCGGCCCCGCTCCCTCAGCGGCTCGCTGCCCGCCACCGCGCACCCGGCGCTGCCCGCCGACGGGGCCTACATCGACGACTCCCTGAAGGTCACCTACTGGCAGCAGGACCTGGACGACGCCGTCCAGTGGTGACCGTGAAAGGCTCGCCCCATGCGTCACGTCGATGAACTGGCCGATCGCGCGCGGGCCCTGCTGACCCCGGGGTCGCGCCGCGTGCTCGGCATCGCCGGCCCGCCCGGTGCGGGCAAGTCCACCCTCGCCGCGGCCGTGGTCGACGCGCTCGGCGGGCAGGCTGCGCTGGTCCTCATGGACGGCTTCCACCTCGCCGACGCCGAGCTGCGCCGACTGGGCCGCGCGGACCGCAAGGGCGCCCCCGACACCTTCGACGCGTACGGGTACGGCGCCCTGCTGGCCCGGCTCCGGGCGCCGCGCCACGGGGAGACGGTCTACGCGCCGTCCTTCGAGCGGGAGCTGGAGCAGCCGCTGGCGGGCGCGCTGCCCGTGCCGCCGGACGTGCCGCTGGTGGTGACCGAGGGAAACTATCTGCTGCTCGACGAGGAGCCCTGGTCGAGCGCGGTCCGGCCGCTGCTGGACGAGGTGTGGTGGGTGGCCGTCGACGACACCGTGCGGGTGGAGCGGCTGGTCGCCCGGCACGTGCGGTTCGGCAGGACGGAGGCCGAGGCCCGCGCGTGGGTGCTGCGCTCGGACGAGGCGAACGCCCGGCGGGCGGCCCCGGGCCGGGACCGCGCGGACGTCGTCGTGGACCTGGACTCCGGCCGGGTCACCCCGTCCGCAGCTCCCGCTTGAGCACCTTGCCGGAGGCGTTGCGGGGCAGGCCGGGGACGAACTGGACGGTCCTCGGCACCTTGTAGTTGGCCATCTCGCGGCGCGCCCACGCGATGAGGTCGTCGCCGGTGAGCACGGAGTCCGGCCGCCGCACCACGTACGCCTTGCCGACCTCGCCGAGCCGGCCGTCGGGGACGCCGACCACGGCCACGTCGGCCACGTCCGGGTGCACGCCGAGCAGCTGCTCGATCTCGGCGGGGTAGGCGTTGAAGCCGCCGACGATGAACATGTCCTTGATGCGGTCGGTGATCCGCAGGTTGCCGCCGTCGTCGAGGACGCCGACGTCGCCGGTGTGCAGCCAGCCGTCCTCGGTGATGACCTCGCGGGTGGCGGCGGGGTCCTCGAAGTACTCCCGCATGACGTTGAAGCCGCGCACCAGGATCTCGCCGGGTTCGCCGGGCGGCGCGGCGACCCGCAGTTCGGTGCCGGGGATCGCGCGGCCCGAGGTCGACGCGATCGTCTCCGGGTCGTCGCCACGGCGGCACATGGTGACGATGCCGCTGGCCTCGGTGAGCCCGTACGCGGTCAGGACGGTGGCGACGCGCAGTTCGCCGCGCAGCCGCTCGACCAGGCGCAGCGGCACCACGGCGGCGCCGGTCACCACCACCCGCAGCGCCGACAGGTCGTGGGTGTCGCGCGCGGGGTGGTCGAGCAGCGACTGGTGCAGGGTGGGCGGGCCGGGCAGGACGGAGATCCGCTCGGCGGCGATGTTGGCGAGCACGGTGTCCACGTCGAAGACGGGCTGCGGGACCATCGTCGCGCCGCGCATCAGGCAGGCGATGACGCCCGCCTTGTAGCCGAAGGTGTGGAAGAAGGGGTTGACGATCAGGTAGCGGTCGCCCTCGCGCAGCCCGGCGAGGTCCGCCCAGATCTCGTAGCCGCGCAGGGTCTGCCCGTGGGTGATGACGGCGCCCTTGGGCCGGCCGGTGGTGCCGGAGGTGAAGACGATGTCGGACGGGGAGGCGGCGTCGACGCGGGCGGCCCGCTCGCGCACCCGGGCCGCGCCGGTCTTCTCGCCCGCGGTGAGGAACTCCTTCCAGGTGCGGTAGCCGGGTGCGTCGGGGGCGCTGTCGGCGAGCACCACCACCTCGTCCAGGTGCGGGAGTTCGGCGCCCGCCTGCTGGGCGCGGCGCAGCGAGGCGACGTAGGAGGTGCCGAGGAAGGTGCCGGTGACGAAGAGCAGCCGGGCGCGGGAGCGGGCCAGGATGTCGGCGGCCTCGGCGCCCTTGAAGCGGGTGTTGAGGGGGACGAGGACGGCGCCCGCGCCGACCGCGCCGAGCGCGGCGACGATCCAGTCCAGGGTGTTGGGGGCCCAGAGCGCGACCCGGTCGCCGGGTTCGACGCCGGAGGCGATGCAGGCCGCCGCGGCCCGCTCCACGCGGGCGCCGAGTTCGGCGTAGCTGATCCGGGTGCGTCCGTCGACCACGGCCTCCCGGTCCGCGTACCGCGTGACCGCGTCGGCGACCAGTCCCGGGATGGTGTCCCACGTCCGTGCGTTCATCGCCGACCTCCCACAACGCCGTACCCGACCCGTAGCTGACTATCCGTCAGATTAGCTGTAGCCTGACGCGCTGTCAGCCCAGAGATCCAGGTGCACAGGGTGCACAGGCGGGGGTGCCATGGTGAGCAGCATCAAGGACGCGACGGCCATCGCCGGCATAGGCCAGACGGCGTTCGCCCGACAACTCCCCGAATCCGAGAAGACCTTGGCGTGCCGGGCGATCCTGGCCGCCCTGGACGACGCCGGTCTCGCCGCGTCCGAGGTGGACGCGTTCGCCTCGTACACGATGGAGGAGACCGACGAGGTCGAGGTCGCCAAGGCGATCGGCGCCGGTGACGTCACCTTCTTCGCCAAGGCCGGTTACGGCGGCGGCGGTTCGTGCGCGACGATCGCCCATCTCGCCGCCGCCGTCGCCACCGGGCAGGCGAGCGTGGGCGTCGCCTGGCGCTCGCGCAAGCGCGGCTCCGGGCCCCGCCCCTGGAAGAACACCGCCGTCCAGCTGCCCACGCCCGCCCAGTGGACCCGCCCCTTCGGGCTGCTGCGGCCCGCCGACGAGATCGGCATGCTGGCCCGGCGCTACATGCACGAGTACGGGGCCACCCGCGACCACCTCTTCAACGTCGCCCTCGCCTGCCGCAACCGGGCCAACCAGAACCCGGCCGCCATGATGTACGAGCGCCCGCTGACCCGGGACATGTACATGAACGCCCGCTGGATCAGCGAGCCGCTCTGCCTCTTCGACAACTGCCTGGAGACCGACGGCGCGCTGGCCTGCGTCGTCGTCTCCGCCGAGCGCGCCCGCGACCTGCGCCACCGGCCGGTCTACATCCACGCGGCCGCGCAGGGCCTGCCCGCCCAGCACCACGGCATGGTCAACTACTGGAACGACGACCCGCTCACGGGCCCCGCCTGGACGGCCGCGCGCCACCTGTGGAAGAACTCCGACCTCACCCCCCACGACGTGGACGTCGCCCAGATCTACGACGCGTTCACCCCGCTCATCCCGCTGTCCCTGGAGGGGTACGGCTTCTGCGGGCGCGGCGAGGGCGGCGCCTTCACCGAGGGCGGCGCCCTGGAGATCGGCGGCCGGCTCCCGCTCAACACCGGCGGCGGCGGCCTCTCGGAGGCGTACGTCCACGGCTTCAACCTGATCACCGAGGGCGTGAAGCAACTGCGGGGCACCAGCACGGCGCAGGTCCCGGACGCGAGCACCTGCCTGGTCACCGCGGGCGAGGGCGTCCCCACGTCGGCGGTGCTGCTGCGCACCTGACCGGGCGCCCCCGCGAGGGACGCGGGGGCACCGCGCGACCGGCCACGAAGAATCGGCACTCGGAAAGGGACCGCACATGGCAGACCCGACGACCGACCACCACCTCCTCGCCCCCGTACCCGACGACGACGGCGCCCCCTTCTGGGAGTACGCGGCCCGCGGCGAACTCCGCGTGCAGACCTGCGCCGACCCCGCGTGCGCGCGGCCCCGCTTCCCGCCCCGCCCCTGCTGCCCCCACTGCCGGTCCTTCGACTCCGAGTGGCGCAGGACCAGCGGCAGGGGCCGCATCTGGTCGTACGTGATCCCGCACCCGCCACTGCTTCCCGCCTACGCCGCGCTCGCCCCCTACAACGCGATCGTCGTCGAACTCGCCGAGGCCCCCCGCATCCGCCTGGTCGGCAACCTGGTGGCCGCGGCCGACGCCCCGCTGAACTCGGTGCCCCGGGAGCGGCTGCGGATCGGCGCGAAGGTCCAGGCCGTGTTCACGGAGGTCGACGGCGTGCACCTCCCCCGCTGGGTCCTGGAGCGGCCATGACGGTGGACGTCCGCCGCCACGCGGCGACCGGGGTGGCGGTCGTCACCCTGGACCGCCCGCACCGGCACAACGCCCTCGACGGCCCGACGATCACCGCCCTGGTCGCCGCCTGGCGGGAGTTCCGGCACGACGACGGCGTGCGGGCCGTGGTGCTGACCGGCGCGGGCGACCGCGCCTTCTGCACCGGCATCGACCGCGGCCTGGACGTCCCGCAGCCCCCGTCCCCGTACTCCATGGACGATCCGCTGCTCGCCGTCGGCCCGAAGGCCAACGACCTGTGGAAGCCGGTGATCGCCGCCGTGAACGGGATGGCCTGCGGCGGCGCCTTCTACCTGCTGGGCGAGGCGGACTTCGCCGTCGCCGACGAACACGCGACGTTCTTCGACCCGCACACCACGTACGGCATGGTCAGCGCCTACGAGTCGGTGTACCTGGCGCAGCGCATGCCGCCGGGCGAGGTGGCGCGGCTGGCGCTGATGGGGGCGGCGGAGCGGGTGTCGGCGCGGCGGGCCCAGGAGAGCGGGCTGGTCAGCGAAGTCACCGCGCCCGGCGGCGCGCTGGCGGCGGCGGTGCGCTGCGCGGAGACCATCGCCGCGCACCCCACGGAGGCGGTGCAGGGCACGGTGCGGGCGGTGTGGTCGGCCACGGAGGCGGCCCGCAGCCGGGCCTTCGCGCAGGCCCCGCACCTGATCGCACTCGGCAACCTGCCGCCCGAACGCCAGGCGGAACTGTTCGCCTCCCGCCCGGCGAAGGACTTCAGGGTCCGCTAGACCCCGTCAGAGCAGAGCCTCGGGGTCGGCCTCGCAGTGGTCGACCCGGTCGAGGACCTCGGCCCGGGTGTCGACCGGCACCTTGGCGACGGCCTTGCCGCGCGCCGGGACCCGCACCCTCGCCGTCTTCTCCTGGATGCGCCGGTCCGCGTCGTCGAAGTAGGTGGTGGACACCGTGTAGGTGACCGCGCGGCCGTTGGGGTTGGTGACCTCGACCGTGGACCAGGGGCGGGTCGCGTCCGCGCAGCCCAGGAGGCGCGCGGTGCCCTCCTGGAGGGCCGTGCCGCCGGCCGTGGCCGACGGTGTGGAGCGGTTGCGGTGCCGCACCGTGGGCACGGCGACCGGGTCGTCATCGTCGTCGGGGGTCGACCCGCCGTAGGTGGACCCGTCGTAGGTGGAGCTGTCATAGGTGGAGCCGCCCGACGTGCTGTGCGACGAGCTGTCGTGGTCCTGCGACGAGCTGCTGCACCCGCCCCCGCCGCCGCCGCTGCTGTGGTGGCGGCCGTGTCCCCTGGAGAAGCCCGTCAGCGCGAGCACCACCAGTGCCGCGACAGCCGTCAGCTTCCATCCCCTGCGTCCCCGTGTCATCACGCCGGGCACCCTACCCGGCACGGTGCGCGGGGACGCCCCCGAGGGGCTAACGGCTGGTGCCGGTGCCCTTCTCCGCGTCGAGCGCGTACACGCAGCGGTCCTTGCTGCACGCGTAGACGACCCCGTCGGTGACGACGGGCGTGCCGGTGATCTCGCCGCCGGTCGCCAGCTTCCAGCGCAGCCGCCCGTCGTCCGCCTTCAGCGTGTAGAGGAGGTGGTCGGTCGAGCCGAAGTGGATGCGGCCGTCGGCGACGACCGGGGAGCCGACGATCTCGCCGCCGGACTGGAACCGCCACTTCGGCGTCCCGGTCACCGCGTCCAGCGTGTAGAGGCCCTGCCCGCTGCCCACGTGCACATGGCCGCGCGCGACGAGGACCGGGTCGACCGCCGAGGGCCGGGCCTCCGTCGCGATGCGCCAGCGGTCGCGGCCGTCGGCGGCGTCGAGCGCGTACACCGTGCCGTGGTGGTCGACGAGGTACACGCCGCCGCCGGTGACCGCGGGGCCGGGGACGAACGCGGGCGGGCTCAGGAAGACGGCCGGTGCCTCGAAGTGCCAGCGGACCTGGCCGGAGGAGACCTCGATGGCGAGGACCCGGGTGCCCGCGGCGACGTACACGTACCCGTCGTCGGCGGGGGTCAGCCGGACCGGCACCCCGCCGCACGAGGCGGCGTCGCCGACCGGGTACGACCAGCGCTCCTCGCCGCTCCTGGCCTCCAGGGCGCGCAGCCGCGCGTCCTGCCACACGTAGACCGTGCCCTCGTGCACGACGGGGCCCGCCTCGGGCGTCTCGAAGTCGGTCTGGCAGCCGGTCAGCTCCCACAGCGGGTCGCCGCTGACGGCCTCGCGGGCCTGGGCGCCGCCGCCGCGGGTGCCGGTGACGACGGTGCCGTGCCCGGCCTGCACGGAGTAGACCCAGGCGTCCGTCTGGAGCCGCCACAGGTCGGAGCCCTCGCGGGCGTCGAGCGCCCACAGCGTCGGGCCGTCGGAGGCGTGGATGATGCCGTCGGCGACCGTCAGCGACCAGGCGACGTCGCGGGTCTTGAAGCGGCGTCTGCCGGTGGCCACGTCGAGGGCGTGCACCTCGAAGGAGGTGACGTACACGAGGTCGCCGGCGACCTTGGGGGTGCCCCACACGTCGTTCGACATCCGGAACCGCCACGGGCGCCAGCCCGCCGGGCCCTCGGCGGGCGCGGGCGCGGGGACCACCGGGTCGGGCGCTCCGTTCACGGACGGCTTCGCGCGGGACCAGGAGGCGGCGAGTCCGGACTCGGCGGGCGGCGCCTGCACGGCGGCGGCGCGCGCGTCGGCGACCCGGGGGCCGGGCCCGATCGGCACCTGCGCCCCCGCCAGGTGGACCGGGCCGTCGGCGGCGCGGCCCGCGCCGACGGGCGCGGCGGCCGGCGAGGCGACGGACGGGCCGCGCCAGCCGTCGGTGGCGACGGGGGGCGGCTGCGGCGGCATCGCGGGCACCGGCGCCGGGGCGCGGGACGCCTGGGGCCGGACCACGGTGCGGCTGCCGCGGCGCGACTCGATCAGCGCGACGGACCGCTCGGGCAGCCAGGCGGACGCGGTGCCGCTGTCGTCGCTGCCGGAGCCGAAGAGGTGCGGGGCGAGCTGGGCCTGGAGGTCGGCCGGGGACGGGCGCAGGCCCGCCTCCATCTGCATGCAGGACTCGATCAGCGGACGCAGCTCGTCGGGCAGCCCGTCCACGTCGGGGCCCTCGCGCAGCAGCATGAAGACGGTCTCCACCGGGTTCGCCCCGTGGAACGGCGCGTGGCCGGTCGCCGCGAAGACCAGGGTGGAGCCGAGCGAGAAGACGTCGCTGGCGCCGGTGACGCTGCGGGAGTCCTTCGCCTGCTCGGGCGACATGTAGGCGGGGGTGCCCACCGCCACGTTCGTCATGGTCAGGCGGGTGTTGGAGACGCCGGACGCGATGCCGAAGTCGATCACGCGGGGGCCGTCCTCGACGACGAGGACGTTCGACGGCTTGAGGTCGCGGTGGACCAGGCCCGCGCCGTGGATGGACTGCAACGCCTCGGCGATGCCGGCCGCGAGCCAGCGCACCGCCTGGGCCGGCAGCGGCCCGCACTCATTCACTATTTCCTCGAGCGAGGGCGCGGGGACGTACGCGGTGGCCAGCCACGGCACGGCCGCGCGCGGGTCGGCGTCGACGACGGCGGCCGTGTAGAAGCCGGACACCGCCCGGGCCGCCTCGACCTCGCGCGTGAAACGGACCCGGAACAGCTGGTCCTCGGCGAGCTCCGTGCGCACCGTCTTGATCGCCACGCGCCGGCCCGAGGCCGAGCGGGCCAGATAGACCAGCCCCATGCCGCCCGCGCCGAGCCGTCCCAGGACCTCGAACGGACCGATCCGCCTCGGATCGTGCTGCGTCAGCTGATCCACCACTCGCCTGCCACCTCCCCGTACGGGGCCACCGCACTCGCGGCCCCCGACAGCGTCTCACCGCCGAAGCGCTACGGCGGCACGCACCCCGATTCTTCCTGTCCGGAGCCCCGGTTGCGAACCCGGGGGCATATCGGGGTGTCTCACACCTCCCGTACGGCGAACAGGGCGCCCTGGTCGTCGGCGAGCACCGCCACCCGGCCGTACCCGGTCGGGTGCGCCGCCACCTTGACCGCGCCGCCGAGCCGGAGGGCGTCGGCGGTGGTCGCCTCCAGCTCGGCGGTGCCGAAGTGCACCAGGAAACGGCCGGTCAGGGGCGCGTCGAGGGAGGGGCGGCGGCCCGCGACGGCGGTGGCCCGGGAGGGGACGGCGCCGACCGGCGCCCACAGGCGCAGCCCGTCGTCGGCCGCGTCCGCGCCGGTCCCGGCGTCCCCGGAGGCGTACGCGAAGACGGTCTCGTAGAAGGCGTCGGCCCGGGCGGGGTCCCGGGTGAGCAGCTCCGTCCAGCAGAACGTGCCCGGCTCCCCCGTCGCCTCGAAGCCGAGGTCGCTGCCCGCCTGCCACAGGCCGAGGACGACACCGTCACGGTCGGTGACCAGCGCCATGGTGGCGGCGGTGCCCACGGAGAGCGGTCCGGTGACGACCCGGCCGCCGGAGCGGGTGACCCGGGCGGCGGTGACGTAGGCGTCCCGGACGGCGACGTGCACGGTCCAGGCCGGGCCGGCGTCGCCGAAGAGGGGGGCGAGGGCGGCGACGGCGCGGTCCGCGCTGTAGGCCGCCGTGTAGTAGCCCCGCTCGGCGCCCGCGCCCTCGTCGAAGGTCCAGCCGAAGAGGTCCCCGTAGAACCGCTTGCCCGTCTCGACGTCCGGCAGCTGGACGTCGGCCCAGCACGGGGCGCCTTCCGGGAACGCGCTGCGTACGGGTGCCATGGCGGCACGCTAGCCACCCGGGCCGGACCCAAACCGTTCACATTCGAACGAATGGCCAATTCCGGTCGCTCCCGGACCCCGGTCCCGCCCGGCGTCCGGTCCCGTTTCACGGGCCCCAACCCCATTTGCAGTCGGCCAGATCGCGCTCCGATCACCCCTCGGTAAGCTGACGGCATGACAGGACAAGTACGTACCGTCGACGGTCGTGTGGCCGGACGGCGTGGTCAGGCGACACGTCAGAAGCTGCTCGACTGCCTCGGGGAGATGCTCAGCTCCTCGCCCTACCGGGACGTCAAAGTCATTGATGTCGCGCGAAAGGCGGGCACTTCGCCCGCGACCTTCTACCAGTACTTCCCGGACGTCGAGGGCGCCGTCCTGGAGATCGCCGAGCAAATGGCGGCCGAGGGGGCGGAGTTGACCGGCCTGGTCGCCGACCGCTCCTGGGTCGGCAAGGCCGGCTGGGCGACCGCGCAGGAACTCGTGGACGGCTTCCTGGAGTTCTGGCGCAAGAATGACGCGATCCTGCGCGTCGTCGACCTCGGTGCGGCCGAGGGCGACAAGCGGTTCTACAAGCTCCGTATGAAGATCCTGAACTCGGTGAACAACTCCCTTGCCGACGCCGTCAAGGACCTCCAGGACAAGGGCAAGGTCGACAAGGACGTGAGCCCGGCGGCGGTCGCCGGGTCACTGGTCGCGATGCTCGCGGCGGTCGCCTCGCACCAGCGCGGTTTCCAGACGTGGGGCGTCAAGCAGGCCGAACTGAAGCCGAATCTGGCGCTGTTGGTCCACCTGGGCGTGACCGGAAAGAAGCCGACGAAGTAACGGCACCTCCTTCCCCTGGTCCTGTCGGACGGCGGCGGTTCGCGTGTTCAGCGTGAGCCGCCGCCGTTGCCGTTTCCGCGTCCCGTCCCCCGTCAGGGGCGGCGCTCCAGCCGGAACAGCCTGATCTCCCGGTCGATCCGGGCCTGGTACGCCGCGTACGGCGGCCAGAAGGCCAGGGCCGCCGCCCAAGCCGCGTCCCGTTCGGCCGACTTGAGCAGCCGGGCGGTGACCGGGATGTCCGTGCCGCGCCAGTTGATCACGGCCTCGGGGCGGGCCAGCAGGTTCGCCGTCCACGCCGGGTGCCCGGGGCGCCCGAAGTTCGATCCGACCAGCAGCCAGGTGCCGGTGGCCTCCTCCGGCATGCAGGCGAGCGGGGTACGCCGTTCGAGGCCGCTCCTGGCGCCCCGCGCGGTGAGGATGACCCCGGGCAGCATCTGCGCGCTGAGCAGCACCTTTCCCCGGGTGAGCCGGTGCACGGCGCGGTCCATCGCCGGGATGACGTGCGGTGCGAGCCGGGCGAAGGCCCGGGTCGACGACACCTTCTGCACGAGCCGGACCCCGGGCGGCGCCATCAGGCGCCCACCGCCGCGGCCGGGCCGAACAGGGCGGCGGTCTGCGCGGCGCGGGCCCGCAGCAGGTGCACCGGCCCGAAGAGCAGCTCGTCGCCCGCGGCCCGCTTCAGGTAGAGGTGGGCGTCGTGCTCCCAGGTGAAGCCGATGCCGCCGTGCAGCTGGACGGCCTCGGCGGCGGCGGTGCGCAGCGCCTCCAGCGCCTGGGCGAGGGCGAGCCCGCCGGCCCGCTCGCCGCCGGGGTCGCCCGCGGCCCAGGCGGCGTAGTACGCGGCCGAGCGCGCCGCCTGCACGCTCACGTACACGTCGGCCAGGCGGTGCTTGACCGCCTGGAACGAGCCGATGGGGCGCCCGAACTGCTCGCGCTCCTTGACGTACCCGACGGTCCGCTCCAGGGCCCGGTCGGCGGCGCCGACGGCGTCGGCGGCGAGCAGGGTGGCGGCGGTGTCGCCGGTCGCGGCGAGCGCGCCGGGCACGTCGCCGTCCTCGTCCCCCAGCAACTCGGCCGGGGTGTCGCGCAGTTCGACGCGGGCCTGGGGCCGGGTCTCGTCGAGGGAGGTCCGCCGGGTGCGCACGAGACCGGCGGCGTCCGCCCGTACGAGGAAGATCCGGGTGCGCGAGCGGGCGAAGCCGCCGGTGTGGGCGGCGACCAGGAGCAGGCCCGCGCTGTGCCCGTCGAGGACCTGCTCGGCCTGGCCGTACAGGTGCCAGCCGGGGGCGCCGTCCGGGGCCCGGCGGGCCTGGACGCCGCCCGCGCGCCCGCCGCCCGCCCAGTCGCCGGTGTTCTCCGCGATCAGGCCGAGGGCGGTGGCCGGGCCGGTGCCGGGGACGGCGAGGGCTCCGGTGAGCCGGCCGGCCGCGAGGGGCGGCAGCAGCGCGTCCCGCTGGGCGTCCGTGCCGAGTGCGGCGATCAGCGGGGCGGCGAGGCCGCAGGTGGCGAAGAGCGGGCTGGGCGCCAGGGCGCGCCCCAGCTCCTCCTGGGCGAGGGCGAGTTCGGTGACGGTGGCACCGGCGCCGCCGTACCGCTCGGGCAGCGCGAGGCCGGGCAGTCCCAGCTCGGCGCCGAGCGCGCCCCACAGGGCGAGGTCGTGGCCCGCCGGGGTGCGGGTGGCGGCCTTGACGTCGTCCGGGGTGCAGCGTTTCGTGGTGAGTTCGCGCAGGGTACGGCGGATCTCCCGCTGTTCCTCGGTGAACGTGGCGTCCATGCGGGGCCCCTTTCTGACGGGGCGTCATATTACGGCCGGGGGCCGCGCATGCCCAGAGTCCCGCCCGCCCGGGAGTCCGCGGCCTCCCCCTGCCCGCACCCCCGTATCTGATGTACCGTCAGATTCATGATGGGCTCCCACCGCAAGGCCGCCGTCACCGGCGTCGCCCTGTCCGACTGCGGCCGCGTCGACGAAGCCACTCCCTACGCCCTGCACGCCCAGGCCGCCCGCCGCGCCCTGGCCGACGCGGGGCTCACCCCGGACGTGATCGACGGGGTCGCCAGCGCCGGGCTCGGCACCCTCGCCCCCGTGGAGGTCGCCGAGTACCTGGGCCTCACCCCGCGCTGGGTGGACTCCACCTCGGTCGGCGGCTCCACCTGGGAGGTGATGGCGGCGCACGCGGCGGACGCCATCGCCGCCGGGCACGCCCGGGCCGTCCTGCTGGTCTACGGCTCGACGGCCCGCGCCGACATCAGGGCGAAGCGGCGCACCGCGAACCTGTCCTTCGGCGCGCGCGGCCCGCTCCAGTTCGAGGTGCCGTACGGGCACACGCTCGTCGCCAAGTACGCGATGGCGGCCCGCCGCCACATGCACCGGTACGGGACCACCCTCGACCAGCTCGCCCAGGTCGCGGTGCAGGCCCGGCAGAACGCGGCGGCCAACCCCGACGCCCTGTTCCGCGACCCGATCACGGTCGACGACGTGCTCGACGGGCCGATGATCGCCGACCCGTTCACCAAGCTGCACTGCTGCATCCGCTCCGACGGCGGCGCGGCGGTCCTGATGGTCGCCCCGGACCTGGTGCCGGACTGCGCCAAGGCCCCGGTGTGGGTGCTCGGCTCGGGCGAGCACGTCTCGCACACCACCATGTCGCAGTGGGAGGACTTCACGGTCTCCCCGGCGGCGGTGAGCGGCCGGCTCGCCTTCGAGCGGGCCGGGGTGTCGCCGTCCGACATCGACGTCGCCCAGATCTACGACGCCTTCACCTACATGACGCTGGTGACGCTGGAGGACCTCGGCTTCTGCGCCAAGGGCGAGGGCGGGGCGTTCGTCGAGAAGGGCCGGCTGCTGCGCGACGGCGAACTGCCGACGAACACCGACGGCGGCGGCCTGTCCGCCCAGCATCCCGGCATGCGCGGACTGTTCCTGCTGGTGGAGGCGGTGCGGCAGCTGCGCGGCGAGGCGGGCGGCCACCAGGTGCGCCGGGCGGACGGCTCCCCGCCCGCGCTCGCCGTGGCGTCCGGCACGGGCGGCTGGTTCTGCTCGTCGGGGACGGTGGTCCTCGGCCGATGAGTTTCTTTGTCGGCCACGGTCATCATGGGCGTACGGACCACCTCCGCGACGCCCCCGGCGGCCGCGGCCCGAAGAACCCAGGAGACCTCCCATGCGTACGCTCATCAGCACCGCCTTCGTCTCGCTCGACGGCGTCATGGAGGCCCCCGGCGGCGAGAGCGGGTACCGCAACGCCGGGTGGACGTTCAAGGACGTCGAGTTCCTCCCCGAGGCCTTCGAGCTGAAGGGGCAGGAGCAGAAGGACGCGGCGGCGATGCTGCTCGGCCGGGCCAGCTACGAGGCGTTCAGCCCGGTGTGGCCGGGCATGGCGGAGTTCGGCGAGTACAAGGAGCTGCCGAAGTACGTCGTCTCGACGACCCTCGCCGAGGACGCGCTGGTCTCCGACTGGGGCCCGACCACGATCCTGCGGTCGCTGGACGACGTCGCCGCGCTCAAGGAGACCGAGGGCGGCCCGGTCATCGTGCACGGCAGCATCGCCCTGAACCACGCGCTGTCCGACGCGGGCCTGATCGACCGCTACCACCTGCTGGTCTTCCCGCTGCTCCTCGGCGCGGGCAAGCGCCTGTTCAGCTCCGCCGACCTGGACGCCCGGAAGCTGGAGCTGGTGGACCACGCGGTGTACGCGAACGGGGTGCAGAAGCAGGTCTTCGACGTGGTCCGGGGCGCCTAGCCGGGCGGGTGGGCCCGGCGCCGGGGCGGCCCGCGGGGACAATCGGCCCATGACCTCCGATCTCCAGGCCCTTCTGCGGTCCCTGCGCGTGTGGGACACCGAGCTGCCCTCCTTCGACCCCGGCAGCGCGCCGGACGATCCGCTGCCGCTGTTCGTGGAGTGGTTCGCGGCGGCCGTGGCGGCCGGGCAGCGCGAGCCGCACACCCCGTCGCTGGCCACCACCGACGCCGAGGGCCGGGCCGACGTCCGCACCGTGATGCTGCACGGCGCCGACGCGGCCGGGTGGACCTTCGCCTCGCACTCCGGCAGCGCCAAGGGCCGGCAGCTCGCCGCGCGGCCGTACGCGGCGCTGGGCTTCTACTGGCCGGTGCAGGGGCGGCAGGTGCGGGTGCGCGGGCCGGTGCGCACGGCGCCGGCCGAGGTCGCGGCCGCCGATCTGCACGCCCGCTCGACGGGGGCGCTCGCCGCGGCGCTGACCGGGCACCAGAGCGAGGTCCTGCCGTCCCTCACGGAGTTGGAGCGGGCGTCCCGGGAGGCGTGGGAGCGGGCCCGGCGGGAGCCGGATGCGGTGGTCGGTTCCTGGACGACGTACGTCCTGCGGGCGGACGAGTTGGAGTTCTTCCAGGGCGACGCCCAGCGCCGCCACGTCCGCCTCCAGTACCGCCGGACCGGCCCCGCCTGGCACCGCCGGCTCCTCTGGCCCTGACGCCGGGTCCGTCGCCGAGCGCGGGCGCGCCGCCCGCGGGCGCCGGGAACCGCGCGGGTCAGCCGGTGAAGGTCCAGGTGGTGAAGTCGTGGCGGGGGCGGTAACCGAGGCGCCGGTACAGGGCGTTGCTCGTGGCGTTGGACAGGTCCGTGAAGAGGACCACCTCATCGGCCCCCTCCTCGACGGCCCGTCGGCTGACCTCGGCCGTCACGGCCGCGGCGAATCCCCGTCCCCGCCACTCCCCGGGTGTGTACACGGGCCCCACCCGCACCAGCCCCGCCGTGCGCCGCTGCACCCCCGCGAGCGAGACCGGGGTGCCGTCGGGGGTCTCCCAGAGGGTGAGCCCGCCGTAGGAGAGCCGCCCTTCGACGACGCGCTCGACGTGCCCGGCGTCGGCCTCCTCCCCGATGTCGGCGTGGAACCCCAGCACCCAGCGGACCAGCAGCTCCCGATCGGCGGCGCCCGCCACCCGCGCCCGCCCGCCGGGACCCGGCCGCGGCGGGGTGAGGGTGCCGAGCCGGTGGAGGCGCTGCGCGAGCTGCCGCTCCACCACGGCCCCGGGCCGCCGCCGCGCCCAGGCCCGCGCCACGGCCGCCGCCCCCTCGGCGGTGCCGCCGACCCCCGCGGGGAAGGACCCGTCCAGCGCGGCGACCAGGGCCCCGGCGGCGGCCTCGTCCAGCGGGCTCACGTACAGGGTGTGCGGCGGCGTCCACAGGAAGGTGCCCGCCACCCGCCCGGCCGCGTCCCGCCACACCCCGAACCGCGCCCGCGTCCCGGCGAACCGCGGCTCGCCGAGCAGCAGCCCGGCGGTGACGCTCAGCTGGACGGTGTGCAGGGCGCGGTCGGCGCACAGATAGGGCCCGGCGGCGCGGTCGAACTCCGCCGGATCCGTGAGGAGTTCCCAGGTCATCCGTCCATGATGGGGAGGCCGGCGGCGCCCCGCACCCGCATTAACCGCCCGCCCGCGGCCGGAACACCGGCACCGTCGCCCCGTCCCCGGGTCCGTCGGCGTCGCCGTCGACCCGGAAGCAGACCTCCAGGTCCATCCCCACCCGCAGCGCGTCGTGCGCGCACTCCACCACCTCGGTCATCATCCGCGGCCCCTCGGCGAGGTCGACGACGGCGGCGACGTACGGGGTCCGCTCCCCGAAGGGCGGCAGGTCGTTGCGGTGCACGACGGACCAGGTGTAGAGGGTGGCCCGGCCCGACGCGGGCCGCCAGCCGACGTCCTCGCTCCAGCAGTACGGGCAGAACTCGCGCGGGTAGTGGTGCCCGCGCCCGCACCCGGCGCAGTGCCGCAGCAGCAGCGTGCCCGCGGCGGCGGCCGTCCAGTAGGGGCGGGTGAAGGCGTCGACGTCGGGCAGGTCGAAGCGCGGGCCCGGCCCGGCCGCGGCCCCCATCAGAACAGTCCGATCGCGTGGTCGAGGGACCAGGTCTGCCAGGACATCGCGAACAGGGCGACCACCGAGATCAGCGCCATCATCGCGTTCTGCCCCTGCTCGGCCCAGTCGTGGATCATGAGCGTGAGGTACAGGAGGTTGAGCAGCAGTCCGCCGACGAGGGCGACGGGGGTCAGCAGGCCGAGCACCAGCCCCAGTCCCAGGGCGAGTTCGGCGTACACGACCACGTACGCCATGGTCCTCGGCCGCGGCTTCACCACGGCGTCGAAGCCGCGGCGGACGGCGCTCCAGCGGTGCTTGCCCGCGACGTCGGCGGCCCACGCGATCCCGGTGCCGCGCTCGAACCAGCCCTTCTTGTCCTTGTGCCGCCAGCTCTCCAGCCACCACAGGCCGAGCCCGATCCGCAGCACGGCGAGCCACTCGGCACCACCGAGGCCTATCGCATCCATGAAGTCCGGCCCCTCCTCGCGTATCTGACGGTACGTCAGTTCACCGCATCCGGCGCCCCACCCGCAAGGGCGCGGCGGCCCCCGGCCGCTCGTGATCAATCCGCAACCGGTTTCCTCTTTGACCGGGCCCCATCAAACGGAACCCGGATTACGCTCCCGCTCATGACCGACGCCCACCCCACGCCGGCCCGCAGCCACGAGCGCCCGCCGGTGTACGTCATCGGCGGCGGCCCCGGCGGCCTGGCCGCGGCCGCGAGCCTGAAGGCACACGGCGTGCGCGCCGTCGTGCTGGAGAAGTCGGACCGGGTGGGGGCCTCCTGGCGCGCCCACTACGACCGGCTCCACCTGCACACCACGCGGCGCCTGTCCGCGCTGCCCGGCCTGCCCATCCCGCGCCGCTTCGGCCGCTGGGTCGCCCGCGACGACGTCGTGCGGTACCTGGAGAAGTACGCCGAGTTCCACGACCTGGAGGTGGTGACCGGCGTCGAGGTGACGCGCGTGGAGCGCGCCGCCGACGGCGCCGGCTGGCAGCTGCGGGCCACCGGCGGCCGCGAGCTGACGGCGCCCGCCGTCGTCGTCGCCACCGGCTACAACCACACCCCGAAGCTGCCCGACTGGCCCGGCCGGTCCACGTACTCCGGCCGGCTCCTGCACGCCAGCGGGTACCGGGCCCCGGCCCCCTACGCCGGCCAGGACGTCCTCGTCGTCGGCGTCGGCAACACCGGCGCGGAGATCGCCGTCGACCTGGCCGAGGGCGGCGCCGCCCGGGTCCGGCTCGCCGTGCGCACCGCCCCGCACATCGTGCGCCGCTCCACGCTGGGCTGGCCCGCCCAGCTCACCGGCATCCTCTGCCGCCGCCTGCCGGTGGCCCTGGTGGACCGGCTGGCCGTGCCGCTCGGCAGGCTGAGCGTGCCCGATCTCTCCGCGCAGGGCCTGCCGCGCCCGGACACCGGCCTGTACGCGCGGGTGCGCGAGGGGTCGATCCCGGTGCAGGACGTCGGGCTCATCGACGCCGTCCGGCGCGGGGCGGTCGAACCGGTCGCCGCGGTCGCGTCGTTCGACGGCGACGCGGTGGTCCTCGCCGACGGCACCCGGCTCACCCCCGACGCGGTGATCGCGGCGACCGGCTACCGCCAGGGTCTCGAAGGCCTGGTCGGCCACCTCGACGGCGTGCTGGAGCCGGCCACGGGCCGCCCCCGGACCCCGCACCCGCTGCCCGGCCTGTACTTCCAGGGCTACACGAACCCGATCTCCGGCATGTTCCGCGAAATGGCCCGCGACGCCGACCGCATCGGCCGGGCGGTCGCCAAACACCCCTGACCGCCCCCACACCACAGGAGCCCCCCTGGAAAGGCCGCGCGCAGGGCTGCGCGAGAGGAGACCACCGGCCACCGCACGGGGGGAGGCCGCGCGCAGCGCACGCCTCGGGGGCGCGGGGAACTGCGCGAGAAGCGGCCACCGGCCCGCAGCCGAAGCCCCCACCGGCCACCGCACGAGGAAGGCGGCGCGCAGCGCACGCCTCGGGGGCGCGGGGAACTGCGCGAGAAGCCCCACCAACCCGCAGGCAACGAACCAACCGCCCCCAGGAAGGGAAGGCGGCGCGCAGCGCACGCCTCAGGGGCGCAGGGAACTGCGCGAGAAGCGGCCACCGGCCCGCAGCCGAAGGACTGTCCACCACGAGCGAGACGGAGTACCACGCAATGCCCCGCGTAAGACACCAGCTCACCGCACCCCAGGACACCGCACCCCAGCCCCCCGCACCCCAGGGGAGCGTGACCCGCCGCGCCCTCCTCGGCGGCGCCACGGCCACCACCCTCCTGGCCACCGCCACGGCGACGACCGCCACGGCCCGCGCGGCCGACACCCAGGACGCGACCAAGGACGCGACCACGGACGTGGACGTGGTGATCGTCGGCGCCGGCCTCGCGGGCCTCACCGCCGCCCGCGACCTGACGGCGGCCGGCCGACAGGTCCTGGTCCTGGAGGCGCGCGACCGCGTCGGCGGCCGGGTCGTCAATCTGCGGCTGCCGAACGGCGGCACCACCGAGGGCGGCGGCGAGTTCATCGGCCCCACCCAGGACCGGATCCGGGCGCTCGCCACGGACCTCGGCGTCGAGACGTTCCCGACGTACAACACGGGCAAGAACGTCCTGTACAAGGACGGCAGGCGCACCCCGTACGCCACCGACGGCCTCCTCGGCTCCGTCCCGCCCATCGACGCGGCGGGCCTCGCCAACGCCGCCGCCGTGCAGGCCCTGCTCGACGACATGGCGAAGAAGGTCCCGGTCGAGGCGCCCTGGACCGCGCCGAAGGCCGAGGAGTGGGACCGCCAGACCTTCGAGACCTGGCTGCGCGCCAACGCGGTGATCCCGTCGGCCCGCTTCCTCCTCGAAGTGGCCTGCACCTCGGTCTTCTCGGCGCAGCCGCGCGAACTCTCCCTGCTCTACGTCCTGTTCTACATCGCCAGCGCGGGCAACGAGTCGACGCCCGGCACCCTGGAACGCCTCACGGAGACGGCGGGCGGCGCGCAGGCCACCCGTTTCGTGGGCGGCTCGCAGCAGGTGCCGCTGAAGCTGGCGGCGCGCCTGGGCGACGGCGTCCGGCTCTCCGCCCCCGTCCGCCGGATCGCCCGCTCCGCGAACGGCCGGTACACGGTGACGGCCGACGGCGTCACGGTCACCGCGAGCCGCGTGGTGGTCGCCGTGCCGCCGCCGCTCGCGGCCCGCATCGACTTCGACCCGCTGCTGCCCGCCGCCCGCGACCAGCTCGCCCAGCGGCTGCCCATGGGCTCGATCGGCAAGGCGATCGCGGTGTACGACACCCCGTTCTGGCGGGCGGACGGACTGAACGGGCAGGTCGTCAGCGACGCCGGCACCGTGCGCTCCTCCTTCGACAACTCGCCGCCCGACGGCTCCTACGGCGCGCTGATGGGCTTCATCGAGGCGGACCGGATGCGGGCGAACGACGCCGCGTCCGAGGCCGACGTGCGGGCGGCGGTCCTGAAGGACTACGTGACGTACTTCGGCGAGAAGGCCGCCCACCCCACCGCCTTCGTCCTCCAGCGCTGGGACAACGAGGGCTTCTCGCGCGGCGGCCCGGTCGCGTACGCGCCGCCCGGCGTGCTCACCCAGTACGGCGCGGCGCTGCGCACGCCCGTGGACGGCATCCACTGGGCGGGCACGGAGACGTCGGCGTACTGGTGCGGGTACATGGACGGCGCGGTGCGCTCCGGCGAGCGGGTGGCCAGGGAGGTGACGGCCGCGCTGTAGGCGCCGCCGGGCCGGAGGTGGCGGGCGCGCCGCAGGCGGCGCCGCGAACCGGTCAGGATTCGAGAAGCGGTGGCCGCCGTGCCGGGCCTAGCGTGCAGGACATGGCAACCACCGCTTCCACCACCGCCCCCGTGTCCCTCGCGTCCGTCACCCTCGAAGTGGCGGACCCCGAGGCGACCGCCGCCTTCCACCGCGCCTTCGGCGTGGACGCGCACGTCCGCGTCCGGGCCGCCGCGGCGCCGCCCGCCGACGGCTTCCGCGGCTTCACCCTGGCGCTCACGGTGTCCGGACCCGCCACCGTCGACGCCTTCTTCGGCGCCGCCGTGGACGCCGGAGCCACCGTGATCAAGCCCGCCACGAAGTCCCTGTGGGGCTACGGCGGTGTGGTCCGGGCGCCCGACGGCACCTTCTGGAAGATCGCGACCTCCGCGAAGAAGGACACCGGCCCGGCCACCCGCGAGATCGACGAGTTCGTGCTGCTGCTGGGCGTCGACGACGTGAAGGCCACCAAGGAGTTCTACGTCGGGCAGGGCCTGCGCGTGGCCAAGAGCTTCGGCGGCAAGTACGCGGAGTTCACCCCCGGCACGGCCGCCGGGACCGGCACCGGCACCGGGACCGAGACCGCCACCGGCACCGGCACCGGCACCGGCGTCGTCAAGCTGGCGCTCTACAAGCGCCGCGGCCTGGCCAAGGACCTCGGGGTCACCGACGACGGCGCGGGCGCGCACCACGTCGTCCTCGGCGGCACCGGCGGCTCCTTCACCGACCTGGACGGGTTCGTGTGGGAGGGCGAGAAGTGAAGCTCCGGTAGGGACTTCCCCGGCACCGCACTGAACGCCCCGCCCACCGGGAAGAGAACCCCGGACCCCGTGGCCCGTCCGCCCCTCGCTCAGCCTTTGCGTGCAGCCCTGTTCCTGACGGAGCGTCAGTTCAGTAATCTGACAGTGCGTCAGTTAGGCCCGGAACCTCAGGCCTCAGTCGTTGCTGTCACACAGGAGGAGCGGGCGGAGCGATGCTTGGATCGACGTACGGCACTCTGACCACCGACTCCCGCCGGGCCCGCGTCATCGCCTGCGGAGAGCAGCCCGGCCCCGCCGTGCACGGCCGGGCCGGTACCGACGAAGTGGACGTCAGCGGGCGCCCGTTGCACGCCGACGTGGTGGACCTGGACCGGTTCTTCCGGCCCGAGTCCGTCGCCGTCGTCGGCGCCTCGGACGCCGAGGGGCGCCCCCGCACCGGAATCACCCGGCAGCTGATGGCCTGGGCCGAGCGGGTCGGCGCCCGGCTGTACCCGGTGCACCCGACCCGCGCGTCCGTCTTCGGGCTGCCCTGCGCGGCGTCGGTCGCCGACCTGCCGGAGCAGGTCGACCTCGCGGTACTGCTGATCGCCGACCCGGTCCCCGTCATCGAGCAACTGGCCGACACGAAGGTGCGGTTCGCGGTCGCCTTCGCCTCCGGGTTCGCCGAGACCGGCGAGCGGGGCGCCGCCGCGCAGGCCCGTCTCGCGGCGGCCGTGGACCGCTCCGGCCTGCGCCTGCTGGGCCCCAACACCAACCTCAACGCCTTCGAGCGGTTCCGCGACGACCTCGACGGACCGGCGATCGCGCTGATCACCCAGTCCGGCCACCAGGGCCGGCCCGTCTTCACCCTCCAGGAGCTGGGCGTCCGGCTCTCGCACTGGGCGCCCACGGGCAACGAGGCCGACCTGGAGACCGCCGACTTCATCTCGTACTTCGCCCAGCGGCCCGAGGTCGGCGCCATCGCCTGCTACGTGGAGGGGCTGAAGGACGGCCGCTCCTTCCTGCTCGCCGCGGACCGGGCCGCGCGCGAGGGCGTGCCGGTCGTCGCCGTGAAGGTGGGCAGGACCGAGACGGGCGCCCGCACCGCCGCCTCCCACACCGGGAAGCTGACGGGGTCGGACGCCGTCGTGGACGCGGCCATGCGCCAGTTCGGGGTGATCCGGGTCGACGGGCTCGACGAACTCCAGGACACCTCGGCCCTGTTGGCGCGGGCCAGGCCGCCGAAGGCCGACGGCGTCGCCGTGTACTCCATCTCCGGCGGCACCGGCGCCCACTTCTCCGACCTGGCGACAGCGGCCGGGCTCACCCTGCCCACCCTCGGCGCCGCCAAGCAGGCCGAGCTGCACCAGTGGATCCCGGACTACCTGAACGTCGCCAACCCCGTCGACAACGGCGGGCACCCGGTCGGCGACTGGCGCGGGCCGAAGATCATCGACGCGATCCTCGACGACCCGTCGGTGGGGGTGCTGATCTGCCCGATCACCGGCCCGTTCCCGCCCATGAGCGACAAGCTCGCGCGGGACCTCGTCGACGCGGCCGAGCGCACCGACAAGCTGATCTGCGTGGTGTGGGGGTCGCCGGTGGGCACCGAGGCGGCGTACCGGGAGACGCTGCTCGGGTCGTCGCGGGTGGCGACCTTCCGCACCTTCGGCAACTGCGTCGGCGCCGTCCGCGCCTATCTCGCCCACCACCGCTTCACGGCCGCCTACCGCTCCCCGTTCGAGGACGCGCCGCGCGGGCCGTCGCCGTCCTTCCGCAAGGCGCAGAACCTGATGCGGCCCGGACACCAGCTCAGCGAGCACGCGGCGAAGCAGCTGCTGCGCGCGTACGGGATCCGGGTGCCGCGCGAGCAGTTGGTGACCAGCGCCGCCGCGGCCGTCCGCGCCGCCTCCCTCGTCGGCTACCCGGTCGTCATGAAGGCGTCGGCGCCGCAGCTCGCCCACAAGTCGGAGCTGGGCCTGGTCAAGGTCGGCCTGACGTCGGCCAGCCAGGTGCGGGACGTCTACCGGGAGCTGACCGACATCGCCCGCTACGAGGGCATCGACCTGGACGGGGTGCTCGTCTGCCAGATGGTCGAGCGGGGCGTGGAGATGGTCGTCGGCGTCACCCACGACGACCTGTTCGGGCCGACCGTGACGGTGGGGCTCGGCGGGGTGCTGGTGGAGGTGTTGCGGGATGCCGCGGTGCTGGTCCCGCCGTTCGGCGAGGAGCAGGCCAGGGCGGCGCTCGACGGGTTACGGGGGCGGGCGCTGCTGGACGGTGTCCGGGGCGCGCCCGCGGCCGACACCGACGCCCTGGTGGAGGTCGTCCTCCGGGTCCAGCGCATGGCCCTGGAACTCGGCACCACCCTCTCCGAGCTGGACATCAACCCCCTGATGGTCCTCCCCCGCGGCCAGGGGGCGGTGGCCCTGGACGCCCTGGCCGTCTGCCGATGACCCCGAGTCAGGGGCACCCCGGGAAGGGATCGCGCATGACGGACGTCCCGCTCGACGAGCACGTACGCCACCACGTCGAGAACGGCGTCGCGTGGATCACCCTCAACCGGCCGGAGGCCATGAACGCGGTCACCTGGGACCAGCGCGAACGCATCATCGCCCTCCTCCAGGAAGCCACCGCCACCCCCGCCCTGCGCGCCGTCGTCGTCACCGCCACCGGCAAGGGCTTCTGCGCGGGCGCCGACCTCCGGGGCGGCCCCCCGCCGTCCCCCGACCGGATCCCCGGCGACGTGGCCCGCACCATCCGGCAGGGCGCCCAGCGCCTGATCGCCGCGGTCCTCGACTGCGAGAAACCGGTGATCGCCGCCGTCAACGGCACCGCGGCCGGCCTCGGCGCCCACCTCGCCCTGGCCTGCGACCTGGTGCTGGCGGCGGAGTCGGCCCGTTTCATCGAGGTGTTCGCCCGCCGCGGCCTGGTCCCGGACGGCGGCGGGGCCTATCTGCTGCCCCGCCTGATCGGCCCCCAGCGCGCCAAGGAGCTGATGTTCTTCGGCGACGCGGTGTCGGCCGCCGACGCCCGGGCGCTCGGCCTCGTCAACCGGGTCGTCCCGGACGGCGACCTGGCGCGGACGGCCCGCGAGTGGGCCGAGCGGCTGGCCACCGGGCCTACCCGCGCCCTCGCCCTCACCAAGCAGCTCGTGAACGCCTCCCTGGACAGCGACCGCGCGACCGCCTTCGCGGCGGAGGCGGCCGCGCAGGAGATCAACATGACGACGCGGGACGCGCAGGAGGGCGTGGCGGCCTTCGTGCGGCGGCGCCCGCCCACGTACGAGGGCAGGTAGGCGTCACCAGGCCAGCGGATAGCGGACCGCGTGCCCGCCGATGCGCCCCGGCAGCATCCCGATGGCCACGAGCAGCACCGCGGCGAGCGCGAGCAGCGGCAGGAACGGCCACGGGGACGGCCCCTGGAGCACCACGATCACGGCGGTCGCGGCGGCCGGGGAGTGCGAGAGGCGGGTCAGCATCATCGCGCCCAGCGAGAGCCCGGCCGCGACGGCCGCTCCCCAGGTGGTGGCGCCGGTCACCGCGTGGGTGGCGAAGCCCACGCAGGCGGCGAGGAGCTGACCGCCGACGAGGTTGCGCGGCTGCGAGATCGGCAGCCCCGGGGCGCCGTGCACCAGGGCGGCGCTGGCCGCGAGCGGGGGGATCAGGAGGGGCTGGTGGAGCAGGACCCCGACCCCGGCCAGGAGCAGCAGGGCGCCGATCGCGAAGGTGGTGGCGCGCAGGGCGTGCAGCGGGTGCGGGCGGGGTGGCGGGGTGGTCACTCGGGTACTCCGGGCAGGTCGGGGGGTTCCGCCGAGGATAAACAGACTGTTGATTGAATCCGGAATCTCTTGCCTCTCCGGCACGGCCCTTCCTATCTGACGGGTCGTCAGCTTCAATGGGGTCATGATGGGACACGCAGGAATGGCGGCCACGGTCGTCCGGTACCTCAGGTCCGTCGGCTCCCCCACCTCCGCCGGGCCCGTGGAGGCGCTGCCCCGTCCGGACCTGCGCGCCGTCGGCGACGACGAGCGGGCGCCGGTGGATCCGGGCGAGTTCCGCCGGGTGCTCGGCACCTTCGCGAGCGGGGTGACCGTGATCACGGCGGCGGGCCCCGACGGTCCGGCCGGTTTCGCCTGTCAGTCCTTCGCCTCGCTCTCCCTGGATCCGCCGCTGGTGGCGTTCATGGTGGCCCGTACGTCGACGACCTGGCCCCGGATCGCCCGCGCGGGCGCCTTCTGCGTGAACGTCCTCGGGGCCGGGCAGAGCGAGCTGTGCCGGGGGTTCGCGGTGAGCGGGGCCGACAAGTTCGCGGGGGTGGACCACAGTCCGGCGCCGGTGTCCGGGGCGCCTCGGGTCGAGGGGGGTGCGGCCTGGATCGACTGCGCCGTCCACGCCGTGCACACCGGTGGCGACCACCTGATCGTGGTGGGCCGCATCACAGCCCTGGGCACCCCACCCACCCCGGTCTCCCCCCTCCTCTTCCACAGAGGCCACTTCGCGACCCTGGAAGACTGACCCGGCCTCACGCAGTTCCCCTGGGTAGCACTTCGTCCGCGGCCCGGTGGGGGCTGGTCGCGCAGTTCCCCGCGCCCCTGAGATGCGCACTGCGTGCGCCATCTCATCCAAAGATCCAAAGAGGCGCGCCACCGCCCCGCCCCCAGGGAAAGACACACGAACCGAGAAGCCCCACGGGGAGGCCGCACGCAGCGCACGCCTCAGGGGCGCGAGGAACTGCGCGAGAAGCCCCACCAACCCCCAGACGACGAACCAACCGGCCCGGGGAAGGAGAGGCCGCGCGCAGCGCACGCCTCAGGGGCGCGAGGAACTGCGCGAGAAGCCCCACCAACCCCCAGACGACGAACCACCCGGCCCAGGGAAGGAAAGGCCGCGCGCAGCGCACGCCTCAGGGGCGCGAGGAACTGCGCGAGAAGCCCCACCAACCCCCAGACGACGAACCACCCGGCCCGAGGAAGGAAAGGCCGCGCGCAGCGCACGCCTCAGGGGCGCGAGGAACTGCGCGAGAAGCCCCACCGGGGCGCGGGGAACCGCACGGCCGGCCCCCACTGCGACCGCACGACGCGCGACTGGTCCAAGGGCAAGTCCAGCCCGTCGAAAACGAACCTCGTCCGGTCCGGCTGGGCCGATGGGGACGACGACGCGCTCGATGCCCTGGGGGACGACATCATCCGTCCATGCCGTGCGCCCGCGCGTCACGGGAGCGGCAGGGCCCTGCGGTCAGCCCGCGGTCTCGCCCTGCCGGTTTGCGAGCAGGGGGAGCAGGACGCTGTCGACGAGGCGCTCCGCCGCCTCACTGTCGGGTACGAGGCCGTTCAGGAGAGCGTCGAACAGCAGCTGCCCCATGGCCAGGCGCAGGCACGCGGGGACATCCGCCCCCTGCCGCAGTTCCCCGCGCCGCGCGGCCTGCTCCGCGATGGCCGTACCGACGTCCATGCTCGCGCGCACCATCTGCCCCCGGGCCGCGTCGCGCAGGTCCCGGTGGTCGCGGACGGCCTCCACCAGGCTGACCAGCGACACCCCGTTCTTGCCGCGCAGGGCGGCGGCCATCTCCAGGGTGGTGGCCAGCAGGTCCTGGCGCAGGCTGCCGGTGTCGGGGACGAGAACCGCGCGCCCTTCCGACTGCCGGCGCAGCGCCTCGGCGACCATCTCGTCCTTGGTCTTCCACTTCCCGTAGATCGTCGCCTTCGACGCCCGGGCACGGGCCGCCACAGCGTCCACCGTCAGCGCTTCGAAGCCGACCTCCGCCACCAGATCCAGCGCCACGGCCAGGATCGCGTTCTCGCGGGCCCGGCCCCGCTTCGGCGAACCAGCCGACACGGACGCCTCACCAGGAGGGGCGGAATCAACGGAAGTCACGGAATCACCTTACGGCCGCCGCGGGCAGGGCGGCGGCACCCCCGGGAATAGTGAACGATGTCGTACAGTTCTACCGAGCGAGGTTCTGTACGACGACGTACAGAATTTTGCGCCCCGTGCTGGAGCGGTACGGGAGCGACCCGTCTCCCTCGAAGGACATCACCACCATGACCACAGCTTTCGACCCCATCAAGATCGGCTCCGTGGAGCTGAAGAACCGCATCGCGATGGCTCCGATGACCCGCAGCCGCGCCTACGGCCCCGACCGCAGCCCCTCTCCCATGGCGGCCGAGTACTACGCCCAGCGCGCTGGCGCCGGCCTGATCGTCACCGAGGGCACCCAGCCCAACGTCATCGGCCAGGGCTACCCCTTCACCCCCGGCCTGCACAACGACACCCAGGTCCAGGCATGGCGCCAGGTCACCGACGCCGTCCACGCCAAGGGCGGCGTGATCTTCGCCCAGCTCATGCACACCGGCCGCATCGGCCACCCGGCCAACTACGACACCCCCCTCACCCCGACCGGCCCCTCCGCCGTCCGGGCCGCCGGACAGACCTTCACCCCCGAGGGCATGAAGGACTTCGTCGTGCCGGTCGAGATGACCGTGCCCGACATCGAGCAGACCATCGAGGACTTCGTCACCGCGGCGCGCAACGCCCTCGACGCCGGATTCGACGGCGTGGAGATCCACGGCGCCAACGGCTATCTCCTCCAGCAGTTCATGTCCACCAACGCCAACACCCGCACCGACGAGTGGGGCGGCACCGCCCACAACCGCATCCGCTTCACCACCGCGGTCGTCGAGGCGGTCGCCGCCGCCATCGGAGCCGGCCGGACCGCACTGCGCATCTCCCCCGCCAACCCCTTCAACGACATCGTCGAAGACGACTTCACCGAGACCTACCCGCTCCTGCTGGACGCGATCAACCCGCTGGGCCTGGCCTACCTCCACGTCATGGAGACCATGGCCCCCGACCTCACTCCCGTCCTGCGAAAGCAGTGGAGCGGCGTCTTCATGCTCAACCCGGTCACCCCCAACTCGCGCACCGGAGCCGAGCAGCTTGCCCTCATCGAAGACGGAGCGGCCGACATCCTCTCCTTCGGCCAGCTCTTCATGGCCAACCCCGACCTGCCCCACCGCCTCGCCACCGGCGCCCCCCTCGCGGAAGCCGACATGAGCAAGGCGTACGGCGGCGACGCCGCCGGCTACACCGACTACCCCACCCTCGAGAACAGCTGACCACCTCTCTCGGCGAAGCCCGCCCGCCGCAGCACCCCGCCAACGGCCCCCGGCGCAGATGTGCTGCGACCACCGGGCCGGGGCTTCGCCGAGTACCCTCTGCGGCCACGCGCTTGGGGAGACGTACGACTCCCCTTCGACCGGGCAGGGCGTCAATCAGATGCCGTAACCGTCGTCGGGCAGGTTCCGGTCCGGTTCCGGGCACTCTCGATGCGACAGGCCCCACACGTTGACCTTGCTCAGGATCCAGTCGTCGCCGGGCGGCGCGTCGTAACTCTCCCGGTCCGTGAATGTGAAGCTCACCCGCACATCCTCCGCCGGTGAGGTCTGCAAGGTCCGCTGGTCAGCCAGTCGCTCGTATGCGATGGCCTCCCAGTGGCAGCCCTCGTCGCCGAACGCGGCGACCAACTCGGACTCGGTGATCCGCGAGGGGACGGAACGCGGTCCGCCGGAGCCGGGGACCGCGAGCTCCGCCTCTCCCTGCCAGACCGGAATGCTCATGGAGTGCAGCATCCGGCAGCGGCAGAAGACCATCTGGACGCTGCCGCAGCAGAACCAGTGCGGCCAACGCCGCTTCTTGTGGACCCGCCCCGTGTCCACAAGATCCCCGTACGCGGCTGCCACATCAGCCAGCCGCGCACCAGGGTGCAGTGCCCCCAGCTGCCCCGTCCTCGCCAGAGCAGCCAGTTCCCTCACCAGGTTCATCCACAGATGATCGCAGCCCAGGTGATCAGCGTGGGAGGGTTCGACGATGGTGATCTCGGGGGGGCATCAGCCGCAGCCGGAACAGCGCTTGCTTGGCTGCCGCTCGCGGCCGTTGATCTTCCTGCCGGTGTCGTGGCCGCGGAAGTTCTTGCCGACCGCTGGTCACGGATCCGCCCGATGACGCCGGCAGCCACCCGGCGGGCCATGAACCCATGACAGGTCCGCCGGGGCGGGAGGCCCGCACGCGTTCGCGCCCCCTCACACCGCAGCAGCCCGACCCGGCCGCAGGCCCTTTCGCCGGATCACCAGAGACATCAGAGCAGCGGCAGCGCACAACGCCCCGGACGCGTACCAGACCACGTCGTACGCCCCGAAGACATCCCGCGCCACCCCGCCCAGGAACGCCACCACGGCCGCCCCCACCTGGTGCGAGGCGAGGACCCAGCCGAACACGATCGCGCTGTCCTCCCCGTAGTGCTCCCGGCACAGCGCGATGGTGGGCGGCACCGTGGCGACCCAGTCGAGCCCGTAGAAGACGATGAAGAACAGCATCGGCGGATGGACGGACGGCGCGAGCAGCATCGGCAGGAAGACGAGCGAGACGCCGCGCAGGGCGTAGTAGACGGCGAGCAGCCGCCGCGCCTCGAACCGGTCCGTGAACCAGCCGGAGGCGATCGTGCCGACGACGTCGAACACCCCGATCACGGCGAGCAGCGACGCGGCCGCGGTCACCGGCATCCCGTGATCGTGCGCGGCGGGCACGAAGTGCGTCTTGACCAGCCCGTTCGTGGAGGCCCCACAGATCGCGAAGGTCCCGGCGAGCAGCCAGAACGGCCCGGTCCGCACCGCCTTGAGGAGCACCCCGACGGCCCGCCCGGCGGCCCCCGCCACCGGCGCCGGCTTGGGCACGAACACCTCGGACCCGTACGGCATCACCCCCACGTCGGCCGGGTGGTCGCGCAGCAGCAGCCACACGAACGGCACGACGGCGAGCGCCGCGAGCGCGACGGTGACGGCGGCGGGCCGCCAGTCGTGCTTCTCCACGATCCAGGACAGCAGCGGCAGGAAGACCAGCTGGCCCGAGGCCCCGGCGGCGGTGAGGATCCCGGTGACCAGTCCGCGCCGGGCGACGAACCACCGGTTGGTGACGGTGGCGGCGAAGGCGAGCGCCATCGACCCGCTGCCCAGGCCCACCAGCACCCCCCAGAACAGGACCAGTTGCCAGGCCGCCGTCATCCACACGGTCAGCAGCGAGCCCAGGGATATGACGCTCAGCGCGACGGCGACGACCTTGCGGATGCCGAAGCGGTCCATGAGCGCGGCGGCGAACGGCGCCGTCAGCCCGTACAGCGCGAGGTTCACGGACACGGCGAAGCCGATCGTGCCGCGCGACCAGTCGAACCCGGCGTGCAGCGGCTCGATGAGCAGGCCGGGCAGCGAGGCGAAGGCGGCGGCGCCGATGATCGTCACGAAGGTGACCGCGGCGGCGGCCCAGGCCCAGCGGGGCCCCGGCCGTCCGGCGGTGGCCCCGAGGGGGGCGCCGGTGGGTTCGGAGGTCTGCGTCGTCGTCACGGCCAACAGCCTCGGCCACCGGTTCCGGCCGGACCAGTGGCCCGGACGACAGCATTCGCTAGGATCGGGCCATGACCGTCCCGCCGCCCACCAGCGCCCCCCGGCACCGCGTCGTCGTGCTCGCCCTCGACGGGGTGATCCCCTTCGAACTCGGCATCCCGCAGCGGATCTTCGGCCGCGCGCGCGGCGCGTCGGGCGAGGAGCTGTACGAGGTGCTGACCTGCGGCGTCCGGGCGCCCGGGCCCGTCAGGACCGACGCGGACTTCTCCGTCCTGGTCGAGCACGGACCCGAGGCGCTGGCGACGGCGGACACCGTGCTGGTCCCCGCCTCCCACGCGCTGGGCCCGGTGCACGAGGAGGGACGGCTGACCCCCGAGCTGGCCGCCGCGCTGGCCCGCGTCAGGCCCGGGACCCGGCTGGTGTCCATCTGCACCGGCAGCTGGGTGCTGGCCGCCGCGGGGCTGCTCGACGGGCGGCCCGCGACCACGCACTGGGCGCACGCCGACGCCTTCCAGCGGATGTTCCCCGCGGTGCGGGTCGATCCCGAGGTGCTGTTCATCGACGACGGCGACGTCCTCACCTCGGCGGGCGTCGCGGCCGGCATCGACCTGTGCCTGCACATCGTGCGCCGCGACCACGGCGCGGCCGTCGCCAACGACGTGGCCCGGCGCACCGTCGTCCCTCCGCACCGGGACGGCGGGCAGGCCCAGTACATCGAACGGCCGGTGCCCGAGCCGCACGCGGCGACCACCGTGGCCGCCCGCGCCTGGGCGCTCGCCCATCTCCACGAGCCGATCCAGCTGCGGGACATGGCCGGGCAGGAGGCCATGTCGGTGCGCACCTTCACCCGGCGCTTCCGGGAGGAGGCCGGGGTCAGCCCCGGCCAGTGGCTCACCCGGCAGCGCGTGGAGCGGGCCCGCCACCTGCTGGAGACCTCGTCGCTGTCCATCGACCAGGTGGCCGCCGCGGCGGGCTTCGGCACGGCCCAGTCCATGCGCCAGCACCTCCAGTCGGCGCTGGGCGTGACCCCCACCACCTACCGCCGCACCTTCCGCGCGACGGCCTGACCCGGCGACGACCGGCTCCGCCCACGACCACCTGGGCCACGCACCCGCCGCCCCGGTGACGCAGCCGCCACCCCGGCCACGCACCCGCCACCCCGGCCACGCACCCGCCGCCCCGGTGACGCACCCGGGCCACGCCACCGGCACCACCCACCAACACCACCCGCGGCAGCACCCCGGTGCGGCACCCCGGCGCCGCCCCGTCAGAACGTCAGCACCCCCCGGGCCACCCGCCCCGCCTCGGCGTCGGCGACCGCCTTGCCGAAGTCCTCCACCGGGTAGGTCTGCGTCACCAACTCGTCGAGCAGCAGCCGGCCTTCGGCGTACAGATCGGCGTAGAGGCGGATGTCGCGCTGCGGCCGCGACGAACCGTACCGGCAGCCGAGGACGGACTTGTCCAGGAACAGCGCGGCCGGCACGAACGACGCCTCGGCGTCGGCGGCGGGCATCCCGAGCAGCACGGCCTGCCCGTGCCGGTCGAGCAGGTCGATGGCGGCGCGCACCAGCTCCACCCGCCCCACGCACTCGAAGACGTGGTCGGCGCCGTCGGGCAGCACCGCGCGCACCGCCGCCGCGTCGCTCAGGAAGTCGGTGGCGCCGAACCGCCGGGCCACCTCCTCCTTCGCCGGGTTGGAGTCGACGGCGACGATCCGCAGCGCGCCCGCGATCCGGGCGCCCTGGAGGACGTTGAGCCCGACCCCGCCGGTGCCGATGACGACGACGGAGTCGCCGCGGTCGACCCGCGCCCGGTTGAGGACGGCGCCGACCCCGGTCAGCACCCCGCAGCCGATCAGCGCGGCGGACGTCAGCGGGATCCCCGCCGGGATCTTGACCGCCTGGACGGCCTTGACCACGGTCCGTTCGGCGAACGCCGAGTTCGACGCGAACTGGTAGAGCGGCTCGCCGCCCCGCGAGAACGGCTGCTGCGGCCTGCCGATGGCCCGCCGGCACATGGTCGGCCGGCCCCGGTCGCACTCGGCGCAGGTGCCGCAGTTGGCGAGGGTGGACAGCGAGACGTGATCGCCCGGCGCCACATGCGTCACCCCGGCCCCCACCGCCTCCACCACGCCCGCGCCCTCGTGCCCGAGCACGACCGGCCGCGGGAACGGGATGGTCCCGTCGATCACCGACAGGTCGCTGTGGCACAGCCCGGCCGCGGCGACGGCCACCAGCACCTCGCCGGGCCCCGGGTCCCGTACCTCCAGGTCGTCGACCACGACGGTCTCCCGGCCGTCGAACACCACACCCCTCACAACGCCTCCCTGGGCAGGCCGAGCACGCGCTCGGCGATGATCGTGCGCTGGATCTCGTCCGAGCCGCCGTAGACGGTGTCGGCCCGGCTGAACAGGAACAGCCGCTGCTGTTCGTCGAGTGCGTACGGCGCGCCGGGCGTCCAGTCGCGCGGCCCGGCGGTCGCGGCGGCCCCCCGCACCCGCAGGGCCAGCTCGCCGAGCCGCTGGTGCCAGCCGCCCCACAGCAGCTTGGCGACGCTGGGGGCGCCCGCGTCCTCGGCGCCGCCGAGGGTGCGCAGCGCGTTCCACCGCATGGTGCGCAGCTCGGCCCAGAGCCGCACGATCCGGTCCGCGAGCACCGGGTCCCGCACCGCGCCGGAGGCGACCGCGTCGCGTACGACGGCGGCCAGCTCCTCCTGGAATCCGATCTGCTGGGCCAGGGTGGACACGCCGCGTTCGAAGCCGAGCAGCCCCATGGCGACCCGCCAGCCGTCGCCCTCGCCGCCCACCAGGTCGGCGGCGACGGCCCCGTCGAAGAAGACCTCGTTGAACTCGCTGGTGCCGGTGAGCTGCTGGATGGGCCGTACGTCGACGCGGCCCGGCTGGTCCATCGGGACCAGCAGGAAGGACAGGCCGTGGTGGCGGCGCGAGTCCGGCCGGGTCCTGGCGAGGACGAAGCACCAGTCGGCCTGGTGGGCGAGGGACGTCCACACCTTCTGCCCGCTCACCCGCCACCGTCCGTCGCCGTCCCGCGCGGCGCGGGTGCGCAGCGAGGCCAGGTCGGAGCCCGCGCCGGGTTCGCTGTACCCCTGGCACCACAGCTCCTCGCCGCGCGCGACGGGCGGCAGGAAGCGGCGGCGCTGCTCCTCGGTGCCGTGCGCGAGCAGGGTGGGGGCGAGCAGGTTCTCGCCGATGTGCCCGTAGCGGCCCGGGGCCCGCACCCGGGCGTACTCCTCGGCCCACACCACCTGCTGGGTGAGGGTCGCGACCCGGTTGCCGTAGCCGCCCCGCCGCCAGCCGAGCCCGATCCAGCCCGCGGCGCCCAGTTCCCGCTCCCAGGCGCGCCGTTCGGCGGCCGCCTCGTGCTCGCTGCCGGGGCCGCCGCGCCCGGCGAGCCCGGGACGGGCCCGGATGTGCTCGCCCAGCCAGGCCCGCGCCTCGCCCCGGAAGGTCTCGTCCTCGTGCCCGAACCCGAACTCCACGCCCCGTCACCCCCGTCCGCTACTGGTTGGGCCGTTCCTTGGCGGCGGCCGCCCGTGCCATCTCCTGGAGCTGGGCGAGCAGCGGCATCGGGTCGGTGCCGACGGCGCCCGGCAGGAAGTCGGCGATCCGCTCCGGCGTCCAGGAGCCGCCCTCGGCGTATCCGGCGCGCAGTTCGCGCGGCTGCGCCCACACGGCGATCTTCGGCCCGGCCACGGTGTACACCTGGCCGGTGATCCCCTCCTCGCGGGCCCGGTCGCTGAGCAGGTAGACGACGAACGCGGCGACGTCCTCGGGCTCCCCGATCTCCTTCAGCGTCATGGGCACGTTGGCCGACATGCGGGTCCGGGCGACGGGCGCCACCGCGTTGGCGGTCACCCCGTACTTGTGCAGGCCGAGCGCGGCGCTGCGCACCAGCGAGATGATGCCGCCCTTGGCGGAGCTGTAGTTGGCCTGGGCGACGGACCCCTGGTGGTTGCCGCTGGTGAAGCCGACGAGGGTGCCCGTGCCCTGCGCGCGCATGACGGCGGAGGCGGCCCGGAACACGGTGAAGGTGCCCTTCAGGTGGGTGGCGACGACGGGGTCCCACTCCTCCTCGGACATGTTGAACAGCATCCGCTCGCGCAGGATCCCGGCGACGCACACCACCCCGTCGAGCCGCCCGAACGTCTCGACGGCGGCGTCCACGACGCGCTGCCCGCCGGCCATGGTCGACACGTCGTCGGCGACGGCGACGGCCTCCCCGCCGGCCGCCTCGATCTCCTTGACCACGCCGAGCGCCACCTCGGAGGTGGGTTCGCCGCCCTCGACCGAGACCCCGTAGTCGTTCACGACGACCCGGGCGCCCTCGGCGGCGCACGCGAGGGCCACGGCGCGTCCGATGCCGCGCCCCGCCCCCGTCACGGCGACGACCTTGCCTGCCAAGAAGTTCCCCATGCCGGCCCCTTCCCGCGGTTTCTGACGACCCGTTAGATTTTGCTTGCGCTCGGATTCTACGACCGGTCGGACAGGCCGGCACAAGACCTGGAACACAACACTCGGGAGGACCCGATGCCCCTGCCCGCCGAGTTCCACGACATCGCCAAACGCGTGAACAACTGGGGGCGTTGGGGAGAGGCCGACGAGATCGGCACCCTCAACCTCGTCACCGACGAGGTGGTCCGCGCGGCCGCCGCCGAGGTCCGCACGGGCCGCCGGGTGCCGCTGGCGCTGCCGCTGAAGGAGGACGGGGTCCAGACGGGGCTGATCCCCGGCCGGATCAATCCGCTGCACGCGATGGTGCAGATCAACCAGGAGATCTTCGGCCCCGGCACGGTGGCGTGCAGCGACGACGCGGTGACCATGGGGCTCCAGGCGGCCACGCACTGGGACGCCCTCACCCACGTCTCGCACTCGGGCCGCCTCTACAACGGCCGCCCGGCGGGGACCGTCACCGCGCACGGCGGCGCCGCGTTCGCCGGGATCGACAAGATCCCGTACCTCGTCTCGCGCGGCGTGCTGCTCGACGTGGCGGCCGCCAAGGGGGTGGACCGGCTCCCCGGCGACCACGCGGTCACCCCCCAGGACCTGGACGAGGCCGCCGAGTTCGGCCGGGTGGAGGTGCGCGCGGGCGACATCGTGCTGGTCCGCACGGGCCAGCTCCAGGTGTATCTGGCGGGCGACAGGCACGGGTACGGCTACCCCTCACCCGGCCTGTCGGTGCGCACCCCCGAGTGGTTCCACGCGCACGACGTGGCGGCGGTCGCCAACGACACCCTGACCTTCGAGATCTTCCCGCCGGAGATCGAGGACCTGTGGCTGCCGGTGCACGCGCTCGACCTGGTCGAGATGGGCATGCTCCAGGGCCAGAACTGGAATCTGGAAGCTCTGTCCACAGCCTGTGGAGAGCTGGGCCGCCACAGCTTCCTGCTCTCGGCGATGCCGGAGCCCTTCGCGGGCGCGACGGGCACCCCGGTGGCCCCGGTGGCGGTCCTCTGACCCCGGGCCGCAGGCGGATCCGCCGAGGGCCCCCGTCACAAGGGCCCTCGACGTCCCCTCGCGGCGATGCGCCATCCACAAGCGTGACCAAACGGACACAACACGTCAACAGCCGTACGGGTATTTACGGTTTATGCGCACAATCTTCAGGCGCTCACGGAAGCACTCGGCCGGAGCGCACCCGGCCCGGAGGCCCCGGCCGACCAGCCGGCCCCCGCGCCGGAGGGACATCGGTCGATCTCGCACCAGATGGCCTTGCCCGCGCCCTCGGGCCGCCAGCCCCAGCGGTCGGCGAGGCCGTCGACGAGTTCGAGCCCGCGGCCGCCCGTCTCCTCGCCCCGGGCGTGCCGGGGCGCGGGCGGCCGGGTGCTGGAGTCGGCGACTTCCACCCGCACGGTGCCCGGACACGCTCCCCCGGCACAGGGCAGCACCATCCGGAGCACGGCCGGACGGCCGGTGTGCACCACGGCATTGGTCACCAGCTCGGAGACGAGCAGGATCATCGTCTCGGCGGCCGGCTCGTCGGGATCCACGCCCGAGCCGGCGAGCCGCTGCCGCGCCCATCTGCGGGCCCGCCCCACCTCCGCGGGATCGGCCCCGACCTCCAGTTGAACCTGAAGCACCTGCACCGCTCACACCATCCGAACCGGCGGACACGTCGCCTCGCGCCACTGAGTTTGCTGGCCACTGCTGAAGATCACGGACCGTGACCCCCATGCCGCACAGCATGGTTGACGTACAGTCACCCCAACAAGCGCTTCGGGCATATTCCAGCGCGAAGGAGTACCCGTACGGCATACTGTGCGACGCACCCGGCGGGGGGTCGAACAGGCGGGCGTGATGCACCGCCCTGGGCTGTGAGCGGCGCTCATCCACTGCCCGGGCGCCGCCTCGGAGGCAACACCGGCACGGTCGCTCGGGTTCAGCACCACTCGCATCTGCCACAAGGTACCGGAGCCGACGGCCGACTCCACGGCGTGACGAGCCCCGCGAAGGACACAACCCGATATCGACGCACCGTCACTGTGCGTACACCTTTCGTCAGGGCGTGCCCGGGCGGGGTCACAGCGAGGCCGCGAGCGTCTCCTCCGCGTCCCGCGCCCGGCCGCCCAACTCGGCCCGTGTCCAGGCCCGCTTCAGGTGCAGATGGACGTCCCCCTCCCAGGTGAAGCCCATGCCGCCGTGCACCTGGAGACAGTCGCGGGCCCCCTGGACTGCGGCCTCGTCGGCGAGCAGCCGGGCCGCGGCGACCTCCACGGGGTCACCGGTCACGGCCGCCGCGTACACCGCCGCACGGGCGATCTCGACCCGTACGAGCATCTCTGCGCACAGATGTTTCACTGCCTGGAAGGCCCCCACGGGCTGTCCGAACTGCTCCCGTTCCCGGGCGTGTTGAACGGCCATCTCCAGGGTGCGGCCCGCCGAGCCGAGCTGTTCGGCCGCGTACAGCAGGGTGGCCCGCCACGGTGGGCGGGTCCGTGCGGCGCCGGGCTCCCGGTGCAGCGGGGTGAGCGGGTCGACGGGGGACGCCAGCGGTAGGACGCCGGCCGGGCCGCCGCGCACCACGTCCGCCGCGTCGAGCCACGGCACGAGCCCGTTGTAGGGCGCCGTCACGACCGTCGCGCCCGTCGCGGCGCCGTCGATCTCGCCCGCCGCGAGGAAGGTGGCGACCAGCGGGCCCGGCAGCAGGGCCCGCCCGCACTCCTCGAAGACCAGGACCGCCTCGGCGAGGCCGAGCCCGACGCCGCCCGCCGCCTCCGGCAGGCACAGGGCGAACAGCCCGGCCGCGCCCAGCTCGCGCCACAGGTCCCGGTCGAGCGCGGGCCGCGGCGCGTCGACCGCGGCCCGCAGCGCCGCGCGCCCGAACCGGCCGGCGAGCAGCGCGCGCGTGCCGTCCCGCAAGGCCCTCTGGTCCTCGCTCAGTTGGAAGTGCACGGCCCGCTCACCGTCCGCCCCTGGGAAGGCCGAGGATGCGCTCGGCGACGATGTTGCGCTGGATCTGCGAGGTGCCGGCGGCGATCGTGTACGACAGCGACGACAGCCGGTCCAGGGTCCACTCCTGCCCGGCGTCCAGCGCGTCCGCGCCGCCCAGCACCCCGGCGGCGACGTCGTAGAGCCGCTGGCGGGCGTGCGAGTAGCGCAGCTTGAAGACGGACCCGCCGGTCCCCGGCACGCCCCCGCTCGCCTGCGCCTCGCTGACGTTCCACTGGGTGAGCCGCCACAGCGCGCCGAACTCGGCGGCCAGCAGGGCCAGTTCCCGGCGCAGCACGGCGTCGTCCCAGCGGCCGGTGGCGCGGGCGTGCGCGGCCAGTTCGCCCAGCACCCGGCGGCAGGCGACGACCTCCCCGACGAAGGCGGTGCCGCGTTCGAAGGAGAGGGTCACCATGGTCACGCGCCAGCCGTCGTCCTCCCGCCCGACGCGGTGGGTGACGGGCACCCGCACCTCGTCGAGGAACATCTCGGCGAACTCGGTGGACCCGGCGAGCGTGCGCAGCGGGCGCACCGTGATGCCGGGCGCGTCCATCGGCATCGCCAGCCAGCTGATCCCCCGGTGCTTCGCGGCGTCCGGGTCGGTGCGCACCAGCAGCTCGCACCAGTCGGCGACCTCGGCGTGCGAGGTCCAGATCTTGGAGCCGCTGACGACGTAGAAGTCGCCGTCGCGCACCGCCCTCGTGCGCAGCGCCGCCAGGTCGGATCCGGCGCCGGGCTCGCTGAAGCCCTGGCACCACACCTCGTCCCCGCGCAGCACGGGGGGCAGCCAGCGCTCCCGCTGGGCGGGCGTGCCCTCGGCGGCGATGGTGGGTCCGGCGTGCAGCAGTCCGACGAAGTTCGCGCCGACGTAGGGGGCGCCCGCCCGCTCGGTCTCCTCCAGGAAGATCAGCCGGGTGGTCGGCGGGGCGTCCCAGTGCACGTCCCCGTACCCGGCGTCGTACAGGCGGCGCTGCCAGCCGGTGTCGTAGGCGCGCCGGCCGGGCCAGTCGCCGGGGGCCGGCCTGGGCGGCAGCGCGGGCAGTGCGGTGGCGAGCCACGCGCGCAGCCGCGCCCGGTACTCCTCCTCCTCGGCGGTGCAGGTGAGGTCCATCGGCGGGCGCCTACCGGCGGTGCCGGTCGAGGTCGAGGCCGAGCATGCGGATGGCGTTGCCGCGCATCAGCTTGTAGACCGTCTCCTCGTCGAGGCCCTTGACGTGGTCGAGGGCGACCTCCTTGGTGTGCGGGAAGGTCGAGTCGACGTGCGGGTAGTCGGTCTCGAAGGTGGCGTTGTCGCGGCCGACGACGTCGAGCGAGGCGACGCCGTGCTTGTCGCGGAAGAAGCAGCAGAACATCTGCCGGTAGTAGTACGTGGACGGCGGCTCGGGGATCAGGTCGCGCACCCCGCCCCAGGCGCGGTGCTCCTCCCAGACGTCGTCGGCGCGTTCGAGGGCGTACGGGATCCAGCCCATCTGGCCCTCGCTGTAGGCGAGTCTGAGCGTCGGGAACTTCACGAGGACGCCGCTGAAGAGGAAGTCCATCATCGAGGCCATGGCGTTGTTGAAGCTGAGCGCGGCCTGCACGGCGGGCGGGGCGTCGGGGGACGCGGCGGGCATCTGGGAGGAGGACCCGATGTGCATGTTGACGACCGTGCCGGTCTCCTGGCACACGGCGAAGAAGGGGTCCCAGTACCCGGAGTGGATCGAGGGCAGCCCGAGGTGGGTGGGGATCTCGGAGAACGTCACGGCCCGCACCCCGCGCGCGGCGTTGCGGCGGATCTCGGCGACGGCGAGGTCCACGTCCCACAGCGGGATGATGCACAGCGGGATGAGCCGCCCGCCGCTGTCCCCGCACCACTCGTCGACCATCCAGTCGTTGTAGGCGCGCACGCAGGCCAGGGCCACCTCCTTGTCGTGCGCCTCGGCGAAGGTCTGGCCGCAGAAGCGCGGGAAGGTCGGGAAGCACAGCGACGCCTCGACGTGGTTGAGGTCCATGTCGTCGAGGCGCGCCCTGGGGTCCCAGCAGCCGCGCCGCATCTCCTCGCGGGTGATCCCCTCCAGCGTCATGTCGTCCCGGTCGAAGCCGACGGCCGCGATGTTGCGCTTGTACGGGAACTTCAGGTCCTCGTAGATCCACCAGTCGGCGGGCGGGCCCTCGGGGTCCATCGTGATCTGGTACTTGCCCGCGACGTACGCGAGTTCGCCGATCCCGGCGGTGAGCGGCCTGGGGCCCCGGTCGCGGTACTTGGCCGGCAGCCAGGTCTCGAAGAGGTGGGCCGGTTCGATCACATGGTCGTCGACGCTGACGATGCGCGGCAGTTCCGTCATGAGTGCTGAGCCCCTCCACCGGACGTGCAGAACGTTTCTGATGACCCGTCAGATATCAGGCTAGCCCCGCACCCCTGGACCGACAAGGAGCCCGGACTTACGCTCTCCCTCACATCTGACAGACCGTCAGTTACGGTGCAGGCTCCGGAGGGGTACGCAGATGACGGACACCGCACACGCCCTGGGCGCGTCCCGCACGCTCTGGGAACTGGTCGAACGCCGCGCCGCCCTGACCCCCGACCGCCCGGTGTTCCTCCAGGGCGAGCGCACCCTGACCTTCGGGGAGCTGCGCGCGCGGGCCGAGCGGGTCGCCGCCGCGCTGCACGGGCGCGGGGTGCGCCCCGGCACCGTCGTGGCGTGGCAGCTGCCGACCCGGATCGAGACGGCCCTGCTCACCTTCGCGCTGGCCCGCATCGGGGCGACGCAGACCCCGGTCATCCCCTTCTACCGGGAGCGCGAGGTCGGTTTCGCGCTGCGCGAGTCGAAGGCGGAGTTCTTCGCGACCCCCGGTGTGTGGCGGGGCTTCGACCACACCGAGATGGCGCACCGGCTCGGCGCGAAGGGCGTCTTCGAGGCGTACGAGGACCTGCCGGAGGCCGACCCCTCCGTGCTGCCCCCGCCGCCGGACTCGGGCACGAACGTCCGCTGGATCTACTGGACCTCGGGCACGACCTCCGACCCCAAGGGCGTGCTGCACACGGACCGTTCACTGATCGCGGGCGGCTCGTGCCTCGCCCACGCGCTGCGCCTGTCGGAGTCGGACGTCGGCTCGATGGCCTTCCCCTACGCGCACATAGCGGGCCCCGACTACACGGTGATGCTGCTGCTCTACGGCTTCCCCGCCGTCCTGTTCGAGCAGTTCGCGCTGCCGGACGCGCTGGCCGAGTACCGCAGGCACGGGGTGACGGTGGCGGGCGGATCGACGGCGTTCTACTCCATGTTCCTCGCCGAGCAGCGCAAGGCGCCGGAGCGCAGGGTGATCCCGACGCTGCGGCTCCTCGCGGGCGGCGGCGCCCCGAAGCCGCCGGAGGTCTACCACAGCGTGGTCCGCGAGATGGGCGTCCAGCTCACGCACGGCTACGGCATGACCGAGGTCCCGATGATCACGATGGGCGCCCCGGACGACACCGCCGAGAACCTCGCGACGACGGAGGGGCGTCCGCCGCGGGGCATGGAGATCAGGATCGTCGACGCCGACGGCCACCCGGTGCCGGCCGGCGTCGACGGCGAGGTGCGGCTGCGCGGGGAGGCCGTCTGCCGGGGCTATCTGGACCCGCGCCAGTCGGCGGACGCCTTCGACGCGGACGGGTTCCTCGTCACCGGCGACCTGGGCCACCTGCGGCCCACCGGCCATCTCGTGCTCACCGGCCGCGCGAAGGACATCATCATCCGCAAGGGCGAGAACATCTCGGCGAAGGAGATCGAGGACCTGCTGCACGCCCACCCCTCGGTGCAGGACGCCGCCGTGATCGGCCTGCCCGACGCCGAGCGGGGCGAGCGCGTCTGCGCGGTCCTGGAACTGCGCCCCGGCGCCCCGCGGTTGACCCTCCCCGAGACGACGGCCTACCTCCGCGAGGCGGGCCTGTCGACCTTCAAGCTCCCCGAACAACTGGAGATCGTCGACGCCCTCCCCCGCAACGAGACCCTGCGCAAGGTCCTCAAATACAAACTGAGATCCCACTTCGGCCCATCCTGAACCCGTCCCCGCCAGGGGCGCGGGGAACGGCGCGAGAAGCGGCCACCGGCCGTCAGCCGACAACGACACCCTGAGCGAGCGCAGCTCGCAACTGGGGCGCGGGGAACGGCGCGAGAAGCGGCCACCGGCCGTCAGCCGACCGACCACCCAGGGGCGCGGGGAACTGCGCGACCGGCCCGCACCGGACCACCACCGTCACGCACACCCCCCGCACCCCACGTCACCGCCGAACACTCACTCCGGCACCGTGAAGTACAGCGCGAACCCGCGCACGACCTCGTCCTCGGAAACCCGCCCGTCCCCGTCCCCGTCCAGCGTCCGAACGGCCTCGGCGGCAACCCCGCTCTCGACCCCCCACGCCCGCAACACCCGCTCGGCCCCGGCCACCGCGACCCCGCCGTCCCCCTGCTCCGGCTCGGCCAGAGCGATCGCCGCGCGCAGGAACGGCCGCGCGATCTCGGCGAACCGCTCCGGGCTGTCCCGCAGCCGCTTCACGGCCCCGGTCACGAACTCGCCCCGGGTCACCCGCTGGTCACCGTCCACATCGGCGATCCCGGCCATGCCCTGCCAGAACGCCTCGGCCCCGGCGAACAGTTCCTGCCCCTTGTCGCAGCGCGCCGTCACCTCGAACTCGGCGAGCAGCGCCTTCGCGGCGGCGTAGAAGTCGCCGCGGTCGATGTATCCGTTGCCGTCCTGGTCGAAGCCGGCGAACCGGGCCGCGATCCTCCGCTCGTCCATGCTGATGAGCCGCCTCTCACGTCGGTGGGTCCTACGCCTGCGAGCGTACGTCGAACAGCGAAGAAGGGGGCCGGAAGTGCGCGGTTGCGACAGGACCGGAGACATTCCGCGGCCCATCGCCCACCGGCGGGGGCTATGCGGACAGCGGCTCCGCGTCGTCGTCGACCGCCGCCGTCACGTCCGGGTACACCTCGAACAGCCGCCGCACGCCGAGCGCCGCGAGCACCCGGTTCACGTGCGACCCGTCCTCGGTCCCGCGCGCGGGCAGGATCAGCCGCAGCCGGCCCTGGCACGAGCGCATCAGGCGGCGGGCCGCGATCAGCACGCCGACCCCGCTGGAGTCGCAGAAGAACACGTCGGAGAGGTCGAGCACCACGCTGTGCCGGCCGTCGGCGACGGCGTCGTGCACCTGCTGGCGCAGTGCCGGGGACGTCACCAGGTCCATCTCGCCCGAGACCCGCACGACGGCCCAGTCGCCCTGCGCCGACTCATTCACCTTGAGCGCCACGCGCATCGCCTCTCGCTCGACGTCACTTCACTTCTGCACGCATCCGGAATCTTCGCCTACGTTTCTCCTGCGCGGCTGCCCGACCGCCCTGGGATGAAACACCCCCGCACACCTATCACATATGACTCTGTTAAGACCGAGCCGGGCGTTTCTCCGCCAAACCGGTCAGAGGGCCGCTCGCGCACCTCACCTGGGATCCGGCCCTTTATCACCTGGAGCCGTCGGGGGCGCTCAATGCCACAAAGGGGCGTGCGTCACCGGTGACGCGGACTACATTCGGGTAGGAGGCACGCAGTTCGCAAGCAGAGCAGCACTACGTGACGGGCAGCCGGTGAGGGGGCTCCATGCCCAAGGACACGCCGTCCCGCTGGGACCGGAGGATGCAGCAGCGCCTGGCGCACGGGGAGGCCGCGGCGCTCGGAGAGCTGTACGACCGCTTCGCCTCCCTGGTGCACGGCCTGGCCCACCGCGTCCTGGACGACGAGGACGCCGCGGACCAGATCACCCGCGAGGTGTTCACCCAGATCTGGGAGAACCCGGAGGCGTACGACCCCAAGTCGGGCCCGCTGCGCTCCTTCATCGCCACGCTCGTCCACCGGCAGGCCGTGCAGCGGCTGCGGCAGACCGAGTCCGCGGCGCTGGTGCGCAGCGGCCGGGGCACCACCGAGGACCTGGAGCGCAAGGTGCGCCGCGCCTCCGCCGCGGCCCGCGCCGACTACATCGTGACGTCCATGCCCGCCCCGCTGCGGGCCGCGCTCGAACTCGCCTATTTCCAGCGCCGCGACTACCGCCAGACCGCCGCCGACCTCGGCGTCACCGAGGACGAGGCGCGCCGCCGGCTCCGCCTGGGGCTGCAACTGCTGTCCACGGCCCACGACAGCGGCGCCCCGCCCCGCGACGGCTACGGGCGGCAGACGTGAGCGGGGCGGGCGGCCCGGACCGCCCCGGCCCCCACGACCCGTTCGGCGACGAGCCCGGCCGGCCGGGCGAGTCCGGTTCCGGTGGCGCGGCGGAGGCGGCGGCCCGGATACCGGCGCCGCGGCACTCCGTCGAGGACACCGGGGGCCCGCTGCCCGACGTTCCCGCACCCGTACCGCTGGTTCTGGAGCACCGCGTGCTCAAGTCACTGCTCGGCGCCTGGGCGCTGGCCGCCTGCTCACCGGAGGAGGCCGTCGCCGTCGAGGATCATCTCGGCACGTGCGGCACCTGCGCCGAAGAAGCCCTGCGCCTGCGGGACGCCGTCGGGCTGCTGCACGCCGAGGATCCCCTCGACCTCGACCCGATGCTCCGCGCCCGGGTCCTGGAGGGCTGCCTCGCCCGGCGTCCCGCGCGCGTGCCGGTGCCCGCGTGGACGGCGCCGTACGACGCCGAGACCGCCCGGCTCGACGCGCTGCTCCAGGACTTCGGCGACCCGGAGTGGCACGCGCCGGTCCGGCTGCGCTGGTACGAGGGCGACGAGCAGGTCAGCCGCAAGACCACCGTCGCCGGGGTCATCGCCCATCTCACCAGCGTCGACGGCCTCGTCGCCCGGGCGCTCGGGCTCGACGACCCGGCCGGGCCCGTCGCCCGGGGCGGGCTCGGGCCGCTGGAGCGCACCGAGGCGTACTGGAAGGCCGCGCACGTCCCGCCGACGCGGGCCGCGCGGGCGCCGTGGCGGGACCAGACGCACGCCGTGATCCGTACCGTGTCGTTCGCCGGGGAGGACTCCGCCGGCGCCGGGGGCACCGGCGGGCTCCCGATCTCGTACGGGGACTTCACGCTTCCGCTGCGCGACGCCATGATCGACCGGGCCTTCGAGTGCTGGGTGCATGCCGGGGACATCGCGGAGGCCGTCGACTATCCGTACGCGGCGCCGTCGCCCCGCCATCTGAACCGGATGATCGATCTGGCGGCGCGCATGCTGCCCGGGTCGCTGGCCGTGCGGCGGGAGGCCGGGCTCGCGGCGCCGGTCGTCGACGAGGTGCCCGGGCGCAGTCTACGGCTGGAGGTCGAGGGGGCCGGGGGCGGTGAGTGGCTGATCGCTCTCGACTCGGCCGGCGGGGTGGGGTCGGCCGAGCGGGAAGTGGCTCATGTCGCGCTGGACGGGGTGGAGTTCTGCCGGCTGGCCGCCGGGCATGTCTCTCCGGAGGAGGCTGCCGCGGGGCAGTTGGGCGATCGGGCGGCGATCCGTGACGTTCTGCGCGCCACCGCTTCCTTGAGCCGCATGTAGCCTCCGGCGCCGCTGGGGGTTCTTCGCCTGCGGGCCGGTGGGGGCTGGCCGCGCAGTTCCCCGCGCCCCTGGGGAGTTCTTCGTCCGTGGGCCGGTGGCCGCTTCTCGCGCAGTTCCCCGCGCCCCCAGGGGGTTCTTCGCCTGCGGGCCGGTGGGGGCTGGTCGCGCAGTTCCTCGCGCCCCTGGGGGGTTCTTTGTCCGCGGGCCGGTGGGGGCTGGTCGCGCAGTTCCTCGCGCCCCTGGGGGGTTCTTTGTCCGCGGGTCGGTGGCCGCTTCTCGCGCAGTTCCCCGCGCCCCCAGGGGGTTCTTCGCCTGCGGGCCGGTGGCCGCTTCTCGCGCAGTTCCCCGCGCCCCTGGGGGCGCGCTGCATGTGCCGTGCCTGCCGAGATCGCGCGGCGGGTGGGGTCAGGCGAAGACCACGGTGCGGCGGCCGTTCAGGAGGATGCGTCGCTCGGCGTGCCACTTGACGGCCCGCGCCAGCGCCTGGCACTCCACGTCCCGGCCGATCGCGACCAGCTGGTCCGGCGTGACGTCGTGCCCGACCCGCTCGACCTCCTGCTCGATGATCGGCCCCTCGTCGAGATCGGCGGTGACGTAGTGCGCCGTCGCCCCGATCAGCTTCACACCCCGGGCGTGCGCCTGGTGGTACGGCTTGGCGCCCTTGAAGCTCGGCAGGAACGAGTGGTGGATGTTGATGATGCGCCCGCTGAGCTGCTTGCACAGGTCGTCGGAGAGGACCTGCATGTACCGGGCGAGCACGACCAGCTCGACGTCCTCGGCACGGACCAGTTCGAGGACCTGCGCCTCGGCGGCGGCCTTGGTGTCCTTCGTCACGGGGATGTGGTGGAAGGGGATGTCGTACGAGGCGACCAGCTCGGCGAAGTCGGTGTGGTTGGAGACGACGGCGGCGATGTCGACGGGCAGCGCGCCGATCCGGGCCCGGAACAGCAGGTCGTTCAGGCAGTGCCCGAACCTGCTGACCATCAGGACGACCTTCATCCGGTCCGAGGCCCGGTGGATCTGCCAGTCCATGCGGAAGGAGTCACCGATCGCGGCGAAGCTGGCCCGCAGCTTCTCCACCGTCACCGGCACGTCCGCGCTGAAGTGGACCCGCATGAAGAACAGCCCGGTGTCGTGATCGCCGAACTGCTGGCTGTCCTCGATGTTGCAGCCGGTCATGAAGAGATAGCTCGACACGGCGTGCACGATGCCCTGCTTGTCGGGGCAGGACAGGGTGAGGACGTACTGATCGGGGCCGGCGTCGGCTGCGGACTGCGCGTTCATAGGGGCAAGGTTCGCACACCGCGCCCCTCGGCGACCGCCCGTCCCGCTGCGCGGACAGGCCCCGGCGGACAGGCCCCGCCGGACAGGCCCTAGGCGACCCGCGTCATGATGCGCAGCACTTCCAGCGTGCGCGGCGCCGTGTCCGGCTCCTCGCCGTCGCCCGCGGCGAGCAGGACGTGCGCCTCGCGGGCCGCGCGCACCGCGTCCGGCCAGCCCTCGTGCTGGAGGTAGACGGAGACGGGGGCGTCGGGTCCGACCTGGTGCATGATGCGCAGCACCTTGAGCACGGCGGAGTCGACGAGCGCCGCCTCCTGCGCGTCCCGGAAGATCGTCCCCACGTACTTCTCGGCCGACCAGTTGTCCAGCCAGGTGTCCTCGACGAGGCGGTACACGGCGTCGGTCACGTCCCCGTAGCCGTCCACACCGACCAGCCAGACGTCCCGCTGGAACGAGGGGTCGGAGAGCATGTGCAGCGCGGAGCGCACATTGCTGCGCCAGCGCCACCACGGCATGTCGTTGAGTGGCATGCCGTCCATCCTCGTGGAGCGACGGCCGCGGCGGGAAGACTTCTCCGAGCTTTGCACGGTCATCGATCGTACGTGCCGCACCCGGGCACGCCGACCGGCCCCCGTAATTCACCCGCGCGTCACCACCCGTCGACCGCCGGTCACCGCCCGGTTGGGGCGGCGCGGGAATCGTGCAGGCCCATGACCGGCTCGGGCGCAGGGCGCCCTCTCCCCACCACCGTCAAGCGCGCCTTCGCCGTGTTCCGGAAGGCCACCACCCTCGTCGCGGGAACGACCCTGGTCGCCGGCTGCGGGCTGCTCCCCGGAGTCACGGAGGACGCCGGTGACCGGCCGGTCACCGTGATGACGTGGGCCCCGGAGCGGACCGGCGCGACGAACCGGCCGGGCATGCCGGCCATGGCGCAGGCGTACGCGCGCTGGGTGAACTCCCACGGCGGGCTCGACGGCCACCCGCTGAAGGTGCTGACCTGCAACGACCACAACGACAGCGTGGGCGCCGCGAAGTGCGCCCGCGCGGCCGTCGACCAGCACGCGGTCGCCGTCGTCGGCTCCTACAGCCAGTACGGGCGCTCGTTCATGTCGTCCCTGGAGTCGGCGGGCATCCCCTACATAGGCGGCTACGGGGTCTCCGAATCGGAGTTCACCAGTCCGCTCTCCTATCCGGTCAACGGCGGCCAGGCCGCCCTGCTCGCCGGGAACGGGCAGCAGCTCGCCGGGGAGTGCGCCCGCACCGTGCTCGTGCGCCCCGACACCGTCGCGGGCGACGAGCTGGTCTTCCTGATGAACACCGGCCTCGCCCTGCGGCACCGCCCCGCCGCCATCGACCTGCGGGCCGCGGAGGACGCCACCGACTACGGCGAGCAGGCGGGCCGGGCGCTGAGCACGGCGAGCGCCGCGCCGGACGGCGAGGGCTGCGTGGTGGGCGCGCTCGGCGAGCGGACCAACACGTTCTTCGACTCGTTCCGGCGGCTGCGCGACGCCTATCCGACGGTGCGCACGGCCAGCGTGCTCGGCAGCGTCGACCAGTCCGTCGTCGACCGCTCCGGCGGTGCGCGGAGCGTCTACGAGGGGGCGTACGTGACGGGCTGGTACCCGGCGGCGAACGACCCGCGCTGGGGCGAGATGAAGAAGGCGGTCAGGGAGCGGGCCTTCGGCGACAACCGGATCGACCCGGCGGACGCCGGGGTGCAGACCACCTGGATCGCGTACACCGTGCTGCGGCAGGTCGTCGCGGCGATCGGCGACGGCGAGGTGACCTCGGACAGCGTGCGCCGGACCCTCGACAAGGGTTTGAAGGTCACCACGGGCGGCCTCACGCCGCCGCTGCGCTGGGACTACGACCACATGTCGGCGGTCGCCGGGTACCCCCGGCTGGTCAACGCGCGGGTCACGTTCCAGCAGGTGCGCGCCGGCCGGCTGGTGGCGACGGGGACCGCGCCGGTGGACGTGATGAAGACGCTGGCGGCCGCGCCCTGAGCCACGGCGCGGCGGCGACCGGAAGGGGCGCGGGGCCGGTGGCCCCGCGCCCCTTCCGGCGTCACAGCTGGACGGCCGACCGCTGGGTCAGCCCGTACTTGGACGCGATCCCGTTCCACAGCTTGGCCGCCGCTGCCTTCTGCGTGGAGGCGGTGCCGCTGGCGGCGTCCCCGGCCCGGCGCTGCGGGGTCGGCTTCGCGTGGCCCTTGTGGCAGAGCTTGCCGTTGCCCGCGACCTGGTCGGCCCACGCCGCGTAGTGGCTGTCCGCCGACGCGGACGCCTTCCAGGCGTTGGTCAGCGCGCCGGTGAGCTGCGCGTGGTTCGGCAGCTTGTCCACGGACAGGGCGCCGAGCTTGGTCACCAGGTCGCTGCGCTGCTGCGCGGCGGCCCGCAGGTCCTTCGCGGCGGCCGGCAGCTCGCGGCAGGCGCCGATGTTGCCGACGGAGCGGACGACGGCGGACCGGCTGTTGTTGGACTCGGCCAGCAGCTTGTCGAGGGCGACGGCCTGTTCCTTGACCGGGTCGGCGGCGGGCGCCGCGGACTCGGCGGGCGCGGACGAGGAGTCGGAGACGGTGGCGGTGCTGTCCGCCTTCTTGTCATCGTCGCCACCGCCGCTGAGCAGGGCGCCCGCGCCGATGCCGAGGACCAGGATGCCGACCCCGATCGCGGCGATCAGCGGGACCTTCGAGCCGGTGCGGGACTTGCCGCGGGAGGCGGGCGGGGGCGCGTACCCCTGCGGCTCCACCTTCGGTACGTGGGTGGCGGGCGGCGCCTGCCGGGCGTGCGGGTCGAACCGCGGCATCTGCTGGGTGGAGCCCGCCGCGCTCTCGGGCTCCGTGCGGAACAGCGCGTCGAACTCGGCGGGCGGCTGCCGGTCGCCCGGGGCGCCGGGGCGGACGCCGTAGGCCGCGGCCTGCGGCGGTCCGGGCACCGGCGGGATGTACTGGGTCGCGTCGGCGTCCGCGCCGGGCATGGCGCCTGGCATCGGGTGCCGCACGGGCTGCTGCATCGGGTGCTGCACGGCGCGGCCGAGGAACTGCGTGGACTCGGCCGGGGTCTCCGGCGGCAGCGGGGACGCGGCCTGCGGGGGTATGTACTGCGTCGCGTCGCTGTCGTACCCGCCCTGCGGCGTGGCGGGCGGCATCGGCCCGGCCGGCGGGTACTGCTGCGGCAGCGCCTGCGCCTGCTGCGGGGGCGGGAGCGGCTGCTGCGCGGCGGGCTGCCCCCATTCGTAGGTCGGCATCGGCTGGGCGGCCTGCGCCTGCTGGGACTCCGGGCCCCACGGCTGCCCCCAGGGGCCGGCGCCGGCGGGGCCCGCCGGCACGCTCTGGTCGCCGAACGTGCCCGGCAACAGGGGCTCACCGCCGTCGGCAGGCAGCACGACACCTTCGCGCGCCTGCCGGGCCTGCGGAAGGTGCGGACTCTCGTCCTGCCCGCTCTGTCCGCTCTGCTGCGTCACCGGGACTCCTACTACGGATGGGGGACCATAACTGATTGCGGAATCGTCGGCTCACGCTACCGGGTCCTCGCACGCCCGTGCTACGCAGCTCAGATCTCGGGCGCCTCCCCCGTGACGGGAGTAACAGAACCGGCCGCCGCGGCGCCGTGGTCCCACCGGGTCTACGCGGCCGCCTGGAGCTCCACCCGCGCCCCGAACTCCCGCACCACCGCCTCCTCCCGGAACGGTTCGAGCCGCTCCTTGAAGTCGTCCAGGTACTCGGCGCCGCGGTTCGAGCGCAGCGTGCCCAGCAGCTCGACGGCCCGAAGTCCCGTGTGGCAGGCCTGTTCCACCTCGCGCTGCTGCACCTGCGCCGTGGCGAGCAGCACGAGCCCGATCGCGCGGCGCCTGGCCCGTGACAGCGGGTGCCCGTCCAGCGACTCCTGCGCGCACCGCGCCGCCTCCCGCGCCTGTCCCAGGTCCCGGTGGCAGTGCGCGAGTTCGTCGGCGAGATAGGCCGGATCGAAGTGGGCGATCCAGGACGGGTCGTCGCCGGAGCGCGCGTCGGCCTGGTCCATCGCGGCGAGGGCCCGGCCGCCCGCGTTCTGGGCCGCCCGCGCGTCCCCGAGCAGGGCGTGGCCGCGCGCTTCGGCGGCGTGGAACATCGCCTCCGCGCGCGGCGTCACACGCCCGCGCGCCCCCTCCTGAGCCGCGCGGGCGAGCTGGGCGATCTCGCGCGGGTTGCCGAGCTGGGCCGCCAAGTGGCTCATGGACGCGGCCAGTACGTACCCGCCGTAGCCGCGGTCCCCCGCCGCCTGGGCCAGCCTGAGCGCCTGGATGTAGTAGCGCTGGGCGAGGCCCGGCTGGCCGGTGTCGACCGCCATGTATCCGGCCAGCTCCGTCAACCGCGCGACGGCCGCGAACAGTTCGCGCCCCACGGCCTCCCGGTAGGAGCCCGCGAGCAGCCCGCTGACCACGCTGTTCAGGTAGTGCACCACCACGGGCCTGACGTGTCCGCTGCCGTACTGGTGGTCGAGGTCGGTCAGCGCCTGGGTCATCGCCTTGACCGCAGCCACGTCGGAGGCGCCGACGCGCGGCCCCGCCGTCCGCGCCACCTGCGAGTCCGGCACCGAGATCAGCCAGTCGCGGCTCGGCTCGACCAGCGCCGAGGAGGCGACGGACGACCCCGAGAGGAAGTCCCGCCGGCCCACGTCGCTGCGCCACAGCTCGCAGACCTGCTCGATGGCGCCGAGCACCGTCGGCGAGAACTGGAGGCCGACGCCGGACGCGAGGTTCTTGCCGTTGGCCATGCCGATCTCGTCGATCGTGACGGTCCGGCCGAGCTTGCGGCCGAGCGCCTCCGCGATGATGCCCGGCGCCCGCCCGCGCGGCTGCTGCCCGCGCAGCCAGCGCGCCACGGACGTCTTGTCGTAGCGCAGGTCGAGGCCGTGCTCCGCCCCGCACATGTTGACCCGCCGGGCCAGGCCCGCGTTCGAGCAGCCGGCCTCCTGGATGAGTGCTTGCAGCCGTTCGTTGGGCTGTCGCGCTACGAGTGGCCGTGCGGCCATGGCGTACCCCCTGCTGTCCCCAGGAACCTGGTCACTAGATCGTCAGATCGTCACTGGCATCGGTGGATCGATGCCCGCAGGACAAACGGAAGATGCATCACAAACGGGTACGAAATGCATAGCCCTCGCGGGCGTCCTCCCCCTCGCCGCTCCTCTTCTGGTCCCTGGCTACCCGGCCCCCGCTGCCGCTGCCCATGCGCGCCCCCACCCGTGCACCCATGCGCCCCACATGCGGGAACGATGCTCCCGGCTCCTCCTTACGTGCGCCCGTAACCCGAGGGAGGGGCGGGAGTTGAGAACCACGTGGAAGAGACCATCGCAGGCACATCGGACGTCATCTCACCCGTCGACCCCGCCGCCCCCGCCGCCCCCGCCGGCGTTTCCGGCCAGATCCCCCAGCAGCGCGGCGAATCCCTGCTCGACTCGGCCGTGCGGTACGCGGAGGAACGGCACTGGGACGTGTTCCCCGGCACGTGGCTGGAGTTCGACGACGGCGTCCAGCACTGCTCGTGCGGCGACCTCTCGTGCGCGCGCCCCGGCGCACACCCCTCGCGCCCCGACTGGGCGACCCAGGCGACCGGCAGCGCCACCGTCGCCCGCCGCCTGTGGTCCAAGCAGCCGACGGCCTCGATCCTCCTTCCCACCGGCCGCACGTTCGACGCGATCGACGTGCCGGAGACCGCCGGGTTCCTCGCCCTGGCCCGCATGGAGCGCATGGAACTGACCCTCGGCCCGGTCACCTGCACCCCCGACCGGCGCATGCAGTTCTTCGTGCTGCCCGGCGCCACCCCGAAGGTCCCCGACCTCGTACGGAAACTGGGCTGGCCGCCCGCCTCGCTCGACCTGGTGGCCCTCGGCGAAGGCGCCTTCGTCGCCGCTCCCCCGACCCGCTTCGGCAGCCGCGGCGCCGTGCAGTGGGCGTGCCGGCCCACCGCGGCCAACCGCTGGCTGCCCGACGCCGAGGAACTGATCTCGCCCCTGGCGTACGCCTGCGGGCGCGAGAGCAGGCCGTAGGCGCGGCGCCTCCTGGGGGCCGCGGCCCGTCCCACGTAGGGTGCGCTCATGACCGAGGCAGCGGCGGCCGTACGCGTACATGACCTCTGGAAGTCGTTCGGACGGCAGACCGCGGTCGCCGGGATCGAACTGACGCTCCCCGCGGGCCGGTTCATCGGTCTGGTCGGGCCGAACGGCGCGGGCAAGACCACCACGCTCTCCATGGCCACCGGGCTGCTCCGCCCCGACCGGGGCACCGTCCACGTCGCGGGCCACGACGTCTGGGCCGACCCGGCGGCGGTGAAGGCCCGGATCGGCGTCCTGCCGGAGGGCCTGCGCCTCTTCGAACGGCTCTCCGGGCGCGAACTCCTCGCCTACACCGGGCGCTTGCGCGGGCTGCCCGGCGCGGAGGTCGACAAGCGCGCCGGACAGCTGCTCGACGTCCTCGACCTGGCCTCCGCCCAGCACAAGCTCGTCGTCGACTACTCCACGGGGATGCGCAAGAAGATCGGCCTGGCGGCGGCGCTCCTCCACAACCCCGAAGTCCTCTTCCTCGACGAGCCCTTCGAAGGCGTCGACCCGGTGTCCGCGCAGACCATCCGGGGCGTCCTCGAACGGTTCACCCGCTCCGGCGCCACCGTCGTCTTCTCCTCGCACGTCATGGAGCTGGTCGAGTCGCTGTGCGACTGGGTCGCGGTGCTGGCGGCCGGACACATCCGCGCCCAGGGCCCGCTGGCCGACGTACGCGGCTCCGCCGGATCCCTCCAGGAGGCGTTCCTGGAGCTGGTCGGGGCGCGGGGCCGCGCCGACGGCGACACCCTCGACTGGCTCGGCAACCGGCCCGGGACCCCCGCGTGAGCGGCGCCGCGTCCCTCACCGGGACCCTGGTCCGGCTCAAGCTCGCCCTGCTGCGGGGCGGACTGCGGCAGTCCGGCGGGCGGCGCGCCGCCTATCTCGCCTCGGCCGCCGTCGTGGCGCTGCTCACCGCCCTGGTCCTGCTCGGCCTGGTCCTCCTGCACGGGAACGCGCACGCCGCCACCGTCGGCGTGCTGCTCGCCCTGCTGCTCGCCGTCGGCTGGGCGGTGCTGCCGCTGTTCTTCCCCAGCGGCGACGAGACCCTGGACCCGACCCGGCTCGTGATGCTGCCGCTGCGCACCGACCCGCTGGTGCGCGGGCTGCTCGTCGCCTCGCTCGTCGGCATCGGACCGCTGTGCACGCTGGGCGTCCTCGGCGGCGCCGGATACGCCGCCGCGCGCGGTCCGGCCGGCGCGGTGACCGCCGTCGTCGCCGTGCCCCTCGCCCTGCTCACCTGCGTCGCGCTGGCCCGCACCGTGGCCGCCGCCAACATCCGGCTGCTCACCAGCCGCAAGGGCCGCGACCTCGCCGTGCTCAGCGGGCTCGTCATCGCGGTCGGCGCGCAGCTCGTCAACTTCGGCGTCCGCAGGCTCGGTTCGCAGGGCGGCGTCGACGCGCTCGAACCGGCCGGGCGGGTGCTGCGCTGGGTGCCGCCCGCGTCGGCGATCGGCGCGGTCGACTCGGCGGGCCGCGGCTCCTACGGCACGGCGCTCGCCCAGCTCGCCCTCTGCGCGGCCGCGCCCGCCGTGCTGCTGGTGCTGTGGCGGCGGTCCCTGGACCGGTTGATGACCGCGCCCGACGGCTCCACCCTCCAGGCCGCCGAACCGTCCCGGCGTCCCCGCCGCACCGGCCCCCGCCTGCTGCCCGGCGGCCGCACCGGCACCGTCATGGAGCGCAGCCTGCGCTACGTGTGGCGCGACCCGAAGACCAAGGCCGCCTGGGTCACCTCGCTCGCGATCGGCCTGATCGTGCCGGTCTTCAACGCCCTCCAGGGCACCGGCTCCGTCTACTTCGCGTGCTTCGCCGCCGGGATGCTCGGCATCCAGATGTACAACCAGTTCGGCCAGGACACCTCGGCGTTCTGGATGGTGGCCATGACCATCGCGTCCGCCCGGGACGCCTACGCGGAACTGCGCGCCCGCACGCTGGCGCTGCTGCTGATCACCCTGCCGTACGCGGCCGTGGTCACGGTGCTCACGACGGCGCTGCTCGGCGCCTGGCACGCCCTGCCGGAGACGCTCGGCCTGTCCTTCGCGCTGCTCGGGGCGATGCTCGCCACGGGCGCCTGGACCTCGGCGCGCTTCCCGTACTCGATCCCGCAGGAGGGCTACAAGAACGTCGCGCCCGGCCAGGCGGGGCTCGCGTGGATCGCCATCTTCGGCGGCATGGTCGCGGCGGCCCTGCTGTGCGCCCCCGTCATCGCGCTCACCGTCGCCCTGCACGCGACGGGCGCGGACGGCTGGACGTGGACGCTGCTGCCGGCCGGCGCGGCGTACGGCGCCGCGCTGACCCAGCTGGGGCTGCGCCTGGCGGCCCCGCGCACGGCGGACCGGCTGCCGGAGATCCTGGCCGCGGTCAGCAAGGGCTGAGCGGCACGGGCCGCGCACGCAGACGACCCGCGAGCCGTGGTTCCCCCCGTCGGAACGGGTGGAAGCCGGCCGGACGTACCGGCGGCTCGCGGGTCGGGTGACTGCTTGGGATTGGGCCGGCCGCGCGCTGGTGGCTCGCGGATGGTCCGGCGCCGAATACGTGATGCGACGTCGGGCCGCTAGCCCGCAGTCACCTCAGACGTCCGGTGTGCGTACATGCTCCGAACCACCTCCTTTCAGCCTGTGCACCACAGCCTAGGGAGCCGTGCGCCCGGCCTCAACCGGTTTTTCGGGTTCCTGTTCCTCAGGTTCCGGTCACGCCGTCCACGGCCTCGCGCAGCAGATCGGCGTGCCCGTTGTGCCGGGCGTATTCGCCGATCATGTGGGTCAGGATCCAGCGCAGCGAGACCGACTCCGCACCGAGGTGGGCGGCCTCCCGGTCGGTGAGGGCGCAGGTCGTGGCGAGGTCGGCGTCGGCGGTCAGCGCGCGGGCCTGGTCGATCTCCGTGCGCCACCGGTCCAGGGCGTCGTCCAGGGTGCGGTCGGCGGTGAGGGCGAAGGTGTCGGGGGTCTCGTGGACCGAGGCGACGGTGCGGCCCGCGAAGACCCGCTGGAACCAGTTCCGTTCGACCTCGGCCAGGTGCTGGACCAGGCCGAGGAGGGTGAGCGGGGAGGGCGGGGCGCCGGCGATCCGGGCCTGAGCGTCCGTCAGGCCGTCGCATTTGAGGGCCAATGTCGCCCGCTGGAACTCCAACCAGGCGAACAGCGTGGCGCGTTCGTCGGCGAGCGGTGGCGGGATCGGACGGCCGTCGGGGGTTGCGCGGAGTTCGGTCATGGGTTGCATGCTGGTCACGTGCGCTCACCTGAAACCACCTGCCGCTCGATTTCTCCGAAGTTGACAGAACTACGTGTGGGATGTGTCACGTTCGAGTTCAATGATCGGAGCAGGACGCCGACACAGCCTGCGGGGGGTGCCAGGTGAGTGCTTCACGGCGTGAGGGAACCACGGATGAGCTGGGGCCGCAGGAGCCCGACGGGGCCGATCTGCTGGCCGCGCTGCTCGACGGGATGGACGCCGCGCTCTGCGCGTTCGACGCCGACGGTGTGGTGACGCACTGGAACCGGGAGGCCGAGCGGATCCTCGGCTGGTCCGCGGCGGAGGCCGTCGGGCGGCAGGGCTTCGCGGGCTGGGCCGTGCGGGCCGCCGACGCCGAGGAGATCCAGGAGCGGCTGCTGGCCGCCATGCACGGCCCGGGGCGGCAGGTCCACGAGTTCGCGCTGGTCACCAAGGAGGGCGGCCGGGTCCTCGTACGGACCCAGTCGGCCGCCGTGCGCGGGCCCGACGGCAAGCCCGCCGGGGTGTACTGCGCCTTCAGCGAGGTGCACGCGCAGATCGACCTGGAGCGGTCCATCGCGCTCAGCGAGGCGCTGTTCGAGGACGCGTCGTGGGGCGTGGTGCTCGTCGACGCCGACCTGCGGCCCGCCGTGGTCAACGGGCACGCGGCGCGGGCGCTCGGCTCCGGGCGCACCGCCGTGCTGGGCCGGCCGCTGGGCGAGCTGATCTCCCAGGGGGTGGAGGAGCTGGAGGGCGCCCTCGCGCACGTGCTGTCGGAGGGGGCGCCGCCGTCGCCGATGGAGGTGTGGGTGACGGTGCGGGTCCCCGCCGAAGGGGCGGGCGCCGGTGCGGTGCGGCAGGAGCGGCGGTGCTGGCGCAGCGGCTTCGTGCGGCTCGCCTCGCCGCTCGCGGAGGAGCCGGTGCCGCTGGGGGTCGGCTGGCTGTTCCAGGACGTGACGGAGGCCAAGCAGACCGAGCAGGAGGCGGCGCAGCTGCGGTTCCGGGCGCATCAGCTGCACCGGGCCGCGCGGGCCGCCGCCGAGTGCGAGGATCCGGCCGAGGCGGCGACGGTGCACCTGGACTTCGCGCTCGCCGGGTTCGCCGATCACGCCGTGATCGATCTGCTGGCGAGCGAGGAGCCGGTGCGGCTGGTGCGGGCGGCGGCGACGCCGTCGGGGTCGCCCGGGCCGGGGCTGCTGGTGACGCGCGGGGCGCTGCCGGTGCGGTATGCGGCGGGGCATCCGGCGGTGCAGTGCGTGGAGCGGGCGGGTTCGGTGCGGGCCGCTGCCGCGAGCACCGACGACGAGATCGGCTGGGCCGCGGGGCGGCAGTGGCCCGAGGGGACGCGGCACGCGTTGTGCGCGGTGTTGCGCAGTCGGGGGCGGACGCTGGGGGTGGTGACGTTTTTGCGGGGTGGGAGTCGGGTGCGGTTCGAGCGGGGGGATGCCATGTATGCGGAGAGTGTGGCCGGGTTGATCGCCGCCGCGGTAGACCTCTCCACCCGCTGACCCCACATCCGCGGCCCGATGGGACTCCTCACGCAGTTCCCCGCGCCCCTGGGCAGTCCGTCATCTGCGACCCGGTGACCGCTTCTCGCGCCGTTCCCCGCGCCCCTGGGTGGTACTTCGCCCGCGGCCCGGTGACCGCTTCTCGCGCAGTTCCCCGCGCCCCTGGGTGGTACTTCGCCCGCGGCCCGGTGACCGCTTCTCGCGCAGTTCCCCGCGCCCCTGGGCAGTTCTTCGCCTGCGGCCCGGTGGCCGCTTCTCGCGCAGTTCCCCGCGCCCCTGAGGCATGCGCTGACGCGCAGCCTCCCCTTGAGGCTGCGCTTCGCGCGCCTCTCCTGGGAGGCGGGACAGTGGCGCGCCTCTCCCGGGCGCGGGACGGTGGTGCGCCTCTCCTGAGGGGTGGGTCGGTGGTGCGCCTCTCCTGAGGGGTGGGGCGGTGGTGCGCCTCTCCGATGAGATGGCGCACGCAGTGCGCATCTCAGGGGCGCGGGGAACTGCGCGGCCAGCCACGACGGTGGCGCGCATGGAAGACGACCCAGGGGCGCGGGGAACTGCGCGATCAGCCAGGACGAGAGCCGCACCCTACTGCGCGGTCTGGCACGGCGGGGGCGTGTGGGGTGGGGAGAAAAAAGGGGGGGCTGGTCAGTGCTGGTAGAAGATTCGGTCCCGGTAGTCGTCGAAGACCTGCGCGTTCCAGGCCAGGCCCCCGTCCACATTCCCCGACCGCAGCAGCGGAGGCTGCACCCCGCGGTCGGCGAGGACGGCGGCGCAGGTGGCCAGGGTGGACTGCATCAGGGCGCTGGTGGTGATGGTGGACGCCGAGGCGAAGGGCGCGTCGACGCCCTCGTAGGTGAGTTCGGCGTCACCCACGGCGATCTTGGAGTCCAGGACCACGTCGCAGTGGTCGCGCAGGAAGGTGCCCGAGCCGTGCCGGGAGGTCGGCGCGTCGGGCCCGGTGGCGTAGGTGAGCGAGGTGACGCCGATGACCTTCAGGCCCCGGGCGCGGGCGGTCATGGCCATCTCGACGGGCAGCGCGTTGCGCCCCGACAGGGAGATGATCACCAGGGCGTCGCCGGCCCGCGCGGGGCTGGCGCCCAGGACGGCCGTGGCCAGCCCGTCCACCCGCTCCAGGGCGGAGCCCAGCGTGGCGGGCATGACGTCGACGCCGACCGCGCCGGGCACGGCGAGGAGGTTCATCAGGGCGAGGCTCCCGGCGCGGTAGACGACGTCCTGCGCGGCGAGCGAGGAGTGGCCCGCGCCGAACGCGAAGAGCCGGCCGCCCGCCGCGACGGTGTCGGCGAGCAGGGTGCCGGCGGCGGCGATGTTCGCCCCCTCCTCGTCCCTGACCCGCTCCAGGAGGGCGATGGAGGCGTCGAGGTACTGTGCGGCCAGTGTGCTGCTGTCGCTCATCGGCGTAGCCCCTTGGGTCGGACGGTCGGGCGCGTCCTTGCTCGCGCGTCCCTGCTCTGTGTCGCGGATCACCGTGCGGTCTGGACCAGGGCTGTGTCAATACACCCCCGGACACGCCCCGGCACTACACCCCCGGAGCGCGCCGGACCCCGCGTTTCCCCGGGGTTCCCCTGGCACGGCACGGTTGTCAGCGGTATGCGTCAGAATTGACGTCAGGGCCAGCGCACGCGCTGTGCGGCCAGCCAGCGGGGCTGCCGCGTAGCTACACAGCTATACGAGGGGCACGTATGTCCGGACTGATCGACACCACGGAGATGTACCTCCGCACCATCCTCGAGCTGGAGGAGGAAGGTGTGGTCCCCATGCGCGCCCGGATCGCGGAGCGGCTCGACCAGAGCGGCCCGACGGTCAGCCAGACCGTGGCCCGGATGGAGCGGGACGGCCTGGTCGCCGTCGCCGCCGACCGGCACCTGGAGCTGACCGACGAGGGCCGCCGGCTGGCGACGCGCGTCATGCGCAAGCACCGGCTCGCCGAGTGTCTGCTGGTCGACGTGATCGGCCTGGAGTGGGAGCAGGTGCACGCGGAGGCCTGCCGCTGGGAGCACGTGATGAGCGAGGCGGTGGAGCGGCGGGTGCTGGAGCTGCTGCGCCACCCGACGGAGTCGCCGTACGGGAACCCGATCCCGGGCCTGGAGGAGCTGGGCGAGAAGGACGGCGCCGACCCGTTCCTGGACGAGGGCATGGTCTCGCTCGCCGATCTGGACGCGAGCGGCGACGGCATGACGGTCGTCGTCCGCCGCATCGGCGAGCCGATCCAGACGGACGCGCAGTTGATGTACACGCTGCGCCGGGCGGGCGTGCAGCCCGGTTCGGTGGTCAGCGTGACGCAGTCGCCGGGCGGGGTGCTCGTGGGCAGCAGCGGTGAGGCGGCGGAGCTGGAGTCGGAGACCGCCTCGCACGTCTTCGTGGCGAAGCGCTGACCGGCGTACTCCGGCGGGTGCGGGGGGCGGGCGCCGGGGCGCGCTCCGGGTGACGCCCGGGGCGCCGGGAGCGCCCGCGTCGACGCCCCGTGGCCTTTCGTCAACTCCCGTGGTACGGAGGAGAGTTGACGTCCCCCTCGCGGATGCCGCGAGTTCACGCAGAAAGCCGGATTCAGTGCGCGGAATCGCAGCGCTCCGACGCTGTGCGTGCAAGGCTGTCGCGTGAGGCATATGACCGGAGGGGGCCTGGGATGGACCGGCCGTTCGGGGCGCGACGGGCTGGCGGACCGGGGGCGCGGCCCGGCCCGGCGGACGGCCCCGCCCGATACGCAGAGGGCCCCGGCGCCTCGCGGCGCCGGGGCCTGCCCTCCCCGGTCCTGACCCGGAGCCCCGAGCTCCCAGGGTCATTCCCTTCGGACCGTCTTCCCCGAGCGGTCCGCCCCCCGAGGAAGAGATCCCCTCGGTGGCGCCGGTCATTCCTTGAGCGCTGTCACTCGAACGAGGGGTGTTGCCGGAGAGCACCGCGCTTTCGAAAAAGAGTTCGATAGCGTGCGGGGGTACGCGACTGCAGGCGCGACCACAAGGGGGTGCCGGAGCCTATGGCGCGGCGCATCGACGTGACCGGAGCGGGCGGGATCCGCCTGGCGGCCTGGGAGTACGCGGACCCTCCCAAGGCGGCCGAGGCGGGGCGCGGGCCGGGGGTGCTGTTACTGCACGGCCTGATGGGCCGGGCGTCCCATTGGGCCGGTACGGCGCGCTGGCTGGCCGAGCGCCATCGGGCGGTCGCCCTCGACCAGCGCGGACACGGACAGAGCGACAAACCGGCGCAGGGCCCCTTCGACCGCGAGGCGTACGTGCTCGACGCGGAGGCGGCGCTGGTGCAGCTCGGGCTGGAGCCCGCGGTGCTGATCGGGCATTCGATGGGGGCGCTGACGGCCTGGCAACTGGCCGCGCGGCGCCCCGATCTCGTCCGGGGGCTGGTGATCTGCGACATGCGGGCCTCCGCGCTGGGGGCGGCGTCCCAGCGGGAGTGGGAGGACTGGTTCAAGGCGTGGCCGCTGCCGTTCTCGACGCTCGGGGACGTGCGCAAGTGGTTCGGGGAGGACGATCCGTGGGTGGAGCGGCCGAATCCGGCGCGCGGGGAGTTCTACGCCGAGGTGATGACGGAGTCCGGCGACGGGTGGCGGCCCGTCTTCTCGCGGCGTCAGATGCTCGCCGCGCGGTCCACGTGGGTGTTCGACGCGCACTGGGAGGAGCTGGCGGCCGTGCGGTGTCCGGCGCTGGTGCTGCGGGGGCTCGACGGGCAGTTGGGGCGGGCGGAGGCGCAGGAGATGGTGCGGGTCCTTCCCAGGGGGGAGTACGCCGAAGTGGCTGATGCCGGTCATCTCGTCCACTACGACCAGCCCGAGGCGTGGCGCGCCGCCATCGAGCCGTTCCTGGACGGGGTGCTGACCGACCTCTGACCCCCTCTCCCGCAACCGCGGAGGTTAGTCGCCTGCGGCCCGGTGGCCGCTTCTCGCGCAGTTCCCCGCGCCCCTGAGCCGTTCGTCCAGCGCGGCCCGGTGGCCGCTTCTCGCGCAGTTCCCCGCGCCCCTGGGCCGTCCGTCCAGCGCGGCCCGGTGGCCGCTTCTCGCGCAGTTCCCCGCGCCCCTGGGCCGTTCGTCCAGCGCGGCCCGGTGGCCGCTTCTCGCGCAGTTCCCCGCGCCCCTGAGGCATGCGCTGCGCGCAGCCTCCCCCAGAGGCAGCGCTCCGCGCGCCTCCCTCCGCGTGAAGCATGCGCTCCGCGCGCCTCCCTGGGCGAGCGGAGCTCGCTTCCAGGGGCGCGGGGAACTGCGCGACCAGCCCCCACCGTGGCGCACCCGAAGAACGACCCAGGGGCGCGGGGAACTGCGCGATCAGCCCCCGCCGTGGCGGGGGTCAGGGGCTGAGGCGGGTGAGGTGCCAGGTGGTCGGGGGGGTCAGGGTGTAGCGGAGACGGTCGTGGAGGCGGTTCTCGCGGCCCTGCCAGAACTCGACGGTGCCGGGCCGCACCCGGAACCCGCCCCAGTGATCCGGCACCGGCACCGCGGCCCCGACCGGATAGCGCCGGGCCAGCTCCGCGTACCCGGCGTCCAGCTCGTCCCGCGAGTCGAGCACGGCGGACTGGTCGCTGGCCCACGCCCCGAGCTGCGACCCGTGCGGCCGGGAGTGGAAGTACGCCTCGGTCTCCTCCCGCGACGTCCGCTCCGCGAGGCCCGTCACCAGGACCTGCCGGCCCATCGGATGCCAGGGGAAGAGCAGCGCGACCCACGCGTTCACGGCCAGCTCGCGGGCCTTGCGGGAACCGTAGTTCGTGTAGAAGACGAAGCCCTCGTCGTCGTAGGACTTCAGGAGGACCGTGCGCGAGCTGGGGCGGCCCTCGGCGTCGGCGGTGGAGACCACCATGGCGTTCGGCTCGGCCAGCGGCGAGCCGGGGGCGGCCGCCTGCTGGAACCAGCGCGTGAACTGCCGCATGGGGTGCGGGGCGAGATCGGACGCGTGCAGGCCGCCGTCGGGCGCGCGGTACTGCTCCCGCATGCCGGCGGGGTCAGGGGTGTCGTTCACGGCGTCATCCTGCCGGACGGCCCGCCGTGGCCGCACGCGGAGTGAGACATGGCACTGAGTGCCGCGACCTCTCGCCAAGTGTGGCACCGAGGGCTACATTCCAAGAGCCGAAACGGTTGAGCAGCCTCCCCCACGGGGCATCACGGGGAAGACCGACCCGGAGCGCGAGTCAGCCGCGACCGCGCATCCGCGCCCCTGCCCGCACATTCCAGTCAGCACAGTCCACGCATCTGAGGAGCCGCCTGATGTCCGACTTCGACCCCTCCTTCGTACCCGGCCTCGAAGGCGTCGTGGCGTTCGAGACGGAGATAGCCGAACCGGACAAGGAGGGCGGCTCCCTGCGGTACCGGGGCGTCGACATCGAGGAACTGGTCGGCCATGTGTCGTTCGGGAACGTGTGGGGGTTGCTGGTCGACGGCGCCTTCGACCCCGGGCTGCCGCCCGCGGAGCCGTTCCCCATCCCCGTCCACTCCGGTGACATCCGGGTCGACGTGCAGTCCGCGCTGGCGATGCTGGCGCCCGTATGGGGCCTGAAGCCGCTCCTCGACATCGACGAGCGGCGGGCCCGCGACGACCTGGCGCGGGCCGCCGTCATGGCGCTGTCGTACGTCGCCCAGTCGGCGCGCGGGCAGGGTGTGGCGATGGTGCCGCAGAGCGAGATCGACAAGGCCCAGTCGGTCGTCGAGCGGTTCATGATCCGCTGGCGCGGGGAGCCGGACCCCAAGCACGTCGCCGCCGTCGACGCCTACTGGACGTCGGCCGCCGAGCACGGCATGAACGCGTCCACGTTCACCGCGCGGGTCATCGCCTCCACCGGCGCCGACGTGGCGGCGGCGCTGTCGGGGGCGGTCGGCGCCATGTCCGGGCCGCTGCACGGCGGGGCGCCGTCGCGGGTGCTCGGCATGATCGAGGAGATCGAGCGGACCGGGGACGCCGAGGCGTACGTCAGGCAGGCGCTGGACAAGGGTGAGCGGCTGATGGGGTTCGGGCACCGGGTGTACCGGGCCGAGGACCCGCGGGCGCGGGTGCTGCGCCGGACCGCCCGGGAGCTGGGGGCGCCGCGGTTCGAGGTCGCCGAGGCGCTGGAGAAGGCCGCGCTGGCCGAGCTGCACGCGCGGCGGCCCGACCGGGTGCTGGCCACCAATGTGGAGTTCTGGGCGGCGATCGTGCTCGACTTCGCCGAGGTGCCGGCGCACATGTTCACGTCGATGTTCACCTGCGCGCGGACGGCGGGCTGGTCGGCGCACATCCTGGAGCAGAAGCGGACCGGGCGGCTGGTGCGGCCCTCGGCCCGCTATGTGGGGCCGGGCACCCGCTCGCCGCGCGACATCTCGGGATACGCCGACATCGCCCGGTAGCCGGGGCTGCCGGGCCGGCGGGCCGGCGGGCCGAGAGCGGTACCGGCCGTCAGGCCCGGGGCGGCGGGGCGAGGACCCGGTCCACCAGGGTCGTCCACTCCGTGACGACCCGGGCCCGGCGGGCCGTGTCGTCGGTCAGGAGGTTGGCGAGGCCCAGCCCGCGCGCCATGTCGAGCAGCCCCTGCACGACCTCCCGCACCCCGGGCACGGCCTCGTCGGCGCCGAGGAGCTCCACCGCGATGCGGTGGGTCTCGCGGCCGACCCGGGCCTCCAGGTCGACGACGCGCCCGCCGAGCTGCGGCTCGTGCGACGCGGCGACCCACAGGTGCAGCGCGGCGCGGAACAGCGGGCCGGTGTACAGGTCGACGAGGGCCGCCACGGCTTCGGCCCGCCCCCGCGGGCGCAGCCCGCGCAGCGCGGTGGACCGTTCCTCGGCGACGTACTCGACGGCCGCGGTGAACAGGTCCTCGCGGGTCGGGAAGTGGTGCTGGGCGGCGCCCCGGGAGACCCCGGCGTGCTCGGCGACGACGGAGACGGTCGAGCCGGACCAGCCGCGTTCGGCCAGGCACGCCACCGCGGACTCCAGGAGCCTGCGCCGCGTCGCGCGCGAGCGGTCCTGTTTGGGCGGGGTCACAGCACCCATGCGGGGTCCCGTCGTTCGAGGAAGGCGGTCATCCCCTCCCGGGCCTGGTCGGAGGCGAACAGCCGTGCGGACAGGGCCGTCAGCGCCTCCGCGTCCCGGTCGAGGGCTTGAAGGACCTTAACCGTGAGCAGCCGTTTCGTCTCGGCCAGGGCCTGCGGAGCGGACCGGCGCAGCCCGTCGAGGAGGGGTTCGAGGGCGCTGTCGACGCCGTCGGCCGCGTCCGCGGCGAGGGTGACGAGCCCGATGCGGGCGGCCTCCGCCGCGTCGAACCGCTCCCCCGTCAGGTAGTAGCGGGCCGCCGCGCGCGGGTCGACGCGGGGCAGCAGCGGCATCGAGATGACGGCGGGCGCCACCCCGATGCGCACCTCGGTGAAGGCGAAGGAGGCGCGGGCGGAGGCGGCCGCGATGTCGCAGGCGCCGACCAGTCCGAGGCCGCCCGCCCGGACGTGGCCGTCGATGCGGGCCAGCACCGGCCTGGGCAGCGCGACGATGTCCCGCAGCAGGGCCACGAGCGCGGCGGGGTCCGGCGGGTCCTTGAGGTCGGCGCCCGCGCAGAAGGTGCTGCCGGTGTGGGTGAGGACGACGGCGCGTACGTCCTCGTCCTCACCGGCCCGGCGCAGGCTCGCGGACAGTTCGGCGACGAGGGCCGTCGACAGGGCGTTGCGGTTGCCGGGCGAGTCGAGGGTGAGGGTCGTGACGCCGCGGGTGCGGTCGTGCCGGACGAGCTGCGTGGCTGACATGGGCGTGGGTTCCCTTCACCCTTCTTCTCTGACTTCGCCGACTTCACTGACTTCGCCGGCTTCACTGGCTTCACTGGCTTCGCCGACTTCTCTGAGCGTGCGGCGCAGGATCTTGCCGGAGGCGGCGCGGGGCACGTCGTCGACGAACGCGACCCGGCGGACCTTCTTGTGAGGGGCGACGCGTGCGGCGACGTAGGAGAGGACGTCGGCCTCGGTGAGCGCCGGGTCGGAGCGGACGACGAACGCCTTCGGGATCTCGTTGCCGTCGGCGTCGGTGACGCCGATGACGGCGGCGTCGGCGATGCCGTCGTGGGTGAGGAGCAGTGCCTCCAGGTCGGCGGGGGCCACCTGGTAGCCCTTGTACTTGATGAGTTCCTTGACCCGGTCGACGACGAACAGCCAGCCGTCGGCGTCCACCGTCCCGACGTCGCCGGTGCGCAGCCAGCCGTCGCCGTCGATCATCTCGGCGGTCGCCTCCGGCCTGCCGAGGTAGCCCTTCATGACCTGGGGTCCGCGCACGACGATCTCGCCGGGTTCGCCGGGGCCGACGTCCTGCGCGGGGTCGTCGAGGGAGACGAGCCGCATCTCGGTGGCGGGGACCAGCTTGCCGACGGTGCCGGGCGGGGCGGTGTCCATGGCCGCCAGCGGGACGACGTGCGTGCCGGGCGACAGCTCGGTCATGCCGTAGGCCTGGCCGACCGGGGGCAGGCCGAGCCGGTGCGAGCAGGCCCGCGCCAGGTCGGCGTCGAGCGGGGCGGCGGCGCTGACGACATAGCGCAGCGAGGACAGGTCGTGGCCCTCGACGGCCGGGTGCTTGGCGAGGGCGAGGACGATGGGCGGGGCCACGTAGAGGCCGTTGATGCGGTGCTTCTCGATCGCGGCGAGGAAGGTGTCGAGGTCGAAGCGGGGCAGCACGACCACGGTGGCGCCCTGCCGCAGCGGGGCGTTCATCAGCGCGGTGAGGCCGTAGATGTGGAAGAACGGCAGCACGGCGAGGATGCGGTCGCCGGGGCCCATCGGCATCATCGGCGAGAGCTGGGCCAGGTTGGTGGCGATGTTGCGGTGGGTGAGCATGACGCCCTTGGGGCTGCCGGTGGTGCCCGAGGAGTACGGGAGCGCGGCGACGTCGGCGGCGGGGTCGACGGCGACGCGGGGTTCGGGGGCGTCGGTGGCGAGCAGGTCGAGGAGCGAGCGGTGGCCGGAGTCCCCGGCCGGGTCGCAGACGAATATCTCCCGTACGCCGCCCGCGAGTTCGGCGGCCCGCCGGGCGGCGCCGGCGAGCGGGGTGACGGTGACGATCCAGCGCGCGGCGCTGTCCCTGAGCTGGCCGGCGAACTCCTCCGGGGTGGCCAGCGGGTGCACGGTCGTCACGGAGGCGCCGGCGCGGGTGGCGCCGTAGAAGGCGACCGGGTAGGCGATGGTGTTCGGGCTGTGCAGGGCGACGACGTCGCCCTTGCGCACCCCGGCCGCCGCGAGCCCGGCCGCCACCTTGCGGTGGAACCCGTCGACCTGCGCGTAGCTGAGGGTCGTGCCGGCCACGCCGTCGACGAGGGCGGGGGCGTCGCCGCGGGCCGCGGCGCCGCCGAGCACGGCGTCGTGGATGGGTTCGTCGACGACGTCGACCGCTGCGTACTCACTCCGGAACACCATGCCAACTCCTCGTCGTGGAAGGTCAGTCGTGCTCGGGCGCGCTCAGTAGGACTTGGGGAGTCCGAGGGTCTGGTGGGACACGTAGTTGAGGATCATCTCGCGGCTGACGGGTGCGATACGGGCCACGCGGGAGCCGGTGATGAGCGAGGCGAGGCCGAACTCGCGGGTCAGGCCGTTGCCGCCGAGGGTGTGCACGGACTGGTCGACGGCGCGCACGCAGGCCTCGGCGGCGGCGTACTTCGCCATGTTCGCGGCCTCACCGGCGCCCACGTCGTCGCCCGCGTCGTACAGGGTGGCCGCCTTCTGCATCATCAGGCGGGCCAGCTCCAGCTCGATGTGGACCTGCGCGAGCGGGTGGGCGATGGCCTGGTGGGAGCCGATCGGCGCCTTCCACACGGTGCGGTCGCGGGCGTACTCGACGGCGCGGCCGAGGGCGTAGCGGCCCATGCCGATCGCGAAGGCGGCCGTCATGATGCGCTCGGGGTTGAGCCCCGCGAACAGCTGGAGCAGGCCCGCGTCCTCGTCGCCGACGAGCGCGTCGGCGGGCAGCCGGACGTCGTCGAGGGTCAGCTCCCACTGCTTCTCCGGCGCCTGGAGCTCCATGTCGATCTGCCGGCGGCCGAAGCCCGCCGCGTCCCGCTCCACGATGAACAGGCACGGCTTGAGGTTTCCGGTACGGGCGTCGGAGGTGCGGCCCACGATGAGGGTGGCGTCGGCGATGTCGACGCCGGAGATGAACACCTTGCGGCCGTTGAGGACCCAGGACCCGTCGTCGTCGCGGCGGGCCGTGGTGGTGATCCGGTGCGAGTTGGATCCGGCGTCGGGCTCGGTGATGCCGAACGCCATGGTGCGGCTGCCGTCGGCGAGCCCGGGCAGCCAGGCCCGCTTCTGCTCCTCGGTGCCGAAGCGGGAGATGACGGTGCCGCAGATCGCGGGCGAGACGACCATCATCAGCAGCGGCGAGCCGGCCGCGCCCAACTCCTCCAGCACGATGGAGAGTTCGCCGATGCCGCCGCCTCCGCCGCCGTACTCCTCGGGCAGGTTGACGCCGAGGTAGCCGAGCTTGGCGGCCTCGGCCCACAGCTCCTCGGGGTGGCCGCCGGCACTGGTGACGCGGGTCATGTAGGCGCGGCCGTACCGCTTGCCGAGGGCGGCGACGGCGGCGCGCAGGGCCCGGTGCTCTTCGGTTTCGAGGACGGGAGCGTTCACGACTGTTCCTCCTGGACGACGGCGAGCAGGGCGCCCATCTCGACCTGATGGCCGACGCGGGCGTGCAGGACGGTGAGCGTTCCGGAGGCGGGAGCGACGATGCGGTGCTCCATCTTCATGGCCTCCAGCCAGATCAGGGGCTGTCCGGCGGTGACGGCCGCGCCCTCGCCGAGTCCTTCGGCGACGCGGACGACGGTGCCGGGCATGGGGGCGAGCAGGGAGCCGGGGGCCTGCTGCTCGCTGGGGTCGGTGAAGCGGGGCAGGAGCGTGAGGGCGGCGCCGTCGACGTGGACGCGGCCGTCGGCGTAGGCGGTGACGTCGAACGTCCGGCGTACGCCGCCGATGGCGAGGACGACGCGGTGCGGGGCGGCGTGCAGGACGCGGACGTCGGCGACGTCGTGGACGGTGGCGGTCCTCTCGTCCGGTTCGGCGTCGGCGCCCCGCCGCACGGAGGACAGGGCGACCGCTTCGAGTCCGTGCCGGGTGTGCCGGTAGCCGACCTCGTAGCCGGTGCCGTGCGGCACGCTGCGGTAGCCGCTGGTGTGCGGCTGCGACGGCACGTTGCGGAAGCCGCCGAAGCGGGAGGGCGCGGCGGCCCGGGCGAGGGCGGCGGCGAGCGGGGCGTACGGGTCCTCGTCGGGGGCGGTGAGCTCGGCGAGGTGGCGTTCGTAGAAGCCGGTGTCCATGCGGGCGGCGGTGAACTCGGGGTGGCGCAGCGAGCGGACGAGCAGGTCGCGGTTGGTGACGGGGCCGTGCACGGCGGCCCGTTCGAGGGCGCCGGCGAGGGCGCTGACGGCGGCGCCGCGGGTGGGCGCGTGGGCGACGACCTTGGCCAGCATGGCGTCGTAGTGCACGCCGATGGTGTCGCCGTCGGTGTAGCCGGTGTCGAGCCGGACCCCGGCGGGGACGGCGAGCCGGCGCAGGGTGCCGGTCTGCGGGGCGAATCCGGCGGCCGGGTCCTCGGCGTACAGGCGGGCCTCGACGGCGTGGCCGCGCGGCGCCGGGGGGTGCGGGTCGAGGGCCTCGCCCTCGGCGACGCGCAGTTGCAGCGCGACGAGGTCGAGCCCGAACACGGCTTCCGTCACCGGGTGTTCGACCTGGAGGCGGGTGTTCATCTCCAGGAAGTGGGCGGTGCCGTCGGCGACGAGGAACTCGACGGTGCCGGCGCCGACGTAGGCGACCGAGCGCACCGCCCGGCCCGCCAGCTCGGCCAGTTCGGCGCCCAGGCGCGCGTCGATCCCCGGGGCGGGCGCCTCCTCGACGACCTTCTGGTGGCGGCGCTGGAGGGAGCAGTCGCGGGTGCCGAGCACCCATACGGTGCCGTGGGTGTCGGCGAGGACCTGCACCTCGACGTGGCGCCCGCCCTCGACGTAGGGCTCGACGAAGACCTCGTCGTCGCCGAAGGCGGACAGGGCCTCGGCGCGGGCGGCCTTCACCTCGTCGTCCAGGTCGGCGAGGTCCCGTACGACGCGCATGCCGCGGCCGCCGCCGCCGGCCGCCGCCTTCACGAGGACGGGCAGGTCGGCGGCGGTGACCTCGCCGAGCGGGGCGATGCCCATCAGTTCCTTGGCGCGGGTCTTGGACGCCATCGCCTCGATCGCCCCGGGCGGCGGGCCGATCCAGGTGAGCCCGGCGTCGGTGACGGCGCGCGCGAAGGCGGGGTTCTCGGACAGGAAGCCGTAGCCGGGGTGCACGGCGTCGGCGCCCGTGTCGAGGGCGGCCCGCACGACGAGGTCGGCGCGCAGGTACGTCTCGGCGGGGGTGGCGCCCGGCAGCCGGACGGCGAGGTCGGCCTCGCGCACGTGCAGGGCGTCCGCGTCGGGGTCGGAGTGCACGGCGACGGTGCGGATGCCCAGGTCGCGGCAGGTGCGGAAGACGCGGCAGGCGATCTCGCCGCGGTTGGCCACGAGGACGGTGGAGATCATGGGTTCCCTCACATGCGGAAGACGCCGAAGCCGCCGCGGGCGCCCTCGTACGGTGCGGTGTGGATCGCGGACAGGCAGATGCCGAGGACGGTGCGGGTGTCGCGCGGGTCGATGACCCCGTCGTCGTAGAGCCGTCCGGACAGGAACATCGGCAGCGACTCGGTCTCGATCTGCTGCTCGACCATGGCGCGCAGTCCGGCGTCCGCCTCCTCGTCGTAGGGCAGTCCCCTGGCGGCGGCGGACTGCCGGGCCACGATCGACAGGACGCCCGCGAGCTGTTGCGGGCCCATGACGGCGGACTTGGCGCTGGGCCAGGCGAAGAGGAAGCGCGGGTCGTAGGCGCGCCCGCACATGCCGTAGTGCCCGGCGCCGTAGGAGGCGCCCATGAGGACGGACAGGTGCGGGACGCGGGAGTTGGAGACCGCGTTGATCATCATGGCGCCGTGTTTGATGATGCCGCCCTGCTCGTACTCCTTGCCGACCATGTAGCCGGTGGTGTTGTGCAGGAAGAGCAGCGGGATGTCGCGCTGGTTGGCGAGCTGGATGAACTGGGCGGCCTTCTGCGACTCCGCGCTGAACAGCACGCCCTGCGCGTTGGCGAGGATGCCGACGGGGTAGCCGTGCAGGGTCGCCCAGCCGGTGACGAGGGACGCCCCGTACAGCGGCTTGAACTCGTCGAAGTCGGAGCCGTCGACGATCCGGGCGATGACCTCGCGCGGGTCGAAGGGGACCTTGAGGTCGTCGGGCACGATGCCGAGCAGTTCCTCCGGGTCGTACGCGGGCGGCTCGGCGAGCGGCGGATCGGCGTACGCCTTGCGGTGGTTGAGGCGGGCGACGACGCGGCGGGCCTGCCGGATCGCGTCCTGCTCGTCGTGCGCGAAGTAGTCGGCGAGCCCGGAGGTGCGGGCGTGCATCTCGGCGCCGCCGAGCGACTCGTCGTCGCTCTCCTCGCCGGTGGCCATCTTGACCAGCGGCGGGCCGCCGAGGAACACCTTCGCGCGGTCCTTGACCATGATGACGTGGTCGGACATGCCGGGGATGTAGGCGCCGCCCGCGGTGGAGTTGCCGAAGACGACGGCGACGGTGGGGATCCCGGCGGCGGACAGCCGGGTGAGGTCGCGGAAGATCCCGCCGCCCGGGATGAAGATCTCCTTCTGCGAGGGCAGGTCGGCGCCGCCGGACTCGACGAGGGAGACGCAGGGCAGCCGGTTGGCGTGCGCGATCTCGTTGGCGCGCAGCGCCTTCTTCAGCGACCAGGGGTTGCTGGCGCCGCCGCGCACGGTCGGGTCGTTGGCGGTGATCAGGCACTCCACGCCCTCGACGACGCCGATGCCGGTGACCAGGGAGGCGCCGACGGTCCAGTCGCTGCCCCAGGCGGCCAGCGGTGACAGTTCGAGGAAGGGCGTGTCCGGGTCGAGCAGCAGCTCGATGCGTTCGCGGGCGAGCAGCTTGCCGCGGTCGCGGTGCCGCCGGACGTACTTCTCCCCGCCGCCGCCCAGCGCCTTGGTGTGCTCGGTGTCGAGCGCGGCGAGTTTGCCGAGGAGGGCGGCGCGCCGGTCGGCGTAGTCGTCGGACCGGGGGTCCAGGGCGCTGGCCAGGGCGGTCACAGGAGGGCCTCCGGGATGTCGAGGTGGCGGGAGCGCAGCCATTCGCCGAGGCCCTTGGCCTGCGGGTCGAAGCGGGCCTGCGCGGCGACGCCCTCGCCGAGGATCCCCTCGACGGTGAAGTTCAGGGCGCGCAGGTGGGGCAGGACGTGCCGGGTGACGGTCAGGCCGGCGGTCTCCGGCAGGAGTGCGCGCAGCGTGTCGGCGGTGAGGGTGTGGGCGAGCCACCGCCAGGCGGGCTCGCTGTCCGCCCAGACGCCGATGTTGGCGTCGCCGCCCTTGTCGCCGCTGCGGGCCCCGACGACGCTGCCGAGGGGCGCGCGGCGGGTGGGGCCGGGGGGCGGCGGTGCGGGCGGGGCGGGTGCGGGGACGGGGGCGGGCGGCAGGGTGGGGCCGTCCGGTACGGGGAGGTGGCGCCGTTCGCCGTCGGGCAGGACGGCGATGTGCGGGACGTCGGCGCGCGGCACGTACGCGGCCTCGAACACGCCGTACGGGGCGCCCCTGCCGGGCGGCGCGGTGACGTGGAACCCGGGGTAGGAGCCGAGGGCCAGTTCGACGGCGGCGCCGCTCAGGGCCCGTCCGACGGCCTCCTGCCGCTGGTCGCGGACGACGAGCCGCAGCAGCGCGCTGCCGGTCTCCTCGGTGGCGGCGTCGGGCCGGTCGGTGCGGGCCAGTTCCCAGCGCACGTCGGCCGGTGCCGGGCTGGCGGCGGCGAGCGCGTGGTCCATCTGCCGTCGTACGAGGTCGGCCTTGGCCTCGATGTCGAGCCCGGTCAGCACGAACACCACTTCGTTGCGGAATCCGCCGAGCCGGTTGAGGCCGACCTTGAGGTCGGGGGGCGGTGCCTCGCCGCGCACGCCGTGGACGCGGACGCGGTCGGGTCCCTCGGCGTCGAGGACGACGGTGTCGAGGCGGACGGTGACGTCGGGTCCGGCGTACCGGGCGCCCCCGGTCTCGTACAGCAGCTGGGCGGTGACGGTGCCCGGGTCGACGAGGCCGCCGCTGCCGGGGTGTTTGGTGATGACGGCGGAGCCGTCCTCGTGGATCTCCGCGAGGGGGAAGCCGGGCCGCAGGAACGTGCCGGGGTCGTGCCGGGTGAAGTGGGCGTAGTTGCCGCCGGTGGCCTGGGTGCCGCACTCCAGGACGTGCCCGGCGACGACGGCGCCGGCGAGCCGGTCGTAGGCGTCGGGGGCCCAGCCGAAGTGCCAGGCGGCGGGCCCGCTGACCAGGGCGGCGTCGGTGACGCGGCCGGTGACGACGATGTCGGCGCCCGCCGCGAGGCAGGCGGTGATCCCGGCGCCGCCGAGGTAGGCGTTGGCGGTGAGGGCGCCGGGGAAGCGGCCGGTGGCCAGCAGGTCGTCGCCCTCGACGTGGGCGACGGCGGCGGATATCCCGAGCCGCCCGGCCAGCTCCCGTACGGCGTCGGCGAGTCCGGCCGGGTTGAGCCCTCCGGCGTTGGCGACGATCTTGACGCCGCGCTCGACGGCGAGCCCGAGGCAGTCCTCCAGCTGCCGCAGGAAGGTGCGGGCGTAGCCGCGTGCGGGGTCCTTCAGGCGGTCGCGGCCGAGGATGAGCATGGTCAGTTCGGCGAGGTAGTCGCCGGTGAGGACGTCGAGGGGGCCGCCGTCCAGCATCTCCCGCAGGGCGTCGAACCGGTCGCCGTAGAACCCGGAGGCGTTGCCGATCCGCAGGGGCCGCCGCGTGCCGGGGCCGCTCACGCCGGGGCTCCCCCGGGGGCGCGGCCGGCTCCGGGCGGTCCGGCGAAGGCCTGGGCGACGGAGAGCCAGCGGTCGGCGTCGGGGCCCTCGGCGCGCACGTCGACGTCGTCGCGGTGGGCGCGCTGGGTGACGAGGAGGCAGAAGCCGAGCGCCTCGCCGGTGACGCGCTGGGCGGCGTCCTCGGGCCCGAGCGCCCACGACTGCCCGCTGGGCAGCAGGAGTTCGACGCGGAACTCCTCCCGCGGTGCGTCCATCCCGCGCACCCCGAAGGCGAAGTCGCGGGCGCGGACGCCGATCCGGGCGACGTGCCGCAGCCGGTCGGTGGGTTCGCGCACGGCGCCGAGCGCGTCGGCGACGTCCTGCCCGTGGGCCCAGGTCTCCATGAGCCGGCCGGTCGCCATGGACGCGGCCGACATGGGCGGCCCGTACCAGGGGAACTTCCGCTTCTCGGCGGCCACGGCCCGCAGCACCTCGGCGACCCGCGCCCGTCCGGCCCGCCAGCGGGCCAGCAGGTCCTGCGGTGGCCGGGCGGCGCCCTCCTCGGCGCCGTCGTCGACGAACGACTCGGGTGCGGCGAGGGCCTTGCCGACCTCCGCGGCGAACGCGTCGGGGTCGGTCATCGCGAGCAGCGCCGCGTGGTCGGTCCAGGCGAGGTGGGCGATCTGGTGGGCGACGGTCCAGCGCGGCGCGGGCGTCGGTGCCCGCCATCCGTCCGGCCCGAGCCCGGCGACCAGCCGGTCGAGCTCCTCGCTCTCGTCGCGCAGATCGTCGAAGACGGACGGCGATGACGGCTGATCGGACACGTGCGCTCCCCTCGGGGCAGGGCGATGTGCGGCGTGCCTGGAGCATGCCAGCGCCCCGGGAAACAATCAAGCGTGCTTGCATGGAAATTGCCCCGGGCCGCTCCGCAGGGGCGGGGTCAGCCCTTCTCGCGGCGGCCCACCTGGGTGCGCACCGCGCCCATGCTCGCCGCGATGACGAAGGCGATCGCCGCCGCCTCCACCCAGGACAGGGCCTGGCTCAGGACGAGGAAGCCGGCGAGGGCCGCGATGGCCGGCTCCAGGCTCATCATCACCGCGAAGGTGGACGCGGGCAGGCGGCGCAGGGCGATCAGTTCCAGGGTGTACGGCAGGACCGAGGACATGACCGCGACGGCCGAGCCGAGCAGGATCGTCGTCGGGTCGAACAGCCTGGGGCCGGCCGCGACCAGGCCGAGCGGGAGGCAGAGGACGGCCGCCACCGCCATCGCGAGGGCGAGCCCGTCGGCCTGCGGGAAGCGGCGGCCGGTGCGGGCGCTGAAGACGATGTACGCCGCCCACATGCCGCCCGCGGCGACGGCGAAGGCCACTCCGACCGGGTCGAGTCCGCCGAGGCCGTCGCCCGCGCCGCCCAGCAGGAAGACACCGGCGAGCGCGCAGCCCGCCCAGAGCAGATTGATCGCGCGGCGCGAGGCGATGACCGACAGGGCCAGCGGGCCCAGCACCTCGAAGGTCACCGCGAGGCCGAGCGGGATGCGGGCCGCGGCCTGGTAGAAGAGCAGGTTCATGCCGCCCATGGCGACGCCGAACGCGATCACGGTGCCCCAGTCGGCCCGCGAGTGGCCGCGCAGCCGGGGGCGGCACACGATCAGCAGGATCGCCGCGGCCACCACGAGCCGCAGCGTGACCACGCCGACGGCGCCCGCGCGCGGCATCAGGCTCACCGCGACGGCGCCGCCGAACTGCACCGAGACACAGCCGGCCAGGACCAGGCCGACCGGGCCCAGGGCGGCCCGGCGGGTCGCCTTCGCGCCGGCCGTCCCCGGCTGGATCAGCGCGGCCTCCGGGGCGGGCGCCTGGGCTTGTTCGGTGCGCGAGCCGTTCACGGGCCTCATTCCTCTTCAAGTGCAATATTTTCGACTGGCCTGTTTACGGTACTGCACTGCCCGTCGCCCGTGCACCCCCGCCCCCGGCGCCCGGCGGCGGCTCGTCAGTCGGGCAGCGCCGCGGCCAGCACCTCCGCGAGGTGGCGGCCCGGCCGGTCGCCGAGGTGGGCCAGCTGGGTGCGGCAGGAGAACCCGTCGGCGAGGACCACGTCCCCGGCCCCGGCCGCCCGCACGGCGGGCAGCAGCCGCTCCTCGGCGCAGGCCACCGACACCTCGTAGTGCCCGTCCTCGAACCCGAAGTTGCCGGCCAGGCCGCAGCACCCGCCGCTGAGCTCCCCCTGGAGCCCGGCCCGCTCGCGCAGCCTGCGCTCCGCCGCGTCGCCGAGCACCGCGTGCTGATGGCAGTGCGTCTGTCCCACGACGGGCCGGTCGACGCGGGGCGGCGCCCAGTGCGGGGCCTGCCGCTCCAGCGCCTCGGCGAAGGTCAGCACCCGCTCCGCCAGGAGGTGGGCCCGCGGCTCGTCGGGGAGGAGTTCGGGCAGGTCGGAGCGGAGCGCGGCCGCGCAGGACGGCTCCAGGACGATGACGGGCACGCCCGCGTCGAGGACCGGCCGCACCGCGTCCAGGGTGCGCCGGAGCACGGCGCGGGCCTGGTCGAGCTGGCCGGTGGAGACGTAGGTGAGCCCGCAGCAGACCCGCCCGCGCGGGCGCGGCACCGGCAGCGGCACCACCCCGGCCGCCTCCAGGACCCGTACCGCCGCGTGCCCCACCTCGGGCGCCAGGTGCTCGGTGAAGGTGTCCGGCCACAGCGCGGCGCGCGGCCCGGCGCCGCCCGGCCCGGCGGGCCGCCAGCCGGCGCTGAACGTCGTCCGCGCCACCGCCGGGATCTCCCGCTGCGGCGCGACCCCGCCGAGCCGCTTGCCGAGCGCGGCCAACGGCCCGACGGACGCGAGGGAGTTGACCAGCCCGGCCGTGCGCGTCGCCGCCACCAGCCGCAGCCAGCGCGGCAGCCGGCCCATCGAGTAGTGCGCGGCGGGGCGGCGCCGGCCCGCGTAGTGGTGGTGCAGGAACTCCGCCTTGTACGTGGCCATGTCGACGCCCACCGGGCAGTCGCTCCGGCACCCCTTGCAGGACAGGCACAGGTCGAGCGCGTCCCGCACCTCGGTGGAGCGCCAGCCGTCGGTGACGACCTCCCCGGCGAGCATCTCGTGCAGCAGCCGGGCCCGGCCGCGCGTGGAGTGCGTCTCGTCGCCGCCGGTGGCCCGGAACGACGGGCACATCACGCCGCTGCCCGGACCGGGCTCCTGGACGCGGCACTTGGCGACGCCGACGCAGCGGCGCACGGCCGCCGAGAAGTCGCCGCCGTCCTGCGGGTAGCCGAAGACGACGTCGACCGGTTCGCGCGGCAGCGGGGCGAACCGCAGGTTCTCGTCGAGGCGGGCGGGCCGCACCAGCGTCCCCGGGTTGAGCAGGCCCGCCGGGTCCCACACGTCCTTGATCCGGCCGAACAGCCCGACCAGCGCGGGCCCGTACATCTTCGGCAGCAGTTCGGCGCGGGCCTGCCCGTCGCCGTGCTCCCCGGACAGCGAGCCGCCGTGCGCGACGACGAGGGCGGCCAGCTCCTCGGAGAACCGCCGGAAGCGGGCCACCCCGGCCGGCGTCAGCAGGTCGAAGTCGACGCGCACGTGGATGCAGCCGTCGCCGAAGTGCCCGTACGGGGTGCCGCGCAGCCCGTGCCCGCCGAGCAGCTCCCGGAAGTCCCGCAGGTAGGCGCCGAGCCGGGCGGGCGGCACCGCGCAGTCCTCCCAGCCGGGCCAGGCCTCGCTGCCGTCGGGCATCCGGGTCGCGGTGCCGGAGGCGTCCTCGCGGATCCGCCACAGCGCCCGCTGGCCGGCCGGGTCCGCGACGACCAGCGCGTCCACGACGGACGCGCCGTCGGCGGCCCGCACGATCCGGGCGGCGGCGGCCCGCGCCTCGGCCGGCGTGGCCCCGCCGGTCTCCACGAACAGCCAGGCGCCGCCCCGGGGCAGGCCGGAGCCGTCCGGGACCAGGTCGGCGGCCATCCCCTCGACGGTCAGCGGCCCGTGCGGCAGCAGGCCCGCCGCGGCCTCGGCGGCGGCGCTCTCGTCCGCGTACCCGAGCACGGCGAGCGCCGTCGCCCGCGGCGCCTCGACGAGCCGCACCGTCGCCTCCGTGACCAGGCCGAGGGTGCCCTCGGTGCCGCACAGGAAGCGGGCGAGGTCGGCGCCGCGCTCGGGCAGCAGGGCGTCCACGGCGTACCCGGAGATGCGCCGCGGCAGGCCGGCGTACGGGGCGAAGCCGGTGCGCACCGTCGCCAACTCCCCCTCCAGCAGCGCGCGCAGGCCGTCCGGCGCGTCCCCCCAGCCCCGCCCGAGCCGGCGGGCCGTGCCGTCGGAGGTCAGCACGTCGAGGGCGGTGACGCTGTCGGCGGTGGTCCCCCACGCCACGGAGTGCGCGCCGCACGAGTTGTTGCCGATCATGCCGCCGAGCGTGCAGCGGCTGTGCGTGGACGGGTCGGGGCCGAACCGCAGCCCGTACGGGGCGGCCGCCGCCTGGAGCCGGTCGAGGACGAGTCCGGGCCGGACGACGGCGGTGCGCGCCTCGGGGTCGAGGGCGACGAGGCCGTTCATGTGGCGGGTGAAGTCCACGACGAGCCCGGTGCCGGTCGCCTGGCCCGCGATGGAGGTGCCGCCGCCGCGCGCCACGACCGGCACCCCGTACCGGCGGCACACCTCCAGGGCGGCGGCCACGTCGTCCCGGTCCGCCGGGGTCAGCACCCCGAGCGGCACCCGGCGGTAGTTGGAGGCGTCCATCGTGTTCAGGGCGCGCGCGGTGACCGAGAAGTCGACGCCGCCGCGCACCGCCGCCCGCAGCTCCCGCGCCAGATCGTCCCTGCCGGCCAGCTCGTCCCTGCCGTCCAGATCATCCATGTCGTCCAGGATGCAGCCCCACCGGGCCTCCTCCGCCACAGGAAGCCGCCCATTTTTTCACGATCCGGACCGGAACATTCCCAAACCGATCATCAACTCTCCTATAGTGACCGCGAATTGCCGGAGACCTGTCATGCACGGGCTCTCGGCGTTCATGTCGACCCACGCAGCCCCTCTCCCCCGAGGACCCGACCGATGACCGCGCCCCTCCGGCCCCCCGTACGCCCGGCCGCGCTCACCCTGCTGGCCGCTCTCCTCGTCACCGGAGCGCTCGGCGCGGGAGCCGTCGCCCTCGCGCCCGGCTCGGTGCGCACCCCGCTCGCCTGGGGCGTCGCCGCCACCGCCCTCGCGCTCAGCGCGGCGGCCTGCTACGCCGCCCACGCCCGGCAGAGCGTCGCCCTGCTGCGCCGCCGCGCCGAGGAGATGCGGCACACCGCCGAGCGCGGCGCCGCCGAACAGGCCCGCATCACCGGCGAGCTGGCGCGGGAGCGCGACGCCCGGGCCGCGCAGGCCGCCGAACTGACCGGACGGCTGCGCACCGCCCGCGCCGAGCGCGCCGCCGCCATCGCCGCCTGCGCCAACGCGGCCGGCCGCATGCAGGCCCTGGCCACCGGCATGCTCGCCGACCTGCGCGAGATGGAGCACCGGCACACCGACGAGGACGTCCTCGCCGACCTGCTCCACCTCGACCACCGCACCGCCCAGGCGGGCCGGCTCGCCGACTCGGTGGCCGTGCTCACCGGCGCCCGCTCCGGCCGCCGCTGGGCCCGGCCGATCGCCATGGAGTCGATCCTGCGCGGCGCGATGGGCCGCATCGGCGGCTACCAGCGGGTGCGGGTGCACGCGAACACCGCCGTCGCCGTCGCGGGGCACGCCGCCGAGGGCGTCATGCACGCGCTGGCCGAACTCCTCGACAACGCGGCGAACTTCTCGCCGCCCACCGCCGAGGTGCACGTCTACGTCGAGGAGGTCCCGGCCGGCGTCATCGTCTCCGTCGAGGACTCGGGCCTGGTGATGGGCCCGGTGCAGCTGCGCCGCGCCGAGCACGCGGTCTCCGGCGAGCCGGCCGGCGCGGCGGGCTCCACGGGTCTGGGCGGCCTGTCCGGCACCCGGCTCGGCCTCGCCGTCGTCGGCCGGCTGGCCCGCAAGCACGGCCTGACGGTGTCGTTCCGGCCGTCGGCGCGCGGCGGCACCGGCGTGCTGCTGCTCGTCCCGCAGGAACTGCTGTCCCGGACGTCCGACCCGGCGCCCGTGCGCGCGACCGGCCCCGCCACCGCCGCCGCCCCCGCGACCGGCACCCCGGGTGCCGACACCGGCACCGGCACCGGCACCGGCACCGACGACGCGTCGCCCGCGCACGGGACCGCCGCCGACACCGCCCCCGGCCCGGCGGCCCGCGAGCGGGACCCGGCCGGGCCAGCGCCCGCCGCCGCGCCCGCTCCGCCGGAGCCCGCCCCCGCCGGTCCGCCGGACGCGGGCGCGCTGCCCCAGCGCACGCGCGGCCGCACGCTGGCCGCCGCCGAGCACGGCCGGGCCGCCCGCGCGGCGGAGCCCCCGGCCGCCGGGCGGCCCGGACCGGCCGCCGCGCCCTCGGCCGCCGCCCGGTTCAGCAGCTTCAGCCAGGCGGTCCGCACCGCCCCGGCGGGCCCGGAGCCGGCCGGCCCCCGATCCACCGCACACCCCGACACACCCACGCAGGAAGGCGACACCCCCCAATGACCGGGACGACCACCACCGGCGCCGGCCTGACCTGGCTGCTCGAAGGCCTCCTCACGCGCACCCCGGGCACCCGGCACGCCCTGGTCCTGTCGCGCGACGGCCTCAAGCTGTGCCACACCCCCGAGCTGATCCCCGACCAGGCGGACCAGCTCGCCGCCATCGCCGCCGGGATCCAGGCGCTCGCGCACGGCGCCTCCGCCGAGTTCGGCGACGGGAGCGGCGGGGTGCGCTCGTCGATGACCGAGTTCCACGGCGGCACCCTGTTCATCGTCGAGGCCGGCGAGGGCGCCCATCTCGCGGTGCTCGCCGCCGAGGACGCCGACGCGGGCCTGGTCGGCCACACCATGGTCGAACTCGTCGAGCAGCTCGGCGAACACCTGCGCGCGCTGCCCCGCAGCCCCGACCTGGCCACCAGCACGCCCCCGGCGTCATGAGCCGGCCCGGCCGGGACGACGCCCCCGACCGGCTGTACACCCTCACCGGAGGGCGCAGCCGGCCGGCCGCGGACGTCGCGTTCGACCTGGTGTCGCTGGTCGTCGCCGAGTCGGACCCGGCGCCCGGCATGCCGTCCGAGCACACCGCGATCCTGCGGATGTGCGCCCGGCCCACGGCGGTGGTGGAGGTGGCCGCCGAACTCGGCCTGCCCGTGAGCATCGTGCGCGTCCTGCTCTCCGACCTCCTGGTGCAGGGCCGCATCGGCGCCCGCCACCCGCGCACCGCCGCCTCTCCCCACCGTCTTCCCGACCCCGACATCCTGGAGCAGGTGCTCGTTGGACTCCGCAACCTCTGAACCGCCCGCCGGCCGCCGGGAGCTCGCGGCCGGCGCCGACAACGGTCTGAAGATCGTCGTCGTCGGCGGCTTCGGCGCAGGCAAGACCACGCTGGTCCGCTCCGTGAGCGAGATCCGTCCCCTCAACACCGAGGAGACGATGACGCAGGCGGGCCGGGGCGTCGACGAACTGGCCGACCTGGACGGCGTGCGCGGCAAGACGTCGACGACGGTCGCCTTCGACTTCGGCCGCATCACGCTCGACGCGCACAACGTCCTGTACCTGTTCGGCGCCCCCGGCCAGGAACGCTTCTGGTTCCTGTGGGACCGGCTGTTCTCCGGCACGCTCGGCGCGGTCGTCCTCGTCGACACCCGCCGGCTGGCGGACTCGTTCTACGCGATCGACCGCCTGGAGCAGCACGGGACGCCGTTCATCGTCGCCCACAACGACTTCGGCGGCCCCGCGCACACCCTGGAGCAGCTGCGCGCGGCCCTCGACCTCGATCCCGGGGTGCCGCTGGTGCGGTGCGACGCGCGTGAGCGGAGGTCCAGCAAGGACGTCCTGATCACGCTCGTGGAGCACCTCAGGACCCTGTACGCCCGTCAGACAAGCCCCGCTTCGGCGCCCGTGCCCCAGGAGGCCGCTCCGTGACAAGCCCCGGCTGCCCCGCGTCCGCGCACGGTGCCGCTCCCGTGCCGCTGTCGGGACCCCGGTTCGCGACCGAACCCGCCACGCTGTACCGGGAGATGCGCCGCGACCACGGCTCGGTCGCCCCCGTCGTCCTCGACGGCGACATCCCGGCCTGGCTGGTCGTCGGCTACCGCGAACTGCACCAGGTGACCGGCGACCCGGCGCTGTTCAGCCGCGACTCCGACCTGTGGAACCAGTGGGAGAACATCCCCGCCGACTGGCCGCTGCTGCCGATGATCGGCCACAAGCAGCCGTCGATCCTCTACACGGTCGGCGAGCGGCACCGGCAGCGCGCGGCGATGGTCAGCCACGCCCTGGAGGCGGTCGACCCCTTCGAACTCAAGGCGCACGCCGAGCAGTTCGCGGACGAGCTGATCGACGGCTTCTGCGGCGCGGGCGCCACCGACATCATCGCCGACTACGCGATGATGCTGCCGGTCCGCGTCCTGGCCCGGATCTACGGCTTCTCCGACGCGGCGGGGCCGGCCCTGGTCACCGCGATGAACGACATGATCGACGGCCGGGAGCGGGCGCTGGCCGGCCAGCAGCACCTCGCCGCCTCGATGGTGGGGCTGATCGCCGAGAAGCACGCGCGGCCGGGCGAGGACGTCGCCTCGTACATGCTCCAGGACACCTCGGGCTTCACGCACGAGGAGATCGCCCAGGACCTGATGGTGATGATGGCGGCCGGGCACCAGCCCACCGCCGACTGGATCGGCAACTCGCTGCGCCTGATGCTGACCGACGACCGGTTCGCCGCGTCGCTGTTCGGCGGGCGGCACAGCATCGCCGAGGCGATGAACGAGGTGCTGTGGGAGGACGCCCCGACGCAGAACGTCGCCGGGCGCTGGGCCACCCGCGACACCCGGCTCGGCGACCGCCACATCCGGGCGGGCGACCTGGTGCTGCTCGGCATCGCGGCGGCCAACGCCGATCCGCAGGTGCGCACCGACGCCTCGGTGCTGACCGGGGGCAACAACGCCCACTTCTCGTTCGGGCACGGCGAGCACCGCTGCCCGTTCCCCGCGCAGGAGGTCGCCGAGGTCATCGCGCGCACCGGCATCGAGGTGGTCCTCGACCGGCTGCCCGACATCGATCTGGCCACCCCGGCCGACGCGCTGACCCGCCGCCCCTCGCCGTGGCTGCGCGGTCTGACCGACCTGCCGGTCCGCTTCACGCCGACGGCCGCCGTGCCGTCGGCCGCCCTGTGACGATCCGCCGCTTCCCCTTCCCGCACCACGGTCTCCTGGAGCTCTCGTCATGACGACATCCGCAGCCGCCTGCCCGCACGCGTCCGGCGCCCCCATCCCGCTCGACCCCTTCGTCACCGATCTGGACGGCGAGACCGCCCGGCTGCTCGCGGCGGGCCCGCTCGCGGAGGTCGAACTGCCCGGCGGGGTGCCCGTGTGGGCGGTCACCCACCACGCGGAGGCCCGCCAGCTGCTCACCGACAAGCGCCTGGTGAAGGACATCGAGGTGTGGGGTGCCTGGCGGCGCGGGGAGATCCCCGCCGACTGGCCGCTGATCGGCCTGGCGAACCCGGGCCGCTCGATGCTGACCGTGGACGGCGAGGACCACCGCAGGCTGCGCGCCCTGGTCGCGCAGGCGCTGACCGTGCGCCGGGTGGAGCGGATGCGCGAGCGCATCACGGAGCTGACCGCGGGCCTCCTGGACAGGCTGCCCGCCGAGGGCACGGTCGACCTGAAGGCCGCGTTCGCCTACCCGCTGCCGATGTACGTGATCAGCGACCTGATGGGCATAGACGAGGCGGACCACCCGCGTCTGAAGGTCCTGTTCGACAAGTTCTTCTCCACGCAGACGCCGCCCGCGGAGGTCGTCGCGACGCTCGGCGAGCTGGCCGCGATGATGGGCGCCGTCGTCGCGGCCCGCCGCGCCGAGCCCGGCGACGACCTGACCAGCGCGCTGATCCAGGCGTCGGAGAACGGCGACCGGCTGACCGACGCGGAGATCGTCTCCACGCTCCAGCTGATGGTGGCGGCGGGCCACGAGACGACGATCTCGCTGATCGTGAACGCGGTCGTGAACCTGTCCGCCCACCCCGACCAGCTGGCCCTGGTGCTGGCCGGCGAGGCGACCTGGGAGCAGGTCGTGGAGGAGACGCTGCGCTATGCGACGCCGACCTCGCACGTGCTGATCCGGTTCGCCGCCGAGGACGTCCGGGTCGGCGAGAAGACCATCAAGGAGGGCGACGCGCTGATCGTCTCCTACGGTGCGATCGGCCGCGACGAGCAGGCGCACGGCCCCACGGCGGACTCCTTCGACATCACCCGCGCCTCGGCGACCCGGCACATCTCGTTCGGGCACGGCCCGCACGTCTGCCCGGGCGCCGCGCTGTCCCGCCTGGAGGCCGGGGTGGCGCTCCCCGCGCTGTACGCCCGCTTCCCCGGCCTGCGGCTCGCGGTCGAGCCCGGCGAGCTGCGCAACAAGCCGGTGGTGACGCAGAACGACCTGTTCGAGCTGCCGGTGGTGCTCGGCGGCTGACCGCGCGGGGGCCGGGCCCGGCCCGGTTCCCGTAGATCACCACAAGTCCACGGGCCGGAGGAGTCGTCTCATCGAACGGACACGTTTCCGTCCGGTTTCACCGAGGGGATACGCTCCGGCTCGTGGCTGAGATCCAGATTCCCGCTGACATCAAGCCCGCCGACGGTCGTTTCGGCGCGGGCCCCTCCAAGGTGCGGACGGAAGCGCTGGACGCGCTGGCCGCCACCGGTACTTCTCTGCTGGGCACGTCCCATCGCCAGGCCCCGGTCAAGAATGTGGTCGGTCGCGTCCGCGAGGGCGTGCGGAGCCTGTTCTCCCTCCCCGAGGGCTACGAGGTCGTTCTCGGCAACGGCGGCTCGACCGCGTTCTGGGACGTGGCGACGCACGGACTGATCGAGAACAAGTCGCAGCACCTGAACTTCGGCGAGTTCTCGTCCAAGTTCGCGAAGGCGTCCAAGCTGGCGCCGTGGCTCGCCGAGCCGACCGTGATCAGCTCGGACCCGGGCACCCACCCGGAGCCCGTGGCCGAGGCCGGCGTCGACGTCTACGGCCTCACGCACAACGAGACCTCGACCGGTGTCGCAGCCCCGATCAAGCGCGTCGCCGGCGCCGACCCCGGCTCCCTCGTCCTGGTGGACGCCACCTCCGGCGCGGGCGGCCTGCCGGTCGACATCGCCGAGACGGACGTCTACTACTTCGCCCCGCAGAAGTCCTTCGCCTCCGACGGCGGCCTGTGGATCGGCGTGTTCTCCCCGGCCGCGATCGAGCGCGCCGAGCGGATCCACGCCTCCGGCCGGCACGTCCCGGAGTTCTTCTCGCTGCCGACGGCGATCGACAACTCCCGCAAGAACCAGACGTACAACACCCCGGCGCTCTCCACGCTCTTCCTGCTCGCCGAGCAGCTGGACTGGATCAACGGCCAGGGCGGGCTCGACTGGTCCACGGCCCGTACGAAGGACAGCTCGTCGCGGCTGTACGGCTGGGCGGAGGAGTCGAAGTACGCGACGCCGTTCGTCACCGACCCCGCCCAGCGCTCGCAGGTGATCGGCACCATCGACTTCGCCGACGAGATCGACGCCGCCGCGGTCGCCAAGGTGCTCCGCGCCAACGGCATCGTCGACACCGAGCCGTACCGCAAGCTGGGCCGCAACCAGCTCCGCGTCGCCATGTTCCCGGCGATCGACCCGTCCGACGTCCAGGCCCTGACGGCCTGCATCGACCACGTCATCGGCCACCTGTAACACCCCCCGCGCCCCTGCCACCCCAGGGGCGCGGCCCCCACCCCCCAAAAATCCCCCTCCAGGGGCGCGGGGAACTGCGCGCCCAACCTCCACGGCGCCACACACAAAAGCCCCTTCAGGGGCGCGAGGAACTGCGCGCCCAACATAAGCCCCCTCAGGGGCGCGGGGAACTGCGCGAGAAGCCCCCACCGGCCGTCAGCCGAGAAACACCTCAGGGGCGCGGGGAACTGCGCAAGAAGCGGCCACCGGCCCGCACCCGCATCCAACCCCCCAAGCCACAACCACCCCGGCAACTACCGCCGCGACCTACGCACCAGACGCCCGATCCCGACGACAGCGATGAGCACAACCGCCGCCCCGACAGCCCCGGCCTTCCCGGAGATCCCCCCACCGTCCCCGGACGCCGAACCCCCACCCCCCGAGGCCGAACCCCCACCCCCGCCCCCACCGGAGGACCCGCCCCCCTCGACCTCCACCGGCTCCACGGAACTGCCCTTGCCCTCACTGCCGTAGAGCAGCGTCCGCCCGTCGGGCGTGTACGTCACCGACTCGCCCTGCGGCTGGAGCGGCACGTGCAACTGCCCCTGCCGCTCGGGCTTCCCGTCGTTCCAGGAGTAGGAGATCCCGCCGAAGTAGCCGCGCACGGCGAGCTGCTTGCCGTCGGGCGAGAACGCGGCATCGGTCGCCCACAGATCGATGACGCCGATACGGCGGAACGTGTTGGTGGCGCCGGAGTCCAGCGCGGCGGGCCCCTCGTAGAGACCGCCGCCGTCCTCGCCCTTCTCGATGATGTACACCCGCCCCGTCTTGGGGTGGACCATCATCGACTCGGCGTTGCGGGGCCCGTCCGCGTACTTCACGACGTACTGGGTGGCCCGCACGGTCTGGTCGACGAGCTTCTTCGGCTCGGGCAGTTTGTAGATCCACACGTGGTCCCACTTGCCGCCGAGGTTGTCGCCGATGTCGCCGACGTAGATGTCCCCGTCGGGGCCGATGGAGATCGCCTCGACGTCGCGCGGCGCGCCGACCCCGGTGAGGGTGACGGTCGCGAGCGTCCTGCCGGTGCGCCCGTCGACCGCGTAGATGAAGGCGCCGTCGGAACTGTCGTTGTGCGTCCAGTACACCCCCGGGTGGGCGCGGGACGCGGCGAGCCCGCTGGACTCGGTGATCCGCGGGTCCTCGATGGTGAACCCGGACGAGCCGACGGACGGTGAACTGTCGGCCGTCGCGGGCGCCGTGGCACCGCCGAGAACGAGCACGACCGCGGCCCCGGCCGCACCCAGATACGAACGCATGACCCCAGCTTGCCAGGCGTGGCAGGTGTCACACGCACGCGGCCCGGCCGATCGACGATGATGAGCGGATGCTCAGGTTCATGTTCGTCGGCGACAGCCAGACCATCGGCAGCGCCGGGGAGCACACCTGGCGGCACCGCTTCTGGTGCCACCTGCGTTCGGTCTGCGGCGACGGGCAGGTCGCGGTCGTCGGGCCGCGCGAGACCCTCTACGACAAGTCCGCCGACGCCGCCACGTCCCTGGCGTACGCGGACCCGGGCTTCCCGCGCCGCCACCTGGCCGGCTGGGGCGAGGGCTGGCTGCACATGGCGCCGGTCGTCGCCGACGCGGTGCGCGCCTGCGCCCCGGACGTGCTGCTGGTCAACCTGGGCCTGATAGACCTCGGCTTCTACACGGACGCCGGGCAGACCGCGGCGAACATGCGCCGCTTCGTCGCCGAGGCCCGCACCGCGAACCCGGCCGTCCGCCTGGTGCTGCTCCCCGTGATCCCCAACATCCGGGCCGAGTCGGACCTGCCGTTCGCCGCCGAGGTCGCCCGCTTCAACACCCTGCTCGCCAAGGCGGTCGCGGACCTCTCCGAGCCGCGCTCCCCGCTGCTCCTCGCGACGGTCCCGGAGTCGTACGACATCCACCGCGACACGTACGACGGTACGCATCCGAACGCGTCCGGCGAGCACAAGCTGGCCGCCGCCTTCGCGGACGCGCTGCACCAGGCGTGGGGCCTCGGCGGCCCCTACCGCCTCCCCGCCTGACCGACCCGCCCGACCGACCCGCCCGACCCGACCAGCCCGGGCCCCCGAACCCGCCCGATCCGCCCCGCCTACAGCCGCCAGCGGTGCACCGCGAACCCGGCGCCCGCCCGCCGGATCTCCGCCGCGCCGGGCCCGGGGAAGTGCGCCGGGATCACCAACTCGCGCTCGTCGCAGGCCCGTTCGAGCACCCGCTGCCGGCTGGCGGCCGACTCGGCCGGGTCCACGCACATCGCGCTGCTGCACGTCGGCGCGAGGAACTGGGCCGGGGAGTGCAGCAGATCCCCCACGAACACCGCGCGGTCCGTGCCGGAGGCGAGCCGCAGCACGGAGGAGCCCGGGGTGTGCCCGGGCGCGGGCTCCAGCGTCAACCGCCCGTCGATCCGGTGGGATCCGCCGTCCCACAGCACCGCCTGCCCGGCCTCCACGACGGGCGCGACGCTGTCCGAGAAGAGGAGGCGGTGATGGTCGTGCGGCGTCTCGGCCGCGCCGCCGGGCCCGAAGAAGTCGTGGTCGGCGCGCGGCACGAGATAGGTGGCGTTCGGGAAGGTGGGGACCCAACCGTCGCCCTCGGCGCGGGTGTTCCAGCCGACGTGGTCGCCGTGCACATGGGTGTTGACGACGAGGTCGACGTCCTCGGGCCGCACGCCCGCCCGTGCGAGCCGTTCGGGGAAGTCGGTGTCGAGGCCGGAGAAGTGCGGGGTGCCGGGGCGCTCGCGGCCGTTGCCGACGCCCGGGTCGACGACGATCGTGCGGCCCTCGCTGCGCACCACCCAGGCCTGCACGGCGGCCAGGACCGCGCCGCTGTCCGCGTCCCGGAAGCGGGGCGCGAGCCAGTCCCGGCCCTCCTGCCAGGCGTCCTCGATGCCGGGGAAGAGGTCGCCGGGCGCCCCGAAGGGCCCGCGCACCTCGACGACCTTGATGATCTCGACGTCGCCGAGCGTGAGATGTTCGAATTCGGTGTCCATGCCGTCGACGCTAGGCGCCGCGAGCGAGCGCCTCCATGCGCGTGGGGCTCGCCCCGATACGCGATCGGCTCACCCGCGCCCCGCGCGCGGCCTACGCTGGACCCATGGATGCCCCATGGATGTGGTGAGCGACGCGATCGCGGCCGTGCGGACGGGCAGCCCGTCGGTCAACCGGCTGCGGGTGAGCGGGAGTTGGTGCGTGCGCCTGGAGCCGTACGAGGGCGCCGGGTTCCACGTCGCGCTGGCGGGCGACTGCTGGCTGCTGCCGGACACCGGCCCGGCGCTCACCCTGCGCCGCGGCGACGCGGTGCTGCTGCCGCACGGCGCGGGCCACGTGCTGGCCGACGCCCCCGCGGACGCGGCGACGCTGGCGCGGGCCGTCCCCTTCGACACCGTCGGCGACCGGGCGCCGCGGCCCGGGGCGTCCGCCGTGGAGCTCCTCTGCGGCAAGTACCGGCTCGACCGCAGCCACACCCACCCGCTGCTCGCCGAGCTCCCCGACGTGGTGCACCTGCCGCGCGAGGGCGCGGGCCCCGGCCCGCACCCCGAGCTGCGCTCCGCCGTCGGCCTGCTGGCCCGCGAGGCGGGGGTCCCGGGCCTGCCCGGCGCCTGCGCGGCGGTGCCGAGCCTGCTCGACCTGCTGCTCGTGTACATGATCCGGGCCTGGACCACCGATCCGGCGACCGGCTCCGGCGGCGCCCGCTGGCCCGCCGCGCTCGCCGACCCGGTGGTCACCGAGGCGCTGCGGCTGCTGCACGGCGATCCGGCGGCCCCCTGGACCGCCGGCTCGCTCGCCACCCGCGCGGGCGTCTCCCGCGCCACCCTGGGCCGCCGCTTCACCGCCCTGGTGGGCCGCCCCCCGATGGCGTACCTGACGTGGTGGCGCATGACCCGCGCGGCGACCCTGCTGCGCGCGGCGGACGCGCCCCTGGAGTCGGTGGCCCGCCAGGTCGGCTACGGCAGCCCCTACGCGCTCTCGCACGCCTTCCGCCGCGAGTTCGGGGTGACACCGGGCCGGTACCGGACGGGACACTTGCCTAGAGCGCACTCCACGTCCTTGGCTAAGCAGTCATGAAGTACACGCAGCTCGGACGCACGGGACTCAAGGTCAGCCGGCTCGTCCTCGGCACCATGAACTTCGGACCGCAGACGGACGAGGCAGACAGCCACGCCATCATGGACGCGGCCCTGGCCAGTGGCATCAACTACTTCGACACCGCCAACGTGTACGGCTGGGGTGAGAACAAGGGCCGTACCGAGGAGATCATCGGCACCTGGTTCGCGAACGGCGGCGGCCGCCGCGACAAGACCGTCCTCGCCACCAAGGTGTACGGGAACATGGCGGCCGACGGCGACGCCTGGCCCAACCACGACCGGCTCAGCGCGGTGAACATCCGCCGCGCGGTCGACGCCTCGCTCAAGCGGCTCCAGACCGACCACATCGACATCTACCAGTTCCACCACGTCGACCGCCGGACCCCCTTCGAGGAGATCTGGCAGGCGATCGACACCCTGGTCCAGCAGGGCAAGATCCTGTACGCCGGTTCGTCCAACTTCCCCGGCTACAAGATCGCCCAGGCCAACGAGACGGCCGCCCGCCACGGCCGCGTCGGCCTGGTCAGCGAGCAGTGCCTGTACAACCTGGCCGAGCGGCGCGCCGAGATGGAGGTCATCCCGGCCGCGCAGGAGTACGGCCTGGGCGTCATCCCCTGGTCCCCGCTCCACGGCGGCCTGCTCGGCGGCGTGCTCAAGAAGGAGTCCGAGGGCAGGCGCCGCAAGGACGGCCGCTCGGCGTCGGCGCTGGAGAGCACCAAGGTGCGCGAGCAGGTCCAGGCGTACGAGGACCTGCTCGGCAAGCACGGCATCGAGCCCGGCGAGGCGGCCCTGGCGTGGCTGCTGACCCGGCCCGGCGTGACCGGCCCGATCGTCGGCCCGCGCACCCGGGAGCAGCTGGACTCGGCGCTGCGCGCGGTCGAGCTGGAGCTGGGCGAGGACGTGCTGGCCTCGCTGGACGAGATCTTCCCGGGCCCCGGCCCGTCGCCGGAGGCCTTCGCCTGGTAGGCCGCCGGAGGGGGCGGCGGCCGGCGGGGAGGTCAGTTTCCGACGGCCGCCGCCACCGCCACCACGACGAACATCAGCACAAGCACACCGGCCATGATCCGGTTCCGCGTCTTAGGGTCCACCCCCCGACCCTAACGCGCGCCGCTCACGCCACCGCGGCCACCGGTACGCCCTCGCGGGGGACGAACTGCACGTGCCGCTCCCCGCGCCGCAGATCCACCTTGAGCCGGAGGTTGGCGGCCCGGGCCAGCATCAGCCCCACCAGCACGGCGGCACCGGCGCAGATCAGGCCGCCCAGCATGAAGCTCACCCGCACCCCGTACTGGTCGGCGAGCCAGCCGAACAGCGGCCCGCCCAGCGGTGTCCCCCCGGTGAAGACCATGAAGTAGAGGGACATCACCCGTCCCCGCATCTCGGGGTCGGTCGCCATCTGCACGGAGGAGTTGGCGGTCACGTTGGTCGTGATGCCGAGGACGCCGAGGATCACGATGAGCGGGGCGAACAGCCAGACCCCGGGCGCGAACGCGGCCAGGACCTCCAGCACGCCGAACCCGATCGCGGCGCCCACCAGCACCCGCAGCCGCGCCGACCGCCGCCGCGCGGCGAGCAGCGCCCCGGCCAGCGAGCCGATCGCCATCAGGGTGTTGAACATGCCGTACTGCCCGACCCCGCCGTGGAACACGTCGTCGGCGAACGCGCTCAGCCAGATCGGGAAGTTGAACCCGAAGGTGCCCACGAACCCGACGAGCACGATCGGCCAGATCAGCTCGGGATGCTTGGACACGTAGTTCAGGCCCTCCTTGAGCTGCCCCTTGCCGCGCGGGGTCCGCTTGATCTCGTGCAGCTCGCGGGTGCGCATCAGCAGCAGGCCGGTGAGCGGCGCGAGGAACGACAGGCCGTTGGCGAGGAAGGCCCAGCCGGGCCCGACGGCGGCGGTCAGCGCGGACGCGACGGCGGGGCCGATGAGCCGGGCGGACTGGAAGTTCGCCGAGTTCAGCGAGACGGCGTTGCGGACCTGGTCGGGGCCGACCAGCTCGGACACGAACGACTGCCGCGACGGGTTGTCGACGACCGTCACGAGTCCGGTGAAGAAGGCGGCGGCGTAGACGTGCCAGACCTGCACCTGGCCGGACAGGGTCAGGACGGCCAGGAACAGACCCGACAGGCTCATCGCGCCCTGGGTGCAGAACAGCAGGTTGCGCCGCTTGAAGCGGTCGGCGATCACTCCGCCGTACAGCCCGAAGAGCAGCATCGGCAGGAACTGCATCGCCGTGGTGACACCGACGGCGGCGGACGAGCCGGTCAGGGAGAGCACCAGCCAGTCCTGGGTGATGCGGGCCATCCAGGTGCCGGTGTTGGAGATGACGGCCCCGGTCGCGAACAGCCGGTAGTTGCGCACGCGCAGACTGGCGAACATCGAGGGCTTGCCCCCGGACGCGGGGAGAGTAGGGGTAGGTGCGGGGGCGGAGTCTGCTCCGGATCCCGTACTCAAAGTGGGTTCGCCTCCTCGGCGGTCGGCTCAGCGGCAGGTCGGTGACGGCGACGGCTGTGCGGACGGGGTTGGGGTGCGGTCGGTCACAGGTGGGCCAGCTTCTCCAGGACGGGCGCGGCCTCGCGGAGTTTGGCCCATTCGTCCTCGTCCAGGCCGTCGACCAGGTTCGCCAGCCACGCGTTCCGCTTGCGGCGGGACTCCAGGAGCATGGTCTCGGCCTGCTCGGTGGAGGTGACGACCTTCTGCCGGCGGTCCTCGGGATGAGGTTCGAGCCGGACCAGCCCCTTGGCCTCCAGGAGCGCGACGATGCGGGTCATCGACGGCGGCTGCACGTGCTCCTTGCGGGCCAGCTCACCCGGGGTGGCGGAGCCGCATCCGGCGAGGGTGCCGAGCACCGACATCTCGGTGGGGCTCAGCGATTCGTCGACCCGCTGGTGCTTGAGTCGGCGTGACAGGCGCATCACGGCGGAGCGCAGGGAGTTCACGGCGGCGGCATCGTCGCCATGGGAGAGGTCCGGCATGTTCGTTAGCGTAACTCATTACTGTGTCTAACTACCACCGGGGGCCCCTCTTCTGCCCGTGATCCCCACCACGCACGCACAGAACCGCGCACGCACAGGACCACGCACGCACGGGCCGGGAAACCTCACGTCACTCAAACGAGTGAGGCATCTCCGAAAAGCGACACGCCCGGGCGCGGCGCCCCGCGACGCTGTCGGCATGGGATCGACAGTGCTCAGCCTGCGGATGGACGGTGAGCTGCTCGACCGGCTCAAGGGCCACGCCGCCAAAAGAGGAATGAGCGTCCAGGACTATGTGGTCCGGACGCTCATTCGGGACGACTTCGACGAACGCTTCAAGACGTCCGTCGAGGAGACGGAGAGGTTCTACGGGGCGGCCTGAGCCGCCCCGCGACACCGGTTCACGCTCAGGTCAGGCCGAGCGCCGGCATCAGGTAGTAGAAGGCGAAGACGGCCGAGACGGCGTACATCGCGACCGGCACCTCCTTGGCCCGGCCCGCGACCACGCGCAGCAGGGTGAAGGCGATGAAGCCCATCCCGATGCCGTTGGTGATCGAGTACGTGAACGGCATCATCAGCATCGTGATGAAGGCCGGGATGGCGACCGTCCAGTCGTCCCAGTCGATCGCGCGGATGCCGCCCGACAGGATCAGGAAGCCCACCGCGAGCAGCGCGGGGGTGGCCGCCTGGGACGGGACCATCGTGGCGATCGGCGTGAGGAACAGCGCGACCGCGAAGAGCGCACCGGTGACGACGTTGGCCAGACCCGTGCGGGCGCCCTCACCGACACCGGCCGTGGACTCCACGAAGCAGGTGGTGGCGGAGGAGGACGAGGCGCCGCCGGCGGCGACCGCGATGCCGTCGATGAAGAGCACCTTGTTCATGCCCGGCATCTGACCCTTCTCGTCGGTCAGGTGCGCCTCGTCGCTGATGCCCATGATCGTGCCCATGGCGTCGAAGAAGCAGGACAGCAGCACGGTGAAGACGAAGAGGACACCGGTGAGGATGCCGACCTTGTCGAAGCCGCCGAACAGACTGACCTTGCCGACGAGCCCGAAGTCGGGGGTGGCGACCGGGTTGCCGGGCCACTTGGGCGTGGTCAGGCCCCAGGACGGGACCTTCGCGACGGCGTTGACGATCACCGCGGCGACGGTCATGACGACGATCGAGATCAGGATCGCGCCCGGCACCTTGCGCACCAGCAGCGCCAGGGTGAGCAGCACGCCGATCACGAAGACGAGGACCGGCCACCCGTTCAGGTGACCGTCGGCGCCCAGCTGGAGCGGGACGGTGGTGTGCGCGGCGTCCGGGATGCGGCTGACGAAGCCGGAGTCCACGAGCCCGATCAGCATGATGAAGAGGCCGATGCCGATCGCGATGCCCTTCCGCAGGCTGAGCGGCACGGCGTTCATGACGCGCTCGCGCAGACCGGTGGCGACCAGGATCATCACCACGAAGCCGGCGAGGACGACCATGCCCATCGCGTCCGGCCACGACATGCGCGGGGCGAGCTGCAACGCGACGACGGTGTTCACGCCGAGACCGGCCGCGAGCGCGATCGGCACGTTGCCGATGACGCCCATCAGCAGGGTGGTGAACGCGGCGGTCAGCGCGGTCGCGGTGACCAGCTGGCCGTTGTCGAGCTGGTGCCCGTACATGTCCTTCGCGCTGCCCAGGATGATCGGGTTCAGCACGATGATGTAGGCCATCGCGAAGAACGTGGCGAGGCCACCACGGATCTCACGGGGAACGGTCGAGCCACGCTCGGAGATCTTGAAGTAGCGGTCGAGCCCGTTCTTCGGGGGCTGCGGCGGCTGCTCGTTGACATCGACCGGGGTGGTGGCCGAAGTGGACATGGATGACCTCAGCGGTGTTCAGCGGTGCCCAGGGGGCAGGAATGTGATCGATTCTGGCCGTCGCGGGATCACCAACGGGTTTCCCCGAGGTTTCGATTGGTGTTTCGTACGAACAGAAGTAGCCAGTCTCAGGCTGTTTCAGTATGAACATATGAAGCGAAATTCGCTATCTCCGCGCGTAGACCCTTGCCGGGCGGGGGCGGTGGGGGGTTTCGCTCGGGTCGTTAAGCTGTCCCCATGGCGAAGTGGACACCCAAGCACGAGGCGCCGGAACCCCTGGAGGGTCCGGTCGTCGCCACCATCACGGGCGGCACGATCCTGTGGTTCGTCCTCTTCCTGGTGCAGCTGCCGTTCTACGGCTGGTTCGACGATCACGGTCACACGTGGTGGGTCTGGACCTGCCTGGCCGGGGCCGGGCTCGGGCTCATCGGCATCTGGTACGTGCGCGGTCGCGACGCCGCCCTCAAACGAGCCGCGTCCGCCCCCACCCCGGACTGACCCCTCGCCGCCACTCGGGCGCGCCCCCCGAAGCCGGGCCACACACCTCCCCCCCCCCCAGCGAACCTCTTCCCGCCCGCTTCCCCACACCCCGGCGCCCTCTTCCCACACAGTCCCCCGCCCGCGGCCCGGTGGGACGTCTCGCGCAGTTCCCCGCGCCCCTGGGCAGTTTCTCGTCCGCGGCCCGGTGGGGCTTCTCGCGCAGTTCCCCGCGCCCCTGAGGCATGCGCTACGCGCAGCCTCCCCCAGAGGCTGCGCTCCGCGCGCCTCCACGGAGGGCGGGACGGTGGCACGCCTCCCGTGAGAAGCAGGACGATGGCGCGCCTCTCCTGATGAGATGCCGCACGCAGTGCGCATCTCAGGGGCGCGGGGAACTGCGCGACCAGCCACGACGGCGGCGCACCCGAAAACCCACCCAGGGGCGCGGGGAACTGCGCGACCAGCCACCACGAGAGCCGCACCCGAAAACCCACCCAGGGGCGCGGGGAACTGCGCGACCAGCCACCACCCACCCGCACACGACCACCCCCCCCAGACGCCCCCCACCCCCGAAGCCGGATCTTCACCCCGTCGAGGGGTGAACCCCCCGATCCCCCCGTAACGTCGGAGACATGACGCACATCGACGCGGGGCCCGAGCTAGACCCTGTGCACCCGGTCCCCCTGCCGTCACGCGCGACGGGCCTGACCGGCGCCGAGGTCGAGGAGCGCAGAAGGCGCGGCGAGGTCAACGACGTCCCGTTGCGCAGCTCCCGCTCGCTGAGCGAGATCGTCCGGGCCAACGTCTTCACCCGGTTCAACGCGATCATCGGTGTGCTCTGGCTGATCATGCTCGCCGTCGCCCCGTTCCAGGACAGCCTCTTCGGCTACGTGATCCTGGCCAACACCGGCATCGGCATCTTCCAGGAGTGGCGGGCGAAGAAGACCCTCGACTCCCTCGCGGTGATCGGCGAGGCCAAGCCCACGGTCCGCCGCGACGGCGTCGCCACCCCCGTCTCCACCTCCGAGATCGTCCTCGGCGACCTCATCGAGATCGGCCCCGGCGACAAGATCGTCGTGGACGGCGAGTGCGCCGAGGCCGACGGCCTGGAGATCGACGAGTCGCTGCTGACCGGCGAGGCCGACCCGGTCGTGAAGCGGTCGGGCGACCCGGTGATGTCGGGCTCGTTCGTGGTCGCGGGCGGCGGCGCGTTCACGGCGACGAAGGTGGGCCGCGAGGCGTACGCGGCGCAGCTGGCCGAGGAGGCGAGCCGCTTCACGCTCGTCCAGTCCGAGCTGCGCAGCGGCATCTCCACCATCCTCAAGTACGTGCAGTGGATGATGATCCCGACGGCGATCGGCCTGGTCATCAGCCAGTTGGTGGTCAAGGAGCACGGTTTCAAGGACTCCGTCGCGCGCACCGTGGGCGGCATCGTCCCCATGGTCCCCGAAGGGCTCGTGCTGCTGACCTCGGTGGCCTTCGCGATCGGCGTCATCCGGCTCGGCCGGAAACAGTGCCTGGTCCAGGAGCTGCCGGCCATCGAGGGCCTGGCCCGCGTCGACACGGTCTGCCTGGACAAGACGGGCACGCTCACCGAGGGCGGCATGGACGTCTCGGAGCTGCGCCCGCTGGCCGGCTCGGCCTTCGGCGAGGAGTACGTCGCCCAGGTGCTCGGCGCGCTCGGCGCGTCCGACCCGCGCCCGAACGCCTCCCTCCAGGCGGTCGTCGACGCCTACCCGCCGGCCGAGGAGTGGCGCTGCACGGAGGCGCTGCCCTTCTCGTCGGCCCGCAAGTACAGCGGCGCCGCCTTCAGCGAGGGCGACGGGACGTCCAGCGCGTGGCTGCTCGGCGCGCCCGACGTGCTGCTGCCGCAGGGCGACCCGGCGCTCGCGGAGATCGACGGGCTGAACCGGCAGGGGCTGCGGGTCCTGCTGCTCGCCCGCGTCGGCGAGGGCCACGACGGCCTCGCCGACCCGGCGGTGCGGGACGGCGCCGAACCGGCCGCCCTCGTCGTCCTGGAGCAGCGGCTGCGCCCGGACGCCGCCGACACCCTGCGCTACTTCGCCGAGCAGGACGTCAGGGCGAAGGTCATCTCCGGGGACAACGCGGTGTCGGTCGGCGCCGTGGCCGCCAAGCTGGACCTGCCCGGGGCGCAGGACACGGTCGACGCCCGTACCCTGCCGGCCGAGCGGGACGCGATGGCGGACGCGCTGGACGAGAGCACGGTGTTCGGCCGGGTCACCCCGCAGCAGAAGCGGGACATGGTCGCGGCGCTCCAGTCGCACGGGCACACGGTGGCGATGACGGGCGACGGGGTGAACGACGTGCTGGCCCTCAAGGACGCCGACATCGGCGTGTCCATGGGCTCGGGCTCCGAGGCGACCCGGGCCGTCGCGCAGATCGTGCTGCTCGACAACAGCTTCGCCACGCTGCCGTCGGTGGTCGCCGAGGGCCGCCGGGTCATCGGCAACATCACCCGGGTGGCGACGCTGTTCCTGGTCAAGACGGTCTACTCGGTGCTGCTCGCGCTGCTCGTGGTCTGCTTCCAGGTCGAGTACCCGTTCCTGCCCCGGCACCTGACGCTGTTGTCGACGCTGACGATCGGCGTCCCCGCGTTCTTCCTCGCGCTCGCGCCGAACAAGGAGCGGGCCAGGCCGCACTTCGTGCGACGCGTGATGCGGTACGCGATTCCGGGCGGCGCCGTCGCCGGGATCGCGACGTTCGTGATGTACATGGTGGCCCGGCACCACTACGCGGGCTCCGACGCGCTGAACGCCGAGACCAGCGCCGCCACGCTGACCCTGTTCCTGATCTCGATGTGGGTGCTGGCGATCATCGCCCGCCCCTACACCTGGTGGCGGATCTGCCTGGTGGCGGCGATGGGTCTCGGGTTCCTGCTGGTCCTGGTCGTGCCGTGGCTCCAGGACTTCTTCGCCCTGAAGCTGGTCGGCGACGTGATGCCGTGGACCGCGGTGGGTGTCTCGGTGGTGGCGGCGGCCGTCCTGGAACTCCTGTGGAGGTGGGTCGGCCGCCGCTTCCCCGTCTAGCGTCCGGTCAGCGGACGTCGACGAAGTCGCTGGTGGACGTCACGGCCGGGGTCGTGGACGTACCGGCGAACTTGTAGCGGAAGTAGCCGTCGGCGGACGCCTTGACGGTGGTCTTCAGGTTGCCCTTGGAGTCCGAGGTGACCGTCTTCACCGTGCTGTAGGTGCTGGAGGTCTTCTTGCGGAACTGGAGGGTGACCTTCTGCTGGGTGTAGCCCGCGTACTTGCTGGTGTCCCAGTTGGCGCGGGACAGCAGGCCGGTGGCGGTGAGGGTCTTGCCCTTCTTGATGGGCTCCGGCGCGGCGTTGGTGGTGAGCTTCGCGTAGCGCTTGGTGCTGTACGTCTTGGCGTTCTCGCGGATGGTGTAGTCGGCGTCCTTGGCCTGCGCGCCGACCCACACCTTCCAGGATCCGGCGTCCGTGTTGTACAGCCACAGCGGGTCGACCGTGAAGTTCAGGGTGCAGGTGGACGTGGTGGCGTTCACCGTCTTGCAGGTGGTGGCGGTGCCGTCGATGTCCTCGTTCGGCACGGCGCCGATGTTGGAGGAGTCCAGGTCGCTGCCGTGGTAGACGATCGCGGCACCGGAGGTGTTGTTGATGCCGGAGTCGTCGGTGGCGGTGAAGGTGATCTTGAACTTCGCCTTGGCGGAGGTGCCGAGGACGACGTCCTTGCCGCCGTTGACCACGATCTTCGAGATGGCGGTGTCGCCGTACTGCTCGTCGTCGACGGAGCTCGCGGCGAACGTGCTGGCGCGCGGAGCGGCGTGCGCGGCCTTGAAGCCGGCGGTCACCTTGGCGGCGGCGGCGCTCGGCGAGTTGTCGGCGGCCTGGGCGGCCGGGACGACGATCGCGGTGAGAGCCAGGGCGCCGGAGACCGTCACGGCGGCCGCGGTGGCACGAATGCGCATGTGTTCCCCACAGTGGAGAAGGGGGCCCGCGGTGCGAATGCCGTCACGCGGGGTCCCAAGAGGTCTAGGAGTCTGTTGACTCGCTAGTGAGACGTCGGGACCCCGCGAGAAGTTGCACGCTGTATGAAGATTCTGTAAGTGATCCAGATTACATTCGGCCGGTGATCCCGCACAGAATCTCCACAGGCCGGTGCGGGCCGGGCGGCGTCAGTCGAACCAGCGGTCCCGGGCCAGTTCGGCGGTGCGGGACGGGTCCTCCAGCAGGGCCGCCACCTCGAAGCGGCGCGGCCACTGCCCGGCCGCCCACGCCAGTCCGGCGGCGACCCCCTCCAGGGTCGCCGCGTGCACGGTCCCGTCGGCGGTGCGCCGCCAGTCGGCCTCGGCCCCGGCGACGTACAGCTCCTCGTACTCCAGGTACGAGACCGGGGTCGCGGCCCCGAGCAGGGTGCGCACGGAGTCGGGCACGGGGTGCTCGGCGGCGCCGGTGCCGGTCGGCTCGGCGTCGACGGCCTCGCTCAGCCGGCGCACCTGGAGCAGCTCGGCGAGGTCGGCCGCCCGCGCCGGGGCGACCGGCAGCAGCGGCAGGCCGGCGGCGAGCGGGATCAGGTCGGGCGCGTCGGCGACCAGCGCGTCGGCGGCGTCGACCACGACGACCGCGCCGTCCCGCACGGCCCGCAACTCGTCCGGCAGCGTCACCTGTTCGGGGTCGAGGTCGGCCAGCCTGCCGTAGAGGGCGTGCAGCTGCGCGGGCCGGACCGGCCGGTCCGGGTCGGCGAGCCGGTCGAGGAGTTCGGCGGCGCCGCCCGGCTCGTCGAGGAGGGCGGCGGCGGAGGTGCGCACCCCGAGGGCGCGCAGCACCTGCTCGTCCTCGAATCCGGCGGCGTCCACCGGCTCGTACAGCCCGTCGAGCAGCGGGTCGCCGCCCGCGGCGCGCAGTCCCGCGGGGCGGCGGCCGTCGAGCACCGGGTGGCCGCGCAGCCACCAGGCCGTGTACGGGCGGACGAGTTCGTGCGTGCCGTCGGGCAGCAGGACCCGGACGGGCTGGGTGAGGGCGTCGCGCAGGGGCGGCTGCGCGAGCAGCGCGAGCGCCTGCGGCCAGCGGTCCTCGTCGACCAGGTCCAGGTCCCGTACGGCGACGAGTTCGGTGGCGACCGGCGGCACCGGCGAGTCGGGCAGCCGGTCGAGGACGTCCTCGCACCACACGTCGACGGCGTCGAGCAGCCCCGGGTCGTCGGGTTCGGGGTAGTCGGCGTCGCGCGGGTCCAGCTCGTCGGGGTCGAGGACCACGTCACCGGCGCGGACGAGGGCGAACGTGCCGAGCACGCCGCAGGCGCCCAGCGGCCGCGCTCCCCAGCGCTCCGCCAAGGCGTCGTCCACGTAGGGCAGTTCACCCGCACGGAGGACCCCGGCGAGGGGGCTGCCGGGCAGGATCAGCTCGGCGGCCGGGGTGAGCTCGCCGTCCTCGTCGGGCAGCGCGAGCGCGCCGAGCCAGGGTTCGTCACCGGCGTCGAGGTGCGCGTCCCGGACCAGGGCGAGCACGACGTCGGCCAGCTCGTCGGCGCCCGGTGCGGCGTCGTCGTCCCAGGCGGGTTCGGCGTCGAGGGAGGCGGCGACGGCCGCGCGGACCTGCGGGGTGGTGAGGACCGCGCGGGGCGTGGCGGGCAGCGCGCCCAGCTTCTCCAGGAGCGGGTGGGTGGCGTCCGGGTGGGCGACCTTCAGGCCGAGCCGGGCCAGCGCGGCACCGCGGTCGCCGGCCGGGTCGCCGGCCTCGGCGGTGGGCAGCAGCACCTGGCGCGGGCCGAGGGCGGTGCGGCCCCCGGCGAGCGGCACGGGCAGGCCGGTGAGCCGGTCCGGGTCGACGCCGGCCAGCGACTCGTAGAGCCGCCGCCACCAGCCGGGCTCCTTCTCCAGGCCGGCGAGCCGGTCGACGGCCTCGGTCAGCGGCAGCCGGGCGACGCCGAGGGTGCGCAGTTCGGTACGGCGTTCGAGACCGGCCGGCAGCAGGCTCGGCAGCACGTCGGCGAGGACCCGCACGGTGTCGGCGCCCGCCCCTTCGACGACCTCGGCGTCCCGGGGCCTGAGGGCCTCGGGACGGTCCTCGCCGGGTTCCAGGACGGGCGGCAGGAAGGGGGTGCGGGGCAGCCGCTCCAGGATCGCGGCGCGCAGCGCGCCGTCCAGCTCGCTCCTGCCGAGCGGGCCGGGCACCAGGTCCAGGATGCCGGGGCCCACCGGGCGCCAGCCTTCGAGCAGTTCGGCGTAGGCGTCGGCGGCGCGCTGCACGAGGTGGTCGGTGAGCGGGCCGGGCGCGACGTGCCGGCGGGTGGTGTCCAGCGGGAAGGAGCCGATGAGCAGCGCGGGCACGCCCAGCGGCTCGTCGCTGGGTGTCGGCGCGTGCAGCACGGGGGCGCTGACGGGCCGTCGGGGGGCGCCGTCGTCGTCCACGGGCACGGCCCAGGTGACGGACCAGTGCGGGCGCAGCCGCTCCTCGACGGGCCGGTCGGCGAGCAGCGCGGCGTCCAGCGGGCCCTGGTGGCCGACGGTGCGCCAGCGCAGCGCGGCGGGCTCCCGGGCGTCGTCGGTGATGACGGTGTGGGGGGTGGTGGCGTCCGGCGCGGTGCGGCGCAGGGTGCGGGTGCCGGCGTCGGTGGTGACGGTGACCTCGGCGAGGCCGGGCAGGGCCAGCAGCAGCGTGTCGTCGATCTCGTCGAGCAGGGCGGCGGCGAGCGCCTCGGCCGCCGGGTCCCGCAGCGGCAGCACCACGACGGTGTCGTACGGGGCCGGGGCCTGGCCCTCGGCCGCGAAGGGCAGCCGGAGCAGCGGGACGTGGCCGTCGCGGCGGCGCAGTTCGTCGCCGAGCGCGGGGCTGTTCAGGGCGGTGTCGGCGGCGGCGATCCTGGCCTCCGCAAGGGACCAGCGGACGCCGCCGGTGCGGCCGAGGACGGCGGGTTCGTCGGAGACGGCGAGGACCGCGGCGAAGCCGACGCCGAACCGGCCGACGGCGCCCGCGGCGCCGCCCCGCCCGTCGTCCCGCTTGGCCGAGGCGCGCAGCGTGGACAGGGATTCGACGCCGGTGGCGTCGAGGGGGGTGCCGGTGTTCGCGGCGGCGAGGACGCCGTCCTTCAGGGTGAGGGCGAGGCGGCCCTCGGTGTGCGCGCGGGCGGCGGCGTCCGCCGCGTTCTGGGCGAGTTCGACGACCAGGCGGTCGCGGTAGCCGCCCAGGGCGAGGTCCTCCTCGGCGTTGGCGTCCTCCCGGAAGCGGGCGGCGCTGGCCGCCCAGGCGTCCAGCACGCCCCGCCGCAGTCTGGCGGTGCCGAACGGGTCGATGCCCTCCGGCGCGGGTTCGCTGACGCTCACGGGTGCACTCCTCTGGCCGGCTGCAACGATCGGCCGAACGGTATCGCGGCTCACCCGCCGCTCTCCGTCCGCGGCCCGGTGGGGCCTCCCGCGGACGGCGGCGCACCGCGCGCCGGAGGCTAGGAGTGGCCCAGGTCGTCGAGGGTGGCGTCCGCGGCGACGGAGCCGGCGTCGGACTCCGGCCGCAGGGCGAGGACGTCGACCACGGTCTCGTCGATCACCGGCTCGGCGGGCCGCGGCGGCGTCGGCATGACGGCCGCCTCGGAGTGCCCGCCGCATCCGTACGACAGCGAGACGACGCGCCCGTCGGCCGGTGAGAACTCGTTGGCGCACACGCCGAACGCCTGCCCGAGCGACCCTCCGATCGAGCAGAGGAACCCGCACGAGACACAGGTCGCCGGGGCGGCCTGCGCCATCGGGGTCTTCGCGCCGAAGGAATCCTCCCAGCGGTCGGCCGCGACGTGCAGCCCGTACCGGGACAGCACCCGGGCCCGCCGCATCCCCAGCTCCTCGGCGACCGAGGCGATCGACCCGCGGGAGGGCACGACCGGCAGGTCGCCGACCGGCCCGGCGGTGATCTCGGCGTCCTCGGCCTCGACCAGCTCGGCCATCTCCGCGGAGACCGGCGAGTTCGGCGCCGGCCCGTCCTCGCCGGAGAAGCCGGGCTCCAGCCGCAGGTCGTCGGACTCGGTGGGCAGCAGGTCGCCGGGACCGAGGTCGCCGGGGCGCAGCCGCTCGCTCCACGGCACCCACTCGGGTGCCAGCAGGGAGTCGGGGCCGGGCAGCAGCACGACCTCGTCGAGGGTGACGTACTTGGCGCGGGAGGCGCGGGCCACCGTGACGGCCCAGCGCCAGCCCCGGTAGCCGAAGTCCTTGCACTCGAAGAGGTGCGTGACGACACGGTCGCCCTCGACGACCATGTCCACGTGCTCGCCGACCACTCCCGGCGCGGCGGCCTCCTCGGCCGCGGACCGGGCGATGTCGACCGCCTCGGCGCACAGGCGGTCGGGGGTGCGGCTTCGCGTTGTCGCTGCGCTCACAGGTATCGCTTCTCTCCTACGCCGTCTCACGGGTGCGCCGTCCGGTGGGCGGGAGCGCGGACGGAGCGGACCTGAGGGCCGCGTCGACGTCCGCGCCCGACGTTCCGGGCGCACCTACGCCATCCATTCTGCGGGATGACCGAGAGGCGCGCGGCCGAGAACAACCGCCGCGGGCGCGCTACGCACGCTACCTCCTTCCACGCCCTGCGCCCACACCGACGTCCGGGCCGCGCCCGATGCGGAACCAGACCCGGATGCGCATATCGGCACTTGTAAGCCCGTTCAGGGGGCACTATGGCTGGGTGGCTGCCGCAAGGTCGTCGTCCGGTGCGACACGGTACGAGTACAGCGATGCGGGCCCGGTGCGCGGGGCCGTCCGCAAGGTCGGCCGTGCCCTGAGACTGCCGTTCACGGGCACCGCGCGCGGTATTCGGAAGGCGACACACGCGCACGGCGCGGGCGAGTCGGGCCTCGGAAAACTCATCGAACTCCATGCCGTGAACGGCGCGGGCGACGTGATGATCACGGTCGCGCTGGCCTCGACGGTGTTCTTCTCGGTGCCGACGGACGAGGCGCGCGGCCGGGTGGCCCTGTATCTGGCGATCACCATGGCGCCGTTCACCCTCCTGGCCCCCGTGATCGGCCCGCTGCTCGACCGGCTGCCGCACGGGCGGCGCGCCGCGATGGCCGGATCGATGCTGGCGCGGGCCCTGCTCGCCCTGGTGCTGTCCAGCGCCGTGGTGGGCGGGAACCTCCAGCTGTATCCGGCGGCGCTGGGCGTGCTGGTCGCGTCGAAGGCGTACGGCGTGGTGCGCTCGGCGGTCGTGCCCCGGCTGCTGCCACCCCGCTTCTCGCTGGTGAAGGCCAATTCCCGGGTCACCCTCGCGGGGCTGCTCGCCACCGGCGTGGCGGCGCCGGTCGGGGCCGGGTTGCAGGCGATCGGGCCGCGCTGGCCGCTGTTCGGGGCGTTCGTGCTCTACGTCTCCGGGATGTTCCTGTCGTTCTCGATGCCGCGCACGGTCGACTCGGCGAAGGGCGAGAGCAGGGCGCTGCTGGCCGCCGACGAGAACCATCTGCACGGGCCCGTACGCCGGCAGGAGCGGCAGCGCAGGCCCGGGCTGCGCACGGTCGGGCCCGCCGTCACGCACGCCCTGGGGGCGAACGCGTCGCTGAAGTGCCTGTCCGGCTTCCTGATCTTCTTCCTCGCGTTCCTGCTCCGCGAGCATCCGATGACCGGGCAGAGCGCGGCCGTCTCGCTCGGCATCGTCGGGGTGTCGGCCGGGGCCGGGAACGCGCTGGGGACGGCCGTCGGGGCCTGGCTCAAGGCGCGGGCGCCCGAGGTCATCATCGTGACGGTGGTGGCCGTCGTGCTCGGGGTGGCGGTGCTGTCGGCCGTGTTCTTCGGGGCCGTGATGACGGCGTGTCTGGCGGCGGTGGCCGGGTTCGCGCAGGCGCTGTCGAAGCTGTCGCTGGACGCGACGATCCAGCGGGATGTGCCGGAGGCGGTGCGGACGTCCGCTTTTGCCCGGTCCGAGACGTTGTTGCAGGTCGCGTGGGTCGTGGGCGGGGCCATCGGGATCGCGTTGCCGTTGGTCGGGGTGCTGGGCATGTCGGTGGCTGCCGCCATCGTGGGTGTCGGCTGGCTGACCACGGTCCGCGGCCTCCTCTCCGCATCCCACTCCCCGACCCCCACCTCCCCGGCCCACATCACCTGACCCCACCCCGCCCCGCACAGCTCTCCGCCTACGGGCGGACGCCGACTGGTCGCGCAGTCCTTCGCCTGCGGGCGGACGCCGACTGGCCGCGCAGTTCCCCGCGCCCCCGGGGTCGCATGTCGTCCGCGGCCCGGTGGAGCTTCTCGCGCAGTTCCCCGCGCCCCTGGGTCGCACGTCGTCCGCGGCCCGGTGGAGCTTCTCGCGCAGTTCCCCGCGCCCCTGGGTCGCATGTCGTCCGCGGCCCGGTGGGGCTTCTCGCGCAGTTCCCCGCGCCCCTGGGTCGCACGTCGTCCGCGGCCCGGTGGAGCTTCTCGCGCAGTTCCCCGCGCCCCTGGGTCGCACGTCGTCCGCGGCCCGGTGGGGCTTCTCGCGCAGTTCCCCGCGCCCCTGAGGCATGCGCTACGCGCAGCCTCCCCCAGAGGCTGCGCTCCGCGCGCCTCTCCCCAGGAGGCGGGACGATGGCGCGTCTCCCCTGAGAAGCGGGACGATGGCGCGCCTCTCCTGATGAGATGCCGCACGCAGTGCGCATCTCAGGGGCGCGGGGAACTGCGCGACCAGCCACGACCGTGGCGCACCCGAAAGACCACCCAGGGGCGCGGGGAACTGCGCGACCAGCCGTGACGGTGGCGCGCCCGGAAGAGCAACCCAGGTCCACCGGGGGCCGGCCGGGTGGCAGGCGGGCGTGTCGGCAGGTGTGCCGACCACGCCGACACACGCCCCACCCCGAGCGGCAGCGAACCCGCCAGATAGCCTTCCGCCATGACCTCCCAGCGTTTCGCCGCGCGCCACCGCCGCGCCCTGGCCGCCGTCGGTGCCGTCGGCGCCGGACTGCTCGTCCTCTCCGCCTGCGACAAGCCGACCCCGCTGGCCACCGTCACGGTGGACCGCAGCACGGTGAACTCCGAGGCCAGCTGCTACAACGACGGCAAGTCCCTCAAGCCTTCCTCCCTCCAGGCCTGCCTGAAGGACAAGGACGCCAAGACGATCAAGGTCGACCCCGACGCGACGGTCCGCTTCGGCGTCGACCCCGAGGTCGCGGACAAGGGCTGGACGATCCTGATGAACGGTCAGGCCCTGACCGACTCCAGCAAGAAGACCTACCGCACGGTCCCGGGCAACGTGTTCTTCAACCAGCAGTACGGCGCCACCGGCTCGGCCACCACGGTCACCATCCTGGAGGGCGGCAACTCCAAGGCGTACGGCCTGTGGTCGTTCAAGCTCAAGAAGGACTCCTGACGGACACCGCGCACGTCCTCGTGGCCACCGCCGTCCCCGCGGAACGGGACGCGGTGGCACGAGGGCTGCACGGCGACGGCCCGGCGCCCGCCGGAGCGCCGGTCGACGTCGTGGCGGTGGGCGTGGGCCCGGCGGCCGCGGCGGCCGGCACCGCCACCGCCCTGACGAGGGCGGCGCTCGCCGGCCACCCGTACACGCTGGTCGTCTCGGCCGGCATCGGCGGCGCCTTCTCGGCGTCGCCCGGCGCGGTCCTGGTCGCCGACGCGATCACGGCGGCCGACCTCGGCGCCGAGACCCCCGAGGGCTTCGTGCCGGTCACCGATCTCGGCTTCGGCACCGTCACCCACCGTCCGCCGGCTTCCCTCGTACGAGACCTCGCCGCCCGCACCGGCGCGACCGTCGGCACCGTGCTGACCGTGTCCACGGTGACCGGCACCGCCGACCGCGCGGCCCTGCTGGCCCAGCGCCACCCCGGCGCCGTCGCCGAGGCGATGGAGGGGTTCGGCGTCGCCGAGGCCGCCGCCGCGCACGGCGTGGCCGTGGCCGAGATACGCACCGTCTCCAACGCCGTCGGGCCCCGCGACCGCGCCGCCTGGCGCATCGGGGACGCGCTCGCGGCGCTCACCGACGCGTTCGGGAAGGCGGCGCCCGTACTGGAGAGTTGGAAGAACACATGACGGAACACAGCACCGCCCCGACGCGCATCGCCTTCTCGCCCTGCCCGAACGACACGTTCGTCTTCGACGCCTGGGCCCACGGCCGCGTCCCCGGCGCCCCCGCGCTGGACGTGACCTTCGCGGACATCGACATCACCAACGGCGTCGCCGAGCGCCGCGACCCCGCGTTCGACCTCCTGAAGGTCTCGTACGCGGTCCTGCCCTACGTCCTCGACGACTACGCGCTGCTGCCGTGCGGCGGCGCCCTCGGGCGCGGCTGCGGGCCGCTGGTCCTCACCCGCGAGGCGGGTGTGGACCTCTCCGGCAAGCGCGTCGCCGTGCCCAGCGAGACCTCGACCGCGTACCTGCTCTTCCGGCTGTGGGCGGCCGACACGGTGCCCGGCGGGGTCGGCGAGATCGTCGTGATGCCGTTCCACGAGATCATGCCCGCCGTGCGCGACGGGAAGATCGACGCCGGGCTCGTCATCCACGAGGCCCGCTTCACCTACCAGAACTACGGCCTGCACAAGCTGGCCGACATGGGCGAGCACTGGGAGGCCACGACCGGCCTGCCGATCCCGCTCGGCGCGATCATCGCCCGCCGCTCGCTGGGCGCCGAGACCCTGCGCGCCTACGCGGACGCCGTGCGCACCTCCGTACAGCTGGCCTGGGCGGCGCCCGAGGCGTCGCGGCCGTACGTCATGGAGCACGCGCAGGAGATGGACCCGGCCGTCGCCGACCAGCACATCGGGCTGTACGTCAACGAGTTCACCGCCGATCTCGGCGAGGACGGCTACGCGGCGATCCGCGGGCTGCTCACCCGGGCCGCCGCCGAGGGCCTGGTCCCCGCGCTCGCCCCGGACGCGCTCGCGTTCCCCTGACCGAGAGGCCGAGAGATCCGGGGGCCGCGGGAATTGACCCGGGTTTTCGGGCCCTCAATGCACCATGCGGCGGGTCTTTGCGCGCCGTAGATTCGTGGATGTCAGCACAGGACGCCACAGAAGAGGGTGCGGAACATGAGCACGATCGCCGTCGCGGGGGCCACCGGAACGGTCGGAGCGAAGATCACCGCCCGGCTCACGGCGGCCGGCCACACCGTGGTCCCGGTCTCCCGCTCCACCGGGGTCGACCTGCACACCGGTGCCGGGCTGAAGGAGGCGCTCGCCGGGGCGGACGCGGTGATCGACGCCTCGAACGCGTTCCCGGCCGACCCGGCCGCCGATGTGGTCGCCGCCGTGGCCGGGGCCACCCGGCTGCTGCTCGACACGGCCCGCGCGCAGGGGGTGCCGCGGTTCGTCCTGGTCTCCATCTGCAACATCGAGAACCCGGTCTTCGACCGGAACCCGTACTACGTCGCCAAGCGGGAGCAGGAGCGGGCGGTGGCCGCGAGCGGGCTGCGCGGGACGGTCGTGAAGACGACCCAGTGGCACGAGTTCGCGACCAATCCGGCGGCCGTGGCCTTCGGCGACGACGAGGTGACCGTCGGGGACTGGCTGGTCCAGCCGGTCGCCGCCGATGCCGTGGCCGAGGTGGTGGCCGACCTCGTCGTCGCCGACGACGCGCCGCAGGTGGTGGAGCTGTCGGGGCCCGAGACGGTCCGGCTGCCCGAGCTGACGGCCCGCCTGCTGGCGGCGCGCGGCGACGACCGCCCGGTGCGGACCGTCCCCGCCGAGATCCCGGAACTCGCCGAGGGCGTCCAGCTGGCCCCCGCCACGGCCCGCGTCATCGGCCCGTCGGTCGCGCAGTGGCTCCGGGGCGAAGCCGGCTGACCGGGCGTTCGGCGGCGAGGAGTCCGCCCCGGGAGGGCGCGGGCGGGGTCAGACGTCCAGCTGGTCGGCGACGGCCCGCAGCAGGCCGGCGATCTTCTTGCCCGCCGCCTTGTCGGGGTACCGTCCCCGCTCCAGCATCGGCGTGATGTTCTCCAGAACCGTCGTCAGGTCCTGCACGATCGAGGCGAGTTCGTCCGGCTTGCGGCGCTGGGCGGCCGCCACCGACGGCGTCGGATCGAGGATCGTCACCGAGAGCGCCTGGTCACCGCGCTGCCCGGCCACCACCCCGAACTCGACCCGCTGACCGGGCTTGAGAGCGTCGACGCCGGCCGGAAGTACGGAGGAGTGCACGAAGACGTCGCCGCCGTCGTCGCGGGAGAGGAAGCCGAAGCCCTTCTCGCTGTTGAACCACTTGACCTTGCCGGTAGGCACGTGAAGTCCTCGTCCTCGTACTAGAAAGAACAGCTCTGGACAGCTCTGGACAGCAATACAGCGGGCCGAGACCGGCCCGCCGCCACCTAGACTATGGGCCCTCCTGGGCTGGGAACTACCCTGGCTGGGTGCGTGACAAAACCCAACTCAATTCCCGGGCGGCCGAGACCGGCCCCGGCGACGGCCTCGTGAAAGCGGGCGGCGTCGTCTTCGTCGTGGGGGCGATCGCCACCCTGGCCACGATGGCCCCGCTGTTCCTCGGCACCGATCCGTTCCCGCCCGTCGCCTACGCGGTGTGCATGCTGATGGGCGTCGGCTTCCTGCTGGCCGCGGCCGGCGTGCTGCGCGGCATCGCCGTCCAGCGGCGTCAGGCGCGCTCCGCCACGTAACCGGCCAGCCACGCGGGGAACGCGGTGAGGTCCGCGAGGATCACGTCCGCGCCCGCCGCGCGCAGCTCGTCGGCGTCGCACGGGCCGGTCGGCACCGCCACCGACAGGGCCCGCGCGGTGCGTGCGCCGCGTACGTCACCGACGTGGTCGCCGACGTAGACGCTCGCGCCGTGCGTGCGCAGCGCCTCGCCCTTGCCCTCGGCCCACAGGTCGCCGACGACGGCGTCCGCGTCGATGCCGAGGTGGGCCAGGTGCAGCTTGGCGTTGGGCTCGTACTTGGCCGTGACGACGATCGCCCGGCCGCCCGCCGCGTGCACGGCGGCCATCGTCTCGTGGACGCCCGCCATCGGCAGCGTCGGCTCGATGCCGTACGTGGGATACATCTCGCGGTAGAGGTCGGTCATGGCCGGAATCCGCTCCGCGGGGAACCAGTTCGCCATCTCGTCCGTGAGCGGCGGGCCGAGCCGGGTGACGACGAGGTCCGCGTCGATGTACGTGCCCGTCCGCTCGGCCAGGGCCACCCAGGTCGCGCGGATCCCGGGGCGCGAGTCGATGAGCGTCATGTCGAGGTCGAAGCCGACGACGGGACCGGCGGTGGCGGGGTGCAGGGGTTCTGTGAGGGCAGCCATGGGCGCCATTGTGCCCGGGCATACGATGACCTCGCACAACCCGTACTTAGCTAAGCCTTACCAAGCCGGAGAGCACGCCCATGCCCGTCAGACCCGGTGCCGTCGGCGCCGCCAGGGTGGGCGCGGTCGTGGCCGCCGTCGTCGCCCTCGCGCTCGCGGTGCTGCTCAGCCTCGCGGTGGGCGCCCGCGCGATCGCGCCGTCCGCCGTGTTCGACGCCCTGCTGCACGGCGGGCACAGCGACGCCGCCGAGGTGGTCCGGGGCCTGCGGGTGCCGCGCACCGTGGTCGGCGTGCTGGTCGGCGCGGCCCTCGCGCTGGCCGGAACCGTGTTCCAGGGCATCACCCGCAACCCCATCGCCGACCCCGGCATCCTCGGCATCAGCCAGGGCGCCTCGGTCGGCGTCGTGCTCGCCCTCGCCTATCTGGGCATCCACACACTGACCGGATACGTGTGGTTCGCGTTCGCCGGGGCCGGGATCGCGGCCGTCGCCGTGTACGCGATCGCCGCGTCCGGGCGGGGCGGCGCGACCCCGGTGAAGCTCGCGCTCGGCGGCGCCGCGATCAACGCGCTGCTGGTGTCCGTGACGACGGCCGTCCTGACGACGAAGGCGTCCGCGCTGGACGAGTTCCGGTTCTGGCAGGTCGGTTCGCTGTCCGGCCGGGACGCCGCGCTCATCGGCCAGATCTGGCCGTTCCTGCTGGTGGGCGTGGTGCTGGTGCTGTCCGTGGCGCGCGGGCTCGACGCGCTCGCGCTCGGCGAGGACGTGGCGAAGGGGCTCGGGCAGCGGGTGGCGACCGTGCGGATCGTGGGCGGGCTCGGCGCGACCGTGCTGACCGGGGTGGGCGTGGCGGCCGCCGGGCCGATCGCGTTCATCGGGCTCGCCGTGCCGCACATCGCGCGCGCCGTGGTCGGCCCGGACCACCGCTGGCTGCTGCCGATGGCCGCGCTCGTCGGACCCGTGATGCTGCTGGTCGCGGACACGGTCGGCCGGATCGTCTTCCCGCCGAGCGAGGTGCCGGCCGGGGTGATGACCGCGCTGCTCGGGGTGCCGTTCCTGGTGACGCTGGTCCGCCGGAAGGCGGTGCCCGCGTGAGCGCGGTGAAGGAGGCACGGCGGGTGCGGCCCGCCGGGTACGCCGTGCTGCGGGCGGGCCGCACCCGGTTCCTGGTGCACCGCCGGGCGAGCGTCGTGGCGGCGGTCTGCGCCGTGCTGCTGGCCGCCGCCTGCGTGGCCTATCTGTGCGTCGGCGAGACGTTCGTCGGTCCCGCCGAGGTCTTCCGGGTCGTCACCGGCCGCCCGTCGCCGGACGAGCTGGTCGTGGGCACGCTGCGCGAGCCGCGCATGGTCGTCGGGCTGCTGGTCGGCGCCGCGTTCGGGATCGCGGGCGCGCTGATCCAGACGGTCGCCCGCAACCCCCTGGCCAGCCCCGACATCATCGGCATCAGCCAGGGCGCGAGCGCGGTGACGGTCGCCGCGATGACGTTCGGCCTGACCGGTGACGCGTATCTGCCGTACGTGTCCGTGGCCGGCGGGGTCGTCGCCGCCGCGCTCGTCTACGTCTTCGCCTGGCGGGGCGGGCTGCACGCCACCCGGTTCGTGCTCATCGGCATCGGCTTCGCGATCGCCCTGCGCTCGGTGACGACCCTGTTCATGACCAAGGGCGACTACCTCGTCGCCCAGCAGGCCCAGATCTGGATGACGGGCTCCCTCAACGGGCGCGGCTGGGCGGAGGCGCGCCCGCTGGCCTGGGCGCTGCTCGTCCTGCTGCCCTGCGTCGCCTGGGCGGCCCGCGCGCAGCGCACCGTCTCCCTCGACGACGACACCGCGACCGCGCTCGGGGTGCGGCTGGGGCGGGTCCGGCTCGGGCTCGTCGCGCTGGGGGTGGTGCTGGCGTCGCTGGCCACCGGGGCGGCCGGGCCGGTCGACTTCGTGGCGCTGCTCGCTCCGCAGATCGCCCGGCGCGTGACCCGCACGGCACAGATCCCGCTGGTGACGTCCGCCCTGCTCGGCGCGGTGATCGTGGTGGTCGGGGACCTGCTGGCGCGCCGCCTGTTCTCCCCGACCGAGCTGCCGGTGGGCGTGCTGACGGCGGCCGTCGGCGCGCCGTACCTGATCTGGCTGATCGTCCGCGGCCGTGCTGTCCGCACGAGTTCCGCCCGTTCCGGAGATACCGCATGAGCCGGCTGACCGCCAGCGACCTGACGCTCGCCTACGACGACCGCGAGGTCGTGCACGGGCTCGATCTCGCCGTTCCCGACGGGCAGGTCACGGTCATCGTGGGGCCCAACGCGTGCGGCAAGTCGACGACGCTGCGGGCGCTCGGGCGGCTGTTGCGGCCGGCCGGCGGGTCGGTGCTGCTCGACGGGCGGGCCCTCGCCGAGCAGCCCACGAAGAAGATCGCCCAGCAGATCGGGCTGCTCCCGCAGACGCCGGTCGCGCCCGAGGCGATCACCGTCGGGGATCTGGTGTCCCGGGGGCGGCAGCCGCATCAGCACTGGTGGCAGCAGTGGTCCGACGCCGACGAACGCGCTGTGACCGAGGCCATGGAGCGCACCGATGTCGCCGCGCTCGCCGATCGCAGCGTCGACGAGTTGTCCGGCGGGCAGCGTCAGCGCGTCTGGATCGCCATGGCGCTCGCCCAGGAGACCGACATCCTGCTCCTGGACGAGCCGACGACGTATCTCGACATCGCGCACCAGGTCGAGGTCCTCGATCTGGTGCGGCAGTTGAACCACGACAAGGGGCGTACGGTCGCGGTCGTCCTCCATGATCTGAACCAGGCCGCGCGCTATGCCGATCATCTGGTGGCGATGAAGGCGGGCCGCATCGTCGCCGAAGGGCCGCCGGACCAGGTCATCACGCCCGCGCTGATGAAAGAGGTCTTCGGCCTGACCTGCGTCATCCTCCCCGACCCGATAACGGGTTCCCCCCTGATCATCCCCGGCCCCCCGTGGCACCCCCCAACCCCGCACCCCTAGGCCGTCTGTCACGCGCGCCACCACCGTGGCTGGCCGCGCAGTTCCCCGCGCCCCTGGCCCGCCTGTCACGCGCGCCACCGTGGTGGCTGGCCGCGCAGTTCCCCGCGCCCCTAGGTCGTTCTTCACGCGCGCCACCGTCGTGGCTGGCCGCGCAGTTCCCCGCGCCCCTAGGTCGTTCTTCACGCGCGCCACCGCCGTGGCTGGTCGCGCAGTTCCCCGCGCCCCTGAGATGCGCACTTCGTGCGCCATCTCATCAAGAGAGGCACCCCACCGCCCCGCTCCCCAGGAGAGGCACACCACCGCCCCGCCTCCACCGGGGAGAGGCGCACCACCAACCCGCCCTCCCAGGAGAGGCGCCCCACCGCCCCGCCCCTCCGTGAAGGCGCCCCACCGACCCGCCCCTCCGTGGAGGCGCGCGGAGCGCAGCCTCTGGGGGAGGCTGCGCGTCAGCGCGTGCCTCAGGGGCGCGGGGAACTGCGCGAGAAGCCCCACCGGGCCGCGGACGAGGAACTGCCCAGGGGCGCGGGGAACTGCGCGAGACGCGGCCACCGGCCCGCGCACGACGTACCACCCAGGGGCGCGGGGAACTGCGCGGCCAGCCACGACGGGGGCGCAGCCGGGAGACGGCCCAGGCTCGCGGGGTGCATAGGATCGCTCGGCGTGAGCGTTCGTACTCGTAGCGTGGCCTGTTATCTGCTTCCCGTCGCCTCGGCGGCAGCCCTGATCGTCCTCTGCGCCACCCAGCACACCCCGATGTCCGACACCCTGGTCTACCGCGCGGAGGGCACCGCCGCGGCGACCGGCGGCCGGCACCTCTACGACTTCACCGTGACGAGGTGGCGGCTCCCCGCCACCTACCCCCCGTTCGCGGCGCTGCTCTTCATCCCCACCACCTGGCTCCCCCTCCCGGCCCTGAAGGCCACCTTCCTCCTGGCCAACATCACCCTCACCGCCCTCCTCGTCCACCTCTCCTGGCACCGCCTGGCCGGCCTCCCGCCCCGCGCCCCCGCCCTCTGCACGGCGACCGCCCTGGCCCTCTGGCTCGAACCCGTCTTCCAGACCGCCGTGTTCGGGCAGATCAACCTCGCCCTGGCCTGCCTGATCCTCTGGGACCTGACCCGCGGGCCCGGCGCCCCCGCCAAGGGCCTCGCGCTCGGCGTCGCGGCGGGCGTGAAACTGACCCCGGCGCTCTTCATCGCGTACCTGTACCTGACGGGGAGGCGCCGCGAGGCCGCGCACGCGACCGCCGGATTCCTCGGCACCGCGGCCGTCGGCTGGCTCGTGCTGCCGTCCGCGAGCACAGAGTTCTGGACCCGCCGGCTCTACGAGACGGGGCGGGTCGGCAAGGCGTGGATCGTGGACAACCAGTCGCTCCAGGGCCTCGTCGCGCGCACCCTGCACACCCCGGAGCCGGGCCTGCTCTGGATGCTCCCGGCGCTTCTCGTGGCGGTCGCCGGACTGTACGCGGCGACCCGCCTGCCCGCCCCGCACGGCATCGTCGTCACGGCCGTCACGGCGCTGCTCGTCTCCCCGGTCAGCTGGTCCCACCACTGGGTGTGGTGCGTGCCGCTGCTCGCCCTGCTGTGGGCGCGCGGGCGGCACCGTACGGCTGTGGCGGTGGCCTGCGTCTTCACCGCCCGCACGATGTGGCTGCTGCCGCACCGGGGCGACCTGGACCTGGCGCTGCCGTGGTGGCAGCAGCCGCTCGCGGCGCCCTATCCGCTGCTCGGGCTGGTCCTGATCGCCGTGTGGGGTCAGCTCCCGGCGAGGAGTTCGTCGGCGTCGACGATCCGGTACGCGTAACCCTGCTCGGCGAGGAAGCGCTGGCGGTGCGCGGCGAAGTCCTGGTCGATGGTGTCGCGGGCGACGACCGAGTAGAAGCGGGCCTCGTGCCCGTCCGCCTTCGGCCGCAGCACCCGGCCGAGGCGCTGCGCCTCCTCCTGCCGCGAGCCGAAGGTGCCCGACACCTGGATCGCGACCGTGGCCTCCGGCAGGTCGATGGAGAAGTTCGCGACCTTGGACACCACCAGCACGCTGATCTCGCCCTCGCGGAACGCGTCGAAGAGTTTCTCCCGCACGGCGTTCGTCGTCTCGCCCTTGATGACGGGGGCGTCCAGGTGGGCGCCGAGCTCGTCGAGCTGGTCGATGTACTGGCCGATGACCAGGGTCTGCTCGCCGGCGTGCTTCTTCACCAGCGCCTCGGTCACCTTGCGCTTGGTGGCCGTCGTCGCGCAGAACCGGTACTTCTCCTCGGCCTCGGCGGTGGCGTACGCGAGCCGCTCGGAGTCGGTGAGGTTGACCCGGACCTCGACGCAGTCGGCGGGCGCGATGTAGCCCTGCGCCTCGATCTCCTTCCACGGCGCGTCGAACCGCTTCGGCCCGATCAGCGAGAACACGTCCGACTCGCGGCCGTCCTCCCGCACGAGCGTGGCGGTGAGCCCGAGCCGGCGGCGCGCCTGGAGGTCGGCGGTGAACTTGAAGACGGGCGCGGGCAGCAGGTGCACCTCGTCGTACACGACGAGTCCCCAGTCGCGGGAGTCGAACAGCTCCAGGTGCGGGTACACACCCTTCCGCTTGGTGGTGAGCACCTGGTAGGTGGCGATGGTGACCGGCCGGATCTCCTTCTTGGTGCCGCTGTACTCGCCGATCTCGTCCTCGGTGAGCGAGGTCCGCTTCACCAGTTCGTGCTTCCACTGGCGGGCCGAGACGGTGTTCGTGACGAGGATCAGGGTGGTCGCCTTGGCCTCGGCCATCGCACCGGCGCCGACCAGCGTCTTCCCGGCGCCGCAGGGCAGCACGACGACCCCGGAGCCGCCGTGCCAGAAGTTCTCGACGGCCTGCTTCTGGTACGGGCGCAGGGCCCAGCCGTCCTCGGCCAGCTCGATCGCGTGCGCCTCGCCGTCGACGTACCCGGCGAGGTCCTCGGCCGGCCAGCCCAGCTTCAGCAGCGTCTGCTTGATCTGGCCGCGCTCGGAGGGGTGCACGGCCACGGTGTCGGCGTCGATCCGGGCGCCGACCAGCGGCTGGACCCGCTTCGAGCGCAGGATCTCCTCCAGGACCGGGCGGTCGGTGCTGGTCAGGACGAGGCCGTGGGCGGGATGCTTGCTGAGCGTCAGCCGGCCGTAGCGGTCCATGGTCTCGGCGATGTCGACGAGCAGCGCGTGCGGCACCGGGTACCGGCTGTACTGCACGAGCGCGTCCACGACCTGCTCCGCGTCGTGGCCGGCGGCCCGCGCGTTCCACAGGCCGAGCGGCGTCAGCCGGTAGGTGTGGATGTGCTCCGGGGCCCGCTCCAGTTCGGCGAACGGGGCGATCGCACGGCGGCAGTCGTCGGCCTGCTCGTGGTCGACCTCCAGGAGCAGCGTCTTGTCCGACTGGACAATGAGTGGACCGTTCATGCGCGGCACCCCTTTCCGTCCGGCCGCTGCACCACCTGCATCCGGCCAAACGTCCAGTGTGCCTCATCGCCGTGTCCGCCCGACGTGATCCGGACCGGAGTCGACGCGGGCGGGGTGCCCGACCGGCCGGGGCGGGCCCGCGGCGCTCCGCGGACCACGGTGGCGCGTCAGCTGTCCGACAGCTCCGCCACCCCCGTCACCCGGTGCAGCGGATACGTCCGCACCTCGTCGGCCGTGTGGTCGTAGGCGGTCACGAACCCGCCCTCGACGCGGATCGGCGCGATGACCCGCTGGCTGGCGGCGCCCTCCGCGTTGACGTAGCCGATCCACAGCGTGTCCCCCGTCAGCACCGCCGCCTGCATCGTGGCGAGGGTGTCGGCGGGGCTGGTGCGCGGGAGTTCGCCGCCCGCGGCCGGGGCCTGCTTGCGCGGGGTCGTCGCGGCGGTGTCGCCCGCGCGGATGGCGCGGATCGCGGCGCCGAGCAGCGTGCCGTCGGGCAGCGGGGGCCCGTCGGGGACCGGCTCCGGCGCGGTGCGCGGCGGCGTCCGGTGGGCGTGCGCCCGGGTGATCAGGACATCGCCCTCGGCGGTCTCGGCGGACGGCGCGAAGCCCATCGCGCGCAGCCCTTCGAGCAGCGTCCCGGGGTCGGCCTGGGCGGCGAGGACCGTGGGCGCGAGGCGCCGCAGGCGCAGTGCGGCGGCCCGCTTGTCGGCGAGGATCTCGCCGAGCACGGTGTCGTCGTCGCAGCGCACATAGGCGGAGGCCGCCCCGATGCGCAGGTGTCCGTGCCGCCGGGCGACGTCGTCGATCAGGTAGGTGAGGGGCTGCGGTACGGGCGTACGGGAGTGGGCGGTCAGGAACGCGTGCAGGTCGGACGCGGTGCGCCCGGCGTCGAGCGCGCGCCGCACCGAGCCCGGCGTGAACCGGTAGACGGTCGCGCCGCCCTTGGACTCGACGTCGGCCAGCACGGCCAGCGCCTCGCCGAGCGGCCGCTCCAGCGGGCCGGGCGCGACGGCCGTCAGGTCGGCCTGGAGCAGGACGTGGTCCAGCGGTTCGGGCAGCAGCGGCCCCAGCAGCTTCTCCGCGCGGGCCACGGCGACGGACGCCTCGGCGGGCCCGTCCACCGGGGTGTCGTCGGGTCCCGTCCGGTACGCGGCCAGCAGCGCCCGGCCGTGGGCGGACAGCGCCCCGCGCCCGGTGAACCCGAGCAGTTCGGCCTCCGCGAGCGTCCACCGGGCCAGCCGGGTGCGCAGGTCGAGGGTGGCGGGCGAGGGGCGCTCCCAGGTCAGCCGGGCCGTCACGGACTCCGGGTCGGGCTCGGCGCCCTCCGGCAGCGCGGCGAGCAGCCCGAGGACGTGCCGGCGCACGTCGGGCGCCGCCGACCGGTCCAGGTGCGGGCCGAGCGCGGACAGCGTGCGGTCCTTGCTGTCCCGGCCGCCGACCAGGCCGGAGGTGCGGGTGGCCGCCAGCCAGGCCGTGGCGAGCCGCGTCCACCGCTCGACCGGGGGCCGCTCCAGCCACGCGTCGAGGGCGGGCGTCGCCGCGTACCGCTCGTCGGCCTCGCCGTCCGAGGCCAGCAGCCCCGCCGCGTAGGCCAGTTCGACCCAGAACGCGGCCGTCTGCTCGCCGGTGTCGAGGGCGGCGGCGGTGCGCTTGAGGTCGCGCACGCTCAGGCCGCCCGCGCGCAGCACGGCCGGGCCGCCCTCGTCCCAGTCCTTCAGCAGCTCCCCGACGGTGTCCAGCGCGGTGTACGCCTGCGCCGCCGCCGTCGCGTCCACCACCTGGGGGCGGTGTTCGGCGCGCGCCAGGACCGCGGGCGGCAGCGGTTCGAGGGTGCGGTGCGCCCGCCCGCCGCGCAGGTGCAGCGCGGCCTCGCGGGGCAGCACGACGGTGCCGGGCGTCGTGGGCACCAGCAGCGCCCGGTCGAGCAGCCAGCGCAGGTGGGCGGCGGGCCGGGCCGTCACCTGCCCGTACGGCGGCCCCCACAGCAGCCGGTTCAGTACGTCGATGGACTCGGCCGGTGCCTCGTCGAGCAGCGCCGACATCCGCTCGGGGTCCGTGAACAGGCCGGTGAGCGCGGCGAGCGCGGACACCGGGTCGTGGGTGCTCGGCAGCCCGGCGGCGGCGACGATCTCCTGGATGCGGCCGGGCGACATGCCGGCCGTGGCCTCGGCGACGGTCGGGCCGAGTCCGGTGGGCGAGGGGTGCTGCGGGGTGGGGACGAGCAGTTCGCGGGCGGTGCGCACCAGCCGCAGCTGGTCGTCGCCGCCCCAGATGAGGGCCTGTTCGCGCAGGGTGGCGACGGCCCGCGGCAGTGCGTGCGCGGTGTCCGGTCCCGGGAGCAGGGCGGCCAGCGCCTCGTACGTGGCCGGTTCCGGGGCCACCGCGAGGGCCTGCGCCACCTGCTGGGTGAAGCGGTCGAGGCGGTCGAGGGCGCGGACCACCGAGGCGCGGGTGCCGGCCCGGGTGGCGAGCTGGCCGAGGTCGTTCGGCACCGGGCTGAGCAGGTCGGGGCGGGCGCGCAGGAGGCGTGCCAGGGAGGTGTCGTCCCTGCCGCGCAGGGCCTCCGCCAGGGAGCGGGGTGCCGCCGGGGTCTGCTCGTTGGGGCTCATCTGCCCCACGGTAGCGGCTGTGGGGCCGCTGCCCCGGTGGGCGGCGGAGTGCGGGTTTCGGCGGTGCGGGCCGACCGCTTCCCCGCGGTGCGGTGCGGAGCTGTACCGTCGGGGAGTCAACTGTGCAGCCCCGGAGGGTACTTCGTGGGGATCGAGAGTGATCAGCTCGTCTTCGACTATCTGAGCCGGGTCGGGGACCTGGCCCAGCAGCGCCAGCTGCCGTCCGCGATACGGATGCGCCTGGTCACCGAGTTGCGGGGGGAGATCGACCGGCGGCGTGCCAGAACGACCGTCGACAGTCCCGCCGCCGTGCTCCGCATCCTGGAGCGGCTCGGCTCTCCGGACCGGATCGTGACGGGCGCCCAGGAGGGCGGTCCCGCCGGGGCCGACCCGGCGGCGCCGCTCATCAGGCCGCTGCCCGAGCAGCCCACCGACAGGCCCGAGCGGACCGGCAGGTCCCGCAGGACCGACCGGACCGGCAGGCCCGGCAGGCCCGGCAGGAAGGACCGCAAGGACCGGCCGGAGCCGGCGGACCCGGCGGACCGGACCGGGCTGCGCCGGAAGGTGCCGCGTCCGCGCCGCGCGCCCGCGCCGGACGCCGCCGGGGACGTGCCCGCGCCGCCGCACCTGGCGGGCACGGACGAGCTGGGCGTGCCCGGGGACGTGACCGACTGGTGGCGGATGGGCGACGGCACCGCCGGTTCGCTGACCGACGTGGACAGCGTGCCCGGGTTCGTCGGCGGGGTGGAGATCCCCGACATGCTCAAGCCGCCGAAGAACCGCAAGGACGGCCCCGACCTGCGTAAACGCCCGTTGGTGCCGGTCGAGGACGACGAGCCGGAGGAGGCCGGGGACGACGACGGAGGCGTCCCGGCGAGGGGGGTGCGGCGGCTGCGGCGGGTGGTTCCGGCCGGCGGGCTCGCCAATCCGTTCCTGATGCTGGCCGCCGCCGCGCTGGTCGTCGGCGCCGTCCTCGGCAACATCCTGGTGCTGCTGGTCGGCTGGGCCGTCGTCTTCCTCTCCCGGCGGCTGACGGACTTCCAGAAGAAGACGGCGGTGTTCGGTCTGCCGGGGCTCGCCGTCGCGGGCGGGGTCCTGTGGCTGTGGGGGCGCGGGGCCGGCAAGTGGGGTGCGCCGATCGCCGACGGGCGGATGAACGACGCGTTCCAGGAGACCTGGCCGTGGGTGCTGCGGGGGGCCGCGGTCGCCTCCGCGCTGTATCTGCTGTGGCGGTCGCAGCGCACCCGGCTCTGATCCCGGTGCCCGCGCCGACAGGCTCTGGGCCGACACGCTCTAGGGAGCGAGGTCGGTGCGGAGTTCGCCGAGGATCTGGCCGGCCGCTGTGTAGCCGATGCCCTGGATCCACAGCTCGTCGTCCACCTGGAACACCTTGCCGTCCCGCACGGCCCTCAGCCCGCGCCAGAGGCCGCTGGTCGTGGTCCCGGTGACCTTCGCCCGGTCCGGATCGCCGTACGTGGACGTGAAGATGACGTCCGCGTCCGCCTGGTCGATCCGCTCGGGGCTCACGTCGTAGGAGAAGCCGTCCTCGGCCTTGTCGGTGACGGCGGGGCGGCCGACGCCGACGTCGGCGAGGATCGTGCCGATGTAGTTCTTCCTGCCGTAGATCCGGATGTCGGCGCCCTCGACGAACCGGACGACGTTGACGTCGATGCCCGCCGCCTTCTTCCTGCCGCCGAGGGCCTCGGTGACGGCGGTGACGCTCCGCCGGTACCGGTCGACGGCGGCGCGGGCCTGCTTCTTCCTTCCCAGGGCGTCGGCGTGCACCAGGAAGTTCCGCTTCCAGGGGTAGCCGGTGGTCTCCGTGAGCACGGTCGGGGCGATGGCGCTGAGCTGGGAGTAGCGGCGGCCGTCGCGGACCTTGTTGCTGAGGATCAGGTCCGGTTTCAGCGCGGCGATCTTCTCCAGGTCGGGGTTGGCGATCTCGCCGACCGCGGCGATGCCGGCGGTCCGCCGCGCGGGGAGGTACGGCAGGACGGCGCTCGCGGCGCCGGCCCGGGTGGCTCCTACGGGGGTGACGCCGAGGGTGATCGCGGAGTCCAGCTCCGCGGTGTCCAGCACGACGACGCGGCGCGGGTGGTCCTTGACCCGCACGTCACCCATGGCGGTCCTGACCGTGTGGGTACCGGTGCCGGGGGTGGCACCGCCGGGTCCGTCGGCCCCGGAGCCGCCGGACGTACAGGACGCCAGCAGCAGCGCCGCTCCCAGCACCCCGCCGACGACCCCCCATCGCTCCCGCTCCCCCATCCCGGCTCCCTCCCACCCGACCGCCCGGCCACCGTCCCGCCCCATCCCACCAGCCCCCACGCCCCAAAGGAAGACACCCGCCCCCGCCCGCTCCGGAAGCGCGGGCGGGTTCCCTGCCCCCGGGCGGCGCGCGGCGCGCTCCCGGGGCGCGGGGAACCGCGCGACCGGCCGCGACGGAACCCCGCGCCCGGCGGAGAGCCGCCGTGCCCCCGCCCGCCCCTAGAACCCGGGCTCGAACCGCCGCAGACGCAGGCTGTTGGCGACCACGAAGACCGACGAGAAGGCCATGGCGGCCCCGGCGATCATGGGATTCAGAAGCCCCGCCGCGGCCAGCGGCAGCGCGGCCACGTTGTAGGCGAACGCCCAGAACAGATTGGCCCGGATCGTCCCCAGCGTCCGCCGGGACAGCCGGATCGCGTCGGCCGCCGACCGCAGGTCCCCCCGGACGAGCGTCAGGTCCCCGGCCTCGATGGCGGCGTCGCTCCCGGTCCCCATGGCGAGCCCCAGATCGGCCTGCGCCAGCGCCGCCGCGTCGTTGACCCCGTCCCCCACCATGGCCACCGAACGCCCTTCGCCCTGAAGCCGCCTGACGACGTCGACCTTGTCCTCGGGCAGCACCTCGGCGATGACGTCGGCGGGGTCGGTGATCCCGATCTCGGCGGCGACGGCGCGCGCGACGGCGCCATGGTCACCGGTCAGCAGTACGGGCCGCAGCCCCAGCCCCCGTAGCCGCCGGACGGCGTCGGCGCTGGTCTCCTTCACGGCGTCGGCGACTTCGAGGACGGCGCGCGCGGCCCCGTCCCAGGCCACCGCGACCACGGTCCGCCCGGCGCCCTCGGCGGCCGCCTTGGCGCGGGCCAGCTCCTCGGGCAGCGAGATCTCCCACTGGGCCAGCAGCCGCTCCCGGCCGACCAGCACCGCGTGCCCGTCGACGACGCCCTGGACGCCGAGCCCGGCGACGTTCGCGAAGTCCTCCGGGGCGGGCAGCGGGCCGACGCGCTCGGCGGCGCCCGCGGCGACGGCCCGCGCGATCGGGTGCTCGGAGCTGTGCTCCAGCGCGCCCGCGAGCCGCAGCACCTCGTCCCGCGTCACGCCGTCGGCGACGTGCGTGGCGAGCAGCGTCATCCGGCCGGTGGTCACGGTGCCGGTCTTGTCGAGGACGATCGTGTCGACGCGGCGGGTCGTCTCCAGGACCTCGGGCCCCTTCAGCAGGATGCCGAGCTGGGCGCCGCGTCCGGTGCCGACCATGAGGGCGGTCGGGGTGGCGAGGCCCAGGGCGCACGGGCAGGCGATGATCAGGACGGCGACGGCGGCGGTGAACGCGGCCGTCCACCCGGCGCCGTTGCCCAGCCAGAAGCCCAGCGTGGCGAGGGCGAGCGCGATGACGGCGGGGACGAAGACGCCGGAGATCCGGTCGGCGAGCCGCTGGGCGGCGGCCTTGCCGTTCTGCGCGTCCTCGACCATGCGGGCCATCCGCGCGAGCTGGGTGTCGGCGCCGACCCGGGTGGCCTCGACGACGAGGCGGCCCCCGGCGTTGAGCGTGGCGCCGGTGACGGTGTCGCCGACGGCGACCTCGACCGGTACGGACTCGCCGGTGAGCAGGGACGCGTCGACGGCGGACGAGCCCTCGACGACGGTGCCGTCGGTGGCGATCTTCTCGCCGGGCCGCACCAGGAACCGGTCACCGGCCCGCAGCTCGCCGATCGGGACCGTCGCCTCCCGGCCGCCGGGGCGCAGCACGGTCACGTCCTTCGCGCCCAGTTCGAGCAGCGCCCGCAGCGCGGCGCCCGCCTTCCGCTTGGAGCGGGCCTCGAAGTAGCGCCCGGCGAGGAGGAACGCGGTGACTCCGGCGGCGGCCTCCAGGTAGATGTTCCCCGCGCCGTCGCCGCGCCCGATGGTCAGTTCGAAGGGGTGCGTCATGCCGGGGGTGCCGGCCGTGCCGAAGAACAGCGCCCACACCGACCACAGGAACGCGGCCGAGGTGCCCAGCGAGATCAGCGTGTCCATCGTCGCGGCGCCGTGCCGCGCGTTGATGACCGCCGCCCGGTGGAAGGGCCAGGCCGCGTACGTCACGACGGGCGCGGCCAGGGTCAGGGACAGCCACTGCCAGTACGTGAACTGGAGGGCCGGGACCATCGCCATCGCGATGACGGGCACGGCGAGCACGACGGCGGTGATCAGCCGCTCGCGCAGCGTGCGCAGTTCGTCGTCGGCCGCGTCGCCGGTGGGGCCTGCGGGGTCGGCGGCGGGCGGCTCGGGCTCGTGGGCGGTGTAGCCGGTGGCCTCGACCTTCGCGATGAGATCGGCGACGGACACCCCGTCCACGTAGCTGACCTGGGCCTTCTCGGTCGCGTAGTTGACGGTCGCCTCGACGCCGTCCATCCGGTTCAGCTTCTTCTCGATCCGGGCGGCGCACGACGCGCAGGTCATGCCGCCGATGGCGAGTTCCACCCGCGCGGGCGGGGCGACGGTGTGCGCCGGCATGCTGCCTCCTTCGGTCGGGGTCCTCGGGGCGACTACCCCGCACTATGATCCATTTATACCCCCTGGGGGTACCAAGAACAAGGCGGGACCTTCCTTGACAGGATACCCCCCATGGGTATGGTCGAGTGACCCGGACCGGTGCTGGACCGGTCTCGACCCGGTCCCGACCGCCCCTGAACCCGAGGAGCCCGCCATGCACACCGCACTGAAGACCGCCGCCGTCGCGGCCGCCGCCGCCGCGACGTTCGGCGCCGCGTACGGGGTGGGCAGCGGGGTGCCCGCCGTCCTCGCGCAGGACCGCCCGCCGGCCCACGGCGCGCACGCCCCCCACGAGAAGACCGAGAAGACCGGGGCGACCGACGCGGCCGGCGCCGTCCCCGGGGGGCTCCAGGTCTCCGACGGCGGCTACACCCTCGACCTGGAACGGGACCGGCTCCCCGGCCGGACCGGCGAACTGCGTTTCACCATCCGCGAGGACGCCACCGGCAGGCCGCTGACCTCGTACGAGACCGAGCACGGCAAGCAGCTGCACCTGATCGTCGCCGCGCGGGACCTCACCGCGTACCGCCACCTGCACCCGGTGAGGGCGGCCGACGGCACGTGGTCGACGCCCGTCGCGCTGCCCAAGGCGGGCGACTACCGGGTCTTCGCCGACTTCACGCCGCGCGGTGCGCGGGAGGGCCGCACCCTCGGCGCCGGGCTCGGGGTCGCGGGGACGTACGCGCCCGCGCCGCTGCCGGAGCACTCCACGACGGCGCGGGTCGCGGGCGGTTACGAGGTCCGGCTGGACGGCGCGCTCGCGGCGGGCGCGGCCCGCGAGCTGACCCTGAGCATCACGCGGAACGGCAGGCCCGTCACCGATCTGGACCCCTATCTCGGCGCGTACGGGCATCTGGTCGCGCTGCGCGCGGGCGACCTGGCCTACCTTCACGTTCACCCGCACGACGGCGGGCCGGGGCCGGAGGTTTCCTTCACCGCGACCGCGCCGAGTACCGGGACGTACCGGCTCTTCCTCGATTTCCGGCACGACGGCGAGGTCAGGACGGCTGCGTTCACGGTGCACGCGGCGTAGTCTGAGCGGGACATTGGACTAGACCTATTTCGGGAGCGTCATGAGCAAGCGTGCAGTCCTGGAGGTGATCGCCCTCGACGTCGAGGACGCCGTCGCCGCCCAGGCCGGTGGCGCGGACCGCCTTGAGCTGGTCACCGACATGGCCGCGGACGGGCTGACGCCGTCGGTGGAGACCTTCGCGGCGATCCGCGGGGCCGTGGACATCTCGCTGCGCGTGATGCTGCGGCTCGCGGACGGGTTCGCCGCCGGGGACGTCGACGAGCTGGTGGCGCGGGCGCGGGGGTTGCGGGCGGCCGGGGCCGACGAGTTCGTGCTCGGGTTCCTCGATGAGCACGGGGGGCCCGATCTGGTGGCGATCGAGCGGGTGGTGGAGGCGCTGGACGGGTGCCGGTGGACGTTCCACCGGGCTGTCGACCGGGCCGCCGACCGGGACGCGCTGCGCAAGCAGGTCGCCGATCTGCCCGGTCTGGACACGTATCTGACGGCGGGTTCGGCGGACGGGGTGGACGCGGGTCTTGACGTCCTGGTCGCCGAGGCCGCGCGGTCGGCTGCCGGCGAGCCCGGGTACGAGCAGGAGATCCTGGTCGGCGGGGGGCTCCGCCTGGAGCATGTCGCCGGGTTGCGCCGGGCCGGGGTGTCGGCCTTTCACATCGGCGGGGCGGCGCGTCCTGCGGGTTGGTCGGGCCCGGTCTCGACCACGGCGGTCCGCACCTGGCACGAAACCCTGACCACCTGACCCCTGCCCCGCCCACACATCTCCGGGTGATTTCTCCACGTGCGGCCCGGCGGGGACTGATCGCGCAGTTCCCCGCGCCCCTGGGTCGTACGTCGTCCGCGGCCCGGTGGGGGCTGGTCGCGCAGTTCCCCGCGCCCCTGGGTTGTACGTCGTCCGCGGCCCGGTGGGGCTTCTCGCGCAGTTCCCCGCGCCCCTGAGATGCGCACTGCGTGCGCCATCTCATCGAGAGAGACGCCCCACCGTCCCGCCTCCCAGGAAAGGCGCCCCCACCATCCCACCCCTCCGTGGAGGCGCCCCACCGTCCCGCCCTCCCAGGAGAGGCGCACCACCGCCCCGCCCCTCCGTGAAGGCGCCCCACCGACCCGCCTCTTCGTGAAGGCGCCCCACCGACCCGCCCCTCCGTGAAGGCGCACCACCCTCCCGCCCCTCTTGGAGGCGCGCGGAGCGCAGCCTCTGGGGGAGGCTGCGCGCAGCGCATGCCTCAGGGGCGCGGGGAACTGCGCGACCAGCCGCGACGGTGGCGCACCCGGAAGGCCACCCAGGGGCGCGGGGAACTGCGCGAGAAGCGGCCACCGGGCCGCGGACGACGTACTACCCAAGGGCGCGGGGAACTGCGCGACCAGCCGCGACGGTGGCGCGCCTTACCGATCAGGCGCCACCGTGGCGCGCCCTACCGGTCACCCGAGGGGGGTCAGTTCCGGGGGGAGGGGGGAGTTGTGGGTGATCAGCAGGCCGGAGACGGCCCGGGTCAGGCAGACGTACAGGCGCCGCAACCCGGTACGCCCATCGGGCTCCCCGTCGACGACGGCAGCCGGCTCGTCGAGGACCACGTAGTCGTATTCGAGCCCCTTCGCCAAAGAAGCCGGCACCAGCGTCAGACGCGCCTCGGCCGTGGTCTCCTCACCCGGCGCGAGAAACACCACCCCGGCCCCGGCCAGCAACTCCCCCAGCACCCCGCACCGCGCATCGGCGGCGATGAGCCCGACCGACCCCTCGAACAGCAGCGCCTCCCGGCACGCGCCGACCACATCGTCGTCCCCCGCGACCCCCCGCACCTCGAACACCCCGGGGTTCTCCCGCACGGACGCCACCGGAGCGAGCCCGGGCGCGATGTGCGGCAGCAGCCGGGAGGCGTACGTGATGACGTCGGTCGGCACCCGGAAACCGGCGGTCAGTTCCTCCACCACGGCGTCCTGCTTGCCGAGATGCCGCAGCGCCTCGCCCCAGCTCCGGGTGGCCCACGGAGTGGTCCCCTGCGCGAGGTCGCCGAGCACGGTCACGGATCCGGTCGTGGCGCGCCGCCCGACGGCCCGGTACTGCATCGGGGAGAGGTCCTGCGCCTCGTCGAGCACGACGTGCCCCAGCGAGTGCGTGCGCTCCACGAGGTCGGCGGCCTCGTCGATGAGCACGGCGTCGGCGGCGGACCACCGGACGGACTTGACGCTGCGCGGCGGCCTGGCCCACAGCAGGGTCTTCTGTTCGTGGTCGTCGAGCAGCCCGTCGGCGTGCTCGGCGAGGAAGTCGGCGTCGGACAGCAGCCGCAGCACCAGCCTGGCGGGGTCGACGGGCGGCCAGATCTCCTTGACGGCGGCCTTCACGGCGCTGTTGCGCGCCACGGCGTTCTGCACCCGGTCGTCCGGCGCCTCCCCGGCCCGCTCCATCTGGACGAGCACGGCGTGCGCGATCCGCTGCGGCAGCGCCTCGCGGGCGGCGCCGTAGCGCATGTCGCGGGCCATCAACTCGCGCACCATCTCGTCGAGTTCGTACGCGGCGACGCGCCACCGCCGCGACCCGCGCACGACCACGACACCCTCGCCGGGCAGCGTGATGTGCGAGCGCAGCGCCCGCCGCAGCACCTCGGCCATCCGGGCGTCGCCCTTGACCAGCGCGGCGGGCGCCTCGTCGGCGCCGCGCACCTCGACCGGCCCGGCGACGAGGTCGTCGACGGTGGCCTGCTTGACCTCCAGCTCGCCCAGCGCGGGCAGCACCTGCTCGATGTAGTGGAGGAAGGACCGGTTCGGCCCGATGACGAGGGTGCCGGTGCGGGCGAGGCGCTCGCGGTGGGCGTAGAGGAGGAAGGCGACGCGGTGCAGGCCCACGGCGGTCTTCCCGGTGCCGGGGCCGCCCTGGACGCACACCGAACCGGCGAGGCCGCTGCGGACGATCTCGTCCTGCTCGGGCTGGATGGTGGCGACGATGTCGCGCATCGGGCCGACGCGCGGGCGCTCGATCTCCTGCTGGAGGAGCCGGCTGGTGTGCTCGGTCTCGGCCGGGTCGGTCAGGTTCTCGTCCTCGTACGCGGTCAGCTCGCCGCCGGTGTAGCCGAACCTGCGGCGCAGCGCCACGTCCATCGGGTCCTTCTTCGAGGCCCGGTAGAACGGCTGCGAGACCGGCGCGCGCCAGTCGATGACCATCGGGTCGCCCTCGGCGTCGTGCACGTGGCGGCGCCCGATGTAGAACTGTTCGCCGTCCGCGCCCTCGGCCCGTTCGGCGCCGGGGGCGTGGAAGTAGTCGAGCCGTCCGAAGAAGAGCGGGGTGTGGCTCAGGTCGGCGAGCGCCTTGATCCGGTCCTCGATCTGGCGCTGGAGCACCTCGGCGTTCACCCAGTTGGCGGTGACGTCGCGGATGTCCAGGGACTCGGCGTCCTCGCGCATGGCCCGCAGGGCGGCTCGGGACGAGGAGAGGTGCGCACGCTCACGGTCGAGCGGCGACGCTGACTGACTCACGGGTTCTGCCTCCGGCTCAGGGAACTTCGACACGGGCCGGCCGGTTTCCGACCGGTCGGCGGCGCTCCAGCGACGGGAGGCGGACAAGACGGAGGAGTGTACGCCTCCGTCCGGTACCGGGCCACCGGATATCCCGCCGCCGCACCCGCCCCGGGCCCGCCCCCGGCGGCGCACGCCATAGGGTCCCCTCATGAGCGAGCTGCGTGAGCGATTCGGACAGGCGTTGCGGGCAGCGGCGGCGGAGACGGCGGAGTCGGCGGAGACGGCGGAGTCGGCGGAGAATCCCGGGGCCGACCCCGCCCCGTACGCCGAGAACCTGCTCGCCCGCTGGGCGGAACCGCACCGCCGCTATCACACCCCGGCCCACCTCACGGCGGTCCTGGACCACATCGACGTCCTGGCGGACCACGCCGAGGACCCCGACACGGTCCGGCTGGCGGCGTGGTTCCACGACGCCGTCTACCGCCCGGACCGCTCGGAGAACGAGGAGCGCTCGGCGGCGCTCGCCGAACGCGCCCTCACGGAGGCCGGTCTTCCGGCGCCGAAGGTGGCCGAGACGGCCCGTCTGGTCCGGCTCACGGTCACCCACGACCCGGCCGACGGGGACACCAACGGCGAGACCCTGTGCGACGCCGACCTGGCGGTCCTGGCGGCGCCGCCCGAGGGCTACGCGGCGTACACGCGAGCGGTCCGCGAGGAGTACGCGTTCGTCCCCGACGAGGCGTTCCGGCAGGGCCGCGCGGCCGTCCTGCGCCAACTCCTCGATCTGCCCGCCCTGTTCAGAACCCCGCACGGGCGGGCCACCTGGGAGTCCGCCGCCCGCGCCAACCTGACGGCGGAACTCCGCCTCCTCGAAAGCGACCCCGGAGACGACACCGAAAGCGGCACCTGAGACGACACCGGAGGCGAGAGCGGAGGCGAGAGCGGGAATGCCACCCCCGGCGCCCCCGGTTGATCCTTCACATGCCGCCAAACACGACCCGCACCCCGATGCCCCTGGCCGTCTACATACTCGGCCTGAGCGTCTTCGCCCTCGGCACCAGCGAGTTCATGCTCTCCGGGCTGCTCCCGGCCGTCGCCGACGACATGGACGTCACGATCCCGCAGGCGGGCCTGCTGATCTCGGCGTTCGCGATCGGCATGGTGGTGGGCGCCCCGCTGCTGGCGGTGGCGACCCTGCGCCTGCCCCGCCGCACCACGCTCATCGCCCTGATCACGACGTTCGGCCTGGGCCAGATCGCCGGCGCCCTGTCCCCCTCGTACGCGGTCCTGTTCGCCTCCCGTGTCGTCTCCGCGCTGGCCTGCGCCGGTTTCTGGGCGGTCGGCGCGGCCGTGGCGATCGCGATGGTCCCGGTGAACCAGCGGGCCCGCGCCATGGCCGTGATGATCGGCGGCCTGTCGATCGCGAACGTGCTGGGCGTCCCGGCCGGCGCCTTCCTCGGCGACGGGCTCGGCTGGCGCGCCGCGTTCTGGGCGGTCGGCGCGGCGTCGGTGATCGCGCTGGTCGGCATCGTCACCCTCGTCCCGCACATTCCCCGCCCGGCGGAACTCCCGCGTCTGAGGCGTGAGTTGTCCATCTACGGGGACCGGCAGGTGTGGCTGTCGGTCGCGGTCACCGCGCTGGCGGCGGGCGGCGTCTTCTGCGCGTTCAGCTATCTGTCCCCGTTCCTGACGGACGTGGCGGGTCTGGACGAGGGCTGGGTCCCGGCGGTGCTGGCGCTGTTCGGTGCCGGCGCGCTGGTCGGCACGACGGTCGGCGGCCGGGTCGCGGACGCGCACCTGTTCGGGGTGCTGCTGACCGGCACCGCGCTGTCGACCGTCTTCCTCGCCGCGCTGGCCCTGCTCGGGCACCTCCAGATCGCGGCGGTGGCCCTGTCGTTCCTGCTCGGCCTGTCCGCCTTCTACACGGCCCCGGCGCTCAACGCCCGGATGTTCAACGTGGCGGGCGCGGCCCCCACGCTGGCGGGCGCCACCACCACGGCCGCGTTCAACCTCGGCAACACGGGCGGCCCCTGGCTCGGCGGCACGGTCATCGACGCGCACCTGGGCTATCCGGCGGTCGCCTGGGCGGGCGGCGCGATGACGGTGCTGGCGCTGGCGCTGACGGCGGTGTCGCTGCGGCTGCACCGGCGCGCGGCGCCGTCCCGGATCGTGGCGGGCGGCGCGGCTACGCCGCGGGCCGTCCCTTCGGACGCCGCAGCCCCGCGTCCGTGAGCCGCCGCACCAGCTCCTTCGAGCCGACCGGCACGGCCCCGGCCCGCACCGCGTCCGCGTAGCGGTGCGCCGGGAGGTCGTAGTGGTCGCGCTCGAAGGCGCGCTCCGGCACCCCCAACCCCCGGGCGAACAGATGCAGTTCGTCGAAGGTCTCGTCGCTCACCAGGTGGGACCAGAGCCGCCCGTGGCCGGGCCAGGTCGGCGGGTCGATGTAGAGGGTCACCCGGCCACGGTCCCCAGCGAGCCGACCGGCGCGACGACCACCCCGGCCTCCGAGCACACCCAGTGCGGGTCGGCGCCCAGCTCTGGCTCGACGTCGAGCGCGTGCGGGCCGTCGCTGCCGGAGCCCGGACCGCAGACCGGGCACACCGGCCAGCGGCCGTGCCGCTCCAGGATGCCGTCCTGCACGTCCTGCGCCACGAGACCGGCGACGAACGCGACGCCGTCCGGCCACTGCTCCGCCCACCAGCGGCGCTGCGTGATCGACTCCTCGACGAGTGAGACGACGTCGGCGTCGGCGACGTCGACGGCCTTCAGGTCCGCGAGGATCAGCGCGCGGGCCGCGTGCAGGGCCTGTTCCAAGGGGCTGATGGTGTTCATCCCCCCATTGTCCCGCGCGTCGCGGATGTGACACAGGTCCCGGTCCTTCGGCTCTTGACCCCCACCCGTCGCGAAAATATCTTTCACGTGTGAGCAATGACGTGAAGGAAAGTTTCGCGAACGACGCGCCGCCCGCCCCGGCGGCCCTCGCGGCCAAGGTGCGCACGCTGGCGCCGTCGATGACGCGATCCATGCAGCGGGTGGCGGAGGCCGTCGCCGGTGACCCCGCCGGCTGCGCCGCGCTGACCGTCACCGGCCTCGCCGAGCTCACCGGCACCAGCGAGGCGACGGTGGTCCGCACCGCCCGCCTCCTGGGCTATCCCGGCTACCGCGACCTGCGGCTCGCCCTCGCGGGCCTCGCCGCGCAGCAGCAGTCGGGCCGGGCGCCCGCCGTCACCGCCGACATCGCGGTCGACGACCCGATCGCCGACGTGGTCGCCAAGCTGGCCTACGACGAGCAGCAGACCCTCGCCGACACGGCGGCCGGGCTCGACACCGTGCAGCTCGGCGCCGCCGTGGGCGCGCTCGCGGCGGCGGGCCGGGTCGAGATCTACGGCATGGCGGCGTCCGGGCTGGTCGCGCAGGACCTGGCGCAGAAGCTGCTGCGGATCGGGCAGGTCGCGTACGCGCACTCCGATCCGCACCTGGCCGTGACGAACGCGGTGAGCCTGCGCGCGGGGGACGTCGCCGTCGCCATCACGCACTCCGGCGCCACCGGCGACGTCATCGAGCCGCTGCGCGTCGCCTTCGAGCACGGCGCCACGACCATCGCCATCACGGGCCGCCCGGACGCGCCGGTCTCCCAGTACGCGGACCACATCCTCACCACCTCCATCGCCCGCGAGAGCGAGCTGCGGCCCGCCGCCATGTCCTCGCGGACCAGTCAGCTCCTGGTGGTGGACTGCCTGTTCGTGGGCGTCGCCCAGCGCAACTACGCGTCGGCGGCCCCGGCCCTCTCCGCGTCGTACGAGGCGCTGGCCCACCGCCACCGGGCCGCGCCGCGCAGCGGCAGGTCATGACGGTCCCCGCGCCCACCCCCTGACCCCGTCCGGCACCCCAGAAGAAGCCACCCGCACAGAGAGCCCCGAGAGACGACGATGTCCACCGACGCCACGTACACCGAACTCCGCGCCCAGCTGGCCACCCTCACCACCGAGGCGTTCCGCCCGGAGCTGGCCGAGATCGACCAGCTCCCCACCCTGGAGATCGCCCGGATCATGAACGGCGAGGACGCCACGGTCCCCACCGCCGTGGCGGCCCAGCTGCCCCGGATCGCGGCGGCGATCGACGGCACCGCCGACCGCATGGCCCGCGGCGGCCGCCTGATCTACGCGGGCGCGGGCACGGCCGGCCGCCTCGGTGTCCTGGACGCGTCCGAGTGCCCGCCCACCTTCAACACCGACCCGGCCGAGGTCGTCGGCCTGATCGCGGGCGGCCCCTCCGCGATGATCACCGCGGTCGAGGGCGCCGAGGACTCCAAGGAGCTGGCGGCCGAGGACCTGGACGCCCTGAACCTGACGGCGGACGACGTCGTCGTCGGCATCTCGGCGTCGGGCCGCACCCCGTACGCGATCGGCGCGGTCGAGCACGCGCGGGCCCGCTACGGCGCCCTCACCGTCGGCCTGTCCTGCAACGCGGACAGCGCGCTGGGCGCGGCGGCCGACCACGGCATCGAGGTCGTCGTCGGCCCCGAGCTGCTCACCGGTTCGACCCGGCTGAAGGCGGGCACGGCGCAGAAGCTCGTCCTCAACATGCTGTCGACGATCACCATGATCCGGCTCGGCAAGACGTACGGGAACCTCATGGTCGACGTGCGCGCGTCGAACGAGAAGCTGCGGGCCCGCTCCCGCCGCATCGTCTCGCTGGCCACGGGCGCCGACGACGCCGTCATCGAGGCCGCGCTCGCCGCCACCGACGGCGAGGTGAAGAACGCGATCCTCGTCGTCCTCGGCGAGGTCGACGGCCCCACGGCCGCCCGCCTGCTGGCCGCGTCCGACGGCCACCTGCGCGCCGCGCTCGCCGCGGCCGTCGGCACCACCCCCTGACCCCGCCCCTCCATCCCCCAGCACCACCCGCACAGCAAGGCAGCACGCACCATGGCTGAGAACAAGAACCGCGACGTGGCGGCCTCGATCCTGCCGCTCGTCGGCGGCGCCGGGAACGTCACCTCGGTAGTCCACTGCATGACCCGGCTCCGGCTGGGCCTGGCCGACCGCTCGCTGGTCCAGGACGAGGCGCTGAAGGCGCTGCCCGACGTCATGGGCGTGGTCGAGGACGAGACGTACCAGATCGTCCTGGGCCCCGGGAAGGTCGCCCGGGTGACCCCCGAGTTCGAGGCGCTCGTGGCGCAGGGCCGTGCCGCCGCGCCGGCCCCCGAGCCGGAGCCGCGGGCGGCCGCGCACCCGGCGACCGCCGAGGACCTGGCCGCCCAGGGCGCGCAGCTGCGCGCGGCGCGCAAGGCGAAGAACGCCACCCCGTTCAAGCTGTTCCTGCGCCGCATCGCGAACATCTTCGTGCCGCTGATCCCGGCGCTGATCGGCTGCGGCATCGTCGCGGGCATCAACGGCCTGCTGGTCAACCTGGAGTGGCTGCCCGGCGTCACCCCGGCGCTCGCCGCCATCGCCTCCGGCTTCATGTCGCTGATCGCGGTGTTCGTCGGCTACAACACGGCGAAGGAGTTCGGCGGCACCCCGATCCTGGGCGGCGCGGTCGCCGCGATCATCGTCTACGCGGGCGTCGCCGACATCGAGGCGTTCGGCCAGAAGCTCTCCCCCGGCCAGGGCGGGGTGCTCGGCGCGCTGGGCGCGGCGGTCCTCGCGGTGTACGTGGAGAAGTGGTGCCGCACGTGGGTCCCGGAGGCGGTGGACGTCCTCGTCACGCCGACCCTCACGGTCCTGGTCTCCGGCCTGGTCACGCTCTTCGGCCTGATGTACGTGGCCGGGGAGGTCTCCACCGGCATCGGCACGGCGGCGAACTGGCTGCTGGACAACACGGGCGCGTTCGCGGGCCTGGTCCTCGGCGGGCTGTTCCTGCCGCTGGTCATGCTGGGCCTGCACCAGGCCCTCATCCCGATCCACACCACGCTGATCGAGCAGCAGGGGTACACGGTCCTGCTGCCCATCCTGGCGATGGCGGGCGCGGGCCAGGTCGGCTGCGCCATCGCCGTGTTCAAGCGGCTCAAGCACAACACGTCGATCCGCAACACGATCAGGTCGGCGCTCCCCGCGGGCTTCCTGGGCGTCGGCGAACCGCTGATCTACGGTGTCTCGCTGCCGCTGGGCCGTCCGTTCGTCACGGCGTGCGTGGGCGGCGCGGCGGGCGGCGCGTTCGTCGGCCTGTTCTCGATGCTCGGCGACAAGGTCGGCTCGACGGCGATCGGCCCGTCCGGCTGGGCGCTGTTCCCGCTCATCGACGGCAACCACGGCTGGGGCACGACCGCCCTGATCTACGGCGGCGGTCTGCTGGTCGGTTACGTCGTCGGCTTCCTCGCCACGTACTTCTTCGGCTTCAGCGCGCAGATGCTCGTCGACCTGAACGCGGACGTCGACGCGGGCGAGTCCCCGGCGGCCCGCGCCGAGGAGGGCCCCTCGGCCCCGGCGGTCCCGGACACCCCGCAGGCCCTCGCCCCCGGCCGGCACTGACCCGCGACCGCCGCGCGGGGCCGGGGAAACCGGGCGGGGAGAACGCCCACCGGCCCGCGGACGAAGACTGCTAGCGTGCCGGTCATGGCGGACGAGCGCATCGACCCCCCTCCCTTCCGCTGGTACGGCGGAAGGGTCTCGGTCGACTTCACGGCCACCCTGACCGGCACGGGCGCGTCCCCCGTGGAGCGGCTGAGCACCCCCGCCGACCTCTCCCGCTGGTGCCGCGCCGCCCATCTGTCGGACGCCCCGCTCCCCGACGCCACCCCGCGCGCCCTCGCGCAGGCCCGCGGGCTGCGCGAGGCCCTGCACCGGACGTTCCTGCACGCGGCGAAGCCCGACCGGGACGACCTCGACACCATCAGCACGTGGTCGGCGCGGTCCCTGCCGGGCCCCGGCCTCACCACGGCGGAGGACGGCGCCCCGGCCCCGCGCCGCCCCCGCCTCCATCTCACCGGCGACCTGCTGACGCTGATCGCCCGCGACGGCGTCGACCTCCTGACCGGTCGTCACCGTCACCGCATCCGCGAGTGCGCCGCCCCCGACTGCACCTTCCTCTTCGTGGACGTCAGCCGGCCGGGCCGCCGCCGCTGGTGCTCGATGGACGCGTGCGGGGCCCGCTCCAAGATGGCCGGCTACCGGGCGCGCAGGGCGCCGGGTCCCTGACGGCCGCTCCGCCGCCTCGATCCGCACCGCCCGGCCCGCGCGGGTCCGGTCCTGGCGTCACGCAGTCCGGCGGGCAGTCCCACTCGACGCCGCCGCCCGGCGGCCTGAGCTGCACCCGGCCGCCCTCCGTGCCCATGATCTGGCCGACCCGCCCGTCCCGTACGTCGATCACGTACTCCCGGACCGCGCTCACCGCCGCACCCCGTGCAGGACGGCCGTCAGCCGCATCGCCGTGTCCAGGTTCACGCACCCCAGCTCCACCAGCGGATACCGGGTCTCCCCGGCCGCCGTCACCGCATCCACCCGCAGCGAGGGCAGCACCACCCCCAATGCCGTGAGCTCCGCCCTCAGTTGCGCGATGGCGTCCTCGACCACCCGAAGCCGCTCCGCGTCCCGCACGACCATCCCGATCAGCACCTTTCTTCCACCGAGTGTTCCGCATTCCTCACCCAGCGTGACCGATCGCGCTCTACGCTTTCCAGAGCCCGAGCCCAACAAAGGGCGTTGCTGCCAGCGGGATCCAGCGGAGTTGATGCACATGTCCGGACCGAAGGACCTCGACCCCTCCTCGCGTCGCGTCATGATCGGCGAAGAGTTGCGCCACGCCCGGGAGAGAGCGGCCCTCACCCAACAGGCCCTGGGTGAGCAGCTGTTCGTCAGCGGTTCGTACGTCGGCCAGATGGAGGCCGGGACGCGGCGCATCCTGCCGGACATGGCGGTGCGGCTCGACGAGATCCTGAAGAGCGGGGGGTTCTTCGTGCGGCACTGCACGAAGGCGAACCGCTCGAAGCATCCCGAGCACTTCGCCGAGGCCGCCGAAGCGGAGGCCGTGGCCATCGAGATCAGGCAATACGAGTCGCTGCTGATCCCGGGCCTGCTCCAGACCCCGGACTATGCGCGCGCGGTGTTCCTGGCGTATCAGCCGACGGCGCCGGAGGAGGTCATCGACGAGCTGGTCGCGACCAGGATGGAGCGCGCGCACCTCCTTGACGATCCAACAAAGCCGTTGTTGTGGGTCGTTCTGGACGAGACAGCTCTGCGCCGGGTGGTGGGCGACCCAGCAGTGATGGCGAAGGCCCTGACCCGCGTCGCCGCACTGGCGCGCAGGCGCCGGATGATCGTTCAGGTGCTGCCGTTCTCGGCGGGCGCCCACGCCTCACTGGACGGCTCGCTCAAGCTCATGCACTTCGATGACGCGCCCCCACTCTCCTTCGTCGAGGCGCCCAGCATGGGCCAGTTGACGGATGATCCGGCGATCGTGGCCCGCCACCAGTTGACCTACGATCTGCTCAGGGCCGACGCACTCACTCCGAAGCAATCCCTGGCCCTGATCGAATCAGTGGCGGAGGATTACGCGCATGAAGAGCACGCACCCGGAGCCTGACCTCACCTCGGCCATCTGGCACAAGTCCACATACAGCGGCGGCAGCGGCGGCGACTGCCTCGAAGTCGCCACCGACTTCCCCGGCGCCGCCTGGCACAAGTCCACCTACAGCGGCGGCCAGGGCGGCGACTGCCTCGAAGTGGCCACCACCGCGCACCCCGAACTGGTCCCGGTCCGGGACTCGAAGAACCCCGACGGCCCGAAGCTCGTGCTCCGGGCGGCAGCCTGGTCGGCGTTCATCGACGACCTGCGGCGCGACGGCTAGCCGCCCGCCCGAAGCTCGGGCCCCGAGCCCCGAGCTGTGCTTCTAGGGATGGGGAGGTGGGTCTCAACCCACCCTCCCACCCTGCGACTTGGCGGGCCCGGCGACTTTCCGGGTCCGACTTGCCACGCAGGGTGACGACCGTTTAGCGTGCCCGAACGACGAACGGCCCCCGCCGGTGCGCCAACACCGGACGAGGGCCTATCCATCGAGATCGAAATGAGTCGATCCATGGCTGACGCCTACTTTAGTGGTGCGGGCACGCCCGCGCACCCCGCCGCCAACCCGGGCTACGGCAAACGCCCGGCGCCGGACCAAGCCCCGCGCACCCCCGCCGACTTCGCGCACCTCCCGGCCAGGGAAGCGCACATCGCCGGGTTCATCGACCGGCTGCCCGACGGCGCGGACATCTCGGTGAAGCTGCTCGCGTCCTGCCTCCCGTACGGCCAGCAGGCCATGCGCACGGCGCTGAACAACCTCCAGGCGGCCGGGCACCTGCGGCGCGGCCGGGAGCACGTGGTGGGCTCGGGGAGCGCGCGCTGGGTGACGCGGACGTGGTTCTCGCGGACCGCGCGGGACGACGGCTGGTGGACGAGGTTCCTGCGCGGGGACGTGCCCGAGGATGCGCCCGAGCCGCGGCGGCCCTCCCGCAGCAGGGCGTTCGTCCTGCTGGCGGCGCTGGGCAGGACGGCGCCGGCCCTGGCGCTGTCGGCGGCGGAGTGCGAGCGGCTCGCGCCGCTGACGGACGACTGGTTCGCGCGGGGCGCCGACGAACCGGCGGTGCTGCGCGCGCTGACGACGGGCCTGCCGGCCCCGGTGCACAGCCCGGCGGCGCTGATCCGCAGGCGCCTGATCGACAAACTCCCGCCGGAACCGGCACCGCGCCCGCCGCTGCGCGTCGTGGAGTGCACGGCGTGCGGCGACCCGGGCCGCCCGGAGGACATCAGGGGCGGCCGGTGCGGAGGATGCCGGGGCACGACGGCGGCCCCGGCCCGCCCGGCGCCGCCGCCCGCCCTCACCCCGGGCGCGGTCCGCACGTACGCCCAGGGCATCCGCACGGCCCTGCGCGCCCGCTGAGGCGGCGCGGGCACCGCGACGGGACTACTCCGCCGGGGACGCCCCCGCCGCCCGGAGCACCCCGGCCGTCTCCGGGTGCGGGCCGGCGTCCGCCCACTCCAGGGGCGTCAGGCCCGTGCCGCGGTCCTCGCGCAGGGCGGGGTCGGCGCCGTGCGCGAGGAGGTGGCGGACGGCCTCGGTGTGGCCCCAGCAGGCCGCCGCGCACAGCGGCGTGCCCTCCGAGCCGGGCCCCGCGCTCTCCGCGTCGGGCGCGGCCCCCGCCGCCAGCAGCACCCGCACCACCTCCGCCTCCCCCTGCACGGCGGCGAGGTACAGCGGAGTGGTGCCCGCGCCGAACGGGCGGGCGGGGCTCGCGCCCCGGCGCAGCACCGCCCGCACCCGGCCGGCGTCCCCCGCGAGGATCGCGCCGAAGAGGTCGTGGGAGAGCTTCTTCGCCCTGCGCAGCTTCATGGCCGGTGAGGCTAGCGCCGATCGCCGCGCCGCGGGGATCCGAGCGGCCCGAGCCGGGACCGAGTGGGGCGAGTAACGTCTTCCGGGTCATCGGTGTGCACCACCACCGCCGCCGTCCGCCACGCGCCACGACTCCGAGGGGGCACGCATGCCACCGGCCCGCCCCGGCCCCCGCCCCCAGGTGATCGCCCTGGACGGCGACAGCGCATGCATATCCGAGGCCCGCGCCGCCGCCCGCAGGTTCCTCGAAGAGGCCCGCGACACCCACCGGCTGCCCGTGTCCGAGACGATCGTGGAGAACACCCAGCTCATCGTCAGCGAGCTCGTGACCAACGTCGTCAAGTACGCCCCCGGCCCCGGCCTGCTGCACCTGAGCATCGACGACACCGGCCTGTCGGTCCGGGTGGAGGACAGCGGCCCGGCACAGCCCCTGGTCCGCGAGGCCGACCCCCACCGGATCGGGCAGCACGGCCTGGAGATCGTCGCCCTGCTCGCCCGGACGCTCACCGTCAGTTCCACCGGCACGGGCAAACAGATCACCGCCACACTCCCCCTGACCGCACCCGCGCCCACCCCCTGAGCCGTCGGCCCGGCCCATCGGACACCGGGGGGTCCGGGCCCCACCGGGACGGACTACAGTTGCCGCGCTGCAACTGTCGTGACGTCAGGGGAAACCGATCCAACCGATCCCATCGACCCAGTCGGGAGAGACCGTGGGTGGTCCGGACGCGGAGCGGGTGGCCGCGGTGCACGAGACGGGACTGTCGGCGACGGCGGACGCGGGCATGGACCGCTTCGCCCGCCTGGTGTCCGACCTGCTCAACGTCCCCGTGGCCCTGGTGTCGATGGTGACCGACGAGGGGCAGTTCTTCCCCGGCATGATCGGCCTGGCCGAACCGTGGGCGACGGCCCGGCGCACCCCGCTGTCGCACTCGATGTGCCGCCACGTGGTGGCCGACGCGGCGCCCCTCGTCGTCGACGACACCCGGGCCGACCCGCGCACCCAGGACAGCCCGGCCATCGAGGACCTGGGCGTCAACGGCTACGCGGGCGCGCCGCTGACCGACACCGACGGGCAGGTGCTGGGCGCCCTGTGCGCGATCGACACCCGGCCCCGCCAGTGGACGGCGCGCGAGCTGCGCGCCCTGGAGGACCTCGCGGCGGCCTGCTCGGCGGAGCTGCGCCTGCGCGTCGCCTCACGCCAGCGGGAGTCCGCGCGCGCCCAGGCGGGCGAGCTGGCGGGCAGGCTGCGCATCGCCCTGGAACGCTCCCAGCTGCTGCTGCGGGCCGCCGACGCGCTCAGCGGCGCCACCAGCCTGGCCGACGTGCGCCGACAGGTCCGCGACCTGGTCACCGGCGACCTGAAGCCGGTCTACGTCGGCCTGGTCCTGGTCGAGGAGCAGGGCCGGCTGCGCCGCCTGGTCGACGCGACCGGCAGCGCGCCCATGGAGGAACGGTTCGAGAACTACCGGCTCCAGGACGCCTGGCCCACCGCCCGCGCCGCCCGCGAGAACCGCACCATCACCATCCACAGCGCCGAGGAGCTGAGCGGCGACTACGACGCCGACGCCGTCGCGGCCTTCGCCAGCCTCGGCCTGAGCAGCGCGGTGTGCGTCCCCCTGCCCGGCACCGTGCTCCCGCTGGGCACCCTCGTGCTCGGCTGGGACCAGCCGCACGACATCGACATCGTGGAACAGGCCCTGCTGTCCTCCCTCGCCGGGTACACCGCCCGCGCCGTCGAGCGCGCCCTGTTCGTCGACAGCCGCATCGAGGCGGCACGGCAGATGCAGGAGGCCCTGCTCACCGAGCTGCCCGCCGTCCCCGGCCTCGAACTGGCCGCCCTCTACCGCCCCGCGTCCGACGGCGAACTGGTCGGCGGCGACTGGTACGACGCCTACCAGCTGCCCGCCGCCGTCCAGGGCGGCCGGGGCGACACCCTCGCCGTGTCGGTCGGCGACATCACCGGGCACAACCTGCGCGCCGCCGCCCTCATGGGCCAGGCCCGCAGCATGCTCCGCCAGGCCGACCTCGACCACGCGGGCCGGGGCCCGGCCCGCTCCGTCACCGCCTTCGAGCACGCCAACCAGCACCTCGGCCTCACCGTCAGCGGCACCCTCTTCCACGCCCACCTGCGCCCCTGCCCCGACACCGGCGCATGGGACCTCACCTACGCCAACGCCGGGCACCCCGCCCCGCTCGTCGTCGACCCCGACGGCACCGTGCGCCGGCTGGACCGGCACGGGCGGCTCGTCTACCCCGGACTGCCCGCGGGCCCCGCCCGCAAGGACCACACGGTGCGGCTGGCCCCGGGCAGCCTCCTGCTGCTCTACACGGACGGCCTCGTCGAGGAACGGCGCGACGACATCGACACCGCCACCCACCGGGTCGGCGGCTTCCTCGCCCGCCACCGCCACGACCGGCTCCCCGGCCTGCTCGACCGGCTCGCCGACCACGCGGCCGGGCCCGACGCCCACGACGACATCGCCCTGCTCGCCCTGCGCGTCACCGGCCCCTGACGGCCGCCGGGGCCCCGCCCCCGCTCAGCCGCCGGCCTGCAACCGCAGGCCCGCCAGCGTCAGGTCGAGCGCGGAGCGGAACTGGTCCGAGTCGTCGTGGCCGTCGAACTCGTCGGCGATCTCGTGCACGAACGGGAACTCCTCGGCGGGCAGCTCCCGCCAGGTGGCCACGAACCGGCCGAGGAAGTCGTCGCGGCTGACCGCGCCGCCGAGGACCTCGGCGGGCGGCTCCTGGCCCAGGTCGACGGCCGAACCCACCACGACCCCGACGACCGCGGACACCGCGTGGAAGCGCTGGCGGGCGGTGAGGTCGAGGCGCAGGGTCTGCTGGCCCAGCCGCTCCCACAGCCGCAGCGAGTTGTTCTGCACGTCGGTGTTGCGCATGAAGTAGGAGCCCAGCCAGGGGCGCGCCACGATCGCGTCGAACAGGGTCAGCGCCATCGCGCGCAGCGCGTCGACCGGGTCGTCCCGCCGGGGCAGCGCCTCGATGTCGGCGAGGATCGCGCCCATCACGTGGTCCGTGGCCCGGTCCAGCAGCTCGTCCTTGCTCGCCACGTACCAGTAGATGCTCGCGACCCCGCCGCCGAGCCGCTGCGCGAGCGCCCGGAACGTCAGCGCCGACGGCCCCGCCTCGTCGAGCAGCGCCACCGTCTCGGCGAGCACGGACTCCATCGAGTGCGAGGCCCGCCGGCGACCCCCGGCGGTGCGGTTCTGCGGGCGCGGCATGGGCGTCAGCTCCTCACGTCTACCTGTGGCTTTGCATCTTATCGAACGCTGTTCTATCGTAGCTTATCGAACGTGGTTCGATGATCGAGCGCCGTTCGATAGAACCTACCGGAAACGGACAGAAAGGACCGCTGCCATGACTACGCGTACCTATACGTCGCTGCGCGCGGCGTGGATCCCCCTGGCAGCGCTCTGCCTGGCCTTCTTCGTCGAGATGGTCGACAACACGCTGCTGTCGATCGCGCTGCCCACCATCGGCCGGGACCTCGGCAGCGGCACCACCGCGCTGCAATGGGTCACCGGCGCCTACTCCCTGACCTTCGGCGGGCTGCTGCTCACCGCGGGCTCCATGGCCGACCGGCTCGGCCGCCGCCGGGTGCTGCTGGTCGGCCTCGCCGTCTTCGGCGCGCTCAGCCTGTGCGTCGTCTGGGTCACCACCGCGGGCGAGCTGATCGCCCTGCGCGCCGCGCTCGGCGTCGCCGCCGCCGCGATGGCCCCGATCACGAACTCGCTGGTCTTCCGGCTCTTCGACGACAAGGCGCTGCGCATGCGCGCCATGACTGTCATGATCGTCGTCGGCATGTCCGGCTTCGTCCTCGGCCCGCTGCTCGGCGGCACCGCGCTGGCCCACGTCCGCTGGGAGTGGCTGCTCGTCGTGAACGCGCCGATCGCCGTGCTCGCCTGCCTCGGCGTCCGCTTCGGCGTCCCCGCCGACCGCCCCGAGGACCTCACCAAGGACCGCCTCGACCTGCCCGGCGCCGTCCTCAGCGTCGCCGCCATCGGCCTCGCCTGCTACTCGCTGACCAGCGGCGTCGAGCACGGCTGGCTCTCCGCGGCCACCCTCGCCTCGATCGTCGGCGCCGTCGCCGCCGCCGTCGCCTTCGTGGTGCACGAGCGCCGCAGCAGCGCCCCCATGCTCGACCTGACCGTCTTCCGCAACGGCACCGTGCGCGGCGCCGCCCTCGCCCAGATCGGCACCTCGATCGCGATGGCCAGCGTGATGTTCGGGCTGATCCTGCACTTCCAGTACGCCTACGGCTGGAGCCCGGTGCGGGCCGGCCTCGCCAACCTGCCGATCATCGTCACCATGCTGGTGGCGACCCCGCTGTCCGAATGGCTCGGCCGCCGCTTCGGCCACCGCATCGCCTGCCTGGTCGGCGCGGCCTGCCTGGCCGGCTCCCTGGCCGGGCTGTCCTGGGGCGTCGAGCACGGCTACGCCGTCATCGCGGTCTGCATGGTCCTGATGACCGTGGGCCTGCGCACCGTCATGACGATCTGCGCCGTCGCCCTCGTCGACGCCATGCCCGCCAACCGCACCTCGATCGCCGCCGCCCTCAACGACACCGCCCAGGAGGTCGGCTCCAGCGTCGGCACCGCCATGGTCGGCACCCTGATCGCCGCCCTGGTCACCACCACGCTCCCGGCCGGCGTCTGGAGCGGCGACCTCATCGCCTCCTTCTTCCACGGCGAGCGGATCACCTACGCCGTGCTGGCCGTCGTGGTCGGCGTGATCGCGGCCGTCGGCGCCGCCAGCCTCACCGACTCGCACAGCGTCGAGGAGGCCCCCGCCGAAGAGCTGGTGTGACGCGCTCGACATGCGGGGCCGCGCGGCGCCCCGCATCCTGGCCCCATGGCTGACAGCACCTTCTCCAAGATCTCCTGGACCGAGTTCCGCCCCGACCAGCGGCGGCTCACCGTCGGCGCCGGCCTGACCGGCGCCGGCCTGCTGCTCGGCGCCGCGGGCGTCGGCGTCCTGGTCTACGAACTGGCCCGCGCGGGCCGCAACTGGACCGGCGGCTGGGAGGTGCCGCCCGCCGAACTGGCCCAGCGCGCCCTGCGGCACGCCCAGACGGCGGCGACGAGCGCGGGCCGCGCCGGGCGGGACGCCTGGAGCAGCTACGAGGAGGGCGCGTCCTGAGGCGTCGCCGCCCCTGAGCCGAAGAAGCCCGGGACCCTCGGCAGCACCCTCTTCGCGATCTCCAGCAGCACCGTGCGGTCCGGATAGCCGCCGCTGTCGCGCCACAGCACCAGGTCGTAGGAGCCGCCGCGGTTCTTCTCGTCGAGCGCGACCGTGAGCGCCTCGGCGGGCACCCCCTCGGTGCTCTCGGCGTCCTTGCCGTCGAGGCGCAGCCGGATGCCCATGGTCTGCGTCGTGTAGAAGACGGCGGGCCGGCGCAGCAGCCGCTGCGCGTGCACGTCACGGCCGAGCAGCCCGGCGGTCTCCGCGTCCACCGCGTACCGGTCGTAGGACGCGGACAGCTCCACGGTGTAGCCCCCGAACTCGACGTGCCCCGAGGGCGTCGGGGTCTTCTTCCCGCCGCTCTCCACGGACCCGCCGCTGCCGTACGCGCTCGTGGCCAGGCTGCCCGGCACGCCGAGCAGTTCCGCGAGGTCGGGCTGGTTCAGCGCCTTGCACAGCTGGTCCCCGGACACCCGCCCGGCGGCCCGGTCGGCCTTCGTCGCGACGCCGCCGGTGCAGACCGCCGCGTCCTCCTCGGCGCTGCGCCCGTCCTCCGGCTGCTGGGCCATCGCCCAGAACCCGGCGCCGAGCGCCCCCACGAGCGCGAAGGCCGCGACCGTCTGCCCCCACACGCCGACCCGCTTCTCTGTCATGTTCCCCCCAGGTGAGCTCATCGCAGAGGGACAGTAGCGAACGGCCCGGAGCGCGCGGCGCGGGGTACCGGAAAAAGACGAGGGCGGCACCCCCCGCAGGGGGTGCCGCCCTCGTCGAGGACAGGCTGAACCGTCAGGCTCAGAAGTCCATGTCACCGCCCGGCATGCCGCCGCCGGCCGGGGCGGCGCCCGCCTTCTCCGGCTTGTCGGCGATGACGGCCTCGGTGGTGAGGAACAGCGCGGCGATCGACGCGGCGTTCTGGAGCGCGGAGCGCGTCACCTTCGCCGGGTCGAGGATGCCCTCGGCGATCATGTCGACGTACTCGCCCGTGGCAGCGTTCAGACCGTGGCCGACGGCCAGGTTCCGGACCTTCTCCACGACGACGCCGCCCTCGAGGCCGCCGTTGACGGCGATCTGCTTGAGCGGGGCCTCCAGGGCGAGCTTCACGGCGTTGGCGCCGGTCGCCTCGTCACCCTCCAGCTCCAGCTTCTCGAACACCGCGGAGGCCTGGAGGAGAGCCACGCCACCACCGGCGACGATGCCCTCTTCGACGGCCGCCTTCGCGTTGCGGACGGCGTCCTCGATGCGGTGCTTGCGCTCCTTGAGCTCGACCTCGGTCGCGGCACCGGCCTTGATGACCGCGACGCCGCCGGCCAGCTTCGCGAGGCGCTCCTGGAGCTTCTCGCGGTCGTAGTCGCTGTCCGAGTTCTCGATCTCGGCGCGGATCTGGTTGACGCGGCCCTGGACCTGGTCGCTCTCACCCGAGCCGTCGACGATCGTCGTCTCGTCCTTGGTGATGACGACCTTGCGGGCGCGGCCGAGCAGGTCGAGACCGGCGTTCTCCAGCTTGAGGCCGACCTCCTCGGAGATGACGGTGCCACCGGTGAGGATGGCGATGTCGCCGAGCATGGCCTTGCGGCGGTCACCGAAGCCCGGGGCCTTGACGGCGACGGACTTGAAGGTGCCACGGATCTTGTTGACGACCAGGGTCGACAGGGCCTCGCCCTCGACGTCCTCGGCGATGATCAGCAGGGGCTTGCCCGACTGCATGACCTTCTCCAGCAGCGGAAGGAGGTCCTTCACGTTGCCGATCTTCGAGTTGACGATCAGGATGTAGGGGTCCTCAAGCGAGGCCTCCATACGCTCCATGTCGGTGGCGAAGTACGCCGAGATGTAGCCCTTGTCGAAGCGCATGCCCTCGGTGAGCTCAAGCTCCAGACCGAAGGTCTGCGACTCCTCGACGGTGATGACGCCTTCCTTGCCGACCTTGTCCATCGCCTCGGCGATGAGCTCGCCGATCTGGGTGTCGGCGGCGGAGATGGAGGCCGTCGAAGCGATCTGCTCCTTGGTCTCGACCTCCTTGGCCTGCTCGAGAAGCGCACCGGAGACGGCCTCGACGGCCTTCTCGATGCCGCGCTTGAGGGCCATCGGGTTGGCACCGGCGGCCACGTTGCGCAGACCCTCGCGCACCAGGGCCTGGGCCAGGACGGTCGCGGTCGTCGTGCCGTCACCGGCGACGTCGTCCGTCTTCTTCGCGACCTCCTTGACCAGCTCGGCGCCGATCTTCTCGTACGGGTCCTCGAGCTCGATCTCCTTGGCGATGGACACACCATCGTTGGTGATCGTGGGGGCGCCCCACTTCTTCTCGAGGACGACGTTGCGACCCTTGGGGCCCAGGGTCACCTTGACGGCGTCGGCGAGCTGGTTCATGCCGCGCTCGAGGCCGCGCCGTGCCTCCTCGTCGAACGCGATGATCTTGGCCATGTGAAGTGGTCCTCCCGGACGGGGTGGAAACGCAAACGGACCGTGCTGGTGCCCGCGACGGACGGCCCTTGAGCCTTGTGGTTCCTTGCCCCACCCGGCTCCCGGACCTCACCGACCCGATCCAAGTTCTGTCACTCTCACTCGGAGAGTGCTAAGCCAATGATTAGCACTCGACCCATGCGAGTGCAAGCGGCTATCACAGATCGGGCGGGGGCGCGCGCAGCACGAAGGGCCCGCCCCGGCGAACCGGGAGCGGGCCCTTCGTGGACCGTTCGAAGCTTGCGTACTACAGTCGGTCGCGCGCTCAGCCGGCGGCCAGGCGGACCATGTCGGCCTGCGGCCCCTTCTGGCCCTGCGAGATCTCGAATTCCACTCGCTGACCCTCTTCGAGGGTGCGGTAGCCGTCCATCTGAATCGCGCTGTAGTGGACGAAAACATCCGCACCACCGTCGACCGCGATGAAGCCGTACCCCTTCTCCGCGTTGAACCACTTGACGGTGCCCTGAGCCATGCCTAACTCCCCTATTACTGGCCCTTGCGCGAGTCCGCACTTCGCGGACCCGGGTCAGACCTCACGCCCCAAAGGGTTTGGGGGTGTGCGCCGGAACGCGTCGACCGCGGCTGAATGTATCTGCCCAACTGCCGTCTGCAACAGGTCAGTCGGACGAGAATTCTGGGCACGCGTGATCGCGGAAAACGGGCCAACTGGACGGATCCCAGGGCAAGTCGGGCCACACAAAAGCCATAAAGGGCCTGAATGGGCGGGACACATTGGCTGCTTCTTGTCGCGCGCCGGGCGAGAACTCATATGCGCCCGTCATGCGCCGCGATCGGAATCGAACCAGCTTCCCCAACTGTACCGCGCTCAACCATGCAGAATTGCCCCCTCCGCTTTCCTCGCGGAGGGGGCAATCAAGGGGACTGCGGGTGTCAGCCGCCGGCGACGGCCGGAATGATCGACACGCCGGCGCCGTCGGGCGTGGCGGTCTCCAGGCCCTGCTCGAAACGGACGTCGTCGTCGTTCACGTACACATTGACGAACCGGCGCAGCTTGCCCTGGTCGTCGAGGACGCGGGCGGAGATCCCCGTGTGGTTCTTCTCCAGGTCGGCGATGACGTCGGCGAGCGTGGCGCCCTCGGCGCTGACCTCGGCCGCGCCGCCGGTGTAGGTACGGAGGATGGTGGGGATGCGGACGTTGACGCTCATGGATGCACCTCGGCGATCTGTTGCTGGGGGGTGGACTACTCGGCGGCCAGGCCGGCGGCGCGGAACGCGTCCAGGGACGGCCGGATCGTGGCGGTGGCCTGCGAGGACTCCGCGACGGCGTCGAGCGTCTTCAGCCCGTCCCCCGTGTTCAGCACGACCGTGGTCAGCGACGGGTCGATCAGTCCGGCCTCGATGAGCTTGCGGGTGACGCCGAGCGTCACGCCGCCGGCCGTCTCCGCGAAGATGCCCTCGGTGCGGGCGAGCAGCCGGATCGCGTCGACGACCTGCTCGTCGTCCACGTCCTCCACGGCGCCGCCGGTGCGCCGGGCGATGTCCAGGACGTACGGGCCGTCGGCCGGGTTGCCGATCGCCAGGGACTTGGCGATCGTGGCCGGCTTCTGCGGGCGCACCACGTCGTGGCCGCCCTTGTACGCCACCGAGACCGGGGAGCAGCCCTCGGCCTGGGCGCCGAAGAGCTTGTACGGCCGGTCCTCGACGAGGCCGAGCTGGATCAGCTCCTTCAGCCCCTTGTCGATCTTCGTGAACTGGGAGCCGGACGCGATCGGGATGACCAGCTGGTCGGGCAGCCGCCAGCCGAGCTGCTCGCAGATCTCGTAGGCCAGCGTCTTGGAGCCCTCGCCGTAGTACGGGCGCAGGTTGACGTTGACGAAGCCCCAGCCCTCGCCGAGCGGGTCGCCGATCAGCTCGGAGCAGAAGCGGTTCACGTCGTCGTAGTTGCCCTCGATGGCGACGAGGTCACCGCCGTAGACACCGGCCATGACGACCTTGCCCTGCTCCAGGTCGTGCGGGATGAACACGCAGGAGCGGAAGCCGGCGCGGGCGGCGGCGGCGCCGACGGCACCGGCCAGGTTGCCCGTGGAGGAGCAGGAGAGGGTGGTGAAGCCGAAGGCGCGGGCGGCCTCGATGGCCTGCGCGACGACCCGGTCCTTGAAGGAGTGGGTCGGGTTGCCGGAGTCGTCCTTGACGAACAGCTTGCCCTGCTCGACACCCAGCTCGCGGGCGAGGTTGTCGGCCTGGACGAGCTTGGTCCAGCCGGGGTTCAGGTTCGGCTTCTCGGCGACGTCGGCCGGGACGGGCAGGAGAGGGGCGTAGCGCCAGATGTTGGCGGGGCCGGCCTCGATCCGCTTGCGGAGCGCCTCGGGATCGCCGACCGGCAGGTCGTACGCGACTTCCAGAGGCCCGAAACACTCGGCACAGGCGAAGACCGGTCCGAGCGGGACCCGTGCGCCGCACTCGCGGCAGGAGAGGCCGGATGCGGGACCGAGATCGACGGCGTCCGTGGTGGCGGATTCGGTGGCGACAGTCTGTACAGCCATGAGAGGCGAGGCCCTTTCTCCTCATCTTCCTCGCGACGCATCTCGCCACGAGACGGAATTGGCACCTTCCCCACCGTGACCTCGTCGGTCGGCGGGAGGGTTGCCGGGGCTTCAACGGGCCGTTTCCCTCTGCCCCTCTGGATGAGCGGTATTCGATTGTGTGGATGGAGTTGTGTGGGCTCGTCGACCCCGACATGCGATGGTCACGGACCCTGTTCAAGACTGTAACTGAAGGGGTGGACCCTTGAGATAGTCGTCCGAACCGCGAGATGGATCACATACGGGAGGGCCCTGGTCGTGCTGGAAGAAGTCGAGTGCTGGCTCAGGCGGCGCTCCTGGTCCGTGGCCGACCGTCCGACGGCCCGGCTGGTCGCCGCGAAGCGGGCGTCGGGCCGGACCGTGAGCGTCGTGCTGCCCGCGCTGAACGAGGAGGAGACGGTCGGCGAGATCGTCTCCGTGATCCGGCGCGAGCTGATGACGGAGGCGGTGCCGCTGGTCGACGAGATCGTGGTCGTCGACTCCGGGTCCACCGACCGCACCTCCGAGGTCGCCGCGGCGGCCGGCGCGCGCGTGGAGCACCGGGACGCGATCCTGCCCCGGATCGCGGCCCGCCCCGGCAAGGGCGAGGTGCTGTGGCGCTCGCTGCTCGTCACGTCCGGCGACATCGTGTGCTTCGTCGACGCCGACCTGAAGGAGTTCTCGGCGGACTTCGTCACCGGCATCGTCGGCCCGCTCCTGACCGACCCGGACGTGGACTTCGTGAAGGCCATGTACGACCGTCCGCTGGGCGGGGCGGCGGGCCAGGGCGGCCGGGTCACCGAGCTGATGGCGCGCCCGGTGCTCAATCTGCACTGGCCGCAGCTGGCCGGATTCGTGCAGCCGCTGGGCGGCGAGTACGCGGCCCGCAGGAGCCTGCTGGAGCGGCTGCCGTTCCCGGTCGGCTACGGCGTGGAGCTGGGGCTGCTGGTCGACGCGCTGCACACCGTGGGCCTGGACGCGCTCGCCCAGGTCGACGTCGGCGTGCGCAGGCACCGCCACCAGGACGGGCAGGCGCTGGGCCGGATGGCGGCGGCGATCTACCGCACGGCGCAGCTGCGGCTCGCGCGCGGGCACCTGGTGCGGCCCGTGCTCACCCAGTTCGAGCGGGGCGCGGACGGCTTCGAGCCCCGGGTGCACGCGGTGGACACCGAGGAGCGGCCCCCGATGGCCGAAATCAGTGAGTATGCGGAGCGTCGCGTGGCGTAATCACCGGATAATAGGCGCCTTTCCCTACATTGCCCTGTATGTGGCACAGACAGGTACAAGGCACCCTGGCGGCGCTGGCCGCCGCGGCAGCGGCCGCCGCGACCCTCGTCGCCGCGGCCGCTCCCGCGTCCGCGGTCGTCGTCGAGCCGTTCGCCCAGCGCTACGACGAGGCCGTCTACGGCGACTTCCGCACGCTGGGCAACACCGTGATGCAGTGTCCGTCCACGCCCGCCGACGACGCGGCGCGCTGCCGGGCCGCGCAGGCCGGGACGAGCAGCGAGAACAACAACCAGTTCGACATGCAGTACACGGACACGGCCGGGTTCGCCTCCGCGGTGCTGAACTCCTCCACCGGCCAGGTCACCGTGCCGCCCGGTGCGACCGTCGCCTACGCCCGCCTGTTCTGGGGCGGCAACGACGGCACGTACAAGCTGGGGAACAACCAGATCCAGCGGTGCGACACCGCGGGCCCCGCCACCTCGCCGACCGACAGCGGGCCGCTGGACACCCGGCCCCGGGTGCGGGTGAACGGCGGCGCCGAGACGCAGGTCACCGTGGAGAACGCGGTGCGCACCCCGGCCTCGGTCGGCGGCCCGCACTACTACACGGCCGAGTCCGACGTCACCGCGCTGTTCGCGGGCGTCGCGACCGGCACCCCGGTGCCCGTCGCGGTCGGTGACATCTGGGCGCCCACCGGCAAGGGCTGCGTGGGCGGCTGGTCGCTGACGGTCGTCTACAAGTACGACGCGCCCGACGCGCAGTACGCGCCGACCCGCCGCCACGTCTACGTCTACGGCGGCCACGTGGTGCAGCAGTCCAAGGACCCGGACACCACCATCGGCATCGACGGCTTCTACCGGGCGGGCACCAAGGACGTCCGGGCGAGCGTCACCGCCTACGAGGGCGACGCGAACGTCACCGGGGACGCGTTCCTGGTCAACGGCGTGCGGATCGCCGACCCGGACAGCGGCGCCGGCACCAACAACTTCTTCAACAGCCGCGCCGAGGGCTGCCTCGACCCGTGCGAGGGCAACAACTTCAGCATCGACGCGAAGACCGCGACGATCCCGGCCGGCGTCCTCCCCGAGGGCGCGACCTCCGCGGACCTGACCTTCCGCACCCGCGGCGACACCTATGTGCCGTCCGCGCTGGCCTTCTCGGTGCCGGTGCCCGACCTGGAGGTCCGCAAGAGCGCGTCGCCGAAGAAGGTGAAGCCGGGCGGCAGGGTCACGTACACGATCACCGCCAAGAACATCGGCGGCGTCGACTACCCGGGCGCCGCCCTCTCCGACGACCTGTCCGACCTGCTCGACGACGCGACGTACGACGACGACGCGACGGCGGACATCGGCACGGTCGCCTACCGCCGCCCCCGGCTCACCTGGACCGGCACGGTGCCCGAGGGCAGGACGGCGACGATCACCTACAGCGTCACCCTGCACGACCCGCTCGGCGGGGACGGCAGGCTGACCAACCACGTCACCGCCGACACCCCGCGCACCAACTGCGAGTCCGGCTCCACCGACCCGGGCTGCGGCTCCGCCCCGACGGTCGAGAAGCCGACGCCGCCCCCGCCGCTGGACGTCACCGTCCCCCACGTGCCGCAGAACCCGCCGCCGGGCGACGTCATCGTCCCCGTCGTGCTGCGCAACCCGGCCGGTGTCCCGCAGAAGACGCAGATCAAGGACGAGGACGGCACCGTCCGCGACATCACCGTCCCGCCGCACGGCCGGGTCACGGTGCCGCTGCGCATCCCGGTGCCCCGCACCCCCGGTGCGCGGGTCGTGCGCCATCTGGTGATCCCGCACAGCGTCTGCGCGGCGGGCAGCACCGCCCCGCAGTGCACGATCACCTTCACCGCGGGCCGCGCGCAGGCCCGGCCCACGCCGCCGCCGGCCCCGCCGCGCCCGAAGCCGCACGGCTCCGAACTGGCGGCGACCGGCGCCGACACCGCGCTGCTCTGCGGCGGCCTCGCCGTGGCCCTGTGCGGGCTCGGCGCGCTGCTGCTGTCGGCGGCCCGCAGGCGCAAGGACTGACCCGCGCCGAGCGCGTCGTATACGGCCGGGCCCCGCGCGGGGCCCGGCCGTACGTTTGAGGGTCTGGAGTGCGGGCTAGTTTCGCCTTATGGCTTCCACGCAAGGTGCTGCTGAGGTTCTCGTCGCGTCCAACCGCGGCCCGGTCTCCTATGCCGTCGGCGACGACGGGTCGATCGAGACGAGGCGCGGGGGTGGCGGACTGGTCTCCGCGCTCAGCGTCGTCGACGACAAACTCTGGGTGTGCGCGGCGCTCGGCGACGGCGACCGGGCGGCCGTGCGCGCCGGGGTCGCCGAGCCGGGCGTGCGCATGCTGGACATCGACCCCGCCGTCCACGCGGACGCGTACAACGGCATTGCGAACTCGGTGCTGTGGTTCGTGCACCACATGCTCTACCAGACGCCTCTGGAGCCGTCGTTCGGCCCGGAGTTCCGCCGCCAGTGGGCGTCCTACGAGGCGTACAACCGGGCCTTCGCCGAGGCGCTGGCCGAGGAGGCCGCGCCGGACGCCACCGTGATCGTCCAGGACTACCACCTCGCCCTGGTCCCGGGGATGCTGCGGGAGCTGCGCGAGGACCTGCGCATCGGGCACTTCTCGCACACGCCGTGGGCGCCCGTGGACTACTTCCGGATGCTGCCCGACGACATCGCCGAGCAGCTGCTGCGCGGGATGCTCGGCGCGGACCGGCTGGCGTTCCTGACCCGCCGCTGGGCGGACGCGTTCACCGAGTGCTGCGCACAGATCATCGGGGGCACGTCCGGGACCCGGGTCGGGGTGCACGGGCTCGGCGCCGACGCCGACTTCCTGCGCGAGCGCGCCCACCGGGACGACGTGGAGGAGCGGCTCGCCGCCCTGCGCGAGCAGATCGGGCCGGACCGCAAGGTGGTGGTCCGGGTGGACCGCACCGAGCTGTCCAAGAACATCGTGCGCGGGCTGCGCGCCTATGAGCTGCTCCTCGCGGAGCGGCCCGAGTGGCGCCGGAAGGTCGTGCACGTCGCGTTCGCCTATCCGTCGCGGCAGGACCTCGCCGTGTACCGCGACTACACCGACGAGGTGTCGCGGGTCGCGGAGGCCGTGAACGCGCGCTTCGGCACCGAGGACTGGACCCCGGTCGTGCTGCACGTGAAGGACGACTTCGCCCGCTCCCTGGCCGCGTACCGGCTCGCCGACGTGGCGCTGGTCAACCCGATCCGCGACGGCATGAACCTCGTCGCCAAGGAGATCCCGCTGGTGGCGGACGACGGGTGCGCGCTGGTGCTGTCGCGGGAGGCGGGGGCGTACGAGGAGCTGGGCGAGGACGCGCTCGTGGTGAACCCCTACGACGTGTCCGCGACCGCGCAGGCGCTGGCGGAGGCGCTGGCCATGCCGGCCGACGAGCGCGCCGAGCGCTCCAAGCGCCTCTCGGCGGCGGCCACGGCGCTGCCGCCGGGCCCCTGGTTCCTGGAGCAGCTGCACGCCCTGCGCGACTGACGCCCGGCGCCGGCCCGTCCCCGCGCGCAGGGGGCGGGCCGGCACTCGGGCCGACGTCCGGGCCGACGTTCAGCCCGACGTTCAGGCCGACAGGGAACGGGCCAGGTCCGCGAGGAACCCGGTCACCTCGGCCGGGCCGGGGACGGTCAGGTCGGCGCGGGCGGCCAGGTCGGGAACCTCGGTGCCGCTGCACAGCAGGACTCCGGCCAGACCGTCCGAGCGCAGCTTGTCGACGGCGGCGAAGGCGGGCAGGTCCCCGAGGTCGTCACCGGCGTAGAGCACGGACTCGGCGCCCAGCTCGCGGACGTACTCGGTGAGCGCCACTCCCTTGTCGACGCCGGGCGGGCGCAGCTCCAGCACCATCCGGCCGGGCTCGACCACCAGCCCGTGCCGCGCGGCGAGCTCCGCCAGCGGTCCGCGCAGCGTCTCGAAGGCCCCCTGCGGATCGCCGGCCCGCCGGGTGTGGACGGCGACGGCGCGCCCCTTCTCCTCGACGTACGTGTCGTGCCACAGCCCGGCCTCGGCCAGCACGCCGGGCAGCTCGGAGCGGACGGCGGCGACGCCGGGGTGCGGCGCGGGCGCGTGCACGGTCCCGGTGACGGCGTCCCAGCGCTCGGCGCCGTAGTGCCCGAGCACGACGAGGTGTCCGAGGCCGGGCACCCCGGCGAACCCGCCGAGCCGCACGGCCACCCCGGCGGGCCGTCCGGTGACGACGGCGACCGAGGCGACGTGCGGCGCGAGCGCGGCGAGCGCCTCCACGGCGCCGGGCTGGGCCCGGGCCCGTTCGGGATCGGGCACGATCGGCGCGAGCGTCCCGTCGAAGTCGAGGGCGATCACGGCCCGGGAGGGGCGGGCGGCTATCGCGGCCAGTCCGTCCCGGCCGGCGGCGGTCCTGATGGCGTCCATGGCACCGACCTTAGCCACCTCAGCGCTCCTGGCGCTTGGCCTCCCGGACCCGGCGCAGCCGGTTCACGGTGACCGGGGCGGCCGCCAGCGCGCGGGGATCGTCGATCAGGGCGTTCAGGAGCTGGAAATAGCGCACGGGCGCCAGGTCCAGCTCCTCGCGCACGGCCCGCTCCTTGGCGCCGGGCGACGCGAAGGAGCGCGCCTCGAAGGCGAGGACGGCGAGTTCACGGTCACCGAGGGCGGGCTGTGCGTCCATGCCCGCCACGCTACTCGGCGGCTTCGGCGGCCGCCGCCTCCGTCTGGAGCCGGCCGAGCACGGCGGCCGGGCTGCCGTGCGGGGACACGGCGGTGCCGATCTCCTGCTTGATGCCCTCGCTGACGCTCGCCCAGGACGTGTTGCCGACCGGGTACAGCTCGGAGTCGCCGAGGCTCTTGAGGAACGGCCGGAGCTTCTTGTCGTCGCCGGCCGACGCCATGGTGTTCGAGGCGCTGCTGGTGACCGGCAGCAGGTCGTACTCGCGGGAGAAGTCGAGGACGTTGCGCTCGCTGTAGACGTAGTTGAGGAAGTCGCCGGTCTCCTTGGCGTGCCCGTTCTGCTTGAACGCCATCATCCAGTCGGCGACGCCCATCGTGGACTTGGCGGGCCCGTTCGGGCCGGGCAGCTGCACGGTGCCGTAGTCGACGCCCTTGGCGGCGGCCATCTGCATCAGCGTCGGGTGGCCGTTGAGCATGCCGACCTCGCCCTTGGCGAAGGCGGCGAAGGCGTCGGCGCGGTTGAGCTTCGCGGGCGCGGTGGCGCCGGTCAGGCCCTTGCCGACGAGATCGTCCTTGAGCCAGTCGAACGTCGAGATGTTCTGCTTGGAGTCGAGGATGTACGAGCCGACGTCGTCGGTGTAGCCGGCGCCGCCGCTCAGCATCCAGATCATGGTCTCGGCCTGCGCCTCTTCCCGGCCGAGCGGCAGCGCGTACGGGATCGGCACGCCCTTGGCCTTGAGGGCGCTGGCGTCGGCGGCCAGCTCGGCCCAGGTGCGGGGCGGGGTGATGCCCGCGTCCTTGAAGAGCTTCTTGTTGTAGAAGAGCAGGCGCGTGGAGGCGGCGAACGGCATGCCGTACTGCACGTTGTCGACCTTGCCGGCGTCGGCGAGCTGCGGCAGGAAGTCGGCCTGGGTGGGCACGTTGAGCAGCTCGCCGACCGGGAGGAGCTTCCCGGCCGCCGCGTAGTCGGCGTAGGCGCCGATCTGCGCCATGTCCGGGGCGTGGCCGGCGGCGACGAGGTCCTTGACCTTGGTGTCGACGACCTTCCAGTTGTAGACGTCGACGTCCACCTTGACGCCCGGGTGGTCCTTCTCGTACGCACCGGCCAGCGCGTCCCAGTACTTCTGCGAGCTGTTGTCCGCGGAGTCGCCGTAGTCGGCGGCGACCAGCTTCAGGGTGACGTCTCCCGATCCGGTCCCCCCGCACGCGGTGAGCGTGCCCGCCATGCCCAGTGCGGCCGCAGCCGCGATCAGACCGGTGATGTGCCGCTGCACCGTGTGTCCCACCCTCGCACTCGGGAATCCGCTAGTCGGACACAAGGTCTACACCACCTAGATCTCGCTTCGGCAACAGGGCCGGTCAGGGGGCCGTAAGGGTACGGACGCACAAGATCCCTGCAAGTGGACTAGACCTGTTGCGGGTCGACGCGCCAGACTGTTCCCGTGAGACATGTCATCGCCCTGGACGTGGGCGGCACCGGAATGAAGGCCGCCCTGGTCGGGGCGGACGGCACCCTGCTGCATCAGGCGCGCCGGGCGACGGAGCGCGAGCGGGGCGCCGACGCGGTCGTCGGATCGATCCTCGACTTCGCCGCCGAGCTGCGCGCCTGGGGCGAGGAGCACCTCGGGGAGCCCGCCCTGGCCGCCGGGGTCGCCGTGCCCGGCGTCGTCGACGAGGCGGCCGGCATCGCCCTGTTCGCCGCCAACCTGGGCTGGCGCGACGTGCCCATGCGGGCGCTGCTCAGCGAGCGGCTGGGCGCCATCCCCGTCGCCCTCGGCCACGACGTGCGCACCGGCGGGCTCGGCGAGGGCCGGCTGGGCGCGGGCCGGGACGCCGACCGCTTCCTGTTCCTGCCGCTGGGCACCGGCATCGCCGGCGCCATCGGCATCGACGGGCACATCGAGCCCGGCGCGCACGGCTCGGCGGGCGAGATCGGCCATGTGGTCGTGCGGCCCGGCGGCATCGACTGCGGCTGCGGCCAGCGCGGCTGCCTGGAGCGGTACGCGTCCGCGAGCGCCGTCACCCTCGCCTGGCAGGACGCCTGCGGCGACACCGCGGCGACCGCCGCGGACTGCGCGAAGGCCGTCGACGCCGGGGACCCCCGGGCCGTGCGGGTCTGGCAGGACGCGGTGGACGCGCTCGCCGACGGCCTGGTCATGGCGCTCACTCTGCTGGACCCGCGCACCCTGATCATCGGTGGCGGACTGGCCGAGGCCGGGGAAACCTTGTTCACACCCCTGCGGGCGGCCGTCGCCGAGCGCGTGACGTTCCAGTCGCTGCCCACGATCGTCCCGGCCGTCCTCGGGGACAGCGCCGGGTGCCTGGGCGCGGGACTGCTCGCCTGGGACCTGCTCGACCACACCGCAGCAGCCACTGGATCCTCGGAGGTAACCGCCTGATGGCCACAGCAAAGGTGCTCGCCGGTGCCCGGGTGGTACTGCCCACCGGGACCGTCACCGACGGCCGTGTCATCGTCGACGGGCCGCGCATCGCCGGGAGCGCTCCCGCGGACGCGCAGACCGTCGACCTCTCCGGCCACTGGGTGGTGCCCGGCTTCGTCGACATGCACAACCACGGCGGCGGCGGCGCGTCCTTCACCTCCGGCACGGTCGACGAGATCCTCAAGGGCATCCACACCCACCGGCAGCACGGCACCACGACGATCGTGCCGTCCTTCGTCACCGGCGACATGGACTTCCTCGTCCAGCGCGCGGGCCTGCTCTCCGAACTCGCCGAGCAGGGCGAGATCGCCGGCATCCACTTCGAGGGCCCGTTCATCTCGCCGTGCCGCAAGGGCGCCCACGACGAGACGCTGCTGCGCGACCCCGACCCGGCCGAGGTGCGCAAGCTGGTCGACGCCGCGCGCGGCCGGGCCAGGATGGTCACCCTCGCCACCGAGCTGCCCGGCGGCATCGACTCCGTGCGGCTGCTGGCCGAGCAGGGGGTGATCGCCGCGATCGGCCACACCGACGCCACGTACGAGCAGACGGTGGAGGCCATCGACGCGGGCGCCACGGTCGCCACCCACCTGTTCAACGCGATGCCGACGCTCGGCCACCGCGCCCCCGGCCCGATCGCCGCCCTCCTGGAGGACGAGCGGATCACGGTCGAGCTGATCAACGACGGCACGCACCTGCACCCGGCCGCCCTCGAACTGGCCTTCCACCACAAGGGCTCCGACCGGGTCGCGTTCATCACCGACGCGATGGACGCCGCCGGGTTCGGCGACGGCCGCTACATGCTCGGCCCGATGGAGGTCGAGGTGAAGGACTCCGTGGCACGGCTGGTGGAGGGCGGCTCCATCGCGGGCTCGACGCTCACCCTGGACCGCGCGTTCAAGCGGGCCGTCACCGTCGACCGGCTGCCGGTCGAGGACGTCGTGCGGGCCATCTCCGCCAACCCCGCGCGGCTGCTCGGCGTGTACGACACGGTCGGCTCGCTGGAGCCCGGCAAGGACGCCGACCTCGTCGTCCTCGACGAGGAGTTCGAGGTCAAGGGCGTGATGCGCAAGGGCGAGTGGCTGATCACGCCGTAACTCGCGCGCCACTCGAGGCGGTTGACCCGAGGTCTGGGCCAACCGCCTCGACTTTGGCATGATCGACCCCCGTCACCGAAAGCACGTCGCGCCGTATCGGGGGGTGAGGTCCTGTGATCCTCACGGTCACACTGAACACCGCACTCGACATCACCTACCGCGTGCGCGCCCTGCGCCCGCACACCTCGCACCGGGTCACCGAGGTCGTCGAACGCCCCGGCGGCAAGGGGCTGAACGTGGCGCGGGTGCTGGCCGCCCTCGGCCATGAGGTGACCGTCACGGGCTTCGCGGGCGGCGCGACCGGCCGCACCCTCCAGGAGCGGCTGAGGGGCGTCGGGCGGCTCCGCGACGCCCTGGTGCCGGTCGACGGCGCGACCCGCCGCACGGTCGCCGTGGTGGACGCCTCGACGGGCGACACGACCCAGCTGAACGAACCGGGCCCGACCATCTCCCCCGCCGAGTGGACGGCCTTCCAGGAGGCGTACGAGGTCCTGCTCGGCTCGGTCTCGGCGGTGGCCCTGTGCGGCAGCCTGCCGCCGGGCGTCCCGGTGGGCGCCTACGCGACGCTGATCAGGGCCGCGCGGGCCGCCTCCGTGCCCGTCCTGCTGGACACCAGCGGCGAACCGCTGCGCCGGGGCGTCGCGGCCCGCCCCGACATCGTCAAGCCGAACGCGGACGAGCTGGCCGAACTCACCGGCTCCCACGAGCCGTTGCAGGCCATGAAGGACGCCCGCAGGCGCGGCGCGCACACCGTGGTCGCCTCGCTGGGCGCGGAGGGGCTGTGCGCCCTCACCCCGGACGGCGTCTGGCACGCCCCGGCCCCCGGCCGGCTCGCCGGCAATCCCACGGGCGCGGGCGACTCCGCGGTGGCGGGCCTGCTCTCGGGCCAGGCCGAACGACTGCCGTGGCCCGAGCGGCTGGCCCGCGCGGTGGCGCTGTCGGCGGCGACGGTGGTGGCACCGGTGGCGGGCGAGTTCGACCGCCAGACGTACGACGACACCGTCACCCGGGTGACGGTGTCGCAACGGGCCGGGGCGGCCTAGAACCCGCCGCCCCGCCGGGGTGTCAGCCGTTCTTGCCGGTCAGCCAGAACTGGTCGAAGTTCGCGTCGCACTGGTTGCCGTCCTGGCAGGACACCGTGATCGCGTTCGTCCCCTTGGTGAGCTGGACGGACGCCCAGGTGTTGGTCCACCCGTGCTCCCAGTCGCCCTCCTTGGCGTGGGCGAAGTTCTCCATGTTCAGGGCGCGGGCCTGCTTCTTGCCGTTGACGTCGATCGTGGCGTTCTGGTCCTTGCCGGGCACGCCGTAGTTCACGTAGAGGCGGTACTCGCCGTCGTCCGGGATGTTGTTGACGGTCCAGGTGATCGTCGCGCCGACCTTGTTGAAGCCCGCGACGTACTGGCCGCCGTCGGCCTTGGCGCCCTTGACGTCGGCGGCGACCGAGGTGCCGCCGCCCAGCGTCACGGACTTCACGTCGGTCTTCGGCAGGTCGGCCGCCTCGTCGGAGGCCGACGCGGACGGCGACGCGGACTTGCTGGGCTGCGCGGACCGGGCGGTGCCGGTGGGCTTGGCGGCCGCGTCGGTGTTCTTGTCGTCGTCCGAGTCCGCGCTGAGCATGGCGACGCTGATGCCGATGACCACGGCGGCCACGACGGCGACCGCGCCGATCAGCAGCGCCCTGGTGTTGGGGCCGCGGCCGCCGCCCCCGCCGCGCGAGGAGCGCGACGGCGTCGGCTGCGTGGGAGGACCGCCACCGGGCATGGTCTCCGGTGCCTGGTAGTGCGTGTTCGGCTGGTGGTACGCCTGGCCGGGCTGGGTCTGCTGCGGCGGCACCTGCTGCTGCCCGTACTGACGCTCACCGACCGTGCGCACCTGGTTGAAGGAGCGGGAGTTCGGGTAGCCGTAGCCGCCGCCCCCGCCGTTCGGCGGGGTCGCCCCGGCCGCCTGTCCGTCGGCGTACAGATAGCCGAACGGATCATCGTCCTCGGGCGTGGTGCTCGCGCCGTTGTTGCCGGGCGCCATCCCTGATCACTCCCTACGCGTTTGCTTACCCGGGCGAGCGTACCCGCTGCGCGGGGCCCCACGGAGTGGCCCCGACCTCACAGGTGACCGACCCTACGGCCGTTCCGCAGCTCAGCCCGCTCGTCGGTGCTGCTTGGCACGTGATCTTTTCTCCACGTACATCCGCTGGTCAGCGGATTGCAGCACTTCTTCGGCCGTCATCCCGCAGTGGGCCCAGCCGATGCCGAAACTGGCCCCCACCCGGACCGCCCTGCCGTCCACCCGAATCGGCGGGATGATGGCGTTGCGCAGCCTGACGGCGAGGTCCTGCGCGTCCGCGCGGCCGAGCCCGTCGGCGAGCACCACGAACTCGTCGCCGCCGAGCCGGGCCACCGTGTCGCCGTCGCGGACCCCGCTGGTGAGCCGGCGGGCCACCTCGATGAGGACGGCGTCGCCCGCGTTGTGCCCGAACCGGTCGTTGATCGACTTGAAGCCGTCGAGGTCGCAGAAGAGGACGGCGAGGCCCTTGGTGCCGTCGTCGGTCGTCTCGTCGCCGCCCGGCGCCGCCACGTGCACATGGTGGTCGAAGCCCTCGTAGAGCCCCGCGGCGTGGCCGGTGCGGTGCAGGGCGGGCCCGCCGAACCCGCCGAAGTCGACGTCGTGTCCGTGGCCGCCGGGGACGGCGGAGGCGCCGACGGGGTCGCCGTAGGCCGCGTCGAGGGAGTCGATCGCGCTGGGCAGCTGCTCCTGGGGGCGGCGGCAGAGCCGGGCCCCGAGCCGGGAGCGCAGCTCCGCCGAGTTCGGCAGGCCGGTCAGGGAGTCGTGCGAGGCGCGGTGGGCGAGGTGCAGCTCGCGGCGCTTGCGCTCCTCGATGTCCTCGACGTGGGTGAGCAGGAAGCGGGGCCCGTCGGCGGCGTCGGCGACCACCGAGTTGCGCAGCGAGACCCAGACGTAGGTGCCGTCGCGCCGGCCGAGCCGCAGCTCGGCGCGGCCGCCCTCGGCGGAGGTGCGCAGCAGGGTGCCGATGTCCTCGGGGTGCACGAGGTCGGAGAAGGAGTAGCGCCGCATCGCGGAGGCGGGGCGGCCGAGGAGGCGGCAGAGCGCGTCGTTGGTCCGCAGGATCCGGCCGCGCTCGTCGCCGCCCATCTCGGCGATGGCCATGCCGGAGGGCGCGTACTCGAAGGCCTGGCGGAAGCTCTCCTCGCTGGCGCGCAGGGCCTGCTGCTCGCGCTCCAGGCGGACCAGGGCGCGCTGCATGTTGGCCCGCAGCCGGGCGTTGCTGATGGCGATGGCGGCCTGGAAGGCGTACATCTGAAGGGCCTCGCGGCCCCAGGCGCCGGGTATTCGGCCGTTGCGCGGGCGGTCCACCGATATGACGCCGATCAGCTCGCCGCCGGCCGCGCCGGTCGCGAACATCGGGGCGAAGAGGCGGTCGGACGGGTGCCACTCGTCCTCGAAGCGGGGCGGGGGGCCGTCGGTGAACCACTGCGGCACGTCGTCCTCGTCGAGGACCCAGCCCTCGGTGTGCGGTATGAAGCACAGCTCGCCCCAGCGCTCGCCCATGGTGAGCCTGCGGTCCCAGGCGGCGCGGGAGCCGACGCGGCCGGTGATGAGGGCCTCGGCGGCCGAATTTCCGGAGAAGGCGGCGACGACGAGGTCTCCGTCGGGGCGTACGAGGTTGACGCAGGCCAGCTCGTATCCCAGCCCGTTCACGACCCCGTCGGCGACGGTCTGGAGGGTGTCGGCCAGGCTGCGCGCGGCGTTCATGTCCGCCATCACGTGGTGCAGCTGCCGCAGGGTCGCAAGACGGACGTAGGGCTCCGACTCGGTCTCCATGCTCAGCTCTCCCCGAGACCTCGACAGCACTCCAGTACTCTGATCGGCTCTTTCCCCGCGCACGTGCGTGAGCACGTTCATCTCGCAGTGTCGACCGCCACTGAATCACAGCGCGCTCCTCACTCGGTACACAGGGTCAACAAAAAAGGCCTCCTGTGACTCAAGTCACAACTCATGATGAACGGCTGTGCGCGGTACGCCCCGGGACCTAGGTCCCCTCTCGGCCCTCGGCCCGATGCGGGGCGGCGCACCGCGCGACTAGCGTCGAAGCCGTGCTGAAGACCTCCCCTGCCGCTCCCGTCCCTCCCGCGCCGCACTCCCCCGGGCATGCTGAGGGGGTGAGCAACGATCAGTTCCGTGCCGCCCTGTCCCGTCTCGCCGCGGGTGTCGTCCTGCTGACCGCCCGCGAGGCCTCGCTGGATCCCGGTGACGCGGGGGCGCCGCCGGGCGAGGACGCGGGCATGACGGCCACCGCCTTCATGTCGGTGTCCCTCGACCCGCCGCTGGTGATGGTCTCCCTGCGCAACGGCTCCCGGATGGACGACGTGCTGGACGAGCAGCCCCTGTGGGCGGTGTCGCTGCTCGCGGAGTCGCAGAGTCACATCGCCGGGCGGTTCGCGATGAAGGGGCGCCTCAGCGACCGGCTGCTGTTCGAGGACATTCCCTACATACGCGGTGAGCACACGGATGCTCCGCTGGTGGGTGGGGCGTTGGCGACGCTGGAGTGCCGGACCGAGCAGCGGGTCGTCGCCGGGGATCACACCATGTACATCGGCCGCGTCCTGACCACCACCCTCCCCAGCGCCGACGGCACCCCCCTCCTCTACTTCCGGGGCCGCTACCGCACCCTGCCCTAACCCTTTCCCCACGCGCGCCCCGACGGCACAGCCCCCCGCGCCCCTGGGCCGTACGTCACCCGCGGCCCGGTGGCCGCTCCCCGCGCCCCTGGGCCGTCTGTTACGCGCGCCACCGCCGTGGCTGATCGCGCAGTTCCCCGCGCCCCTAGGTCGTCTGTTACGCGCGCCACCGCCGTGGCTGGTCGCGCAGTTCCCCGCGCCCCTGGGTGGTCTGTTACGCGCGCCACCGCCGTGGCTGGTCGCGCAGTTCCCCGCGCCCCTGAGATGCGCACTTCGTGCGCCATCTCATCAAGAGAGGCACCCCACCGCCCCGCCTCCACCGGGGAGAGGCGCACCACCGCCCCGCCCCCCAGGAGAGGCGCCCCACCGTCCCGCCTCTCTGTGGAGGCGCTCCACCGTCTCGCCTCTCTGTGGAGGCGCACCACCGACCCGCCCCTCCGTGGAGGCGCGCGGAGCGCAGCCTCTGGGGGAGGCTGCGCGTCAGCGCATGCCTCAGGGGCGCGGGGAACTGCGCGAGAAGCCCCACCGCCCGCGGACGAGGAACTGCCCAGGGGCGCGGGGAACTGCGCGATCAGCCACGACGGTGGTGCACCCGGAAGACCAGCCAGGGGCGCGGGGAACCGCGCGGGCGGCCTCGGCCGCCGTCACCAGTCCCGCGCGGAGCGCCCCCGTTTGGTCTCGGAGCGGGCCTTCTTCTCCCGAAGGCGCCGCTCATTGATCCCCCGCGGAATCCTGGTGGCCCGGCGCGGCTTCGGCGGCGGCGCCGTGGCCTCGGCCAACAGCGCGGCGAGCCGCACGGCAGCCGTCTCCCGATTGCGCCACTGCGACCGGTGATCAGACGCCCGTACGGTCACCACCCCGCCCACCAGCCGCGACCCGAGCCGCTCCACCGCCCGCGCCTTCCACACCTCGGGCAGCGCCCGGGTGTTCGCCAGATCGAACGAGAGCTCCACTTTCGAGTCGCTGGTGTTGACGTGCTGCCCGCCCGGCCCGGACGACCGCGAGAAACGCCAGACCAGCTCGGCCTCCGGAAGGACGACCGAACCGCGGATGGGATAAGGACCGGACATGGCTCCATGGTCGCGCGTCCGGGCACCGCTCGTCACCCCGGTTTTCCAGCCGGGTAAAGAAAGTAAAGAGAGCTGGAACCTTCTCCACCCCGCATCGCGTTCATACGGGTACGAGTAGCTTCGGCTACGCACGTACACCCGTACGCCACGCATTTAACGAGGGAAGGGACTCCCGAACCATGGCTGTAAGCCTGTCCAAGGGTGGCAACGTCTCGCTCACCAAGGAGGCTCCGGGCCTGACCGCCGTCACCGTGGGCCTCGGCTGGGACGTCCGCACCACCACCGGTACCGACTTCGACCTGGACGCCTCCGCGATCGCGGTGAACACGCAGGGCAAGGTCTACTCGGACGGCCACTTCGTCTTCTTCAACAACAAGCAGACGCCGGACCAGACCATCGTCCACACCGGTGACAACCGCACCGGCGAGGGCGACGGCGACGACGAGGCGATCAACGTGAACCTGGCGGGCCTGCCCGCCGACGTCGACAAGATCGTCTTCCCGGTCTCGATCTACGACGCGGAGAACCGCTCGCAGAACTTCGGCCAGGTCCGCAACGCGTACATCCGTATCCTGAACCAGGCCGGTGGCGCCGAGATCGCCCGCTACGACCTCTCCGAGGACGCGGCGACGGAGACGGCGATGGTCTTCGGCGAGCTGTACCGCAACGGCGCCGAGTGGAAGTTCCGCGCCGTCGGCCAGGGCTACGCCTCGGGCCTGGTCGGCATCGCCCAGGACTTCGGTGTGAACGTCTGAGCCGACGTTCCCGAATTCCCAGGTGCGGGCCCCGGATCCTTCCGGGGCCCGCCCCCGTTCCCGCACCGTTCCCGCCCCGTTCCCGCCCTCGGCGACACCGGACCCCGCGCCTACCCTCTCCCCGTGGACCTCACCCCGCTCACCCCCCTCACCCAGCCGCCCGGCCCCGCCCTGCTCGCCGAGCTGACCGCCCTCTACGCCTCCAACCGGGACTTCTTCGCGCTGAGCGGCGACTTCCCCGACCCCGACGCGATCACCGCGGAGCAGGTCGCCGCCACCCTCGACGAGGAGCTGGCCGCCCCCGCGGCCGAGGCGCTGCTCGCCCGGGACGCCCCGGGGCGGCTCGTCGGCATCGCCCTGACCCTGGCCCGCCACCCGGACCCGGCCGACCCGGACCCGTGGATCGGCCTGCTGCTCGTCGACGCCCGGCGGCACCGCACCGGACACGGGAGGCGGCTCGCGCACGCGGTCGAGGAGCGCTTCCGGCGGGCCGGCCGCACCGCCGTCCGGCTCGCCGTGCTCGACAACAACCCGGCCGGCCTCGCCTTCTGGACCGCGCTCGGCTACGAGGAGATTGCCCGCCGCCGGGACCGGCAGCTCGGCCGCCCCTGCCGGGTGCTGCGCAAGCCCCTGCGAGCGCCGGAGGGTCAGGACTTGTCCGGCTCGTCCGGCTTGCCCTTGCCGTAGAGCCAGTCCTTCCACACCTCGGCCAGCGCCTTCTTCTCGGCCGGGTTCTCGCGCTCCACGTAGGACGTGAAGTCGTGCGTGTCGACGTTGCCGTACCGGTGGTCGGTGGCCCAGCCCTTCAGCAGGGCGAAGAACGCCGGGTCCCCGACGGTCTCCCGGACCCGGTGCAGGACCATCGCGCCGCGCCCGTAGACCGGCGCGTCGGAGATGTGGGCGGCGCCGGGCGGGTCGGCGGGCGGGAAGGCCCACACGGCCGAGCCGGCGTCGTGGTCGTACGCGTCGTCGAAGGACCGCTGGGCGGTGTCCCCGCCGTGCCGCTCCTCCCACAGCCACTCGGCGTAGGTGGCGAAGCCCTCGTTCAGCCACATGTCGCGCCACGACTTCGGGGTGACCGAGTCGCCGTACCACTGGTGGGCCAACTCGTGGACGAGCGTGCCCAGCCGGGGCGCGCCGGGGAAGACGGGCCGGTTCTGCGTCTCCAGCGCGTACCCGGCGTCGCCGTCGCGGTCGACGATCGCGCCGGTGGAGGAGAACGGGTACGGGCCGAAGGTCGCCGTCTCCCAGTCGACGACCTCGGGGAGCCGGGCGAGGACCTTCGCGCTCGCCTTCTCCTCCCGCGGATCGACCGCGGTGTACACGGGGATGCCGTCCGGCGTCCGGGACGTGCGGATCCGGAAGTCGCCGATGGCGACCGTGGCCACGTAACTCGCCATCGGCCGGGTGACGCGCCAGACGTAGGTGGTGCTCCTGCCGAACGCGGACCGCTTGGCGCTCCGCAGCTCCCCGTTGGAGACGGCCCGCACACCCGCGGGGACGCTGATCGCGAGGGTGTACGTGGCCTTGTCGGAGGGGTGGTGGTTGCCGGGGAACCAGGCCATCGAGCCGGTCGGCTCGCCGAGGCCGAGCGCGCCGTCCCCGGTGCGCAGCCAGCCCTCCTCGGAGCCGTCGGGGTCGGTGATGGTGACGGGCTCGCCGGAGTAGCGCACGACCGTGCGGAAGGTGTGGCCCGCGGGCAGTTCGTCGAACGGCCGGATCGTCAGCTCGCTGCCGGCCCGCTGGCTGCGCGCCCGCTTCCTGTCGACGGTGACCCCGCCGACCGTGAGGCCCCGCAGATCGAGGTTGAAGGCGCTGAGGTCCTGGCGGGCCGTCGCGGTGAGGGTGGCGGTGCCGGTGAGGCGGTGGCTGTCCGGGTCGTAGGCGAGGTTCAGGGAGTAGTGGGTGACGTCGTAGCCGCCGTTGCCCAGCTTGGGGAAGTACGGGTCGCGCAGCCCGGAGGCGCCGGGCGAGCCGTGCACCCCGCCGCCGCAGGCCGCGACGGACAGCAGGGCGACGAGGAGGGCCAGAGGGCGGGCCAGAGGGCGGGCCAGAGGGCGGGCCAGGGGGCGGGGGCGTCTGCGCACCCGCCCACCCTATTGCCCCTTTTGTCAGCCCTGCCGTGCCTGCCCGGGCGTCCCCGGCGTCCCCGGCGTCTCCGGGGCGAGGACGGCGATGCCCAGTGGCCGCCGGCCCGCCGCCAGTCGGCGCGTGTGGCCGCTGTCGACGTCGACGACGGTGATCCCGTCCCAGAAGCCGTCGCGGGTGAAGCCACCGGTGACGTACGCCGTCCGGCCGTCGGCGGAGACGGCGACGTCCTCGTGCGGGCCGTCCAGCGGGATCACCTTCTCCCGGCCGCCCTTCGTGCGGACGGTCAGGGACGGGCCCTCGTCCTCGGCGGGGTCGATGGGGCCGGTGCCGACGGCGAACAGGGTGCCGTCGGGGGTGACGGTGACGCCGTGCTGGTGCGTGTTCGCCGTCATCCGCTCGACTTGGGAACGGCCCGTCGCCGGGTCGACGACGACCAGCTTCTCGCCCTCGAAGGGCAGCAGCAGCTTCCCGTCCGAGGGGCGTACGGCCGTGTAGTGCGGCTTCAGCCAGGAGCCGAGGCCGCCCTCGGTGCCGTAGGGGGCGACCTCGATGCGGCGGGTGGCGCCGCTGCCGGTGTCGAGGACGGTGACGTCGAAGGAGTCGTGGTCCGTCGCGTACACCTCGCGGCCGTCGCGCGAGACGTCCACGTCGAAGGGGCGGCGGCCGACGTCGGCGGTGCCGGTGACGCGGAGCGTGCGGGTGTCGACGGTCTCCAGCGTGCCGTCGCCGCCGGGGACGTTGACCCCGACGTACGCGTGCCGGCCGTCGGGCGCCAGCGCGATGCCCATGCCGCCGCCGCGGTACTCGCCGCCGGTGACCGGGCCGAGGCCCCCGGTCCGGTACGGCACGAGCGCGGTCCGCTCGCGGGCGGCGGTGTCGACGACGGCGACGCCCTCGGCGGTGGCGACCCAGGCCCGGCCGTCGTCGCCGACGACGAGACCGTAGGGCGCGCGGCCCACCTCGACCGTGTCCGTGACCCCCTTCGCCGGGTCGACGAAGCTGACGGTGTCGGCGCCGAAGTCGGCGACGAGGAGAGTGCCGTCGGCGTCCGCGCGGGTCGCCGGAGCGTCCGGCCGGCCGCTCCCACCGGTCCCGGCCGGGGTGCTCGCGGGCGTGTCACGGGCGTCGCCGCCCCCGGGGGCCCGGGTGCTCGTCGCGCAGCCCGTCACCAGGACGGCGACGGCCGTCGCGGCGAGCGCGAGGCGTTTCACCGTACGGCCCTCAGCAGACCGGCGATCCGGGTGAACCCGCGGCGCTCGGCGTGCTCCAGGGGCGTGACGCCGTCGCCGTCCGGCAGGCCGGGGGTGGCGCCCGCCGTGAGCAGCAGCTCCACGATCTCCTGGTGCGCGCGGCCGCCGTCCCCGAGGATCACCGCCTCCAGCAGGGCCGTCCACCCGAGCCGGTTGACGTGGTCGACGTCGATGTCGGTCTCGCGGAGCACGGCCCGCACGTAGTCGACGTGGCCGCGTTCGCACGCCGGGATGAGGGAGATGCCGCCGAAGCGGTTGGTGACCTTCAGGTCGGGGCCCGCGGGGAGCAGGGCACGCATCATGGCGACCGAGCCGGTGACGCCGGTGACCAGCCACGGCGTGTCGGACCGGTCGTCCCGCGCGTCCGGGTCGGCGCCCGCCGCGACGAGCGCCTGCGCGGCGGGCACGTGGTCGTGCAGCGCGGCGAGCAGGAGAGGGGTGCGGCGGTGGGCGTCGCGGACACCGGGATCGGCGCCGGCCGCCAGCGCGTCGCGGACGGTGCCGGTGTCGCCCTGGGCCGCGGCTTCGAGCAGGGTGCGGTCGTTCATGTCTCTCAGGCCCCTCCGGCGATCGAGGAGCGGGGCCCGGGGGTGCCCCGGGGCCCGCGCGTCGTCGCGGGTGTCGTCTCGTGCGTGTCGTGCGTGTCGTGCGTGTCGTGCGTGTCGTGCCGCTCTTCCGAGGTGCGCGTACATCGTGGCCGGTCGCGCGCTTCCCTACGCCCTCGGGGGGCTGCACCCGCACGTCCCCGCGCGATGCAGCCCCCCGGCCCGGAACAGCGGCCCGGAACAGCGGCCCGGACTAGCGGAGCGCGGCGACGCCGGCCTGGGCGAACTTCTCGTCCTGGTCGCCGGAGGGGGCGCCGGCCACGCCGATGGCGGCGATCGGGGCGTTCTTCGCGGTGACGGGGGCGCCGCCCGCGAGGAACAGGGTGCCGGGGATGTCCTTCAGGTTCGGGGTGCTCGCCAGCCGCTTGGCCAGCTCGGACGTGGGCGCGTTCCAGGAGACGGCGGTGTACGCCTTCTTCTCGGCGGACTCGTAGGACTGCGGGCCGGCGCCGTCGCCGCGCAGGGTCAGGATCGTGTTGCCGTTGCGGTCGACGACGGCGACGGAGACCTTCTGGTTCTCCTTCTCGGCGGCGTGCAGCGCGGCCTGCGCGGCCTTGTTCGCGGCGTCGATCGACAGGTGCGTGGAGGTGGTGGTCGTCGCGCTCTTCACGCCGGCGGCGGGCGCGGCGGCCGGGGCCGAGGCGTTCGCGGAGACCGTGCCGAACGTACCGGCGGCGACGGCGGCCAGGACGACACCACCGGTGGCGACGCGGGCGCGGCGGGACAGGTTCTTCAGGGAGGCCATGCGATTCAACTCCTGGAGGGCGGGGCGTGCGTTCCTTCTGCACTCCATGCTGGGTCCGCGGGCGGCCTCCTCCCGTCGGCGTTACGGCTGCTCGGCGGCTGCCGGGCGGCTGACCCCGGGGTCATCCGATCGGTTGACCCCGGGGGCGTGACCGCACCCGACAATGGGAGTGTTTGCCCAGTTCGGAGCGGCGCGGGAGGTGGCCATGAGGGATGTCGACGACGAGGCCGGGGCGACCGACACCCGGTGGCTCGCCGCCCTCATGCACGCCGCGTTCTTCCTGCTGCTCGCCGTCGCCCTGGCCCGCTTCCTGCTGCGCCACCCGGGCGGCGACCGCACCCCCTGGATCATCACCTTCAGCGCGGTCCTCGCCGTGCTCTACGCCGTCGGCATCGCCTGGCAGGGCCCGCACCGCCCGATCGTCCGGCAGCGGGTGTGGCTGTCCCTCGTGGTCTGCGTGGTCGTGGTGCTCGTCGTCCTCGCGCCGAGCTTCGCCTGGGTCGGCATCCCGCTCTTCTACACCGGCCTGCGCACCCTGCCCACGCGCGCGGCGCTGATCCTGGTGGCGTTGCTGACCGGTCTGGTCGTCGCCTCCCAGGTGCGGCTCGCCGGGCGCTGGGACCCGGACCTGGTGCTCGGGCCGCCCATCGTCGCCATGGTCGCCGCCGGTGTCTTCCTCCAGATGCAGCGGCAGACGGCCCGGCAGCGCGCCCTGATCGACGACCTGATCCGCACCCGCCGCGAGCTGGCCGCCGCCGAGCGCCGGGCGGGCACCCTCGCCGAGCGGCAGCGGCTGTCCATGGAGATCCACGACACCCTCGCGCAGGGCCTGTCCAGCCAGCAGATGCTGCTCCAGGCCGCCGAACGGGTCTGGGGTTCCGACCCCGGCAAGGCCCGCACCCATGTGCACACCGCCGCGACCATCGCCGACCACAACCTCACCGAGGCCCGCCGCTTCGTGCAGGACCTGGCGCCCGCCGATCTGGCCCGGGGACTGGCGGAGGCGCTGCGCACGGTCGCCGCGCGGGAGTCCGGGGAGCACCTCGCGGTCCGGGTCCACATCGACGCCGCCGAGCCGGCCGGGCTCGACCGGCTCCCGGACCGCGTGCAGGCCGCGCTGTTGCGGATCGCGCAGGGCGCGCTGGCGAACGTACGGGAGCATGCCGGGGCCTCCGGCGCCGCCGTCACCCTGACCCTGCTCGACGACCAGGTCGTCCTGGACGTCGCCGACGACGGGGTGGGGTTCGATCCGGCGGTGGGGGTGGTGGCCGGGGTGCGGGGGCATGGGCTGGCGGCGATCCGGGTGCGGGTGCGGCAGCTCGGGGGTGACCTCGCCATCGAGTCCGCCCCCGGCGAAGGCACCGTCCTCACCACCGCCATCCCCCTCCCTCCCCCATGACCGCCCTCTCCCCCGACGACACCGGCCCACGCCACGGGTGGTCTCGTCATCCGCAGCCCGGTGGGGGCTGGCCGCGCAGTTCCCCGCGCCCCTGGGCAGTCTCTCGTCCGCAGCTCCCGTCGTGGCTGGTCGCGCAGTTCCTCGCGCCCCTGGCAGGTTCTTCGTCCGCAGCCCGGTGGGGGCTGGTCGCGCAGTTCCCCGCGCCCCCGGGCAGTCTCTCGTCCGCAGCTCCCGTCGTGGCTGGTCGCGCAGTTCCTCGCGCCCCTGGCAGGTTCTTCGTCCGCAGCCCGGTGGGGTGCTGGCCGCGCAGTTCCCCGCGCCCCCCGGGCAGTCTTTCGTCCGCCGCCCGGTGGGGGCTGGCCGCGCAGTTCCCCGCGCCCCTGGAAGCGAGCTCCGCTCGCCCAGGGAGGCGCGCGGAGCGCTGCCTCATGCGGAGGCGCGCGGAGCGCTGCCTCTGGGGGAGGCTGCGCGGCAGCGCATGCCTCAGGGGCGCGGGGAACTGCGCGAGAAGAGGCCACCGGGCCGCGGACGAACGACAACCCGCCCAGCCCAGCCCCGCCCCACCGACCGACCGACCAACCAACAAAGCCGAAGGAGCCCGCATGACGGCGACCCCGGTCCGACTCCTGCTCTGCGACGACCACGTGGTCGTCCGGGCGGGCCTGCTCGCCCTCCTCGACAGCGCCGAGAACATCGAAGTGATCGGCGAGGCGGGCACCGGCGAAGAAGCCATCGCGCTGACGGCGAAACTCCACCCCGACGTCGTCCTGATGGACCTCCAGCTGGGCCCGGGCATCGACGGCGTAGAAACGACCCGCCGCCTCACCACGACCCCGCCCCCCACCCCGCACGTCCTGGTCCTGACCACCTACGACACCGACGCCGACATCACCCGCGCCATCGAGGCCGGCGCCACGGGCTACCTGCTCAAGGCCGAGCGCCCGGAAGAACTCTTCGCGGCGATCCACGCGGCGGCCCACGGCCGCACGGCCCTCTCCGCGCCGGTGGCCTCCCGCGTGATGGCGAACATGCGCCGCCCCCGCCCCACCCTCACCGACCGCGAACGGGACATCCTCGCCCAGCTCGCCCACGGCCTGGGCAACCGCGAGATCGCCAAGGCCCTCTTCATCAGCGAGGCCACGGTCAAGACCCACCTGGGCCGGATCTACGACAAGCTCGGCGTCGACACCCGGGCGGGCGCCGTGGCGGTCGCGAAGGAGCAGCGACTGCTGCCGTGAGCGGGCATGACACCATCGACCCCGTGCTCGACATCGGCTACGCCCTCTCCCGCCGCTTCCCGGACCCCCCGCAGATGGACTACCGCCGCGTGGACGTCCACGCGCTGCGCCACGACCTGTTCTGCGGCGACGTGTACCTGGCCGACACCGAGGCCGACCGGGAACTGTCCACCGCCTGGGGATGGGTGCCGGTCCTGGACTTCGCCTGGGCGCTGTGCGACATCGTGGAGCAGCTCGACCGGGACCCGCGCGGCAGCCGCTCGGCGACCCCCCAGTACGCGGACCTGGACTTCACCGAGTCCACCGACCGCATGCTCTTCGAGCGCCGCTTCGGCTGGGTCGACATCGAGGCCGACTGGATGGAGAGCCACGAGCCGCCGCTGACCTTCTCGCACAGCGCCCTGCGCCGCGAGGCCCGCGACTTCCTGCACGACCTGATCGCCGATCTCAGCGACCTGCACGAGGACCTGGCGGACAACCCGGCGATCTGGGACCTCCAGGCCCGCTTCCCCCGCCTGCCCTGACCCGCCGGCGCGCCCGCGTCAGATCACCCGCACCCCCAGCTGCGCCGCGAACGCCCCCGCCAGGTCGAACAGCTGCCCGGGCGAGATGACGGCGCCGCCCAGCCGGTCGACCCCCCGCGCGATGCCCAGCTCCGCCGCCTCGCGCAGGTCCACGTCCACCAGCGTCGCCCCGGTGAGGTCCGCGCCCTTCAGCACGCACCCGGTGAATTCCACCCGCTCCAGGCGCGCTCCCCCGAAGTCCGGCTCCACCAGCACGCACCCGTCGAAGACGACGTCCTTCAGCTTCGCCCTGCGCAGATTCAGATAGTCGATCTTGCCGCCGCGGATCACCACCCGCTCCAGGACCGACCCGTGCAGCTGCACCCCGCCGAGGCGCGCGTCCACCACCTCGACGTCCCGCAGCGTCGCCTCGGCCAGATCGGTGCCGACGCCCCTGATCCCGGTCAGCGCCGAGTCGAGGATCCGGGCCCGCGCGAGCCCCGCCTCGTCGAAGGCGCACCCTTCCACCGCGCAGTCCATGAACCGCGCCCCGATCCCCTCCTGCCCGGCGAAGTCCACGTCCCGGAACTCCACGCCGTCGTAGTCCCCGTCGGGCTCCAGGCCCGCGCCCCGCCACGGCGCGAGCGGAGGCAGCCGCACCTCCGGCCGCCGAGCCCGCTTCACCTTCGCCGCCGCACCACGCCGTTCCGTCGCCATGCCCCCATGCTGCACTCCCCCACTGACAACGCCCCACCCCGCGGCCCCCGCCACCGGCCACCACCACCGGCCACCACCCTTGACCTCGACCGGACTTGAGGTCGAAGACTGGCCGCCCGGCGCGGCAGCCCGCCCGCCCCACCCCCGGGAGCACCCATGCACGCCGTCCGCCTGCACGCCTTCGGCCCGGCCGACCACCTCACGTACGAGAGGACCGGCGATCCCGAGCCGGGCCCCGGCCAGGTCCGCGTCGCCGTCGAGGCGGCGGGCGTGCACCTCCTCGACACCGCCCTCCGCCAGGGCGTGCGGGGCCCGTTCCCCGAACTGCCGGCGCTGCCCACGATTCCCGGCCGCGAGGTCGCCGGCACCGTCGAGTCGCTCGGCGCGGGCACCGACCCCGCCTGGCTCGGCAGACGGGTCGTCGCCCACCTGGGTCCGGTCCCCGGCGGCTACGCCGAACTCGCCGTCACCGACGCCGCCCGCCTGCACGAGATCCCCGCCGCGCTCGACGCCGCGCGGGCGGTGGCCCTGATCGGCACCGGCCGCACCGCCCTGGGCGTCCTCGGCTTCACCACCGTCACCGAGGACACCGTCGCCCTCGTCCCGGCGGCGGCGGGCGGCATCGGCACGCTCCTGGTGCAGTACGTGAAGCACGCGGGCGGCACCGTCGTCGGCCTGGCCGGCGGCCCCGGCAAGGCCGCCCTGGTCGCGGCGAACGGCGCGGACCTCGCCCTCGACTACACCGACCCCGGCTGGCCCGCCCGGGTACGGGAGTTCCTGGGCGGGCGGCGGGCCACGGTCCTCCTCGACGGCGTCGGCGGCCCCGTCACCGCCGCCGCGCTCGACCTGCTCGCGCCCGGCGGCGAGCACCTGGTCTTCGGCTGGTCCGCCCAGGGCATCGGCGACGCGGCCGGTCCGCCCCTCCTCGACGAGGCCGAGCGGGCCCGGCGCGGCATCACCCAGGTGCGCACGCTCGGGCCCGCGATGCTGCGCCGGGCGGGCGGCCCCGACCCGATGCGCACCCTGGAACTCGCCGCCCTCGACCTGGCGTCCCGCGGCGTCCTGGCCCCGGCCGTCAGCCGCTTCCCGCTGTCCGGGGCCGCCGCCGCCCACCGCGCCCTGGAATCCCGGGGCACGACGGGCAAGGTGGTCCTGGAACCCTGAACGGTCGATCAGCCGCCCAGTGCGGTCAGCGCCTCGTCCGTCAGCCGGTACACCGTCCACTCGTCCTGCGGCCGCGCGCCCAGCGAGCGGTAGAAGCCGATGGAGGGCTGGTTCCAGTTCAGCACCGACCACTCCAGACGCTCGTAACCGCGCGCGACGCAGATCCGCGCGAGTTCGGTGAGCAGCGCCCTGCCGTGGCCGCCGCCGCGTGCCTCCGGGCGGACGTACAGGTCCTCCAGGTAGATGCCGTGGACGCCCCGCCAGGTGGAGAAGTTCAGGAACCACAGCGCGAACCCGACCGGCTCGCCGTCCGCGTCCTCGGCGAGGTGCGCGAACGCCGCGGGCCGCTCCCCGAACAGCGCCTCCCGCAGCTGCTCCTCGCTGGCCCGCGCCTCGTCCGGCACCTTCTCGTACGCGGCGAGTTCACGGACCATCGCATGGATCACGGGGATGTCTTGAGGCTTGGCTGCACGAATCATCCGCGCAGATTACGCCGCCCGTCCCCCCGCCGGAGCGCCCTTCGGGGGGACGGGCCCCCGGCCCACCCCCGCGCGTCCGGAATGTCGATCACCGGCCGGACCCCGCCGCCGTGCCTGAATCGACCATGCGCCCTTTCTCCCCGCGCCGGGCCGGACGCGCCGTACGGGACCGGCTCCGCAGCGCCCCCGGCACGTACGTCTGGCTGGCGATCCTGCTGCTCACCACGATCATCATGCGCCTGATGGCACCGGACACCCTCGACGCGTTCCTCGGCGCCCGCTCCACCAACATCCACGCCCTGTCGACCCACCCCGTCCGCGTCCTGGTGCAGAGCGCGCTGTGGATCGACGGCAGCGGCTGGCTCCCGTACGCGGTGCTGTACACGCTCTTCCACGCGCCCGCCGAGCGCTGGCTGGGCACCGGCCGCTGGCTGCTCGTCCTCGGCACCGCGCACGTCGGCGCCACCTACCTCAGCGAGGGCTCCCTGCTGTGGGCGATCCGGCACGGCCACGCCCCCGTGTCGATGGTGAACACCCTGGACGTGGGGGTGAGTTACGCGCTGGCGGGCGTCGTCGCCGTCCTCACGTACCGCTTCGCGCGCCCGTGGCGGTACCTGTACGCGGCCGGGGTGCTCGCCGTCTACGGCGCCCCGCTGCTCACCGGCCGCACCTTCACCGACCTGGGCCACTTCGCGTCGGTCCTGATCGGTCTGGCCTGCTTCCCGCTCACCCGGGACCGTCCCGGCGCCGAGTGGAACCCGCCGGCCGCCCTGCGCCGGACCTGGGCAGCCGTCACCCGCGTGCGATAGCGTCCCGCCGCATGAGCAGCGTGAACAGCGAGAACACCGTCAACGGCGGCATATCGTTCTGGTACGCGGACGACGGCATCCCCGACGGCCGTGAGCCCCTGTCCGGCGACGCGAGCGCCGATGTCGTGATCGTCGGCGGCGGCTACACGGGCCTGTGGACGGCGTACTACCTGAAGAAGGCCGCGCCCTTCCTGCGGATCACGGTCCTGGAGCAGAAGTTCTGCGGCTACGGCGCCTCCGGGCGCAACGGCGGCTGGCTCTACAACGGCATCGCGGGCCGCGACCGCTACGCGAAGCTGCACGGCCACGAGGCGGCGGTCCGCCTCCAGCAGGCGATGAACGCGACGGTCACCGAGGTCGTCGACACCGCCCGCGCCGAGTCCATCGAGGCGGACATCCACCACGGTGGCGTCCTCGAAGTCGCCTACACCCCGGCGCAGTTGTCGCGCCTGAAGTCCTTCCACGAGGCCGAGCTGGCGTACGGCGAGAAGGAGCGCACCCTGCACGGCGCGCGGGAGACGGCGGAGCGGGTCCGGATCGCGGGCGCGGTCGGCTCCACCTGGACCCCGCACGGCGCCCGGCTGCACCCGGTGAAGCTGGTCAAGGGCCTGGCGCGGGCCGTGGAGGCGCTCGGCGTCGTCATCCACGAGTCGACGCCGGTCACCGAGATCAGGCCGAAGCACGCGATCACGCCCTACGGCACGGTCCGGGCCCCGTACGTCCTGCGCTGCACGGAGGGCTTCACGGCCTCGCTCAAGGGCCAGCGCCGCACCTGGCTCCCCATGAACTCCTCGATGATCGCCACCGAACCGCTCACCGAGGAGCAGTGGGCGACGATCGGCTGGGCGGGCCGCGAGACGCTCGGCGACATGGCGCACGCGTACATGTACGCGCAGCGCACCGCCGACGGCCGGATCGCGCTCGGCGGCCGCGGCCACCCGTACCGCTACGGCTCGAAGACCGACAGCGACGGCCGCACCCGGCCGCAGACCATCGAGGCCCTCACCGAGATCCTGACCCGGTTCTTCCCGCAGCTCGCCGGGGTCCGCGTCGACCACGCCTGGTCCGGCGTCCTCGGCGTGCCGCGCGACTGGTGCGCCACGGTCACCCTGGACCGCTCCACGGGCCTGGGCTGGGCGGGCGGCTACGTCGGCTCCGGCGTCGCCACCGCGAACCTGGCGGCCCGCACCCTGCGCGACCTGGTCCAGCAGGACTCCGGCCAGGCGGGCCCGACCGAACTGACCACGCTGCCGTGGGTCGGCCACAAGGTCCGCAGGTGGGAGCCGGAGCCGCTGCGCTGGCTTGGCGTGCACGGCATGTACGCCACGTACTACGCGGCCGACCGCCGGGAGCTGACCACGCACACCGCGGACTCCTCGCGGCTGGCGAAGATCGCGGACCGGCTGGCCGGCCGGCACTGACGCGCGGTCGCCGCTGCTGACGTCGAGCACGCGCGGTCCGCGTGCCTGCCGAGGACGGCGCGGAACGGGAGACGGGCCGCGGCCGACTGCCGCGACCCGTCTCCCACGGTCGTACTGGAGCCCCCTGTCGGATTCGAACCGACGACCTTCGCTTTACAAGAGCGGCGCTCTGACCAGCTGAGCTAAGGAGGCAGCCCGAGCAGTGTAACCAAAGGCCGGGCCGCCGCCGTCGAAAATTTCGACGAATCTCACAGGCCCCGGGCTACTGACAGATCCGGGATCCGGCGGGTACGGTCCGATCAGTTCACCCGTGTGGACTACACCTCTCCGGGAGCGCCCGGCGGGGATCACCTTCTTTACAACGGATCGTCCGGCACGTTCCTGCCGGTGAAGGGGGCTTCACAGCCATGGCTTCTGTCACGTTCGACAAGGCGACCCGCGTCTACCCGGGTTCCACCAAGCCCGCGGTCGACGGTCTGGAGATCGAGATCGAGGACGGCGAGTTCCTCGTCCTCGTCGGCCCCTCCGGCTGCGGCAAGTCGACCTCCCTGCGCATGCTCGCGGGTCTCGAGGACGTCAACGGCGGAGCGATCCGCATCGGTGACCGCGACGTCACCCACCTGCCGCCGAAGGACCGGGACATCGCCATGGTGTTCCAGAACTACGCGCTCTACCCGCACATGTCCGTCGCCGACAACATGGGCTTCGCGCTCAAGATCGCCGGCGTGAACAAGACGGAGATCCGGCAGAAGGTCGAGGAGGCCGCGAAGATCCTCGACCTCACCGAGTACCTGGACCGCAAGCCGAAGGCCCTCTCCGGCGGTCAGCGCCAGCGTGTCGCGATGGGCCGCGCCATCGTGCGTGAGCCGCAGGTCTTCCTCATGGACGAGCCGCTGTCGAACCTCGACGCCAAGCTCCGCGTGTCGACCCGTACGCAGATCGCCTCGCTCCAGCGCCGCCTCGGCATCACCACCGTCTACGTCACCCACGACCAGGTCGAGGCCATGACGATGGGCGACCGCGTGGCGGTCCTCAAGGACGGTCTGCTCCAGCAGGTCGACTCCCCGCGCAACATGTACGACCGCCCGGCCAACCTGTTCGTCGCCGGCTTCATCGGCTCCCCGGCCATGAACCTGGTCGAGGTCCCGATCACCGACGGCGGCGTGAAGTTCGGCAACTCGGTCGTCCCGGTCAACCGCGACGCCCTCAAGGCCGCCTCCGACAAGGGCGACACCACGGTCACCGTCGGTGTCCGCCCCGAGCACTTCGACATCGTCGAGCACGGTGGCGAGGCCGCGAGGACCCTCACCAAGGACACCAGCGACGCCCCGGCCGGCCTCGCCGTCTCGGTGAACGTCGTCGAGGAGCTGGGTGCCGACGGCTACGTCTACGGCACCGCCCAGGTCGGTGGCGAGACCAAGGACCTCGTCGTCCGGGTCAACGGCCGCCAGGTGCCCGACAAGGGCGCCCAGCTGCACGTCGTGCCCCGTCCGGGCGAGACCCACGTGTTCTCGACCTCCACGGGCGAGCGCCTCACCGACTGATCCCCCGGAAGTCCACGGAAGGGCCCCGCACTTCGGTGCGGGGCCCTTCCGCGCGTTCGGTCACGTTGTCGACAAATACCCCGGCAACTCGGACATTTCACTACTGGGCGTCAACCCCTTGGCAGCAAAACCAAGTTGCGTGTCGCTCGGTCGAGTGACTAAATGTCGCCAAATCATCACCTACCGCTACGCTCACTCGCGTGACGCACTCTGCTACCTACACCCAGAAGCCGCGCCGCGCCCGGGGCCGGGGCCCCGCCCGCCGCGCCGCTCGCACGCTCGCGTTCGTCCTGCCGGTGATGCTGGTGCTCTCCGGAACCCTCGCGGTCACCCGAGTCAACTGGTCGGGAGGCTCTTCGGACTCCGTCCTCACAGCTTCCTCACAGGACGTTTCGGCGCGCGCCAAGTCGCGCGCCCCCCAGGACGTCCTGCGCGACCGCCTTCTGGTCGAACTCCAGGAGAAGGACCCGGGCACGGCACTCACCCACCTCCAGCAGGAGATCGACCAGCGGCCCTCCCTCGCGAAGTACTGCATGTCGATCGCGAAGTCCCTGGGGAAGGCCGCCGTGCAGGCGTACGGTCCGGCGCGCGCCCAGTCGTACGCCCGTCCGGTCTGCGACACCTCCTTCGCTTCGGGCGTGGCCGGCTTCCGGGCCTGACGGGCGGCACCGACCGCTCTCGCGTCCCCTGACACCCAGCGGGCCGTGCGCACGTAGGGTTCCGGTCATGACGACCGCTGAACCCGCCGCGCACGGCCCGCACTCGTATCCGCACCGGCCCACGCAGGCCGTCGTCCTGGCGGGCGGCCAGGGCTCGCGGCTGCGCCCGTACACCGACGACCGCCCCAAGCCGATGGTGGAGATCCCCGGCACCGGCACGCCGATCATCGGCCACCAGCTGGCCTGGCTCGCCGCGGAGGGCGTCACGGACGCCGTCGTCTCCTGCGGCCACCTCGCCGAGGTCCTGGAGGAGTGGCTGGCGGGGGCCGAACTCCCGCTGCGGGTCACGACGGTCGTCGAGAAGGAGCCGCTCGGCCGGGGCGGCGGCCTGAAGTACGCGGCCGCCCGCCTGCCCCACCCCGACCGGCCCTGGTACGCGACGAACGGCGACATCTGGACCCGCTTCTCGCTGCGCGAGATGGCCGACTTCCACCACGAGCGGGAGGCCACCGCGACCCTCGCGCTGGCCCGGCCGCGCATCCCGTGGGGCGCGGTGGAGACCAACGCGTTCGGGCACATCACCGACTTCATCGAGGCCCCGCCGTCCCCGTACCTGATCAACGCGGGCGTCTACGTCTTCTCCCCCGAGTTCGCCTCGCTGCTGCCCACCACCGGCGACCACGAGCGCACCACGTTCCCGCGCCTGGCCCGCGCCAAGCGGCTCGCGGGCTTCCCGCTCCCGCAGGGCGCCTACTGGCGGGCGATCGACACGGCGAAGGACCTCACCGAGGCCGCGAAGGAGCTGGCCGCCCAGGCCCGTTGAGCCCCCTCCCCACGCCGTCGGCACCAGCAACGCCCGCCACGTCCGTACGGCACTGCGCCGAGGGGGCCCCGCACACGTTCCGTGCGGGGCCCCCTCGGCGCAGTGGGTGAAGAGGGCGGTCAGCCGAGCAGACCGCCCACGAGCCGGCCGCTCGACGAGTCGGACCCGCCGCCACCGCCTCCGCCGCCGCCACCGCCGCCGCCGGTGCCGCCGTTGCCGCCGCCGGTGGCGGACGAGCCGCCGTCCGACGTGCCGCCGCTGGTCGTGCCGCCGGTGGCGGGCGCGCCGCCGGTGCTGCTCGGCGGCTGCTGCGGGGTCGTCTGCTGCGGCGGGGCCTGGCCCGCCGTGGCGCCCTGCGTCGGGGTGCTGGTGGTGCCGCTGGCGGCGCCGCTCTCCCGGGTGGCGCCGGGCGGGCCGGACGGGCTCGACGTGCTGCCCTGCGACGGCGCCTCGGAGGCCGACGGGCTCGACGAGCCGCGCTCCTGCCGCTTCGTGCTGCCGGGCTCGGAGGGGAGCGGGGAGCCGGGCAGCTGGTTGTGCGGGGTGTCGCCGGGGCCCGGGGCGGTGACCCGGTCGGCGTCGCGCACGGCGCCGCCGAGCAGCGAACCGATCAGCAGGGTCAGGCCGATGACGACGGTCGCGATGACCGTGCCGCGGCGCAGCACGTAGCGGCGCAGCTCGCCGAGCGTGGAGCGCGGGCCGAGCCGTCGCCAGGCCCGGGAGGCGAGGCGGCCGTCGATGGAGTAGACCGGGGCGCCGGCGATGATCAGCGGCGACCACGCGGCCAGATAGATGATGTCGGGCGCGTCGTAGGCGGGGACCGTCTTCCAGCTGACGGTGACGAGGATCGCCGCGGAGAGCAGGACGCCGATGCCGGCGGCGAGCCGCTGCCAGAGTCCGAGCACGGTCAGGACGCCGACGATGACCTGGAAGAAGGCGATGGCGAGTCCGGCGCCGACGGGATGCTGCAACGCCCAGTCGCGCAGCGGCTCGGCCAGCTCCCACGGGTGCAGCGAGTTGAGCCACTTGACCATGGAGCCGCGCTCGCCGCCGTCGAAGTAGACGGGGTCGCACAGCTTGCCCATGCCGGCGTAGATGGAGATGAAGCCGAGGAAGACGCGCAGCGGGAGCAGCACCACGCCGAGGTTCATCCGGCGCCCGGGGTAGTAGGCGTGCCGGACGGGTCCGTAGCGGCGGGCGGCGGTGGTCTCGGTGGCGTCGTCGGCGTCGTCGGCGCCGTCGGCGCCGTCGAACTCATGGCCGCGGTACCGGACTTGATCGAGCTCGCCGGAGTCCTCGAAGGCGCTGCCGGACTGCCGCATCTGCGGCAGGATCCGGGCGCCGGACCCGATGACCGGGGTCTCCTGGGTCGGCTCGCCCTCGTAGCGGTCGTCGACGTCGATGCGCGGGATGACCTGCGTGGCACCGCCCGCGTCCGGCTCACCGGGGCGTCGCGCGCCGGTCAGCAGGCCGTCGGCGGCGAAGGCGCCGCCGCTCATGACGACCGGGCGTCGCCTGGCCGCCGGCGTACCGGCGGCGGTGATCACGGGAATGCGCGCGGTCGCCGCGTCGACGGCGGACAAGTGCCGCGCGATGCGCGGGAGTTGGGTCTTCTGCGCCGTGGGGAGCTGCACGCGGAAACTCGCGTGGTTGACGATGACCTGCGCCGGGTCGCACGGGACTTTCACCATGCTCAGCGCGGGAGCGTCGTCGAATCCCGACGAGCGGTCCCCCGAGGGTGTGCGGGGCGTTCTGGTGTCCACACTCATCTAACCGAGTGATGTGTGTTTAGGACACTGCCTTGACTGCGCCAAAATGTCCGGGCCCCGTCAAGGTCAACAAGGCCCCGCGCCCCCGGCCGGGTGAAGCCCGGCCGGGGGCGCGGGGAACGGGCACGGAGCGGCTAGCCGCGGCGCCGGGCGGCCTCGTACAGGACGACGCCCGCGGCGACACCGGCGTTCAGCGACTCGGCGCCGCCGGGCATCGGGATCCGCACCCGGAAGTCGCAGGTCTCCCCGACGAGCCGGGACAGCCCCTTGCCCTCGCTGCCGACCACGACGACGACCGGCCCCTCCAGCGCGGCCAGGTCGCCCACGGTCCGCTCGCCGTCGGCGGCGAGCCCGACGATGGCGAGGCCCGCCTTCTTGTACTGCTCCAGGGTGCGGGTCAGGTTGGTGGCCCGCGCCACCGGCGTCCGCGCGGCGGCACCGGCGGACGTCTTCCAGGCGCCGGCGGTCATCCCGGCGGCCCGCCGCTCGGGCACCACGACACCGTGCCCGCCGAACGCGGAGACGGACCGGACGACGGCGCCGAGGTTGCGCGGGTCCGTCACCCCGTCGAGGGCGACGATCAGCGGGTCCTGGCCCTCGTCGAACGCGGCGGCGACCAGGTCCTCCGGGTGCGCGTACTCGTAGGGCGGCACCTGGAGCACGAGGCCCTGGTGGTTCAGCCCGTTCGTCATCCGGTCCAGCTCGGGACGCGGGGCCTCCATGAGGTGGATGCCGCCGCGCTCGCCGGCGAGCTGGAGCGCCTCGCGGACCCGCTCGTCGTTGTCGATGAACTGCTGGACGTAGAGCGTGCTCGCGGGCACGCCCTCGCGCAGCGCCTCGACGACCGGGTTGCGGCCGACGACCATCTCGGACGCCGACTTGCCGCGCGGGCCGCCGGTGCGGCTCGTGGGGCGGCCCTGCGCGCGCTTGGCCTGGGCCGTCGCGATGCGGTTCTTCTTGTGCTTCTTGCGCATCTCGGCGGGCGGGGTCGGGCCCTTGCCCTCGAGACCCTTGCGTCGCTGGCCGCCACTGCCGACCTGCGCGCCCTTCTTGCCGGACATGCGGCGGTTGTTGTTGGCGGCCATGACCTACCTGTTCTCTTACGGAAACGAATGTCTGTACGTACATGAAGTGTGCCGCCCCGCGGACCGGGCGGCACATTCACCGTGCGGTCAGCGCGGTCCCAGCGTCCAGCGCGGGCCCTGCGGGCTGTCCTCGATGACGAGCCCGGACTGGCCGAGCCGGTCGCGGATGGCGTCGGCGGTGGCCCAGTCCTTGCGGGACCGGGCGGCCTCGCGCTGGTCGAGCACGAGCCGCACGAGGCTGTCGACGACGCCGTGGAGGTCCTCGCCCTGGCTCTGCTCCCCGGCCCACCGCGCGTCCAGCGGGTCGAGGCCGAGGACGCCGAGCATGGCCCGCACCTCGGCGAGCCGGGCGACGGCGGTCTCCTTGTCGTCGGCGGCCAGGGCGGAGTTCCCCTGCCGGACGGCGGTGTGCACGATGGCCAGCGCCTGGGGCACGCCCAGGTCGTCGTCCATCGCCTCGGCGAAGGCGGGCGGCACCTCGGCGGCCGGCGCGACCGTGCCGCCGGCCAGCTCGGTGACCCGCTGCACGAAGCCCTCGATGCGCGCGAACGCGGACTCGGCCTCGCGCAGCGCCTCCTCGCTGTACTCGATGGTCGAGCGGTAGTGCGGGGTGCCCAGGTAGTACCGGAGCACGATCGGCCGCCACTGCTTGACCATCTCGGAGACGAGGACGCTGTTGCCCAGCGACTTCGACATCTTCTCGCCGGCCATGGTGACCCAGTAGTTGTGCACCCAGTACTTCGCGAAGTCGTCGCCGAAGGCCTTGGCCTGCGCGATCTCGTTCTCGTGGTGCGGGAAGACCAGGTCGAGGCCGCCGCCGTGGATGTCGAAGGCGGGACCCAGGTACTTGTGGGCCATCGCCGAGCACTCCAGGTGCCAGCCGGGCCGGCCGCGGCCCCAGGGCGTCTCCCAGCTGGGCTCGCCCGGCTTGGTCGCCTTCCACATGGCGAAGTCGCGCGGGTCGCGCTTGCCGGTGACGCCCTCCTCGGACGGCTGGCGCAGCCCGTCCAGCTCCTGGTTCGACAGCTCCAGGTAGCCGGGGAAGGAGCGCACGTCGAAGTACACGTTCCCGTCGGCCTCGTAGGCGTGGCCGCGCTCGATGAGCCCGCGCATCATCTCGATCATCTCGGGGACGTGCCCGGTGGCCCGCGGCTCGTACGTCGGCGGCAGGCAGCCGAGCGCGTCGTAGGCGTCGTTGAACGCCCGCTCGTTCTCGTACCCGATCGACCACCACGGGCGGTTCTGCTCGGCCGCCTTCTTGATGATCTTGTCGTCGATGTCCGTCACGTTGCGGATGAACGTGACGTCGTAGCCGCGGTACGCGAACCAGCGGCGCATGATGTCGAAGTCGAGGCCCGACCTGATGTGCCCGATGTGCGGGGCCGCCTGCACGGTGGCGCCACAGAGGTAGATCGAGACACGGCCCGGTGTGAGCGGGATGAAGTCACGGATCTGCCGGGCGCTGGTGTCGTACAGGCGAATAGTCACGCTCCCAGGGTAGTAGCCCGCGGAGGGTGCCGTGCCCCGATGGGGGCGCGGGGACCACGCGAGCGGTCCCCGCCGGACGCGGGCCCCCAAAAGAGGCGGACCCGCGCGGGCGTCAGAGCCGCCCGACGACCTTCCGGGCCCTGACCCGGACCACGATCCGCTCCGCGTCGTCGCCCGACGACGTGTTGAACTCGGCGTACTTCTTGCCGGTGTACTTCACCGACAGCTCGTCGATGAGTTCCTGGCCGCCCTCGGTGGTGATGTCGGCGGTGCCGCGGATCTCCGCGTAGGCGTACGGGTTGTCGGCGGGCTGCACGAGGACCGTCACCCGCGGGTCGCGCCGCAGGTTCTTCTCCTTGCGGCGGCCGACCGTCGTGGAGAACAGCACGTCGTCGCCGTCGCGCTTGACCCACACCGGGGAGACCTGGGGGCTGCCGTCGGGCTGGATGGTGGCGACGGCGATGAAGACCGTGCTGTCGAGCAGTTCCTTGAGCTCGTCGGAGAGCTGGGCGGACATGGCTTCACTCCTTCTCGTATGACTGCGAACGCATACCCGATCCTGCGGCAACACACCGCGCGTGGCCGGTATTCGGGCGCTTTCGGCCGGGTGTCACCGCCCGCGCGCGCGGACCCCGCGCCCCTTCAGGACGCCCGGGGCCAGCGCCACCAGCGCGCCGACGCAGGCCAGGGCCGCCGCCGGGGCCAGGACCGCCCAGGGGGCGCGCTCCGCGTACGGGAGGTTCTCCGTCAGCAGGCGGCCCCACTCGGGGGCGGGCGGCCGGGCGCCCAGGCCGAGGAAGCCGAGGGAGGCCAGGGCGAGGGTGGTGGGGGCCAGCCGGAGGGCCGCGTGCTTGCTGACCGGGCCGCACACCCCGGGCAGCACGTGCCGGCGCAGGACGTGCGCGCGGCCCGCGCCCTGGGCGCGCGCGGCCTCGACGTGCCCCGACGCCCGTTCCGTCTCGGCCAGCGCCGCGGTGTGCGCGGCCAGCGGCGCCCAGCCGACCGCGGCGACGGCGACGGCCGCGCCGCCGGGACCCGCCCCGAACAGGCCGGTGACCAGCAGCCCGGCGAGGATCGCGGGCAGCGCGTTGGCGACCTCGGCCGGCCCCCTGGCCCAGCGGGTGAGCCCCAGCGCGAGGCCGGCGGCCCAGCAGGCGGCGCAGACGGCGGCGGCCGTGGCCAGGGTGCGCAGCGCGCCGTGCCCGAGCCGGGCCAGCACGTCGCGGCCGAGCGCGTCGGTGCCGAAGGGGTGCGCGGTGGACGGCGGGGCGAGCCGGGCGGTCAGCTCCACCTGGAGCGGGTCGCGGGTCAGGCCCCACCCGAGCACCCCGAGCAGCACGCAGCCGAGGGCCGCCGCCGCGTACGGGGCGCACCGGCCGCCCGCCCGCACCGGCGCGGCGCCCGGCAGCGCGCCCGCGCGCAGGGCGGGCCCGAGCAGCCGGCGCCGGACGACCTCGGCGGCGACGGCCGCGACCGTGCCGAGGGCGAGCAGCGCGAGCAGGCAGCCCTGGAGGAGCGGCAGGTCGAGGTCGAGCGCGGCGGCGACGGCGGTGCCGCCGAGCCCGGGGATCGCGAACACCGCCTCGACGGCCGCCGCCGCCCCGGTCAGGCCGACCACGGTCAGCCCGGCCTGCGGCAGCACCGCGGGCAGCGCGCGGCGCACGGCGTGCCCGGCGATGCGCGAGCGCGGCATGCCGTTCGCGCGGGCGGTGCGCACCCAGGGTTCGGCGAACGCGGCGGGCAGCGCGTCCTGCCCGAGCCGACCGAGGACGGCGCCCGCGGGCAGGCCGAGGGCGAGCGCGGGCAGCACGGCGGAGGCGGGCGAGGCCCAGCCCTGCGCCGGGAACCAGCCGAGCCGGACGGCGAACAGCGTCGCGAGGACGGAGGCGATCAGGAACTCGGGCAGCGCGGCGAGCACCCCGGCGGCCACCGCGTTCGGCGCCTCGGCCCGGCCGCGGCGCAGGGCGGGCAGGCAGACGGCCACCGCGACGAGGACGGCGACCGCCATCGCGTACGCCATCAGCGACACGGACACCCGGAAGGCGGCGGCGACGTCCGCGCCGACGTCGGCGCCCGTCACCCAGGACGTGCCCAGGTCCCCGTGCGCGAGGCCGCGCAGCCACTGCCCGAGGAAGGTGAAGGGGCCCTCGCCGAGCCCGAGCTGCTCGCGCACCTCGGCGAGCTGCCGGGGCGTCGTGGGCGCGTCCCCGTACCGCGCGTGCAGCACGGTCCGCGCCGGGTCGGTGCGGGTGAGCCGGGGCAGCAGCGCGGTGAGCGCGAGCAGTCCGCCCGCCGCGGCCACCCGTCCGGCGCCCGTCTTCAGGCCGGTCCGGTTCACGCGCGGGTCTCCAGGCCGACGAACTGCCGCTCGTAGGGGTCGAGGACGACGCCGCGCACCCCGGCGCCGACGCCCTGGAGGTGCTCCTCATGGACGATCGGCACGACGGCGTCGGTGCGCAGCACGGCGGCCTCGGCGGCGAGCACCGCGCGGTGCCGGGCCGCGCCCTCGCGGCCCGCGGCGGCGCGCACGGCGTCGTCGACGCGGGCGTCGCGCAGCCGGGAGATGTTGAAGCTGCCGCCGCTGGTGAAGTCGGAGGCGAGGTAGGAGACCGGGTCGCCGGTGTCGAGCGCGGTGGAGCGGGACATCAGGAACGCGTCGTAGGCGCCGTCGAGCGCCCCGGCCTCCAGGCGCGCGTAGTCCTTGACGACGAGCCGCACCCGGAACCCGGCCCGCTCCAGCTGCTGCGCGAGCGCGGCGCCGGCCTCGGGCAGCTCGGCGCGGTTGGTGTACGTGGCGAGGGTGAGCGCGCGCCCGCGCGGCGCGGTGGCCGCGGCCCGCCCGGTGACCGGCGGCCGGCGGCCGTCGGCCCAGGCGAAGCCGGGCCCGAGCAGTCCGTCGGCGCGCCGGGCGTATCCCTCGTAGACGCTGCCCGCCAGGGCGCCGATGTCGACGCCCGCGCGGACGGCGGCGCGCAGTCCGGGGTCGGCGAGCGGGCCGGTGCGGGTGTTGAGGTAGAGGGTGGTGGTGCGCACGGTGGGCACCCGCCGGGCCCGGCCGCCGAGCACCAGCGCCTGGGCGGCGGGCACGAACTCGGCGAGCTCGATCTGGCCCGAGCGCAGCGCGTTGGCGCGGGCGTTGTTGTCGGCGACGAAGGTGACGTCGAGGCCGCGCGCGGCGGCCCGGCCGCGCCAGTGCCCGTCGAACCGGTCGAGCGTCGCGGACACCGCCCCGCTCACCCGTGTCAGGGCGAACGGGCCGGTGGCGGTCCCGACCGGGTCGACGCTGCCGTCCGGCCGGTAGGCGGCGGGCGAGAGGACGGCGAGGGAGGGGTTGGCGAGGCGCGCGGGAAGCAGCGGATCGGGGTCCGCGGTGGTGATCCGCACGGTCCGCTCCCCGGCCGTCCGGGCGCTCAGCCGTACGTCGCTCAGGACGCGCGGGGTCACCGCCGCCCGCCCGGCCCGCGTGAGGGAGCGCACGACGGCGTCGGCGGTGACGTCGCGGCCGTCCTGGAACCGTGCGCGGCGCAGGGTGAACTCCCAGGTGGTGGCGGTGGTGCGGGTCCAGCGGGCGGCCAGCGCCGGGTGGATCGCGCCGTCGGCGTCCATCCGGGTGAGGCCGTCGACGACCGCGAGGCGGCTCAGCAGCAGCCCGTCGTCGCCGTACGGGGAGAGCCGCTGGGTGGGCGCGAAGGCGAGGTCGACGCCGAGCCGGCCGCCGCGCGCGGTGCCGGTGAACGACCCGCAGGCGGTGGTGAGGCCGAGCCCGGCCGCCGCGAGCAGCACGCCACGGCGGCGCATCAGCGGGCGGGCGCGGGGACGGCGGCGGGCAGCGGCAGCTCGAAGTGGACGATGCCCTGTCCGCCGCCGGGCAGTTCGCGTTCGTCGCAGACCTCGTGGGCGAGCGCCCGCCAGAACGGCTCGGCGCCGCTCACGGCCGGGTCGGTGTGCAGGTAGATCGCCTCGTAGCCGCCGGCCGCCGCGACGAACGCGGTCAGCTCGCGCACCAGGGCGCGGGCCAGGCCCTGCCGCCGGTGCGCGGGGCGGACGTAGACGCGGCACAGCTGGGCGGTGGTGCCGGACGGGAAGCGGTCGGCGACCCGGCGCGGGTTGGGCGGGGCGGCCGGACCGCGGTCCCGCACCCCGCCCGTGGCGACGATCTCGCCGCTGGGCAGGTGCTCGGCGACGAGGAGCGTGCGGCGGCGGGGGCGCAGGTAGTGGGCGGCCGGGTCGATGATGTCGGCGTGCCAGCGCGGCACGTAGCCGGACTTCAGGTCGCGGTACACGGTGTCCAGCATGACGGCGCGGGCCCCGTCCACGTCGCCGTCACCGGCCACGCGGAGCACATAGTCACCCATTGCCTGCCTTCACCCTGTCCGAGCCACGATCAACCTGCCCGAACATGCTAACTGCAAGCCATGCGCAATAAGCCCGCGGTGCGGGTCGCTCCGCAGGTCAGGGCCCGGTCCGCACCACCAGCGCCGTCGCCACCGCCATCAGGCCCTCGTCGCGGCCGGGGAAGCCGAGGCCGTCGGTGGTGGCGCCCGAGACGGACACCGGCGCACCGGCGGCCTCGGACAGCACCTTCTGCGCCTCGTCGCGCCGCTTGCCGATCTTCGGCCGGGGACCGACGACCTGCACCGCCACGTTCCCGATCTCGAAACCGGCCGCACGCACGATCCGCGCCGCCTCCGCGAGCAGCGTGCGCCCTCCGGCCCCCGCCCACTCGGGCCGCCCGGTCCCGAAGTGCTGCCCCAGGTCGCCGAGCCCGGCGGCCGAGAACAGCGCGTTGCAGGCCGCGTGGGCCACGACGTCCGCGTCGGAGTGCCCGGCGAGCCCGGGGCCCTCGTAGCCGGGCGCCTCCCACTTCAGCCCGGCGCACCACATCTCCCGCCCCTCCTCGAAGGCGTGGATGTCGGTCCCGATGCCGACCTGCGGCAGCGCGTACGGGAGAGCCCGCCGGTCAGAACCCATCGTTGGCCCTCCTGCGGGCGAGCACGGCCTCGGCGAGCACGAGGTCCAGCGGCCGGGTCACCTTGAACGCCTCCTCGTGCCCGGGCACGAGGACGACCTGGAGCCCGAGCCGCTCCACCATGCTGGCGTCGTCGGTCACGTCCTCGGTGACGGTCTCGTGCGCCTGTACGAGCGTGTCGTGGTCGAAGCCCTGCGGGGTCTGCACCGCGCGCAGCCTGGCCCGCGACGGGGTCGCGACGACCGGCTCGGGGCTGCCGTCGGTGGTCGGCACGACCTCCTTGACGGTGTCCGCGAGGGGCAGCGCGGGCACCACGGCCGGGGCGCCGTCCCGCACCGCCTCGATGACCGCGTCGACGGTGTCCACCGGCACCAGCGGGCGGGCCGCGTCGTGCACGAGGACGATGTCGATGCCGGCCGGCAGGGCGTCGAGGCCGCGCTTCACGGACTCCTGCCGGGACGCGCCGCCGGGCACGACGACGACGTCGGTGCGCTCGGGCAGCGCGTGGTCGGCGAGCAGGCTCTTCACCTCGGCCGCGCCGTCGGGCGGCGCCACGACCACGACGAGGGAGACGGAGCGGGACGCCGCCATGGCGCGCACGGCGTGCACCAGCATCGGGGTGCCGCTCAGTGCGCGCAGCGCCTTGGGGGTGCCCGGGCCGAGGCGTACACCCCGGCCGGCGGCCGGAATCACGGCCGCGGTGCGTGCGCGGGCGACAACGGGACGCGTTTCGTCAGACATCGGTTCCGTTCAGGTTTGTACGCTCGGGGGTGGTGGGTATGGCCACATCGTGCCGGGCGCGACGCCTTGACCGGACCCCTTCCGTGACACCGGATCGAGTCGGCTGACCTGGCACGTCGGGGACGGCAGGACACCTCACGACCGATCGGCCGGCATCTCGGGCGGGGCGGGCGGATACAAGCATGCCGCAGCGCCCGGCGACACCATCAGGGTCAGCGGGCACCACGGCATTGTTTCCGACGCGCTTATCCGGCGCTGCTGCGCGTCAGGACGCGAGAACCTCGTCGAGCAGGGCCTCGGCCTTGTCCTCGTTCGTGTTCTCCGCGAGAGCGAGCTCGCTCACCAGGATCTGGCGAGCCTTGGCGAGCATGCGCTTCTCACCTGCGGAGAGTCCGCGCTCACGCTCACGACGCCAGAGGTCACGTACGACCTCGGCGACCTTGATGACATCACCGGAGGCGAGCTTCTCCAGGTTTGCCTTGTAGCGGCGCGACCAGTTCGTGGGCTCCTCGGCGTACGGCGCGCGCAGTACCTCGAAGACCCGGTCCAGCCCGTCCTGACCGACCACATCACGCACGCCGACGAACTCCGCATTGTCCGCTGGCACACGTACCGTCAAGTCGCCCTGGGCGACCTTCAGCACCAAGTAGGTCTTGTCCACGCCTTTGATCTGGCGAGTTTCGATAGCCTCGATCAGCGCGGCCCCGTGATGGGGATAGACCACGGTGTCGCCAACCTTGAACGTCATGTGACAGGTACCCCTTCCGTGGCTATCCAGGGTAACACGGAAACGGCGGGTTCTGAATGGCGTTTTCGCAGGTCAGGGCATATCTCGGGGCTTGACAACAACAACAGGAACGTGCTGCGGAGGGGTCCGCGGGCGGAAGGGGAGCGGGGTATTCGCAGGTCGGAGCAGCTCTCCGGCGGAGGAGAATCCCGAACGCCACAGGCATCCGAACGGGCACCCAAAGGGTCGAACGTCCCGTTTTGTGAGGTTCGGGACGGGGCAGTTCCGCTACTCCGTTCGGACGCACCGCTCCCCGTTCGAGCAGATTCCAGAATTGATCACCGCGTTTCCCGGGCCCGGGTGATCGTTTTTCCGGGCCCCCGCATTCCTTACCGGAAATCCGTACCCGCGGCGGGTCCGCGCCCTATACGAATGATGAACACGGGGCCATTGGTGACGGTGGGGAACACGGGATGACCGGTGCGTACGCGCCCCCGGCGACGAGCCGTCGGCCGCTAGGGGCGGGTCGGGTGCGATGGCGTGAGAACGGCTCGGTAATCTAAGGCCGCTGACAGACCCTTAGGACGGCTTTACACACCCGTGGAGCCGTCTGCTCCGCCCACGTTCAAGGAGTAGCCGCCGCCGTGAGCAGCAGCCTTCGACGCGGCGCCCTCGCCGCCGCCGCCATCGCGTTCTCGATCGCCTCGCTCGCCGCGTGCGGTGCCGGCCACAACGCGCAGACGCTCGAGGTGAAGCCGGACAACGCCGCGACCTCGGTGGGTGACATCAAGGTGCAGAACGCCACCGTGATCACCCAGCCCGACCGCACCTCCAAGGGCCCGGCCGTCGTCACCGCCACCCTCTTCAACAACGGCACGACCGACCAGAAGCTCACGGCCATCACCGTCGACCAGGTCGGCAAGTCCGCGACCCTGAGCGGCCCCGACGGCGGCTCGGCCATCACGGTCCCGGCCGGCGGCTCCGTCGTCCTCGGCGGCAAGGGCAATGCCACCGCCGAGCTGCCCAACAGCCGCACCGCGGTCCTGGACGGCAACGCCCAGCCGATCACCTTCTCCTTCAGCAGGACCGGTGACGTGAAGCTGCGGGCGTTCGTGGTGCCGGCCGAGAGCTACTTCGAGAAGTGGGGCCCGAGCGAGGCGCCGCAGTCGCCGTCGCCGTCGGCCTCGGAGTCCTCGTCGCCGTCCTCCTCGGCGTCGGCCTCGGAATCGTCGTCGCCGTCCTCCTCCACCGGCGCCTCGGCGTCGACCTCCGAGTCCCCCGCGGGCCGCTGAGCCGCGAGGACCCGACGCGCGACGCCCCGGGGGCGGATCCCACAGCTGGGATCCGCCCCCGGGGCGTCGCGCGCTTCGCGTGCCGTGACCGGCCCCCGGCGGGCCTACGGCTCGAACTTGTAGCCGAGGCCGCGGACCGTGACCAGGTAGCGCGGGGCGCCCGGGTCCGGCTCGATCTTGGCGCGCAGCCGCTTCACGTGGACGTCGAGGGTCTTGGTGTCGCCCACGTAGTCGGCGCCCCAGACCCGGTCGATGAGCTGCATGCGGGTCAGCACCCGGCCCGCGTTGCGCAGCAGCATCTCGAGCAGGTCGAACTCCTTCAGCGGGAGGTCGACCTTGGAGCCGGAGACGGTGACCACGTGCCGGTCGACGTCCATCCGCACCGGGCCGGCCTCCAGGGCCTGCGGAGCGACCTCCTCGGGCTCGCCGCGGCGGCGCAGCACGGCCCGGATGCGGGCGACCAGCTCGCGCGAGGAGAACGGCTTGGTGACGTAGTCGTCCGCTCCTATTTCGAGCCCGACGACCTTGTCGATCTCGCTGTCCTTGGCGGTCACCATGATCACCGGGACGTTGGAGCGGCCGCGCAGCTGACGGCAGACCTCCGTGCCGGGCAGGCCCGGCAGCATCAGGTCGAGCAGGACGAGGTCGGCGCCGTTGCGCTCGAACTCGTCGAGTCCGTCGGGCCCGGTGGCCGCGATGGCGACCTCGAAACCCTCCTTGCGGAGCATGTAGGACAGGGCGTCGGAGAAGGACTCCTCGTCCTCTACGACGAGCACTCGGGTCACGGAAGGACCTCCGGGGCGGCAGGGATGGATTCGTATGCGGTGGTGCGGTCGGGCCCGTGTGCGTCGTCTTCGTCGCGTACGTCTCCGGGGCCGGGGGCAGCGGTGTCGGGGTGGGGACTGCGGACCGTGGCCGCCTCGGGCAGCCGCAGCGTGAAGGTGGAGCCCTGTCCCTCGGAGCTCCACACGGTGACCTCGCCGCCGTGGGAGGCGGCCACGTGCTTGACGATGGCGAGGCCGAGGCCCGTGCCGCCCGTCGCGCGCGAGCGGGCCGGGTCGACCCGGTAGAAGCGCTCGAAGATGCGCTCCTTGTCCTTGTCGGAGATGCCGATGCCCTGGTCGGTGACGGCTATCTCGATCAGGTCGCCGCCGGGCGCGGTCACCCGGCGGGCGGCTATGCCGACGCGGGTGCGGGCGGGCGAGTAGTTGACCGCGTTCTCCACGAGATTGCCCAGGGCGGCCGCGAGCTGCCCGCGGTTGCCCCAGATGCGGACGTCGGCGGTGCCGCCGGCGGCCATGGTGATCTGCTTGGTGGCGGCGGGCTGGCGGCAGCGGTCGATGGCCTCGGCGACCAGCTCGTCCACGCGGACCGGCTCGGCGTCCTCCAGCGGGTCGTCGTTCTGCACCCGGGAGAGGTCGATCAGCTCCTGCACGAGGTTGGTCAGCCGGGTCGCCTCGATCTGCATGCGGCCGGCGAAGCGCTCGACGGCCTCGGGGTCGTCGGAGGCGTCCATGACGGCCTCGGAGAGCAGGGAGAGGGCGCCGACGGGCGTCTTGAGCTCGTGGCTGACGTTGGCGACGAAGTCGCGGCGGACCGCCTCGATGCGGCGGGCCTCGGTCAGGTCCTCGACGAGCAGGAGCACCAGGCGGGAGCCGAGCGGGGCCACCCGCGCGGAGACGGCGAGGGCTTCGCCGCGGCCGGTGCCCCGGCGCGGCAGGTCCAGCTCGACCTGGCGTATCTCGCCGTCGCGCCGGGTGTCCCTGGCCATTAGGAGCATCGGCTCCACGGCGAGCTTCCCGCCGCGTACGAGACCGAGCGCGTACGCCGCCGAGCTGGCCTTGACCACGCTGTCCGCCTCGTCGAGGACGACGGCGGAGGAGCGCAGCACGGACAGGACCGTGTCCACGCCGGGTGGCAGGGCGGGGTCGGTGTGCAGTGAGGTGCGGGTGGGGCGCTTCTGGTCGCGTTCGCTCCAGCGGAACGCCAGCGTCGCGATCGCCCCGGTGCACACTCCGGCGATCGCTGAGGCTGCGGCGACCGCCGCGTTCACGTCCATGTCTCCAGGTTATGCGGGCGGAGCCGGTCCTCCACAGCCGTCCGGGTGGACGCTCGAACACTCGTCGCCCAGAGTTCACCTTCAGTACGGAGGTGATTCATTTCAGATGCCGGATCCGGACGCGTACGGCACGGAACGTGGGAGCGTGGGGCCGACCCGGTCCCCACGGACACCATCCTTGAGAGAGGGCACGTCGTATGCGTGACGCGTACCACGAGGAACTTGACTCGATCGGCGAGGGCCTGGTCGAGATGGCCCGCCTTGTCGGGTCGGCGATCGGGCGCGCCACCACGGCCATGCTCGACGCCGATCTGAAGCTCGCCGAGACCGTGATCGCCGCCGACCAGAGGGTGGACGATCTACAGCACGAGCTGGAGGCGCGGGCCATAGCCCTGCTGGCGCGGCAGCAGCCGGTGGCCACCGATCTGCGGATCGTGGTCACCTCGCTGCGGATGAGTGCCGACCTGGAGCGCAGCGGGGACCTGGCCCAGCACGTGGCCAAGCTGGCCCGGCTGCGCTTCCCCGAGCGGGCGGTCCCGCACGACCTGCACGCGACCATCCTGGAGATGGGCCAGCTCGCGCAGCGCCTGATGGCGAAGGCGGCCGAGGTGATCATCACCAAGGACGTCGATCTGGCGATGCAGCTGGAGCAGGACGACGACGAGATGGACCTGCTGCACCGCACGCTCTTCCAGCACCTGCTGGACGAGAAGTGGCAGCACGGCATCGAGACGGCCGTCGACGTGACGCTGCTCGGCCGGTACTACGAGCGGTACGCCGACCACGCCGTGGCGGTCGCCAAGCGCGTCGTCTACCTGGTGACGGGTGAGCACGCCGACGACGTGCAGGCGGCGGCCGCGGCGGGCGAGAGCGCCTGACCGGCTCCGCTCCGGCTCCCCGCACGAGGGCCCCGCGTCCCGCCCGGGACGCGGGGCCCTCGCCCGTCAGTGGTCGGCGGGCGGCGTTTCGCGTGCGGCGGCGTGCGGCGGTCAGCCGGAGCAGCCGCCGCACTGGCACGGCGCGCCGGACTGGCAGCCGCAGCCGCAGCCGGACCCGCAGCCGCACGCGCCGAGCAGCACCGGCTGCGGAACGGGACGGCGCACTTCGACGTGTGCCTCGGGGGTCTGGTCGGGCCTCGGGGACTCAGCGGCCATGGTTCCCTCCTCGATGGACCTGCATGGGACCTGCATGGGACCTGCGCGGGCCTCCGTACGGACGGCCTCCCCCATTGCATGCCCACCCGGGCGGGCGCATCAACGGCGCACATGTGCGCGCACCCGTACCCCTGCGAGGGAGGGCGGCGCGGGCCCTCCGGGGGCGCGGTACGGGGCGCGGTACGGGGGTGCCGGGTCGCGCGGGCGGTCCCGGGCCGGTTGTCAGTGCCGGGTGCCACAGTGGCGGACATGACCGAGACTGCCACGAGACCGCTGCTGCTGACCGACATCGAGCGTGCCGTGCGGGCGAGTTGGGACGCCGACACGTGCACGCCCGAGTACCGCGCGCGCTGGACGGGCGAGAATCCCGCGCGGGACCAGTGCGGGGTGACCGCGCTGGTGCTCAACGACCTGCTGGGCGGCGACCTGCTGCGCGGCGAGGTCCTCGTCGAGGGCGCGCGGGTCGACTTCCACTGGTGGAACAGACTGGGCGACGGCCTCGAAGTGGACCTGACCCGGGAGCAGTTCGCCCCGCACGAGATCGTCACGCCCGGGACGGTGATCCCGCGCCCGCCCACCTCCGAGCTGCGCAGACTCCGTGAGGAGTACGAGCTGCTGCGCGGCCGCGTGCTCGACCGCCTCGCCACCGCCCCGGGAGCCGCTCGGTAGGCCGTTCGTCGGCGCCGCGGCTCAGTCCTGGCCGCGCAGGTACGCGATGCCGGTGTCCAGCGCGGCCCTGAGGTGCGTGGAGTCCCCGGTGGACATCATGATCGTCACGCCGCCCTGGATCCCGGCGAGCAGCGCGCCGGCCGTGCGGTCCGCGTCGAGGGAGGCCCGCACCAGGCCCCGCTCCTGGACGGCGCGGACGCCGCGGGCCAGTTCGGCCTGCCACTGCCGCATCAGCTCCGTGACGATCGCCCGCGCGCCCGGCCCCGACCGCCCGACCTGGAGGAACAGCGCACCCAACGGGCAGTGGTCGCCCTGGAGTTCGTACCTCTCCACGACCACGTCCCGCCATGCCCGCCAGGACTCCCAGGAGTCGAGGCGGCCCAGGTGCGGCTGCTGGTCCTCGATGACCCGCCCGGCCTCGAACCGGGCGACGGCGAGCAGCAGTTCGTCCTTCCCGTCCGGGAAGTAGTGGAAGAGCTGGCTCTTGCTGGTGCCGGTGCGGGCGCGGATGTCGTCGAGCGTCGTCACGGAGACTCCCTGCTCGCGCAGCACCTCCGCGGCGCCCTCGACGATCCGCGCCCGGGTGGCACGCCCCTTGGCGGTCAACGTCTCGGCCACGCTCGTCGCCTCCTTCTTCGCACTCCCACGCTTTGGACTTGCCGGTCCATTTTACCCGGAGCACGCTGGTCATCGTCATCACGTCGGTGCAGGCCGTCGGCGCAGGCCGTCGGCGCACGAAGCACGGCGCGACGCCGAATGACGACACATGACGACGCATGACGACGGATCGCGACTCCAGGGAGAGCTAGCCATGAGTGTGGGACGACTGAACGGCAGGACGGCGCTGGTCACGGGCTCGACGAGCAACATCGGCCGGGCCATCGCCGAGGTGTTCGCCGCGGAGGGCGCCCATGTCGTCGTCTCCGGGCGGGACGCCGGCCGGGGCGCCGCCGTCGTCGACGGCATCCGGGCGGCGGGCGGCCGGGCGGACTTCGTGGCGGCGGACCTGGACGGCTCCCCGCGCGCCTCCCGCGACCTGGCCGACCGGGCCACCGCGGCCCTGGGCGGCCGCATCGACATCCTGGTCAACAACGCCGGCGTCTACCCGGCGCCCGGCACGCCCGACACCACCGAGGAGACCTTCGACCGGGTCTACGGGGTGAATGTGAAGGCCCCCTTCTTCCTGACCGCCACGGTGGCCCCGGCCATGGCGGCCGCGGGCGGCGGCACGATCATCAACCTCGGCTCGTGGATCACGCGCCTCGCCGTTCCGCTCGGCGCCCTCTACAGCTCGACGAAGGGCGCCATGGAGACCCTGACGCGCGCCTGGTCCGCCGAGTTCGGCCCGCAGGGCGTCCGCGTCAACGCCGTCTCCCCCGGCGTCGTCCTCCCGCCCTCCCCCGAGGGCACCGAGCCGCACCCCGGCGAGGCGATGATGCACGGCACCCCGGCGGGCACGGTCGGCTCGCCGGAGGCGATCGCGCACGCGGCTCTCTGGCTGGCGAGCGACGAGGCGTCCTTCGTGCACGGCACGGTGGTGGACGTGGACGGCGGCCGGACCGGGGTGGCGGTGATCACGGCGTAACGAACACCCGGCCCCTCCGGGGGGCGGCTCTCCACAGCCGCGTACACCGGGTGGAGTTCCTGCGCCACCCGCACCCCGAACGAGAGGACCTCACGGTCCGGGGCATCAGGATCGGCGGTCAGTCGCCCTGGAACCACAGGCAGCTGCCCGGGGTACCGGCGCACGCCGCCAGCGCTGCCGCGAGATCGTCCACGGCGGCGCGCTGGTGTTCGTCGGCGCAGAGTCCGCGCAGCCCGGGGATCTCATCGAGGGCGACGGCGGCCTCCTGCTCGTTCATCAGGGCATCCCCGTACGGATCCACGGCGGCCAGCCGCCCACCGGCTCCGAGCAGCCGCAGCGAGTCGATCACATCGGCCAGCGCGTCCCCGTGCCCGGACGAACCCCGCAGCAGCGTCCCCCGGGACGCGCCCCAACCACGCGCCGGCCGCGCCGCGTGCACCTCCACATCGAGTCCCACACCTTCATGATGTCCACCCCACCCCGTTCCCAAGCTGAGGCGCTTCGTCGTGTGCCGTAGCGGGATTTGGGCGTCTGACCTGCGGGAGAGCGGCCTGACGGCCCTCAGCGGGGACGGTCCGTCGCCCCGTGTTCCCGTGGCTCCCCGCCCAACCCGCCACGGCTCTGGCACGGAGGTGGACGGACCGCCCGCGATTCGGGGTCACTCGCAGAACCGACACGGTCGGTGAGGCACCCGTTGGGCTCCAGCGGGAGGAGCGCGCGCTCATCTCCCCAGTCATCCAGAGTCATCCAGAGTCATCCAGCCTGAGTCTGACCTGGCAGTTGTGCTCCGCGTGAGCGACCACGCCGCCCGTGATCGCAGACCCCAGAGGGGGAGGGACGGTTCCGGGCGGTGCCCTCACGATTTCTGCCGGCCCCACAGCGTCCGGCACCCCGTCGATCTCCACGAACACCCCGAAGGGCTGTCGGCCGATGACCTTGCCGGTCACGACGGCACCGACTGGCAGCGCGGTCACGGTCGCCGGCCAGGCTCGTCGTACGTCCCCGGGCGTCGGATCTCCCACGCCGTTCGGCCACGCGTACTCCGTCATGGAGTGCATCGTGCCAGCCGCTTCAACCCACGATTTAGCCGCACGCTCTCCACGTCTGTTGCTGCCGAGCGGGGCCGTATCCGCGTCCGCCGATGGACCCGACGCACCTGACGGCCCAGAGAACGGCCCGTAGGCAGCGAGAAGCCCCCTACCAGCAGGCAACCCGCAGGCAGGGGGCTCAGAGCGTCGGGCCTACTTCTTCTTGCCCTGGTTCTTCACAGCCTCGATCGCCGCCGCTGCCGCGTCCGGGTCCAGGTACGTGCCGCCCTGCTTCAAGGGCTTGAAGTCGGCGTCCAGTTCGTAGGACAGCGGGATGCCCGTCGGGATGTTCAGGCCCGCGATGTCGGCGTCCGAGATGCCGTCCAGGTGCTTGACCAGGGCGCGCAGCGAGTTGCCGTGGGCGGCCACCAGGACCGTCCGGCCCGTCAGCAGGTCGGGGACGATGCCGTCGAACCAGTACGGGAGCATGCGGACGACGACGTCCTTGAGGCACTCGGTGCGCGGGCGCAGCTCGGGCGGGAGCGTCGCGTAGCGCGGGTCGTCGAACTGGGAGTACTCGGCGTCGTTGTCGAGCGCCGGCGGCGGGGTGTCGTACGAGCGGCGCCACAGCATGAACTGCTCCTCGCCGAACTCGGCGAGCGTCTGCGCCTTGTCCTTGCCCTGGAGGGCGCCGTAGTGGCGCTCGTTCAGGCGCCACGAACGGTGGACGGGGATCCAGTGGCGGTCCGCGGACTCCAGCGCGAGCTGAGCCGTGCGGATCGCGCGCTTCTGGAGCGAGGTGTGCACCACGTCGGGGAGCAGGCCGGCGTCCTTGAGCAGCTCACCGCCGCGGACCGCCTCCTTCTCGCCCTTCTCGTTCAGGTTGACGTCCACCCATCCGGTGAACAGGTTCTTCGCGTTCCACTCGCTCTCGCCGTGGCGGAGGAGGATCAGCTTGTACGGTGCGTCGGCCATGGAGCCGAGCCTAATCGACGGTTCCGGCCCGCGCCGATTGACGGTCCCCGTCAATTGGGTGGCCCCTGCCGCTACCCGGCACGTAAGTTGTGTAAACCTTCATCACCGCTTACTTCGGCCCCGGGGGATGCACCCATGTCAGTCGTCGCGCTCAGACGTGCCTCCACGGAGGCGGTCGCCGGGCTCCCCCGCGCATTCTGGTGGCTGTGGACCAGCACCCTGGTGAACCGGCTCGGCGGCTTCGTCCTCACCTTCCTCGCCCTCTACCTGACCGCCGCGCGCGGGTTCTCGGCCGCGTACGCCGGTCTGGTCGCCTCGCTCATCGGGGCGGGCGGTGTCATCGCGTCCATGCTCGGCGGCGTGCTCGCCGACCGGCTCGGGCGGCGGCCCACCCTGCTCGGCGCGCAGCTCGCGACCGCCGCCACGGTCGCCGTCCTCGCCTTCGTGCGCGACCCGGTCGCCATCGCGGTCACCGGCTTCGCCCTCGGCCTCGCCTCGAACGCCTCGCGGCCCGCGATCCAGGCGATGATGGCCGACATCGTGCCGCCGCACGACCGCGTCCGCGCCTTCTCCCTCAACTACTGGGCGATCAACCTGGGCTTCGCGATCTCGTCGGTCTACGCCGGGTTCCTGGTCGCCCAGAGCTACACGTTCGGCTTCCTCGTCGAGGCCGGCATGACACTGGCCTGCGCCTGCGTCGTCTTCGTGAAGGTGAAGGAGTCGCGTCCCGAACCGGGCCCGCGGATCTCGGCGGCGCCCGCCGTCACCATGGGCACGGTGCTGCGCGACGGCCGGTTCATGCTCATGGTCGGGCTGTCGTTCCTGGTCGCGGTCGTCTTCACGCAGAGCTCGGTGGGCCTGCCGATCGTGATGGGCGAGAACGGGCTGAGCAGCTCCGACGTCGGTCTCGTCGCCGCCGTGAACGGCCTGGTGATCGTCGCCCTCCAGATCCCGCTGACCCGCTTCATCCAGCGCCGCGACCCGGGCCGGCTGCTCGCGGTGTCCTCGCTCCTCATCGGCTACGGCTTCGCGCTGACCGCCTTCGCCGGGTCGCTGACCGCGTACGCGCTGACCGTGGTGGTGTGGACGCTCGGCGAGATGGTCAACGCCCCGACCCAGTCGGGGCTCGTGGCCCGGCTCGCGCCCGCCGAGGGCCGCGGCCGCTACCAGGGCGTGTACACGATGTCCTGGTCCGCCGCCGCTCTCGTCGCGCCGCTGGCCGGCGGCTGGGTGCTCGACTCGGCCGGCGCGGGGTGGCTGTGGGCGGGGTGCGCCGCGCTCGGCACGGTCACCGCGGGCGGGTACTGGGCGCTGATGCGCGGCCTCCACACGGAGGGGCCCGCCCCGCAGAAGTCCGTCCCGGAGCGGACCTCGGAGCGGACCCCGGAGAGCACCCCACAGAGCACCCCGGAGAACGCCCCTGCGTGAAGCGGCACTTGGTCGGGTACGTACCCGAACATGCCCGACGCCCCGAGGACCTCGCCGAGAACGGACGACCCGCCCAGGACGCTCGTGGGCGGCATCGAGGTCGACGTCCCGAACAGCATTCCGGCGATCCGTGCGGCGCTCGCGCCCGAGCGCCGCACGGAGTTCGACAAGGACATCAACGCCGCGGGGGTCCACGAGATCCACGCCGTCATGCGGCACTGGATGCTGGAGGCGGTCCCCGACCCGGAGGCTGACGCGATCCTGGCCCGGCTCGCCCACGACGAGGCGGAGAGGCGGGGCCCGGCTTGAGCCGCCGCCGCAGGCGCAGCCCCTGCCGCATCGCGTACGCACCGCCCGCCGACGACACCCTGGTCAAGATGGCGAACCCCGACGCGTTCCGCGCCGAGATGCTCCGCACCCTCGCCCACGACCCGTACGGGCACGGCTCCTGCTCGGTGTCGGGCGAGCGCGACCGCCGCGAGGCGACCGTCGGCGGCGCGATAGTCCTCTACTACGTCTCCGGGACCGTCCTCACGGTCACCGTCGTCCGCATGGTCGCCCTCGGCTGACCCGGACCCGCTACCACCGCCGTTGCGCGTCGTACAGGTTGCGCGGCCGGACGACGTCCCTGGTGCCGTACAGCTCCAGGCGGGAGTGCAGGTCGCCCGGGAAGTCGGGGACGTCGATCTGCCCGAACTCGCGGACCGTGTCGAGGCCCACCGTGGCGCTCCACGGCGCGAGTCCGTCGATCTTCATGAGACCGGCGCGCTCATTGGTGACCCTGATGTTCCAGTGGGTGAAGCGCGCCCCGAACAGCGGACCGGCCGAGGCGTCGCCGCCGTGCTGGCCGGTGTTGTCGACGGTGATGTCGGTGCGCACGTTCGCGAACGGCAGCCCGCGGTGCGAGTCGAAGGTGCCCATCTCCATGCGCCCGCGCGACCAGACGTTGTACGAGGACAGGCCCTCCACGTTGATGCCGTGCAGCTGGGTGCCGGGCGGGGCGGGGACCGTGCGTTCGGCGACGGTGAAGTCCTCGATCAGGTTGTCGTGGGAGCCCTCGCGGCAGAAGTACGGGTGGTGCCCGCCGCGCCCGCCGACGGTGGTGCGGCGCAGGGTGGAGGCCGAGGCCGCGACGAGCCCGAAGCCGTTGTCGACGTTCAGGACGGTGACGTCGTCGACCCAGCAGTCGTACGTGCATTGCAGCGCGACGCCGTTGTAGCCCTTGTCGAGCAGGTGCGGGGACTGCGGGGTCTGCACCGCCTCCAGGGTCAGGCCCTCGACCCCGGCGCCGGTGAGGGCCCGCACGTGGGTGGTGAGCCGGGGGTCCCATTCGGGGCGCACGTCCAGCGGCAGCGGGCGCTCGAAGGTGACGCGGCGACCGCGCACCGAGGCGATCCGCACGGGCCACTCGTAGGGCACGTAGGAGGTCAGCTTGGTCTTGTCGTCCCAGACGTAGCCCTCCGGGCCGGGGCCGCCGCCCGCCATGTGCTCCAGCAGGGTGTGGCCGGCGTCGTCGGCGAGCCGGAGCAGCACCAGGTCGCCCGCGCGCAGCCGGGCGGGGTCGGCGACGGTCACCGACCAGGACCCCTGGCGGGCCGGTGCGACGGTCGTCAGGGTCCGCCACTCGTCGCGCCTGTTGCCGGTCCAGCCCTCGAACGGCCAGGCCTTCGCCCGGATCGCGTCGGTGAGCGTACGGAACCGGTCCTCCGGGCAGAGCCAGATCAGGCCGCCCGCCCAGGACCAGGACGACTTGTCGCCGCCGTAGCGGGAGCCGTACACGCCGACGAGTTCGGTGAGGCTCCTGGTGGCGTGGAGGCGGGTGGCGGCGCTGCCCGCGCCCTTGAGGACGACGTGGTCGTGGCCGATGTGGAGGAGGCCGTCGATCCGGTACGTGCCGTCGCCGAGCAGCACGGTGCCCCCGCCGGCCCGTCCGGCGGCGACGAGGGCCCGGTTGATCGCGGGGGCGCAGTCGGTGACGCCGTCGGCGACCGCGCCGTAGGACTCGGCGCGGAACACCCGCCGGGGGCGCTCGAAGCGGCGCCGCCCGGCCCGGTGGCCGGCGCGGCCGACGTAGGGGATCTGCGGGTGGGTGTACGGGGTCCTGGTGAACTCCCGCCAGATGCCGGGCACTTCACCCGCGGGGGCGGCCCGCCCGGCGGCCTGCGCGGCGCCCGCCCCGGCTCCGGTCACCGCGGCGCCCGCCACGGCGATCGCCCCGCCCAGAACGCCCCGTCTGCTGAGGTCCCGCATCCCTGCCACCCTTCGTCGCCGTACGGGAGTACAGATATATGAACAGTGTTCATGTAGGTGCCGGGCGTGAGCATGCCACGAGGACCCCGCCACCGAACAGAGGCGTGCAGCAGTGAACTGGCGAGTGGGCTGACGGCGGAAAGCCGCTCCTAGCGAGGCGTTACGCGGACGGACGCTGGATCAGGTGGGTGAACGCGTCCAGATTGCGGGTCGATTCGCCGCGCGCCACCCGCCACGCGTACTCGCGGCGGATCGCGCTCGCGAAACCGAGCTCCAGGAGCGTGTTGAACGCGCCGTCGGAGGCTTCCAGGACGGCACCGAGGAGCCGGTCCAGCTCGTCGGGGGTGACGGCGGCGAGCGGGAGCTTGCCGGTGAGATAGATGTCGCCGAGCCGGTCGACGGCGTAACCGACCCCGTACAGGCGCAGATTGCGCTCCAGGAGCCAGCGGTGCACCCCCGCCTCGTTCTCGTCCGGGTGGCGGATCACGAAGGCGTTCAGGGACAGGCTGTGCCGGCCGAGCCGCAGCGAGAGCGTCGTGGACAGCTTGCGCGTGCCGGGCAGCGTGATGACGTACGCGCCCGGCTCCGGGCTCTCCCACTCCAGCTCGGCGTCCTTGAGGAACGCCGCGATGACCTCGTGTGCCGGGTGCTGGTCAGCCATGGTGCGAGAGTACGTGACGGCGGTGCTCCTGCATCGCGGCGGTGTAGACGTCGGCCGTCGTGGCGGCGGCCGTGTCCCAGCCGAAGAACTGCGCGTGCCGGGCCGCCGCGGCGCCCATGTCGTCCACGAGGTGGGGGTGGTCGGCGAATTCGCGCAGCACGCGCGCGTAGGCAGCCGGTTCGTGGCCGTCGACCAGGAAGCCGGTCGTCTCGTCCCGCACCGCCACCGGCAGTCCGCCCACCGACGCGGCGAGCACCGGCGTCCCGGTCGCCTGCGCCTCGATGGCGACGAGCCCGAACGACTCGCTGTAGGAGGGCATGACGAGCAGGGAAGCGGCCCGGAACCAGTCCGCGAGCTGCTCCTGGCCGACCGGCGGGTGGAACCGCACGACGTCCGAGATGCCGAGCTGCGCGGCGAGCTTCTGGAGCGCGGCGGGCTTGGCGAGCCCGGAGCCGCTGGGGCCGCCCACGACCGGCACGACCATCCGCCGGCGCAGCTCGGGGCGCTCGTCGAGCAGCACCGCGACCGCCTTGAGCAGGATGTCCGGCGCCTTCAGCGGCTGGATGCGGCCCGCGAAGAGCGGGACCAGGGCGTCCTGGGGCAGGCCGAGGCGGGCCCGGGCGGCGGCCCGGCCGTCGGCGACGCGGAAGCGCTCCAGGTTCACCCCGGGGTGCACGATCGCGACCTTGCCGGGATCGGCCTCGTAGTGGTGGATCAGCTCGTCGGCCTCGCCCGCCGTGTTCGCGATCAGCCGGTCGGCGGCGCGCACGATCTGGGTCTCGCCGATCACGCGCGCGGCCGGCTCGGGGGTGTCGCCCTCGGCCAGCGCGGCGTTCTTGACCTTGGCCATGGTGTGCATGGCGTGCACGAGCGGGGCGCCCCACCGCTCGGCGGCCAGCCAGCCGACGTGGCCGGAGAGCCAGTAGTGCGAGTGGACCAGGTCGTAGTGGCCGGGCCGGTGACCCGCCCAGGCCTGCATGACCCCGTGCGTGAAGGCGCACAGCTGGGCGGGCAGGTCCTCCTTGGCCAGACCCTCGTACGGGCCCGCGTCGACGTGCCGCACGAGCACGCCCGGCGCCAGCTCGACCACCGGCGGCAGCCCGCCGGTGGTGGCCCGGGTGAAGATCTCCACCTCTATGTTGATCGCGGCCAGGCGCTTGGCCAGCTCCACGATGTACACGTTCATGCCGCCGGCGTCGCCCGTGCCCGGCTGGTGCAGGGGCGAGGTGTGGACGCTGAGCATGGCGACGCGGCGGGGGCGGCGCTGCGCGCCCGGGAAGCGCAGACGGGCGGGGCCCGCACCCGCTCCGGTACGGCGGAACCTGGACACGTACTGGCTCACGTGCGGTCCTCCTGCTGGCGGCCCTGGCGGGCTCTTCTACGGCTCTGCTGCGGCTCGGCCCCCGCCCGGCGGCGGCCGCGCCGGGCCTCTGCTGCGGGCACGGCGGAAAGAGGGCACAGACCCTCTTCCAAGAGCGGCAACATCGGATCGCGGCCCTCCATTTCCACTTTGCCGAATCATTACCGTAAGAGACCGCGCGGCGGCTCGGCGTGGCCGCGCCGCGTACTCTCGTACCTGTGAGCCCGCGTACCCCGTCCCGACCCGTAGGCACGGTGACGCGAGGCACCACCAACCCCAACCGGCTGCGCCGCATGGACCGCTGGATCGCGGCCGTGCACGGCCCCGCCCTGCGCCGGGCCGCCGACCCGGTGGCCGTCGACCTCGGGTACGGGGCCGCCCCCTGGACCGCGGTCGAGCTGCTGGCCCGGCTGCGGCAGACGGCGCCCCACGCGCGCGTGGTCGGCATCGAGATCGAGCCGGCCCGGGTCGCCGCCGCGAAGCCGTACGAACGCGCGGGCCTGGAGTTCCGGCACGGCGGGTTCGAGGTGCCGCTGGAGTCGCCGCCGGTCCTGATCCGCGCGGCGAACGTCCTGCGCCAGTACGACGAGGACCGGGTCGCCGACGTCTGGCGGCGGCTGTGCGGGCGGCTCGCGCCCGGCGGGCTCCTCGTGGAGGGCACCTGCGACGAGATCGGGCGGCGGCACGCGTGGGTGGCGCTCGGCCCCGAGGGCCCGCGCACGGTGACCTTCGCGACCCGGCTCGGCTCCCTGCACACCCCCTCCGACCTCGCCGAACGCCTCCCCAAGGCGCTGATCCACCGCAACGTCCCCGGCGAGCCGGTGCACGCCTTCCTGCGCGACTTCGACCGGGCCTGGGCGGCGGCGGCCCCCTACGCCTCGTACGGCGCCCGGCAGCGCTGGATCCGCACCGCGCGGGCCCTGTCGGCCGACTGGCCGGTGGTGGACTCCCCCGCGCGCTGGCGACAGGGCGAAGTCACCGTGGCCTGGGGGGCCTTGGCGCCCGGCGGGGCCTTCCGGGGCTGACGGGGGCGGCGGGAACGATCCCGGCGCGCCGTTCGTCAGATCGTCCGGGGTCTGTCGGAATCGGCGCACACGTGGCACCATCCACCGAACGTGCACAAGTTACTGACGGTAAATCAGGTTTCACCGCGGGGTGATCCTGAGACGGTCTCGGCTGTGGGGGCGGAGCGGATGAGCAAGCGGAGCACGACGACGATGGCGGCCCTGGCGCTGGTGTGCGCCGTGACCGTCCTGGCGGCGCCCGGCGCGGCGTACGCGGCGCCTCCGCCCGCCCCGTCACCCACGACCACGCCCGCGGCGGCCCTGAAGAGCAAGGACCTGAAGACCAAGGACCTTGAGGCCGTCCGCGCGCGGATCGACAAGCTGTACCACGACGCGGCGGTGGCGACGGACGAGTACAACGCGGCGGAGGAGAAGGCCGACAAGCAGTCCGACGCGATCGTGGAGCTGGCCCAGAAGATCGCCGCCGGGCAGCGCCGCCTCGACCACCTCAAGAGCAGCGCGGGCGCGGTGGCCCGCGAGCAGTACCGCACGGGCGGGATCCCGCGCGAGACGCAGTTCCTGCTGTCCGGCAACCCCCAGCAGTTCCTGGACAACGCGGGCCGGATGTACCAGGGCCAGCAGGCCACGAAGAACCTGATGTCCCAACTGGCCGACGCCCAGGACGAGCTGGCGCGCTACGCCGACGACGCCTCCGCCAAGTGGAAAGAGCTGGACGAGGGCGCCAAGGACAAGGCCGCGGCCAAGAAGCGGATCGAGAAGCAGATCCAGGAGGCTCAGACGCTCGAGAGCCGACTGGAGAAGAAGGAGCGCGAGCGGCTGCGCAAGCTGGAGGAGCAGGCCGAGCAGCAGGCGCAGACGGCCTGGCTCTCCTCGGGCGTCCTGAAGGAGATCGACGGCCGGGCCACGCCCGCGGGCAAGAAGGCGGTCCAGTTCGCCACCGCCCAGCTCGGCAAGCCGTACGTGTGGGGCGCCGAGGGACCGAAGTCGTACGACTGCTCGGGCCTCACCTCCCAGGCCTGGGCCGCGGCCGGGCACGGCATCCCCCGCACCTCGCAGGAGCAGTGGAAGCAGCTGGAGCGCGTCGACATCAAGGACATGCGGCCCGGCGACCTGATCATCTACCACGGCGACGCCAGCCACGTCGGGATGTACATAGGCGACGGCGCGATCATCCACGCCCCGCGCCCCGGACGCACGGTGACGGTGGCCGGAGCCGGTTCCATGGCGATCCTGGGGGTCGTCCGGCCGGACGCGTGACAGGGGCGGGGCGGGCCTGTCGGGGCTTGTCGGGGTTTGCCGGGGCTTGTCGGGCCGGGGCTGCCTAGGGTGGCCTTGAGCGGCCCGGGGTGGCTCTGGGTAGCTCTGGGTCTGAGTGGCTCTGGGTCTGGGTGGCTCTGGGGCTGGGTGGACACCCCGCCGCAACACCCCCCGGCACCCCTCCGTGACACCCCCCGGCGCCCCCGGGGACCCCTCCGCGACACCGCGCGGCGCCGCGTGGCGCACCCCACGTGACGCATCACACTTCCTTCACCCCAGTTCCACCGGACCGACGTGATCTTCGTCATCCCCCATCCGGCCCCCAAGGGCCGGAACCTGCCCAATTCTGCTCCCGGGCACGGCATATGACGGAGGCCGGCCGCCGCTCACCATTCCGTTGGGGCGGCGGCTGACGCTATGGTCCCCGTCGGTGGTTCGAGGACCTTCGTCCCACCGCGCCCTCGGGGGGAGGGAAGGAAACCTAGCGATGCCCGTACCCGTACCGCGGCAGAGAGCGATCCCGGCCGCGGAAAGCGGTCCGGCTCCTGCTGCGTCCACGACACCGTCCGCCGGACCGGCCGGCCGGACCTCCGCGCCGCACACCGCCGCGCACCCCACCACCGGCCCCGATCCGGCCGGCCCCACGCCCGCGAAAGGCACCGGCACCAGCATCACCACGACCCGAGCCCTCGGCACCACGGACGTCACGGAGACCACCACAGGCGCCATGGCCACAGAGGACATCAGCGGCCCCATCAGCGGCCCCACCAGCGGCCGGAACACCGGACCGAGCACCGGACAGGGCGGCGGCCCGGCCACCGGCCTCACGCTCCTGGTCATCGAGGATGATCCGACCGGGTCCCTCACCGTGCCGGAGATGCCGGACGCCGCGGGCAAGCCGATCCGCGTACGCACCGCCCGCAACCTCACCGAGGCCGAGCGGCTGCTCACGCACGACGTGAACTGCATCCTGCTGGACCTCGCGCTGCCCGGCGCCAAGAGCGACGCCGACGAGCTGGAGACGCTGCGGCACGTGCTGCGCCTCGCGCCCCGGCACGCCGTCCTGGCGCTGACCGCGTCCGGCGACGCCGAGCGCGGCGCCGAGGCGGTCCGGGTCGGCGCCCAGGACTACCTGTTCCGCGACGAGCTGGACGGCCGGCTCCTCGGCCGCGCCATCCGCTACGCCGTCGAGCGCAAGCGCGGCGACGTGGCCCAGCGCAAGCTCACCGAGTCCCGGCTGCGCGCCCAGGAGAACGTCCGCCTGGAGCGCGGTCTGCTGCCGACGCCGCTGCTCGACGGATCGACCCTGCGGTTCGCGTCCGGCTACCGGCCCGGCCGCTCCCGCGCGCTGCTCGGCGGCGACTTCTACGACACGGTCCGCACGCCCGACGGCACGGTCCACGCGATGATCGGCGACGTCTGCGGGCACGGCCCGGACGCGGCGGCGCTCGGCGTCCAGCTGCGCATCGCCTGGCGGGCGCTGACCTTCGCGGGCCTGTGCGGCGACGAACTGCTCTCCACCCTCCAGCGGGTCCTGGAGCACGAGCGGTCCGACGACGAGATCTTCGCGACGCTGTGCACGGTGGACATCGCGCCGGACGGCCGCCGCGCCGGGCTGTGCCTGGCGGGCCACCCCTCGCCGCTGATCGCGAGCCCGGGACGGCCGGCGACCCTGCTCCCGTACGAGAACAGCGGACCGGCCCTCGGACTGCTGCCGAAGGCCCGCTGGCCGCGTATGCAGGTGGAGCTGGGCCCGTCCTGGAACCTGATGCTCTACACGGACGGCCTGATCGAGGGTCGGATCGGCGTCGGGAACCAGCGCCTCGGCCAGGAGGGCATGGTGGCGATGATCCGCCGCCAGCAGGCCGAGGGCCTGAGCGGCGAGGAGCTGCTGGAGGCCGCGATGAACGAGGTCCGCGACCTCAACGGCGGCGAGCTGACCGACGACGTGGCCGTCCTGCTGCTGGACCGCTGACCGGCCGACCGGCCCCGGGGCGGGGCTGGGCGTGGCGGGGAGGCTCAGCGCCCGCCGTTGTACGGGCCGTACGGGCCGTCGCTGCTGGAGCCGCGGCCCTTGCGGCCGCCACCGCCCCCGCTGATCTGCCGGACGGCGGGCCGCACGTCGACCATGTACACGATCGTCGCGATGAGCCCGATGATCGGCAGGAACGACAGGATCCCGAAGATCCAGTTCACGACGAAGGCGAGCGCGAGAACGATCAGCCAGAACGGCTTGGTCTTCTTGTCCGCCGCCCGGAACGCGTCCTCGCGCCGGATCGCCGCGTCGACCAGCGCGAAGCCGCTGAACAGGATCAGCGCCAGGTTCAGCAGCGACAAGAAACTGTTGAAACCCTGCATCAGCACAACGCCACCACCTGAATCGACCTGCCTGCGCCGCGGCGCCCCGTCATTGCGGTCACCGTACCCGTACAACGGGCCGGGCACGCGATCCGTGCCCGGCCCGTCGACGAGGGCGCTACTTGTCCGACGGCGTGGTGCCCTCGTCGGCCTTCTTGGTGACGGGGGTCTTCTTCGCCGTCGTCTTCTTGGGGGCGGCGGCGGTCCGCTTCGCCGTCGCGGGCTTGTCGGCGGCGGCCGGGGCCGCGGGCGCCGGGGTGGGGTCGGGCTCGACGGCACCGGCGATCTCGACGATCTCGTCGGCCGCCTCACCGCGCCAGCCCTTCACGGTCTCCTCGCCGTGCTCGGCGACCTTCTCGTACGTCTCGCGCGCCCGGACGGCCGCCTCGGCGGCGATGCCGACACCGCGCAGCGCGAACTCCTGCGCCGACTCACCGATCTTCTTGAGGTCGGTGTCGAGGCCGGCGACGAACTCGTTCACCTTCGCGGTGAGCGTGGCCTGCGCCTCCTTGGCGCGGCTGGTCGCCTTCTCCTGCACGTCCTTGGGGTCGGTGTTGCGCACGGCCTCGAAGCGCGCGGGCGCCTCGGCCCGCAGCTGCTCGACGAGCCCCGGCACCTTCTTCGCCTGCTGGAACGTCAACTCGGCGGCACCGGCGGCGAAGTAGAGCGGGGTCGGGTCGGAGAAGGTCTTGCGCAGGTCGTCCTTGATGGCCATGGCGTGGTCCTCCCGGATCACATCAACTACTGCGTAACTGAGGGCTCGGCATCGCCGCTGTCGTCGGACGGGCGGTCGTCGGGTCCACCGCTGTGGTTCCCGTCGTGGTTCCCGTTCTCTTTCCTGAAGGATTCGTAGATCTGCAACAGGACTTGCTTCTGGCGCTCGTCGAGCGAGGGGTCGGCGAGAATCACCGCACGCGTCTCGATCTCGTCCCGGTCGCGCTCCGCGTCGAGGATGCCGGCGCGCACGTACAGCGTCTCGGCGGAGATCCGCAGGGCCTTGGCGACCTGTTGCAGCACCTCCGCGCTGGGCTTGCGCAGCCCGCGCTCGATCTGGCTGAGGTACGGGTTGGACACCCCTGCGGCATCCGCGAGCTGACGGAGCGACAACTGCGCGGTGCGACGCTGCTCGCGCAGGTACTCGCCGAGATTTCCGACGTTGAGCGATGCCATACCCCGATACTGCCGCACCGGCGCTAACTATTGCAAGCAGGCGCTTGCAATAGTGCGCTGCGTCACGGTGGGCTGCTCCGGGTTCATCGGGTGCCCGAGTGACACCGATCAGCTTCAGCGAGACGAGGCGTCGGCCGAGCTCAGGGCGCTTCTTTCAGACGGGTGAGAGTGAAGATCAGGGACTCGATGTGTTCGGGGGAACCCGCGTTTCCGTCGGAGAAGTCGCCGAACTCCAGGACCACGTCCTCTTTGTCCCTGCGTACCTTCACCTTCTGGCCGAGGCTGTCCGCCCAGCCGCCGTTCATGGAGTACTCCCGGGAAAGGGCCTCCTCGGCGGGCTTGGGAACCGACGGGATGAGGTAGGGATCCGCGCCCTCACTGTCGACGCCGTCCATGATGATCGTGAGGCGAGAGGAGTCGTACTCCCAACGGCCTGAGAGGCCCAAGCGGGTCTCCGACCACTTTCCGTCGCCGGTGATGGTCAGTGTCCCGTCGAAGCCCGCGTTGGTCGTGAACCTCCAGGAACCCTTGGCGTACGCCGTGATGGCCTTTTCCACCGGACTCCCGCACCCTGACACGGCGGAAGCGGCGATCCCGGCCAGCAGGTACCGCAGGGCCGTCCGACGGCCCACTAAGGCCACCAGATCACGCCTGTCCATATACCCCTCCCCATCCGGAGCCCCCGTCACAGACGCCCCGCTCATCTGGTACTCGGACCGGCAAGAGTGCGCCACCCTGCTACCGGTGACAAGGACCCAACGTGCCAACAAGCATGAGCCAGGACGGACGCATCCGGACACCGGCCCACATGTCGGACTCACCCCAAGCACCTCGCGCCGACCCCCCGGCCCACACGGGACACCTGGTGGCCGCCCGTTCCCTGGCCCGTGTCGAGCTGGTACTCAGCGAGACGCTGCTGGGCGGCGAAGGACGGCTCTGCAACGCCTGCGGACTTCCCGCCGGCCTGATTCGAGAGCTGCCGAGCCGGTTCGCGCCGGTGAACTGTCCCGAGTACCGGCCGCCCCGGCTCGGGAGCCGCCAAGAAGACGCATCGGCCCCGGCCCGGCGACCACCTCCGTGCCCCGTCACACGACACCCCGCCTCACATCATGACGAGCAGCCGCGTACCCGCTTTCAGTTTCCTGTTCACCGAGCGGCTCTGGACGTACACCTCCAGCTCGGGGTTGGTGCCCGCCTTCACCGAGACCGTGCCCCGCACACCCGTGCCGAAGAGCAGGGTGCGGGCCGCGTCGCCCGTGTAGGCGCGGTCCGTGGCCTTCTCGACGACGATGACCTCCTTGTCCGGCTGGACCTGGACCCGGGTGCCGAGCTGGTAGTAGCAGGCGCCGCGCTCGTAGCTCACGCCCGGGTGCGAGTTCACGAAGTCGCGTATCGCGCACTCCCGGTCGACCTTCAGCAGGCGGTACCGGTCCGCCGCGATCGGCTCCAGGCTCGCCCGCACATCGGCCACCGACAGGTCCTGCCCGACGGCGAACAGGTTCTTCGTGCCGCGCACGCCCTGCTCCCGGCCGCGCAGGAAGCTGGTGGCGGCGGCCCGCACGGTGCCGATCGCCTCCTCGACGCCCTGCTGCGAATCGGCGTCCCAGATCGCGATGTTCCCCGCGGGGAAGCCGTAGTTCTGCGCGGTCCGCTTGGCCAGCGAGTTCGGCACGAGGATCGCCGAGGTCCAGTGGTCCGGCAGCGCGCCCATCGTCGCCGTGATCCGGTCCAGCCAGGGGCCGAGGATGCTCATGTCGCCGTCGTGCCGGCGGTCCCCGCCCGACGCGTTCTCCTCGCCGTCCGTCACCACGATCTGGAGGAAGCTGTGCTCGCCGTACTCCTCCCAGATGTGCCCCAGGTCGTCCAGCGACTTCAGGGAGGCCTCGATCAGCGCCGTCGCGCCGTTGTTCACGCCGTACAGGCCGCGCATGGACGGCAGGTGCTTCACGTCCATGTCCCACACCAGGTTCTCCACCCGGTGGTCGAAGGAGTAGAGACTGATCCGCGTCTCGTGGCCGAGGCTGTCCGACTCGGCCTTCAGGCCCGCCACGAACTCGTCCACCACCCGCACCAGTTGGCCCTCGTGCGGCCGCATGGAACCCGAGCAGTCGACCACCAGCGCGACATGGTTGACCTTGTGCCTGATCCTGGTCCCCGACCCGCTCCCCCGCGTGTTCCCCGACCCGCTCCGTCGCGTACTCACCGCTGCGTTCACCGACACGACCGCGTCCCCCTCCGGTGGTCCCCAAGTGACGTTCCCACTCTAGGAGGAGGCACTGACAATGCCCGTCCGCGCAGGTCAGAGCGTCATCTGGTGAGGTCCGCCGGGGTGTCGACGCGGGTCAGTTTCCCGGGGTCGCGCACCACGTAGATCCGGGTGATCCGGCCGCCCTCCACCGCGAGGCTGACCGTCGACGGCTCGCCGTCGAAGTCGATCAGGCCGGCGGGCCCGCCGTTGAGGAGGACCCCTCTGACGCCGAGTGCGCTCACCCGCGCGTGCGCGCCCGCGAGGATCCGCGCGACCAGGCCGGCGCCGTGCAGCGGCGTCAGCGCCGCGGCCACCACCCCGCCCCCGTCGGTGATCATGACCACGTCCGGCGCCATGACCTCCATCAACTCCTGGAGCCGCCCGGTGCGCAGCGCGGCCAGGAAGCGCGTCACGACCTCGCGCTGCTCCGCCCGCCCCACCCGCGTCCGGGGTGTGCGCGCCGCCACGTGCGCGCGGGCCCGGCGCGCGGTCTGCCGCACCGCCGCCGCGGACTTCCCGAGCGCCGCGGCGATCTCCTCGTACGGCACCGCGAAGACCTCGCGGAGCACGAACACCGCGCGTTCGGTGGGCGCGAGCGTTTCGAGGACGGTGAGCACGGCGATCGACACGCTCTCCGCCAGCTCGACGTCCTCGGCGACGTCGGGGCTGGTCAGCAGCGGTTCGGGCAGCCATTCACCGACGTAGTCCTCGCGGCGGCGGGACAGGGTGCGCAGCCGGTTGAGGGACTGCCGGGTGACGATCCGTACGAGGTACGCGCGCGGGTCGGCCACCCGCGCCCGCTCGACGCCCGACCAGCGCAGCCAGGACTCCTGCACCACGTCCTCCGCGTCGGCCGCCGAGCCGAGCATCTCGTAGGCGACGGTGAACAGCAGGTTCCGGTGTACGAGGAACGGGTCCCGCGACCCCGATGCGATCGTCATGCCCTCAAGGACACCGGTGGCGGCGCATCTGTGACAAGGGCGCCAGGGAAACGCTGTGACCTGCGGCGACGCAAGCGGTCAGGAATCGAGAAGCGGCGCGGCCCGGCCGCGGTTAGCGTCGTCCGTACCGACTCAGAAACGGGAGCAGTCATGACGAACAGTGGCATCAAGACCGTCCTCCACCCGGTGTCCGACGTCGCGAAGGCCAAAGAGGTCTACGCGGCCCTGCTCGGCACCGCGCCGCAGGTGGACGAGGCGTACTACGTGGGCTTCGACGTGGCGGGGCAGCACATCGGGCTCGTGCCGAACGGCGCGCAAGCGGACATGACGTCGCCCGTCACCTACTGGCACGTGTCGGACATCGAGGCGAAGCTCGCCGAGGTGACCGCCGCGGGTGGCATGGTGAAGGAGCCCGCGCACGACGTCGGCGGCGGCCGCCTGGTGGCCACCTTCACGGACCCCGACGGCAACGTGCTGGGCGTGCTCCAGGACAGCTGACACCCCGGCTGCACCCGACCGGACCCAGGGAGAGACCCCGCCCATGAGCACCGCCGAGAGAGCGTCGGGCCCGCACGACGCCGACCGCCACGACCTGATCCGTGTGCACGGCGCCCGCGAGAACAACCTCCGGGACGTCAGCATCGAGATCCCCAAGCGGCGCCTCACGGTGTTCACGGGCGTCTCCGGTTCCGGCAAGAGTTCGCTCGTCTTCGACACGATCGCCGCCGAGTCGCAGCGGCTGATCAACGAGACGTACAGCTCGTTCGTGCAGGGCTTCATGCCGTCGCTGGCCCGCCCCGAGGTGGACGTCCTCGACGGGCTGACGACGGCGATCATCGTGGACCAGCAGCGGATGGGCGCGGACCCGCGGTCCACGGTCGGCACGGCGACGGACGCGCACGCGATGCTGCGGATCCTGTTCAGCCGGCTGGGGAAGCCGCACATCGGGCCGCCGAGCGCGTTCTCCTTCAACACCGCGTCGGTCAGGGGCGCGGGCGCGATCACCGTCGGCAACAAGAAGACGGTCAAGGCGACGTACGAGCGGGTCGGCGGCATGTGTCCGCGGTGCGAGGGCCGCGGCTCGGTCTCCGACATCGACCTCACGCAGCTCTACGACGCCTCCAAGTCGCTCAACGAGGGCGCGCTCACCGTCCCCGGCTACACGATGGACGGCTGGTACGGCCGTATCTTCCGCGGCTGCGGCTTCTTCGACCCCGACAAGCCGATCCGCTCGTTCACCGCGCGCGAGCTGGACGACCTGCTCCACAAGGAGCCGACCAGGATCAAGGTCGAGGGCGTCAACCTCACGTACGAGGGGCTGATCACGAAGATCCAGAAGTCGATGCTGTCGAAGGACATCGACTCGCTCCAGCCGCACGTCCGCGCCTTCGTCGAGCGGGCCACGGCCTTCTCCGTCTGCCCGGAGTGCGACGGGACGCGGCTGGCCGAGGGGGCCCGTGCCTCGAAGATCGGGAAGGTCTCGATCGCGGACGCCTGCCGCAGGGAGATCAGGGATCTCGCGCAGTGGGTGCGCACCCTGGACGAGCCGTCCGTCGCCCCGCTCCTCGAAGCGCTCCGGCAGAGCCTGGACTCGTTCGTGGAGATCGGCCTCGGCTACCTCTCCCTGGACCGTCCGGCGGGCACGCTCTCCGGCGGCGAGGCGCAGCGGGTGAAGATGATCCGCCATCTCGGCTCGTCCCTGACCGACGTCACGTACGTCTTCGACGAGCCGACGACCGGGCTGCACCCGCACGACATCAGCAACATGAACAATTTGCTCCTTCGCCTGCGCGACAAGGGCAACACGGTCCTGGTCGTCGAGCACAAGCCGCAGGTCATCGCGATCGCCGACCACGTGGTGGACCTCGGCCCCGGCGCGGGGGCGGCGGGCGGCACGGTCTGCTTCGAGGGTGACGTGGAGGGGCTGCGGGCCGCCGCCACCACGACCGGACGGCACCTGGACGACCGCAGGTCGCTCAAGGACGCGCCGCGCGAGGCGACCGGCAAGCTGGCCGTCCGGGACGCCCGCACCCACAATCTGCGGGACGTGAGCGTCGACATCCCGCTGGGCGTCCTGACCGTCGTCACGGGGGTGGCGGGGTCCGGGAAGAGCTCGCTCGTGCACGGCGCCATCCCCCTCCAGGAGGGCGCCGAGGGCGTCGTCACGGTCGACCAGACCCCGATCCGCGGTTCGCGCCGCAGCAACCCGGCGACCTACACGGGCCTCCTGGAGCCCATCCGGAAGGCGTTCGCGAAGGAGAACGGGGTGAAGCCCGCGCTGTTCTCCGCCAACTCCGAGGGCGCCTGCCCCACGTGCAACGGCGCGGGGGTCGTCTTCACCGACCTGGCGATGATGGCGGGCGTCTCGTCGACCTGTGAGGACTGCGAGGGGCGCCGGTTCGACTCCTCGGTCCTGGAGTACACGCTCGGCGGGCGGGACATCAGCGAGGTGCTGGCCATGCCGGTCGCCGAGGCCGGGGCCTTCTTCGCCGACGGCCCGGCCCGCACCCCGGCCGCCCACAGGATCCTCACCCGCCTCGCCGACGTCGGCCTCGGCTACCTCACCCTCGGCCAGCCGCTCACCACGCTCTCGGGCGGCGAGCGGCAGCGGCTGAAGCTGGCCACGCAGATGACGGAGAAGCCGGGCACGGGCAGCCGCGCCGGGGCCGGCACCGTCTACGTCATCGACGAGCCGACGACCGGTCTCCACCTGGCCGATGTGGAGCAACTCCTCGGCCTTCTCGACCGATTGGTCGATTCAGGCAGAACGGTGATCGTGGTCGAGCACCACCCCGCGGTGATGGCCCACGCGGACTGGATCATCGACCTGGGCCCCGGCGCCGGCCACGACGGCGGGCGCGTCGTCTTCGAGGGGACGCCGCGCGATCTGGTGGCGCAACGCGCGACGCTGACCGCGGAGCATCTGGCGCGGTACGTGGGGGCGTAGGCGACCGCAGGGCCGGTCGCCCGGCTGCCGTGCGTACGGGGATCGGCCGGGCGGGGCCGTCAGTCGAACGGCAGCGCCCGCTCGTGCACCACGTCCAGGCGGGACACCGCCCGGGTCAGCACCACGTACAGCCGTTCCAGCCCGCGCGCCTCGGCCTCCACGATGGCGGCGGGCTCGACGGCGACGACGTGGTCGTACTCGAGCCCCTTGGCCTCCCCCGCCCCCAGCACGGCGACCCGCGCCCCCAGCTCCCCGGCCCCGGCGACCACCACCCCGGCGGCGACGAGCCCGTCCCGCACCCGCCCCGCGTCCCCCTCGGCGGCGATCACCCCGATCGATCCCGCGAACCCGAGCGCCCGGCGCACGGCGGCGACCACCCCGCCCACCACGTCGTCCACCCGACGCACCCGCAACTCGCCGTCCCCGCGCAGCGACCGCGCCGCGGGCACCTCCACGTCGATCCGCTCCAGCACCCGGTTGGCCAGCGCGACGACGGCCGCGGGCACCCGGAACCCGACGGTCAGCGGCACCACCGGCGCCTCCGGCCGCCCGAGATGCGCCAGCAGCCCGTCCCAGCTGCGGGCGGCCCAGGGCGCGGTGCCCTGCGCCAGGTCCCCCAGCACGGTGAGCGAACCGAAGGCGGCCCGCCGCGCGATGACCCGGGCCTGCATCGGGGACAGGTCCTGCGCCTCGTCGACGACGATGTGCCCGAACCCCTCGGGGTGCGCGAGCAGCCCGGCGACCTCGTCGACGAGCACGAGATCGGCGGCGGACCAGCGGGCCGACCTGTACGAGCGCGGCGCCCGCGCCCACAGCACGGCCCGCTGCTCCTCCGCGTCGAGCACCCCGTCCGCGGCCCGCGCCAGCGCCTCGGCGTCCGAGAGCAGTCCGTGCACGACCTCCTCGGCCCGCACCCGGGGCCAGACGGCGTCCACGAAGGCGCCCACCGGCCGCGCGCGTTCGATCCGCTGCGTCCAGGCGCGGTCGACCTCGACGGCCCGGCGCTCGGCGCGCTCCCGGACGTACCGCACGACCCGGCTGCGCACCCGCTCGCGCCCGACCGCGTACGGCGGCGCCTCGGCGCGCACGTCCTCCACGATGCGCACCAGCACCTCGGCGGGCACCCGCCAGCGGTGGGAGACGCGCGGATCGGGGACGGCGAGGCCGTCGGCGATCCCGGCCGCCGACACCCGCGCGTACAGCGCCCGCCGCAGCACCCCGGCCATGCGGACGTCGTGCTTGACGACGGCGGCGGCCTCGTCGTCCGCGCCCCGCACGGTCAGCGCAGGCGAGCCCACCAGGTCCTCCACGGTCGACTGCCGCACCCCGCTCTCGCCGAGGGCGGGCAGCACGGCGGAGATGTAGGAGAGGAAGGTCCGGTTGGGCCCCACGACCAGCAGTCCGCCGCGCTGGACGCGCTGCGGGAACGTGTAGAGGAGGTACGCGGCCCGGTGCAGCCCCACGGCGGTCTTGCCGGTGCCGGGGGCGCCCTGCACGCACACGGACGCGGTCAGCGCCTCCCGCACCAGGTCGTCCTGCTCGGGCTGGATGGTCGCGGCGATGTCCCGCATCGGGCCGACGCGCGGCCGCTCGATCTCCCCGGCGAGGATGCGGCTCCCGGAGCCCTCCTCCCCGGCCCCGATCCGCTCGTCCTCCAGGCTCGTCAGATCGGCCGAGTCCCCGACGCTCCCCGGCGCCCAGCCGAACCGGCGCCGCACCTCCACACCCTGTGGATCGCCGACGCCGGCCTGGTAGAAGGCCCGGGACACCGGTGCCCGCCAGTCGACGACGAGCGGCGGCGCGGCGAGATCCTCGCTGACCCGCAGCCGGCCCACGTGATAGCTCTGCCGCGCGTGCTCCCCCCGCTCCCCGAAGTCGAGCCGCCCGAAGAACAGCGGCGCCGGCGGCAGCTCCTTCATCTCCTTGGCACGGCTGCGCAGTTGATAGCCGAGCACTTCGGCGTCGGCGCCGGACGCGGACGCGTTCTCCCCGATGACGACCTGCTCGTCGGCGCCCTCGACCATGGCGGTGAGGGCGGCCCGGCAGGTGTCGTGGAAGCGGCGCTCGGCGGCGAGCACGCGGTCGAGGGGGTCATCGCGCATGCCGCCCAGGATACCCGAGAAATGTTACCGGGTTAATTATTTTACCGAGGCTCATGTGCGGTGGCCGCCGACCGCAGCCCCCGCGCCAGCTGCCCGAACCCCAGCTCGGCCGCGCGCACCGCGTCCGCCTCGACCGCGTCGGCCCGCTCCCCCGCCGCGATCCGCCGCCCGTTCTCCTCGGCGAGCACGCGCTGCACCGCGACGATCTGCCCGGCCGCGAGCCGCGCCTCGAACTCCGGCCCGCCCAGCGCCCGCGCCAGCGCCTTCTCGGAGCGCTCCTGATACCCGTACAGCCGTGCGACGAGTGCCGGCGTCCCGTACAGCAGCCGCTGGTAGGCGAGGACCGCCGGGTGGTCGCAGAGCCCGGTCACGGGGTCCCGCCGCTCCAGCCCGGCCAGGAAGTTCCGCCGCAGCGCCGCCAGCGCGCTCTCCCCCGCCGGCCGCCCGGCCACGACCCGGGCCGCCTCGTCCTCGTGGTCGGCGAACCGGTGCAGGACCAGGTCCTCCTTGGCCGCGAAGTACCGGAACAGCGTCGGCTTCGACACCTCGGCGGCGGCGGCCACCTCCGCCACGGACACCTGGTCGTACCCCCGCTCCAGAAAGAGCCGGATGGCGGTCTCGGACAGCGTCTGGCGCGTGCGCAGCTTCTTCAGCTCGCGCAGGGAGGCGGGCGGGGGTGGGGTGGTCATGGGGAGGAGGGTACGGGCCCCGCCGCCCTCCCCCAGGCGGCGGCGGCCTCGTCCCGGGTGCCGTGGTTCCCGGCCGGCCTGTGCAGCGGGGGCCCGTGATGGACGCGGTACGCGCAGCTCACGTCCATCCGCCCGAGCCGGGAGAAGTCCGGCACCATGACGCGGAGGACGACACGGCGGGTGGGGCCCGAGGTGTCCGCCAGCACGTACCCGACCAGGCCGAGCAGGGCGCCGCCCAGGCAGGCGCTGCCCTCCAGGGCGTCGCCGAGCGGCCTGACGAACTGGGCGAGCAGGCCCGTGACGTGGACGACGGCGGGCAGCGTGCGCACGATCGCCGGCTCGAAGCGGTCCTTGAACCGGCGCAGCACGGCCCCGAACCCGCCCTGTCGCGCCCCGTCCGTGTCGTTCCGCATCCGCGTCTCCCCCTGGCGGGGGCCGCGTCGGTGCTCAGATCCCCGCCAGCGGCCTGGCCGAGCCCCCGTCCTCGTGGTCGGCGCGCGGCAGGGCGAGCACAAGGTAGGGATTGGCGAGGGACGCCTGCGCGGCCTTCTCCAATCCCAGGTAGTGGAGGGCGTGGCGCAGGGTGTTGGCGTACGAGCCGACGGCCCGGCGGACGTTGGGCGCGTCCAGGCCCTCGCCCGTGACCAGCCGGTCCAGGTCGACGTAGGCCGAACGGACCACCTCGAGCCGCCGGTACGTCTCCTGGTCCCGCTCCCAGCCCTTGGTGTGGAGGGGCGGCAGCCGCCGGGACCAGCGCCGGAGCATGCGGTCCCGGATCTCCCGCCTGGTAGGGGACAGGTGCATGTGCCGGACCAGGTCGTAGAGCGGATCGCCGACCAGGGCCATCTCCCAGTCGATCAGCGCCAGCCGATGCCCCTCGCCCCGCTCCCCCAGGCGCACCAGGTTCCACGGGTTGAGATCGCCGTGCAGCAGGACCTTTCCCCGTGGTGTCACGTCGTACGGCGCCAGCGCCATCTTCAGCCACCGCGCCCCCGGCAGCCCCAGCTTGCTCGCCACCCGCGCGGAGTCGGCCGGCAGGTCCCGCACCATCATGACGAGCGTCTGGCAGAGCCAGCGGTAGAAGCTCCCGCTGCCCCGGTGCTGGTCGAGGGGGCGGGTGTCGACCCGCGACAGGGCGTCCAGCTGGTCCACGAGGTCGTCCGCCTCGCCCGGCAGCAGCCCCTGCTCGGGATGGTCGGCCCGGTGGCCGGGGTCGATGCGGCCCTCGAAGGTGTGCAGGGTGAAGGTGTCGCCCCGCTCGCTCCTGCCCAGCGCCAGCACGCGCGGCGCCCGCACCGCCACACCGGCCGCCTCGATCGCCCCCAGCACCTCGTGCTCCTTGAGGAAGCGGGGCTCCCGCAGGGTCACGGTCCCCAGCTTGCGGCGCACGACGACGTCCCTGCCGGCCACGTTCACCACGGTGCTCAGGTGCGTCGCCCCCTTGAACACCTGCCGTGCGGAGGCCAGCGCCTCCGCCCACAGCGCCTCCTCCACCTCCTCCTCGCCGAAGTCGGGCCGGAGCGCAACCCGCGCGTCCCGCTCCCAGGCCCAGCGCACGCCCGGCTCCTTCGACAGGAACCGCGCTCCGCGGCCCTTGCACCAGCGCAGGATCATCTGCTCGATCGTGCCCGCCTTGGGCAGGCCGCGCAGTCCCAGCGGCTTCTCGGCCGCCTCCAGGGCGCGGTGCACCTCCAGCGCGGCCAGCTCCAGGTCGCCGGGGCTGAACGAGGAGCTGAGCGCGGACACCGCCCGCATCACGTCCGGATACACGGACTGCGCGCGCTCGAAGTCGACGTAGCGGCCGAGGTCGTCGCCGACCCCCTCCGTCGCGGCCTCCTGCCCCTCCTCCTCCATCGCCCGGCACCACGCCTCGACGACCTCGTCCCACTGCTTGGCCGGATAGCGCATCCGCACCAGATGCGTCGCGAGGTCGTGCAGCGGGTCGCCGTACATCGCCAGTTCCCAGTCCACACAGATCAAGGGACGTTTCGGCTGGTCGAACGCGACGATCACGTTGTCGCGGTGCAGATCGCCGTGGAGCAGGCTGAAGGGGCGGCGGTGGAGGTCGGGCACCCGCTCCGCGAACCGGACCAGGGCCCGGTCGGTGACGCCGAGGGAGGCGAACAGTCCACTGAACACGGCCCAGTTGGGCTGTCGCACCTGCCGGTCCGCGGCCCGCGCGAGCGACTTGAGGAACACTTCGCTCCGCCCGGGCCCGCGGCTCAGCCCGGCCCACTGCGGCGGCAGCGGCGGGAGCTCCTCCACCCGGACCCGCGTCATGCGCGCGAGCTCGCCGGCCAGGGCCCGCACCATTCCCTGCTCCAGGTACTCGCCGGTCGGGCAGGTCAGCGACAGCGGCACCCCCTGCACGTAGTCGTGGACCGCGACGCCGCCCCGGCGGGCGAGGCAGCGCGGCACGTTCTCCAGCACCGGTCCGACCGCGTCCAGCACCGGCCCCTCGTCCTGCCACATCCGGATCACCACGGGCAGCGCGTCCGGCTTCCTGGTCCGCACGGTCACCAGCGCGGGCGCCCCGAGGCCGCCGCCGAACCAGCCGGCCATGGCGGACGGCAGGTCCACCACGCGATTGGTGTTGTGATGGCCCTCCATCACCGCCCCCTTGTTCCGCGCGTAGTCCATGAGCGCAGCCCATTGGGTGTCGTCCAGCGACGCACCCTTGGCCGGATGCGCGGGGGAAGAGGCGGGCACCGGCGTCTCCTGCGATGGCCACGGGGAAAGGCGGACGGAAAGCGCCTCACGCTATCGATCCGCGGAGGGCCGCACACGGCGTACGCCGCAAACGACCGGCGCCGACGGGGGAAAGCCACTCTTCCGAGATCCGCGTTCGACGGCCGAACGGTTCCGGTCCCGTGCCCGGCTCCGCGCCCTCAGTGCGCCAGGTGCTCCGGAACGGCCTCCCGGGCGTGCTGCTGCCGGCCTGCCGCGTGTCCTTCCGGCGTCCGGGAGCGGGCCGGTCCGTCTCCTGGGAGGGCCTCGCCGCGGTCCTGGCGCTCCTGGCGTGCGCTCACGCCTGAGCGGAGTCCCGCGCCACGTTCTCCCAGAGCCCGTCGAACATCTGCTGCTCGGCCTCCGCGAAGGCCGCCTCCGCGGCGCCGCCGCCCCGGCCGAAGACGAACATCGGGGTCTCGAACCCCTGCACGTCGCACAGCGGCACCGGAACGCCGTTGTCGTAGTCGTCGACCTCCCGCATGATCCGCTGCGGGATGTAGTGCCCGATGAGGGCCTCCTGCCGATTGAGCAGGTAGACCTTCCGGATGGGCGTGCCCATCAGCCGGCGGAACTCCGCCCGGACGTCGATCCCGCCCACCCGGCGCAGCAGCGTGAAGTTCTGCTCCAGGACCCGCTGCTGCGCGTCGAGCTGATTGCGGTTGCGCCGCTGGAGGGCCGCGTCGAGCTCGTCGTCATGGCCCCACCCCTTCTCCGGCGCGGGATAGTCCAGGCGCTGGTCGCTCGCCGGGAGCAGGACGCGCACATGGACCGAGCGGGGCCGGCTCACCCCCTCGAAGACCTGCCGCAGCGGCTCGCCCAGCGACACCATCAGGGTCTCCGCCGTCAGACACACCGCGTCGAGCCGCACGTCCGGCTCCTGGAAGGCGGCGACCAGCCGCGGGCCGAGGATGCTGCGCGCCGACCGGGAGCCGCTGGGCAGGACCGTCGTGGCCCGCTCGGCCACCTGCGGCGGACTGCCCTTGCTCACATTGGTCAGCAGGCCGTCCGCCCGCAGCAGTTGCAGCGCGCCGCGCACCGCGCCCCGCTCCACACCGAACTCCTCGGCGAGCGCCGCCTGCGTGGGCAGCCGGTCGCCGGCCCCGAGCGCGCCGGTCCTGATGCGCCCGCGCAGTACGTCGGCGATGTCCTCGGAAGTGGTCCGCGGGGACGGTCCCCTCTGGCCGTTCACCACGACACGATCACCTCCGCAGTACCGACCCCCCGCTGCACCAAGTCCTTTCAACTCTACGCCAGTTGGCAGCCAACTCCACCGACTTGTCGGCCGGTGCGACGGACGCGCAGCTCAGCACCGCTCCAGCAGAATGGTCAGCACCTCTCCGAGTGAGCCGACCACGTGAGCGGCGCCGGCCCCCTCCAGCTCCCCCCGCTTCGTTTCGTTGCGCGCGTAGCCGAGGAACGCGACGCCGGCGGCCCGGGCCGCGAGCAGGTCCGAGGCGGTGTCCCCGATCATCAGGGCGGTGGCGGGGGAGGCGCCCAGGGCGTTCAGCGCGCGGTTCAGGCAGTACGGGTCGGGCTTGAGGAGGGTCAGGTCCTGCGTGCGCCCGTAGAGGTGCGGTTCGAAGCAGGCGGAGATGCCGCGCCCCTCCAGGTAGAGCCGGGCCACCTCGGGCGAGTTGTTGGTGGCGATGGCCAGCCGGACGCCCATCGCGGACCAGGTGCGGATCAGCGGGTCCGCGAACGGGGTGGGCCAGGCGGTGGCGACGGCGCGCAGCTCCTCCTCCGTGAGACGTTTCTCCATCTCCGCGACCAGGTCGCTGGCGGGCCGCTGCTGTCCCAGGCTGCGCAGGGCGTTGTGCGGGTCCGGGTCCCGGCGCTCCGCGTCCGTCAGCGCGTGGCCGAGCCCCTGCCTCTCCAGCCAGCTCACCTGCTGGCGCGCGATGTTCCGGGCCGGCCGGCCCGCGAACAGCCGGCAGATCGGCCCGTCGAAGTCGAAGAGCACGTGCCGCGCTCCCCGCACCAGGGCGATCAGTTCCGCGCGGGATTCTGTCGCGTCGGCCACCGGCTCGGTCTTCCCCAGATCAGAAGTCACTAGGAGAGTGTCAGGTCCGACGTGATGGTTGCCCAGAGCGCGTCGAACCATTTCTGCGACTCCTCCACGAAGGCCAGGTCCCGGTGGCCCGCGCGCTTCTCGAAGGAGAACAGCAGGGCCTGGGTGCCGGTCGCCGCGTACATCTCCAGCTTGGTGCCGCTGTCGATCTCCTCCTCCCGCCTGGTGACCATGTAGTAGGACAGCAGGGCCTCCTCGTGGTTGAGGAGGTAGAGCTTGACGGGGGGCGTGAACGGCAGGGCGCGGAAGGTCACCCGGACGTCGATGCCGTGCGAGGTGCGCAGCGAGCGGAGGTTGTGGCGCAGCACCTGGCCCTGGGCGTTGCGCTGGGCCAGCCAGCGCTGGTGGACCGCCACGTCGTCGGCGCGGTCGGTGCCGTCGCCGGGGTCCGGGACCGGCACCGGGAAGGCGAGGTCGATGTCGCGCCCGGGCAGCAGGATGCGGACGTCGACGGAGCTCGGGCGCATCCGGCCCTCGTGGATCAGCCGCAGCGGTTCCCCGAGGGCCAGCATCAGGGTCTCGGAGGTCATGCACACGGCGTCGATGCGCACCTCGGGCGCCTGGAACGCCTCGACCAGGCGCGGGGCGAGGGCGACCATCGTGGGCTGCGGCCCGTCGGGGGCGGTCGCGGCGGAGGCGATGCGCGGCGGGCTGCCCTTGCTCCGGCTGCTCAACAGGCCGTCGACCTCCAGGAGCTGGAGGGCCTGGCGGACCGTGCCGCGCTCCACGTCGAACTCCTCGGCCAGCACCGCCTGCGTGGGCAGCCGGTCCCCCGCCCGCAGCTCGCCGGCCTTGATGCGGCGGCGCAGATCGTCGGCGATCTCCTGGGCTCCGCGCTTCCTGTTTCCGTTCAGAGTGACGCCCATCGTGTCCGCCATGTCCGTCCCGCTCTCCCGGGTCACAACCAAATGGTACAACTCCCCTCCACTTGGCGGGAGTTGTCGATGACCTGTTTTTCAGCATCGCAAGTTGGGGACAACAATTTTGGGTTGGTGGCCAACTTGGCACCGGATGGTTACAGATGGCGCGCACTCGGCCAACCCGCCCCAGCACGTGCCGAAGCCGATGCAGGAGGAACCGTCATGCCGTTCCTGAGCCTCCTCTCCGCCGTCTTCGTGATCACCTTCGAGCAGCTCGTCCAGTGGCACTACGGCCCCGCCGGCATCGCCGGTCTGCTCCTGCTGGCCGTGGGCGTCAAGGCGAGGAACGCCACCTGTAGCTCCATCGGTGGCGTCCTGCTCGCGATCATGGTGGCCGGCCCCGCACTCCACTAGCCCCGCGCTCCCCCGGCCCCCGGTCCCGGGCCGGGGATCAGCAATCGGGGATCACGGATCACGGATCACGGATCGATCAGTGTGAGGTCCGTGCTGATCGTGTTCCAGATGCTGTTGAACCACAGGTGGGACTGCTCGACGAAGGTGGTGTCGCGCGGCCCCGCCCCCTGCTCGAACGCGAAGAGCATCTGCTGGACGCCCGTCGCGTCGTACACGTCGACCCGCTCGCGGTCGAGCTGTTCACCCCGCCTGCTCAGTGTGTAGTAGGCGAAGAGCGCCTCGTTGCCGTTGAGCAGGTAGAGCTTGACCGGTGGCGTGAACGGCAGGGCGCGGAACTCGACGCGCACCTCCGTGCCGTGCGTCGCGCGCAGGGCCATCAGGTTGTGCCTGAGCACCTGGCCCTGGGCGTTGCGGTGCGCCAGCCAGTGCCGTTGCAGCCGCCCGCCCAGGGCCGCCTCCTGCTCGGCCTCCAGGTCGGCGGCCGGGGCCGGGAACGCCAGGTCGATGTCCCGGCTGGGCATCAGCACCCGGACCCGGACCTTGGCCGGTTTCATGCTGCCCGCGTGGATCTGCCGCAGCGACTCGTTCACCGCGAGGGTGAGGGACACCGACGTCAGGCACAGGGCGTCGATCTCCACGTCCTGCTGCCGGAAGGCGGCGGCGACCCGCGGGCCGAGCCCGGCCATCGTCGGCTGCGGGGGTGCGCCGGGCCCGCGGAACGCGGACCGGGTGTCCTCCGCGACGGTGGCCGGGCTGCCCTTCGAGACATTGGCCAGCAGGTGCTCGGACTGGAGAATGCGCAGCGCCTGGCGCACCGCCGTGCGCTCCACGCCGAAGTCGTCGGCCAACTGCGCCTGCGTCGGCATCCGTTGGCCCGGGCGCAGCGACCCCGAGCGGATTCTGGCCCGCAGCTCGTCCGCCACCTCGCGGTACGTCCACTGCGCCCGCGGCGGCACGGGCCGTCCATTGACGGCGGCATGCTCCAAGCTCACGGTTCAACGGTACAACTTCACGCCATCTCAAGGGAGTTGAAGGAAGGATGGTTATAAGTCGCGGTGGAGCGGAGATAACTACCATTGAGTTGGTGACCAACTTGGACGACATGGTCGGACAACCACGGGGGTTGGCGTCGACCACAGAGGTTGGTCTACGCCACCGCTTTGGCAGCAGAGTTGGTCACCACTCCCACCTAAGGGGGTAGGGACATGCCGGTCTTCGCCATCGTCGTCGCCGCGCTGGCCATCGGATTCGAGCAGCTCATCCAGTGGAAGTACGGGCCCGTGGGCATCATCGCCTTCATCCTGCTGTCCGTCGGCCTCAAGGCCAAGAACACCATGATCAGCGGCATCGGGGCGGTCGCCCTCGTCATGCTGCTGGCCCAGAGCGGCTGACCGGGCTCCCTTCCGGAGGGGAGCCGGGAGCCCGGTCGGTCTTCCGGCTGGACACCGCGGGCCCCGGCCTCGGACCACCGCGGAGCACCAAGGGCGTCGCGCCGCACGGAGACAGGGCCGCGACCAGCGTCGCGGCGCCCGCCCGCTCCGCCGCCGCCGCCCTCACGCCGCCACGGGCGGTGACCCGGCATCCGCCGACGCGGTCATCCCCCGAGCAGGTCGTCGACCTGCGCCTCGCCCTCCCGGTACCGGCGGGCGATCTCGGCGCTGCAATCGTCGGCGGTGCGCTGCAACTGCTGCCGCCTGCGGGACACCTGCTGTTCGTAGCGGACCAGCCGCCCCATCCCGGCGTGCAGCTCGCCGTCGGTCCGGGCGCCCAGGTCCGACAGCGCCACCTCGGAGAGCATGTCGGCGGCGAGCCGCCGGAACTCCTCGCTGCGCGGGGTGCCGAGCGTGACGTGGCGGGCCGACGAGCGGTACCGCGTGGGCTGGTCGCGCAGGATCTCGGAGAGCCGGTCCACGACCGGCCCCTCCGGGTCGCGACGGCGGCCCAGCTCGGCCCGCAGGATGTCGATGCGGCCCTGGAGCAGCCGCCGCACGTAGCTCAGGTCCGCCTCGTTCTGCTGCGCGTCCCGGCGCAGCGCGCGCAGTTCGGGCAGCCGCAGCGTGGTCAGGTCGGCCTCGGGAACGGGTGGCAGTTCGGGGCTGCCCGTGCGCTGCACCGGCGGCCGCGCCACATGGGTCAGCGACACGGTGTCGGGCTCCCCGGGCGGGCCCGTACTCGTTGTGTGACTCATGGCATGGGAATCCATGGTGTGCTTACCGTCCCCTCGACCGGACTGCCGCCGCGCGCCTCCGGCGCACCACGTGTGAGCATCGTGCCACTCCCTGTGGCCACTTAGGGTACGAGTGCCCCATATCGGCCCCGGATGGGGGGTTCGGATGCCCTCGGTGGCGGGCACGGCATGATGGCCGTATGCGAGCAGTGGTACAGCGGGTGGACGGCGCGAGCGTCGTCGTGGACGGCGAGACCGTGGGCGCGATCGAGGGCGAGGGGTTGTGCGTCCTGGTCGGGGTGACCCACGACGACACCCCGCAGGACGCGGCCCGGATGGCCCGCAAGCTCTGGTCGGTGCGGATGCTGGCCGAGGAGCGGTCGTGCAGCGACATCGACGCCCCGCTGCTGGTGATCAGCCAGTTCACGCTCTACGGCGACGCCCGCAAGGGGCGCCGCCCCACCTGGAACGCGGCGGCGCCCGGCGACGTCGCCGAACCGCTGGTCGACGAGGTGGTGGCCCAGCTGCGGGCGCTCGGCGCGACGGTGGCGACGGGCCGGTTCGGGGCGCAGATGCGGGTGTCGCTGACGAACGACGGCCCCTTCACGGTCCTGGTCGAGATCTAGGACGCGGCGCGGCACCGGCCCGGGCGAGCGGGCCCGGCCGTCAGGGTTCGACGACGACTTCCTGGGCCGCCGCCGTGGTCTCGGCGAGCAGCGCGGCGTCGGCCGGCACGTTCCGCTTCACCAGCGCGAGCGCGATGGGGCCCAGCTCGTGGTGGCGTACGGACGTGGTGACGAAGCCGATCTTGCGGCCCTCGGGGCCGTCGGCGGCCAGCCGCACCTCGGCGCCGTGCCCGGGCAGGTGCACCTCGCTGCCGTCGAGGTGCAGGAAGACGAGCCGGCGCGGCGGCTTGCCGAGGTTCTGCACCCGGGCGACGGTCTCCTGCCCGCGGTAGCAGCCCTTCTGGAGGTGCACCGCGCTGCCGATCCAGCCCAGCTCGTGCGGGATGGTGCGGTGGTCGGTCTCGAAGCCGAGGCGCGGGCGGTGCTGCTCGACGCGCAGCGCCTCGTACGCCAGCAGGCCGACGGCGGGCCCGTGCGCGGCCGCGTAGGACTCCAGGTCGGCGCGCGGCAGGAACAGGTCGCGGCCGTGCGCCGTCTCGCGCACGGCGACCCCGTCGGGCACCGGGGCGATGGACCCGGCCGGCAGGTGCACGACCGCGAACTCGGCGGTCCGGTCGGCGACTTCGACCCGGTAGAAGAACTTCATGGACTCCAGGTACGCGAGCAGCGCCTCCTGCGTGCCGGGCTCCACGTGCACCCAGGTCGTCGCGCCGTCGTCCACCAGGTACAGGGCGTGCTCGATGTGTCCGTTGGCGGAGAGGACCAGCGCTTCCGTGGCCCGGCCGGCGGGCAGGTCGCTGACGTGCTGGGTGAGCAGCAGGTGCAGCCAGCTCAGCCGGTCGTCCCCGGTGACGGCGACGACCCCGCGGTGCGAGAGGTCGACGACGCCGGATCCGTCGGCGAGGGAGCGCTGCTCGCGGAACAGGTCGCCGTAGTGCGCGGCGACGCCTTCGTCCACGCCCTCGGCGGGGACGGCGCCGGGCAGGGTCAGCAGGGGGCTGGTCGAAGAATGTCGCTGCATGGTCACACACACTACGACGAGTGGACGGACGCGCTTATTCCTGCGCCTGCGCCCTGTCCTTGGTGCAGCTCTCGCACCGGCCGAAGATCGCGAAGTGCTTCAGGTCGGTGTCGAAGCCGAACTCGGCGCGCAGCTTGTCGGTGAACTCGCGGGCCACGTCGACGTCCGCCTCGATCACGTCCGTGCAGTCCCGGCACACCAGATGGAGGTGGTGGTGCCGGTCGGCGAGGTGGTACGTGGGTGCGCCGTGCCCCAGATGCGCGTGGCTGACGAGCCCGAGCTCCTCCAGGAGCTCCAGGGTCCGGTAGACCGTCGAGATGTTGATCCCCGACGCCGTCCTGCGCACTTCGCCCAGGATGTCGTCGGGGGTCGCGTGCTCCAGGGTGTCCACGGCTTCCAGGACAAGCTGGCGCTGCGGCGTCAGTCGGTAGCCGCGCTGCCTCAGGTCGCTCTTCCAGTCGGTGCTCACCACACCCACGAGTCTAGGACCAGTTGAAAAAAGCGCCGACTACTTGAAGAAGGCGATGCCGTCGTCCGGCATGTCCGGGAGGTTGCGGGCCATCTCGGCGACCTCTTCCGGGGAGACGACCTTCTTCAGCTGGGCCGACATGTAGGGCCGCAGCGGAACCTCGGGGGTCTGCTTCTCGCCGACCCACATCAGGTCGCTCTTCACGTAGCCGTACAGCCGCTTGCCGCCGCTGTAGGGGCCGGAGGCCGCGGTGCGGGCGACCGCGTCCGTCGCGAGGTCGATCTGCGGCTTCTTGTCCGCCAGCTCGCCGTACCAGACCTCGACGACGCCGTCGTCGCGGACCATGACGACCTCGACCTTGCGGTCCCTGCCGACGCGCCAGAAGCCGGACTCCGACTCCAGCGGCTTCACCTTGGCGCCCTCGGCGTCGAGGATCCAGGTGTGCGAGTGGTACTCCAGGAAGTCCCGCCCGTCGTGGGTGAAGGAGACCTCCTGGCCGAAGTTGGCCTTCTCGGCGCCCGGGAAGTCGGTGACGCCCGCGCCCGCCCAGTTGCCCAGGAGGAACGCGAGGGGGACGAGGTCGGGGTGCAGGTCCGACGGGATCTGGATCATGGAGTGCTCAATCAGGTCGGGTAGGTCAGCGCTGGCCCTGGTACAGCTTCTTCACGGTCAGACCGGCGAAGGCGAGGACGCCGACGCAGACCAGAACGAGCAGAGCGGAGAAGAAAGCCTCAAGCACGGGGTGCTCCTCGGTGAACGGAACGTATGCGGAAACAGAGCCGGGCCCCACTGTAGTCGGGTGGGGCCCGGCGCACTCGGTGAGGTCAGCCGAGCAGCTGGTTCTGGAGCGCGAGGGTCTGCCGGAAGGGGACGGCGGTGCCGTGCCCGTCGTCCGACTGGACCACCAGGGCCAGCACGTCACCGGCCTCGACGTAGCCGTACCGGACCCGCTCCTTCCCGTACGGCTTCTGCTCGCCGTAGACGTACAGGTGGGTGTGGGACACCGCGTAGGCGCTGCCGCCGAGCGAGTAGTCCTGGTCGGTCTTCGGGGCCCCGACCACGGTCGCCAGGTTGTCGTTCACCTGCCGGCGGTACTCGCGGGCGAACGCGCTGGTGTTGAAGCGCAGCAGGTAGATGCTGGTGTGCGTGCCGTCGGGCATGCTCCAGCCGCGCGCCGCGATGTGCCGCAGCCCGCCGTCCTTCAGCGCCTGCGCGAGGTCGCCCCGCGCGTCCCGGCGGTACGTCTTCAGGTACGTGGCCGTGGGCAGCCAGCCGTCCTCGCCGGCCAGCGCCCGGTCCGCCCGGGCCCCCTCGGGCGCGGGCAGGAGCAGGGCGCGCAGGTCGGCGAAGTGCTCCTCGCGCGCGTTGCCCTCGGCGAACGCGGCCGGAGCGCCCTTCGGCAGCGGCGGCCGGACGATCTCCGGGTAGTCCCAGCGCCCGTCGCCCTTCGTCGCGAGGCCCGGCAGGTCGCCGCGGTCCCGCTCGGTGACCCCGTACGCGACCGCGGCGCCGACGGCCGCGAACACGGCGACGGCGGCGGTCCAGCGCAGGGCGGCCCGCAGCACGCGCCGGTCCTTTTTGACGGCGGCGGGCACGGATTCGGGCGCGGGTACGGGCGCGGGCGCGTTCTCGGGTGCGGGTGCGGGTGCGGGCGGGACGGTCGGCGGGTGCGACGGCGGGGCCGGGAACCGGGCCCCGGGCCGCTCCTGCCCGCCGTCGATCGGCCGGTCCGTGGACTGGGACGTCATATGAGCTCACCCCGTGACGCGATGTGGTCGAGCTGCTGGGCCAGGAGCTCGGCGACGGCCTTGCCGTCGATGGCGGCCGGGCCGTACGCGGTGAAGGCGACCAGGAGGTCGTCCTGGTAGGCGCTGCACGTCAGCAGGTCGAGCCCGGTCTTCTTGTCGCGGGGCGCGCGGAAGCAGTCCGCGTTGCGGTGCCCCTTGATCTTCGGGCCCTTGCCGAAGACGCCGAGGGCCCGCAGGAACCCGGACCGGAACTCCTTGATGCCCCGCCCCGCCTGCCGGTTCTGGATCTCGGCGAGCTGCGTCTCGACGACGAGGTCGCCGGAGTCCGCGGCGTAGCTGCGCACCGCCAGGCCCTTCACCTTCAGCTTGTCGATGGCCCGGTGCTGGGCCTCGCGCTGGCTGGAGGGCAGGTTGTCGGCGCTCTTCTTGAAGCGGGCCGTGGCCTCCCTGCCGGTGATCACCTTCTCGTTGCCGAACTCGTCGATGTCCGGCCCGGGGGTGTAGCCCTCGGGCACCGGCAGCAGCCGCGTCATCAGGTCCGCGCCGGAGGAGGCGCCCGCGCGCTGCTTGCCCTGCTCGGGCTCGCCCCACACCTGGGCGCGGACAGTGCGGTCGGCGTCGTTCACCTTCAGCACGGTGAATCCGGCGCCGCCCGCCACGGCGAGCACGACGACAGCGGCGACGGTGACGGCGAGGGCGGACCGGCGGCGCGGCTGCGGCTGCTCCGGCTGCTGCTCGGATTGCGGCTGCGGCTCCGGCTGCGGCTCCGCCGCAGGGGCCTCGGGCCGCGGAGAGTGGTCGCTCACAGGCGCTCCAACTGCCGCTCGGCGAGATCCATCGCGGACTTCTTCGGGATCGGTCTGGTGTCGAACATCCAGATCTCCATCACCACGTCGCCGCGGGACGCCAGCGAGTGGGCCTTGTACAGCGGCAGGTAGCCGGCCTCGGTCTCGGGCCGGTCGTAGACGTAGACGCGGCCCTCGGCGCTGCCGGGAATCGGCTCGCCGTCGTTGCCGGCGGCGTCGGTGGCGTAGCCGTTCTGCACGACGACGTAGTCCTGGGTGGCGATCTGTTCGGTCTCGCGGTACTGGACGAGGCCGACCATGGTCGTGGACGCGCCGCGCTGCCAGGAGACGGACACGGCCCGCCGGAAGCCGTCGGAGGACAGGCTGCGGAACGCGGTGGCCGGATCCTCGAAGTCCGTCGCGACGCCGTACTGGTCGACCCAGCCCTGCGGGGAGCGGGGCGCCTTCTGGGTGCCCGAGGGGCGCGCCACCAGCAGCGCGCGCAGGTCGCCGTCGGTCCTGACCCGCCGGTCCCGGGCCGCCGGCAGGGCCTCGGGGGCCTTGCCGTCCCTGTCCTGGGCGATCTTCTGCTGGGCGAGCGGCGGCAGCGGGTCGGGGGCCCGGCCCGCCTGCACGACGTACCCGGTGCACAGCCCGGCGACGGCGCCGAGCAGGGCGGCCGCGCCGATCAGGGCCGGGGTGCGGCCGCGGCCGCGCCGGGGCGCCTCTTCGGGTGGCCGCGGTGTGCTCCCCGGTTCTGATGTTCGTTCGTCACTCAACGGGTCCCCCCACGGAACTCGAAGCGCGGATTCCGTTCACCGCGCGCACAGGAGACCCACAGCGGCGGGGGAGGGTTGCCCGGCGGTTGATCACGAAACGATCACCGGGGCGGGACGGTCCGGGCGAAGGCCGTCAGCGCGGGCGTTTCTTCCCGTCCAGCTCGTCCCACCACTCGTCGGACGTCGGATCGCCGGAGGGACGGCGGGAGGTGTCGGCGGGCGGTGCGCCGCCGGGGTCGTCCCACCACCGGTCGTCGGGCCCGCGCCGGTTGGCGACGATGGCGGCGAAGGGCGGGATGACCATGGCGACGACGCACATGATCACGGCGGCGGGGACGGACCAGAGGCGCACGACGCCCCACGCCAGGACGAAGAGAGCGATGCAGACGCCCATCATGGCGAAGTAGGCGTGCTTCCGCCGCGCGTACATGTCTTCAGCGTAAGCCCGGACCGACGACTCCGGGCAAGCCGGAGGGCCGCATCCCGTCCAGTGGCGTCCAACCCCCTGGGATGCGGCCCTCCGGCCGTCGCTCGCCGCCTCGCTCAGACCGCGATCGCGACCTCCGCGAGCCCGCCCGTGCTGGCGACGACCGTGCGGTCCGCCGTGCCGCCCGGGACCAGCGCGCGCACGGTCCAGGTGCCCTCGGCCGCGTAGAAGCGGAACTGGCCCGTGGCCGAGGTCGGGACCTCGGCGGTGAACTCACCGGTCGAGTCGAGCAGACGGACGTAGCCCGTCACCGGCTCGCCGTCGCGGGTGACCTGACCCTGGATGGTGGTCTCACCGGGCTTGATCGTCGAGGCGTCGGGGCCGCCGGCCTTCGCTCCACACATGCTGAACTCCTAGATACGAGAGGTCGGTTGTCGGATTGCTGGTGGTTACTTGTTGGCGCCGAGCTCGATCGGCACGCCGACGAGGGAGCCGTACTCGGTCCACGAACCGTCGTAGTTCTTGACGTTCTCGACGCCGAGCAGCTCGTGCAGCACGAACCAGGTGAGCGCGGAGCGCTCACCGATGCGGCAGTAGGCGATGGAGTCCTTGGCCAGGTCGACCTGCTCCTCGGCGTACAGCGCCTTCAGGTCGTCGTCCGACTTGAAGGTGCCGTCGTCGTTGGCGTTCTTCGACCACGGGATGTTGCGGGCGGACGGGACGTGGCCCGGACGCTGCGACTGCTCCTGCGGGAGGTGCGCCGGGGCGAGCAGCTTGCCGGAGAACTCGTCGGGCGAGCGCACGTCGACCAGGTTCTGGCTGCCGATCGCGTTCACGACGTCGTCGCGGAAGGCGCGGATCGAGGTGTCCTGCGGCTTGGCCTTGTACTGCGTGGCCGGCCGGTTGGGGACCTGCGAGCCGTCGACCAGGTCGCGGGAGTCCAGCTCCCACTTCTTGCGGCCGCCGTCGAGGAGCTTGACGTCCTGGTGGCCGTAGAGCTTGAAGTACCAGTACGCGTACGAGGCGAACCAGTTGTTGTTGCCGCCGTAGAGCACGACGGTCGTGTCGTTGCCGATGCCCTTCTTCGACAGCAGCTCCTCGAAACCGGCCTGGTCGATGAAGTCACGGCGGACCGGGTCCTGGAGGTCCTTGGTCCAGTCGATGCGGATGGCGTTCTTGATGTGGTTCTTGTCGTACGCGGACGTGTCTTCGTCCACCTCGACGATCGCCACGCTGTCGTTGTCGAGGTTGGCCTCGACCCAGTCGGCGTCGACCAGGACGTCGCTGCGGCTCATGCTGTTTCCTCCGGGGCAGTTTCGGCAGGCATGCGGAACGAATGGGTGCGGATGCGCACGGTGACCCCGAGTCGTGTGTCGCGTCTCAAGGGGCCCGGAAAGCGGGAATCGGGAATGCGGCCCGGTGGCCGACCGCCCCGCTCAGGCGGTGCGACAGAGCATGGCGGCGACGCGGCACAGGTCTACTGCCCGCCGCTTCGTGAGATCCGCCTGTCGCTTCATGACACCGATCGTAAGGACGCACCGGCGGCCGTGTCACCGACGTGTCGAATAATGAGACGGGATCGACCGGAATGTGAGATCGATGGTCCCACGGAGCCGCCGCGGCCGGTCCCGGGACGCGCCGGTGCCCCGCCGGCGCCCGCGGACCGCTGCGGTACGGACGCGGCCGTCTCGGCCTTCGGACGGCGGCGGCGCGGGACGGCCCCGCGCTGTGGCCTACCCGACGAGGCGCAGATCCGAACCCGTCACCGAGATCTCGACGCCGTCCTCGCCCGCCTCGACCTTGTCCAGCTCGATCCCCGCGGGCAGGTTGTCGATCGCCTGCCGGAAGTCGGTGACCCCGCGCAGCGTGGACTCGCCGAGGTCGAACGAGCCGACCTTCGGCAGGCTGTCGGCGCGGGCGGTGAGCTTTCCGTCGGTGACCCCGACGGCGCTGGTCACGGTGGGGCGCAGGGTGCCCAGGGGGGTCTGGAAGGCGATCGTCAGCCTGATCTTGTGGTCGCCCGCGTACGCGAGCCCGTCGATCTGCGCGCTGATGCCGGGGCCGACCCGGGCGGGGCCCGCCCTGCGGACGGCCTTGCGGAGTTCGGCGTAGGAGACGGTCGCCGTGCCGGTGGCGGAGGCGGCGGTCGCCGAGCTGTAGTCGCCGGCGAACTTCACGCCGTGCATGTGCGCGTCCATGTCCGCGATGCGGATGCTGCCGTCGGCGTTCTTCGCCTCGTAGTCGTCGATGCCGACCTCGACGTCGTCCAGGGTGCCGTCGGCGACCTGGGTCAGGAACGGGAAGCCGCCGATCGACACGGACGGCGTGCTCGCGAGGCCCTCGCTCTCGCGGATCCGGTCGGCGGCCTCGCCCTCGGCGATGTGGACCGCGACCCGGTCGGCGATCACGAAGAGGCCGCCCAGGATCACGACGAGGATCAGCAGTATTCGCAGTGCGCGCATGGTCCGGAGGGTACGCGGGGGCGGGGGGCCGCGGGCCGGGCCGGCCCGGTTGTCACGAAGTTGTCGACCGCGGCCTTCCCGGCCCAAAGCGGCGCGCCGGTCAGCCGATCGCCCGGCCCAGCACGTACACGACCGGCGCGGCGGCGGCGAGCGGCAGGGCGACGCCCGCCGTCATGTGGACGAACCGCGACGGGTAGTCGTACGAGGCGACGCGGTGCCCGATCAGCGCGGCGGCCGCGGCCCCGGCGCCGAGCAGCGCCCCGCCCGAGCCGATGCCGGTCAGGCCGCCCGCGGCGATCCCCGCCCCGGCGCCGGCCAGCAGCGCGACCACGACGGACACCGGCGTCGGCAGCGGCAGCGCGCGGGCCAGGACGGCGACGGCCACGGCGATGGCGCCCACCGTCACCGCGTCGGGGTCGGCCGCCAGGTGCCCGGCCGCCGCGATCGCGAGCGCCGCCGAGACGACGGTCGCCATCAGCCCGTACATCCGCTCGTCCGGCGAGGCGTGCGAGCGCAGTTGCAGCACCAGCGTGAGCAGCACCCAGACGCCGAGCGTGCCGAGGATCGCGGCGGGCCCGTGCTCGCGGCCCGCCACGAGCAGGGCGACGTCCGCGACGACGCCGCCCAGGAAGGCGAGGGCGATGCCCTGCCGGGCGGGCCACATGCCGTTGAGCCGGAACCAGCCGGCGGCCGTGACCGCCTGGAGCAGCACCAGCGGGACGAGCAGCGCGTACGCGTCGACGGCGGCGCCGCCCGCGAGGAGCAGCCCGAGCAGCGCGGTCAGCCCGGCGGGCTGGATACCCGGCTCGATGATCGGCGAACGGCCCTCGGCGCGGGCCCGCTGGGCGTCGGTGACCCGGGGGTTCCCGGTGACGGTGGCCGGGCCGTAGCCGGGCCCGTCGGCCGCCGCGGGCCCGGCTGCCGGTGCGGGCGCGGGCTCGGGCGCCGGAGCGGGGACCTGCTGCGCCGGCTCCTGCGGCCACTCCTGCTGCGGGGGCAGCGGCTGGGCCTGCTGCTCACCGTGGCCGTAGCCGTACTCCTGCTGCTGCGGCGGCACATACGACTGCTGCTGTTGTTGCTGCTGCTGTTGCTGCTGGTACGGCTGCTGCTGGTAGTGCTGCACCGGTGCGGGCTGGACCTGGGTGTCCCAGGTCTGCGCCTGCCAGTACTGGGTGGGCTCGCCCTCGTACGACTGCTGCGCGAACTGTCCCTGCGAACCGTGCCCGTACTGCTGTTGTTGCTGCTGCTGTTGCTGTTGTTGTTGCTGCTGGTCGTACTCGTACTGCTGGTGCTGCTGGTGCTGCTGATGCTGGTGGTCGTACGGGTACTGCTCGTTGTTGCTCATCGGTGTCACCCTCCTGCGAACGGCGGGAGCACCTCGACCGTGCCGCCCTCGGCCAGCCGTACCGTCTCATGGACGCGCGTCCCGACGGGGTCGCCGTCGACGAGGAACGAGCAGCGCTGGAGGACCCGGACCAGCTCTCCCGGGTGCCGCTCACGGGCCGCGGCCAGGGCCGCGCCCAGGTCGTCGGCGTCGTACGGTTCCTCGGCCACGCCGGCGGCCGACTTGGCCGCCGCCCAGTAACGAAGGGTGCCGATGGCCACAGGGCGCTCCTCTCCACGGTTCCACGGTCCGGTTCTCCGACCGGCGTCCTATTGTGCGGTACCCGCCGTGCGGGCCCACTCCCCGATCCGCGCGAGCAGCGCGTCGCTCGCCGCGTGCTCGGCGTGCCCCATGCCCTCCTCCAGCCAGAGGTCGGCGCCGCCCGCGGCGGCCTCGGCGAGCATCCGGGGGTGGTCGAGGGGGAAGTACGGGTCGCGGTCGCCGTGCACCACGAGCAGCGGCGTCGGCGCGATCAGCGGCACCGACTCGACCGGGGAGAGCGGGACCGGGTCCCAGTCGTGGGGGTGGATGCGGGTGCGCAGGCCGACACGGCCCACCACCCGTCCGGCGCGCCGCGTGACGACCCAGTGCAGCCGCCGCATCGGGGCGGTCCCCCGGTAGAACCAGCGGGCCGGGGCACTCACGGCGACGACCGCGTCGGTGCGCGCTTCCGTGCGCCCTCTGTGCGACGCGGCGTGCCGCAGCACCACGGAGCCACCCATCGAAAATCCGACCGTCACGACCCGCTCGTGCCCGAGGGACCGCGCCCAGGCGACGGCCGCCGCGAGATCCAGCACCTCCCGGTCGCCGACCGTGGAGCGCCCGCCCGAGCGTCCGTGGCCGCGGAACGTGAACGTGACCACGGCCGCACCCTGCGCGAAGACCTCCGCGGCGCGCCGCACGTGGGGCCGCTCCAGATCGCCGGTGAACCCGTGCGCCAGCACGATCACGGGCCGGTCCGCGGGCCCGGATCCGGGCGTGTAGGCCGCGTCGATCGCGACCCCGTCCTGTGTCCGCAGCATCACGCGCCGCGCTCGTTCAGTGATCGGCCGCACAGAAGATCCACGTTTTTCACCTGCCGGACCCGTACTCATGTGGGCTATTCTGCTGGGCGAAGGACTCGGGCAGTGCAGCCCCCGGGTCCTTTTGTGCTTTCAGGCGCGTTGTATACGACTCGCGCCCGACGGCGCGGGGCCCGGGGCGCGGGCCCGCGAACACGGCCGCGCACGCAGAGAACACACGCAGAGAACAGCAGTACGAGCAACACGAAGCAGTGCCGCAAACGTCCTCGCAGGGACCGAGGAGGAACCAGACGTTATGGGCGAGCGAACCGTGCACGAACGTATGACGACCCAGGCAGGTGGGGCGCGATGAGTTCATTGCTGCTCCTGACGAACGCCCTTCAGCCGTCGACGGAGGTGCTTCCCGCCCTCGGCCTTCTTCTGCACAACGTGCGCGTGGCGCCGGCGGAGGGCCCCGCCCTCGTCGACACCCCCGGGGCCGACGTGATCCTGATCGACGGGCGGCGCGACCTCCCGCAGGTCCGCAGCCTCTGTCAGCTGCTCCGCTCCACCGGGCCCGGCTGTCCGCTGGTCCTGGTCGTGACGGAGGGCGGCCTCGCCGCCGTCACCGCCGACTGGGGCATCGACGACGTCCTGCTGGACACGGCGGGACCGGCCGAGGTCGAGGCCCGGCTGCGGCTCGCGATGGGCCGGCAGCAGATCGTCGCCGACGACTCCCCCATGGAGATCCGCAACGGCGACCTGTCGGTGGACGAGGCGACGTACAGCGCCAAGCTCAAGGGCCGCGTCCTCGACCTCACCTTCAAGGAGTTCGAGCTCCTGAAGTACCTCGCGCAGCACCCGGGCCGGGTCTTCACCCGCGCCCAGCTGCTCCAAGAGGTCTGGGGCTACGACTACTTCGGCGGCACCCGGACCGTCGACGTCCACGTACGCCGGTTGCGCGCCAAGCTCGGCCCCGAGCACGAGTCCCTGATCGGGACCGTGCGCAACGTGGGCTACCGGTTCGTCACGCCGGAGAAGCCCGAGAAGGCCGAGCGGGCGGACCGGGCGGACCGGGCGGACCGGGCGGACCGGGCGGACAAGGAGAAGGCGGCCGAGAAGAACGAGACGTCCGCTTCCTCCACGAACCGTGACGAAGCGGACAGGGCGGCCGCCCGGCGCGCCGAGACGGTCTCGGCCGACTCCTAGCGAGCGGGTTTACGCCCTGCCCAGAGGGTGGTCCATCCGCGTAGACTCCGCGCGTGGCCAAGGTGACTCGGGACGACGTTGCGCGACTGGCGGGTACTTCGACCGCCGTCGTGTCCTACGTGATCAACAACGGACCCCGGCCGGTCGCCCCGGCCACGCGCGAGCGCGTGCTCGCCGCCATCAAGGAGCTGGGGTACCGGCCGGACCGGGTGGCCCAGGCGATGGCCTCCCGCCGGACCGACCTCATAGGCATGATCGTGCCGGACTCGCGCCAGCCGTTCTTCGCGGAGATGGCGCACGCCGTGGAGCAGGCGGCGTCCGAGCGCGGAAAGATGGTGCTGGTCGGCAACTCCGACTACATCGGCGACCGCGAGGTGCACCATCTGCGCGCGTTCCTCGGCATGCGGGTGTCCGGCCTGATCCTCGTCAGCCACGGTCTGAACGATCTGGCGGCGACCGAGATCGAGGCGTGGGACGCCCGCGTGGTGCTGCTGCACGAGCGGCCCGAGGCCATCGACGACGTCGCCGTCGTGACGGACGACCTCGGCGGCGCCCAGCTCGCCACCCGGCACCTCCTCGAACACGGTTACGCATATGTGGCCTGTCTGGGCGGCACCGCCGACACCCCGTCCGTCGGCGACCCGGTCTCGGACCACGTCGAGGGCTGGCGGCGCGCCATGCACGAGGCGGGCCGGTCCACGGAGGGGCGGCTCTTCGAGGCGCCGTACAACCGCTACGACGCGTACCAGGTGGGGCTGGAGCTGCTCGCCGGGCCGCATCGGCCGCCGGCCATCTTCTGCTCCACCGACGACCAGGCCATCGGTGTGCTGCGGGCCGCGCGCGAGCTGCGCATCGATGTGCCGAGGGAGCTGGCCGTGGCCGGGTTCGACGACGTCAAGGAGGCGGGGCTCACCGATCCGCCGCTCACCACGGTCGCCTCGGACCGGCCCGCGATGGCGCGGGCCGCCGTCGATCTGGTGCTGGACGATTCGCTGCGGGTGGCCGGGTCGCGGCGGGAACGCCTGAAGCAGTTCCCGTCCCGCCTGGTGGTCCGCCAGTCCTGCGGCTGCGCCTGACCTCCGGCCCACACAGTTCCCCACCCGCGGCCCGGTGGCCGCTTCTCGCGCAGTTCCCCGCGCCCCTGAGATGCGCACTTCGTGCGCCATCTCATCAAAGAGGCGCGCCCCCGATGAGGCGCGCGAAGCGCGAGCCTCAGGGGCGCGGGGAACTGCGCGCCAAGCCACCACGGTGGCGCACCCGAAAGACCACCCAGGGGCGCGGGGAACTGCGCGACCAGCCACCACGGTGGGGCACCCGAAAGCCACCCAGGGGCGCGGGGAACTGCGCGAGCGGTCACCGCGGTGGGGCGGGCGGCTTTATTTCGGGCAAACAGGGTTCTGCCGGGACTCTCAGGGCACACTCAGCCGCCTCTCATGAACGCGGCCCACGCTTACAGACATGACCGAGAGCTTCCGCCGCGACGGCGAGTACCCCCAGGGCCCGCAGCAGTCCCCGTACTCCGAGAGCCCGCAGCAGAACCCGACGACCCCGGTGGACAGCGCGTGGCCGCCCCCGCCCGCCCACCCCCCGTACCCCCCGCAGCCCCACGCGAAGAAGAAGCGCCTGCGCGGCCCGTTCGGACTGCTCGCGGCGGTGGCCATAGCGGCGGCAGCCGTCGGCGGCGGCACCGCGTACGCCTTCCAGGAGCTGACCGGCTCCTCCACCACGGCGTCCTCCTCGACCAGCACCACGGTGGTGCCCAGCTCCAAGCGGGGCACCGTCTCCGGTGTCGCGGAGGCGGTCAGCCCCTCGATCGTCGAGGTCAACGCGACGCTGAGCGGCGGCTCCTCCACCGGCTCCGGAGTGATCCTCACCGGCGACGGCGAGATCCTCACCAACAACCACGTGATCTCCGGCGCCTCCTCCGTGAAGGTACGGACGAGCGACGGCAAGACCTACACCGCCGAGGTCGTCGGCACCGACGCCAAGAAGGACCTGGCGCTCATCAAGCTGAAGAACGCCTCCGGCCTCAAGGCCGCCACGCTCGGCGACTCCTCCGGCGTCAAGGTCGGTGACGACGTCGTCGCCATCGGCTCCCCCGAAGGCCTGACCGGCACCGTGACCAGCGGCATCGTCTCGGCCCTCGACCGCGACGTCACCGTCTCCACCGACGAGGGCTCGCAGCAGCAGCAACAGCAACAGCAGGGCGGCGGCAGCGGCCAGTGGCCGTTCGAGTTCGGCGGCCAGGAGTTCAACGGCGACACCGGCTCCTCCACGACCACGTACAAGGCCCTCCAGACCGACGCCTCCCTCAACCCCGGCAACTCCGGCGGCGCCCTGATCGACATGAACGGCAACATCATCGGCATCAACTCCGCGATGTACTCGGCCAGTTCCGAGTCGTCGTCCTCGTCGTCGAGCGCGGGCAGCGTCGGCCTCGGCTTCGCCATCCCGATCAACACCGTCAAGGCCGACCTCGACTCGCTCCGCGCCGGGGGCTCCGACAACTGACCCGGCCCACCACCGCGCCGGGCAGCGCCGACCAGGGAGAACCTCATGATCATCACCGTGCACCGCCACCCGGGGACCGGCACGGGCCCCGCCGGCCTGCGACTCGCCCTCGCCGTCGCCCCGACGCTCTCCGCGCCGGCCGCCCGGGCCCCCGAGGTGGCGCCCGCGACGGCACCGCGCCGGGCGGCACGCGGGCGCCGCGCCGCCGTGCGAGGCTGATAATCCGTCGTAGTGCCCGCCCACGCCCCTAAGGAAGCCCACGCCATGAGCCCCGCCGAAGGCGACCGCGAAGCCCAGCACCGCATCCTCATCGTGGACGACGAGCCCGCCGTCCGCGAGGCACTGCAACGCTCCCTCGCCTTCGAGGGGTACGGCACCGAGGTCGCCGTCGACGGCGCGGACGCCCTGGAGAAGGCGGCCGCCCACCGGCCCGACCTCGTGGTCCTCGACATCCAGATGCCGCGCATGGACGGCCTGACCGCCGCCCGCCGGCTGCGCGCCACCGGGTCCACGACGCCGATCCTCATGCTCACCGCCCGCGACACGGTCGGCGACCGGGTCACCGGGCTCGACGCGGGCGCCGACGACTACCTGGTCAAGCCCTTCGAGCTCGACGAGCTGTTCGCCCGGGTCCGCGCCCTGCTGCGCCGCAGCTCCTACGCGTCGGCGGCGGGCGCGGCCGCCGACTCCGACGCGCTGTCCTTCGCCGATCTGCGGATGGACCTGGCGACCCGGGAGGTCACCCGCGGCGAGCGCACGGTGGAGCTGACCCGTACCGAGTTCACCCTGCTGGAGATGTTCCTGGCCCACCCGCGCCAGGTCCTCACCCGCGAGCAGATCCTCAAGGCGGTCTGGGGCTTCGACTTCGAGCCGTCGTCCAACTCCCTCGACGTGTACGTGATGTACCTGCGCCGCAAGACCGAGGCGGGCGGCGAACCCCGGCTCGTGCACACCGTGCGGGGTGTGGGGTACGTGCTGCGGTCGGGGAGCGCCGAGTGAGCACACTGGTCCGGCGGCTGCGCGCCCTGCCGCTGAGGTCGCGGCTGGCGCTGCTGGTGGCCGTGGCCGTCGCCGCCGCCGTCGCCGCGGTGGCCGTCACCTGCTGGTTCATCACGCGCACCCAGCTGTACGCGCAGATGGACCGGGAGCTGCACAACCAGGTCGGCTCGCTGAGCCAGAGCAGCCGTCAGCAGCAGTTCGGCCTGATCAACTGCACGGCCCTCACCGGGCAGCCCAAGGACCTGCCGGGGCCGACCATCCAGGTCATCTCCTCCGACGGCGGCGCCTGCACCTGGCGCGGGGTGTCCGCGATCCCCGCCCAGCCCTCCGACGTGGCGGTGGCCAACGGCGACGCGGACGACGCGCTGCACACCACCGACGCCGAGAACGGCGCCGCCATGCGGGTCCTGACGGTGCCCGTGGTCGACGGCGACCACAACCGGGTCGTGGGCACCGCGATCTCCATCGCCAGCCCCCTCGACGAGGTCACCGAACCCCTCGCCACCCTCGCCTGGGTGCTGCTCGCCGTCGGCGGCATCGGCGTCGTCGGCGCCACGGCGGCCGGGCTGTGGATCGCGCGGACCGGCCTGCGCCCCGTCGACCAGCTCACCGACGCGGTCGAACACGTCGCCGCCACCGAGGATCTGACGGTCCGGATCCCGGTGGAGGGCGACGACGAGATCGCCCGGCTGTCCGCCTCCTTCAACTCGATGGCGGCGTCCCTGGCCTCCTCCCGCGAGCTGCAACAGCAGCTCATCGCCGACGCGGGCCACGAACTGCGGACCCCGCTGACCTCGATGCGGACCAACATCGAACTGCTCACCCGCAGCGAGGAGACCGGCCGCGCGATCCCCCCGGACGACCGCAAGGCGCTGATGGCGTCGGTCAAGGCGCAGATGACCGAACTGGCCGCGCTCATCGGGGACCTGCAAGAGCTGTCGCGGTCCGGACTGACCGGCACCGAGGGCCCGCTGAAGGTCGTCTCCCTGCACGAGACGGCCCGCCAGGCCCTGGAGCGCGCCCGGCTGCGCGGCCCGGAGCTGAAGATCCTCGCCGAGCTGGCCCCCTGGTACGTCCGGGCGGAGCCGGCGGCGCTGGAGCGCGCCATCATCAACCTGCTGGACAACGCGGTGAAGTTCAGCCCGCCCGGCGCCACCGTCGAGGTCCACCTGATGCGCGGGGTGCTGACGGTCAGGGACCACGGCCCCGGCATCCCGGCCGACGAACTGCCGCACGTCTTCGACCGGTTCTGGCGCTCCCCGACGGCCCGCGCGCTGCCGGGGTCGGGGCTCGGCCTGTCGATCGTGGCCCGCACGGTGGAGGGCTACGGCGGCGAGGTCACGCTCGCCGCGGCGGACGGCGGCGGCACCGTGGCGACGATGCGGCTGCCCGGGGCGCCGACCCCGCCGCCCGGCCCGCCCGCCGACGCGTTCGAGGACTTCGAGAACTCCTAGGAGTTCTAGGAGTTCTGGGAGTTCTGGGAGATCTGGGAGTCTCAGGAGTTCGAGGACAGGGCCCCGCGCTCACGCGGGAGCGGGGGCCGAGTTCTTCGCCGGGGCGGCCAGCTTCAGCCCGACCTCGACGAGGGTCCAGCCGAGGCGGGTGCGCAGGCCGGCCGGGCGGCCGTCCTCCGCGGCGGTGGCGGCCAGCCGGTACGCGTCGGCGTCGGCGCGGAGTTCGGCGGCGCGGGTGTCGTGCAGGGCGAGATGGACCTCGGGATGCATGGGAAACCCTTTCGGTGCGTTCGGTGGGCGAAGGAGCGTGGACCGCGGACGGGGTCAGTCGCTGCTGATCGGGAACGTGTGCGTGTGGACCCGCACCCGCTCGGCCCGCGGGTCGTTCTCGGTGACGGCCAGATCGCGGTACTCGCCGACCAGCGCGTGCATCTTCTCGACCAGTTCCTCGGCGAGTTCCGGCGTGAGCCGCAGCGTGTCGCTGCTCAGGTCGCCGGCCCGGGACCACTCCTCGGGCCACTCGCGGCGGGTGCCGAGCCAGGTCGACAGGTTGCGCATCTGCGACGTGGCGACCTCGTGGAGGTAGAAGTCGGCGGCGCCGCGCACCTCGGGGTCCTGGTCCTGGAGCAGGGCGTTGTCGATGGACAGGCCCTGGTAGGCCGCCCCCCACCAGCGCTCCCGCCCCTTGCCCCGCTCCGGCACGTCCTCGACGAAGCCGTGCGCGGCGAGCTGGCGCAGGTGGTAGCTGGTCGCGCCGCTCGACTCGCCCAGCTTCTCGGCGAGCTGGGAGGCGGTGGCCGGCCCGTCGTAGCGCAGGGAGTCGAGGAGGCGCATGCGCAGCGGGTGCGCGAGCCCGCGCAGCGATCGGGCGTCGAGGTCACGGACCTTGGACGGAGTGGGCGGCATCGGCTTGTCCATGCGTACAAAGATAGCTATGCAAAGAAGTACTTGCAACAGTTTCTTTGCAACTGGTCGCGGCGCGCTCCCGCCCCGCCCTCCCGGGCTACTTCCCGACCGACAGCCCCGCCCCCGACAGGTCCACCCGGATCCCGCCCCGCTCGACCTTCACGTCCCGCAGCCGTACGTACCCGTGGTCGCCCGGCAGCTTCGGCAGCTGGAAGGCGAGCGAGAGCCGGTCGGCGAGTTCGGGGCGGGTCAGCTCGGCCAGGCCGTCGAGCAGGCCCGGGTCGATGCCGATCTTCCGCAGCAGCCAGGGGTTGTCGGCGGCGATGTCGATGAGGTTCATCCCCATCACCTTGCGCACGAAGCGCGGGGAGCCGGTCAGCGCGCTCAGCCGGTCGTCGCTGTGCTCGGCCTGCCGCACGGCGCTCGCGGGGACACCGGCGCGGTGCACGATCGCCGGGATGGACAGCAGCCTGCGCGCCTTGTCGGTCTCGGCGGTGAGCCGGGCGACGGACTTCGGCGTCAGGTGCAGGCCCTGGTCGGCGTCGGTGCCGGGCCGGTACGTGGCGAGGTCGCCGATCCCGAGGCTCATGTGGTCGATGTCGGTGGAGACGCCGGTGGCGCCCAGCCGCTGGATGGAGGCGTCGGCGCGCACCGTGAGGTCGTGGCCGGCGACGGGCAGCGTGCCGCGCGCGAGGACCCGGTTGTGGCCGTGTCCGGTGAAGGTGACCTGGGAGGCGCCCAGTTCGCGGTTCATGTCGGCGAAGCTGAGCAGCACTTCGCCCCGCATCCGGTCGACGGTCGCGCCGCTGATGCCGGTGAAGCCCTCGCCCCGGATGCGGACGTCCTGCGCGGTCGCCTGGACCTTGGCCAGGGTGACCCGGTCGGCGGCGACGTCGGGGACGGTCACCCGCACCTGGTCCACACGCCGGTCGGCGAGCTGGGTGAGGAAGGGGAAGCCCTCGATCTCGACCTCGGGCGCGGCCGTCAGCTTCAGCTCCTTCTTGAGCTGTTGGGCGGCGCGGTGCTCGGCGTACAGGACGGCCCAGCGGTCGGCGAGGGCGAGGAACGCGGTGAGGACGAGGACCGCGACCAGGCCCTTGACCGCGAGGGAGAGGCTGCCGAAGCGGCGCCGGCCGCGACCGCGGTGGTCGGGCGGCGACCAGTCCTCGTCGTCCGGGTGCGCGGGCTCCTCGCGGAGCACGTCGTCGAGCGGATTCCCGCCGAGGGCGCCCAGCTCGTCGTACGGATTGGCGTACGGACGGCGGGCGCCGGTGGACTCCGGGGGAACGGAGTCCTCCTGCCAACCGTCAAACGGAAAGCGGTCGTTGGATATGCGGTGGGGGGTACGCATCGGGTGATTTCACCACAGGGACCGGCCCCGCCCGCAAGCCTCGCCCTCCGCGAGCACCGTAGCGCGCCCGGCCGGAGCGGCCTCCCGTGCCTCCGGCTGCGCCGCGCCACCAGGACCGTGCCCGCCGCCGGCAGGGCGGCGGGCGTCGCCGACGGGTCGGCGGCCCCGGGACCGGGGCGGGTGCCGGCGCGTTCGCCGTCGTGATCCTTTTCACCCGCCTGCCCGGCCGCTCGCGGCGTATGCCCGGCCGCTCGCGGCGTATGCCCGCGGCCGGGTGCGGCCGCGGGCGCCACGGGGTCACTTCACGAGGGTGATCCGGTCCGCCGCCGGCGGGGCGATCGGGTCGGCCGCGGAGGAGTTGGCCGTCAGGTAGTCGTTGAACGCCTTCAGGTCGTCCGCGCCGACCAGCGGGTTCGTCCCGGCACCGAGCGCCGCGAACCCGTCGCCGCCGCCCGCGAGGAAGGAGTTCATCGCGACGCGGTAGGTGGCGGCCGGGTCGATGGGCGCGCCGTCGAGCCGGATCGAGTCGACGACGACCCGGGCGGCGCCGGACTTCGTCATGTCGAGCGTGTACGTGAGCCCGGCGGACGGCTGAAGGATCTTCGGCGACGCCTCGTTCGCCCCGCTGACCTGCTGCTGGAGCGCCTGGACGACCTGCGCGCCGGTGAGGTCCGCCAGGTTCACGGTGTTGCTGAAGGGCTGCACGGTGAACGCCTCGCCGTAGGTGACGACCCCGTCGCCCTCGGCGCCGCTCGCCTTGTACACGAGGTCGGAGCGCACCCCGCCCGGGTTCATCAGCGCCAGGGACGCCTTCGGGTCGAGGGACTTGGCGTGCGCGAGCTGGGCGTCGGCGATCAGGTCGCCGAGCGGCTCCTCCGGCGTACCGGCACCGCGGCCCGCGATGTCGCCGGATATGTAGCCGACGGGCTGGTTCGCGACGGGCGCGGCCAGCTTGTTCCACCGGCCGATGAGGGCCGTCATGTCGGCGGCCTTGTCCTGCGTGCGCGTGACCACGTGGTTCGCGGACGACGGGGACTTCACCGACGTGCGGACGATGTCCCGGGTGCGGCGGTCGTAGGTCAGCGTGGTGTCCGTGTACAGCTTCCCGTACGAGGAGGCGCTGGTGACCATGCGCGGCTTGCCGGACGGGTCCGGGATCGTGCACACGTACGCGTTGTGGGTGTGGCCGGTGACCAGGGCGTCGACCTTCGGCGTGATGCCCTTGGCGATGTCCACGATCGGGCCCGACACGCCGGCGCCCGCGCCCGGGGAGTCGCAGTCGTCGTTGTACGCGGCCGAGGCCGGGGCGCCGCCCTCGTGGATCAGGGCGACGATCGACTTCACGCCCTGCTTGTCGAGGATCTTCGCGTACTTGTCGACCGTCTCGATCTCGTCGTGGAACTTCAGGCCCTTGACGCCCGAGGCCGAGACGATGTTCGGGGTGCCTTCGAGGGTGACGCCGATGAAGCCGATCTTCACGCCCTTGTGCTTCCACACCCAGTAGGGGGCGAGCACCGGCTTGCCGGTCTTCTCGTTCGTCACGTTCGCGGCGAGGTAGGGGTAGTCGGCGCCCTTGAACTTCTTGCCCGCCTCGTAGCAGCCGTCGGTGGGGTGACAGCCGCCGTTCTGCATCCGCGCCAGCTCGGTGGCGCCCTCGTCGAACTCGTGGTTGCCGACCGAGGTGACGTCCAGGTCGAGCTTGTTCATGGCCTCGACGGTGGGCTCGTCGTGGAAGAGGCCGGACAGCAGCGGGCTCGCGCCGATCAGGTCACCGGCGGCGGCCGTCACGCTGTAGGGGTGGTTCTTGCGGGCCGTGCGCAGGGAGGTGGCCAGGTACTCCACACCGCCCGCCTCGACCTGCTTCGTCGTGCCGTCGGCCTGCCTCTGCGTGACCTGGCCCGAGGAGCCGGCCGGCGGCTCCAGGTTCCCGTGGAAGTCGTTGAACGACAGCAGTTGCACGTCCTGGTAGCGGCCACTGTCCCGGCCGTGGCCGGGACCGTGACCGTGGCCCCGGTCGTGGGCCGCGCTCGCGGGCATGGCGGCCATCAGCGCGCCCGCGGTGGCGAGGGTGGCGACGGTGCCGAGCGCGGTTCTCAGACGCCGGTTCGTCCTGGTGGGCATGGAGGATCCCCTTGGGTGCTGTACGAAGACTGCGACTGCCGGGCAGCCTAGGGTCAACGCGCGTAGCACAACAGGGGATTGCAGGTTACGAGCTGGTTGCCGACTCCCCCGAGCCCTCCGCCGTACCCTCGGGACCATGACCACGGACCCCGCGAACACCCCCGGTCCCGCCCTCCCGGGCCGCCGTATCGACACCCTGACCACCCTCTCCGCCGAGCAGTCCGCCGCCGTGCTCGCCCTGCTCACCGACGCCGCCCGCGCCGACGGCCAGCAGGCCGTCTCGGAGCAGGGGCGGCTCCATCTGCGCGGCGAGCGCGACGGCATCACCCATCTGCTGCTCTCCGTCGACGGGAAGCTGGCCGGCTACGCCCAGCTGGAGGACACCGACCCGGTGGAGGCCCCGGCCGCCGAGCTGGTGGTGCACCCGGCGCGGCGCGGGCGCGGCCACGGGCGGGCGCTCGGCGCGGCGCTGCTCGCGGCCTCGGGCAAGCGGCTGCGGGTGTGGGCGCACGGCGGGCACGGCGCGGCACGCCACCTGGCGCAGGTGCTCGGCCTGACGCTGTTCCGCGAGCTGCGCCAGATGCGGCGGCCGCTGACCGACCTGGAACTGCCCGAGCCGGTGCTCCCGGCGGGCGTCCGGATCCGCACCTTCGTGCCCGGCCAGGACGACGCCGCGTGGCTGGCGGTGAACGCGGCGGCGTTCGCCCACCACCCCGAGCAGGGCTCCCTGACCCAGCGCGACCTGGACGACCGCAAGAGCGAGCCGTGGTTCGACCCGCGCGGCTTCTTCCTCGCGTTCAAGGGCGACGAGCTGGTCGGCTTCCACTGGACGAAGGTGCACGCCGAGGAGCGGCTGGGCGAGGTGTACGTGGTCGGGGTGGCCCCCGCGGGGCAGGGCGGCGGCCTCGGCAAGGCGCTCACCGCGACGGGGCTGCGCCATCTCGCGGCGGCCGGCCTGCCGACGGCGATGCTCTACGTCGACGCCGACAACAAGGCGGCGGTGAGCGTGTACGAGCGGCTCGGCTTCACGACGTACGAAACGGATCTGATGTACCGAACCGAGTCATAACGCCCCGGTCACCGGGTCAGGGGGCGGCGTCACTTGACGCCGCCCCCTCTCTTGCATCACCCTTTCACTACTTGATTAGTGAAAGGGGGGTACGCCCGTGGCCGAGCCCGTCGATCCGGCCGAGCCCGCCAGGCGGGCCGAGCCCGCCGGACCAGTGATCGAATTCCGCATCGACCGCCACAGCGGCGTCGCCACCTACTTGCAGATCGTCCACCAGACCGAGCAGGCACTGCGGCTCGGCATGCTCGAACCCGGCGACAAGCTGCCCACGGCCCGCGAGGTCGTCGAAGCCACGGCCATCAATCCCAACACGGTCCTCAAGGCCTACCGCGAGCTGGAGCGCGACGGCCTCGTGGAGGCCCGCCGCGGCCTGGGCACCTTCGTGCGCAGGTCCCTCGGCTCCGGCCCCGGCGACTCGCCGCTGCGCAGCGAGCTGGAGGACTGGACGCGACGGGCGAGGGAGGCGGGGATGGACCGCGAGGACGTCGCGGCCCTGTTCACCGTCGCGTTGGAAACACACTTCACCACCACCAAGGGGACTTCATGAGTACGGCGATCGAGGCGACGGCCCTCGGAAAGCGCTACGGCCGGCAGACCGCCGCGGCCCTGGACGACTGCTCGTTCCGGCTGCCCACCGGCCGGATCAGCGCGCTCGTCGGGCCGAACGGCGCGGGCAAGTCGACCCTGCTCTCCATCGCGGCCGGCCTGCTGCGCCAGAGCAGCGGCGAGCTGCGCGTGCTCGGCGGCGCCCCCGGCGAGTTCCGCGCCAAGGTCGCCCACCTCTCCCAGGACAAGCCCCTGCACCCCCAGCTGTCCGTCGCCGACACCCTGCGCATGGGCGCCGAGCTGAACCAGGAGCGCTGGGACGCGGCCTACGCGACACAGATCGTCGAGGCCGGCTCGCTCGACCCCCGCACGAAGATCCGCGCGCTCTCCGGCGGCCAGCGCACCCGCGTCGCGCTCGCCCTCGCCCTCGGCAAGCGCCCGGAGCTGATGCTCCTCGACGAGCCGATGGCCGACCTGGACCCGCTGGCCCGGCACGAGCTGATGGGCACCCTGATGGCGGACGCCGCCGAGCACGGCACGACCGTGCTGATGTCGTCCCACATCGTGTCCGAGCTGGCCGACGCCTGCGACCACCTGCTGCTCCTCGGCGGCGGCCGGATCCGGCTCGGCGGCGGCATCGACGACCTGCTCGCCGCGCACAGCCTGGTCACCGGCCGCGGCGACCTGACCGGCCACACCGTCATCGAGTCCCGCGCCTCGGGCCGCGGCGTCACCGCCCTGATCCGCAGGGACGGCCCCGTCGACGACGGCTGGGAGGTGCAGCAGCCCTCCCTGGAGGAGCTGCTCCTGGCCCACCTGCGCGCCCCCGACGCCCCCGCGCTGCTCACCCCGAGCACCGCGGCCGCGCCCCGCACGGCGGTGACGGCGTGAGCACCACCCTGGACGAGCCCGCCACGGCCACCGGCCCGCGCCCGGTGCGCCGCACCCTGCCCGGCGCCGACGGCCTGGTGTGGACCGTGCTGCGCCTGCACCGCACCGCCCTGTGGGTGTGGACCGGCTATGTCGCCGTCAGCGCCGGCCTGCTGCTGTGGCTGTGGGGCCCCGGCGCCTCGACGGCCCAGCAGGCGTTCGACGCGTTCGGGTACGCGGGGGCGCAGGACGTCGCCTGGGAGGGCCGCACCGCCGCCCTGGCCTTCCTCGGCACCTCCTTCGACTCCCTCTTCTACGACCCGGCGACGCTCACCCGGATCGCGGCGGTCGCCGTCGCCGTCTTCGCGGCGGGCCCGCTGATCGCCCGCGAGCTGGAGCTGGGCACCGCACGCCTCGCCTGGACCCAGTCGGTCACCCCGGCCCGCTGGCTGACCGCCAAGCTGGCGCTGCCCGCGATCGCCGTCACCGTCGGCACCACCCTCGTCGTCGCCCTGTACGTGTTGGTGTGGCGGTCCCACAACCACCTGCTGATCGCCGGGATCGGCCCGCGCTCCCTCTACTTCGCCATCGGCCCGGCCACGATCGCGAACGTCCTGTTCGGACTCGCCCTGGGCGTCTGCGCCGCGCTCGTCGTCCGCCGCACCCTGCCCGCCGTCGTGGCCGCCGGGACCGGCACCTATCTGGTCGGCGCGCTGCGCGCGAACTCCTGGCCGTTCCAGGGCGGCCACCCGCAGCCGGAGATCCCCGTCCACAGCAAGGCGATCACCTCCACCGGCGCGGAGATCCCCGACCCCGGGTGCTACATGGACCGCAAGTGCCTCGCCGCGCACGACGTCACCGGCTTCGACCGGCACTACCTGCCCTCACCGGACTACTGGCCGCGCCAGCTCACCGAGACGGGCATCCTGCTCGCCCTCACCGCCCTCCTCGTCGTCGCGGCCTTCCTGGTCCTGCGCCGCCACCAGCCGAAGAAGCCCGCGAAGGGGGCCACCGCGTGAGCACGCTCTCCCTCCCCGTCGCCGTCTCCCCCCGCTCGGGCCTGACCTGGACCGTGCTGCGGCTGCACCGGGGCACCCTGTGGCTGTGGACGGCGTACGTCGTCCTCCTCGCGGGTGTGCTGCTGTGGGCCTGGGGACCGGGCACCTCCGGCCTCGGCCTCGCCGGCCCCTGCGACCCGGCGGTGGCCAACGAGTGCGTCGCCGACGGCCCCACCGCCGGCGCGTTCCACTACGCCCTGTCCTTCGTGGACACCTTCCTGTCGATGCTGCCGGCCGCCGCCGCCGTGTTCGCGGGCGGCGCCCTGATCGGCCGCGAACTGGAGAGCGGCACCGCCCGGTTGGCGTGGACCCAGTCCGTGCCGCCGGCCCGCTGGCTGACCACGAAGCTGGCGCTGCCCGCTCTGGCCCTGGTCACCGGCACCACGCTGCTGGTGGTGCTGCGCCGCCAGGTCGCCGCCGCGGCGCCCGACCTCCCGCAGAACCGCTGGTTCTCCGGCAGCTTCGAGGTGCTGGGACCCGTCGCGATCGCCCTGCCCCTGCTGGGCCTCGCCTGCGGCGCGCTGATGGCGTTCGTGCACCGCCGGGCGCTGACCGGGGCCGGGCTCGGCCTGGTGCTCACGGTCGCGCTGACCATGTCCGCCGCCCTGCTGCGCCCGCGCCTGTGGCCCACCGAGACCCGGGTGGGCACGGTCGAGCAGAACTACCTCAGGTTCCCCGGCTACCTCATCGAGGAGGGAGCGGTCACCTCCTCCGGCGCGCACATCCCCGACCCGATGTGCGTGGGCGACGCCGCCTGCGTCGCCGAGCACCACATCACCGGCTACTACCGCGAGGGCCACCCGCCCTCCCACTTCTGGCCGCTCCAACTGGTCGAGACGGGGCTGCTGCTGGCCGTGACGGCCCTGATCGTGCTCGCCACGTACGGCATCCTGCGCAGGAGGGTCGCCCGATGACGTCCCCGGCCCCCGCCCACCCGCCGGCGGGGCCCGCCGCCCTCCCGCGGCCGGCGGCCCACCCCGCGGACCGGGCCCTGCCCCCGCGGCTCCCCGGCACGGCCGGGCCCTCCCCGGCGCCCCGCGCGTCACGACGCCCCGGAAAGAGATCCGGCTCATGACCCAGACCCTCCCCGCGCCCGCGCGCCGCCCGCGCGTCCCGCGCCTCACCGGCCCCGTGCGCACGACGCTGCGCCTCCACCGGGTCGCCCTGTGGCTGTGGCTCGCGACGGTCCTCGCCGCCTGCGGCCTGCTGCTGTGGCTGCACGGCCCGGGAGCGGACGCGGCCGTGCGCCAGCTGGCCCGCTGCGCGCCCTCGGACTGTGACTACATCGGCGGCCCGTCCTTCCGGTACGAGCAACTCCTGCGCTCCGTCGGCGCGTTCGTCTACCTGACGCCGTACATCGCGGCGCTCTTCATGGGAGTCGTCTGCGTGGGGCGCGAACTGGAGCGCGGGACGGCCCAGTTGGCCTGGGTGCAGTCCGTCAGCCCGGCGCGCTGGCTGGCGACGACGCTCGCCGTCCCCGCGGCCTGGTTCATCGCCGGGACGATCCCGCTGGTCACCCTGTTGCACCTGGTGGCGACGAGCGGGCCGGAGCCGCGCATCCCCTGGTACGACGAGTACCTGTTCCTCGGCTCGGGGCCGCTCGCCCTCACCCGCGTCGTGCTCGGCCTCGCCGCGGGCGCGCTCGGCGGCGTCCTGTTCCGCAAGGCGCTGGCCGGCGGGGTCGCCGGGGTCGCCGCGTTCCTGGTCACCGGGTACCTGAGCGCGCGCTACCGGATCAGCCTGTGGCCCACCGTCACCGAGCACGGCCCGGTCCCGCCGGCCGCGCCCGCGGGCGCCCAGGTGCTCCGCCGCGACGCGGTCACCGCCGCGGGCGAGCACGTCACCAACGACCTGGCGTGCGTCGACGCGGGCGGCGCGGCCCAGCTGCGGCGCTGCGCCCGCGGTTTCCAGGACTTCTCGGTGACGTACCACCCGTCGTCCCACTACTGGCCCCTCCAGCTGACGGAATCGGCCGGCATCCTGCTCCTCGCGGCGGCCGCCACGGCGGCGGCCTTCGCGATCCTCCGCCACCGCACCCCCTGACCCACCCCCGCGCCCCCGCCCCGCACGTCCCGGGCGGTCCGCCGCCGGGGCGGCAGGGGGTGGGCGAGGCGGCCCGCCGGGCGCGGGGGCCCGCCGGGCGCGGCAGCCCGCCGGGCGCGGCAGCCCGCCGGGCGCGGGGGGCCGCCGGACGCGGCAGCCCGCCGGGCGCGGGGGGCCGCCGGACGCGGCAGCCCGCCGGACGCGGCAGCCCGCCGGACGCGGCAGCCCGCCGGGCGCGGCAGCCCGCCGGGCGCGGGGGCCGCGCCCGGCGCACCCGCGCCGGAGACCCGGCCCCCCGCACGACCCCCCGAGCCCCACGGCGCGCCCCGCCCGACAACCCCGCGCCACACCCCCATATCCCGCACGTCACATCGCCGTAACCACTGATTCAGACGCGGTTGCGACCCTCACGGAATGCAGCCCCCCGCGCCCGACACCCCCTCGGCCCCGCCGGAACCCCCCACCCCGCAAGCGCCCGCCCCCGGCCGACTCCGCCTGGCCCCCGCGCTCAGCGACCTTCCCGGCGCGCCCGAGACCGTCTCCGCGCGGAAGAATGGGTCCATGAGCCAGCCGAACGCCGCCCAGGACCAGTCCGCAGCCGAGTCCGAGCCCTCCTCGGCCTCGCACCCCCAGCCCTCCGTCGGCTCCCTGGCGGCGCACCGCCCCCATCCCGTGGCGAGCGGCGACTACGAACGCTCGGCCGCCAAGCTCGCCGGCATCGTCGCGGACATCGACGCGGACCCGGACGACTACGCGGAGGAGTACACCGCCGAGGACGGCGCCGAGCTGCCCCAGGGCCGCTTCCTGGACCGGGAGCGCAGCTGGCTGGCGTTCAACGAACGCGTGCTCGAACTGGCCGAGGACCCGACCACGCCCCTCCTGGAGCGGGCGAACTTCCTGGCGATCTTCGCGTCGAACCTGGACGAGTTCTTCATGGTCCGGGTGGCCGGCCTCAAGCGCCGCATCGCGACGGGCGTCGCCACCCGTTCGGCCTCCGGGCTCCAGCCCCGCGAGGTGCTCGAACTGATCTGGAACAGGTCCCGGGAGCTCATGGCCCGGCACGGCGCCTGCTACCAGGACGAGGTCGCCCCGGCCCTGGCCGACGAGGGCATCCACGTCGTGCGCTGGAACGAGCTGACCGACAAGGAGCAGTCCCGGCTCTACACGCTGTTCATGCAGCAGATCTTCCCCGTGCTGACCCCCCTGGCGGTGGACCCGGCGCACCCCTTCCCGTACATCTCGGGCCTGTCCCTGAACCTCGCGGTCGTGGTCAGCAACCCGGTCTCCGGCCACCGCCACTTCGCCCGCGTGAAGGTCCCGCCGCTGCTGGCCCGCTTCCTGGAGGCGTCCCCGCAGCGCTACGTCCCCATCGAGGACGTGATCTCCGCGCCCCGGCACCTGGGCGAGCTGTTCCCCGGCATGACGATCGAGGAGCACCACATGTTCCGCGTCACGCGGAACGAGGACCTGGAGGTCGAGGAGGACGACGCCGAGAACCTCCTCAAGGCCCTGGAGAAGGAGCTGATGCGGCGCCGCTTCGGCCCGCCGGTGCGCCTGGAGGTCGAGGAGACCATCGACGCGGAGGTGCTCAGCCTCCTGGTGCGCGAGCTGAAGGTCAGCGAGGCGGAGGTCTATCCGCTGCCCGGCCCGCTCGACCTCACCGGCCTCTTCTCCATCGCGGGCATCGACCGCCCCGAGCTGAAGTACCCGAAGTTCGTCGCGGGCACCCACCGCGACCTCGCCGAGGTGGAGTCGGCGTCGGCGCCCGACATCTTCGCCGCGCTGCGCAGCCACGACGTGCTGCTGCACCACCCGTACGACTCGTTCTCCACCTCCGTCCAGGCGTTCCTGGAACAGGCCGCCGCCGACCCGGACGTCCTCGCCATCAAGCAGACGCTGTACCGGACGTCCGGCGACTCCCCCATCGTCGACGCGCTGATAGAGGCGGCCGAGGCGGGCAAGCAGGTCCTCGTCCTGGTCGAGATCAAGGCCCGCTTCGACGAGCAGGCCAACATCAAGTGGGCGCGGAAGCTGGAGGAGGCCGGCTGCCACGTCGTCTACGGCCTGGTGGGCCTCAAGACGCACTGCAAGCTGTCCCTCGTGGTCCGCCAGGAGGGCGAGTCGCTCGTCCGCTACAGCCACGTCGGCACCGGCAACTACCACCCCAAGACCGCCCGCCTCTACGAGGACCTGGGCCTGCTCACCGCGAACCAGGAGGTCGGGGCCGACCTCTCCGACCTCTTCAACCGGCTGTCCGGCTACTCGCGCCGCGAGACCTACCGCCGCCTCCTCGTCGCCCCCAAGTCGCTGCGCACGGGGCTGATCACGCGGATCGAGAAGGAGGTCCAGCACCACCGCGCGGGCCGCCCGGCCTATGTCCGTATCAAGGTCAACTCGATGGTCGACGAGGCCATCATCGACGCGCTGTACCGGGCGTCGCAGGCGGGCGTCCCGGTCGACGTGTGGGTGCGCGGCATCTGCGCCGTGCGCCCCGGCGTCGCCGGCCTGTCGGAGAACATCCGGGTCCGCTCGGTCCTCGGCCGCTTCCTCGAACACTCCCGGGTCTTCGCCTTCGGCAACGCCGGCGAGCCCGAGGTGTGGATAGGCAGCGCCGACATGATGCACCGCAACCTCGACCGCCGCATCGAGGCCCTGGTCCGGGTCGAGGACCCGGCCCATCGCGCCGCCCTCAGCCGGCTGCTCGAAACGGGGATGTCCGACGGCACCGCCTCCTGGCACCTGGGCCCGGACGGCAACTGGACCCGGCACGCGACCGACCCGTCGGACCCGGCCGGACGCCCCCTGCGGAACGTACAGGAGATGCTCATAGACGCCCGGAGGCGCCGGCGTGGCACAGCGACACCTTGAGTCCGGCGAGCCGCTGGGAACCGGCCCGCACCCCGGACCGCAGGACGGCGACGTCCTGGAGACGTACCTCCGGGAGCAGGCGACCGAGTTCCTGCGCTCGCTGCGCCGGCACGGCGAGAGCGGCGCGGCGGGCGGCCCCGCGGCCGAGGCGGCCCGCACCCTGCGCCGCGCCGCCCGCCGGATCAGCGGCACCCTGCACACCTTCCGCCCGCTGCTCGACCCGGAGTGGTCGGACGCGCTGCGCCCCGAACTGGCGTGGCTGTCCGGCACGCTGGCGCAGGAGCACGCCTGCGCGGACCGGCTGACCCGGCTGGCCGACGCCCTGCACCGGCTGACGTCGGCGGCGAACGGCTCCGCGCTGCCCCAGCAGGCGGCGGCCGCCGCCCCGGCCGCCGCCAGCACCCTGGCCCTCGGCGCGGCCAAGGCGGCGGCGCTGCTGGAGCGCCAGCTGACCCTGGCCAGGACGCGCGCCCACAGCGCCGCCCTCCAGTCGCTGGGCAGCCCGCGCTTCCACGCGGTGGCGGACCGGGTCGCCGTGCTGGCCAGCGAGGTGCCGCTGGCCGGCACCCCCGCGGCGCTGCCCAAGCTCGCCGGGGAGGCCGAGTCCCGGCTCACCGAGGCGGTCGCCGCCCTGCACCACACCGCGGGCCGCGCCCCCACCCCGTACAACCCGGACGCGGACGCGCCCTGGCACCACGTACGCCTCCTGCTGCGCCTGCACCGCTACGCGCAGGAGGTGCTGCCCGGCCCGGACCCGGCGTCCGTCCGGCTGACCGCCGCGGCGCACGCCCTGAACACGCACCGCGACGCCGCGGAGGCCGCGGCCGCGGCGGCGCACGCGGCACGCACCCCGCGCATCGCGCCCGCGACGGCGTACGCCCTCGGCGTGCTCCACGCCGATCAGCGCCATCAGGTGGAGGCCGCCAGGACCGCGTTCGGACAGGCATGGCAGCGAGAGACGGTGGGAACCCCATGACCGTGCCCGGCATCCCCGACACCCCCAACGGCCCCGACGCCCCCGACGCCCCCGACACCGTGCTCGCCGCGGGCTGCGTCCTGTGGCGCCGCTCCCTGGTCCACGAGGGCCTGGAGATCTGTCTGGTGCACCGCCCCAAGTACGGGGACTGGTCGCACCCCAAGGGCAAGCTCAAGCGCGGCGAGGCGCCGCTGGCGGGCGCGCTGCGCGAGGTGGGCGAGGAAACCGGCCACGACTGCGCCCCGGGCGCCCCGCTGCCCACCCTGCGCTACCGGGCCAACGGCCGCCCCAAGAGGGTCGACTACTGGGCGGCGGAGGCCACCGGCGGCGTCTTCCTGCCCAACCGGGAGGTCGACCGCCTGCTGTGGCTGCCGCCCGCGGCGGCCCGCGCGCGCCTCACGCAGCCCCGGGACCGCGAACTCGTCGACGCCCTCCTCGACGCCCTGCACATGACGTGACGTAACCCCTCCGTGACCTAACCACACCGCCTGCTTAGGTTCACCCTCCGTTCACTCACGGCCATCGGTCACTTCACCTGATCTGCTTAATTTCAGCCTTACGCGGTGCGCCCCCGGCGACGGGAAACGGCTCGCCGCTCGACTGGAATTCCGCAGACTTTCGCACGCCGCCGCAGTGCCAGACACCCGGCCGGCGGCTCCTGGAAGGAACATCCGAAGGTGAAGCTTCAGCGCAAGAACCGGCTCCGCGCCCTCTCTCTCGGCGCTCTCGCCGTCTCCGGCGCCCTGGCCCTCACGGCGTGCGGCTCGGACGACACGGACAGCGGGAGCAGCAGCCCCAGCTCGTCCTCGAACGCCAAGAACAACATCGAGTGCAAGGACGCCAAGGGCCAGCTCCTCGGCAACGGCTCCTCGGCGCAGGCGAACGCGATCGACGCGTGGCGCCAGACGTTCTCGCAGGCCTGCTCGGGCGTGCAGATCAACTACAAGCCCGAGGGCTCCGGCGCCGGTGTGACCGCCTTCAACCAGGGCCAGGTCGCCTTCGCCGGCTCCGACTCCGCGCTCAAGCCGGAAGAGGTCGCCGCCTCCAAGAAGGTCTGCAAGGGCGGCCAGGGCATCGACCTGCCGATGGTCGGCGGCCCGATCGCCGTCGCCTACAACCTGGACGGCGTCGACAGCCTCGTCCTGGACGGCCCGACGCTGGCCAAGATCTTCGACTCGAAGATCACCACGTGGAACGACAAGGCGATCAAGAAGCTCAACCCCGACGCCAAGCTCCCCGCCACGAAGATCCAGGCGTTCCACCGCTCGGACGAGTCCGGCACCACGGACAACTTCACCAAGTACCTCAAGGCCACGGCCGCGAGCGACTGGAAGTACGAGGGCGGCAAGGCCTGGCAGGCCAAGGGCGGCCAGTCCGCGCAGGGCTCCTCCGGCCTCGCCCAGCAGGTCAAGCAGACCGCCGGTTCGATCACCTACGTCGAGCTGTCCTACGCCAAGGACGGCCTGAAGACGGTCGACATCGACACCGGTGCCTCCACCCCGGTCAAGGCCACGACGGACAACGCCTCCAAGGCGATCGCCGACGCCAAGGTCGTGGGCACGGGCAAGGACCTGGCCCTGGAGCTGAACTACGCCACCAAGGCCGACGGCGCCTACCCGATCACCCTCGTCACCTACGAGATCGTCTGCGACAAGGGCAACAAGTCGGACACCCTCGCCGCCACCAAGTCCTTCCTGACCTACATGGCCGGCGAGCAGGGCCAGGGCGCCCTCGCCGAGCTGGGCTACGCCCCGATCCCGGCCGAGATCAACGCGAAGGTCCGCGAGACCGTCGCCGGCATCAGCTGACCCCCGTGCGGGCCGCCCGGCTCACCTTGAGTCCGGGCGGCCCGCACCGTCCGGTGCACCGCCGCCAGAAGTCCGTAGCACCCCATCGGGTACGGGACTTCGCAGACCGGAGACCCCATGGACCTCACCACGCACCCCCCCGCGCCACCGGCGCCCGTCGACCGCCCCTCCCCCGCCCAGGCCAAGCGCGCCGCCCGCGGCGCCACCCGCCCCGGAGACCGGATCTTCCTCGGCCTCTCCCGCGGCGCGGGCATCCTGCTCCTGGTCGTCATGGCCGCGATCGCGGTCTTCCTGACCTACCGCGCCGCCCTTGTCCTCCCCGACAACAACGGCAACTTCCTCACCACGTTCGAATGGAACGCGACGGCCGAGCCGCCCGTCTTCGGCATAGCCGTGCTGGCCTTCGGCACCGTCGCCACCTCGGTCGTGGCCATGCTGATCGCGGTCCCGGTCGCCGTCGGCATCGCGCTCTTCCTCACGCACTACGCACCGAAGCGGCTGAGCGGTCTCATCGCCTACGTGATCGACCTGCTCGCCGCCGTGCCCTCGATCGTCTACGGCCTGTGGGGCGCCCTCTTCCTGGTGCCGCACCTGGAGGGCCTGTTCGGCTGGCTCGACGCCTACTTCGGCTGGACCGGCGTCTTCGCCTGGCAGGGCGGCGCGCCGCGCACCCTGCTCACCGTCGGCATCCTGCTGGCGATCATGATTCTGCCGATCATCACGAACGTCTCCCGCGAGGTCTTCAAGCAGGCCCCCCTGATGCACCAGGAGGCGGCCCTCGCGCTCGGCGCCACCCGCTGGGAGGTCATCCGCATGTCGGTGATCCCCTTCGGCCGGTCCGGCGTGATCTCGGCCTCGATGCTCGGCCTCGGCCGCGCGCTCGGCGAGACGATGGCCGTCGCCACGGTCCTCTCCCCCGACTTCCTGATCCACGCCAGCCTGCTCGACCCGGGCGGCGGCACCTTCGCGCAGAACATCGCCGCGAAGTTCGCCGAGGCCAACGACCAGGGCCGCGACGCCCTCATCGCCTCCGGCCTCGTCCTGTTCGTCATCACCCTCATCGTGAACGGTGCGGCCCGCATGATCATCGCCCGCCGCAAGGAGTACTCGGGGGCCAACGCATGAGCACCACGACCCCGCTCGCGAAGGGCCCCGGCCCCGGCTCGCTCAGCGCCGCCCGGCTGCCCCGCTGGTTCCCCTGGGTCGCGGCCGTCGGCTCGGTCGCCGTCGGCTGCGCCATCGGCCTCGGCGCCGGCCTGTCCAGCCACGTCCAGTGGGGGCTGCTCGCCGCCCTGGTCTTCGTCCTCGGCACCTATGTGATCGCCGCGAAGGTCGAGGGCCGGCGCCAGGCCAAGGACCGGGTGGCGACCAGCATCGTCTGGGTCTCCTTCGTCCTGGCGGTGATCCCGCTCGCCTCGCTGGTCTACGAGACCGTCAAGCGCGGCGTGAAGGTGCTCGACCCGTACTTCCTGACCCACTCGATGGGCTTCGTCACCAGCTACCAGCCGGGCGGCGGCATCTACCACGCCCTCCTCGGCACCCTGGAGCAGGTCGGCCTCGCCACCCTGATCTCGGTCCCGATCGGCCTGCTGACGGCGATCTACCTGGTGGAGTACGGCCGGGGCAGGCTCGCGAAGGCCGTCACGTTCTTCGTCGACGTCATGACGGGCATCCCCTCGATCGTCGCGGGCCTGTTCATCCTGTCCTTCTGGATCCTCATCCTGGGCTTCGGCTACTCCGGCTTCGCCGGCTCGATGGCCCTGTCCATCCTGATGATCCCGGTCGTGGTCCGCTCCACCGAGGAGATGCTCAAGCTCGTCCCGAACGAGCTGCGCGAGGCCGCCCTCGCCCTCGGCGTGCCGAAGTGGCGCATGATCCTGAAGGTCGTCCTGCCGACGTCGATCGGCGGTATCACCACCGGCGTGATGCTGGCGGTCGCCCGCATCGCGGGCGAGACGGCCCCGGTCCTCCTCCTGGTGTTCGGCAACCCGCTGATCAACGCGAACCCCTTCGACGGACCGCAGGCGTCCCTGCCGCTGTACATCTACGACCAGTACGCCAAGAGCGGCGGCAGCCAGGCGGCGTACGACCGCGCCTGGGCGGCGGCCCTGGTGCTGATCGCCTTCATCATGATCCTCAACCTCGTGGCCCGCGGCATCGCCCGCTGGAAGGCCCCGAAGACGGGCCGCTGACGCGGCTGACTGAGCTCCTCAGCGACTCGAACCGGAAGTGACGTAATCCCATGGCCAAGCGAATCGACGTCAGCGGACTCACCGCTTACTACGGATCCCACAAGGCGATCGAAGACATCTCCATGACCGTCGAGCCCCGCTCGGTGACGGCCTTCATCGGCCCCTCCGGCTGCGGCAAGTCGACGTTCCTGCGCACCCTCAACCGCATGCACGAGGTCACCCCCGGCGGCCGCGTCGAGGGCAAGGTCCTGCTGGACGACGAGGACCTGTACGCCTCGGCGGTCGACCCGGTCGCCGTGCGCCGCACGGTCGGCATGGTCTTCCAGCGCCCCAACCCCTTCCCCACCATGTCGATCTTCGACAACGTGGCGGCGGGCCTGAAGCTCAACGGCACGTACAAGAAGTCGCAGCTCTCCGACGTCGTCGAGAAGTCGCTGAAGGGCGCCAACCTCTGGAACGAGGTCAAGGACCGCCTGAACAAGCCCGGCTCCGGCCTCTCCGGCGGCCAGCAGCAGCGCCTGTGCATCGCCCGCGCCATCGCGGTCGAGCCGCAGGTCCTGCTCATGGACGAGCCCTGCTCGGCCCTCGACCCGATCTCCACCCTCGCCATCGAGGACCTGATCGGCGAGCTGAAGGAGCGCTTCACGATCGTCATCGTGACGCACAACATGCAGCAGGCGGCCCGCGTCTCCGACCGCACCGCGTTCTTCAACCTCGCGGCGGTCGGCCAGCCCGGCAAGCTCATAGAGATCGACGAGACGGAGCGCATCTTCTCCAACCCGTCGGTCCAGGCCACCGAGGACTACATCTCGGGCCGCTTCGGCTAGGCCCCCCCCGATCCCCTCGTGGTGCTGCATGGCGGTGCCGCCACGAGGCAAGAGAGAAGCCCCGCCCTCCGCGAGGAGGGCGGGGCTTCGATCGTCGCGGGCGCGGGGAACCACGCGCCGGGCGCCGCTCAGCCGAAGGCCAGCCAGACGATCCCGTAGGACGCGGCCGCGACCAGCGCCGCCGCCGGCATCGTGATGAACCAGCCGATGACGATGTTCTTGGCGACACCCCAGCGGACCGCGTTCACCCGCTTCGTCGCCCCGACACCCATGATCGCCGAGGTGATGACGTGCGTCGTGGAGATCGGCGCGTGGAACAGGAACGCCGAGCCGAACATGATCGAGGCACCGGTCGTCTCGGCGGCGAACCCCTGCGGCGGGTCCAGCTCGATGATCTTGCGGCCGAGCGTGCGCATGATGCGCCAGCCGCCCGCGTAGGTGCCGAGCGACAGCATCACGGCGCAGACGATCTTGACCCAGACCGGGATCGGGTCCTCGAACGTCTCGTGGCCGCCGATGACCAGCGCCATGACGACGATGCCCATGGTCTTCTGCGCGTCCTGGAGGCCGTGGCCGAGCGCCATGCCGGCCGCCGAGACGGTCTGCGCGATCCGGAAGCCGCGCTTGGCCTTGTGCGGGTTGGAGCGCCGGAAGAGCCACATGATGGCGGTCATCACCAGATAACCGACGACGAGACCGATCACCGGCGAGGTGAACATCGGGATGACGATCTTCTCCCACACCCCGGACCAGTAGACGGTGGTCCCGCCCGCGAGGGCGGCACCCACCATTCCACCGAACAGGGCGTGCGAGGACGACGAGGGAAGCCCGAAGTACCAGGTGATGAGGTTCCACACGATGGCACCGGCGAGGGCGGCGAACAGAATGCCCATGCCCTTGTCGCCCTCGGGGGTCGCGATGATCCCCTCACTCACCGTCTTGGCGACACCGCTGCCGAGGAAGGCACCGGCGAGGTTCATGACGGCGGCCATGGCCAGCGCCGCACGGGGCGTCAGCGCACGGGTGGATACGGAAGTGGCGATGGCGTTCGCAGAGTCGTGGAAGCCATTCGTGTACGTGAATCCGAGCGCGACGCCGATCGTCACGATCAGGGAGAAGGTGTCCATGAGCCGGCCTCAGGACTCCTTCACGGCGATGGTCTCCACCGTGTTGGCGACATGCTCGAACGCGTCGGCGGCTTCCTCCAGCACATCCACGATCTGCTTCAGCTTCAGCACCTCGATGGCGTCGTACTTGCCGTTGAAGAGCGTGGCCAGGAGCTTGCGGTGGATCTGGTCGGCCTGGTTCTCCAGACGGTTGACCTCGATCCAGTACTCGGTGAGGTTGGACATGGTCCGCAGATTCGGCATGGCCTCGGCGGTCAGCTCGGCCGCCCGGGCCAGGACCTCGATCTGCTGCTCGACGCCCTTGGGCAGTTCCTCGACCTGGTAGAGGACGACGAGGTCGACGGCCTCCTCCATGAAGTCCATGATGTCGTCGAGGGACGACGCGAGGTTGTAGATGTCCTCGCGGTCGAAGGGCGTGATGAACGAGGAGTTCAGCTGGTGGAAGATCGCGTGGGTGGCGTCGTCACCGGCGTGTTCGGCTGCCCGCATCCGCTCCGCGATCTCGGCCCGGGCGGAGGAGTCCGCACCGAGCAGTTCCATCAGGAGCTTCGAGCCCGTGACGATGTTGTCCGCTGACGCGGCGAACATGTCGTAGAAGCTCGTCTCCCTGGGGGTCAGACGAAAGCGCACGTGGGGTCCTCGGGGTGCTCTGGATTGGGTCAGGCTGATGCTAGGCGCATCATCCGGCCACGGCTAACCGGCGTTCCCCCAGTGTCGCCCATCAGGCACAGTGATCAGCACGGGGTGGGGGGAATCGAGTACCATATACCCACTGGGGGTATATGAGGACGGCAACGGGAGGTCGGACACGATGACCACGGACGCGACACAAGCAGAGCCCACGGCCGAGATCGTGACCGACCACGACCGCGGCATCCACGGCTACCACCACCAGAAGGCCGAGCACCTCAAGCGCCTGCGCCGCATCGAGGGCCAGATCCGCGGCCTCCAGCGGATGGTCGACGAGGACGTCTACTGCATCGACATACTCACCCAGGTCTCGGCCTCCACCAAGGCGTTGCAGTCCTTCGCGCTCCAGCTCCTGGAGGAGCACCTGCGCCACTGTGTGGCGGACGCCGCACTCAAGGGCGGCGAGGAGATCGACGCCAAGGTCGAGGAAGCCACCAAGGCGATCGCGCGCCTGCTGCGCACCTGAGCCCGCCGCGCGGGCGGCGGCCCGAGGGCCGCCGTCCACGTCAGTGCGGGTCGCCCGGTCCTTCGGGCGATCCCTCCGCGACCCGCAGCACCTCGTCGATCCGGTCCGCGCTGAGCCGTCCCTCGGAGACGGCGGAGGCCGCGATGATCAGCTCTCCGCAGAGCTCGATCTCGGCGAGGGCGACGTAGTCCTGAACAGCCGTACCGCCCACCGGAGCCACGCGCATCACCCCTTCCGCGGTTGCCGACTCATGGAGTCGGCTTCCTAGAGTAGGCAGCCGTGCACGCCCGGCGCATGGCACGGAAGAACCATTTCCGGCCCCCCACCCGAGCCCCGGACCGCCCCGGCGGCACCCGCCGGGCGCACTAGCGCTCGGCGACCTTCCCCGCATAGATGTCCTTCTTGTCCGGAAGCTCGACCTCCGCCGGCCTCCCGAACCCGTAGAACAGCGTCGTCGACGCGACGTCCACGTCCTTCTTCGGCTGCCCCGGCGCCTGCTGCTCGGCGAAGCGGAACCGGTGCGTGATCTTCCGGATCAGCCCCGCGTCGTCCAGATACACGTCGAAGGGCACCGGCGCGCTGCCGAACCCTTTCACCGCGGCGGCCAGCGCCTTCCGGTTCCCCGCGGACGCGGCCCTCGCGGCGGCGGCCAGATCGACGCGCCCCCGGTAGTGCCGCGTCGCCACCCCGGCGACATCGCTCCGCCCCACGTACGTCACCCCGCGCGCGCCGCGCAGCAGTTCGGCGGCGACCAGCGGATCGGTGGCCCCGCCCGTGACGAGGTTGCCGTCATTGAGGGAGGCCGTGTCGAGCCGCACCCACTTGTCGGCGGGCACGCCCGCGCCCCGGTTCTTCATGTAGAGGGCGCCGGGCGCGAGGAGTTCGGTGATGGGCCGGTGCTCCTGGGCGCCGGCCGCGTCCTGCGGCAGCCGCACCTGGAGCCGGCCGAGCCCGGCCCGGTAGTCGTAGGACCCGGCGCCCCGGATGGTGACCCGGGTGCCGCCGCTGGCCATCTGCATCGACGTGCGCGCCCGGGAGCCGCCCTCGCGGACCAGCCGGTCCGGGGCGTCCCGCACGGCCTCGACCGGATCGCTCCCGCGCTCCCCCGCGCGGGCGCCGCCCCCGCACCCCGCCGCGCCCGCCACGACACCCGCCAGGGCGGCGGCGACCGCCGCCGCTCTCCGTGCCGACCTCAGCGGATGCGCCGAGCCGGCCGAGCGCCCGTCCTGCTGCACCACCATCGCTTGCCTACCCCCAAGCCTGTCCGTGTGCGTCGTGCGGCCCCGCTGTCCCCCCGGTTAACGACGAGTAGGGGCAGCCGTCACGCGAACGGGGGCTTCCCAGGAGCGTTCACACGGGCCCGCTACCGTGACGCCGTGGATCGGCGACAGCAGGACCAGCAGCGGACGGACCACGCCACGACGGTCGCGGAACAGGGCAGATTCTGTCTCGCCCGCTGTACGTGCGGCTGGCGCGGGCCCGCCAGAAGAGCCCGCAGCAGGGCCCGTACGGACGCGCAGGAGCACGTCGAGGGCGCCTGACCGCCCCGGCGGGGTAGAGGGAACCCACGGCTCCCCCAGCACGTCTCGTACCCCGGGGGGCCACGGGAGGCGGACGGACATGGGCATGGGCATCGAACGGCGGACGTTCATCGCGGCGTCGGCGGCGGCACTCACGGCGACGGCGGTGCCGGGGTGCACCTCGTCGTCCGGCGGCTCCCCGGCGGCGACCACCGCGTCGGCCGGGTCGCGCTCCGCCCCGCCGCGCTCGACGAGCGCCTCCGCCGGGGTGCGGGCCGCGGCGGACCTGGACGCGCTCGCGAAGGACCTCGACGGCTCCCTGGTCCGCCCCGGGCAGGCGCAGTGGGCGGCGGCCCGGCAGCTGTACAACACCCGCTTCGACAGCCTGCGGCCGACGGCGGTCGCGTACGCCGCGGGCCCCGACGACGTCCGTACGACGCTGGCCTACGCCCGCGCGCACCGGGTCCCGGTGGCGATACGCAACGGCGGGCACTCGTACGCGGGCTGGTCCTCGGGCGACGGCCGGCTGATCCTCGACGTGTCCCGCATGAAGGCGGTCCGCGCCTCGGGGGACGGGGCGGTGGTCGGCGCCGGCGCCAAACTCATCGACGTCTACCGGGCGCTGGCCGCCAAGGGCGTCACGATCCCGGCGGGCTCCTGCCCCACGGTCGGCGTCTCGGGCCTGACGCTCGGCGGCGGCCACGGCGTCGTCTCCCGGGCCTACGGCCTGACCTGCGACAGCCTCACCGGCGCCACCCTGATCACGGCGGACGGCAAGGAGCTGACCGCCGACGCCCGCACCAACAAGGACCTGTTCTGGGCGCTGCGCGGCGCGGGCAACGGCCAGTTCGGCGTCGTCACCGAGCTGCGGTTCACGACCCACCCGGCGCCGCGCGCCGTCTCCGCGTTCCTGTCCTGGCCCTGGTCGAAGGCGGCCACGGTCCTCAAGGCGTGGCAGAAGTGGGGCCCCTCCCAGCCGGACGAGATCTGGTCGTCGCTGCACGTGGCGAACGCGTCGGGCGGCCGCCCCACCGTCTCCGTCTCCGCGTTCTCCCTGGGCACGTACACCGAACTCCAGAACGCCGTGGACCGGCTCGCCGACGGCACCGGCGGCCCCGGCCCGGCCTCCTCGGTCTCCCTGAAGCGGCACTCCTACGAGGAGGCCATGGAGATCTACGCGGGCTGCTCCGGCTTCTCCTCCGACGCCCAGTGCCACCTGCCGGGCGCCACCCCCGGCCGCGCCCCGAGCGGCGCGCTCCAGCGGGAGACGTACGCGGCGCACTCGGACTTCTTCGACAAGAACCTCTCGGACGCGGGCGTGCGCACGCTGCTGCGGCAGCTGGAGTCGGTCCCGGCGGGCTCCGGTTCGGTCGCCCTGACGGCGCTGGGCGGCGCGGTCAACCGGGTCGACCCGACGGCGACGGCGTTCGTCCACCGCCGCTCGCGGATGCTCGCGCAGTACATCGCGAGCTGGCGCGCGGGCACGTCCGGCACGACGTCCCGCGACTGGCTGAAAAAAGCCCACACGGCGATGGGGCCCTACGCGTCGGGCGCGGCCTATCAGAACTACACGGACGCGACGCTGACCGACTGGCGCACGGCCTACTACGGCGACGCGGCCGCCCGCCTGAAGAAGATCAAGAAGCAGTACGACCCGACGGGCTTCTTCACCTTCCCGCAGGCCCTGTAGGGCCCGCGACACGATCCGCCGGACCGGCCCTAGGCGGCGAGGTCCCGCTCCTCGGGGTCCTCGGCGGCCCCGCGGGCCCCGGGGATCTCCAGCGCGGCCGGCACCGTGCGCGGCGCCCACACCAGCCACGACACCCGTGCGGCCCGTCCGACGGCCCGCGCGAGCGAGGTGAGGAGCGCCGTGGCGAGCGGCGAGAGCAGCAGGGCCACGGCCGTGCCGAGGGCGAATCCGCCGACGACGTCGGTCGGGTAGTGCACGCCCATGAAGACCCGGCAGAACCCTTCGAGGACGGCGAGCCCGATCGCGGCGAGCCCCAGCCTGCGGTGGACCACGAAGAGGGCCGCGCCCATGGCCATGGCGAGCGTGGCGTGGTCGCTGACGAAGGAGAAGTCGTTCTTGCCGTCCACCAGGACGGTCAGCCCGTCGTGGTCCCGGAACGGCCGCGGCCGTTCGACGAAGCCCCGGATCGGCACGTTGACCAGGACGGCGACCGCGGCGGCCAGCGGCGCCCAGACGACGGCGGCGACCGAGGACGCGGCGTCGTCGAGGGTGTCGCGCCTGCGCGCCCCCCACCAGGTCCAGAGCACCAGGAGGACGAGGCCGAGCATGATCCCGTACTCGCCGACGAACTCCATCGTGCGGTCGAACCAGCCGGGCGCGTCGGCCGCCAGTCCGTTGATGTCGTAGAGCAGCGTGACGTCAGGGTTCGACCCGGAAGTCTCGAGCGCTGCGAGTGCCTCGACTCCAGCCATAGCTCTGCGGCCCCTTCATCATCTGCGTGTACTACCCGTGTCGGCCACCCCCGTGGACTTCAATCGGTTCAGGAAGAGGAACGCACACCCTCACCTACTACGTTCCACACTCCACCGAATGATCACGCAGACGTTATCGAAGAGAGACACGAACCCGCAGCTCAGAGCCTGGGATTAACGGAGAGTTCCGGCCACGTCACACCTCCGGCGACGCGCTGGGCAGCGCTTTCGCGCCATCCTCCGTTACCCGCGTCGCCCCGAAGTAATCAGGCGTGTCGACGGGGTCGAACCGGATCACGGCGCCCGTCCGCGGCGCGTCGATCATGTAGCCGCCCCCGACGTAGATCCCGACGTGCCGGATGGCCCGGCTGTTGGTGAGGTCGTCGGAGAAGAAGACCAGGTCACCGGGGAGCAGCTCGTCCCGCTTCGGGTGCGGTCCGGCGTTGTACTGGTCGTTGGCGACGCGCGGCAGCCCGATCCCCACCGACTGGTACGCGGCCCGGGTCAGCCCCGAACAGTCGAACCGCCCGCCCTGGTCGGCCGTGCCGTTCCCGCCCCACAGGTACTCCGTGCCGAGCTTCTTCTGCGCGTAGGTGATGGCGGCGGCGGCCTGCTGCGAGGGCTGCACCCGCCCGACGGGCCGGGCGAAGCTCTGCTCCAGGGTCGTGATGGTCTTCACGTAGTTCTGCGTCTCGCGGTAGGGCGGCACGCCCTTGTACTTGATGACGGCGTAGGCGCCCGCGTTGTACGAGGCCAGCATGTTCCTGGTCTGGTCGCCGGGCACGTCCTTCACGTACGAGGCGAGCTTGCAGTCGTACGAGGCGGCGGACGGGATGGCGTCGTTCGGGTCCCAGATGTCCCGGTCGCCGTCCCCGTCCCCGTCGACCCCGTGGGCCGCCCAGGTCCCCTCGATGAACTGCGCGATGCCGTACGCCTTCGCCGGCGACCTGGCGTCCGGGTTGAAGCCGCTCTCCTGGTAGAGCTGGGCCGCGAGCAGCGCCGGATTGATGGCGGTGCAGAGATTGCCCCACTTCTGGACCAGCGGCTGGTACGCGGCCGGCACGGCGCCCTTGGCGAGCCCGACGGCGCCCTGGCCGACCCCGTTCGTGAGGTTCCCGGCCACCATGTACGTCCCCACGACGAGCAGGGTGACGAAACCGGTCCCTCCGGCGACCCCCGCACCCGCGACGATCCATGCCTTACGCACCGTCAACCGCCCTTCGACGCACGGGAATCCACCGAGGCCACAGTGTAGGCGCGGAAGCCTTCCCCGCCCCGCCGCCCGCGAACCGGTGGTGCGTCACGCTCCCGCCCCCCGGCCCACGCTCATTGCTCCACGTAATCGCACGTGATACACAGAGTGATCGTACGTTTCTTCGGACAGGGATCCGTCCCACCGGCATCCCCCGCACCACGGAAACGTAGAACCGGAAAAACTCAGCCAAGGAATGGCGCCAAGTCGGCAGGCAAGGGCTCCGTTCTGAGGAAGAATGGGACTGACCTCTGCGCTGCGGCGGAGGCGACAGAACTACCCACTTGGGGCGGTGAGTTACACATGCTGCTGGCAGCCGAAAAAGGCGACATCACGACCATCATCGGCGGGATCGCCCCCGACTGGGGCCCGTTCGGGAGCCTGGGCAACGAGGCACGCGTGATGGTCGAGGTGGTGATGGCCGTGGCCATCCTCCTCTGCCTGGGAATCGCGATCTGGGGCGCGGCCAAACAACGGATCGGGGCGACGGCGCTGCGGGACACCTTCAGCGCGGAGCAGGGCAAGGGCCTGATCATCGCCGGACTGACCGGAGTCTTCATCATCGGGTCACTCGGCACCCTCTTCACGATCGTGTACGGCATGGCCGTCTAGCCCGGCTCACGCGCCATCAGTTTCGGTCCGGCCGTGTTCGGTTACCTCTTCTACACCCCTGTCCCACTTGTCCCGTCGTGCCCACCGGCTGAGGTTGCGTGTCCCTGATGTCGAGTCACCACACCCCGCCCGCGCGGGAACCAGCACAGCTACCGTCGTATGCGGCGTTGGCGTATGCGGCGGTTCAGCACAAGGTTGAAGGGGCGTGCTCGCGATGAGTCTCGACGGCCGGCAAGGGGACGACGACCTCTACGGCGGCACGGGCCAGACCCGCACACGGCTCCCGGAGGGGCCGGACGGGTACGGGGGCGCGCGCAGAGCGGGCCGCTCCCCGTCCCGGTCGCTGGTCACCGTGGTCGGTGTCGTGGTGCTCCTCATCGCGGCGATCGCCTTCGCGAACCGCGGCGGCGACGACGCCCCGTCCGCCGACGCCAGGACCGGCTCCACCGGCTCCGGCGCCGCCTCCTCCCCCACCTCCCCTACCGGCACGAAACCGGTCCCCTCGGGCTTCGCCCATGACGAACAGGGGGCGCAGTCGGCTGCGGCGAACTATGCGGTTCAGCTGGTCTCCGCCGACATCCTCAAGCCCGCTCAGCGGTCCGCCATCATCAAGCGGCTGTTCGTCACCGACAGGGTCGACGCGCTCCAGAACCAGTTCGACAAGGCCTACTCGCAGGACTTCCTGGCCAAGATCGGCCTGGACTCCAACGGGAACGCGGCGTCCGGCCAGACCTACGTGTCCCGCACGGTCCCGGTCGGCACCAAGACGTCCGCCTACTCCGACAGCGCCGCGACCGCCGAGGTCTGGTGCACCGGCGCCTTCGGCACGGCCGGTGAGAAGTCGACCAATCCGGTGACCAACGACTGGTTCACCCTGACCCTCAAGCTGCGCTGGACCGACGGCGACTGGAAGGTCGAGGGGTTCTCCCAGAAGGACGGTCCGACCCCGGTGAACGGCGACAACAAGGTCTCCTCGACCGACGAGATCGCCAAGGCAGTCGAAGGGTACGGAGGGTTCACCTATGCCCGGTAGGCGCCTCGCGCTCAGGTTCACCGGCACCGCCGTCGCCGTACAGACAGCGGTCGTCCTCTTCTCGGCACGGGCCGTCGCGGCCCCCGAGGACAACTGCGACCTCATCGTGGGGCCCGCCAAGCAGTACTGCCAGCGCGGCAGGGCCGGATCCGGCGGCGGCGGTGGCGGCGATGCGCCGAGCCTCACCACGAACAACCCCCTGGACCCCCTCTCCAGCCTCGCCAAAGGCTGCGCCGACGCCGCGTCCTGGACCGTCGACAAGCTGAGCGAAGCCGTGCAGAAGACGGCCCAGGTGGACTTCACCAACGAGAAGTTCCTCCAGCAGTACGCCGTCGTCTTCGCCGCCTCGACCATCCTGACCCTCGTCCTGTGGCTGATGGCCGTCGCCAAGCGCGCCGTCCGCGGCGTCCCCCTCGGCACCGCCCTGTCGGAGGCCGTCGGCTTCCTCTGGCTGACGGTGCTGGCCTCCGCGTTCACCCCGCTGATCCTCTACACGGTCGTCTCCGCGACGGACGGCGTCACGGACGTCCTGGCGAAGGCGACGGGCCATCAGACCGACACGTTCTTCGGCACGTTCTCCGACGCCCTGAAGCAGGGCGACAACATCGGCGGCGGCCCGATCATGCTGATCGTCGTGTCGCTGGTGTCCATCGTCGCGGCCGGCGTGCTCTACCTGGAGCTGTACCTGCGGGCCGTCCTGCTCTACGTGGGCGCCCTGCTCGGCGTCGTCGTCTACTCGGGTCTGGTCGACAAGAACCTGTGGGGCCACGTCCGCCGCTGGGTCGGCATCATGGTCGCCGTCATCCTCGTCAAACCGGTCATCGTGATCGTGCTCGGCCTGGCCGGAGCCCTGTCCACCAGCGGCGAAGGACCCGACTCCCTCGCCGCCGTCGTCTCCGGCCTGGCCATCATCCTGCTCGCCATCTTCGCCAGCGGCATGATCTACCGCTTCGTCCCCGGCTTCGGCGACGAGATGGCCAACGTCCGCAAGAACCGGATCATGCAGGGCGCGGAGGGCAAGGCGGCCGCCGCCTTCACCTCCCCCGCCGCCCTCGTCTCCCAGGGCATCAAGACCCACAGCGCCCGTCAGGACGGCGGCGGCGGGGGCGGCGCCGGCCAGGCCCGTCCCGCCAACCCCCTGTCCGGCGGGGTGGCCGCGCACAGCTCGCGGCAGGGCGCGGCAGGGGGCGGCGGCGGAACTGTCCCCTCCGCCGCACCTCCGCCGCGTACGAGCCCCACCAACACCCCGCACGCCGGCAGCCGCGGGAGCAACACCGGCAACACCGGCAATAACGGAACCACCAGTAACAACGGCAATCGGCAAGGAGGTGCAGGGCGTTGACGACCCAGTCCCACGTGTCCCCTCCGGTCACGCCCCGCCGTACATATCTGATCGGCCGCGCGCGGCCGAACGCGATCGTCGGCAGGAACCGCGAGTCGGGAGAGCTCTTCCTGATCATCGCGGGCGCGTTCCTCGGCATGATGTGCGGACTGCTCGTCCCGGTCCTGTCCCTGCGCATCGTGCTCCTCATGGGCTTCCCGCTGCTCGCCCTGGCCGCGGTCTACATCCCGTACCGGCACCGCACCTTCTACAAGTGGTTCGAGATCAACCGCAGCTACAAACGGCAGCTGAAGCGCGGCTCCGCCTACCGCTCGCGCGCCACCGAGGCCGGCACCCGGCTCGACGGCCGGGAGATCGAGATCGGCCCGCCGCCCGGCATCGGCCGGCTCACCTGGCTCGCGGCGCCGTTCGGCCCCGACGAGATCGCCGTCCTGCTGCACGCCGACCGGCGCACGGTGACGGCGGCGATCGAGATCGAGGGCCCCGGCGTCGGCCTGCGCGACTCCGAGGACCAGGAGGCCCTCGTCGACCGCTTCGGCACCCTGCTCAAGCACGTGGCGAACGGCGACGGCTTCGTCACCCGCCTCCAGATGCTCGCCCGCACCCTGCCAGCCGACCCCGACGCCCACGCCAAGGACGTCTCCATCCGCGGCGACGGGCGCGCGCCCGGCTGGCTCCAGGAGTCGTACGACCAGTTGCAGTCGATGGTGTCGACCAGCAGCGAGCAGCACCGCGCGTACCTGGTGGCCTGCATGCACTACACGCGCGAGCTGGCCGGTGAGGCCAACGCGATGGCCCGCGCCTCGCGCCCCGCGTCCGGCCGGAAGGTCGACCGGGACGCCGGTCTCGCCGTCGTCATGGCCCGCGAGCTGACCGACATCTGCTCCCGGCTCCAGGAGGCCGACATCCGCGTACGCCAGCCGCTGGGCCAGGGCCGGCTCGCCTCGCTCGTGCACTCCATGTACGACCCGGACCACCCCATCGACCACATCCAGGCGATGACGAAGCGCAACGCCTGGCCCGCCGAGCTGGACGCGATGGAGCCCACCTACCTCCAGGCGAAGACGCGCGAGTCGTCGACGCGGGCACCGTGGTGCCACGCCACCGCCTGGGTGAAGGAGTGGCCCATGACACCGGTGGGCGTGAACTTCCTGGCGCCGCTGCTGGTCCACACGCCGGACGTGATCCGCACCGTCGCCGTCACCATGGACCTGGAACCCACCGAGGTCGCCATCGAGCGCATGCTGACCGAGAAGACGAACGACGACGCGGAGGCGTCCCGCGCCGCGAAGATGAACCGCACCGTCGACCCGCGCGACGTCGCCGCCCACGGCCGCATGGACCAGCGCGGCGAGGACCTGGCGAGCGGCGCGGCCGGCGTCAACCTGGTCGGGTACATCACCGTCTCGTCCCGCAACCCCGACGCGCTCGCCCGCGACAAGCGCACCATCCGCGCCTCCGCCGGCAAGTCGTACCTGAAGCTGGAGTGGTGCGACCGCGAACACCACCGGGCGTTCGTGAACACCTTGCCGTTCGCCACCGGCATCCGACGGTAGAGGGAGAGCACGCTCATGCGGGATCCGTTGTCGATGCTCACGGACGCCTTCACCGCCTTCCTGTTCGGAAAGGTGGAGACGACCCGGCTGCCCGTGCGGACGTCGACCGGGCAGGCCCAGGCGGTCTATCTGCCGACGGCCGCGCCCGGACTCGGCGACTCGGGCGTGATCATCGGGCGTGAGGTGTACTCCGGCAAGGGGTACATCTACGACCCGTTCCAGTTGTACGGGCAGCAGCTTCCGGCCCCGCACTGGCTGGTCCTCGGCGAGTCCGGAAACGGCAAGTCGGCGCTGGAGAAGACCTACGTCCTGCGGCAGCTGAGGTTCCGCGACCGCCAGGTCGTCGTCCTCGACGCGCAGGGCGAGGACGGCGTCGGCGAATGGAACCTGATCGCGCAGGAGCTGGGGATAACTCCCATCCGGCTCGACCCGACGGCCGCCCTCGACATGGGCATCCGGCTGAACCCGCTCGACCCCGCGATCACCACCACGGGCCAGCTCGCGCTCCTGCGGACGATCATCGAGGTCGCGATGGGCCACGGCCTGGACGAGCGCTCCGGCTTCGCCCTGAAGGTCGCGCACGCCTACGTCAACGAGACGATCGTCGAGCGCCAGCCCGTCCTGACCGACATCGTCGAGCAGCTGCGCCACCCGGAACCGGAGTCGGCGGAGGCGATGAACGTCGCCATAGACGACGTGCGCGCCTGGGGCTTGGACGTGGCACTGGTCCTGGACCGGCTCGTCGACGGTGACCTGCGGGGCATGTTCGACGGCCCGACGACGGTCGGCATCGACCTGGACGCGCCGCTGATCGTCTTCGACCTCTCGCACATCGACCGGAACTCGATCGCGATGCCGATCCTCATGGCGATCGTCGGCGTCTGGCTGGAGCACACCTGGATCCGGCCCGACCGCAAGAAGCGCATCTTCCTGGTCGAAGAGGCGTGGCACATCATCAACAGCCCGTTCGTGGCGCAGCTGTTCCAGCGCCTGCTGAAGTTCGGCCGCCGGCTCGGCCTGTCATTCGTGGCGGTGGTCCACCACCTGTCGGACGTGGTCGACGGCGCGGCCGCGAAGGAGGCGGCGGCGATCCTGAAGATGGCCTCGACCAGAACGATCTACGCGCAGAAGGCCGACGAGGCCCGCTCGACGGGCCGCGTCCTCGGCCTGCCGCGCTGGGCGGTGGAGATCATCCCGACGCTGACCCCCGGCATCGCGGTGTGGGACGTGAACGGCAACGTGCAGGTGGTCAAGCACCTGATCACCGAGACGGAACGCCCGCTGGTCTTCACCGACCGCGCCATGACCGAGTCCTCCGCCGTCCCCCTGGAGGGCGACGACGCCATGCGCGCCGCCGAACTGGAGGCGGAGGAACGGGCGGCGGCGTTCGTGGAACAGCGCCTCGGCGACGCGTCCGAGTCCACGGTGGCGTGACGGTGGCGCGCGACACGCGGGACCGGGCCCCGCAGCGGGAGCGCGAGCGGGGCGTCCCGGACGGCCTGCTGATCGGCGTCCTGGCGTTCCTGCTGGGCATGACCATCCTGGTGTGGTCGGCGACGGGCCTGGCCGGCCTGTTCGCGAAGGGCGCGTGGCCGCACGCGGTGACGTTCGCCCACACCCCCCTGGCGATGCGGCACCTGATCGGCAAGCCGCACGACATCGCGGGCGCCTGGCCGAACACGCCCGCCGGCCAGCTGTCGGGCTACGGCCTGTTCTGGGGCCTGCTCATCAGCCAGGTGATGATCCTCCTGGTCCTGACGGTCTTCGCGGCCGGCACCCTGGCCCGCTGGCGGGCGGTCCGCCGACAGGCGCGCGAGGACCGGTACGACACGCCCCGCGAGGGACGCGCGGACCGGCGCGCACACCCCGCCGAGCCCGCCCCCGACGCCCTCGCGGCGACCCCCCGGGAGGCCGAGCCGACGGCACCGGCACCGGAGGCCGAGGAGGGCACCACGTCCGTCCTCGCGGCCACCCCCGCTCCACCGGCACCGGCCCCCGTCCCGCCGCCGGCCGTCCTGGCCACGCCCGTCCCGTCCCCCCGGACCCCCCTCCACCTGGGCCCCCCGGCCCACCGCCACCCCCTGGCCATCGAGGCCGTACGCGAGGCAGCGGGCCCGGCGCTGGTCGTCACCTCGGCCCCCACGGTCTGGCTGGAGACGAAGGACGCCCGCGCCAAACTCGGCCCGGTCCTCCTCTACGACCCCACGCACCTGTGCGACACCCCGGCCCGCCTGCACTGGAACCCCTCGGCGGGCTGCGAGGACCGCACGACGGCGACGGCCCGCGCCACCGCCCTCCTCGCCCCGACGAGACCGACGGCCAGACTCGACTCGGCCCTCGCCGAGACGGCCGACACCCTGCTGCGCAGCTACCTGCACGCGGCCGCGATCGAGGGCAAACCGTTCCGCCACGTCCACCGCTGGGCCCAGGGCAGCCAGGTCCAGGACGCCGTCCGCATCCTGCGCACCCACCCGAAGGCCGGTCCGGGCTCGGCGGGCGAACTGGAGGCGGCCCTCACCGCCCACCCGGAACGACGCGACATGGCACAGGAGTTGACGGCCCGGGCGCTGTCCTCCCTCTTCACCGTGCACATCCGCGACGCCTGCACCCCGAACCGAACTGATGCGCTGACCCTGGATTCCTTCATCGCCGAAGGGGGCACGCTCTATGTGGTCGGTGAATCCATCGAGGACCCCAAGGGACATCCCGGCGCGATGCCCCTTCTGACGGCCCTCGCCTCAAGCGTGGTCGAGCACGGCCGCCGCATGGCCGAACGGTCACCTGCCGGCCGGCTCGACCCACCAATGACGCTCGTCCTCGACGACGTCGCGGCAGTGGCTCCCCTTCCCCAGCTGCCGGAGCTGCTGGCCACCGGAGCGGACCGGGGCATGACGACCCTGGCCCTGCTCCGGTCCCGCGAACAGGGCCGCACCCGCTGGCCGGACGCCGACCTCCCCCTCCCGCTCCCCTAGGGCCTGCCTCACTGGCCGACGCCACCGACGGCGAAGAGCTTCAGGAAGACCCGCACCCCGCTCTCCACCCGGGCGTCGATCTCCGCGCGGGCCATCGGCACGGCCCCGAAGAACGTGTCGACGGTGACGGACCCCGCGACGAGCAGCGTGAAGTACCGGGCGGCCTCACCGGAGTTGTCCGCGTCGACGGCGAGCAGCCCTTCCCCGCCCAGCCGTTCGAACGCGACCCGCACCGCCTCCCGCACGGCCCGCGGCCCGGTCCCCTGCCAGTCCTGGACGACATCGGCGGGCAGATGCGGCCCCTCGGCGATGATCTGCCGCACGAGCAGCAGGTGGTCGGCGTGCTCGCCGCGCCGCCCCATCCACTCCCGCGCGAGAGCGCGCAGAGCCGCCCCGATGTCCGTGACGTCGGCCAAGTGCCGCTCGATCAGCGCGACATGGGCGGCCGTGACGGTGGCGGCACTGTCGAGCAGGGTCTCCCGGAAGAGGTTCTCCTTGCCGCCGAAGTGGTTGTACAGGGTGCGGGTGGAGACCCCGGCCTCCGCGGCGATCTCGTCGATGCCGGCCCGCGCGTATCCCGCGCGCCCGAACACGGTGCGCGCGCCGCGCAGCAGCGCCCGCCGCTTCTCGACCGTGCCCCCGCGCACCCCTGCCGCCCGCTCCGCCATGCTCCGCTCCTCCGCTCACCTCCACCCTAGGCCGTACCCGGCCCCCCTCCCCGGACCTAGGTACAACGACCGTTGCACATCAGTCGGCGGAGCCGGTACGTTACCCGCATGCCCACCGAACCGACCCCGGACCCGATCCCCACCGAGCCCTCGTCCCCGCTCCGCGTCGCCGTCGTCATCGGTTCGGTCCGGGAGGGCCGTATCGCCCCGGCGGTGGGCGACTGGTTCACGGCCCAGGCCGCGGCCCACGCCCCGGCCACCCGCTTCGACGTCATCGACACGGCCGCCCTGAGCCTCCCGGAGGTCCACCCGTCCTGGGGCCACGAACGCACCCCGCCCCAGGCGGAGCTGGCCGCCCGCATCCGGGACGCCGACGCCTATGTGATCGTCACCCCCGAGTACAACCACAGCTTCCCGGCCCACCTCAAGCACCTCATCGACCTGCACCACACGGAGTGGGCGGCCAAGCCCGTCGGCTTCGTCAGTTACGGCGGGGTGTCGGGCGGCCTGCGCGCGGTGGAGCAACTGCGGCTGGTCTTCGCCGAGTTGCACTGCGTCACGGTCCGCGACGGCGTGAGCTTCCACCGGGTGACCCCGGACCACTTCGCCGCGGGCGGCCCGGCCCACGACCCCGAGGGCGCCCCGGCCGCCGCGAAGGTGCTGCTCGACCAGCTGGACTGGTGGGCGCACGCCCTGCGGACGGCTCGCGCGGCACGCCCGTACCGCTGACGCCGCTACCGCCCGGCCCGGTCCAGCACCATCTCGTACTCGACCTTGGCGGGGTCGCCCGCCAGCGGGACGACCCTGCCGGTGCGGACGAAGCCGATCTTCCGGTAGAGGCCCTCGGCCCGCGCGTTGTCCTGGTGGAAGTGCAGCCGCACCCGGCCGATCCCGTCCTGCGCGTACGCCCAGGCGCTCGCCGCCGCGAACAGCTCCGGGGCCACGTGCCCGCCGCGGGCCTCGGGCCGCACGTACACCCCCACGATCTGCACCTGCCGCTCCTCGACGGGGTGTCCGAGGAAGTCCGTCGTGCCGGGCTCCTCGACGAGCGCGACCGCGGTCCCCAGCCAGCGGCCGCTGTCGGCGACCGCGACGAACTGCCGGGCCGCCGTCCCGTGCGAGGCCCCGGCGGCCCGCTCCCGCCAGAACGCGTCGGACCGCCCGACCGCCTGCTCGTACGTCTCCAGGAAGGCGATCGACGCCACCTCGTCGCGCAGCGCTTCCAGCCGCAGCTCTTTCACGGCCGGCCATTCGCCGGCCTCGACCGCTCTCACCACGAAGTCCATGGCGGCACTCTAGAGTCACGGGACATCGGCCCGAAAAGATTTTCCGGAGCGATGTCGAGAACCCGCGGCCGGCTCCGACCCTGCTATGAACGCAACGAGCACGGCACCGGCGAAGCCCGTTCGCCGGCCCGGACCGAGGAGACCGTCATGGCCAAGTACCTGCTGCTGAAGCACTACCGCGGCGCCCCTGAGCCGGTGAACTGCGCGCCGATGGACCAGTGGACCCCGGAGGAGGTCACGGCCCACATCACGTACATGCAGGACTTCGCGGCCCGGCTGGAGAAGTCCGGCGAGTTCGTCGACGCCCAGGCCCTCGCCCCGGAGGGCAGCTGGGTCCGCTTCGACGGCGAGGGCCGCCCGCCCGTCACCGACGGCCCGTTCGCGGAGACCAAGGACCTCATCGCCGGCTGGATGATCATCGACGTGGACTCGTACGAGCGCGCGGTCGAGCTGGCCGGGGAGCTGTCGGCGGCGCCGGGCGCGGGCGGCGAGCCGATCCACGAGTGGCTGGAGCTCCGCCCGTTCCTGCACGCCCCGCCCACCATCACGGAGTAGCCCTCTCATGGACGCACCGCAGGCGCCGGACGCCCTGGACGGGGCACGGCTGCGCGGCCTCACTCCCGGGGTGCTGGCGGTCCTCGTCCGCCGTGGCGCCGATTTCGCGGCGGCCGAGGACGCGGTGCAGGACGCCCTGGTGGAGGCGGTCCGCGTCTGGCCCACCGAGCCGCCCCGGGACCCCCGGGGCTGGCTGATCACCGTGGCGTGGCGCCGCTTCGTCGACGCGACCCGCGCGGACGCGGCCCGCCGCCGCCGCGAGGACCGCGTCGAGGAGGAGCCCGCCCCGGGCCCGGCCCCCACCACCGACGACACCCTCCAGCTCTACTTCCTGTGCGCGCATCCGGCGCTGACCCCGTCGTCGGCGGTGGCGCTCACCCTGCGTGCGGTGGGCGGTCTCACGACGCGGCAGATCGCGCGGGCCTATCTGGTCCCGGAAGCGACGATGGCGCAGCGCATCAGCCGCGCCAAGCGCCTGGTCTCCGCCGCGCGCTTCGACCGGCCGGGCGATGTGGCGACGGTCCTGCGCACGCTGTACCTGGTCTTCAACGAGGGCTACTCCGGCGATGTCGACCTGGCCGCGGAGGCCATCCGCCTGACCCGTCAGCTGGCGTCCGCGATCGTCCATCCCGAGGTGGCGGGTCTGCTGGCGCTGATGCTGCTGCATCACGCGCGGCGGCCGGCGCGGACGACGCCCGACGGCGGTCTGGTGCCGCTGGCGGACCAGGACCGCGCGCTCTGGGACACCACGATGATCGCGGAGGGCATCGGCATCCTCCAGGGCGCGCTGGTCCTCGACCGGCTGGGCGAGTTCCAGGCCCAGGCGGCGATCGCGGCGCTGCACGCGGACGCCCGCACGGCCGAGGAGACGGACTGGGTGCAGATCGTCGAGTGGTACGACGAGCTGGCCGCTCTCACGGACAGCCCGGTCGTGCGGCTCAACCGTGCGGTGGCGGTGGGCGAGGCCGACGGCCCGCACGCGGGCCTGGCGGCCCTGGCGAAGCTGGACGCCGCCCTGCCGCGCCACACGGCGGTGGCGGCGTACTTCCACGAGCGCGCCGGCGACACCCGGACCGCCGCCCGCCTCTACGCGGAGGCCGCCCAGCATGCTCCGACCCTGGCCGAGCGCACTCATCTGACCCGTCAGGCGGCCCGTCTGAATTCCGCCCCGTAAACGCAGAAAACCCCCGTGCCATTGGCACGGGGGTTTTCTTCAAAATTTGTTCGGCGGCGTCCTACTCTCCCACAGGGTCCCCCCTGCAGTACCATCGGCGCTGTAAGGCTTAGCTTCCGGGTTCGGAATGTAACCGGGCGTTTCCCTCACGCTATGACCACCGAAACACTATGAAACTGACAACCGCACCACACCGTGACCATGGCATGGGGTCGTTCGTGGTTTCAGAACCAACACAGTGGACGCGAGCAACTGAGGACAAGCCCTCGGCCTATTAGTACCGGTCACCTCCACACCTCACGGTGCTTCCAGATCCGGCCTATCAA